>NZ_JAJSLW010000009.1:253045-274402 GCF_021729145.1 Membranihabitans maritimus | reverse complement strand
CCTGTACCTCTATATCAAAGGTTTCTATCGTTTCATTTCCACTCGAATCTATTGCCGTCAGCGTAACCATTACTATTTCCCCGGGCAAACCCAGGTTCTCATCAACAGCCGGGTCCTGTATAAAATTTTCCACTCCACAATTATCCGAGGCATAACTGCTCAGGTCCGGCATTGTCGCCATACATTCATTATCCAACATCAATTCCACTTCTTCCATAGCAATCACCGGGGATATCGTGTCCAGTACCCATATAGTATCCGTACAGCGAAGTACGGTATCCATTTCGTCCTTAATTAAAAACAAATGATACAAAACGGCCGTGTCAGAACAACTGACAGAAGGCACTTCCAGCACCGTATCTACTACACAGCCCGGAAACTCAGGCAACTCCCCTACCAATTCCGTCTCATCCGCTATTCCTTCGCCATTCTCATCCAGGTACACTGTATCTTGTTTACAGTATTCCCGCCACTCATACGCTCCCACATCTATCGTCCCGTTATACACCCGCGAAAGACCGTCCAGGTCTTCTGTTTCCATATTCGCCGTATTATCTCCCATGTCGATGGCCGGGGAACCCGACATCAGCCGGAAATCTCCTGCCGCAGTAGGTGCTGCAGACGCCGCAGGGGCATAGGCAAACAGAGGCTCCGTTTCAAATTTATTCCCTCCGTTATCCGAAACAGCCATATTGTGATTAACCGTAACAAAATCCACATCGAATAGGGAGTTTTGGATCGATGGGTTCGCACTGCCATTATGAAAAACAGGATTGCCCGAACCAGCCGAATTATTGTAGAATATACTATTAATAATCTCCGGGATAGATAAATCTCCGAAAAGATGCATAGCTCCTCCGTTGTTACCGGCATAATTGCCCGAAATCACGCAATTGACAAAAAGGCTTGAATCAGTCCCGTGATCGCAATAACTATCTAATGCTCCTCCCTGGAATTCCGCCGAATTACCGGAAAACACACAATTGACAAAGGAAGCCCTCACCAGAGCGTAAGCCGGGCTACTATTATTACCCAATTCACTCCAATTAGATACAGCGCCACCTAAGGAAGCGGAATTCCCTGAAAATACACAATTATTAAATACAGGTGAAGATTCTGAGTCGATATCGTTATAAGAAATACAATAATTCATTATGGCACCACCACGATCTTGAGTTGTATTTCCGATGAATGTAGAATTTATGATAACAGGAGAACTTATCCCTTGATATCCACTATTATAAACCGCTCCACCGGAAGTAGCTGCGAAGTTGTTTTCAAACCGGCAATTTGTAATAACCGGGGATGCTTCGCCCCCGGCACCATTCAGGATAGATGAACCAACCCCTCCTTCATTGTATAAAGCCCCTCCATAATGCGCTTCATTATTAATAAAGGTACAATTCCGTATGGTGGGATTAGAAGATTGACCCGCTCCCGAACCGTCATTAAACCATCCACCGCCCCGGGCATTAATACTTCCGGTAAGTGCATATCCCAGGGTAATCACAAAACCGTCTACCACCGTAGCTTCACTGACATGATCCGTGTACACCACATGGTAGCTATTATTGGTATTGTTATTATCTCCCTGGATTTCACCGCTTAATACCGTGGGGTATAATTCACACAACTCATTTCGTTCTGCCAATGTAGAACCTCCCGAAGGAAATCCCCCCAATACCACTACACTGTCCGGAATATTAAATGAAGAATCCCTGTTACCGTCATCCGTAGGATAATACGTTCCCTCAGCCACTAATATCGTATCCACATTCTCCGGACAAATAATTTTAGCTAATAAAGCATCCTGCAAATTCAAAAAGGCATTACCCCAGGAAGAGCCATCATTACTCCCTGCTCCAGCTGATTGATCGACGTATACAATACCATCGAATGAATTACAGACAAACTGAGATGCGGGAGTCAATGTAATATCATCAGCAGCCATAGTCGCCGGATCATCGCTTAAAAGGAATAACTCATTTCCATAAAACACCGTATCCTGTTGACCTATAAAAGAGGTAGTTAACGGATCCAATGGATCGTTCACCACCACATTATAAAATATCTGTATTTTTTTACCTTCAGGAAGTTCTGGTAATTCAAAAGGAAAATTCTGTGAAATGCCAATGATAGGCGCTGCACTAATAATTAGTATTACATTCCAATACCACCATCCGAATTTACAGGGGTTAAATCGGTTCATTCAGGTTCTTAGGTTTTATTATTAAGATCTCAAATCACTTGTAATATTAACAAATCCTTTCCACAATTAATAAAATAATTTTAAAACATATAGAGAATATAATATTTAAATACATAAAGATATGGCATATTCTAAATATTATTAGTGATATATGCATTAATAAATTACGTAATACGTGTTCAACACGCTTATATAGTCCTAAAACCACCATTCTTTATTACGAAATAAAAACATTTTTCTTACATCTTTCAGTAAAGAAAAGATATCATTTTCATAATAATTTAATTTAACATTTTTCGTACGTGTTACCACGTACAAAAAAGTCATATCTCCTTAATAAATTTGCCAGTGTTATACGCTAAATCCCATTACCTTTAAATGCCATTGAGATGAAAATCCAAGTATGTAGAAACAAAAAATTAATTATACTCCCTTTTTTTATTGCAATTTGTTTGTTAAACTCCCCGGTTATTCGCGCCCAGGAAACACTGATGGCCACCTATTCATCAGGGGACCTACCATTGGATTATAATGGATTATATAATGATTGCTCGGGGGAAATTTCAATCACATTACCATCCGGTGGATTTTATGAAGTAACGGGGATAGATGTAGAATATTCGATAGAAGCAGTCGGGGAACCATTTTATGGTTTTATCAATGAACAAAACTCGAGAATATATTTCACGAATGAATCATCTGCTGAATCCTGGTTCCAGGGAAGTGGCTTCGAGCCAGGAACACAAGAATATAGCCGGTCCGAAGTGGATATCGCCAATGGTGTTTACTCAGGTGGCACCGAATTAATATTCCAACTTCAAGCCTATCGAACGTATGGATTTGATGATACAGATTGTAATACAGATTATCAAAAGATCCTCAACAATACATGGGAAATTACAGTACATTACCAGGAAGCGGAAGAAATAACCTGCCCCAAACCTTCGGGATTGTCTGCTGATAATATTACCACGGAAGCTGCTAACTTATCCTGGACTGAAAACGGTTCTGCTTTAGAATGGGAGGTAAAACACGGTGAAAAGGGTTTTGACGCTGAGTCCGAAGGAAACACTATTCCTGATTTAACAAATACTTCGACCAACCTTACAGGACTTGATGAAGGCACAGAATATGATTTCTATGTCCGGGCTATTTGTGGAACTGATGATCTTAGTGACTGGGCAGGGCCTTATGAATTCCAAACTGACTTCGAACCAATTTCTAATGATGAATGTAGTGGAGCCATCGCTATTGACATTGGGGATTCCAAAAATGGCACCACTCAGGGAGCCACAACCACTATAAGTAATTGTAGTTCCGGGAAGGAAGTTTGGTATACATTAGAAGGGAATGGAAATCCTGTTAAAGTCCAAATGGAAACTTCAGATATAGATGGCGTTCTCGTATTATTTCAGGGGACTTCCTGCTCCGGGAAATCAGAGGTTTCCTGTCACGATAATGTATTTACCAAAGGGGGGGAGTCATTTACATTTAATAGTGAAAATGGAACTACATATTATCTTTCTGTAGGAGATTATCAAGGCGCTTATGAAGGTAGTTTCACTCTTAACTTAACCGCAGGCTGCGGACCGGTGGATAATTTCCAGGTTAGTGATTATCCGGATGCGAATAGTGTAACTCTCAGTTGGACTGAACAAAGTACGGGGACTGAACTTGAAATCAAATACGGCCCCGTGGGATTTAACGTAAATTCAGGGGGAACTTCAGTACCTGATGTGACAGGAAGCAGTCACACCTTAACCGGCCTAACTGCGGATACCCAATACGATGTATATATCCGGTCCGTATGCGACGATGAAGAATACGGGGATTGGTCTTACGTGTTTGCAGAAACCATAACAGATCCCATCGACAACGACCTTTGCTCCAATGCCATCTCCATAAACTGCGGGAGCTCATACAGCGACCAACAACTGAAAGGTGCTACCGTATCATTTCCCTATCCACAGGAATTGGCTGCGTGTGTAAGTAGTACCGAAGGAGGTATTTGGTATAAATATACAAATAGTGGGTCAACGAAAGAAGTAAAATTGGATTTTGACAATTATGATAATAGCGATTCCCCATTAGCTGATTTTGATTTGAATGTTTCTATTGTTGCGGGAAGTAATTGCAATTTTGATGCTACCGTATCCTGTTATTCTATTGATAAGCTCAACAACGATCCTGTAGTTTTTACAGCATACGGGGGAGAAATGTATTATATCTATATTTCATATGACCAAGGTCGTTCAACGCAAAACGTTACATTTGATATGGATGTATCTTGTGGAGATTACGGAACGACAAATTACAGAGATATTTGTGCAGAAGCATCGACATTGAGTTGCGGATATCCAACCAGTTGGGATACGGAAAGGACTACCGACAATCTGGACGATGCTATTTGCGATATAGGAAGGGGCGTTTGGTATCAATTCGAAGGGACTGGGGATCATTTGACCATTGATATAAAAAATGATGAGACATCTGATGATCTGGATTTTAACGGATATCTGGCAAAAGGTACATGTTCTGGTTTGAACAAAATTATCTGTCTCAAAAAAGATGGTGATGAAAACTATTCATTCGATTCGGAATCCGGCGTTCAATATTACCTGTATGTGGGTATTCAGGGAAATGAATCGTATGAAACCGGGGAGGTGGAAGTGGAACTCAATTGTTCGAGTTGCCCACCAATCGAACTTTTAAATTACAATGATGATACGGACCGGGAAATACGTATTTCATGGTACTATCAACCCGACTTTACGGATTGGATTATCAAATACGGTGAGGAAGGCTTTGATCCGGACACAGAAGGTATCACTGTTTCCCCGTCCCAGGTTGATGAGAGTTCCTTAAATCAAGGAATTTATTATTTACTAATTAACGGGTTGACTCCTAATACAGAATACGAGATCTATATCAAACCTGATTGTAATGAATCAGAAGGAGAATGGGAAAAAATAAAAGTAAGAACAAGTTCTCAACCCTCCATTTCAGACGCCAATTGTACTGACCGTTTGTTCACAGACACCGGGGGGAAAGAGGGTGATTACAGTGAATTTGAAGATTATGCTGTCCGGTATTCAGGAAATGATCCATACGTCCTTTTTATCAAAGCAGATATTGATGAAAACAGTATCTACGGTTGTGAGGATTTTTTATCGATTTACAACGGGAACTCTTTTGAAAGCAATACTATAAATTCAGGTGATGGCAGTCCATACTGGTGCGCAGATAATTTAACCGGGGAATTATTCCACGGTAGTACCGGTGATCTGACATTCAAATTTCATTCCGGTAACTATACTGATGGATTCGGATGGGAAGCATTGGTAGCTTGTGACGGGAATTTTACTAAAACGGATGATAAAGACGAATGCCTTTCCTCAGAAACTGTAGATGTAGGCTATGGAGGCTATGCAGAATGGCACCACTTATACAATAATGACGGAATACTTATTGCGTCCATACAACCTCTGGAAGGTACAGTGGGGAATGTAACCGCCAGCGCCTTCGTGAGTTCGGAGAACAGGGAACTCGATGACTATACACCTTACCTCGACCGTAGTTTTAACATTAATACTACATCTAACGGAACAGCCAAAATCCGGTTGTATTTTACTTCCTCTGAAGCTAATAACCTCATCAGCCGAAGTAGTGAAACATCGGCTATTTCAGACTTTACGATTATCAGGACCGAGCAATCCTGTGGAGAAGCACTCAACAGCTGTCGGATCGAATACAAAATTACGGGTAACGGGACTTTGGCCAATACACCTTATGTGGAAATGGAGACTTCTTCGTATGGAGCTTTTTACATCGTCGCTAAAGACGAAGGGGAGCTTGATATTCCAGTGAATGATACGACATTGATTTTAGATGAAAATGGAATGGCATCTGTAATGACTAATGAAATTGTAACCGGGCTATCTGGGAACTGTCATGTCAAAAACTTTGATGTTAGCCCATTGACGTTTGACTGTGAAGATCTGGGCGATAATGAAGTAACGATTACCGTCACCACAAACGATGATCACACGATTATCAAAAAAGCGAATATCCGGATACTAGATCATATTCCACCGGAATTTACATCCACACCAGACCCCACAGTATTGATCAATAATCCCGGTGATGTTCCGGCAATATTCCCTATAGGTTATGAAGACAATTGTTCAGCAGAAATTAACTTTGAAGAGATACAAACAGATGTCGAATGCGGATTTAATATTTTGAGAAAGTGGACGATTACAGATCCTTCCGGGAACGCTGCTGCTTTCGAACAAACTATAATCTACGATGGAGAACTCAAACAAGACCTTACTCCTGTGGCTGAACATATGATTGGACTCACATCAGGGGATACGCTTCACATCATTGATTGTTTGCCCTTCGAAATTTTGGGTTCAGACCTGAATGCAGGCAGGGATCCCAATGCAAACATCCGTACCAATCTTTACCGGCTGGAATTACCATCAGAAGAAGACTCCTCGGAACACGGTTTAATGTCACTCTTTGAATACGAGTATATGGTGACAAATGAATGTGGTCAGTCGTATTCATTTACTTATTATCTCGCGTTATACGACCTGGACCCTCCGGTTTTCAGGTCATTTCCCAACGATATTACTATAAGCTCATGGAAAGAATTGCCTCCTGTTGATGATCAGGTAGAAATAATTGATATTTGTAATTCTGTAAAATGGGATACGGTATATTCAATTCCACAATTGGCCCCTTTATCCGGAGATACAATTTCATTAATCAGAAGATGGATAGCAATAGATCCTTCAGGAAATATTGGTTATAGGGATCAATATATAAATATCAATGGTTCAAGCAGATCTGATTTTGGCGAAATTAAACTATCGATAGGGAAAGAGCATGACATTCAAAATGCAAGATTTATCCAGGGTGCCGGAACCAATGAGATTCCCGTGAAGCTCATGAAATACAACCCCCTAGACTCTCTTGATTTGATAGATTCTTTAACTACCGACAATTGGCACGGTCAAAAAGGTAGAATATTCTTTTCCCCGTTACAGGAAGGAATATATCAGTTGGAGATTAACCTACCCGACGGCTTTTCAGTCCGGCAACCTTCCGTATTTTCCAGTGCAGGCTTTCTGGATTCACTGACTATTATCGGGGATACGGTTGCAGACCTGGGATTAATAACCCTGGTACCCATTCCGGCCGTAGAAGATTCATTAACGGTAAATGTTGATTCCGGAATCTCTACTTTACCGACTCCTCCCCTAATAGGCAGTAAGAGAATAACTTCGAAAATATACCCCAATCCATCTAATGGAATTTTTAGGATAGAAGTTGATTCAAAAAATTCCGTTGAATACAGTATATGGGATTTATCGGGCAGGTTTATCCGGAAGGGAAGTTTTGAATCGCAAACCAATATTAATATCTCTTCTGTACCGCGCGGGGTTTATACCATTCAACTTACCGTACAAGGTGAAAGATTATCAGTTGAAAAACTTGTCAAGATGGAGTAAGAGCTTTTCTTATGACAAAATATTGAAGGTCCCCACTTCCGCATACATGAAACTGGTCTTAGAAATCCGTGTTAGAAATACGGGAATGCACGATGGCGACTTTCAAAGATTTTCCAGTCATTTTAATTAAAGATTTTGGTTTATTATCAACCTGTGCTCCTTACTCCTTGAGGAATGGAGGTGCAGGTCTTTTTAAATTTCAGGGTAGAAAGAAAGTAATAACAAATATAATATGCTAACCTGAATTCGACAGAAAATAAGAGTTTTGAAGTGCATGTACAGGCGATCCCGAAGGTTTGTAATTCGGAGGATTAATAAATGCGATGACGTCCAGGCCGGGCCGCGAGTTCACGCCAGGATCTGCACGAATCCCGACATAAAATCGTCGGTAAGCGAAATATAATTAACCCTGAGTGGGAAACAAGTAAAAGCATCGTTTCTGGCATTGATTTCCACAAAGAGAGAGATCACAAAGAAACTATTCTAAATGATAATAGAATATATCATTTGCAACCAATAAAACTTCAATCTAATCAATACCATAGTTGTTGATCAAACACCCATTACCTCACTGGCAAAAACCGCAAATACCGTAAATCCAACAAAGCCTCTCCCGGGAACCGGTTTTTGGGCCTGAAAACAACATCCTGGATCCCTTTTTCGAGGCGTACTTTCCCTATACTTACAATCTTATATGTCTCCCATGAACCAGATTTGTCCACCTTTCCCGAGAGGGAATCCCCTTTTAATTCCAATAAGAATTCTTTTCCGGCTTCTTCATCGGATACAGACCATTCCATATAAACTTCATATTCACCGCCATAAGTTACATTGACTTTCCATTCTACCCGATCTTCCGCCGTAAACCAACCATAGGCCCGCCACTCGGGCATATATTTGATCCCGGGGCCCATCCCTTCACCCGTTTCTGCTGTTAGTGAAAAAGTACCATCAGGGTCGGGCTGTACCAGTTCCCTCCCACTGATCGGACTATCATTTTGAGAAAAAGAAAAGGTACATAAAAACAAGAAGGCCATAAGCAAACTTCCTTTTAAATAAGAAAATATATCATTTACTGTATAAATCATTATTCCTATTTTTTATTTGATTTAATAAAAGCAAGTAAATCTGCCATTTCTTGAATGGATATTTGATTTTCCAACCCAACCGGCATTAAAGACATCCCCATAGATTTTAATGATTTAATATCATTACGGGGAATTACTGATTCCTCCCCACCATTTTTGCGAAGTGTCAACGCATTGGTAGCTTCACTGGCAATAATACCTTGCTCTACTTTATCAGATTTCAGTTCTACATTCCACATATCATACCCATCTGCAATAGATAATCCGGGGTTTAAAATATCTTTTAATATGGATTCCTGTCTTCTGTTTTTAATAGTCTTCAGATCGGGACCAAAGGCAATTCCATCTTTTCCCCCAAATTGATGGCAAATAGAACAATTTTTCTCAAATATAATTTTACCACTTCCGGCATCTCCTTCCATGGAAAGAGCTGATTTATACTCCTCAATAATTTCTTCCCGGTCATTTTCCCCTGAATTACCGGTAAATAAAGCCCTGGCCCGATTCCGCATGTCTTCATTCTCTTGCTGGGCCATCATTTCTACGCTTCTTCTCCACCCTACAGAAGCCGGATCCACGATCCCACCTTCCATTGCTTCCACCAACAAATGCATACGCTCCTCACTTTTAATAAACATATCGATAGCGCGATCTCTTAATTCAGGAGTTAATACCTGCCAATTTTCCAGGAAATACTCACAACTACCCGTCCCGGGTATACCGCCCAGTGCTTCAAGGGAAGCCAGTTGAACTTCGGTAGGTTCATTCGGGGTAAGTCGATCTTTGAAAATACCAGCGGCTTGATCGGTAGCAAACATAGATAAAAACCGGAGGGCAACCACTCTCTGTTCCACATTCCCGGAACCTTCCTCTACCAGGGCCAAAGCTTTCCCCTTATCGTTTTCACTATAGCTTCCCCCTGAAAAATTCATTATTCTCAATAAATCAACAAATGCCTCTTTAAGTCCGGTACTTCTGTTCTTTTCAAAAAGGACACTGACAATACCGGCTTGTTGATCCGAAAACTCAGTGTTATCAAAGTCAACATTTCTAAATCCCATTACCAATCCGTGTACTATTGCTTCACCCCAAATTTCAGTGTCTCGACCGGTGCCTGATATCACTTTTCCGATTAGGCTTTTAACTTCTTCATATTTACCAGAAGCTACTAACATCGAACTAAGCCTTTCAACCAGGGAACGGTGTGATTTTTCACCGGCTTTGAACCTCCTCAGTACAGATTCCATTAACCCTCCCTGCATTTCATCCGGTGCCGACAAAGCGGCTATCTGAATCCACGAATCATCAATATCGTTAAAGAGAATATCTTCACGTGCCTTTGCTGCGTCCTTTCCGGATAATCCCCCCAATGTACAAAGCAATTGGAATCGTACGCGACCATTGGGATCACCCTTCAATCCCAAAAGACTTACTGTCAATTCACTATCGCCACTCAAAAAACCTTCTGATAATTTGATGGCATTTTCCCTGATACCGGGTTCCGGGTCATTCAATCCCAAAAGAATATCATTCTCACTCAGACCTTCCAGTCCATCCAAAGTCCACAGGATGTGTAATTTTCCTACGGCTGCTTCTTCACTTCTAAGTTTTTCCTTTAATAATGGGATTACGGACTTCTCATTTCTATCTACCAAAAGCCTTTGTGCATTTAAGCGGTACCATATATTATGATCAGACAATTTATCCACCAATTCCTGACTACTCAATTTCCCCAACTTTATGGTTCCCATCCAATCCATCCCCCGGTCTCCTTGAGCAGAAATTCGGTAAATTCGCCCCTGGTTGGTACCGTTATACAATTCCCCGGACTCTATTACATCCTCGGCCATCCATTCGGGATGTTCAATGATTTGCCGATAATAATCCACTACGTATAATGCACCGTCGGGGCCAATTTTCATACTTACCGGCCGAAACCAACTATCCCTTGAAGCTAAAAACTCCTTTTCTTCATATACCCTGGAAGCAGTAAAGGTAGCACCATTTTCAAGCAAGCGGTCTGCATGGATAAGATTCCCCACGGGCTCTGCAACAAAAGTCATCGATTCAAATTCTTCCGGGAAACTCCCGCCCAAATAAGCCGTAATCCCGCAAGCAGATGTAAATACCCCCAGGTCCGTTAACAATTCGTGCCTCGGATTTTCCGTGATTGGAAATACATCGGCAGCCTGGCCGTGTTCAGCAATTGACTCCGTAGCGTCGGCAACAAGGAGATTGGGATTTCGGGAAAGATAATTAGCCGGAATCACCTCGTGAAAAATATGATTGGCATTACTGACCAAAAAATGGCGTCCCCATTTATCAAATGTATGACCGTATTGGGTATAACTTGACAAATTTTCCAATAGAACTTTATCGGGACGGAGTCTTACACTTCGTCCCATGGCGTTGTTGGGTAATATCGGCCCATCGGGAAAATCCGTAAAAAAGACATCCCCTCCTTCGCCCCCGAAAAGATCGGGAAAAACCTTGGCGGTATACACGGATTCATTGGCCACGTAAATCCAGTTGTCAATTCCGTATTTTGGTGTATTGAAATTGTGCTGTGGGTTCGAAAGTGCAAAACCTGTCAATATAGTGTCCCGGACTTCCGCTCTTCCATCCTGGTCCTTATCTTCAAAGTACAAAAGATTCGGAGGATCTGTAACGGCTACCCCATTTTTCCACCGCATTATTCCCGTTGGTAACCTCAAACCCTCAACAAATACCTCACTGGCATCCGGCTTCCCGTCATCATTAGTATCCTTCAATATTTTTACTACACCGGAACCACTAAGATCCATAGGATAACCATGCATCTCCAGAACATACATCGTACCGTTTTCATCAATTTCCATGGCTATAGGATCACCTATCAAAGGCTCACTGGCTATGAGTTCAATGTCAAATCCTTCAGCAATTTCGAACGTAGAAATTGCTTTGGAGGGCTCAATCCCTTGACTAGCTTCATCCCTTATGCAGGCAACCGGGAAAAAAAAGATGAAAATATAAAATGAAACTTCTTTTAATTTTCCGGCAAATTGGTATTTAATCATTCACAATTGATTTATTTCAGTTGGCTGTATAAATCCTTTTAATAAAGCTTTTAATACAGGTCGACCGACTTTCCCTTAAATCATTACATTGAAGCCGTTTAAAAACAACTTCATTGTCAAAGAAAATATACATCAAAATATCATGAATAGAATACCATTATTAAGATATCATTAAGAAAAGTAAAAATAGTATTATTTATTCCTCAGTTTTTTAATCGACTTCACTACGATGGGAGGAAGAATTTCATTGGCTAGGTTTACCGCTGTATTATACACTTTCATTTTGGTATTATCCCGGGATTTTCTCGATACGAACGTCGTCGTTATTCGGCTGCCGGTAACCTTGTCAACGGAATCACTCCTTCCGTTGGTATAATAATACAGCGCCAGGGATTTTCGGCTGCGATCGGGCGGACAGTTCAATCGATCGGGATGGCCGTGAAATGATTTATCCGTAGTCGAAAAAAGGGCTACCCTATTAAAAAACGGGGCAATTTTCACCTTACAGTTTTCCATATCTTTATCCCACAGTTCAAAATAACCCCCATATTCTTCATCCCAATCCTTATTTAAATAAACAAGTAAATTGAGTCTTCGGTCTAAATTCATTCTCCGGTTCTTGTGAAAATCAGCGTGAATTTTTAAGTAACCGTCTCTTTTGATTTCATGAAAACCACCTCCTTCGAAATAGGGATCCGGTATAAGGGCTTCCTTTATCCCGGTTAACTTCTGCAAAAATTCCAGGAAAGGTTGGGAATTAAGAAAATGTACTAATTTCTTTGTGTTGGGACCAAAGGAGAATTCCCCCTTCGTAGCTAATTTTTCCTCGTTGGGATTACTGTAATGAATCTCACGTCTTTTTTCAAGATCGGGAAATTCTTCCAGGATGCCATCCAACATTTCTTCGCGAAAAAAATTATCAAAATAAATATTGGGAAAAGGATCGGCTTCCGCATATTTAAAAGCATTTTCCTCTGCAAATTTTAATAAAGACTGATAATTATGGGGTAAAAATTCTTTCATTTCAATCAGATCGTTTACTATTCTTAAAACACCTAATATAAAGTAGGTATTTAAATATAGTTTTTATTAATAATATTCCAAAAAATATATTTTGCGAAAGAATCGTATGAGGCCGGACAGATACCAATTATTGTTAGCGGTACAGAAAGCCTTACCGCATGTAAGCAGAAAAGGGTTTGCCAATTAATCCATTGTTTCAAAACAGGAATCTATTGGATAATTGATGTATCTTATACCAATTGCACTATAACAACTTGTCTAAATTTAACAAATTCTCTGCGCAACCTGCCCTCCTCGTAACGTTGGTACACATCTTTTTTTAACAATTTATTCTGGTAAAATCTTACTCAATTGATCTTCTGCAGCGTATCTACCGCACGCAATATATTGTTAATTTTAACGTGAGTTCGACAGAGAAAATAAGAGCTCTGAAGCGCTTGTCCCGACATGAAATCGTCGGGAAGCGAAATATACCTAACCCTGGGTGTCAACCCAGGGTGGAAAACAAGTGAAAACATTGTTTCTGGCATTAAATTTTGCCTTTTTCGCAAAATTGATGCCAGAAACAATTATTCGTCGAGTTCACGTTAATTTTAGATCTGTACCAACGACCCGCCACAAAGTGGTCCGTAGGGCAGATATCGAGGATTATCGCAGAAACTCAATGATTATCTTCGAAAATCAGCGTAAATCAGCGGGAAATATTTGCCATCTAATTAGCTTTGTCCCTTACCTTAATTGCACTGTGGGATACCTCGGGGCGTTTTTTGCCTCATGCTCACAGAAAATCCATTTCAAATTTAGGCTACATCCTATAATCTACTGGGTATAACTCCTCCTTCGGGCAACTAAATTATAGGGAATTCCTGCAGAAATATTATTTTTTATCGGTACGGTTGGGACCAGGGTTATAAAAATCATCCTTTGAAATCCACTAGATTTTTTTACTTTTAGCTATCAACAGTATATTTCAATTCAATGAAAAATATCTGGAAATTTATAATAATAATTTCGATAAGCATTAGCTTACTAATTATATTATCCAATCCGCTAAAATTCGGATCAACTACCATCCCGCCTTTTGGCAAATTTCTAAATCCCTTTACAGGATTTTGGGCACAAGCCGAATCCGGAAAATCGGGAACGCACAGTTTCTTTACACACCCCGGATTAGCTGATAGTTCAGAAGTATATTTTGATAATAGATTGATACCTCATGTATTTTCAGAGACCAACCGGGATATGTTCTTTGTTCAGGGGTATTTACATGCCCAGAACCGTCTGTTCCAAATGGATATTACCAGCCGGTCTATTATGGGTACATTGTCCGAAATACTTGGTCCCGCTACATTGGAAAAAGATATTTTTTCCCGCAAAATTGACTTCCCCAAAGCAGTGAAAAGTAAATTGTACAGTTGGAAGAGGCATCCCGACATGATAGACTTGATAAAGGCATACACATCAGGTGTCAACTATTACATAGATAATTTATCTCCCAAAAACTATCCAATCGAATACAAATTACTGAATGAATCCCCGCAAAAATGGTCATTGGAAAAAACAGCATCCATTACAATTTCACTATCCGCCACCCTCAATCTGAGAATGGAGGATTTGAAATACAGCCATGTACTCAAACAATTAGGGGAGAGTAATTTCTCTCATCTTTTTCCTGAATTCCCCCGGAAACACAGACCTATTATTACGGATAGTTCGACATACCCACTGCCTGCAAAGGAAAATAACCTCTCGCCCAACGCTGTGCAAGATTATTTTGATATAGAATTCTCATCAGAACAAGAGCCCAATATTGGAAGTAATAATTGGGCATTGCGGGCGGTATTGACACAGGATTCACTTCCTGTTTTAGCCAATGACCCCCACCTGCCCCTTTCTCTTCCGTCCATTTGGTATGAAAATCATCTTAATAGCGAAGGAATTAATGTTTATGGTGTTTCCGTCCCAGGAATGCCCGGAATAGTCATCGGTTTTAATGACCATGTTGCCTGGGGCCTGACCAATGCGTCCATCGACGTTATCGACGCCTATACCATTCAATGGAAAAATAAAGATAAAGGAGAGTATATAATTGACAATCAGGTCGAAAATGCCCGTGAAAGAATTGAAAATATAAAAGTCAAAGGGAATGATACACATATCGAAAAAATATGGGACACCCACTGGGGACCGATTGTATATTCTGATCAGACGGATTCCACAGACATTGCAGTCAAGTGGATTAGTCATTATCCCGATACCCATTGTGATTTCGCTATGCTTTTTGGTCTGATGAAAGCCAACAATCTTCAGGAATACCAGGAAGCCATCCAAAATTTTTACATTCCCGGACAGAACATAATATTTGCTTCCGATGAGGATTCTATCGCCCTTACCGTACAGGGAAAATTTCCAACAAGGAAAGACGGGGCCGGACGGTTTGCGCGCGATGGCAGTAAAACAACAAATGACTGGACTGGGTTTATCCCACAATCAGATTTACCTGGTTTTGTAAATCCACCTGAAAATTATATTGTATCTGCTAATGAATGGCCTACCTATAAAAACTATCCATATTATTACTCCGGCCGATTTGATCAATACCGGGGAAGAACTATTTCAAACCTAATACAAAATTATACTTCTATCACCATAAAAGATGTAGAAAACATACAAAACAGCGTTTACAATCTAAAAGCCGCTGAATTACTACCTGTTTTTATAAAATCCCTTCCCATCAATATTCAAGAGGAACCCTGGATCCAAAAAATGGCTAATTGGGACTATAATTATATCGCTGAAAGTCCTCTCCCCATTCTTAGTGAGTTCTGGATTGAGGAAGTAATAACGCAAACTTTTGACGAATTAACTGATGCAGATAAAAATGAGATCATACGCCCGGAAGAATGGAGGTTAAATGAAATATTACTAGAAGATCCCGGAGATCCGATTTTTGATAAGGTTTCTACAAAAAATGTAAAAGAAAATGCAAGTCAAATACTGGCAGAAAGCTGGAAAATAGCTCTACAAAAATTTAATAATCTTAATGAAACTTCAAAGGAATGGGGTAGATATTCACCATTATCTATAGATCATTTGCTAAAAATTCCTACATTTTCCCATCGAAACCTATTTACCGGGGGGAATGGGAATACCATTAATGCCATTACGCGAACCAATGGGCCCAGTTGGAAAATGATAGTACAATTACAAGGAGATAGCACGATGGCCAGGGTGGTATACCCGGGCGGACAATCAGGTAACCCAGGGTCGAAATTCTATGACAATTTTATTGACACATGGTATGAGGGAAACTATTATACAGTCGAATTGAAAAACAAACCCGAAAAAATTAAGAATAAAATCCCATATACCATCACTTTTACCCCTTTATGAGAAAATTATTAAAAATAGTATTTATTATATGCGGAAGCTGGTTGTGTAGTTTCTACCTGGATTGGCGATTTTCTTTTATAATTCCTTTTTTGTTTGGGGCATTTCTACCACTAAACAATACTTTGATGGAGGCTATTATCTCATTTGTCACGATAGCCATAGTATGGTTAACTGCAGCATTAATTACAGATACAGGAAATGGTGGAATCCTATCCTCGCGAATAGCCCAATTATTCGGCTTGGCAAATGGCAAAACGTTGGTGATTTTTGCTGGCATTCTAGGTGGAATTATTGGACTGTTAGGAGGTTTGTCAGGACATTTTTTACAAAAATCTATACATTTGAACGATATTAATTAATAATTCGTTTAAGAACTAAACTTGGTTTAATGGGTAAACGCAAATCAAAAAGTTCAAAATTAAAAACACGAAGAGAACAAGTAAAAGAATTTCAAAAAAGTTTGGTTTCATTTGTTTTGATGTTGATATTCTTTGCCTTTCTTTTTTCTCGGACAGGGGTTCCTTCATTTGTATTCTTTTTAGTAGCTATACCGTGGACGATCTCCATCATTCACAAAGCAATAGATATTTATCATACCGACAAACAAGAGTATGAAGATGATATTGACGATTGGGATTCTCCGCGTGAAAAAACTGAAGATCAGGAAATTGACCTTGATGACTTCAAGGAACTTAGGAAAGAGTGGAAGGATTCAGATTTTGTCTGATGCGAACCTGGAGTAGGTAGTACTTCCCTTCTATTATCCCAAAACAATAATAAAACGAATTCTACTATTTTTTTAACACTTCTATTGGTTTATTGCTGAAATGCACATTCTATTTACCTCATATACCTCTCCTTTTTTTTAGCAAGATCAGAAATCAGAATCAAATATCTTAAAAAGAAATTTGGCGTAGTTTTTGATATATTACAAAATAATTTAATTTAGCATTTCAAAAATAAACCGGGCTCGGGGGAGAGGCTATCCCAGAAACCAAAAATTTTCTCGACCCGGTTCTTTTATTTCAACTATCAGGCCCCAAGAGGAATGGTATCCCACACATAGTCCAATGGGGAAGGTAAGCCACTGAACAATGATGGTTCCGGCTAATAAATAGCTTAGTGAAGGCCGCAAGACGTATGGTTTGCCTATGATAGAATCATTACACCGGTAAATGAAGGCAATTAAATGTGCGGATTGGATTTGAAAACTTACCCACCAATATTCAGAAGGAATGGTATTTAATCATCCTTCCCAATAATCTTACGTTTTAAGAAACGATACCATATAGACTATAAAATGCTATGCAAATGGAAAGTCATTTATTGGCTCCGGGTATAAAACAAATGTCACAATACCCCAACTTCCTACTCCAGCTCTTTCATTTTCTCCGTATTTTCATAAATACGAAGATTCTCAATTACTTCATCCAGGTCGCCCTCGATTATTTTGTCCAGAGAATAGAGCGTGAGATTAATGCGGTGATCTGTTACGCGGTTCTGGGGATAATTATATGTCCTGATTTTATCCGACCGGTCTCCGGATCCGACAAGTGATTTTCGCTTGGCAGCCTGTTCGGATTCATATGACTGTTTCTGGCTCTCGTATATTTTTTGATAGAGACGCTG
Source organism: Membranihabitans maritimus (assembly GCF_021729145.1). Lineage (GTDB taxonomy): Bacteria > Bacteroidota > Bacteroidia > Chitinophagales > Saprospiraceae > Membranihabitans > Membranihabitans maritimus. The sequence goes on along the minus strand of NZ_JAJSLW010000009.1, from coordinate 256,485 downwards.
GAGTGCAATTTCCCTGTTTTTAATTTGTGACCTCCCGTCCGTACTTTCCGATACTACTCCTGTGGGTAAATGGGTAAAGCGAACGCCGGATTCAGTCTTATTGACATGTTGCCCTCCGGCCCCACTCGATCTAAAAGTATCAACTTTGAGGTCAGATTTTTTTATATCCACATCCTCCATTTCCAACTTTGGCATAACCACTACGGTGGCAGCAGAAGTGTGGACACGACCCTGGGATTCTGTTTTAGGAACCCGCTGGACCCTGTGAGCCCCTGATTCAAACTTTAAAAATCCATAAATAGATTCTCCACTAACTTCAAATTCGATTTTATTATAGCCACCCGCTGTTCCTTCGTTAACGAAAAGAATTTCATGTTTCCAACCTTTGGTCTCGAAGTATTTACTATACATTCGATAGAGATCCCCTGCAAAAATTGAGGCTTCATCACCACCAGCTCCAGACCTAATTTCCATGATAACATCTTTATGGTCATCTGGGTCTTTGGGCAAAAGCAAAACCTTTATTTCTCCCTCAAGTTCCTCCAGTTTCTCAGTAATAGACTCCATTTCCATTTCTCCCATTTCCTTGAGTTCGGGATCAGAATCATCGATCATCTGCTGGGCCACCTCTTTTGAATCCAACATATTGATATACTCCCTGGAAATATCCACTATTTCCTTGAGTTCTTTATACTCCCGGTTTAGATCAGCATACCGTTTATGATCGCCAATTATTTCAGGATCAGTCAGTTTTTCCTCAATCTGGTGAAACTTTATTTCTATTTGTTTTAATTTGTCTATCATCGATTTTCTTCTATTTCGGTTGCAAAACTACAAGTAATATTCAAAAAGAAAAAGTAGTATTATAAATGACTAATTGTAAGTTGGGAAATGCTTTAATATTGAGATAATTCACCACAATGGAATTGCATATTTACCACTAATTCTGCAAATAATCGTTTCTTATTTATCGCGTACCTGACGGCACACCAACCCATTTCCGTTTTTTCCCCCATGCCTTGTCTCTAGCGGGACAAAAAGCCACAGCCCATTGCATGAAATATAGCTTTATAAAAAATGGGATGATGTATTACGATACGTATCCACTACCCATGAATTCGGAATGTACTGCCCTTTTTCCATAAACCGGTGGAATGTTTACCATTTGGTACCCTCCGTGGGTAGGAAGGTCCATCGCAGATAAAACGCGGGCCTTTTGGTACGCCTCGTGGGTAAAAAGGGGCATCCCGGGTAAATCGCGTGCCATTCGGTACGCTGCATAGATAAAATTTTCTTAATTTTGCAAAACAATTGATAAACTCAATTATTTAAATACAAACAAAAAAGACAAATATGTATCCACCAGATTTAGTAGCCCCGATGGCAAAGGATCTCACTGATTTCGGGTTTGAATCATTGACAAGTTCGGAGGATGTTATCGATGCCATAGAAAATACACAAGGAACTCTATTACTCGTTGTAAATTCCGTGTGTGGTTGCGCCGCAGCGAATGCGCGGCCAGGAGCCAAACTTTCCCTGGGCAATGATAAGAAGCCGGATAGATTGGTTACCGTTTTTGCGGGTGTGGACAGGGAAGCTACCGGTAAAGCCCGGGAATTTTTACTCCCTTATCCACCTTCATCCCCTTCAATTGCACTATTTAAAGACGGTAAACTGGTTACCATGATTGAAAGACACCAAATCGAAGGAAGAACAGCCTATGCGATTGCGGATGAATTAAAAAATGCGTTTAATGAATATTGCGCATAAAGGAATATAAAGAAGCTTCCTACTACTATAAAGCCATTCTATTCAATATGAAGGAATGGCTTTTTTTTATAGATGAAAAGCTCGTAAACTTTGTAAACTAGAATGAAATGAAAATGGCAACTGATCACATGAAAAACAGACTAAGGGAAAGGAAGTATCATTTCATTCCCAAACCAGGCGACATTTTACTTTCCTATTTATCCACTATTTATTAAACCAATATTAGAGACCAGGCATTTATCCTATAATGAATGAATACGAAAACACCCTGCTACAAAAAAATATCAGGCCGACAGCTATGCGGCTACTGGTTTTGGAAGAGCTTTCAAAGCAAAATATTGCAATAAGCCTATCCGACCTGGAAAAAACTTTTGCCAAATCTGATCGTATTACCCTATACCGGACGCTCAAGACCTTCGAGGAAAATAATTTGGTACATAGTATTGATGACGGAACCGGGGCTCCTAAGTATGCATTGTTCAGAGGGGATAACCTGGAAAAGGATATGCACCTCCACTTCCATTGTAGAATGTGCAATGAAACATTATGCCTTCCAAAGTATCAAATACCTGACATAGAATTACCCAAAAACTACAAACCGGAAGAAGCAAATCTCGTAATTAAAGGCGTCTGTGATCACTGTAATTATTAAAGAACATTTATAATTTGACATTCCGAAATTCAGAATTGTGACCATTTTCTTTGCTCTTTTGCAGCGATTACGGGAAACATCTCCACTTTATATTAGATACATGCATACAGTCAGCACAATATAAAATAAAGAAATAAAACATATATGTTTAGAATTAAGATATAATATTTGGCTTTCACACTCCCCTTACTTACCAGCCCTCTCAAACTAACACCAAGCCTTGATTTGTCCCCTTTTTTACTCACCTACTTTTGCCAACCTATTCCCGACATAAAAATTGTTGGCCAACATTACTAAATCAGGGGTAATCTTGCTGTAAATATATTACTTCAGCCATTTGGAATGGAGAGATAGCATGAACACTATAGAATGGATTAAACCCGCCAAATATAAGGGATTAATATGTGTCAAATAGGAAGATACTCTTGAAGCAACCCAGGAGAAAAATAAAATAACCGATTCGTTTCTGGTCATTCATTTTGCCCATTGCAAAATTTATGACAGAAACAATTCTCCATACAACTCTCCAGGTTGCAGAACCCATGATTTAAAATATACAACCTCCTATCCTTCCATAATCTCATTTTACAGAACTGAAGTTCAACCCGAATTAACGCTGGGTCTCAATCCGGACCAGACCAGGCTTCAATCCGGACCTGCCCTGGGTTTTATCCCAGGAGAAAAATAAAATAACCGATTCGTTTCTGGCCATTCATTTTGCCCATAGCAAAATTTATGACAGAAACTATTCTCTATACAACTCTCCAGGTTGCAGAACCCATGATTTAATATATACAACCTCCTATCCTCCCATAATCTCATTTTGCAGAACTGAAGTTCAACCCGAATCAACACTGGGTCTCAATCCGGACCTGCCCTGGGCTTTAACCCAGGGGAAAAATAAAATAACCGATTCGTTTCTGGCCATTCATTTTGCCCACTGCAAAATTTATGACAGAAACAATTCTCTATACAACTCTCCAGGTTGCAGAACCCATGATTTGATATATACAACCTC
>NZ_JAJSLW010000009.1:0-252945 GCF_021729145.1 Membranihabitans maritimus | reverse complement strand
CTGGGTCTCAATCCGGACCAGACCAGGCTTCAATCCGGACCTGCCCTGGGTTTTAACCCAGGGGAAAAATAAAATAACCGATTCGTTTCTGGCCATTCATTTTGCCCATTGCAAAATTTATGACAGAAACAATTCTCTATACAACTCTCCAGGTTGCAGAACCCATGATTTGATATATACAACCTCCTATCCTCTCATAATCTGATTTTGCAGAACTGAAGTTCAACCCGAATCAACACTGGGTCTCAATCCGGACCAGACCAGGCTTCAATCCGGACCTGCCCTGGGTTTTAACCCAGGGGAAAAATAAAATAACCGATTCGTTTCTGGCCATTCATTTTGCCCATTGCAAAATTTATGACAGAAACAATTCTCTATACAACTCTCCAGGTTGCAGAACCCATGATTTGATATATACAACCTCCTATCCTCTCATAATCTGATTTTGCAGAACTGAAGTTCAACCCGAATCAACACTGGGTCTCAATCCGGACCAGACCAGGCTTCAATCCGGACCTGCCCTGGGTTTTAACCCAGGGGAAAAATAAAATAACCGATTCGTTTCTGGCCATTCATTTTGCCCATTGCAAAATTTATGACAGAAACAATTCTCTATACAACTCTCCAGGTTGCAGAACCCATGATTTGATATATACAACCTCCTATCCTCTCATAATCTGATTTTGCAGCAGCGAAAAATACGCATTTTGGGGTATTGCATCAATAAAATTTATAGAATACATTTACAGCGTTAAAAATTGCAATTTATCGCAACGGTCCGATTTTATTAATAATCTAATCGGACGGAAATGAAATTTCAATTAACTAATAAAACAATTACATATGAACAGCAACCCCGAATAAATACCGTTGAAGAACAATCTTTAATTGTCGGAACACAAAACAATGGGAAGGTTAAAACTTTTATTACACTTTTCTCCCCCATAGCTTTAGAAAAGGATTTTTAATCGTTTTTTTCCAATATCAAAACAGCGATTAAAAAGTCAAAAGATATAAAAGATATAGCCAATTAACTTTCCCATCCGGCAATAGGAATACAAAAGAAACAAAAAATACACCGTACTAATTGAAAGAATAGACCCGTTAGAATACTTCCAGCTATTACTCACTTATAATGGCTGGCAACAAAAGGTTTGTTATCTATTGCCCGTGTTTTTGAGATAAAAATGTAATCTACTGGTAAAAAAAACCGTCTGAAAGCAGATATTAAATTGACTGAAAAAGACAATAATAAATTATTTCATTTTCCATTGAAATTCAAAATTTTACAAAAGTTTCTCACAAATATTAAATTAATAAAATTTTAAAAATTTTTGCATTCTGATAAGAAATACTAAATTTAAGTAGTTAAAACGAAAGTTTGCATGGAAATATTAGGTTATAATCGTTTCAGTTTGCTTTCGTTAAGTTTGGAAGATATGAGTAACCCTATGTACTCAGTTGTACAAAAAAACACCTAAATAAATCTAATTTTGTACAACTACCAGATTGATTACCCTTGTAATCAATTCCATCCGTACTTATATTCGACCAACAAGTATTGTTGTATTGTGAGAGCTAAGCCATATCAAAGGAAATTTGATTGAAAGGCAGTTGTATGCAATACAGGTAGGTTCGGCAAAAGTTCAAAAGATCTTTGCCCTAAAAGTGTTTTTCCCATTTGAAAAGAAATTAAATGGGACTGACAATGGCGGAGCCATATCCTTAATTGAAAAAATATGGGATTTTGCAGAGGCCTGATAGTAGAAAAATACCATTTAAAACTAGCGTACCCGACCTATTAGTACTAAAGTGCTTATTGATAAAACTAGTAAAATCTGAAGGCAAAATTTGAATAAAAAATAATGTAACACCAAACGAAAACAACCACAAGATATGGACATCACTTCGGACGACAAACCAAAGCATTGGTACGTAGTTTATACCAAACCACGCGCAGAAAAAAAGGTAGCCACCCAATTGAATGAAATGGGTATAGAATGTTACTGCCCGGTTCGCCGTGAAGTCAGACAATGGAGCGACCGGAAAAAGAAAATCGATGTTCCTGTATTACCTTCTATGGTTTTGGTATCGTTACCAGTTTCGAAACGACGGCGTATATTTGAATGTCCCAATACGGTAAGGTACTTATTTTGGGATGGGAAACCAGCTATCGTAAGTCAACAGGAGGTAGACGCGCTAAAAGAATCATTACAACAAGGGAAAGTATTATCCAGTGAAGTAAAACACCTAAGGCCCGGACAGAGGATTAGCATGGAAGAATTCGGATTCGAAGAAGAGGAAGGTGAAATTAAATACATCTCGGGAAACCATTGCTGGGTTATCATGAAAAGCATGGGTTTTGTTGTAAAACTCCGGTTGGAATCAAAACAGGCATAATCTTTATTTACAATTTCTTAGGTTGAAATTTTAACATGGCAGGCACGGACAATAAATCAACTATTTATCCATACATCCGAGACCTCCACCCGGATAAAGAATTCATCTCTACGTTCCTTACCCAGGTGTATTCACCAGGCCCCATATTCCAATGCATTTTGGATTACAGGACCAATACCTATCTTCGGGTAAGTGATAGTATTAGTACCATTTTGGGAGAAGATCCATTGGATTTTACCCCGGATGATTTATTTAACCGGATTCATCCGCGGGACAGGAACCATTTTCGCAGGAGTAAGGAATCGGGACAGTTATTTTTAATGAATCGGATATGTCGGGACGAGGTTCAATTTTATAAAATCGCTTTCCAGTACCGGTTAAAAAATAGTTCGGAGTATAAATTGTTCCTGCACCAGGAAATGGCTATTGAATGGAACCGGGAAGGAGCTATTTTGAGATCCTTTAAAATTGTATCAGATATCAACCATATTTGTAGTTCGAATAATAGGAATGTATCACTGATCGGTCTGGCCGGAAAACCATCCTATTACGGTATAGGAAGTAGGGCGTACAAGGAAGAATCGGATAGCGATTTACCTGAATTTACGCGAAGGGAAAAGGAAGTATTAAGGTATTTAGCTGAAGGTTTTTCAACAGAAAAAATAGCCAAACATCTCAGTATTTCCGAAGGGACGGTGCGGACACACCGAAGAAATATCATGGCCAAAGCCAAAAATAAAAATACGATACAAATAGTGGCCATGGCCCTACAGGAAGGGGTTATATGAATGTTCAAATGTCAGGAAATCAGGGCTAAAGCCCAAGAGTTGTCTTATGAAACTGTAAGCCTCGCCATAAATGCGAAGAAGTGATGATAGAATTGAAAACCTCGAAGATTCCAACCGATCGAAAATTCAACGTCAAATTTGCAAGTAAGTAAAACCTTCAAGGTGTATATGAGGGGCAACCCAAATTAATAATTATGGACCACTCCGTACGAAAATTATTTGAAGTATACGATAGGGCAAGTCCATATTTGTCCCGGCAATCCAGCAAGTTTAATAAAGCCCAGATACGGGATTTATTATCCAATATTTATGCACCGGGCCCCACGTATCATGGGGTTTTTGACTTCTCCAAATTTGAATTTGACTATTTAAGTGATAATATCCAATATCTTATCGGCGAAGATCCGGAAACTTTCAGTGCAGAAGACTATTTCGCCCACATCCATCCCGAAGACCGGGAATATTATCAATCATGTGAAGAAATGTTATTTGATTTTTTATTCAATTATATCGAAAGAAAGGACATTCCTTACTATAAAGTATCGTACCAATTTCGGGTACAGGTAAAATCAGAATACAAATTGTTCCTGCACCAGTCCATTGCCATCGACCTGGATGAGAAAGGTAACCTGGTAAAAACTTTTATAAGTGAAACCGATATTAGCCATATTACGTCGGTCAACAATAAAAAAATCACTCTCATCGGACTGGAAGGGCGTCCCTCCTATTATAATATTGGAAGTCTGGAAGATGTAAAAAATTATCGTCACGAACCGGAGAGATATTCGCCCCGGGAAGTCCAGATTATCCGCTTATTGTCCGAAGGGCTATCCAATAAAGATGTGGGAAGAACCCTTGACATATCCACCGAAACCGTCCGCACCCACCGAAAGAATATATTAAACAAATCGAACAGTAATAATACGGTGGAAGTAGTGGCTTTAGCCATACGAAAGGGATTGATATGAAGCATAAAACGAGCAAAATAAGGTAGCTATACTACGAAAATTTCAAAATTTGCTGTAAATGGACGGTGCTGATGGATAATTATTTCACCAAAATATCGGCAAACTGCATTCAATTACTTCAATGATCATAGTAAATAAAGGGCAAAAAGCATTGTGAAAGGTATGCCATGGTGCTAGATGATGACCTGACATTCCCTATTCTATTTATTTGATATTAAAACCACATTTTTTAGGCTAAACAATAATCCCCCCATGGACCACTCTATTCGTAAAATAATCGATGTATACAACCAGGCCAGCCCCTTTCTGGCCAGGAAGTCTACCAAGTTTAATAAAGACCAGATACGGAATTTATTATCCAATATTTATGCGCCGGGCCCCACGTATCACGGGGTTTTTGATTTCTCCAAATTCAAGTTTGACTTTGTAACGGATAATATACGAAACCTGATTGGAGAAGACCCTAATACGTTTACAGCGGAAGACTATTTTAGTCACATCCATCCCGAGGACCGGGAATATTATCAAATGTGCGAACAAATAATCATCAAGTTTTTATACAATTATATAAATCGGGAGGATATCCCCTACTACAAGGTATCCTATCAATTCAGGGTTAGGGTGGAAACGGGGTATAAATTATTCCTGCACCAATCTATTGCCATCGACCTGGATGAAAAAGGAAACCTGATGAAGACCTTTATAAGTGAAACCGATATCAGTCATATTACGTCGGTCAATAATAAAAAGATCACCATCATGGGGCTGGAAGGGCGTCCCTCCTATTATAATATAGGGGGACTGGATGACTTGGAAAATTACAGCCCCGGCCCCGTGGACTATTCTCACCGGGAATTACAAATTATCCGCTTGTTGTCAGAAGGAATGTCCAACGAAGAAGTGGGAAAGAATCTTGACATAACCACCGAAACCGTCCGCACCCATCGAAAGAATATATTAAACAAATCGAAGGGGAATAATATGGTGGAAGTAGTGGCATTGGCGATCAGGAAGGGATTGATATGAGGGAGTTAGATAGGGATAATAAAGTGGGCTAAAGTCCATAATCTTTAGTTTAAATCTGAGAGCCTCGCCATAAATGACGAGGTAAAATAATATAATAATTAATTAGTCCCAGGGCACCCTGGAATCCATTATTAGGTAAAGTAATATGATTAATATTTTACCCTTTGGATGAATGAATACTTTCCATATAGATTCAGATAGCCAGACCCATAAAAATAAAACATCCAATATCTTACTCCAATTCCGAAGAAACAAGGAACTTCTTCTAACCTTAATTTCACATACCATGATAACCAAAATCCTTATCGTATTCGGTACCCGACCGGAGGCCATCAAAATGGCCCCGCTGGTAAAAGCTTTTCTCAAAGAGCCGGGAATTTTTGAAACCCGGGTGGCGGTTACCGCCCAGCATCGAGAAATGCTGGACCAGGTACTCGATTTTTTCGAGATTGTTCCCGACTATGATCTCAACCTGATGAAACCCAATCAGACCTTACACGGGTTGACGGCAGCTATTATTACAGAAATGCAACCTATTTTCGAAGAATACCATCCCGACCATGTCTTTGTCCATGGGGATACTACTACCTCCATGGCTACGGCTATGGCGGCATTTTATTCCAGTGCGAAAGTCCACCATATCGAGGCCGGGTTGCGAACCTGGAACAAACAATCCCCCTTCCCGGAAGAAATGAATCGGCAGGTAACGGGGAGAATAGCGGATTATCACTATGCGCCAACTAAAAGAGCCAAAGAAAATCTAATCAAAGAAAATATACCGGTCGACTCTATTGTGCAAACAGGGAATACAGTTATTGATGCGTTACACTATAGCATTGAAAAAATTGAAAAAGATCCAGGAAATGAAGTACAAAACCTGGATGCTCAATTAGGAGGTAAAGAAGTAATTTTAGTCACGGGACATCGTAGGGAAAATCACGGGCAAGGATTTAAGCGGATATGTAAAGCCCTAAAAGTCATAGCCCGAGAGCAACCCGATATATTTATTGTCTATCCCGTACACCTAAATCCAAAAGTCCAGGAACCGGTAAATCGGATATTAGGAGAAGTATCCAACATACTATTAATCGATCCCCTACCCTACCAGGACTTTATCTGGCTGATGAACCGGTCAAAAATCATTATTACCGACAGCGGGGGCATCCAGGAAGAAGCTCCCAGCCTAGGCAAACCAGTACTGGTTATGCGGGAGACCACAGAACGCCCGGAAGCCGTAGAGACAGGCACAGTAGTCATGGTGGGGACTGACAGTAAGAAAATATACACTGAAACTATCAATCTATTGACCGATACAGAAAAATTTGATATTATGAGTGCATTGCACAACCCTTATGGAGACGGACAGGCATGTAACCGCATTGTGGATCACCTTACTAACCTAACTGAAAAGGCAAATAAATTTACTGAAGCAACCGTATAAATTAAAACTACATTGAAAGTAACAACCATAGGAATGGGCTATATAGGTTTGCCCACATCGGCTCTTATCGCTCATAATAATATACAAGTACACGGAGTAGATATCAATCCTTCCGTTGTCGAAACCATTAACAAGGGGAAAATTCATATATCAGAACCCGATTTGGCAGAGGTTGTAGCGAAAACTGTAGATAAGGGAATGTTGACAGCCGGTACAAGTTCCCAAGAATCAGATGTATTTTTGATTGTGGTACCTACTCCGTTCAAAGAAAAAAACGAACCGGATACATCATTTGTCAAAGCGGCGACCCAAGGGATTATTCCTTTACTCAAGGAAGGGGACTTATATATTATCGAATCCACTTCACCGGTAGGAACCACAGAAAGAATGGCGGAAATAATTTTCAGGGAAAGGCCCGAATTGAAAGATAAAATAGCCATCGCTTATTGCCCGGAACGGGTACTGCCCGGCAATATCATGTACGAATTAGTTCACAACGATCGTGTAATCGGTGGGATTAATGAATTTAGTACCGAAAAAGCAAAAGCATTTTATTCACTGTTTGTTAAAGGCGAACTACATACTACAAACGCTCGTACCGCGGAAATGTGTAAGTTAACAGAAAATTCAAGCCGGGATGTCCAGATTGCTTTTGCGAATGAATTGTCCCTGATATGTAACAAGGCAGGTATCGACGTTTGGGAATTGATCAATCTGGCTAATAAACACCCCAGGGTAAACATCCTTCGACCTGGATGCGGTGTTGGCGGTCATTGTATAGCGGTGGATCCCTACTTTATTACATCGGACTTTCCCATGGAATCCCAGATTATAGGGAAAGCTCGGGAAATCAATAACTACAAATCCTTTTGGTGTGCCGAACAAATACTCAAAGCCAAACACGAATTCCGTTTACAGCACGGCCGTCCACCTGCAATCGCTTTGATGGGCCTCGCTTTCAAACCCAATATCGATGATTTGCGGGAATCCCCCGCTCAATACATCGTACAAAGAGTACTGCAGGAAGCCCAGGACGAAGAATATTATATTGTAGAGCCTAATATTAAGGAACATCAAGTTTACAAGCTGACTCCCTATAAAGAAGCTGTGGAGAAAGCAGATATCGTGGCTTTTTTGGTGGGGCATGAGGAGTTTAAAGAGATAAAAAAAGAAAATGTCTGTGTACTTGATTTTGCGGGGATATAAATATATATAGGTTAATCAAATTACCATTTTACTCCGGAACAATTACATCAAATTAAATTGTAAAAATGGATAGCAAAAGCATATATAAATGATTCTTTACATTGCTGGAGCAGGTCATTCCGGTTCTTCTTTACTAGATGTTATACTAAATAACCACCCAAAAATTATTGGGACAGGTGAATTACATAGGTTGTCCTTGAATCCAAATACACGTATTTGCAGTTGTGGGGAACTTATAAATGATTGTCCGGTTTGGAGAAAACGAATTAAACAATTATGCAAAGAAAAAAGTCTACAATTAGAAGATTGGGAAATGTCATTTTCAACTACATATTTGCGATCTGGGTCACTAAGTAATAAAATCAATGATCTGGTCTATTGGTCAAATATTGATGAGGTAATACGAATTTTTAGTAAATTAAATCCGTTTAGTATCGGACTAAAAAAATCCATATTGAATACCAACGCAATACATGAAGTAATTAAGTCACAAGAGAATATAAGAATAGTTGTAGATAGTACAAAGAATGCAATTCGTATGAAAGGTTTAAATCTATTCTTAGATGCAAAAATTCTGTTTTTGGTTCGAGATGGACGTGCAGTTACTGCATCTGCCATTAGACGCGGTGAAGGCAATATGACTAAAGTAACAAAAAATTGGACACGAAGAATGAAGATTTTAACAAGATTACAAAACAAAATTCCTTCAGAACAATTATTACAAATAAAATACGAGGACCTATGCACTGATCCTGAAGGTATAATATCGGAAATTTGTAAATATCTATCAGTTGAATTTCTACCAACAATGCTAAAAATACATCCTGGTAATTATCATACTATTCCAGGTAATCCATGGTTAGTTAATGATCAAACCTCTGAAATTACAATAAAAAAAGATGAACGCTGGCGAAATGAATTAACCCCGCAGCAATTAGTTGAATTTGAAAAAGTTGGAGGGTTGGTGAACAGAAAATTAGGCTATGTATCCTAATTAAAGCAAAATCATTAGAACTCCAATAGCTAAAAAATATTCGGATATTAGGAAATTATGAATATTAAGGGTATTATGGCTAGGCTAAGAGGAAGTCAACTAATTAAGGATTCATTCTGGTCATTGATTGGAAATGCTGTAGCAAGAGGACTTTCACTTTTGGCAGGAATATTTATAGCACGATTCCTGGGAAAAGATATCTTTGGCGAATATGGGCTTATCAAAAGTACAATTTTAACAATCGGGGTTTTTTCTTCTTTTGGATTGGGATTTACATCAACTAAATTCGTTGCAGATTATAAAAGAGAAGCGCCTGAAAATATAAAATTATTCATCCGGTACTCCACAAAAATAACCTTGATATTTAGTGGTGTTACGTCGCTTTTACTTTTTATAACTGCCTCCTATGTGGCAACAATTATTTTTGAAGCTCAGAGTCTAATTGTCCCTTTACGATTTTTAGCTATCCTAATTGTATTTAATGCAATCACTACCACACAAATAGGTATACTTTCTGGATTAGGTGAATTCAAGACTTTAGCAAAAATTAATGGGTTTATAGGAGTGTTGACGTTTTTTTTAAGTGTAATGCTTACCTATATCTGGAATTTTCAAGGAGCGTTAATTGCTTTGCTACTATTGCAGATTCTAAACTGTGTGCTAAATTTTATTGCTGTAAGAAAGAATATTCCATTATCCGCTATTCCAATTTTAGAAGATAAAAACTTACAAAATAGAATTTTAAAATTCTCCACCCCAATAGCTCTACAAGCCGCTGTGTATAATATTACTTCGTGGACAGGAAGTGTCCTATTGGTACGATTTGCAAATTTTGGAGAGCTTGGAATGTATAATGCTGCTATGCAGTGGAATGCTATAATTCTATTCATCCCGGGAATTATGAGAAATGTTGTTCTTTCGCACCTATCGTCCAATAGCCACAAACAAGAAGAACACGGTAAAGTTCTGAATCATACCATAATAATAAATATACTGGCTACACTTTTTCCTTCTATTATAGTAGTAATAATTTCACCTTTTATTGCCACTTTTTACGGTAACACATTTGAAGGTCTATCTTTTCTCATCATATTAGCAGTGTCTTCTACAATTTTTATGAGTATAAATAATGTATATAGTCAAGCTTTTACTTCCATTAACAAGAATTGGGAAATGTTCATTTTACGATTTTTTAGAGATACCGGAGTGTTATTTGGTTTTGTACTATTAATGAAAAATTTTAAAATAAATGGCATGTATTCTTTGCTTACAAGTAAATTAATTGTAAGTATATTATTCCTGCTATTTGTAAACAGATATTACTCATATCTTATCAGAAGAGATAAATATAGTACTTAATATAATAAAGCTAAATATTATTAGAAAAAAATAAAAGTATCTATATAAAAAAAATTATATTTACGTGAACAAATAGAGGAATAGATATATTTTTAAGAATTTTTTATTAAAAAATTTATTATAATTTCGTATATAATTCAATGAAAAGCTCAAATTATTTAATAAAATCATATTCAAATAAGATAATTGCAAGAAACGATTTTTTTACTTACAATCTTTTTCTAATTTTCTTTCTAGCTTTTAGTGGCTACTATGCAGGCTTAATGATAGTTAGTAACTATTTATCAACTGATATATCAAGGTTTTTTACAATACCAGTTCGATTAATACTTCTGGCAGGAATGTTTCAAATATTTAGAGTATCTAGACAAAAAATGCCAGATTTTGGATTTGTGGCATTTCTGATTTTTTCAGGAATGTATTTGTTGCGGATCTTTTACGAAATTGTATTTGGCACGACCAAATTTTATTTACCAAATACTGAATTTCTACTATACTTTCTTTCCTTTGTATTATTACCTTTTTACTATATATCTCGGACATATTTTGTAGAAATAGATTATAGAATTATAATAAAAGCTATTCTGACATCATGCCTATTGTTATCAATACTTACTTTTTATTATTATGGAGACCTGATAGGCCAAGTTTCAAGGATTACTCAGCAAATTAAATATGGAGAAAATTATATTTCACCCTTGGCATTATCATATTGTGGATCCCTAGGTATTGGTGTAGGAAGTGCTTATATAATGACAAACAAGACGACATTAATAAATAAAATCAGCATAGGACTTCCCATAATTTCCTGTCTAATTCCATTTTTCTTAGGCGCATCACGTGGATCTGTCCTAGCTCTAGCAGCACCTTTTATGTTTTATTTTATATTTTCTAAGGGTAGTAAAAAAAGGGTTAATTTTGCCTTTATAACAGCAGCGACCGTTATAGCTTTAATTTATGCGACGACATATTTTGGGACAGGTGTATTTGACCGAATTTTTGGGATCAAAGAAGATATAAAATATGGAGGTTCATCTGTAGAAAGACTTAATATTTGGAAGTCTGATATTAATCAATTTTTAAATCACCCAATTTTTGGAAATAGTTTAGAATCAGAATATGCCGGTCATTATTCACATAATATATTAATAGAAACATTAATTACTACCGGAATTTTAGGTTTCATTCCTTTTGTAATTTTCTTTATAACTACTTTAAGTAAAATAATTAAAATAGTCAAGACCACACCTGAATATTTTTGGCTTCCTGTAATTTTTATTCAGGCAATCATACAGTATATGTTTTCTGGAGCTATTTGGGGAATGAGTTGGGTGGCAATTAGTAGTGGCTTGGTTCTTGGTTTTAATTATGTCAAAATAACTAAGACCTTCTCTAATATAATCAAGTTTAATTAAAATAATTTTGTTTGATGTCTTCAAAGAATAACAAAATTCTTATTATTCAACCAATCTTAGCCCACTACAGATATTCACTTTTTGAAATGCTTGTGGAATCAGAAGATTATGATGTTGAAATAATTGGTGAAAATAACATTGGTGACACTCGGAGTTTCTCCAGAATCAATAATAAAATAAAGCCTATCCTTAAAAATAGAAAATTAAAATTTAAGAGACACACCTATATCTGGCAATTTGGTGTTTTAAAATATATTAAGAATCTAAAACCAAAAATTGTAGTATTGACCGGAGTGGATCCACACATAATAAGTAACTTGTACATAGCTTTATTCTACAGATTTTTTAATATTAAAATTATTTGGTGGGGACACGGTAAAATTAATCAACAAGGAATTATTGGGCGTTATTCTAGGATGTTTTTCTTCAACAAAGGTAAAGGTATATTTACTTATGGTGAATATGGAAAGAAAACTTTACAAAAATATATGAATTCAAATATACATATCACCAACATAAAAAATTGTATTAATTCTGATGCCTATGGATTCAACTATTCTCAAACAAAATCCAATAAAAATAGTGTATTTACTATCCTTTTTTCAAGTACAATAAGTAAAAGGAAAAGATTAGATGTATTAATAGACGCTCTTGCCCTATTAAAAGATAATAATTTCCCTGTGCGCTGTCTAGTCATAGGAATTGGTGGACATAAAAAAATTGTTGAAGAAAAGTCGATTGAACTTCAACTGGATAAAATGGTTAAATTTATTGGTGAAAGTTATGGAAAAGATTGCGTACCATTTTTTCAACAAGCTGATTTATTTGTTTTACCCGGAGCATCTGGTTTATCAATTATCCACTCACTTTCTTATGGGGTACCATTTATTACTTCAGATAATCTCAATATACACGGTCCAGAAATTGAAATTATTCAACCTGGTATAAATGGTGATTTTTTTGAAGGATACAATCCTGCTTCCTTAGCCAAAAAGATAGTGGAGTGGAAACATAAAATCAAGGAAAATAAAATATTGATTTCTGAAAGATGTATAAAAAGTGTGAAAGAAGGAGGCTATACTCCAGAATGCGTGGAGGAAAAGATGATTTCAATATTTAGGAAGATATTGTAAACGCAATCTATTGTTCAAATTAATAATAAATCTAATTTTTCCTTGAACAATGAAAATCTCAATTGACGCTACAAATATAAAAGCAGGTGGTGGGTTAACACACTTAAAGCGTATTATCGAACATTTAAATGATGATGATGTCCAAATAGAAATTATTGGAGGTGATTGGATAGAAGTGATTAATAACTATAGAAATGTAAATAGAAAAATTCTTACATCACCTTTCAAATCTATATTAAAACAAGAAATTTTTAAAGTATTCCATTTAAAAAAATATTTATATACTTCTGATATCGCATTCATTCCAGGCGGAACCTTTAGTTCTAAAAAATTGAAGTATGTTAGTATGTCTCAAAACATGTTGGTGTTTGAAGATAATGAGCGAAAACGATTTCCTCTATCTTTTACAAGGCTTAGATATTACTTACTTGAAAAACTCCAACTTAAATCCTTTCAAAATGCCAATGGTATAATCTACATATCAAATTATGCAAAAAATTACATTGAGAATAAATATCCTAGACTAAAATCAAAAAAATCAATTGTAATTTATCACGGTATTTCAGATGAATTTAGACAACCACCTAAAGTTCAAAAGAATTTAGAGTCTTATTCAAAGGAAAGTCCCTTCAAACTACTTTACGTATCCATTGTGAATTATTATAAACACCAATGGAATGTAATAGAGGCTGTTAAACAATTAAAAAAAAACGGTTATCCAATAGAATTAGAGTTAATAGGACCAATCCACAGTTCTTTAAAATCAAGAATGGATGAAGTTTTAAATGAAACTAATAAATATGTTACATATAGAGGAAAAGTACCCTATGACAAAATTGCATCAAGTTATAAAAATGCAGATTTATTTATTTTCGCTTCAACTTGTGAAAATATGCCAAATATACTTGTTGAAGCAATGTCTTCAGGATTGCCAATACTCTGCTCCAATTATGGGCCCATGCCAGAAGTTTTAAAAGACGCTGGAGTATATATGGACCCAACCAATCCAAAAAGTATCAAAATCGGTTTAGAACAACTTCTTAAAAGCAAAAATAAAAGAAAAGAAGTAGCAGAAAAAGCATATATGTATTCACAAGAATTTTCATGGGATAAAACTTCTGAAAAAACATTTAACTTTATAAAAGCAATAGCTAACGAAATTAATAAGAATTGAAACAAATCATCCAATCTTTTAAAACGGGAGATACGATTTTAGAGGAAGTCCCAGCACCAAAAGTCCAAAATGGTCATGTTTTAATACAAACTACAAAAAGTTTGGTGTCATTAGGCACTGAGCGAATGCTTGTGGAATTCGGTCAGTCCAATCTATTCTCAAAAGCACGCCAACAACCGGAAAAAGTAAAACAGGTATTTGACAAGATTAAAACGGATGGGTTATTGCCTACTTTAGAGGCAGTGTTTAATAAATTGGGTGAACCTTTGCCCTTAGGCTATTGTAACGTAGGAAAAGTAATTGCAGTAGGTGAAGGCGTATCTGAATTTCAAATTGGTGACCGTGTAGCATCAAACGGTCAACACGCTGAATTCGTGTCTGTACCCCAAAATCTGGTCGCTAAGATTTCTGGCAACATCAGTGATAATGAAGCTGCGTTTACAGTAGTTGGTTCAATTGGCTTACAGGGTATTCGTTTGTGTAATCCCACCCTGGGAGAAACAATTATAGTTACAGGTTTAGGCTTAATTGGTCTTCTGACAGCACAATTACTTAAAGCCAATGGTTGTAATGTTATCGGGATTGATTTCGATCAATCAAAACTGGATTTAGCTAAGCAATGGGGTATTGATACTATAAATCCTGCCCAAGGTAATGATCCTGTTAAATCGGTCCTTGAAAAAACCTTTGGCATAGGAGCAGATGGTGTCATCATTACAGCCTCTACAAAATCCAATAATGTCATTTCACAGGCTGCACAAATGAGTCGTAAAAGAGGTAGAATTATATTAATTGGGGTCATAGGTCTTAATCTAAGCCGTGCAGAATTTTATGAAAAAGAACTCACCTTTCAAGTGTCTTGTTCTTATGGTCCCGGTAGATATGATGAAGAATATGAACAAAAAGGTAAAGATTATCCATTGCCTTTTGTGCGCTGGACAGAAAAGAGAAATTTTGAAACAATACTCAATGCTATTAGTTCTGGAAGTATTAATGTAAAGCCTCTGATAACTGAAATAATTCCGTTAAAGGATTATCAGAAAATATATGGAGAGATAGGTTCGTCCAAAGCCATCGCGTCAATATTATCTTATAATAATGCTACTTATAGTAATGAAATTGCTATCAATAATAATGCGAATACAAAAACAAATAGAGGGATCGCAATCGTTGGTGCCGGTAATTTCGCCAAAATGACCATCCTACCTGCATTGAGCAAAACTAGAGCTGAATTGCTGAGTATCGTTAGCAGTGGAGGTGTGTCAGGAACGACTATGGCGCAAAAATTTAATATTGCTAAAAGCGCCACATCTATAGATGTTGTATTGAAAGATGAGTCAATAAACACCATCGTCATCACCACTCGTCACAACCTTCATGCCTCTTTGGTCATTCAATCTCTGGAAGCTGGAAAGAATGTGTTTGTTGAAAAACCTTTGGCACTTAATAAAGAGGAATTAAACCACATTATCACAGCCTATGAAAACAGCAGTAGTATACTAACCGTAGGATTTAACCGCAGGTTTTCTCCTTTTACCACCAAAATGAAAAATCTATTAGGCAATGCGGGTACTCCTATCAATGTCGTTGCTACGATGAATGCAGGGATGATTCCGCCCAATGTTTGGGTGCATGACCTTAAAGTGGGGGGCGGGAGAATCATTGGAGAAGCATGCCACTTTATTGATTTAATATCCTTTCTAACAGGGTCAAAAGTAGTCGAAGTTTGCATGAATGCTATGGGCAAAAATCCGCAAGAAAATACAGACAATGCAAGCATACTATTAAAATATGAAAACGGATCCACCGGCGTTGTAAACTATTTTGCAAACGGAAGTAAGTCTTACAGTAAAGAACGTGTGGAAGTGTATTCCCAAGAACGTACCCTTATATTGGACAACTGGAGAATACTTAAAGGATATGGGTTTAAGGGATTTCGCAAAATGAAATCTAAAATAGACAAAGGTCATAAAGCACAGTTTAAGCTGCTAGTAGATCAAATCAACAAACAAAAAGAAGCTTTAATTCCATTTGACAGTTTAGTCAACACAACGAAAGCAAGTTTTGCAGCCATTGAAAGTTTAAAGTCAAAAGCCTGGGTTACAATATCATAATTTTTGGCTAAATGCTAAATAAATTAGGTCTCTTATTACCTCTCCTCCTCAAACTAGGCTACCGCAACGTAGCTTATATGGTTTGGTATAAGTCGAGTTTGAAACTGGGTTGGCGGAGACGAAAGTTTCCATTGGGTTCACCAATACCCGGACCATTTTTTACATCTACAGCAACTATAGCTAACTACCCGAAGTCCTGGAAAACAAAAACTTTAGAAAAAGCCAACAATATTTTAGAAGGGAAATTAACCTGGTTTAATTATCACAACTTTCAAGTAGACAATCCGCCCAATTGGTTTCGAAATCCCTTTGACGGTACGGAGCTGCAAAGTCCCCATAAACATTGGACAGCCCTCAGTGATTTTGATCTAAATACAGGGGATATCAAAATCCTATGGGAACCTTCCCGATTCGATTGGTTGACTGATTTGGCACGTGCGTATCGAATCACAGGCGAAAAAAAATATTTGCTCACTCTAAACGAGTGGCTGCAACATTGGTCTCAGTACAATCCCCTGAATCAGGGACCGAACTGGAAATGCGGACAGGAAACCGCCATACGGGTGATGAAACTGATCACTACATCCCATATTTTGGAACAAGATACCTGCGCTGCAAAAAACTTGAAGCGAATAGTCTATGAACACCTGGAACGCATCGAAGGCAACATTAATTACGCCATAACGCAAAACAATAATCACGGAACATCAGAAGCCGCCGGACTGTACATAGGTGCAACCTGGTTAATGAATCAAGATAATAATGAAACTACCCCTACGAAACTTCAAAAATGGAAAAAAAGAGGCCGTAAGATATTGGAAAACAGAATTCAAAAGCTCATTGCTCCGCAAGGGACCTTTGCACAACGATCCTTGACTTATCACAGGGTGGTAGTTGATACTATGAGTTGGACCCTCTACGCAATGGAAAAATACAACGAACCCACCTTTTCAAAAACCTTTGCCCGGAAATTGGAAAAGCTCGGTGAATGGCAGTACAAAATGATGGCATCCAAGTATGGCGATGCACCCAATATAGGCGCGAATGACGGAGCCATGTTTGAGACCCTTCACAACTGTGATTATAGAGACTTTCGACCGTCAATTCAATTGTTTTTTGGAGTATTAAAGAAACAGCGCGTTTTCGATGATGGACATTATGACGAAGCATTGTTTTGGCGCTATCCGAAAATATTTCATACCTTCAAAAAGCATATAATTGAACAACCAGATGCCGAAATTTTGGATCATCAATTTTTAATTATGCGGGCAGATGAAACCAAAATCATACTAAAAATACCAAATAATAAATTCCGGCCTTCAGCCTGCGATGCTTTTCATCTGGATCTTTGGCATAAAAATGAAAACTTATTAGGTGATAGTGGTACTTATTCTTATAATGGAGGAGAAGAATCTGAAAAATATAAATCAGTAGAAGCACACAATACAGTTCAGTTTGGCAAACATGAACAGATGCCCAAGATTAGTCGATTTTTATATGGGAAATGGCTAAAATGTACCTATATAAAAAAACCAATTTTGCGACAGGGAACATGGATTTGGGAAGGCAGTTATAGTGATAGTAGAGATAATGTACACACACGAAAGCTAGAATGGTTCCCTCATAAAAATATACTTCAAGTAACCGATACATTAAATTCCCTTATAGATAAAGAGAAAAAAATTTTTTGGCATTCAATTTCATCGAAGTATTCAAATTTTACAATACAAGTAAAAAATGCTAAAGATGAAAAATTGCAGGGCCATAAAAGGAATTCCTATAAATCACTCTATTACATGAATAAATCAATCAAAGAAACATACTGGTTTGCTACTCAAGACAAGATTTTCAAAACAAGAATACAATACGGTTAACAGTGAAAATTTTACTTATTCACCAATACTTCCTGGAAAAAAGTGATGGAGGTGGGAGTCGATTTAACGAAATATCCAGGATATGGTCTAAATCCGTACAAAAGATTACGGTGATTGCAGGAATGGTTCATTATGGAACTGGGAAAAAAAAGAAAAAATACCAGGGACAATATTTTTATAAAGACAAAAATTTTTATCCCAATGTTGATATTCTGAGATGTCATGTATCAGAACAATACAATACCAATTTTTTAGGTCGGATGTGGGCTTATTTTTCATTCGTTTTTTCAGGTATTTGGGGAGGGTTATTTAAGGTCAAAGACAAATTCGACATTATTGTAGTTTCTTCACCACCGTTATTTGTAGGAATTATTGCAATAGCTTTATCCAAAGTAAAGAGAATACCCTATGTATTTGAGGTACGGGACTTATGGCCCGAATCGGCAATAGATACTGGGGTTTTAAGAAACAAATGGCTTATACGCTTTGCATTTTGGTTTGAAAAAGTAGTATATAATAATGCGAAAAGAATAAATGTACTCACACCTGCATTCCGTGACAAATTAATCGAAAAGGGAGTGCCCGAGAATAAAATAATATTTATTCCCAATGCTGCGGATTTTTCGATGGCTGAAAAGGCGGAAAAAGATTTTGAAGTAAAAAACTTTAAGAAAAAACTGGGATTGGAGGATAAATTTGTTATCACCTATGTAGGAGCCCATGGCATTGCAAATCACCTTATCCAATTAATAGATACCGCCGAATTATTAACAGATACAAACGTAGTCTTTCAATTGATAGGGTCAGGCATGGAAAAGGAAAATTTAGTAGCAACTTCTAAAAATCGGAAAATAAAGAATATAATATTTCGAGATTCGGTACCCAAAATAGAAGTTTTTAAATACATCATGGCATCAGATATGGGAGCATCTGTATTAAAAAAAGTAGATACCTTCAAAACGATTTACTCTAATAAAACCTTCGATTATATGTCTTGTAAAAAACCCATATTACTTGCTATAGATGGTGTTTCAAGGGATCTTATCGAAGATGCTTCCTGCGGGATATATGTAGAACCAGAAAATGCAAATGCCATGCAAAAAGAAATTCGAAAGTTATTAGAAAACCCCGAGGATTTAAAAGCAATGGGAATCAATGGATACAATTATGCGAAACAGTACTTTGATCGAGAAAAATTGGCTCATCGATATTTAGAAGAATTGGAAACTTCAATAAGAAATTAACATTAAAAATATTTAAAACTACTTTAGAAAGTAAATTAAAAAATTGAACATAATAAATATATATAATATTTAAATAAACTAATGTATAAGACTTGCATTAAACATCTTATAGATTTAATACTTGCATTTTCAGTTTTGATTATTATAAGTCCGGTTTTTGTCCTTATATTGTTTTTATTGTTCGTTAAGAATCGAGGAAAGCCCTTTTTCTTACAACAACGCCCTGGTAAGAATGAAAAAATATTCAGGATTATCAAGTTCAAAACAATGAATGATAAAAAGAATGTCAATGGTGTTTTGTTATCTGACGAGCAACGATTGACAACAATAGGTAGAATAATTCGCAAAACTTCCCTGGATGAATTGCCCCAATTAATTAATGTACTCAAAGGAGATATGAGTTTGGTGGGTCCGCGGCCGCTACTTCCCGAATATTTGGCTTTGTACGATGAGATACAGAAGAGAAGGCACGAAGTACGTCCCGGGATCACAGGGTGGGCCCAGGTCAACGGAAGAAACGCCATTTCGTGGAAACAAAAATTTGAATTCGACGTTTGGTATGTGGATCATATCACTTTTTTATTGGATATAAAAATTTTATTTTTAACCCTGAAAAAAGTTGTCGTCAGGGAAGGAATTTCAGCAGAAGGACAGGCAACAATGGAGTATTTTAATGGGAATTAAGTTGTCGTTATTTTTGTATCTTTAGAGTTTAAAATAATTAAAAATGGAAGAGCTAACTGCCAAAGTATTAAAAAAAGCACAGCGTAAAGCCGGCAAAGAATCCATAAAGATTACCAAAGCATTAGAACTGCCTTATTATGTAGTAAAAAAAGACTATTTATATCTTATACAGCCCGACGGGGTTGAAAAGCGCATAAAAAAGGCCGCCTTTGGAATTCGTAAAGTGGATGTAAAGAAGATTAAAATCAAAAATGACAGGCAAAAAGCTTAGGATGTTTGCCGGCCCAAACGGATCGGGCAAATCCACCCTGATAGCTCAAATTGGCAGCCAATACAATCTGGGCTATACGATTAATGCCGATTTAGTTAAGCAATTGTTGGATACACAAACGTTTTTTGATTGTCGTCAATTTTACCCTCACACGTTATCCCAAGCGGATTGGGATACGTTTTTACACAACCACAAAAGAGACGAACGAAATTTTGAATCCCTAAAAAATAAACTGACCATAAAAAACAATGTGTTTGTCTGTAAAAAAGAAATTAACAGCTATGAAGCCTCCTTTGTTGCCACTTTTTTCAGGACAAAACTACTTCGGACAAAACATACCTTTTCTTTTGAAACCGTTATGTCTCACGATTCTAAAGTTCAATTTTTAAAAGAAGCAAAATCAGCAGGATTTAAAACGTATTTATATTTTATTTGTACGCAAGATCCCGAAATCAACAAACAAAGAGTATTGAACCGTGTCCAAAAAGGCGGACATAATGTAGACCCAAAGAAAATAGAAAATAGGTATTTTCGCTCATTAGGGCTTTTGTTTGAAGCTTTTCAAGCGGTTGACAGAGCTTTTGTTTTGGATAGTACAAATCAAAATCGGACAGTTATTTTAGAGAAACAGAGCAACAACATCATTTTTCACGAACAAAAATATCCGGAATGGATAGCAATCTATTTGTTGGACAAACTTTAAATTTTTAACCATCAAAAATGTATTTGTCAAAGTAGGAATTTCAACAGAAAGACAGGCAACAATAGAGTACTTTAATGGGAATTGAAATGTACCTCTACGGAGCGAGCGGACACGGAAAAGTTGTTGCTGAAATTGCTGACGAAATCGGAATTACCCTCAAGGGTTTTATCGATAAAAATAAAGCTATTAAAGTATGTATGGGAGTTCCCGTATCAGATATCCTAACCCCGGAAAACGAAAAAATTTTCGTTTCAATTGGGAATAATAAGATTAGAAAGGAAATTTCTCAAACTTTTCCGAAAGATCGATTTGTAAAGCTGGTTCATCCGAATGCACTTATTTCCAAAAGTGTCAGGTTGAAACCGGGCACGGTAATAATGGGAGGAGCCACCGTCAATGCGGATACTCAAATCGGGGAACATTGTATTATTAACACAAACGCTTCCGTTGATCATGATTGTATCATTGAAGATTTTGTGCACATTGCCCCCAATGTTGCCTTGGCAGGAAATGTATCGGTAGGGGAAGGAACTCACATCGGAATTGGGGCATGCGTCATCCAGGGAATCAAAATAGGTAAATGGTGTACCATCGGTGCCGGGACCGTTATTATACGGGATGTTGAAGATGGTGCTACCGTAGTGGGCAATCCGGGAAGGGTGATTAAAATAAATCCGAAAAAATGAAATTAAAACCTTTCAGCCGATCAGGAAGCCGAAATAATGAAGTTGCCAAAAAGAGCATTGAATGAAATGTTGAAGAACAAAATTTCATTCCTTAGACCTGAAAGTAAGAAAAAAGCTCTACAATATCAGCTTTAATCTGCCATTTTCGAAGGAATTATCTGTGGAAACATGCTCTAATCGATTTTACACAATCTGTTGGAAATCAATCATAAAATCGAGAATTCATGGGTGCAGAAGATATCATCATACAGCAAGTCAAAGGAAATCAGCGATCGTCATAAAAATCTGCGTTGCCTGTACCCGCAAATCCAAAATCGTAAACCATAAATGAATAAAATCTGGCTCTCCTCCCCCCACATGGACGGAGAAGAACAAAAATATGTACAGGAAGCATTTGATAGCAATTGGATCGCTCCCTTGGGTCCCAATGTCACAGGTTTTGAAAAAGACCTCGAAAAATTCCTGGACCATCAACACCACGTAGCAGTATTGAATAGCGGTACTTCGGCATTGCATTTAGCCTTGATACTAGCTGGTGTAGAATCAGGCGATGAAGTGATTTGCCAAAGTATGACCTTTTCAGCTTCGGCCAATCCAATTTTGTACCAGGGAGCCACACCCGTATTCGTAGATAGTGAAAAGAATACATGGAACCTTTGCCCGGCACAATTAGAGAGAGCGATCAAAGACCGGATAGCCAATGGGAAAAAGCCCAAAGCCATTATCGCCGTCCATTTGTACGGGATGCCTTACGATGCGGAAACTGTAAATGACATCGCAGAACAATATGAAATTCCTGTAATTGAAGACGCTGCAGAAGCCCTGGGGAGCGTGTACAAAGGAAAAAAATGTGGGAGTCTGGGAACCATGGCCATTTACTCTTTCAACGGAAACAAAATCATTACTACATCCGGAGGTGGTGCAATAATCACAAAAGAGAAAAACCTGAAAGAAAAAGCCGTTTTTTACTCCACTCAATCCCGGGATCCGGCTCCCCATTACCAGCACTCGGAAATCGGATACAATTACCGAATGTCCAATGTAGTAGCCGGAATCGGGCGAGGACAAATGGAAGTACTGAAAGCCCGCGTTGCTGCCCGGAGAAGTAACTACAATATTTACAGGGAAATGCTGGACAGCAGGGAATACATAGAATTTACACCCGAACCCGATGGATATTTTTCCAACCGGTGGCTGACGACGATCCTCACACCGTCGTATGAAATAAGGGAATCGATCCGGCTTAGCCTGGCCGAACAAAATATCGAGTCCCGGCCTTTGTGGAAACCGATGCATATGCAACCCTTATTCTTAAAATATCCTAAATACCTCAATGGCGTATCAGAAGACCTGTTTGACAGGGGACTCTGTTTGCCCAGTGGCTCCAACCTGTCAGTACAGGATCTCAAACGCGTCATCGGGGGAATATGTCTTAAATAAATTAAGTATGGAACCGGAAATCAATGTAAAAAAATATCTCAAACAGGAAACGCCCCGCTGGATCATACTCACCATCGATTTGTATGTTACGCTTAATACTTTTGCGTTAGCGTATATAATCAGTAATAAGATGTCATTGGCGGGAATAGAAGATACCTTTCCCTTTTTCCCCCAGGTATTTCTTATCTCACTCACTATTTTCTTAATTACCGGATCCTATAAAGGAATTATCCGTCATACGGGGTTTAAGGACGCAATTAATGTACTGGTTTCCGGGGCATTGGTTGCTGTATTCCTTATTGCCTTATCGCTTATCTTCCGAAGCAATTCTGCTACACTAGTTCTCACCATTCCTATACACATCGTAATTACACATTTTTTGCTCAATACAATGGTTCTCGTATTTCTGCGTGTACTTTACAAAGTTGTGTACCATGGCTATGTAATAAGCAAAAAAGGAGCCAAAAGGACACTGATATACGGGGCGCATGAAACGGGATTGATTACACAACACGCACTGAATAATGACAGTACAAATAATGTAAGGATTGTGGGATATGTGGACCACGATCTAAAAAAAGTAGGTAGCCGGATCAATGGGTTACACGTTTTTAGCGCATTTGATATCGATGAAGGCTTCGTAACCAAGCATAAAATCGATGAAATCATTATTTCCTACCCGCGATTGTCTGCTAATACTTTACAAAAAATAGTTGATTCTTATTCCAAATTACAAGTCCAACTCAAAATTATACCCGCTGTACAGGACTGGTTAAACGGGAATTTTCAGGCGAAGCAAATAAAGGCTATAAAAATAGAGGACTTACTAGGAAGGCCACCAATACAATCAAACCATCCGGAAGTCTACCATCAATTGAAAGGCAAGGTTATCCTTGTTACCGGAGCTGCCGGCTCGATTGGAAGCGAAATATCCAGACAAGTTCACTCCTATCCGGCGAAAACCATAATATTTCTGGACCAGGCCGAATCTGCCTTGTATGAATTGCAACAAGAATGTAAAAGCCATGAAAAAAGCGGAACAGAATGCCTTTTTGTTATAGCCGATGTATGCAATAGCCATAGGCTAGACACTATCTTCCAAAAATATAAGCCGGATATTATCTACCATGCCGCCGCCTATAAGCACGTTCCCCTTATGGAAAACAATCCCTATGAGGCCATCCGTAATAATATAGAAGGAACAAAAATATTGGCGGATATGGCAGTTAAGCACCGGATCGAAAGATTTGTCATGGTATCGACGGACAAAGCTGTAAATCCAGCCAATGTAATGGGGGCAACAAAAAGGGTGGCAGAGTTGTATGTTACCTACCTCAATCGCATGTATACGGAAACTAATTTCATTGTCACCCGGTTTGGTAATGTGCTTGGGTCCAATGGATCGGTTATTCCGATATTCAAGAAACAAATCGAAAAAGGGGGGCCATTAACCGTGACCCACCGGGAAATCACCCGGTTTTTCATGACGATTCCCGAAGCCTGCCAATTGGTAATCCTGGCCAGTAGCATAGGACATGGCGGAGAAGTGTTTGTATTTGACATTGGGGAATCCATGAGAATATATGACCTGGCTAAAAGGATGATTAAGCTCAGCGGATTGCGGTATCCCGAAGATATCGACATTAAAATTACAGGTTTGCGTCCAGGAGAAAAGATTTATGAAGAACTATTTACCGTCGATGAAAATACCGAAAAAACTCAAAATGAAAAGATAATGATTGCCCGTGTATCCAACAACTATCCAATAGATTTCGAGGATAAGATCAACAATTTAGTGATCACAAATCACCATAATGTTTTCGGCCCCATTCATTATAAAGAAATTATTGGGATGATTCAGGATATTGTTCCCGAATATTCACCCAAGAATTCTATTTTTGAGAAATCTCCCACACAATAAATTATTCTGGTGCAGCTAAATGCCTAGGATATTTGTTTAGGTCTGGATTGCATTATTTGCATTCATGCCAGAGATTGAAAGATTCAAAAAAACAAAAGGGCTTTTCCCGAAGGGATGCCTTCGGCAAGCCCGATTTATTATCATCTATTAAATATAAAAATTGGATTTAGGTTAATGGCTTGGCATAGCCACCCCTCTCGGGGAAAGCCATTAAACCCCAAATTCACATTGATAGCCCCGGGCTATAAGCCTCGGGGCAAATAAAATTACAGATATGTTATGAGTAAGATGTCTCGGGGCAAATAATCATCCAGAGATCCCTAAGGAAAACGCACCTGGCAAATAATGATCCAGGAATCACCGAGACAATTTATCATCCATAGCATCCCTTAAAAAAGAAATCGAAAGGCAAAATCAAAATGACCAAACAAGCACTGGAATAAGAGATAAATAGAATATTACTTAGGCTTGTTAGAGAATATTTTTCACATTGCATTGGCATTCATAATCATTCCTAGAATTGTATGATGTGTAAGAATAGTTGACCTTCCGGAATGAATGATTTGCCCTGGCATTCCTGCCAGGGATTAAAGGATTCAAAAGGAATAAAGGGCTTCTAGCCCGAATTATTTACAACATGATCATTAAAAAAATTTAATTAATGGCTTGGCATAGCCACCCCTTTCGGGGAAAGCCATTAAACCTCACATTTACATCGATAGCCCCGGGCTAGAAGCACCGGGGCAAATAAAATTACAGATATGCAAAGGGGAAAAAGCTTCGGGGCAAATAATTACCCAGGCATCTCTTGCGGAAGATGCCTCGGGGCAAATAATTATCCAGAGATCCCTGAGGAAGAGACACCCGGCAAATAATGATCCAGGAATCACCGAAACAATTTATCATCCATAGCATCCCTTAAAAAAGAAATCGAAGGGCAAAATCAAAATGAGCAAACAAGCACTGGAATAAGAGATAAATAGAATATTACTTAGGCTTGTTAGAGAATATTTTTCTAATTGCATTAGTATTCATAATCATTCCTAGTAGTATGTAAATTGCAAAAATGAATGATCGTGAATGATCTTCCCTGGAATAAATGAATTGGCTAGGAATTCAATATTTGCGATGCTATAAATGACTTGCCCTGGCATTCATGCCAGGGATTAAAGGATTCAAAAGGAATAAAGGGCTTCTAGCCCGAATTATTTATAACATGATCATTAAAAAAATTTAATTAATGGCTTGGCATAGCCACCCCTTTCGGGGAAAGCCATTAAACCTCACATTTACATCGATAGCCCCGGGCTAGAAGCACCGGGGCAAATAAAATTACAGATATGCAAAGGGGAAAAAGCTTCGGGGCAAAAGAATCTTATAAGAATCCCCTGAGGAGAAGCACCGGGGCAAAAGAATGCCATACAGAATTTATTTTATGCTATTCTTTTCTGGGAACAAAGGATCTGATTGAATCGATGATTTGCCTTGCCCTGGCATTTATGCCAGGGATAAAAGAAATTCAAAAAAACAAAGGGCTTCTAGCCCGATAATTCGGGGGATTTCCTAAAAGATTATCTTTCGATTAACCCTATTTAAAAATTTTTATACCTTATTAGGATTAAAAATCAATATTATTACATTAAATGTCATACATACGGGTTTGGATTCATGCAGTTTGGGCTACAAAAAAGAGACAACCCCTCTTATTAGAAAACTTCAGGAAAGATATCTTTAACCATATTTATGAAAATTGTCAGGAAAAAGATATTCTCATAGATATAGTTAATGGACATATAGATCATGTTCATTGCTTACTAAGGCTCAAAAATGACCAAACAATTAAGAACACAATCCAATTGATGAAGGGCGAATCTTCCCATTGGATCAACAAACAAAATTTTTTTAATAAAAAATTTAAATGGCAAAGGGGATATTTTGCTGTTTCAGTAAGTGAATCAAATGTACAATCAGTTAGGAATTATATTCAAAACCAGGAGAGTCACCATAAGAAAATGTCTTTTCAAGAGGAATATTCTCAATTTATTAAGGAGGAAGAGTTTTAATTAATATTAATGGCTTGGCACAGCCACCCCTGCGGGGAAAGCCATTAATATTGATAATTTCTATTTATGGCCCCGGTCTGAAGCGCCGGGGCAAATAATCATACAAGAATCCACTGGGGAAAAGAAATAGAAGGGCAGTTAATCATCCAGGGCATCCCATGTGGAAAAGCCGCCGGGTCAAATAAAATAACAGATATGCAATGGGGAAGAAGCCTCGGGCAAATAATCATCCAGGGCATCTATTAGTGAGGAGACACTGGGCAAATAATTATCCAGAGCATCCCCGGGGGAAAAGCCTCGAGACAATTTATTATTCAAGCATCCACGGAGAAGAAATAGAAGGGCAAAATCAAATTAAGCAAACAAGTACTGGAGAAAGAGATAAATAGAACTTTACTTAACCTTTTTAGAAAATACATTTCACAATACATTGGCATTTAAAATCCCCCATTGAAGTATAAGATGTACAAGAATGGATGATCTTCTCTGGATGGATTAATTTGCCCTGGCATAAATGCCAGGGATAAAAGGATTCAAAGAAATAAAGGGCTTCTCCCGAAGGGATGCCTTCGGCAAGCCCGATATACTTAATAATTCCCAAGGGAAATATCCTTTGGAATACTTGAGTAAATTTTAAAATCAAATGTACAATTATCTTTAACTCCTTATTATTTTTTTAATCTTCGCAACGAAATTAGGACGCTATGTATCGTTCCTTTTTTCATCCTAGTTCCCTCCCAATTGAGACGTATAATTAAACCATTGAAGACCAAAAATTGAAAATGATTCAACATCTTTCATTACAACACCTATTTACCAAAACAATAGCAACAATTGGTATAATAGCCATCTTATCAAGTTGTGCCTCACGGGAAGAACTGGTGTACTTCCAGGGAGAACAATTCCGGGACTCTACCTTTTTGAAATATACCCCTACCCTACAGCCCGATGACTTACTTTCCATAACAGTTTCGGCTGCAGACCTCGAAGCTACATTACCCTTTAACCAGGTAAATCCCTATACGGTTCGAGCCGGTCAAAATACCAATAGAGAAATCACCTACCTCATCGATGAAAAAGGAGAAATCGACTACCCGGTATTGGGGAAAGTGCATTTGGCAGGATTAACGCGATCACAGGCCATGGATACGATGCGGAAACAACTCACAGAATATATCATTGACCCTGGTGTAAATATTCAAATCACCAATTTCAGAGTTACTGTAATCGGCGAAGTCCGTAATCCCGGGACATTCACCTTACCCAATGAACGGGTAACAATACTGGAAGCCCTGGGAATGGCAGGCGACCTGACCATTAACGGGGTACGGGACAATGTATTGGTGATACGGGAAGTGGATGGCAAAAAAACCTTTACCCGGGTGGACCTTACTTCACAGGATATTGTAAAATCCCCGGTATACTTTCTCAGTCAAAACGATGTAGTATATGTGGAACCCAACCAGGCACAAATCAATTCTTCCACTTATAGCCGGAACACCTCTATCGTCATTTCGGTAGCCGGATTAATTGTCTCTGTCATTGCCGTTTTAGCCCGGTAACAATATTGCTATTTAAAATCCAATAAGCCTTGCAGAATAATAATAATAATAATAATATATACCGAGACTTCGATTTTGAAGATGATATTAATGTACGAGAAGAAATTGAAAAATATCTCGTGCACTGGAAATGGTTTTTAGTATCGATAATTATAGCCGGTACATCCGCCTATATGTATTTGCGTTATGCAGATCGAGAATATAGCGTGGAGGCAAAAATCCTGCTTACGGACGAAGAATCCAACTCATTATCCAATGAACTGGAAGCCCTTAAAGACCTCTCCATCCTGGGAGAAGGTGGAAATGTCAACATTCATGACCAAATGGAGGTACTGAAATCCAGACGGTTGATGCAAAAAGTCGTAGATACCCTTCATTTAAACATAACCTATTTGAGGGAAGGAAGAATAAAAGAAACGGAAATCTATTCTGCGGAATCACCTTTTACTTTGTACCGGATTGAATCTATAAGCCGATTAACAGAAGCTTTAGATTTTAACGTTGAATTATATGCCTCCAATAAATATCGAATCATTCAGCAAGACAGCATTGTCTTGGATGAAATTCCCCTATACGACACAATTCAATGGCTCGATCAATCAATATCATTACACCCAAATCAAAATTTTTACGATAATCTCGGAGAAAGGGTTCGGGTTAATATATTTCCTATTCAAAAGGTAATAAGTGATTATCGAACTAATATTATCCTGGAACCTACCAGTAAAGATGCCAATGTAATTCGGCTGAGCCTCGTCGATAAAGTAAAAAAGAAAGCGGAGGATATCCTGGATGAGCTGATTCACCAATACAATCAGGACCTGATCACGGACAAAAAAGAAATCGGAGAAAATACGCTGGATTTCATCTCCAAAAGATTGGACATTATAGGAGGAGACTTGCAGTCGGTAGACGCGAATATGGAATCTTTCAAAAACAGGAATGATGTCACCGATGTACAATCAGAAGCCAGTATCAACCTGGAGCGATATGAAGAAAACGAAAAGAAATTACTTGAATTATCCACGCAACTGAGCCTGGTAGAATTTATGGATGAGTACCTGGTCAATAACGACAAAGACCTTATCCCCTCCAATATAGGACT
Source organism: Membranihabitans maritimus (assembly GCF_021729145.1). Lineage (GTDB taxonomy): Bacteria > Bacteroidota > Bacteroidia > Chitinophagales > Saprospiraceae > Membranihabitans > Membranihabitans maritimus. The sequence continues at coordinate 223,374 of NZ_JAJSLW010000009.1, read as the reverse complement.
TGATAATGCAGTCATTGGCCAGGCAACCCAAAAGTACAATGAATTGGTCCTTGAAAGGAATAAAATGTTGCAGAGTTCTACCGAAGCCAATCCCCGGGTTCGCAATATCAATCTGCAATTGGATGAACTCAAACAAAGCCTCAAAACCAGTCTCCGTAACTATCGTAAGACAACGGAAATTGCGCTTGAAAAAATAGAAGCACAACGGCGGGAAATAGATGATGAAATACAGGTATTCCCGGGACAGGAAAGGGACTACCGGAATATCTCACGCCAGCAACAAATCGTAGAATCCCTTTACCTTTTTCTTCTCCAAAAAAGGGAAGAAACGGAAATTTCCAACGCTGCTACCCCGGCCAGTATCAAGATTATAGACTCTGCTTACGGAAATAATATCCCCGTAAGTCCCAAGACCAAGATCATTTATCTCGCAGCCCTGATTATTGGATTATTGGTTCCTTTCGGTATTATATATCTGCGACAATTGCTCGACAATAAGGTCCATACGATCAAAGACATCGAGAGCGTTACCAATGCCCCGGTTATCGGCCAGGTACCAATTTCCGAAGAGGTATTGATCCAGGACCAGGACCGCAGCCCGATGGCGGAATCGTTCCGGATCCTGCGCACCAATATCAATTTCTTCCTGACCGGTCAAAAGTCCCTTACCAGCAAGATCTTTATCACTTCCACCATATCGGGAGAAGGAAAAACCTTCGTAAGTCTGAACCTGGCCAGGATCCTTTCCATGGCTTCTTCGGGTAAAAAAGTGTTGGTGATCGAGGCGGATATCCGGAACCCAAAGATATCCAGGTATCTAGATATTGAAAAGTTGACTGCCTCGGCTAAAGGACTTACTCATTTTCTGATGGACCGGGAGTTAACGGAAGAGGATGTAATTCTTCGAGATGCGGGATTTGAATTCGATATCGTTCCTTGTGGTATCATTGCACCCAACCCGTCTGAATTAATTATGAACGGGCGGTTCGCTGAATTAATGGAGTATGCCGAGGGAAAATACGATTATGTGATTGTAGATACCGTGCCGGTGAGCCTGGTAACGGATACGATGTTGATCGTCGACCATGCGGATATGTTTGTGTATGTGACCCGGGCCAATTATCTCGATAAGCGGCTCCTGGATATTCCCAGACGGTTGTACGAAGAAAAGAAACTACCCAACATGTCCATCCTGGTCAATGGTGTAGATGCCAAAAAAGGCTATGGATACGGATATGGATATGGGTACGGATATGGATATATCGATCACAAAAAACCATGGTGGAAAATCTTTTAAGTTTAGGGATATGTGTGTTGAAATGAAATATACGGGTCTCCCCCACCATCAAGGGATGGCTTTCCATTTTCCTCACCGGGAAAGTTCTGGTCGGAAGGATTCCCGATCATTTTCTCACCGCAATGGCGCAGGGAACGCAGAGACCTTCGGTTCTTCCTTTGCGAACTTCGGGGCTCCGCGGTAATTAATAAAATCCAGTTCATTTCCAATACTACAACTTAATTCTATCAAATTAATATCTCACGGAAACACAATATATAAAGTCAAAATAAAACATATATCCATAGATAAAGACAATATAATTTGGATGACGCAGTGCTGTATGGCAGGGATCTACCGGTTCTTATAAGAAATACATCAGTCCTTTTTCTCACCGCAATGGCGCAGAGGACGCAAAGTCTTTCGGTTATTTCTTTGCGCACTTCGGGGCTCCGCGGTAAATCATACAACACCCCTCATTTCCATTCTAATACTTAAAATTAATAGATCAATATCTCACGGAAGCACAAAATAAAAAGTCCAAATAACACATATATGATTAGATGAAGAATATATAATTTGGATGATGCAGTGCTGTATGGCAGGGATCTACCGTGTCTTATCAGAAATATATCAGATCTTTTTTTCACCGCTATGGCGCAGAGGACGCAAAGACCTTCGATTATTCCTTGGCACACTTCGCGACTCCGCGGTAAATAATAAAATACACCTCATTTCCAGTCCAATACTTAAAATTAATAGGTCAACATCTCACGGAATCACAAAATAAAAAGTCCAAATAAAACATATGTGATTAAAAAAGCATATTTAATTTGGCTGACGCAGTGCTGTATGGCAAGGATCTACCGGGTTTTATCAGAAATATATCAGATCTTTTTCTCACCGCAATGGCGCAGAGGACGCAGAGACCTTCGATTATTCCTTTGCGCACTTCGCGGTTAATAACAAAGTATATAACAATAGAACTAAGAGTGCACTAATCATCAATTCGAACTTTAATTCATAGGGTTATTTATATTAAAGTTATGGATCAGGGGGACCTCCGCTGATCCATTTTTTTTATTCCCCAATATGCCTGGGCTTTGAACCATAATAAATAAGTAGCATATTCTACAGAGCTTCACTATGTAAAAACTCCTACTCCGTGATATACTGTGCAATTCGCCACGAAACCCTGTAAATTAATTTTCCCACCGCAATGGCGCAAGGAACGCATAGACCTTCGGTTCTTCCTTTGCGAACTTCACGACTCTGCGGTAAATCATATCACTCTCCTCATTTCCATTCAAATACTACAACATTAAAACATTACCTCACGGAACCACAAAATAAAAAGTTCATATAAAACATATATAATTAGACAAAGACAATATAATTTGGATGATGCAGTGCTGTATGGCAAGGATCTACCGGGTCTTATCAGAAATTCATCAGTCCTTTTTCTCACCGCAATGGCGCAGAGGACGCAGAGACCTTCGGTTCTTCCTTTGCGCACTTAGCGGCTCCGCGGTAAATAATACCACACTCCTCATTTACATTCCAATACTACAACATTAAAACATTACCTCACGGAATCACAAAATAAAAAGTTCAGATAAAACATATGTGATTAGAAAAAGCATATTTAATTTGGATGATGCAGTGCTGTATGGCAAGGATGTACCAGGTTTTATAAGAAATACATCAGTCCTTTTTCTCACCGCAATGGCGCAGAGGACGCAAAGACCTTCGATTATTCCTTTGCGCACTTCGCGACTCTGCGGTAAATAATATAATACACTTCATTTCCAGACTAATACTTAAAATAGTAGGTCAATATCTCACGGAATCACAAAATATAAAGTCCAAATAAAACATATATGATTAGATAAAGAATATATAATTTGGATTATGCAGTGCTGTATAGCAATAATCTACCGGGATTTATCAGAAATATATCAGATTTTTTTTCACCGCAATGGCGCAGAGGACGCAGAAAACGTCAGTTCTTCCTTTGCACACTTCGCGACTTTTCGGTAAATCAAACCTCACTCCTCATTTACATTCCAATACTACAACATTAAAATATTACCTCACGGAAACACAAAATATAAAGTTCAGATAAAACATATACGATTAGAAAAAGCATATTTAATTTGGATCATTGGGTAAAACTCTCAACTACCCCGTACTATCAACCAACTAAAAACTTATCGAACTAACTGACTATTATTCTCCATCAAAGGTTCTACCTTTCTCCAAAATTCCTTCCTCTCCGCTAATTTTTGTATTTGATGTAAATGCCGCTCATGATGTAAATCCGAACCGATGTAATGGTAATACCCCTTTTTCAATAGTTGTAATGCAGTGTTCCTAACTTCTTTCCCGTAGTAATGGCTCATAGACAACATATTTAATTGAAACAGACATCCGGCAGATCGCAATTTCTTGTATTCCTCCCAATCCTGGTGCAAAAAAAAATACCGTTCGGGATGCGCAAGTAAAGGCCGGTATCCAGCCACCTGTATATCTGCAATGGTCTTATATAAATGCATCGGAGGGGATACGAAAGACATTTCTACCAAAAGGATATTTCCAGAGATGGGTAAAAGATCCCTTCTTTCCAGCCTTGCCAAAAATCCCTCATCCATCATATATTCCGCAGCTGCATGCAGAGAAAATCCATCCCTGTTCCGGGTATCCCACTCAGCTTCCAGTATCTCCAGTGTAGCTGCAATATCTGTTGTTGAATTCTCCCAAACCCCTTCCATGACATGCGGGGTAAATACTAATTTACGGATACCCAATTCCCTCAGTTCCTCTAATAAATATATAGAAGTTTCCACGTCCGGTGAACCATCATCTATTCCAGGTAATATATGGTTGTGAATATCGATATATCCCGATGGAAATAATCTCCCCTTCTTCTTTCTAAATATGTTAAGCATTTAACGTATCTCAATTTTTCCTTTTCAAAAGAGTACCCCTGGGGTCAACCTCATACAACTCTTTGTAAACCAATAAACAATTTCAGTTGGGAAGATATTTTTTATTTCCAGCGTTATTCTGCCTATAAAATCCGCTTCAAATATATACGGATTATTACTATTTTTTATTTTTTTTATACAAGGTTTTATAAGGTTTAATAGTTATTAAAGAGTAGAAATTTTAATTTATCATTTATAAATTGCTAAAACAAAAACAATTACATGCGACAACTTTTACTTTTACTTTTTATTGTGGGGGTCGCAGTAACGGAAGGACAGGCACAGTGTAAAATTCAAAGGAATATACCTATTCCAGACAATGGAACCGTCCAAAATATTAAAATTGAAGCCAATTCCTCAAACATTTCCGGGGAATTACTCTGTGGTGTAAGGATTCATTTTGACCATGAATTTGTAGGGGATTTAAATATTGTAGTAATTAGTCCCACTGGAAAAAGGCTCAATCTTCTCCAAAGTTCAAACAATTCCTCCAAAACAGATAATAGTTCCTGGGACATAACTTTTGTACGGGATGAAGGCCAGACTTCCCCCGATGATTTTAAAAAACCCCTGTGGAGCGATAATATCTGGACAACCAATACCCAATATACCGGATCGTACCTGCCTGCAGACCCCAATGGATTTGAGTTCTTTGACTCCGAGGCATCCATCGGGACATGGAACGTCAATATACGCGACGACTCGGAAGGGGGAACCGGAACTTTTTATTCGGTAGAACTCGTATTCTGCTCCCCTACACAATTTTGCCGCCCCTGCAACGAATCCAGGAATCTCATGGCCAATCAAAACCTGGGTAGTTTCTGTGGAGGAGACCAGGCCCTGGAAAGTATATCCCCGCAAACCAATGGGGGAAATATAACCCCTGGATTTACTACTACATATGTAGCTGTTAATGGGAACAGGATAGTGGCTCTGGGCCAACCAATCGACCTTTCCAACCAAAACAAAGGGGACTACAGGATATTTACCATACAACACCGTCCTGAGAATCTGGATGTTCTTCAGTCTGCTCCCAACCTGGATGCCCTCAGGAATTTATTCCACAGTAATAGTTCCCAAATATGCGGGGCCGTATCAGGTAACCATGCCAATATCACCATTCTATCCAATCCCAACCCCAGGGAAGTAACCAGAAATATCTACGGGAAGGATTTCTATATTGTCGATGGAACACGGTATACCTCAGACCAAACCATAACCCAAAACCTCACTGATAAAAACGGATGTGATAGCACGGTTTTATTAACTCTTAATTTCACAAACTACACCGTTAGTTTCAATCAAAGCGCACAATATAGCTGCAACACGACCGATATCGACCTTTCCGTGTCCAATAGCGAAGATTTTCCAGTCCATCGTTGGTTTACCAAAAACGGGCTTATTTCCAACCAATCAGATCTCAAATCAAATTCCATTACCGTACAATCGCCGGGAACCTATTCCGTGGTTTTTGAAATAGAAGATTATCTAGATACCGTATCCCATTCCGTAAGCAGCGCCCCGGGAGTCCCCGTATTCAGCCTGGAAAATTCCTATACCCTCTGTAACAATTCTTCGGTACAGGCAGAACTGGGAACGAATTTTACCAATTATATCGTCATTCCTTCTTCGGGCGTAACGGTAGAACAGAATGTAATAACCTTCGAAGAAGCCGGAGATTACCTGATCCAACTCGAGGGCGAGGAGTGCACAATAGAAAAAAACGTCCTGATCATTCCTTCCAACGAATCGAATTCCGTCCAAATTACAGGGGGACAAATCTTGTGTGATGGGACACCTGCATTATTGGAACCCCAATTGGACCAGGACTACGAAACCTACCGATGGATACTGGATGGTGCAGAAATCGCTTCTACTCCTACCCTATCCGTTACGACCCCCGGAACTTACTTTTTCGAAGCTTCTAATGACGGGGCCTGCGGTCAGTCCGGGTCTGTAACCGTAAGAAATGCCTTTGAAACCGTAGGTCTTGATATCGAAGGTATTGATGCGATTAATTGCCGTAATATCGACTCTATGAATTATCTTAAAGCCTTCTATTCCGGTCCTTTTACGGCTACCTGGACTACGCCTGATGGAAGCACCGTAATGGGGGATTCTGTATTAGTAACTGCAGAAGGTAATTATTCAGTAAATATAGCATCAGGGACTTGTGAATACAGCGCTGAAAAAACCGTTTCCAGAATCGAATCTACCGTAGCATTTAATGTTCCGACTTCGGTCGATCTGGTATGCGATCAACCCACTACACCCGTAGAAGCCACTAATTTCAGCAGCACCTATTATTCCATCCGCTGGCGTGGAACAGGATTGACATACGATGAGAATATAGCCCAGGTCAGTGAACCGGGAAATATTCAGGTCATAGTCACCGATAGCAGCAGTTTTTGCGCAGATTCTGCCAATATCACAGTCAACCAAAATCCCAACAAACCGCTGTTTGAAGATCCGGTTATCCCGGCATTCAGGTGTGATAATACCGGGTCCAGCTTATCCTTTACCGCCCAGGTAGAAAATTGCGACAATTGCACGTGGTCAATTGATTCGGATGCAAACATTACCATTGATCCTACCACCGGAAGAGTAACGGCACAAGAACCCGGAAGTTTTGTTTTAACAGCCAAAAATGAACAGGGCTGCCAAAGTATATTGACGCGTGCATTCCCTGACCAAACCAATGCTACTCCACCCAATATTGAAATTCAGCCGATTAGTTGTACAAGTGAAACAGGAAGATTTGAAATAACGAATATTTTCGATGAAGACAACACCTTACATTACGAAATAATACGATTAGAACAAGAGGACGGAACCATAATCAATGAACCCGAATTCGACGGACAATCGTATGAGACCAATACGCCACAAACCCTGTACCTTCTGTACAGGGAAAATTCGACCCAATGTATAGATACAGCAGAAATTGAAATCATTAATTCCGAAAACGGGCCTTCCATTGAATACGATGAAACCCAAATGATTACTTGCGATAACCAACAGGCTACACTTGCACTTCAAAGCGAACAAATAGAATCGGTGGTTTGGCAGCGAAATGGTATTTCCATAGCTCCTACTGGTAAAAGGATCACTGTGGCAGAGCCAGGAAATTATACATTTGTTGCAACTGATACGGAGAATTGTGACATACCGGGTTCCATAGAAGTCATTGATGGCCGCACTACGCCTGAATTACCCCTACAGGAGGAATATACTATTGCCTGTACGGATAGCCTGTATGGTCTGGAATACGACTTGAACCTGGATTTGCGAACGATAAAATGGCAGGGACCCGGAGGATTTACTTCTTCCGATTCTTTTCCGGATTTACCCGGACCGGGACAATATTTTGTAGAATTGGAAAATACAAACGGATGTGTGAATAACCAATCGGTAATGGTTATCCGGGAAACGTTCTCGCGAGAAGTAGAGATTATTGCAGAAACACTTACGTGTGAAATCAATCCGGGAAAGGCCCACCTGGACAGTTATGAAGACATTCAATCCGTAGCCTGGATTGATGAGTCAGGAAACTTATCGACTAGGGATACTTTTGAGTTTTTTAGCACCGGTACCATTTCTGTAGTGATAGAAAATACAAGGGGTTGCCAAAGATCGGAAGAGGTAATGGTTACTGAAGACCTGGAGACCGTAAATACTGCCATCGAACCCGCAGTCATAAATTGTGACCATCCCGAACCCGATCTAACTATCCAAATCAATGGGAACCCACAAAGAAATGTCATCACGGAATGGTACCTTGACAGCCTTTTTCTGGAAGAGTCAACAACCCTTACAGTAATCCAGCCCGCTACATATACAGCCGTCAGTTATTTTGATAATGGATGCCGGGATACATCCAGTTTTGAAGTAACGGCCAATTTTTCCATTCCCATATTGCGATTTCCAAAAGATACGTTGAGTTGTAGAAATTCAAAATTAAAACTGCCGGATTCTGTGGGGACTCAAGCCCTTCGCTCTACTATATGGACCGGCCCGGAAGGGTTTTCATCCGAAGAAGCCCAACCAATATTTACTACGCCGGGGGAATATTTCCTGGACCTCACGGCGAAAAACGGATGCAAGGATACTGCTACCTTCAGGATAGCCGGGGATCTTGAACCACCGGTGTATGATTCCGTAGGATTCTTGTCACTAAGTTGTACAGGCGGTGAAGTTCCCCTATCGTATGTAACAGAAGATTCAGTGGCTGTTAATTTCTGGCAAAACCCAGCCGGGGATAATTTTGAAAGTCCAACTACTACCATCCGGGATTCAGGAAATTACATTTTGTACCTCGAAGGACCCAACGGATGTTTCAAGATTGATACTTTTCCCGTATTCGAAACTATTAAACCTTCTACAACACTGAATGTTGCAGATGCCAATTGTCGCGATAAAACCGGGAATGCTGGAATTTTACTGGATAATCAATTTCTAACTGCAGAATGGCTCAATCCCGTAAGCCAGGAGATTATTGGGGTTGGAGATTCCATAAATAATCTTGAAATTGGGGTGTATGATGTGCGAATCACCAACAGTCTCAATCAATGTGATTCGATATATACCTTTGAAATCCGCGATGCAGCCACCTTGATGGAACTTGAAATAGCCGTAGATGATTCCTTGCGATGTGAAAAAGACAGTACCAATTTACTATCCCAAATTAGCCCCGTCTCAGATCATTACGTCTATAAATGGACGGAAAGCATAAGTGATGAAATTGTCATATCAGACCAACCCCGCGCCAATAACATCCGTCAGGAAGGAATTTACCGTCTGAGAGTAACTGATACCTCCAATTTTTGTACCATTTCATCGGAGTTTATAGTGGAAAAAGCACCAAACCCCTTACAATCATTTGTACTTTCGATCCAGGAACCGGCCTGCGATATTAATAGACCGGGTACCATCATAATTGATTCTATAAGCGGGGCACTGGATAATGATCAGGTAACATATAGTCTGGATCAGGCTGCCTTTAATCCCCTGGATACTTTCAACCTTATTTATGCCAATCAAAATTATGTAATTACAGGACGGGACCAATATGGGTGCGAACTGGATACCTTGATAAACCTGGAATTAAAAGGGATTATGGATAATGCCAATCCCTTACAAGATACATTAGTCAACAGCGGTGATTCTGTCGACTTCAACCAACCCGGATTTAAAATTATCCCTTCCCCCGATATTTTTACTCTAGATTATGAATGGATTTTGAACCCCGATACATTAGGATGCTTTTCGTGCACGGAACCTGAATTAAAGCAATTATTTAACTCAAGAACTGTAATTACTACTATAACAAATGAATATGGATGCTCGATAAGTGACACATTCAATATAAATGTCAGGCAGGCAGACCTATTGGACGTACCGAATGCAATAATTCCGGAAAGTAGTAATAGTGAAAATAGCCATACCTGTATTTATGCCAACCAGTACATAGAAAATGTAGAATCCTTTATAATCTTCGGAAGAAATGGAGATATCGTTTTCAAGCGGGAAAACATCAATCCGCTCAGGCCAATCGGGGACTATTCCAATTGTTGGGACGGGATGATAAATGGAAATCCTTTACCCATGGGAACGTATAATTATTATGTAAAATATTTAACGGTTTATGGAGAGATGAAAGAGAAATACGGGGATATTGTCCTTTTGCGATGACACCTCTTCCGGAGAAGTCACGCCCCATATGCCTCAAAGGTCAAATAATCCATACTCAACGAATATATCAAATTGCGAAAGGACAGATCTGCGCCTATAAGGGACACATCAAGAGTTTTTTCTCCGGAATTGAATACATATATTTACCCCAATAGGATGCTTCGGCATAAGGATAAAAACCTTACAAAATGACATAATTATCCCCATTGGGATCTCTTAGGAAGTCCGTCAATGGGCTTGACCTGGATTTGTTAGCAGACTACAATCTGAAAATATTGTAGTTTTTCGCAGAAACGGAAAGATAATCTGTGCTAATCAGCGTAGATCAGTGGGAAATATTTGTAATCTAATTCGTTTTATCTATTACCTTGATTGCATTGAGGAATCCTTCCAGGGAGTCCGTGGGACCTGCGGGAGAATACACAAAGGGTTGTACAATGGACAACCCGCAATATCCGGGACGCGATTTATTCGTGCATTGGTAGACCTAAAAACCTTACCTTTAACGTGAGCTCGACGAATAATTGTTCTGGCATTAATTTTGCGAAAAAGGCAAAATTTAATGCCAGAAACGATGCTTTTACTTGTTTTTTCACCCTGGGTTTGGCACCCAGAGTTAGGTATATTTCGCTCTTTCAGAGCTCTTATTTTCTCTGTCGAACTCACATTAACTTTTCCACTATAGCCACTTAATGGCACGCCTTTTAACACAGAATTGGTCGTTCCTATTTCTGTCCCGCTATGGACTAGGTATGCGTAAAAAAAACTTGAAAAAAAACGGTGTGCCGTCAGGTACACTTTAGGGCTAACTCCTTTTACCTTCTGTACCCAAAACTATTACTCTGTAAGTCCATACCACATATGCAGGAGCTAATTCGAACGTATTGAGTCCATTCAAGGAACTTCAATATTCAATGCTTCCGGAATCTCTAGTTGACGCTCCAGGAACCATCGTCTCGCTTCACTGGGCGGAATAATTTTAATAGTTACTTTTTTCAATCCCTTTCGCAGCAATTCAAATTCTTCTGCTGCCCGGTAGCTCAAATCAATAAGCCGTGAAGAATGAGCAGGTAATCGATCGTTTATCTTTACAACAACGGTAGATGACGAATTATGATCTTTCACCCATACCCACGTACCAAAATCCAGCGTTTTGTGGGCAGCCATAAATTTTGTTTTATCGTATAGTTCTCCGGATGCTGTGCGCAACCCGTGCAAGCTATTGTGATAATAACTCGCCAGCCCTTCCCATTCCGTATTTTTCTCTTCGATAGGGTCAAGATGTTTTTCCATCGGGTAATCCTCAGATTCCTTATTGGGAAAACACGCTGATATAAGAATGAAAACTATTATATTTAGATTTGTCATTAGTGAGTTCGGTCGTTCCAGTTTCAATTACTACAACCCGTACAAAGATAATAATGTTCAATTACGACAAAAATATTGCTATAAACTTTCCTTCCCCATTCAACAACTGCCATTTTCAATAATATCTATTCTGTCCGCGATAATCTACCTAATCTGCGGGCTATACAGAATCATCCCCGCTTATCATTTTTAAGTCTTAAATCAATTGGGAATTCAATAAACTCAATCTCTTCTATTTTACCAAAGTCTTTATAAAATAGATTCAGGATAATATTTGATTCTAAACCAACAATTGTAGAGGGTACCCGTAAAGCAAACAAATTCTTTTTTTTGACCAGACTTGTAAAAACCTTCGTTGTTCTAGAAACATATGGATATTGATTCCATCTTTCCGGAAAATCTTTTAACTCTTCCATTGTAAAATCATCTGGAAATTGAATCTTCGCAATTAATATTTCTATTGGTAAATAGGTGATGTTTTCGGAATGAACACAATATTCTAACCACGCTAGTGATATATTTTCAGAACCATAAATTGCTTTTGTTCCTACCTGGCTCCATCTACCACCTACCTTTCCATCCCCTATTCCGGAGAGTGTGGCAACTTTATATTTCACATTAACAACCTTGTAGACAATCATTAACTATAAACACAGCAATTTCTACTGAAAAAGAAAAACCTGGTAAGCATCCGTTTTATATCGTTTTTGTTCACCAGGATGCACCTGGTTTTAATGCTCCCAAGCTATGATAAAAGCCCCCTTTGGGGGTCTGATTATGTTAGAAGGACGCGTAAAACAGGATAGACGACCCCGGAGGGTGTCGGATTACCTGATTTTACTATTTGACGTTCAATCCAACCCAAGAATTGGAAAGGATGATTTGAGAAGAATGGGAGCTTATCCGACCTCTCTGAGGTCGAAACAATCGTTTTGACGAATCGCTAATAGAATCCAACCCCGGGGGGCGGGACAGAGCCCTTCGGGATCCTGTCGCAACAAACAAAATAATAACTCGAACAGGCCAAATGGAGTTTTAACGAAGAAAAATTTTCAGTAGAAATTGCTGCCATAAACATTGTACTGAATTCTAATGGCATCGTTTTCAACCATTTCATAAAGTCTTCCTTAGAATCAAAAACCTCATAACCCAACCCAAATAACTTCGCCAATTCGTAAATTCGCTCCGAGGTTTCTTTACCATAGACCGTTTTCTTTTGCATACTACTAATCGATGACGGAATGATATTCTCCAATTCTTTTTCAGTAGACCCCTTATAATGTATTAATTGCTTCCAATCATCTTTTGTCACACCTTCACTGATACGGGCAATTACTTCCATTTTATACCCAGGAGCATCTTTCGTTTGCAAAACAACCCAGAAAGGTGAGAACTTACCAGGAGGACTATCCAGGTTTTCTCCAATTTTAGCACTATCCTCCCTTATTACACCTATTCTTTTTTATGGATTTCCTGATTTAATTTTGACATTCATAATTGTATGTATAGACATACAATATCTTAACAAAAGCATGAGAAATACGGACTAAACTTACATTCCTATCCAGAACCTCCAGGTTGGAATTCCTATAATTTTCGGCACTATTTGATTGGAATTTTATTAACTTCATATAGTGAACCCAGTATTCCTAATATCGGTCGAGAAAACCTTTGGTCTTCCGTATCATCGCCGGAAAGAAAATGTTAAAATCTCGGATCAGGTCCATTTTCATATGGAGTAAAACATCAGTAGCTTTATCAAATCCCGTTGGATATTTGGCTCTTTGGTCCAAACGATCAAAAGTGTTCCGAATCCCTTCTATGCTAGTATAGGAATGGAGGAAATTATAACGGGTCATGTTATCAACCCGTCTTGTCAATCGAGCGGGAACCATGTCTTTATAAGATAGAATATGTTCGTAATGTTGATTGCAAAATGAGTCGAAGTCTATTTCGGTATACTCGTCCCATAAATGAAATAATATATAATCATAATATATATCCAATACAACACTGGCGTATTTTCCAAAATATGGATGCAAAGACAACACCCTGTTCCTGTTCGTAAGGTTGTGATCTGTAAAATCATCAATATAACGATGCAATGCTACGCCCTTTTGGAGGTTTTCAGGCCATTTCCTGATTTCATGTATGGTCATCATATCCGTCATAAAATTTCCAAACACAATGGAAGGGTCATTATGGGACAAAAATATGTGAGCCAGATAATTCATTCAAATAATAACATTGGTAATCAAAAATTATAAATCTATATTTGCGCGATAATATAAAACAATATAATTGAATTATGGCATTACAATGCGGCATCGTCGGTCTTCCCAATGTAGGTAAATCTACGCTATTCAATGCTCTTACTGCGGCTAAGGCCTTATCTGCAAACTTTCCGTTTGCCACCAAAGATCCGAATGTTGGGATCATTACGGTTCCCGATCAAAGATTGGACAAACTAAAAGAATTGGTTGCTCCACAAAAAACAATCCCTACCACCGTGGAAGTGGTAGATATTGCCGGATTGATAAAAGGTGCCAGCCAGGGTGAAGGTCTGGGGAACCAATTCCTGGCCAATATCAGGGAAGTAAATGCCATTGTGCACGTTTTACGTTGCTTTAAAAATGATAATATTATCCATGTAGATGGAAGTGTTGATCCTGTACGTGATAAAGAAATTATCGATACTGAATTATTACTAAAAGACATAGAAACGGTTGAAAAACGTCTCGAAAGACTTAAAAAGAATGCCAAAACCGGTCAAAAGGAAGCGGTAAAAGCAGTCGAAACTGCCGAAATCATTCTCCAACACCTGGAAAGCGAAAAACCGGCCCGCGACCTGGAATTATCTGAAGACCAGACGGAATTATTAGAAGAAATGATGTTGTTAACCCGAAAACCCATTTTGTATGTCTGTAATGTCGATGAGAATTCGGTGATCAGTGGCAATGAGTTTACTGAAAAATTCAAGAAAAGTATTGAAGGAGAACAAGCTGAAGTCATTTTGGTTTCAGCGGAGATTGAAGCTGAAATAATTCAACTGGATGAACAGGAAGAGCGAGAAATGTTCCTCGATGAAATGGGACTCAAAGAACCCGGAGTCAATCGATTGACAAGAGCATGCTATAAGCTTCTCGATCTAATAACATATTTCACGGCAGGGGAAAAAGAAGTAAGGGCATGGACCATTCTTAAAGGGATGAAGGCCCCGCAGGCTGCTGGAGTAATTCACACTGACTTTGAAAAAGGTTTTATCCGTGCCGAGGTAATACATTATGATGATTATGTACAGTACGGTTCTGAAGCATCAGTCAAAGAAGCTGGAAAATTACACGTAGAAGGGAAAGAATATGTGGTTCAGGATGGCGATGTAATGCATTTTAGGTTTAATGTGTAATAATCAATTAGCCAATTAGGAATTGGCAAAGGAAGAATAAACAATAATTTAAATAGAAATCGACCAACCTATCTCCGGGCCAACGTAAGGACACATCTTGTTTTAACAATCTAGTGTAGTGTTTCGTAAGTTTTTGTAAATAAAATGATAGCCCTGAAAGGGCGGAATATCTCAATGTAGGGTGTAGCCCTACGGCAGACATGCATATCTTCTTCTAAGCCCTAAAAGGGCGAAAGCCAAGAGATTACACCCCTTCAGGACTCTTGGAACATATCCCACGGAGATGGGCTTCACCCATCGTTTTGTGATTGCGCCACCTTCGGGGCTTCACTATATTTCATTACTTAATTATTTATAATGTTTTATGAAACAGAGCACTAGTGTTATGAATTCTAAATACCTATAACTATTGACGGGATTGTCCCAAAGGGATCACTTTGTGGCTAAGCGGCAAGAGCCCCCGAAAGCATTCGGGGGACGTCGATTGGCACCGTAGTGATGCCTCTGGTATATACGGGGAATGCACGATGGATTTGAGTGAATATATTGTTTTATTTAAATATGTACCCACGACAGATCCCAGGGACGGACACAGCTTGTCCTTGTAGTTCCTGACTCCCAGTGAATAATAGATCATTATCCAATTGTACATTGAAAGATTGGATCATTGGTTCAAAGCTTCTCCCTTTCCAGCGGACAGGTCATACAATGCGAGCCTCCCCTTGCACGTGACAGTTCTCCGGAAGGAAGGGTAATGATCGTTTTTTCAATTATTCGGGGATCCAAACCACCCTTTTTACATCGATATATCAATTCTTCAGCCTTCAGGATTGAATACCCGGCGGCAATTAAAGCTTTTTCAGTCAAAGGATTACGATCGTAAGCAATAGCCACACCCGGTTTAATTGCTACAAGGTTACAACCATCAGTCCATTGTTCCCGCTCCTGATAAGGGCTTTCCCCATTTCCAACAAAAATAAATTGGGTATGGGGATTAATCTCTTTCAAAACGAATTCCTGAACCGAATGATAAATTCTTTCAGCCCCGGATTTATGAAAAACGGTTACATAAGAACTCAGTCCTTCATAAATCAGGGGTTTGTAACTCACCAATACTCCTTCATCGATCCAGGTCATCACCGTGTCTATGTGCATATAAGAACGATCCCTGGGGATATTGACCTGGACAACATGGTCAACCAACTCTTTTTGGAAAATAACATCCTTGAGTTTATTAATTGAATATGCATTGGTCCTTTCACTACATCCAATGAGCAGATATTCCTTGTTAATCATCATAATATCCCCACCCTCAATTGATATACTTTCCCCCATACGTGAAGGTGGGAAGACATCAATATCGTTCATATTGATAATTCTCCCTTCGGCAACCCATTCGACGAAGTCCGGATGGTTATAAAAAATAAATTGCGTAATTAAGTTTTCACGAAATCGGGCCTTTTTGGAAGCCTTGGTGACTATAATGTGATCTTTAACTACCGTAGCAATATCCCGGGTAAAAATAAAATTGGGAATAGGATCAAATAAATACCGTTTTTCCCTTTCGTGGTATCCAGAAATAATAGTTTGGGCAAGGTTTTTGGTATTGAGTTCAGTCAAAAGGGGCTTAAAACTCTGGGGCAATTCTTCAAAAGCAAGTATTTCGGAAATAATCGAAATCCTATGCTCCTCATTATAATCCAAAGCTTCTATAAATAATTGTTCAACATCCAACACAAAGTCCTTGCCCATAAACAATTCCAGTACTTCAGTAAAAATTTTATGTTCATTTAATATCCGGGGATAATCTACTATGTCATCAAATAATAATTCGTCAGACCTTCTTGGGCTCACACGACTAATCCCTATGTCAGGTTTGTGTACAAGAACCTTTTTCAAATTATTAATCTCAGAATCTACAAACATATTTCAATTTGACTTTAAATATAACAATATAAAATTAATTTAACGCAATAAAATAGATTTCAAACAACTATATACTCCATTCATGAACCTATCATACAAATATCATAAACACATAAGGAATCTTGTGCCACTCAATAAATCCAGCAATGAAGATCGAATATCAACTTCTGCCCTGCTTTTGGACGATGCAGCCATCCCTTCTGAGATTGTCTGGTTTTGCTCCCTTACTACTCAATAAATTTATTCGTAAATCCATCTCTTCGCGGTTCCTTTCGTAACCAAAAACCACCATTATTCATCAAATCAGCTTATCCCAGGGTCAGGATAAGGTAATATAACTAAGATAAATCCTGGTTCGGCCATACACTTCTAGAGAATACTATGGTAGTGTTGGTATTGTATTTTATGTTTAAAATCTTTTATAGACGCATTACCAGGAGATACGCTACCGCCTGTATGAATATTAAAAAAAATAGTATTTTCCGGGACCTAAAATGAACTTATAATATGAAAAATTATACTCAAAAATCAATAATACTTCTTACGGTTTTACTTTTGTTCAACTGCAAAACAATAGAGCTATCAAAAGAAAAAGCAGGTCATCTCCAGCCGAATGGAATGGTGGTATCGGCTTGTCCTCATGCTTCACAAATCGGAAAAGAGATCCTTCTAAACGGGGGTAATGCCATTGATGCTGCAGTAGCAGTTCAATTGGCGCTGGCCGTATCCTACCCAAGAGCAGGAAATATCGGAGGTGGTGGATTCGCAGTTATCAGAATGGCTGATGGAACAAAAAAGTCACTTGACTTCCGGGAGAAAGCCTCCCGTCACGCCCACAAAGATTTGTACCTTGATTCCAGGGGTAATGTCATAGACGGACTTAGTCTGGAAGGGCATCTGGCAAGTGGTGTGCCGGGTACCGTAGACGGTATGGTGACCTTACATGAATGGGGCGGCAATCTCCAATGGCAACAAGTGGTTCAACCGGCTATAGATTTGGCAATCAATGGATTTCGCATTAGTGAATTACAGGCCCATACTTTCAATCGGTTTTTAGACGACTTTATACGGGTTAACCGACATGCTGTCCATCTGTCCGAAAAAGACCATTGGGAAGAGGGTGATTCCGTCAAATTTCCACAATTGGCTCTAACATTGAAGCGCATTAGAGACCATAAAAGAGCTGGCTTTTATAAGGGCAAAACTGCTCAATTAATCGTACAGGAAATGGAATCCGGTAGAGGATTAATTGATTATACCGATCTTGATAATTATCATTCTAAATGGAGAGCCCCCCTCCAGGCAAAGTATAAAGATTATAATATAATTTCCATGCCGCCACCCAGCAGTGGTGGAATCGCCCTTATTCAAATGCTCAAAGGACTGGAATCCTATAATATAAGTAGAATGGAACATAATTCGACGGATTATGTACACCTTCTTACAGAAGTTGAAAAAAGAGCGTACGCTGACAGGGCAACATTCCTGGGTGATCCGGATTATGCACCTGTCCCAGTGGACATGTTGGTCAGTGACGATTATTTATCCCGGCGAATGGGTGATATTTCATTGGATACCCCTACTCCATCATCAGAAATTAAAGAAGGAAATGTCGAGATTATAGAATCCGTAGAGACTACCCATTTTTCTATAGTTGATAGCGAAGGTAATGCTATCGCCATCACCACCACCATCAATTCCTACTTTGGATCAAAAGTGTGGGTAGATGGAGCCGGTTTTTTTATGAACAACGAAATGGACGATTTTAGCGCCAAACCGGGTGTCCCCAATCAATTCGGGCTCGTAGGAAACGAAATCAATTCCATTCAGCCTGAAAAAAGGATGTTGAGTTCTATGACACCCACGATATTGGAAAAAAATGGTGACTTATACATGGTAGTAGGTACACCGGGAGGTTCTACGATTATTACATCCGTATTGCAAACGATCCTCAATACAACGGAATTTGGAATGACTATGAAAGAGGCTGTCGATGCCAGAAGATTTCACCATCAATGGTTACCTGATGTTATAATTTCAGAAGACAATTCTTTTTCGGATGAAGTAAAAAAAGAATTGCTCGAAAGGGGATTTGCCATTCAGGAAAGGGGAAATATCGGGATGGTAGATGCCATTTTAATCTGGCCTAACCAATTTCGGGAAGGCGCTGCCGATGATCAAAGAGGTGACAATAGCGCCAACGGATATTAAAAGAATTTACAGACGCGTCTATTAATTATGTCCTTTTAGTAATAAACTGGATGGATATGAACAATCTGATGAAGATTTGTTTACATTTCTTATGATAAAGGGAAAAAGAATAATGTTGCTTTCAAACGAAAATCATTTTGAAGGTAAATGTGCAACATCTATCAAAAAAGCAGGCGAAGTATTAAATAAAATTTGAATTTCGGGCACTATAAATGGATTTTCAAACCATCTCTTCATTAAAAGATTGCTAATTTTGCCTTCAGGCAATTGCTAATTGAAAGATAGAACATCTACATTGATATCAAAAAAAACAATAGCAGAGATATTTGACAAAATGGCGGTAGAGGATATTGTCGGTGATTTTGTCCACCTCAAAAAGAGGGGTGTTAATCTATTGGGGTTATGTCCGTTTCACAATGAAAAAACCCCTTCTTTTACGGTATCCCCTTCCAAAAATATCTATAAATGCTTCGGATGCGGGAAGGGAGGAAACGGGATTGACTTTCTCATGGAACACGAAGCCATGTCGTACCCGGAAGCCCTGCGATACGTGGCCCGGATATATAATATTGAAATTGAAGAAGACTACAATAAGGAAGAAGATATCATCGAATTCCAACACCGCGAAGCTCTGCAGATCATCAATAAATTTGCAGCGGAATTCTTTAGTAATGAATTAAACAACACGGACAAAGGCAAAAGTATAGGCCTCAGCTATCTGAAAGACCGCGGATTTATCGAAAAAACAATAAAATCATTCGAACTCGGATTTGCACCCTCCCATCCCAGGGACAAATTAACCACCAAGGCCAAAGAAGCCGGACATAAAGAAGAACGCCTCAAAGAACTGGGACTGTCAAACCAGTACGGGAACGATTTCTTTTTTGACAGGATCATTTTCCCCATCCATTCACTAAGCGGTAAGCCCATAGCCTTTGCAGGCCGGATACTCAAGAAAAATGTAAAGGCACCCAAATACCTCAATTCCCCAGAATCTGAGATATACCACAAGCGCAAGGTTCTCTACGGGATGCACCTGGCCAAAAAAGAAATCCGGGCAAAAGACCTTTGCTTCCTGGTAGAAGGGTACACCGATGTAATGATGCTGCATCAAAACAATATCGAAAACGTTGTGGCTACGAGCGGTACTTCCCTGACCACCGAACAAATACGATTGATAAAAAGGTATAGTAAAAATGCCTGCCTGATATTTGACGGGGACCAGGCCGGGATCAAGGCTTCCCTGCGGGGGATTGACCTGTTACTTGAAGAAGGTATGGATGTGCAGGTATTGCCGTTACCGGAGGAGCATGATCCTGATAGTTTTATCCAATCGGTAGGACACAACCGGTTTACGGAATATTTCGAAGAAAGAGCCCAGGACTTCCTGTTTTACAAAGCCGAACTGAGCAGGCAAACCGCCAAAAATGACCCGGTCAATGCTTCCCAGGCAATCCAGGACCTGGTGACGAGTATATCCAAAATCGAAGATACCATCAAAAGGCACCTCTATATCAAAGAAACGGCCAAATTGATGAGTGTCCCGGAAGAACTATTGCTGGAAGAACTTAACAACAAACTCGATAAACAATTCAATAAAAAAAGGTCTGAAAGGCTTAAAGAGGTTCGTAAGACCAGCCAGGAAAAACGGGAAACCAGCAAAGACAAGAGTAAAGATGCTGCCTCTACCCTTCTCGAAAAAGATATTTTGCGGATCCTGATCCAGCACGGCGAAAAATCCGTGGACGAAGATCAAAACGTAGCATCATTTGTAATAGAAAACATAAGTGATGTCATAGAACTCATTGAAAACGAAAATTTCAAAAAGGTACTAAACATTTTTATAGAGCACTACAATGAATCGAAAGTACCGACATTCGCCTTTTTAACCCAGCAAACTGCACCGGAAATCCGGAAAACGGTAATCGACATCCACGAAGGGAAATACGACAGCCAATACAGTAAAAACTGGATCGATATGTGGGATATGGGATTGCAGACCCAACCCATGCCCGATGAGAATCAAAAGAAGGACGCTTTGGAAGCCCTCATGCGGTTCAAGCTCAATAAAGCTACCAAACTCTGCCGCGAAAACCTGGAACTCATAAAACAATACGAACAGGAAGAAGACGCTGAAGAACTGATGAAGCATTTGCAAATTCAAAAGAAACTAACTGAAATCAGGAATGTGTTTGCGAAGGAATTCAAGACAATTGTGTTGAAGTAATTGGCTAATCCAAAATGAAATTTTTATATTTAGGCTATTATTTAGACTCGACATACCAACATCAAACATGCGCGAACATGACAAAGGACCTGGGAATCGACAACTCCGCATCCAGCCTGTTGTGCATCGCAACCAGAGGGTTTGGTTAGTTACATTTCCTTATAGTACTGAACTATACCATCGCTGTAAGTCATTAGGGGGGCTTTATACGCGGACGTATAAGGGCTGGTGGTGGCCGGCAAATGAAATAAGCAGGAAATCTTTGCAGCATCAATTACTGAAAGGACAGTATACAACAAAAAACAATGGCAATCAACATGAAAATCCGGCTGTAGAATCCAGTATCTCCGCAAAAGTTAGCGATAAAATCCGAAGAATGGAAGTGTGGATGCGACAAAAACGGTATAGTGAGAATACAATAAATGCATATTTGAGTTTTGTTAGACAATTTTTTGCTACACGTCCTGATCTAAGATGGAATGGCATCAAAAAAGAAGACATAATCAAATACAATTTTGATTATTATATTTCCGGGAACAAATCGTATAGTTCCCAAAATCAGTGGATAAATGCGATAAAATTGTACCTTAAAGTTCACGGGCTGGATGTGGGGGAATTGACGGATATCGATCGACCGCGGAAAGAGCACACCTTACCCAATGTATTGACTAAAGATGAGGTAAAGCGAATATTGGTATCTACGAGAAATAAGAAACACAAATTTTTACTATCGATAATTTATGGTGCAGGTTTGAGAATAGGTGAGACACTGAGACTTCGGAAACCCGATATCCGACCTTCTGAAAAATTAATTTATATCCGAAGAAGCAAGGGAAAGAAAGATCGCCGAGTACCATTGTCAATCGCATTAATCAAAATGTACGAAGACTACTGTGCAGGATTTCAACCACACAATTATGTATTTGAAGGTCAAGGTGGAGGTCAATACAGCCATAGCAGTGCCCGAAAGGTATTGAAAAGAGCATGTAAAGCAGCGGGAATAAATTTAAAGGTCACACTCCACACCTTGCGCCATTCTTATGCCACTCATTTATTGGAAAGCGGAGTAGGCTTGAGATATATCCAGGAGATTCTGGGACATAATAGTCCAAAAACGACGATGATTTACACCCACGTAAGTGGACAACAGTTAAGCGAAGTTAAAAGCCCAATAGATGACATGGAAATATAAACAGGAAAAAACTTCCCGATTATATAAAAAAAGTGATATAATCTGGAAGAAAAGTAAGGATATAAACAAGTTGGCGGTAATGTAAAAAAAGCCGAAAACGATTACAACAAGGCAAGATTTGACTAAAATTATCGGCTAAATACTATGGAACTTTGCATAAATCAAAAACAGATAATTATGCAAATATTAGTAACAGGAGCTACCGGAAATCTTGGCAGTTCAGTCATTGAAACATTATTAAAGAATATTCCAGCTCAAAATATCTCTGCCCTTGTTCGAGAAGAAGAAAAAATACAAGGAATAAAAGCAAAAGGAATAACTGTTTTTCAAGGCGATTATGATAATGTGTTCGCTCTTGAAAGTGCAATGGCGAATGTAGATACCGTGCTTTTAATTTCAGCAGGCGACCAAGGTGACCGAATGCAGCAACACAGAAATGTCATTGATACCGCTAAAAAATCAGGAGTTAAAAATATTGCCTACACCAGCAGAGCAATGAGAAATAGAACCACATTGGCTCATCAGTTAATGGAGGAACATTTTCTTACAGAAGATTATATTAAAAACAGTGGACTAAACTATACCATTTTTAGAAACACATTGTATATGGATGTACTCCCAATTTTTGTAGGCAAAAAAGTATTTGAAACGGGTATTTTTCAACCTGCGGGAGATGGAAAAGTTACTTTTGCATTAAGAAAAGAAATGGGCGAAGCAATGGCGAATGTGTTGTCAAATGAAGGTTGTGAAAACAAAACATACAAATTCACAAACAATGAGGCCTATTCATTTTATGATATTGCAAAGGCATTGACAACACTTTCAGGAAAAGAAGTAAAATATCATCCAGTGGATATTTCTACCTTTCAAGAAAGAATGAGACCAACAGGAATTCCAGAACCAATGCTTCAAAAAGTAGTTGAATTCAACACCGATATAAAAAACGGACAGGAAGACGAAATAACCAATGATTTAGAAAAGAAATTGGGTCGCAACCCAACAACGCTAAAAGAAGGCTTAAAAACACTCTTTGAATTATAAAAATAAATTGCACTATGTCAAAACCATATAATATAAAATCTATAACGGAATACCATAAAGTTATGGATTTGCCCAAACCTGAACATCCGCTGATTAGTATAATAAAATTTGAGGATATTAAACGTAATGAAACCAGCCCAATAAACATTACGAATGATTTCTATTCCATCGCTTTAAAAAAAGATTTTAATGCCAAATTAAAGTATGGTCAACAGGAATATGATTTTGATGAAGGCGTATTGCATTTTATGTCTCCAAGGCAGGTTCTTTCTTTTGAATTTAGAACGGATGAAGAATTAAACCATAAAGGGTGGTTATTACTTGTACATTCCGATTTCCTTTGGAACACTCCGCTATCAAAAAAAATAAAGGAATATGAATATTTTGATTACAAAATAAACGAGGCACTGCATTTGTCTGACAAAGAGGAAAAAATGATTATTGGTGTAATGCAAAGTATTACTCAAGAATATCAAGCAAATATTGACCATTTCAGTCAAGATGTAATCATTGCACAGTTAGCGTTATTATTGACCTATTCAGAACGTTTTTACCAACGTCAATTTACTACACGAAAAATTACGAATCACACTATCTTAAACCAATTTGAGGAATTGCTATCGGCTTATTATAGTAAAGGAAATTTAATAGAAAATGCAATACCTACAGTTCAGTATTTTGCAAATGAGCTAAATCTATCTGCCAATTATTTAAGCAGATTATTAAAAACGCTGACAGGACAAAGTACTAAACATTTTATTCAAGATAAAATAATTGATTTAGCAAAAGAAAGACTGTCAACTACCGATTTGTCGGTTAGTGAAATTGCATACGAATTAGGCTTTGAGCACATACAATCTTTTAGCAAATTATTTAAAAGTAAAACTGACTTTACACCTTCTGAATTCCGAGAATCATTTAACTGAAAAAATAAAACACTACCGCCAACAACGTATATAAAAAATAGCGGTTTGGTGCTAACCTGAACCGTTTTTGTTTTTAATTAAGTATCTTGCTTATCGAAAAATAAGAGCATCTAAACCCGCTACTTTTCATATACAAGACCGTTGGCGGTAATTCAAAATCGTAGAGAAATGGAAATAACAAACAAAATTGGAAAAATAGTAGCAGCATATTTGATTGTTACTGGAATGGGGTTTTTAATTTCAAGTGAATATTATTCGCAAATGATTTCTCATCAAGGAACTGATCCCGTTTTAATTAATCTCTCAGGAATGGTTCATTTTTTTATCGGAATGACTATTCTTGTCAATCATATTTTGTGGAAAAACGCTTTGCAAATTATTGTAACGTTACTAGGATTTATGTTTCTCATGAAGGGGCTTTTCCTAATTATATTGCCTGAACTAACCCTTCAGTCAGCGGATAATCCTGCTCAAGTGCCTTGGATAATGTCTATTGGTTTTATTGTTGGCGGGCTAATCATTGGTTACATGGCATTTTCTAAAAAGTATAAATTGTAAACAACCAAACATGAATAGACAATTCATATCTAAATCTTCAATAGAAATAACCACTTCCTCTTCAAGAATATGGGAAGCATTGATAAGACCTGAAATAGCGAAGGAATATTTTTTTGGGGCGGAAATTTTAACGGAATGGAAAAAAGGAAGCCCAATCACATTCAAAGGTGAATTCAACGGCAATAAATACGAAGAAAAAGGAATTATTTTAAATGTTGAACCCAATTCGCAACTTCAATACTCACATTGGAGTCATTTCGATGGATTACCGGACGAACCGGAAAATTATCGGACTTGGACTTTTGATATAACTGAAAAAAAAGAAACAACTCTCTTAACCATTAGTGAAGACAATATCCCGACCGAAAAGCAGAAAAATCGTTCGGATGAATTTTGGAAGGAAGCTCTCTTGAAGATTAAAAAAATTGTTGAAAAATAAAAACTACCGCCAACAACGGGTATAGTGCATGCCCTGCGGGACACGCACCATACCCAAACCGTTGGGGCACATGCAAAAAAGACAACGGACACATTGACAATGACGAGTAACAAAAGGCATATCGTTTTACAAACCGACTTTACGACCGGACTAACTCGACTTGACCAACATTGCAACTGGACAACGACAGAGACGACTGACAAAGAAGAAAAAAGAAAAAGCCCCCGCTTCGCATTTTTGAAAATTTCTGCCAACGCGCATTTGGCACATCCCGCTTTCCCAACACACATAGCCAATACGACAAAAAGCGGGAAGAGCCAAATTTTACCAACGCTCAATCTTGAAAAATTAATCAACTTTGGTTAAATTTGCAACCGTGAAAATTCTCTCAATCATACTTTCAATCTACATCATTGCACTCAATGTGCAGCCAATAATGGATATGGTTGATTTGGGTAACGAAGACATCTGTATCGCATCCATTCACAATTCAGATGCAGAGAACCAGCAACCAACGGAGAATGATGAAGACGGCTGTGATGACCTTTGTAATCCTTTCATGTCCTGCACAACATGCCTCGGATGTACAGTTCCAGTTGCTATTTTATTTTCGGAGCCATTCGAAAATCATGAAATACAACTGACCTTCTACAAGAATTTCCATTCCCTTCAATATTCCGGTTCCATCTGGCAGCCGCCTAAGATTGGATAATGTTTAAAGTGTATTCGGCATAAATGCTGAAAGCGGTGCTACGCACCGCCAAGCTATTTTTTAACATTATCAATCTTAAAACAATGACAACAAAAAGCATTTTGCTGCTATTGGCGGCATTTAATATAAGTTCTGTATTCGCTCAGAACACTTTCGAAGCAATTATAACAGACAGCGAAACTCAGCAACCACTGATTGGGGCAACTGCGGTTTTAAAGGGAACAACCAAAGGCAGCACTGCTAATCTGGAAGGTTTATTGTCAATTGAAAATATTCCTGATGGCAAGCAAATTATTGTCTTTAGCTACATTGGTTATGAAACCAAATCAGACACCTTTAGTTTTCCTCTGACACACACCGAACCTTTTCAAATTGAGTTGAACCCCAAAGCCGGTGAATTAGAGGAAGTTGTTATTTCTTCTACAAGAAGCACCCGAACTATTCAGGAAATTCCTACCCGAATGGAATTCATTGGCTTAGAGGAATTAGGAGAAAAAGCCAATATGAAAGCCGGAGATATTCGAATGCTCTTAAGCGAAAGTACGGGCATTCAAACTCAGGTAACTTCTGCAACATCCGGCAATGCTTCTATTCGTATTCAGGGGCTGGATGGGCGCTATACTCAAATTCTAAAAGACGGTTTTCCGCTTTTTTCAGGTGCAGCAAGTGGGCTGGGTCTTTTACAAACTCCACCACTCGACCTCAAGCAGGTGGAAGTTATCAAGGGTTCGGCATCAACACTTTATGGAGGTGGAGCAATTGCGGGCTTAATAAACCTGATTTCCAAAACACCTTCTGAGGAAAGAGATTTACTTTTTCACCTGGATGTAAACTCTGGGAAAGGGTTTGACCTGAACGGATTTTATTCCAAGCGTTTCGAGAAGGTAGGCACTACCATTTTTGCTTCACACAACAGAAGTTGGGCTTATGACCCTGCGGGAATAGGCTTATCTGCCATTCCACAATACGAGCGTTATGTATTGAACCCAAAGCTGTTCCTTTATTTCAGCGAAAAAACAAAATTGAACTTTGGAGTGAATGCAACAGTGGAAGACCGGTTGGGAGGAGATATTCAATTCATTGAAGGTGAGGGAGACAACATTCACAGCTATTTTGAGGAAAATAATACGCAACGCTATTCCACTCAATTAAGCTTAGACCATAGGACAGGTAACGGATTGTTCAATTTTAAAAACAGCGTAAGTTATTTTAATCGAAGTATATCAGTCCCTGATTATAATTTTGAAGGAACACAGTTAGCCACATTTTCAGAAGCAAGTTACGCCAGTGGCAATGAAAAGTTTGAATGGGTTACAGGATTAAATCTTTGGACTGACCATTTTGATGAAAATCAACTGGACACCTTTCAAACCCGCGATTACAACTTGAACACCCTTGGAGCTTTCGCACAAACTTCATGGAAAGCCACTGAATGGCTAAACCTTGAGACAGGATTGAGAACTGATTATGTTTTTGATTATGGTGTTGTCTTGCTTCCCCGAATTTCTGCTTTATTTAAAATTTCACCAAAGTTATCTTCGCGTATTGGTGGAGGTTTTGGCTATAAGGCACCTACCATTTTCACGGAAGAAAGTGAGCGCATACAGTTTCAAAATGTCTTGCCCATTAGCAGCAATAACAATGAACTTGAACGTAGCTATGGGGGAAATTTTGACATTAATTACAAAACCATTATTGGCGAAGAAGTCAGTTTCAGCATTAACCAACTTTTCTTCTATACCTATCTGGACAATCCATTGCTACTTGAACTACAGACAAGCGGCCTATACCAATTTGTCAATACTCAAGGCTACATAGATACAAGAGGAACCGAAACGAATATGAAGATAGCATATGACGACTTTAAATTGTTCTTGGGTTATACATTCACCGATGCAAGGCTGCATCAAGGTGGCACAGTGAATGAAGCTCCTTTAACTCCAAAGCACCGCATCAATTCAGTGCTATTCTATGAAGTTGAAGAAAAATGGAAAATAGGGTTAGAAGCATATTATTACAGTCCTCAAAAGCTGAGCGATGGAACTACCGGACAGCAATATGTCATTGCCGGATTTATGGCTGAAAAGCTTTGGGAGAATTTTTCCATCTACCTGAATTTTGAAAATTTCCTTGACGCAAGACAAACCCGCTTTGACACAATTAATACAGGCACGGTCACCAATCCTGTTTTCAGGGACATCTATGCACCACTCGATGGTTTTCTTATTAACGGAGGAATTAAACTCAAACTTTAACGGCATGAAGAAAACAGTTTTTAAAATTCAGAAAATGGACTGCCCCAGTGAAGAACAGATGATAAGAATGAAACTGGAAGGGGACGACCAGATAAAGTCTCTTGATTTTGACCTTGAAAATCGAAGGTTAGAAGTTTACCACACCGGGACTTATCAATCTATATTGGCTGCCTTGGAAAGTCTAAACCTGAATACAACGCAAGTTTCTTCCGAAGAAGCGGAATTGGCTCCTAATACACCTTCTGACAAAAAAGAAAAGAAACTGCTCTGGGCAGTTTTACTCATTAACTTTTCCTTTTTTGCCATCGAACTAACCACAGGATTGGTTGCAAACTCAATGGGGTTGGTAGCGGACAGTTTAGACATGCTTGCGGACAGTATCGTTTATGGACTATCACTATTAGCAGTAGGTAAAATAGTTTCAAGAAAGAAAAAGGTTGCAAGGTTTGCAGGCTATTTTCAAATAACCCTTGCTATTATAGGTTTTGTAGAAGTCATCAGACGTTTTGTTGGTGAAGAAAAAATGCCTGACTTCCAAACTATGATAATCGTCTCAATACTCGCATTGATTGCGAATGTAATTTGCTTATTTCTACTTCAAAAGGGTAAGAGCAGTGAAGCACACATGAAGGCAAGTATGATTTTTACTTCCAATGACATCATAATTAATACTGGCGTAATTGCGGCCGGACTTCTGGTGAACTGGTTAAACTCAAGCTATCCGGATTTAATAATCGGGACTATCGTATTTCTTGTAGTAGCAAGGGGAGCGTACAGGATAATGCAACTTTCTAAATAGTGCCAACGCATCAGTCACACACATTGGCTGGCCACTCAGAGCCGACCCGCAGACCAAAGCCAGCCAAAGAGTGTGCCTGCCCAACCCGAGAAAAGAAATTTTCAAAAATGCCCCACGCGCGACTAAAAAGAAAGACAAAACAATAGTACGAACAGACAAGAATAAGACTTTGAGCCGGTTGACACTGTGGACAGAAAACAAAAAGAATGAAAAGCACGATGCCCCAACAAAGTGTATAAGCAATAGCGCGTGAAGTGCTAAATTTAAGGTCGGTGCATTTAATTAACTTTGGTGGTAGCCGGACAGGTAACTGCCTTGAAATCCGCTACTGCTCATACACAGAGCCGTTAGCGGCAATGGTAAAAAAACACAACAAACATCAACATACAAACATCTGACAAACACCAACCACGACAACCAACGACACGAAAAAAATTAAAAAAAAGCCCACCGCACAGGAAAAATTTTTATGCCAACGCAATTGGCACATTTGGGTTTGCCCGACACGCAAACCCAAAAGAGCCAATCAGCCCACGCACAATAAAGACAATCAGACTTAGTTTAAACTTCTATACTCTTTCGGACTTACACCGACTTTCTGTTTAAACAATCGGGTAAAGTGTTGTGGATAGCTAAAGCCCAATTCATACGAAATTTCACTGATAGACTTGCTTTCATCGTGGATACGTTCTTTAGCCACGTTAATGACTTTCGACTGAATATAATCCTGAGCAGACTTACCAGTCTCCTTTTTAATTAAGTCTCCAAAATAATTAGATGATAAATTCAAATGCTCCGCAAAATATTGCACCATTGGGAAGCCGATTTCTGTGGCTTTGTCCGATTTAAAATAATCGTTGAGTAAAATTTCAAATTCTGATAAAATATCAGAGTTTATATGCTCTCGTGTAATGAATTGACGGTCGTAAAAACGGTCGCAATAGTTTAAAAATAGCTCAATATTCGAGGTAATCAATTTTTTGCTGTGCTTATCTACATTCTGTTGTAACTCGAAATTGATTTTGGCAAAACAATCCATTACAATTTGCTTTTCCTTTTGAGAAATATGTAGGGCTTCGCTCGATTGATAATTAAAAAAACTGTAATCGTCCATCAATTTTGCTAATGGTGATCCCAACAACAAATCAGGATGAAATACCAATCCGTGTCCCATTGGTTGGTATTCATCTGTTTTATTCAAAACGTCTATCACTTGCCCGGGCGAGACAAATACCAAAGTACCTTCTTGATAATCATAGGTCTGTTTGCCGTATTTTAAATCACCACATTTTACGTCTTTCAAAAACACGCAATACAAGTCAAAATACATTTTGTTCCCCGTTCTTCTATCGGCTTTTGAAAAATCAATCACGTTTACCAATGGATGAAATGTTTCGTGTTGATTAAACCGATTGTAATCGCTTACAGTTTTAAAATCTAAATCCATTACAGTCTGTTTTAGTGGTACAAAAATACTCAAAACCATTTTTTAAACCACTACGAATTAGCCCAATCAGTAATATTGGTAAGTCCATCCGTAATTGGTATAAGGAAGGTGACCAGAATAAGAGAGACATTTGCATTATAAATTTACAGAGACGAAATGAAAATGAAAAAGATAACACTCAACAACGGAGTAGAAATGCCAATTTTAGGATTTGGTGTTTTTCAAATTCCTGATAACGAAACTGAAAAAGCTGTAGTGGATGCTATTGAAACAGGTTATCGCTTAATAGATACTGCTGCTTCTTATAGAAATGAAAAAGCTGTTGGAAATGCAATCAAAAAAAGCGGCATTCCAAGAGAAGACTTGTTTATCACAACTAAGTTGTGGGTGCAAGATGCAGGATATGAAAAAACGAAAGCAGCTTTTCAAAAATCATTGGATTTATTACAGCTTGACTATTTAGACCTTTACCTCATTCATCAGCCTTTTGGTGATGTGTTCGGTTCTTGGAGAGCGATGCAAGAATTGTATAAAGCGGGCAAAATTAAAGCCATTGGTGTGGCAAATTTCCATCCAGACCGTGTAATGGATTTGATTGCTAATAGTGGTTTTACACCTGCCATCAATCAAATTGAAACCCATCCGTTCCATCAACAAATAGAGACGCAAAAATTTCTTCAAGAAAATAATGTTCAAATTCAGTCTTGGGGGCCTTTTGCAGAAGGGAAAAACAACATATTCCAAAATGAAGTATTAACTGGTATTGGTAAGAAATACAATAAAACAGCTGCACAAGTTATTCTTCGTTCACTAACCCAACGTGGTGTCATTGTAATTCCAAAGTCTGTTAGAAAGGAACGTATGGAGGAAAACTTCAATATTTTTGATTTTGAACTTTCTACTGAAGATATGAAAAACATAGAATCTTTAGATACCAATGAAAGCTTGTTTTTTGACCACCGAAATCCCGTAATGGTAAAATCATTAAGTGAATATAAAATACATTAATAATCTTTAAAGCAATAACTATGAAACGTCGTGATATTCTAAAAACAGCAGGGTTGGCTTCAATCGCTACTGCATTTGCCCCTTCTACATTGTTGGCTTCGTGTGCTAACGAACCATCAAATGGTAAAACAAACAAGAATATATTAGCACCACTTTCAGGTCGTAGAACACTTGGAAAATCATTAGAGGTGTCAAGTATAGGTCTCGGCGTTCAAAATATGAGTCGAAGGTATGAAACCACCATTCCTTTACGTTCCGAAATGCACAATATCATCCGCACAGCTTATGATGATGGAGTAACTTTTTTTGATGCAGCAGAGGCCTATGGACCTTTTGAAGTAGAACGGATTTTAGGCGAAGGCATAAAAGATTTTCGTGATGATATAGTGATTGCTACAAAGTTCGGGTGGAACATTGACCAAGAAACGGGTCAACGATTACCAGGTCTAAACAGTAAACCCGAACATATCAAAATAGTGGTGGAAGGAATGCTGAAACGTTTGCAAACCGACCGAATTGATTTATTGTACCAGCACCGTGTTGACCCAGAAGTACCCATTGAAGATGTAGTAGGCGCCATAAAAGATTTGATGCAAGAAGGAAAAGTATTGCATTATGGACTTTCAGAACCAGGGCTTCAAACTGTAAGACGAGCACATAAGGAACACCCAATAACAGCTATTCAAAACGAACATTCCTTACTTTATCACTGTTCGGATGACGATGTTATCCCACTTTGCGAAGAATTAGGAATTGGCTTTGTGCCTTGGAGTCCATTGGGTGTCGGTTTTTTAACTGGTGCAATTGATGCAAACACAAGGTTTGCTCAAGGAGATTTTAGAGGGACAGAATCTCGTTTTTCCCCAGAAAACTTGCCTAAAAATATGGCATTAGTAAAATTGCTTCAAAAATGGGGCAAAGAAAAAGAAGCAACACCAGCTCAAATTTCATTGGCTTGGTTGTTGGCTCAAAAACCTTGGATTGTTCCAATTCCGGGAGCTACCAATATGGCGCATATGAAACAAAATATTGGCGCCGATGCTATTAAATTATCTACAGAAGAATGGCAACAGTTCAATAATGAATTAAAAAATATAGAAATTGTGGGCGCAAGATTACCAGAATTTGTACTGCAATTTTCAAAAGTTGAAGCACCGCAAAAACAATAACAAATAAGATGATGAAGAAAAGAATATTAGGAAATGAAGGATTAGAAGTATCCGAATTAGGATTTGGCTGTATGGGCTTGACTTTTGGTTACGGAACTGCTACAGATGAAAAAACGGGTGTTGAATTAATAAGAAAAGCTTATGATTTAGGAATTACATTTTTTGATACGGCTGAAGCGTACAGCAAAGGTGGTAATGAAACCTTATTGGGGAAGGCAGTAAAGCCCTTTAGGGAAAAAGTAATATTGGCTACAAAATTCGGTTTTAAAGATGGCGACCCCAATGTTGGTTTAGATAGTTCGCCTAAAAGAATCAGACAAGTCGTTGAAAACTCATTACAATATTTACAAACCGATTATATCGATTTATTATACCAACATCGAGTTGACCCAAACGTGCCAATTGAAGACGTTGCAGGAACAATAAAAGATTTAATCAATGAAGGCAAAGTAAAACATTGGGGATTATCCGAAGCTGGAGTCGATACCATAAAAACTGCGCACAATGAGCAACCCATTGCAGCTTTACAAAGCGAATATTCAATGTTTTACCGGAAACCTGAAAAAGAAATTATCCCATTATTGGAAGAATTAGGAATTGGATTTGTGCCTTTCAGCCCATTAGGAAAAGGGTTTTTAACAGGAGCTATTGACGAAAACACCAAGTTTAAGGATAATGATTTTAGAAATACCGTACCACGTTTTTCAGAAGAAAACCGAAAAGCAAATCAAGCCTTGGTTGAATTGGTAAAACAGATAGCCAAACAAAAACAAGCAACACCTGCACAAGTTGCTTTATCGTGGTTATTGTCACAAAAACCGTTTATCGCACCCATTCCAGGAACAACTAAAATACATCGTTTGGAAGAAAATATTGGAAGTACTTCGGTTGAACTAACTTCTAACGATTTACAGCATATAGAAACTGCTTTAAAAGAGATTGAAATTGTGGGCGATAGATATTCGGGTAATTATAAAAATTTTGTAAATAAATAAAGATGAATTTTTCAAAACCTATTATATACCTTTTTTCTCTATTTCAAATGCTTTGTTTTTCAGCTTGTGGTCAAGAAAAAGATAATCAAGTAACCCCAAAAGGTGATATACTAATTGTTTATCTATCCAGAACAAAAAACACCGAAACAGTTGCAAAAATTATTCAAAAGCAAGTAGGTGGTAAATTGGTAGAGTTAGAATTAGTCAACCCGTATCCGGAAAACTATAAAGAAATTGTAGCGCAGGTTGACCGTGAAAATGAAGAAGGATTTTTACCTGAATTGAAAACTAAAATCAACGATTTGGATAGCTATGGAACCATATTTCTCGGTTTCCCCACTTGGGATATGCAGATGCCACCGCCAATGAAAAGTTTCTTAACCAATAATGATTTAAGCGGAAAAAAGGTCATTCCATTTAACACCAATGCGGGTTACGGTGTAGGAAGCAGTTTTCAAACTGTTGAGGACCTTTGTTCCAATTCAACAATTTTAGAAGGCTATTCTACCAAAGGCGGTATTGAGCGTGACGGAATCTTATTTGTGATGGAAGGTGAAAAATTAATTGAAGTGAGCACCGAAATAAAAGAATGGTTGGAAAGCATAGGAATATTATAAAATTTAGAATATTAATAAATAAAAAAATGAACAATCAAGAAAATATAAAAGGAAAAGTAATTGTCATCACCGGAGCCAGTAGTGGATTTGGAAAGTTATCAGCAGAATATTTGTCTGAAAAAGGAGCTTTAGTAGCATTAGGAGCTCGAAGTACATCCAAAATTGAAGCAATTGCCAAAGCAATTAACGATAAAGGCGGCGAAGCAATAGCGGTAACCACTGATGTTACTGACAAAGAACAGGTGAAAAACCTTGTTGATTCAGCTGTTAAAACATTTGGAAAAATAGATGTTTTGCTCAATAATGCTGGTATTATGCCGCTTTCGCCATTAGAGTATCTAAAAATTGATGATTGGGAGCAATGCATTGATATAAATATAAAAGGTGTATTGTATGGCATTGCCGCTGCATTACCCCATATGAAAGAACAGAAATCAGGACACATAATTAGCGTTTCTTCTGTTGCAGGTCATACCATTAGCCCTGGAGGTGCGGTTTATTCTGCTACAAAGTATTCGGTAAGAGTAATTTCTGAAGCCTTACGTCAAGAAGTAAAACCGTATAATATTCGAACAGGAGTTATTTCGCCTGGAGCTGTAGATACTGCCTTACCAAGTAGTGTAACAGCTGGCGATGTTGCAGAAGGCATTAAGCAATACTATAAAGAAAATGCAATCTCTGCAGATTCGTTTGTGCGTGCATTGGCTTATATGATTAACCAACCTGAAGATATGGATGTGAATGAAATATTATTTCGTCCAACAAGTCAGGAATTATAAACTATAAATTATGAGGAATCAAAAAATTATTCAATATGGACTATTACTATTGCTCACTATATGTTGTCATTCCATAAATGCCCAAACTGTAATGGAAGACAATTCACACTTGACATTAAAACAACAAAGCATTGCTACCATTGCAGCATTAACCGCTAAAGGTGATTGGGATAATTTAAAGACAGGATTATCCCAAGGTTTAGACAAAGGCTTGACTATTAACGAGATTAAGGAAAAATTGGTGCATTTATACGCTTATACAGGATTTCCAAAAAGTATTAGTGGTCTTAAAGTCTTTATTGAAGTATTAGACGAAAGAAAGATCAATGGAATTAGGGATATTCAGGGTAAAGAAGCATCACCTATTGATGACAATAATGATAAGTACGAACGAGGAAAAGCGGTTTTAGAAGAATTGTTACAAAGTCCTTTACCCGAAACACAGCCTGAATACCAGCGGTTTTCATCTGCAATGGATAGATTTCTAAAAGAACATCTATTTGCTGATATTTTTGAACGCGATGTATTGAATTACCAACAGCGAGAACTAACAACTGTTTCAGCATTAATCGCTTTGGGTAATGTTGAGCCAATGTTACGTTCACACTTAAAAATCTGCATTATTCAAGGATTTACCAAAAAACAAATGGAGCATTTGGTTGAAACATTAAAGCCATATTTAAAAAGAAAGAAGATAAAATCTGCTAAAAAAATTATTAAAGAATTAGAATAGATATATCTGTAATATTGGTATAAGCAACTGTAATACATATAAGTATAACCATATTATTATTTCGAAATTTGACATATGAATTTAATATTTAGAAAAATGAAACAAATTATATTATCCCTATTTGCTCTTGGGTTATTCAGCTTTTCCAATGCACAGACTAATGAAAAAAGTTTATTAACCATTCAGAAACAAGGTGTTTTTGCGGTTGGCGGTACTGTTATTGAAGCTGAAGGAACATATAATCCCAACAATCCTAAAACTGAAGGACAGACTTTACACGTTGATCACGCTACGGTACAATATCAAATACCTGCTGATACTCGTAAATTACCATTAGTGTTTTGGCACGGTTTCGGTCAAACTGCAAGAACTTGGCAAACTACAGCTGATGGTCGCGAAGGTTTTCAAACGATTTTTTTAAGAAAAAACTATCCTGTTTATCTAATTGACCAACCACGAAGAGGTCAAGGAGGAAGAAGTCCACAGGAAACTACAATTCCAGCAACACCAAACGAACAGTATTGGTTAGGAATGTTTCGTATTGCCAAGGGTGATGATTATATGCCCAACGTACAATTTGATAAAAGCCCTGAAACCTTAAATCAATTTTACAGACAAATCAGTCCAGATTTGGGAACTATAGATTTTGAAGTCAATACTGATGCGGTTTCAGCTTTGTTTGATAAAATTGGAAATGGAATATTGGTAACCCATTCGCATAGTGGTGGCCAAGGGTGGACAACAGCTATCAAAAACGAAAATATCAAAGCCATAGTATCTTATGAACCCGGAAGTGGATTTGTGTTTCCTCAAGGCGAAACACCTGAAACTATGCAAAGTGCGGGTGGCCCATTGGAAGCTGTAAGCATTTCGAAAGAAGATTTTTTAAAACTCACCAAAATTCCAATCATCATTTATTATGGCGATTTTATTCCTGAAACACCATCCGAATTTTATGGCACGGACAATTGGCGACCACGGTTGGCAATGGCTAAATTATTTGTAGCAACCATCAATAAATATGGTGGCGATGCAAAAGTGGTTCATTTACCCGAAATAGGCATCAAAGGTAATACCCATTTCCCGATGTCAGATTTAAACAATAAAGAAATAGCAAAATTAATGGCTGACTGGTTAACAGAAAATGGTTTAGATAAAACTTCAAATAGTGAAACTTCAATGGAAGAAGAAATTAAAACACTTTCAAAGGCAAAGTGGCAATGGATGGCAGATAAAAATGAAGATAGTCTTTCAAATCTTTTTCACGAGAAAGCAAAATTTGTTCATATGGGCGGCACTTGGGGAACAGAACGTGAGTTACAAGTAATTAAAAGTGGTGGTATTTGGTATAAAAAAGCCGATGTGCACAATGTTTCTGTAGAAATATTTGGCAATACCGCCATTGTTTGGAATGAAATAACACTATTAGCAGTAGTAGGCAACAACGAAGTAAGCAATCGGTTTATGGTGACAGAAGTGTATCAAAAAAATGGTAGTGATTGGAAATTAACCAACTTAACGTTCTCAAAACTGATGTAATTAAAATTTAAAATGATGAATGCAATAAAAAAAATAATACTGACAATGTCGATAATATCCGTTTATACAGCAAATGCTCAATACCATCAAAAGGCAGAAGAAAACCCATTTTCATTGGTCTATGA
This sequence comes from Membranihabitans maritimus, assembly GCF_021729145.1. Lineage (GTDB taxonomy): Bacteria > Bacteroidota > Bacteroidia > Chitinophagales > Saprospiraceae > Membranihabitans > Membranihabitans maritimus. Next base: position 185,948 of record NZ_JAJSLW010000009.1, on the reverse strand, counting down.
TGGAGCAATTATAGAAAATGTAAAAGGGAAAGTCAATATTTATCCTGTGACCTACAAACTAAACGGAATTGATATTGCTGCCAATGTTTATACACCGGCAAATTATGACGCTTCAAAAAAATATCCGGCAATAACAATTGCACACCCTAATGGCGGTATTAAAGAGCAGACCGCTGGACTATATGCACAAAAATTGGCAGAAGCAGGTTACATAACCATTACAGCCGATGCATCCTACCAAGGTGCAAGTGGCGGTGAACCGCGTCATACAGACAAACCACAATTCCGTACAGAAGATATTCACGGTATGGCAGATTTTATTTCACAATATCCAGGAGTTAATACAAGCCGTATCGGTGCTTTAGGAATTTGTGGTGGCGGTGGTTATACCCTAAAAGCAGTTCAATCAGATAAACGATTTAAGGCGGTAGCAACATTGAGTATGTTTAATTCGGGATTGGTAAGACGTAATGGCTTTCAAAATTCGCAAATAGGAACAATTCAGGAGCGATTAAAAAATGCTTCAGATGCTCGTCAACAAGAAGCTGAAGGTGGTGAAATCCTTTATTCAGGTGTGGCAAGCATCACAGATGAAGAAATTGCAAAAACCACAACTGATTTGTATCGCGAAGGATATGAATATTATTACAGAACCCACGCACATCCAAACTCGACTTTTCTTTACACGACAAGCAGTTTAATGGATTTAATGACTTGGGATGCAACCGACCAAATTGAATTAATCAACCAACCTTTATTGATGATAGCAGGAAGCAAAGCCGATACAAAGTATATGACCGATGAAGCATTTATAAAAGCAACCAATGCAAAGAATAAAGAGTTGTTTTTGATTGATGGTGCAACTCATATTCAAACCTATTGGAAACCTGAATATGTAAACCAAGCAGTAAATAAATTGGTAAGCTTTTATCAAACAAACCTTTAAAACTCAAACTAATGAAGTATCACTTAAACTATATTTTGCTGTTTGCAATTGTGTTTTTTGCAGCTTGCAACAACAATCAGAAAATGGAAGAAAAGAAACTACATAACGAGCCTGCATTTCCAAAAGGAGAAAAGGTTGTGAGTGAAAATTTCACAGGATCTGTTTGGCTCAATTATTTAGCAGAAACCGACAGTATTCATAACGTAAATATAGGTTCAGTAACTTTTGAAGCGGGTGCAAGAACCAATTGGCACTATCACAAAGGTGGACAAATACTTTTGGTAACAGAAGGAAAAGGTTTGTATCAGGAAAAAGATAAGCCGATTGAAATCATTGAAAAAGGCGATGTAATGAAATGCCCACCCAACATAGAACATTGGCACGGAGCTACACCCACCGAAGCAATGACACATATTGCTATCGGGACAAATACAAATATTGGAGGAGCGATTTGGTTAGGTCCAGTTACAGATGATGAATATAATCAACGGATTCAATAATAATACAGACAACGAAAACTCCACCTCACAAGGTCAAGCACATTTGCAAGTCGCACAAGCCAACGCACAGACCAAAACTTGCAAAAGAGCTTGCCTTTTCCCGACCCGGTTAAAATTTTTCCCACCCTTTTTTTTAATTTTTTACCGACTCACAAACCGCACACGGACAGCGAAATGAAGAACCACAGCCGCTAACAGCGTGTATGTGCAATAGCGGGTGAAGTGGAAAATCAACAGTTATCGCTTTTAACTATCTTTGTGCATAACGGAAAGGTAAGTGCTTCTAAATCCGCTACTGCACATACACGCAAAACGTTGTGCTTAATATAAATGAACTCAAAATGGAAAGAATAACTGTAAGATTAAAAATTGAAATCCCATCTGACAAAGCTTTTCAAAAGTTCGTAAATGAATTGAATGAATGGTGGCCAAAAGAATACACTTGGTCACAGGGAGAACTTAAAGAAATCAAAATTGACGGCAGAATGAACGGGCTTTGTACAGAAATTGGCCCAAATGGATTTCGCTGCGATTGGGGAACAGTTTCAGAGTTTATAGACAGCAAAAAGATTAGTTTGAAGTGGCAGATAAGTCCGAAACGAGAGCCTATTCCGAATCCAAAAAAAGCAAGTGACTTACAAGTGAGTTTTGTCGCAAATGGAGATTCAACGATTATTGACTTTGAACATTTCAACTTTGAAAATCACGGAGAAGGGTCAGAAAACTACAGGGAAATGATGAATTCAGAACAGGGATGGGATTACATTTTGAACAACTTTAAAAAGCACTGCGAAAAATAAAAATACTAAGCACAACAGCTAAGTATTCGGCTTGCCGACAGGCAAGAGCTGAATAGTTTGTTGACTGACCCGGTGCTGGGCATTGGAAGAGGGACTTATGGAGAAATTGATGAGTTGTTATAGGCTAAACCTGAAAGAACAGGACAATGATGTTATACAATTCATAGTTTCTGAGACTAAATTTACTCTGATTGATGATCTATGAATTGAATTTAAGGAAGTTTTCTTACATTATTGTTAGGTTTCCGAAGGTTTTGGGCATAGGTTTCTTGTTATTGCAAATTGCAAATTCTTAAGAATAGGGATATTGAGAACGAATGTATACTATTAGAGATTTAGGCGGTGCTCTACCACTAAATTCTGCAATAGTTATCAAAGTACCTTTCTTACATTTGGGGCATTTTCTCAATAAATTTGTTGGTTGTTGAGTTGATTTTTTGTGTATAGATGGCAGTGGTTTTCCATATAGCTGTGCTTGGATCCTGGGTAATTTTGTTTTCTTCCAAGAGCTGCTCAAACAACCATAATGTCTAATACGGGTAAACCCCTTAGGGAGGATATGTAACTGAAATTTTTTGATAAAATCTAGCATGGACAGATCAATGCTTATTTTTTGTGCGCCATTACGATAGTTTTTAGCAGAGAACTTTACTCGGTTTTTATGTTTATTAACCTGTATTATCCTATGGTTTGAGATCGCTACTTTATGGGAGTACCTACCGAGATATTCAATGACATGCTCTGGTTTTCCGAAGGGTTTTTTAGCATAGACAACCCAATTTTTGGAGAAGAGGGTATCATAGGTACATGGATTAATCAACAGGGGAGATTGACGTAATAAATGAACCAATTTTGCGCGGAACATCTTCGATAAAGCTTTTACGGAGAAGAGGAATTTGCGGTTATACTTAGAGTGTTTCCAATTTCCACTTTGAGACACTCCTCCAGCGGGAACAATGCAATGGAGGTGAGGGTGTAGACTGAGATTTTGACCCCAGGTATGAAGGACAGCTATCATACCAATTTGAGCATTGAGTTCCTTTTTGCCGAAGAGGTTGAGCGTCTCCCAAGCTGCTTTGAATAAAAATTTGTATATCAGCCCTGGATGTTTTAAAGCAAGAGGGTTGAGCTCATGCGGTAATGTAAATACAACATGAAAGTAAGGCACAGGGAGGAGTTCGTTTTCTCTAGCAGTGATCCACTCTTCTCTTTTGTGTCCCTGGCATATTTCTACAAGAATTGTAGCTTATGTGTAGGTTACTACAACAATCACTTTGATCTATATGTCCGCCTAACTCGTGTGTTCTACATTTTCTCAAGGCATGTAATGTCCGCAAATGCCAAGAGGTAAAACTAAGCTGCGTAAGGTCGTTTTTACAATGCTGTAAAACCTGTTGAACAGTATGGATCGTTCTCACCAATTAAAAAGTTTGTCAAGCGGACTGTACTTTGGTGAATTCTCATTTTGTGCAACGTGTAGGTAGATGAGCGTTGTTTCTATTCTGGCATGACCAAGTAATTGTTGAATCGTAAGGATATTCAATCCTTGTTCAATGAGATGCGTGGCGTAAGTGTGTCTGAGGGTGTGTGCGGTAAAATGTTTGTGCGTATCGACCTTACTGCAGCACTCTTTTATCAGCCATTGGATGGTTCTTACGGTGATGGGCCTTGGATCACTATCAGGACTAACCTGACTATTAAACAAAAACTTTGAGGGATTACAGATGTCTATATACTTTTCAAGTCCCCTAGAGAGGTGGTCACCGAGGGGGAGGTAACGATCGAACCTACCTTTTTGCTGACGGATGAGGATTGTTTTACGCTCCACATCCACCTCGGATAGGAGGATGTTACATAGTTCATAGCTCCTAAGCCCACAACCGTAAAGAACAGCAAGCATCATGCGATGTCTGAGGTATTTTGGGGCACAGAGGAGTTGTCGCGTTTCATCATAGTTGAGAATGATGGGGAGTTTGTTTTGTCTTTTGATTTGAGGTAGTGCAATTTTTTTATCCGGAAGGTTTAGAACTTTGTAGGCAGATCGCAACCCATAAATAGTATGTTTGAAGAAGCTTTCTGATGGCGTTTGATGTTGGTTTTTACAGTAGTTCAGATAATCCTGAACCTGATCATCACTTAAAGTGCTAGGGCAACAATGATGATAGAGTGCCATATGTGCAAGGCACCTGATGTAATTTTTAAAAGTGGATTTAGCTTTACCTGAAAGTTCAAAGGATCGTTTAAGTTGATCGTGAAGGTAACCGAATTCTGTAATTTCTTTGAGCGCTTGCGCTACAATCGTAGGATTTTTTTTAATTTCATGATACTCAAGTTTTAATGAATTACAAAAATAAAACGATATTACAAAACATGAAAAAGCTCCCGACGAAGGAGGGTTAGTTCAACAATGGCTATAAGTAATTGCTGGTTCTCGCCTACTTCTGAAAATCTTCGCGGATTTTCAGTTTGGTGAGCACTTGCAAAGTTAACCGCCAAACCATACAACTACCCATAGCCGAGACCGTTGTGTACAAGCACAATAAACTAAAATGAATAATGGAGTAATAAATACGAAACTTGGAGATATTGAATACAGTTCAATCGGAAAAGGAATCCCAATAGTATTTGTACATGGCGGACATTCAAATTGCAATGAAACACTTTGTATTAAAGGATTTGATTTAGAAAAATTTCAATTAATTATCCCTTCTCGACCTGGATACGGAAAAACTCCTTTGAATGGCAACCGAACACCAAAACAAGCAGCCGACTTAACAATAGAATTAGCAAACCATTTATCAATAGACAATGTAATTATTTATGGCATTTCAGCGGGCGGATTAACGGCAATTGAATTAGCAAGCAATTACCCAGATAGAGTAAGTAAGATGATTCTCGCATCTGCGATTTCAAAAGAATGGCTTGATAAGCAAGGAAAAATATATAAGACTTCAAAAAAGATGTTCAATCCCAGAATGGAAAAAATTGTATGGGGAATGGTGAGGTTCTTTTCTCGGATTTTTCCAAACATGATTGAAAAGAGTTTTTATCCTAAGTTTTCTAATAATCCAAGCCACAAATTAAAAAAAGATGACGTTACAGAATTGATTTCTACAATAAGACACTACAACTCGAAAACAGGATTTTTAAATAACATTGACCAAAATATCGATGATGAGGTAATTTCAAAAATTAAATGTCCAACTCTGATTATTCATAGTGAGAATGATAGTAGTGTACCATTTGAACATGCCCTACACGCAAATAAAATGATTAAGAATTCAGAGATTGCAAAATTGAATAATGAATGGGGGCATTTATTTTGGATTGGAACTGATTCAATAGAGTCAATAACAAAGACAATAGAATTTATAAAGAGAAACTCCAGCACACACAAAACCTATAAGCAATAGCGTCCTGCGGGACGCTATTGCTTATAGTTAAACCGTTTTGGCTGCACCCCGAACGAAACATCGTGATGACAATAGACAAATGACAGGTTTATTGAACTTATAAATTTTCAGATGTTTGCATAATTACATTTCGTAAGCGTTCTTCATTTTTATCCCCCCAATTTCCTAAAGCTGAAATGACAGGAATGATGGTTTTTCCAAAATCGGTTAGTGAATATTCAACTTTTGGCGGAACAACAGGGTATATTTTCTTTGTAACTAGTTCGTGCTGTACCAATTCCTTCAACTGAATATTTAATACTCGTCTTGAAGCATCGGGTATTTTACGTTGCAGTTCGCTTGGGCGTTTATGACCTTCATTAATAAACCACAGCAAGCGAATTTTCCATTTACCATAAAGTACTTCGCCAATCAGGTCAAGACCACAATTTAAGTTCAACGGAATTTTTCTGTTTTTCATAGTACAAATTTAACTCAATGTACCATAATGTACAATAGGTGAAAAAATTATCCCTATGCAATTCGATATTCCGTACTTGCAAATACAGCTGGTATGTACCAATTTTGCACTTAAATAATTAAACAAATGGAACAAATTAACTTCAATAATGAGTTATCGGGTAAAATAGCCCTGGTAACAGGAGGCACAAAAGGTACAGGAAAAGCAATAGCAGAAAGACTTTCACAAGCAGGTACAAACGTCATTATAACGGCAAGAAATGAACCCGAAAAAGAAAACCAAAATCTACATTTTATTTCAGCAGATTTAAGTAAAGCCGCAGGAACAGAAAAAGTAGTTAAAGAAGTTTTAGAAAAATATGGTAAACTTGACATTCTTATAAATAACCTTGGAGGTTCAGAAACAAAAGGTGGAGGTTTTGCTGTGTTAACGGATGCAGATTGGGAAACAAGTTTACAAACAAATTTACTAGCACCAGTTCGGCTTGATCGTGGATTTTTACCTCAAATGATAGAAAGGAAAAATGGCGTTATCGTTCATATTGCTTCTATTCAAGCACAGTTACCTTTGTACGACAGCACTTTACCCTATGCTTCCGCAAAAGCAGGTTTACTGAATTACAGTAAAAGTTTATCAAACGAGGTTTCACCAAAAGGTGTTCGTGTATTGACTGTTTCGCCAGGTTGGATAAATACCGCTTCGTCAAAAGCAATGATGGAGCGAATAGCCGAAAGTTCAAACATAACCATTGAGCAAGCAACAAAAAGTGTAATGGACAGTTTAGGTGGAATACCTTTTGGGCGACCTGCACAACCCGAAGAAATTGCAGAATTGATTGGCTTTTTAGTTTCACCACGAGCAAATTATTTAACAGGAACAGAATTTGTAATCGATGGAGGAACCATTCCTACTATTTAATAATAATCTCTAAAAATAAAAAAAATGAATTTACCAAAAGTAATAACAGATTTAGTGAAAGCACAAGACAATTTTGATAGTACAGCTTATGCCAATTGTTTTACTGAAACAGCAGTAGTTGTTGACGAAGGAAAAACATATAACGGAAAAAAGGAAATCAAAAGTTGGATTGAAAAAGTCAATAAGGAATACCAAATAACAATGAAACCACTTGAATATTCAGAAACAGCAAAAATTCTTAAAGCTGAAATTTCGGGCAATTTTCCGGGAAGTCCTGTTATTCTATCTTATTATTTAAATTTAAAAACCGAACTTATTCAATCATTAAGAATAACTAGCTGATAAAAAGGGCAGCAGCTAACAATGTATAAGAGCAATAGCGGTTTAATTGTAAAGTTGAACCGATTTTATTTTTAATTAAGTATATTTCGATCCGAAAACAGTACCTTTTAATCCACTACTGCTCTTATACTTGTCCGTTGGCAGCAATTAAAAAAAACGACAGAAACGAGATGATAAGAGAGATAAGATACTCAGACATTGAAGGATTAAACAACCTTCCTCCTTCTGAATGGAAATTTGACTATGAAGCTCTTATCAGGGACTTTATTAAGGAGGACTTTTTTTATGCTTTTACCCAAGTTCATGACAACAAAATTGTAGGGACAGGAAATGTTTTCTTAAAAGGTAAAATTGGGTGGCTTGGAAACATTATGGTGGACAAAGACTGTAGAGGGAAAGGATTTGGATATCTGATGACAAAATTTCTTGTTGATTTTTTAGAAAACAAAGGATGTGAGACACAACTATTAATAGCAACTGAACTTGGAGAGGCAGTCTATAGGAAACTTGGATTTAAAAAGATGACTGAATATCTAAGCTTTGAATCAAAGGTTGACAATGAACTCAGTTTCCCTAATTCAGTAAGAAAATTAGAATTATCCGATTTAGAAAGCGTATCTAAATTAGACTTAGATACAAATTCGGAAGACAGGATTCATTTGATTCAAAAATTTTATACCAATGGGGTCGGTTACTTCAATGACCAAAATGAATTATTGGGGTTTTATCTGCCTGAATTTGGAAGAGGTTTGATTATATCCAAAGATAAGCAAGCGGGAATTGAATTAATTAAACTGAAACATTCTAAGAAAGGAAAAAGAACGTTATTGCCTGTTGAAAATCAAATCGGAATAGAACAATTGGAGAATATGGGATTGTGGAAAGGGGAAAAAAGTTCAAGAATGATTTTAGGCAAAGAAAACAAATGGATTCCAAGCAATATTTATTCGTATGGAAGTGGGTATTGCGGATGAAAAAACAAAAAACAGCTGCCAGTCGAGTAGACGGCTCCGCCCATAATTGAGTGGAATACGCCTCTTGCCACAGGCATCCCTTGCGGCGCACTTACCATCCAATAATTGCTAAGAACAGAGGTTTAGCAGAATGTCAAAACAAACTAGTGGAAGGTTTACCGACCTAAGGTGGGCACTTATTGATTGAGTATAAATACTTATAAAGTGTTAAATAAAATATATGTTAATTCCTTCTTCGTCCGTATGCGAAAACTTTCGGGATACGGACCTTCCCGACGATAAATATCAGAACAGGCCGTATACGGCGGTTCTTCCGATAGCTATCGGAATTGACCTGACTTGTTGGTAATATTCTACCATGGATAAATATATCCTTGCTTTTAATCGTTCTATGGTAACAGTTGTTACTAGAATGGGGCTTTGCGCTATGCGCCATCCGCCCATTCTCGTCCTACTCCATGCATATGCCCTATCTTGGTCTAATCCCAATCGAATTAGATTCTTCCTTTTCCCCCTCCCACCGCTTCGCGGTTCCTTCACTTGAATGTCCCCTGGACTTTCATACTAAGGAATCATTCAGTCATCCAATGATGCCATATACAATATCGCAATCGATTTCTTAGCCATTCTTCCAACTTTTTAAGTTTGGCTTGAATGGATGCTTGTTTGTAGTAATCTATCCACCCTCGAATCAATAATTGATGCGGTGCATTCGTCCATCAAAGTCAATAGGTATAGTCTCTTTGGTTAACATTTTAAGCTTTGCGTTAAAGGTTTTCCATTTAGACTTTTCTACTACCAATTGATATTTCCCTTCTGCCCCCTTTTTATAGGATGATGCAAAGGAATGTCCTAGTAAACTAAAAGTTAGAGGACGACGAATAACACTCTTCTCTCGATTGATAGGTAATCGAAGTTTTTGCATTAAATACAAGTAGAGATTATTCCCTACTCGTTTTGCAGCTTTCTTACTTTTTACATATTCACTAAAATCATCGGCATATCTTACATAACGTAGGTTTCTACTTTCAAGTAATTTATCAAGCTCGGTGAGCAAGATTGGGACATTCTTATAAAAGAACTATATTTATCATTCAAGGCACACACATTGGCTATAAGTAATTGCTTCTACTCGCCTACTTCTGAAAACCCTCACGGATTTTCAGTTCTGTGTATACCTGCAAAGTTCCGTGCTAAACCACGCAACCACTCATAGCCAAAACCGTTGACAAACCACAGAAATCTATAAACAGAAAAAAATAAATTCCAATGTCTGAACTCAAACATCTTTCCTTTGCCCTTTCCGAATTTGCAGGTTTATCTGCAGAAGATTTTGAGATATCCGAGGATTGTTGGCAATTTCAAACCTATAAAAAAGGAGATTATTTTAACAAATACAAAAACGTGTGCAAGTATTTAGGTTTTGTTTTGGAAGGTGTTTTCAGGTCATATATCATTGACAAAAAAACAGGCGAAGAGAAAAATGTTTTCTTCTATTCAGGCAATCAATTTGTCGTTACATTCAAAAGTTTCATCAACCAAGTTCCTTGCGATTATCACACGAAATCTATGACAGACGCAAAAATTTTGTGCATACACATCAACCACCTGATGAAATTATACAAAACATCTCACGCTTGGGAACGGTTCGGCAGAATACTTGCGCAACAAGCTTTTAATGTTGTTATGGAACGTACGGAAAGTTTTCTTTTCAAAACACCCGAAGAACGTTATCTCGACTTAATCAAACAACACCCAAATGTTTTCAACAACATTCCACTCTACCACATTTCTTCCTATTTGGGCATTCAAGGTCCGTCTTTGAGTCGAATCAGGAAACGACTTTCTACCAAATAATACGATTTTAACCCAGGTTAAAGTTTTTACCATTAAGAGTTTAGACCTTTGTATTGTTAAAAATTATTCAAATGAAAATTTATTTAAAGGCAATGGATTGTTGTTGCTTCCCACAAGCATATCAAGCTATGCTCAAAACATTCAAAAAGATTCAACAATGGAAACAAAAAAATCAAAAACAATTATCTTGATTCACGGAAATTTCGTAAACAACGAAACCTGGAAAGATTGGAAAACTTATCTTGAAGAAAAAGGGTACAATGTTTATACACCTGCCAATCCGGGACACAAAGGCAAGCCGGCTGATTTAAGAAAAAATCCACCTTCTACATTACCCCGTACAGACTTTAAAGATGTTATAAATAACATTTCAAACTTGATAGATTCACTTCCTGAAAAACCGTTGGTAATAGGCCATTCAATGGCGGGAATGGCGGTGTTAAAACTAACTGCTTTAAACAAAGTGGCTGCTGCCGTAAGCATAGATGGGGCACCCCCCAAAAATGTGACGCCACCTTTATCTACCATAAAAATGGTTTGGGGCGGATTCGGATTCTTCACAAGCAAAAAATATTATATGGGTACGGAAAAATGGTACAACAAAGCTTTTTTCAACACACTATCAAGAAAAGAACAGAAAAAAATGTTTGAACATTACGCCGTTCCTGAAAGTTTTAAAGTGAGCCGACAGTTGGTTTTTGACAAATACACCAAAATTGACTTCAAAAAACCGCATACCCCCATTCTATTTATCGGAGGCAAAAGCGACCATATCTTCCCACCAAAATTGACCAAAAAAATCGCCCGTAAATACAAAGATAAAAACAGCCATGTGGATGTAAAGATTTATCATGGGAAAAGCCATTTTATTTGCGGTCAAACAGGTTGGGAACAAATCGCAGATGACATCATAAATTGGTATGAGAATCTGTAAAAAATGCACCTAACATTATATCTAAAAAATAGGGGCTAAAGTGATAAAACCAATTGAATTTTCTAAATTTAAGGCCTGTGTTTAACTGAAAAATTAATGCGTAAAACCAACTACTTGTCATATATTTCACTGTTGGCGGTCATTGGATAAACGAGTTACGACAATCAAAAGTTGAATAGATAAAAATAATATGAGGAAAATAATTGCAGCATTAAATATGACACTTGACGGAATTTGCGACCATACAGCAGGAATTCCGGATAAAGAAATACATCAACATTATACAGAATTATTAGGACAGGGAGAGGTAATTCTATATGGTAGAACAACTTATCAACTTATGGAATTTTGGCGAACATTTTTAGAAAATCCTTCCAAAGAAAAATCAATGAACGACTTTGCCATTGCAATTGACAAAATCCCAAAAATTGTTTTCTCCCATACGCTTAAAGATGCAGATTGGGAAAGTGCGAATATAGCAAAACATAACTTAAAAGATAAAGTTTTAGAACTCAAGAAACAAGCGGGTAAAGATATTATTGTTGGTAGCCGCAGTTTAATTATACAACTACTGAAACTTAACTTGATTGATGAATTTCAACTTTGCATATATCCAATGGCGGAAGGAAGCGGTTTGCCATTGTTTGAAGATATAAGTGACAGGATTATTTTTAAACTCGCTAAGACTAAAACCTTTAAAAGTGGTGCTATAATTCTGTATTATCAACCGAAAAGCGAATGACAAAGAAAAACAACGAACTGTTAACAAGAGCTGTAGCAAATGCGAGTTGACAGTTCAAAAATGAAGATATTGTACCAAGTAAACTCTAAGGTAAGTGAACAAGAAAGCTACTCTGAAATCCCGCAACAGCCATAACCAGCCCCGTTAGCAACAAGCTGAAAAACCGTGCTTAAATTAAAAATTATATAAATGACAAAAATTGTTTCAAGTCCAAATTGCGGGAATTCACCAAAAATGGAATTTTTAAAAGACTTCAATATTGCGTTTGCGAAAGGAAACTTGGAATTTATTACCAAAAGTGTAGTGGATGAAATTGAGTGGAATATAATTGGCGGCAAAAAAATTGAGGGTAAAGAAAAATTTACGAAAGAATTGGAAAAAATGAAATCTGAAAAAGCTGCTGAATTAATAATTGACCAAATCTTATCGCACGGAAAAGAAGGAGCAGCAAGCGGAATAATAAAAATGCAAAACGGAAAAAAATATGCGTTTTCTGACTTTTACAAATTTAAAGGAGCAAAAGGCGTGAAAATAAAATCAATTACATCATATATAATCGGAATTTAATCGAAAATGGAAAAAAACCAGTTGTCAACTATGTATAACCGCAGGTTCTTAACCGAAAAACATTATCCTTTAATCCTGTAACTAACGTTTATACGAGGCCGTTATAAACAACTTTAAAAACGAATCCAAAACATTTTTTTGCCAAATGACAAATCCCCGACTGACAGTTGTTCTTAACTTTGCTAAATGAAAGAATTTATCAAATATCTTTTACAGTTTGGAAATTTGAACCAACAGCAAATTCACCTTATTTCAAGCAAAGCTGCTGAATTAGAACTCCCAAAAGATGAATATTTTTGGGAAGCGGGAAAAATGCCAAAGCATATAGGTTTTTTGGTGAACGGCATTATTCGTGTGGCATACTATGACAATAAAGGTGAAGAAATCACCAAATATTTTTTTGATGAAAACCACCTGATAAAAGATTGGGACAATTTTGAAGCAACATTTTATCTGCAAGCCGTTACCGACTGCAAGTTCATCACTTTTACCAGGAAAAATTGGAAAGAACTTTCCGATACCATTTTAGATTGGGACAAAATGATCAACAAAATCATGAACAAGCATCACATGGAAAAATTGGATAAAATAGGTGCCATGATTTCGCAGGATGCTACCACCCGTTACCTTGAATTTTTAGAAAACTTTCCAAACATGGCCAACCGGATTCCTCTTTCTTACATAGCTTCGTACTTAGGCATTACACAATCCTCTTTAAGCCGGATCAGAAAAAATATAGTCTAAAATCGCTTTTTGCCAAATGGCAAATGTTTTTTCTTTTAAGCGTATAACCTTTGTAGTATTAATCAAAAAAGAAAAAACATGCCTACAATTTTAATCACAGGTGGACACAGTGGAATAGGGGCTGAATGCTCAAAACTTCTTGCTTCAAAATATCATTTCAATTTGATTTTAGCAGGAAGAAGTCCTGAGAAAATGGAAACCTTTGCTACGGAACTGCGAAAATCTTACGGAATAAAAGTTAATGTACTTAACATGGATACTTCGTCATTAGCGTCTGTAAGGGCTGGAGTTGATGAATGCCTCAAATTGCTTAATAATGACGAGATTGATTCTCTACAAGCCATTATTTGCAATGCAGGTGTTCGGCTCAACGGAAAAGTTTCTTATACGGAAGATGGTTATGAAACCACCTATGCCACCAACTATTTAGGACACGTTTTATTAGTTGAATTACTTATGGACAGAGTAGCAGAAAATGGACGTATTGTATTTACCACAAGCGGTACACACGATCCCGATACGGCAGATGGTAAAATGATGGGGATTGCCGATAAGGAAACAGCAATAGAATTGGCAAATATGGGTAAAAACAATACGAAACCGATTTCTTTGGGTAAAATGTATGCTACTTCAAAATTGGATATGATTCAATATGCATACGAATTGGACCGAAGATTAAAAAACGCGGGTACTTCTTTATCTTCAATTGCTTACGACCCTGGTGCAACTTCGGGAACCGGTTTTTTACGAAGTATGCCCAAACCGGTACAATGGTTGGCCGGAAGCTCATTGATGCATTGGATCATGAAACGTAATGGGGTAACAATGGGAGATGTGATTTTTTCAGGAAAGTCTCTCGCAAAGGTTGCTGTTGATCTTGCCTATGCAAATGGTTCGGGAAAATATTTTCAATCAAATGACGGGAAATTGATTGAGAGACGCTCTTCGAAATTGTCGTATGACAAGCAACGAGCAGAAAAATTATGGAATGACACTAAAACACTTATCCATTTACAACCTAACGAAGAATCAAAAAAAATTCGCTAAGAAACAACAGTCCACAACATCGGCAATAACAAATGCGGACTGACTGCCTAAAAATGAAGGTATTACAACTTATTAAATTTACGGCAGGCGGGATTTCAAAATCCCACACTTGTCAAATCCAGAACCATTGCCCACAATATGAAAAAATTGCTTCCCTTGATAATTTTGCCTCTGGTTTTTAACAGCTGTAACAAAAAACAGAAACTGAAACAATACGAATAGGGTCGGTTATGAATGATTTTATCTTGAAAAGAGCTAATTCTTTGCGGAATACAGGATGTAGCGCAAAATGAACTGACTGAAAACCGAATGCTAATTGTAGCCTTCCCCTATTTACCATGGACTTGATAAAACTGACAATCGATTTATTTATGCTACAAAACCGAATAAAGTTGGTGGATTTGAAATAAAAGGAAACGTAAATATTAACGGACAGAAAAAAGAGATTACTCAAAACATTACAATTTTGCCTACAGCACAGCCAATTGGATTTAAAACAGAGAATGTGACTGAATTAAAAATTGGCTTAGAAAACGAAATTGAAATAGTAATTGGCATTCCAAAAAAATATCGGACTTTGACTACTATATCAGAGACGTTTTGGATTGACTGGTTGGGTTCGGTAGAGGGAATTACTCCTGACGAAAAAGCAAACACAGGTATGGTTCTCTTTACTTCAGATCAGGTCTAACGGCTTGCACCCTTGGTATTCACTAATATTACCAGGCTAAAACCTGGTAAATAGCAAACTTGCAATTCCCCTGCTAATGAATGCTCTTTCCCATTCATACTTTCTTCGTAATTAGCTATCTTTACAAAGAATGTTTGTCATTCACAGCAAACACAATGTGTATTAAAAAAATAACATAAAAGTACTGGAACAACGTATGAACATAAAAACAAAGATCTTTACTAACAGGGTAAGTCGGTACGTGATAATAAACTGCTTTCCATATACAAAACCGATATAGCTAATTAGAAATTTAAAGCCCTACTAACACGAGTATATTGAATATCACCCCCCAAATATCTGGCAAAACCACCATCGCTATTCTCCCGTTTGTGAATATGAGTGCAAATAAGGAAAATGAATACTTTAGTGATGGGATTACTGAGGAAATAATCAATGCGTTGGCCAAGATAGATGGACTGAGAGTTACTTCCAGAACTTCTGCATTTCATTTCAAAGGAAAAAACATTCCTGTGCGTGAAATAGGCCAGAAACTTGGTGTTTCCACTTTGCTTGAAGGAAGCGTACGGCTTTCAGGTAACAGTATCAGAATAACAGCGCAATTGATTGATGCAGCAGAAGACTTTCATTTCTGGTCCGAAACCTGGGATAGAAAATTGGATAATATTTTTAAGGTTCAGGACGAAATTAGCCTGTTAATTGCGGAAAAACTAAGGGAACAGATCGGTCACTTTGAAATAGAAGAACACACAAAGGCAAGACACACGGAGATAGGTGCATACGAATGGTATTTAAAAAGCAAATCCAGCTTTGCAAAATTTCAGAAGGCTGACATCTTAAAGGCAGTTAATGAAATTGAAAAGGCCATAGCTATCGACACGGAATGCCCTTTTTATCATGCATCCAAAGCTATTTACTACGGGTACCTGGGCCTGGTGAACGCAATACCTGGAAGCGAAGCATTTACAATGTCAAAAAAAGCGGCCTTACGGGCTCTTCAATTGGATCCGACTGATCCTGAAGCAAATTATTCGATTGGGATGGTCCATTATTTTTTCGAAAAAGACCTGGACACGGCGGAATCATACCTTGAGCTCGCTTTGAAATATCGACCTAATTACGTCAACGCCCTTCTGGGTGGTTCGGTAATGGATGTCGTCTCAGGAAATAATGAAAGATCCTTGTATCGTGTTAAGAAGGCCATAGAACTTGATCCTCTCACCTATTCCCACATATATTACCATGCTTCGGCGCTGCAGAGAATGGGGCGATATGAAGAGGCTTTGGTAGAGGTAAATAAACTATTGAAGGTAATTCCCTATCATACTAATTCGTATTGTTTAAAAGGCACTATTCTTAATCGACTGAAGAGATATAATGAAGCGATTGCGCATTTCAAAACTGTTCCGGTATCTACTGAAAATACAACCATCTATTATGCTGGGACTGGAATTGTATACGCCTCTTGTGGGAACCTGGAAAAGGCCAGGGAATACCTTACAATTTGTAGTAAACAGCCCCAGAATTTGCATTTGGCATCTGAGGAAAATCCATCAGTGATAATCAACATTTATCTGGGGAACTTTGAGGTGGCATTTAACGAAATTGAAAAGGACATAGCTGCGGGAAAATACTATCTGAATTTCTATCGTGAAATTCCGGCATTTAAGTTGCTTACCGGTGATCCCCGTTACCGTATCCTGGATACCATTTTCAAATCAGATGGAATAAGCCGGACCGGAAATCCAACCGAAAACTATAGTGTAACAAAGAAGACACTCCTTGACGAAAATCAAATAAAAACGTACAAAAATCAACTGCTTGATTACATGGTCTCCGAGAAACCATTCCTGGATATAAGGTTGAGTTTACGTAAGCTGGCCAAACAGCTTCGAATTTCACCTAATCATCTATCCCTCGTGCTAAATGAAGGACTGGGAAAAAACTTCAATAATTTCGTTAATCATTATCGTATTGAAGAGTTCAAAACAGTAGCGAAAAAACCCGGGCGATCCTACATTACCATTGCCGCATTGGCCTACGAATGTGGATTTAACTCCAAAACGGTTTTCAATACCTATTTCAAACAGGAAACCGGCCTCACCCCAAGTGAGTTTCTAAAAACCTAATATCACCATCTATTTATTCGAGAGAGTTGTTCGGAATTATAAATCCGAACACTTTCCGTGTAATCACGAACCTTTGCTACGGTTAGAATTCTGTTCTTTGTAGTACAAAATCAAACAGGCATGAGGATTATACAAATAGCACCCTTACTTTTGTTACTGTGGTCATTTTCAGTCCGTGCTCAAGAGAGCGACGAGGCAAAAACCAAGTTAAAAGAAAAACTTGCCATCAAACTTGAGTACTTCGGAGAGTTAGTTCTGCATCCGGGCCTGAGCATTGGCTTGGATTACACGGTTAAAACAAACAATTGGGCTACAGTGCATTGGGATATTGACCTTGGCGGGTACTGGCATCGCTGGAACCACACATCGGTTTTTCTCAAGACAACAATTGGTTCCCGGTTAGTAATTGGACCGGTTTTCACTGACATAAATATAGGTATTGGGTATATGCATTCATGGGCTGCCGGTGCCATATATCAAAGAACTGAAGAGCAAAATATAAAGAAAGCAATCAATTGGGGCCATTCTCATTTTATGCCCAATGCTTCTTTTCTGATAGGATGGGATGGAAGAAAAAGAAACAGCCTGCCATGGAGGATCTACCTTGGTCCGGAAATCTATCTACAATCATCATTTAATCACATTTTCTTACCGCATATAGCGGCCAAAATCGGTTTCGCGTATAAATTCAATCAACAATGAAAAATTTAACAATACTCATTTCCATTGCAGTATCCATACTCTTTTCCGCTTGTGAAAAGGAAAGGTTTTACAATGGAGACCACTTTTTCGTTAGAAACGCAGGTGCGGAAATGCCCGTTTATGTAAAGGGCAATATCCAATCAGGTATTTTCATATTATTTCTGCACGGAGGCCCCGGGGGGAATGCTTCCCTGCCTTCATTTATGCCGGTATCCAAAGAACTTGAAAAAGACTATGCCTTTGCTTACTGGGATCAGAGAGGATCCGGCCTCTCAATGGGGAATCCTGATCAGGGTACGTTTACTGTTGAACAATTTGTAGATGACCTGGACCTGGTGGTGGAAACGATTCAACTCAAGTACCATAATCCTCGTATTGTATTCTATGGCATCAGCTGGGGCGGTGCCCTGGGAAGTGCATATCTGAGTACCAAAAACTATCAGCAAAAAATTGACGGTTTTATCTGTATGGACAGCGGTCATAATCTAGTGGAAGGCCTTCCAAAATCTGTGGTGTTTGTAAAAGAATATGCCCAGCAGCAGATCGATCAGGGCATCAATATTGCTTACTGGACAGAAGCTAGAGATTGGTGTGCAACAGTACCTGACATGACCCAAAAAGAAAATTATTTCAGGTATGATGGGTACCTGACTAACACCAATGCTTACCGTAAAGATCCAAACCGGGAGGTGCAAGGGCCACAAGTAGGTGCATTAGGCACAATGAATTCCTATCTGTCTCTTGCCATCTTTTTTAATGGCCAATACCTGAGGCCACGGTTTAACATACTGGAGCTGAACCTGAGCGCTGATATGGCCAGGATTAAAACCCCGACCATCGTGATATGGGGAAGGCATGATGGTGTAAATACCATTGAAATGGGATATGATGCTTTTAACAGTATTGGTGGTTCTGATTTTCAGGAAAAGGAATTGGTAATTCTTGAAAACAGTGCACACGAGGGATATATCGAAGAACAGGAATTATTCGTCCATACCTTCCGAAAGTTTGTGAACGGGCTTTAAGTACCAGGCTAAATATTAAGCAAAAATAATTTAAAACTAAACAATGAAAGCAGTTACTTACACAAAATACGGTCCTCCGGGAGTATTGAATTTGGTTGATATCGAAAAACCAAAACCAAAGCACAACGAAGTACTTGTCAAAATTTGCGCAACTACCGTCACTTCGGGTGATGCGAGATTACGTAGTTCCGATTTTCCTCCGGTTGCATGGTTAATTGTCAGACTATTTTACGGACTATTTAAGCCGAAAAAGGAAATACTAGGGCATGAATTTTCGGGAGTTATTGAAGCTGTCGGTAAAGATGTTACAAAGTACAACGTTGGTGATGAAGTTGTTGGCACCCCAACAATGCTCAATACGGGTTCATACGCCCAATATATTTGCATTCCGGAAAAAAGGAAAAAAGGAGTGCTTGGATTAAAACCAAAAAATATCAGCTTCAATGAAGCTGCTGCTCTGCCCGTTGGAGGAATGACCGCTTTATGGCTTCTAGAAAAAACGCAACTAAGCAAAAGACAACAAGTATTGATTTATGGTGCATCAGGAAGCGTTGGAAGCTTTGCCCTCCAGATTGCGAAAGCAAAGGGTGCATCAGTTACGGCGGTTTGCAGTGAGTCCAATTTCGACATGATAAAATCACTTGGGGCTGATAATGCCATTGATTACAGGAAGGAAGACTATTCTTTGCTTGAAAAGAAATTTGATATCGTTTTTGACGCAGTGGGAAAAACGTCAAAATCAAAAGCAAAGAAAGTATTGAAACAGGGAGGCCGATTTGTCTCTGTAAAGTCAATTACAAGCCCAAAACAGGAACATCTGAATAAGCTATTTACACTTGTTGAAAAAGGAAAAGTAAAACCGTATATAGACAAATGTTTCCCTCTTTCTGAAATTGTGGCAGCTCACGAGTATGTTGATATGGGACGAAAAAAAGGGAATGTAGTCATTGAAATGGCAAATTAAAACGAATTCGTAAAACTGCATCCGATCATGCCCATTTATTTACACTACCAATTAGTTGCTATTCATTTCAAATGATAAAATTCCACATAACAAAAGATATATAATGACGCAAAAAATTCTAATAGCTTACTTGCTATTATTGTCCGGCTGTGAACTGGATCTGCAACTATTACCTGATACTATTGAAACCGAAGTAAATAAATCCATTGAGCGCGGATTTGACGGCATTATTATTTACGTCAATCAGGACGGAAATTCGACTTTATACAGTGCCGGATGGAAAAACAGGGAAGATCTGATCCCGGCTGACCCTCATGCATTGTTTAAAATTGGAAGTATCAGCAAGCTTTACATAGCAGCTGCAACCACTAAACTAATTGCCAATCATCAATTGTCCCCGGATAATACATTAGTCCGGTTTATTCCTGAAACTGCAGGCAGAATTGAAAATGCAGATAAAATTACGCTGAAAATGATGTTACAGCATCGCAGCGGTATTCCGGAATATATTTATCAACCCGACTTCCCAAATAGAGACCCACAAGAGAGCTATATGGAAACTGCCTCCCTCATTTTTGATAAACCTGCTGATTTCAAGCCGGATAAAAAGATTAGATATTCCAATACCAATTACCTTTTAATTGGGGAAATACTGGACAGGACTCTCGGCTATAGCCACCATGAATATATCCGGAATGAGATCCTGATCCCGCTGGGATTAAACAACACCTATAGCCTGTATAGAGAGGCAGATTCCAGTGAAGTGATGAGCGGGTATTATGTAGGTCATGATGCAGATCTGAAACCAAATGATCACACCAGGCCGGGAGGATCTATGGTAGCCTCTGCTGAAGACGTGGGGCTATTTTTACGGGCTCTTATAGATGGTACATTATTCAATGAGGAAGAACAGGCCATTTATTCCTCTGTTTACGTATATGAGCATACGGGCTGGCTGGACGGTTATACGAGTATTGCAAGGTATCACAGTGACACGGATGCAGTGGTTGTCCAATTTGTGAATACGAGTAGCAATGAGTTTTTCTGGCTAAAACTGAAAAGGGTTTACAACAGGATTGTGAAGATACTAGAAAAAGGAAACTAAAATCACCATTAAAGTAAAGTATGAAATACTATCTTTTTTTCTTAATGACCAGCATGATTCCTTTATTTGCTCAATCTCAAAACAGCGCCCCAACCGAAAAATTCGGATTCATAATAAATTCGAGCCTGAACGGAGAGCTTTATCCTATTCGATTGGTCCCGGGTGTAACCTATTATAAAGGGAACAATCAATTCGAAATTGGATTCGGACTACATCCATTTTTTCAAAAAGACCAAAGAATACTAAGTGGTGAATTAAATTACAAGTACTTTCCGAATGGAACAATAAATACATTTAATATGTACCTGATCACCCACTTTTCTTACATCAACAATGCGAGAGACACCTATTTTCCAACCACTTACAACTATCTCTTCCTAAGCGGAGGGTATGGTTTTGAAATCAATGCTTGTAAAGGTGTTTACTTAGGAACGAACATCCGTATTGGAACATTCACATACAATAAAAACACGGAGAACTCATATCTTAACTTATCCAAAATCAATTTGTTTGATGAGTTAGGATTTAATCTTGCTTTTCAATTCAATGTTGGGTATAGATTCTAAACAGACCATTTCAAATATGACATTTTTCGTAATAATTATATAACTAATGAATAAACCAACAAAAAGAATAATCAGGATTTCATTACTGATTGGAACCATAGCCTCAATGTTCTTTGTGCCATGGATTTTAGTTAAAGCCTGGATTTCACCATTGCCAGACACGATTCAAGGACAGTTAGATGAAGCCATTAATCTTGGATTTGATGGAATGATTGTTTATGTGGACCGGTCAGGCGAACCACCGGCATTTTACGGAGCTGGATGGAAAAACAGGGAAAACAAAATACCAGCTGATCCCCACTCATTATTCAAAATAGCCAGCGTCGGAAAATTATATACTGCTGTTGCGATAAGCAAACTGGCATTTGATAAAAGCTTGTCTTTGGATGACACACTTGCGGACTACTTCCCGGAACTTATCGATCGAATAGAATATGCTGATAAAATTACGATAAGAATGTTGGTTCGTCATCGCAGTGGAATTCCTGATTATATCAGAACGCATAATTATTGGGTTCACCCGAAGGATAATGACAAAGAGAGATTAGAACTGGTGCTTGACCAAAAAGCCAATTTTAAACCCGGTACAGACTATGAGTATAGTAATACAAATTATTTATTACTTGCCAAACTCATAGAAAGAGTGACCGGGCAAAGTAAATTTCAATTCATTAAGGAACAAATCTTAGACCCATTAAATCTCAAAAGCACATTTGGCTCTATACATGATGTCGATTTAAACGATGTAATGAGTGGCTATTACATTGGTTATGAAAACGATTTAAAGACGGATGACAATGGTGTAATGTTGGCCACAGCAGAAGATTTGGGTAAATTTATAAGAGCCCTGAATGATGGCACTGTTTTTAAGGATAAAAAAGAACAGGATATCTATACCTCAATATATAAATATGAACATACTGGATTGATTCCCGGTTATCAAACGATTGCCAAATATCATAAAGACATTAATGCAGTAGTTATCCAATTTACCAATACAGTCGTTTTTGACGGATACAACTGGAATTTATCTGAAATAATATATAATAGAATAGTAAAAATACTTAAAAATAAAACCACCCACAATAATGGTAGTTAATACAAGACCTCTCCTACATTTCGAAGAAATATAATGGCTACTCACAATAATCGAAATCCATTCGTTTGTTTGCACCGGATATCAAACACCACAGAAGCATTTACTTAGACAGATTGTCTTGTACTCGACAACACACCAAACCCGCATCTACGAATTGTTTGATAATCTATTGAAAACCTATTTTGAAAATAATATCAATTTTCTATTTGTGGAACGTACCCAATTCGTATAATAATTAACCCCCTGCGGGAGGTTACGTCATCACGCGCTATAACTTTATTCAGATTGGTATCATAATTACAGATTGCACCCAACCTTCGGGCACCAAACACCTAATGAAGTGGAACAAATACTATTAATTAAAATAGCAAATGGTATTTAACTTTGCTATCCCATTTTTTGTATCAAATCCACTTTTATAGTATATTTAAAAAAACTACATTATTCAAAGAAAAACGCATTTTAAACCGCTATTTAATCTAATGGCCAGAAACACTGGTAAAAGGAAAATTGAACCTTGAAACAGCCGACAATGACAATGAATTTTTCTACATTCTTTAGAAGAAGTAGAATCTATATGTCGAGAACTTTTCTAAATATTTTATACTAAAAGCGATAGAATCAACCTTCTATCCATATGAAACGATACAAAGTCCGTATTGGAATTGTCTTGCTTGTCTTGATTGCAATTAATTTTGCTCTAGAACCTGTTGCCACTCATTACGTCAACAAGGTATTGGGTGATATTGAAGGGTATGATGGAGAAGTCAAGGACATTGACATCGCCTTGTGGCGCGGAGCCTATCGCATTGACTCTCTAAAAATTAAGAAAACAGGTGGTGAATACCCTGAGCCCTTTGTCAGTATTCCTGGAATTGATATTTCAGTGGAATGGAGAGCACTATTTCACGGAGCATTAAAAGGAGAAGTCATTTTGGAACATCCGAATTTAAACTTTACGACTTCAGCATCTGGATCTGACGAAGTTCAGGATGGCGGCGGTAACAACTGGCTGGAAACAATTGATGGACTTGTACCTATTCAAATCAACCGCTTCCAAATTCTAGACGGAACAATCAATTACAGGGATTATAGCACAACACCCAATGTCGATATCAAAACTTCCCAAATCAATGCAATTGCTACAAATCTTAGTACGATCCGGGACAAAAAAGATAAGCTACCTACACACATTGACTTTTCTTCACATACAAGTGGTAATGGCAACATATCTGTGGTTATGGACATGAATCTTTTAAAACAAACTCCTGATTTTGACCTGAACTTGGAATTGAAGGAAATGGATTTGACATATTTGGATAATTTCACAAAGGCTTACGGTGGATTTACTTTTGAGAGGGGAAAGATGAATGTATTCTCAGAAGTGTCTATGAAAGACAGTGCGTATGTGGGGTATGTAAAACCATTGCTTATCAATATTGCGGTCGTTGGAAAAGATGAAAATGCCTCTTTATTACACAAAGCATGGGAAATAATCATAGGAACTGTTTTCGAACTTTTTGAAAACCAGAAAAGAGATCAATTTGCCACTAAGGTTCCTTTCGAGGGAGATATCCGGGGTTCAGACGTGGGGATCCTCGAAACCATTGTCAATGTCCTGCGCAATGCCTTTGTTGTTGCTTTTGAGAACCAAATTGATCAGACGATCAGTGTCGAGACAGTGGAAGAGAAAAAATAACGAGGCCTTTAGCCTTCAGTCAACATCTAATTTCGCGGACTCATGAAAGTTCATTGGCATACAATTCATTCCAATTTGATTAAGACAAAATCTAAGATCCAAACAAGGATTAAAAAATAAAACTGCCTATACGCTAGTGTAACTAATTTTGCAGTGAATAGTGATTTGGGCCGTGTTCTTAATACCGTTGGGAAATTGAAAAGACCACTATAAAAATCAATTGAAAAAAGGTGCTGACACCATTATTTATTTAGCTTCTTCGAACGAAATAAAGAACTTCAGTGGAAAATATTTTGTATATAGAAAACAAGCCAAAGTTGCAGATAAAAACTACACAGAAAACAATGAACAATAAGTATGGGATTACTGCGAACAACAAACAAATTTATATGCTTAGTGACAAAATTGATTTTTAAGTACTTCACAATTATACTTCTCTCAATTCCAAACCTGCATAAAATACAAATTGAAAAAAATACAACCTTGTCCCCATTTTAAAAATCCAATCGTCATAAGGTTGAATTAAAAAAATAATAAAATGAAAGAATTTACACTAATTTTCAGACTGAAAGATGTTTCGGATTTCAAACCTTCGCCAGAACAAATGCAGGAGCGGATGAATTGGTTGGCAGGTATTGCGGCACAAAATAAAATTGCGGATAAAGGGAATACACTGTTACCCGGTCCGGGAAGTTCCAAAACCGTGAAACCAAACAATGTGGTAACGGACGGACCTTTCACCGAAATAAAGGAATTCATCAGCGGTTATGTAATTGTTAAAGCCAAAAATATTGATGAAGCCGTAGAAATGGCAAAAGCTAATCCGATTTTTGGCCAGGTCGGTGGAAGCATAGAAGTTCGTGAAGTTTTAAAACGTGATTGATATTTGAATAAAATAAAATTATATAACGATATTTTACCACACTTGTTCCGACAGGAATATGCGAAAATGACGGCTGTTTTATGTCGTCATTTTGGTTTAAAGCACATAGAAATTGCTGAAGACATAGCCAGTGACACGTTTTTAAAAGCTTCCGAACACTGGGCTATTAATGGAATTCCTGAAAACCCCACAGCTTGGCTCTACACAGTTGCCAAAAACAAAACCCGGGATTATTTTAAACATAAATACGTTTTTGATACCAAAGTGAAACCCGAAATAAAAGGGGATCACATCAAACCAGAACATACCTTTGAATTCAACCAACAAATCATTTCGGACAGTCAATTAGCAATGATTTTTGCCGTCTGCAATCCAACGAACAAACCAGAAAGTCAAATTGCATTGGCCCTTCAAATCCTTTGCGGTTTTAGTGTAGAAGAAATTGCCAATGCATTTATCGCCAAACCTGAAACTATAAAAAAACGACTGCTGCGAGCAAGGACCAAACTTCGAAACGAAATTTTTCGATTCGAAAAATTATCCAAAAGAGTTATAGAAGCAAGATTAGACGCCGTGCTGCATACGTTGTATTTGCTGTTTAATGAAGGGTATTTTTCGAAATCAAGTAACCGAGTCATCAGAAAGGAACTTTGTTCAGAATCTATAAGACTTACCTTAGAATTGACTGATAATAAATGGACAAACATCCCTAAAACAAATGCTTTATTGGCCTTAATGTGTTTTCAGAGTTCACGAATCGAAGCACGCATAAACGAAGAAGGTGAAACTGTACTTTTCGACGAACAGGACAAAAACAAATGGGATAAATCACTTATCGAAAAAGGCAACTATTACTTGATTAATGCCACAAACGGACACGAAATATCAAAATACCATCTGGAAGCAGGAATCGCATACTGGCACACAACAGATAACAAGGACCAATGGAAAAAGATATTGTCATTATACGATCAATTAATTGTAATGGAATATTCACCTACAACTGCATTGAATAGAGTATTTGCTTTCTCAAAAATATATGGAAATGAAAAGGCCATACCCGAAGTGGAAAAATTAAATCTTATAAAAAGCAATCAATACTATGAATTATTAGGGTATTTATATACAACATCAGACATCTTAAAAGCAATAGAGCATCACAAAAAAGCTATAAATCTGACAACATCAAAAATGGAGAAACATACATTAAAAAAAGAAATCAAAAGATTGAAAGGAAAGTTGGAAAGAAATGAAATTGTACAGCATACAGACAACAGCAACAAAAGGTAACGTAGAGCTAATACCCAAATGTGAATTGAATTTATATTTTTCAGTTCATTGAAACATCCAAGCCTAGTAATTGTATATTGAATAGAATTTATGGATAAGAGATATCATAAAGGCTATCCATTTTCAAATGAAAAAAGAGATAATAAATATTAATGAAGTATTAGGTAAGCCAATATCTTTAGTAGGTTAACAAGAATTAACGAATGGAAATCAAAAATCATTAAGAGACAAATAAAATAATAATTTTACTAATTCTAATGTCACAGAAAAAAGCTATAAAATTTATGCATAACAAAATTATACTAACAATAGGAAATTTATCCTTCACGAAAAAAGCAATCATGATAGCGATTATAGGGTTTTTTCTTTCAGGAACTATATTTGGATTTTTGATTTATAATAGTATACAATCCCAAAATAATTTCCCTATTTTCTTATCGATCTTGTTAAATGGATTTATTTGGCTGTTAACTTTTAAGTCTTTACAAAAAGAAATAGTTGCAAATAACCTTTAAAGTAGTAACATAGATTAAAATATAACACTAAAAATGACCCCTTATACCATCATGACTGAATTTTGGGAGGCAAGTTTTCAGGATAAACAAACCATGTGGGGATTTGAACCAGCAGATTCCGCTGTAAACACCATGGAATTATTTTATAAAAATAAGATAAAAGAAATTCTCCTTCCCGGATTCGGATATGGACGGAATGCACAAATATTTAAGGACAATGGTATTGAGGTTACTGGAATAGAAATTTCCAATACTGCTATTAACCTGGCAAAAAAACACTACGGAGATTCTGTGAAAGTTCACCACGGCTCGGTAACTGATATGCCCTTTGATCAGACAAAATATGACGGTGTTTTTTGCTATGCTTTAATCCATTTACTCAATACGGAAGAAAGGAAAAAATTAATCAATGATTGTTTTTCACATTTACATTCCGGGGGTTTGATGGTTTTCATAGCAATTTCTACCAATACTCCCTCTTTTGGAACAGGTACTGTAATAAGTAAGAATAGATATTTGACCCCTCACGGTGTGAAATTGTACTACTATGACTCCATGTCAGTGGAAGAAGAGTTTGGTCATTACGGCCTGGAGGGTGCAAAAGAAATAAATGAGCCTGCAAAAAACAAAGGTAACAAACCCTCACAGGTATGTTGGCAGATAATCTGCCGGAAAAAGTAATATTTGAAAATCGGTTTTCTAAAATCCTAAATTATTATAACCTAGTGTACGCAAAAATAAGTTCGTAAATTTTTCAGTTGGAGCCAGCTTACCGAAGACCTGATAATAATACACATCTAAAAAAACATTATCCACTCAAATCCACTGTGCATTCCCATATATACCATACCTATGGCACGGAAATCACCCATTATACCCACTTTCTACCTACTCTCAATACGCGCATGTACGGCACTCTGCGAAAATGTCCCAGCGGGACTAAGCATGGGTAGAAATAGGATAGAGACATTGTATCGCGTACCATAGTACGCTACAGAAGATTCATTGAGTAGGATTTAATCAGAACTGGATTGTTATACCCAAAACCAGGGTTTAACCACATATTGATCCTTTTGGGACAATTGGTTCGAGCTCATGCCAAAGAAATTCCGATAGTGCCAATCCCCTCTATTGAAAACAGATTAACGAATTTAGTTCTTCAGCCGTTAGAAAAAATATAAAGTAGATGCAAGATCAATAGTATGAAGTGATATAAAAAAATTATTTTAAAGGCAATAAATTATTTCAAGATGGCATATAATAAAGAACTTGCTGAAAGAATTAGAAATTCTCTAAACAAATTATCCAATATAGAAGTGGAAGAAAAAAAAATGTTTGGGGGATTGGCTTTTATGGTCAATGGAAAAATGTGTATCAATGCTTCCGGGGATCGCCTTATGTGCCGATTTGATCCGGCAAATGAAGAAATGATATCTCAAAAGTCCGGATACGAACCCATGATAATGAAGGGACGAAAGTACAAAGGGTATTGTTATGTGAATTCAGCAGGCTACATCCATAAAACCGATTTTGATTTTTGGATACAACTTTGTCTGGAATTCAATAAATCGGCCAAGTCCTCCAAGAAAAATGGATAATCTTACATTTTAATAAATCGTAAAAAATTTCTTTCTCCCTGAAAAATCACAGACACAAAATAGCACCCTGGTGATAATTGATTCACAGGAAGTGAAATTTCCTCGCCGGCAAAATCTATTTCCAAGTCCATTTCCATAACCTTCTTCCCTGCGAGGTCATAAATTTCAACATTGGTAGGGACTTCCGTAGAGATAAATTTCAAATTTAATTCATTCCTTGCCGGGTTCGGATATATTTCAAATCCCTGAGATACATTGCCCGGCTCCAGCAAAGCAGGATATAAAAATTCCGGTAGTATTAATTGCCGGTCCATAAAAGAACTGCTCCAGGTTAACTCGCAGGAAGCATTCCAATCACGTTCAAAATATTCTAATACGATGGGATATTTTTTTCCTGCTTCCAATTCTTTAGAACCTTTTCGGGTTCGCTCCCCTCCTTTCTCCCAATCATCAATAATTTTCTCCTGATCTATCCACAGCCTTGCCCCATCATCAAAAATAACGTGGAAAGTATAATTATCAGATACAGGAGCTTCTATAAATCCACTCCAACGAATCGAAAACCCATCCTTGGGCAAGGAATCCGGTGCTGTACTTA
This sequence comes from Membranihabitans maritimus, assembly GCF_021729145.1. Taxonomy (GTDB): domain Bacteria; phylum Bacteroidota; class Bacteroidia; order Chitinophagales; family Saprospiraceae; genus Membranihabitans; species Membranihabitans maritimus. Next base: position 156,840 of record NZ_JAJSLW010000009.1, on the reverse strand, counting down.
ACCATCGGAAACTGATGATACTGTCTACTTTGGTATTTACCAATTCTCCCCGGAAATCTCCTTTAGAATCTACAAAATATTGTCCCAATAATCCCTCTCCCTTGCTTTTATCCGTACCGATAAAATGAGCCTTTATCAACTCCGGGTCGTCTTTAGCTTCAAAATCAATAGAATTTTCCGTACTTCCAGAGGCCCATTGATCAAATATATATACGCTATCATCCGAAAATTGGAATAATGGTACACTGGCAGTATGTTTAATTCCCCAGACACTTTTTGTCTCATACGGTGTCTTGTGTAGTCCTCCGTCCAAATTTAATGAGAGACCGGGAGGTTCGGTCTCCAAAAGAACATCGGTTAATTCCGGAAAAACATCTTTGAATGTAGACGTTGAAAACCCTTCTCTATCTTTTCCGTACAGTGTAATTCGGTACCAGACATTGGAAGAAGTTTCACCTACATTCGGAATTGTTATTTCCCCTTCCCTCACACCTTTCATTTCAATAAAAGGATGGCTGTGATCATCGTGGTGGAATTCTATATTCCAGGATAATGAAGAATCCGGTAATTTTCCATCTTCACTATCCTCACCTTTACCCATAAAGGTAAATGTATCACCTGCACGGTATTCATAGGAATCAGATGGTTTTAAAATAGTAAATTGAGGTCGGGTATTGTTGGTCACAAATACGGTTGCTTCTTCTGTCTGTACTTCTCCGAGTTCATTTTTCACCAAACAATAATAAATAGAACCGTTATCTTCCAAATTCACAGGCCCGATATTCAGTGTATCGTGGGTTGTAATACGCAATAGTTCCGAGTCTTTATACCACATATATTGTAAATCTCTACCAAAAGCTTTTACTTCCAGAAAAGATTTGTCCCCGGGAATCAAATACAGATCTTTGGGATCCTGTGACACAAATGGCAACGCAGATCCCCTGTAACTTATCTTATACACCTTTCCCCTATCTGAGGAAGTGTTGTCCGAAAGACTTCCAGTCCCATCGGCATTTCTGGCAGCGTAATAAAGATCCCCGGATGTAGATGTATATAATGCCAACGGTGACACAATTCCATCCGCGAATACGCCTTTATATTGATTTTTCTCCGGGTCAAAACGCCGTATTTGCCCCGTACAATAGTCACTAAAGAAAAGATCTCCATGGTATTCTTCCGGGAAGGATTCTAGTGCAGGTGTGTAAGAAGATATCCCGGTTATTGAACAACCTTTTAACCATTTATTTTCATAAAAGTGAATAGGATCTGCATACGATGGTGGTTGACTGGCACTTGGAATTGGTCCTTCTCCTATATCCCAGCCATAGTTGCCTGCCCTATGAATTTCATTAATTTCTTCCCAGGCATCCAATCCTACATCACCGGCATATATTTTTCCCGTTTTTCTATCCAATGTAGCACAGAATGAATTCCGAAGTCCCATTGCCCAAATAGTGCCATACTGTCCTGAAGTTTGTTCCAAAAAAGGATTATCGACAGGAACAGTCCCATCGTCATTCAATCGAAGAAATTTTCCATTGAAACCATTCAGTCTTTGAGCTCGTTCCGGTTTGTTGAGATCCCCAACAGAAACGTATAATTTGCCGTCGAGACCAAACAACAAGGAACCGGCATTGTGGATATATCCAATCTCATCTGTTTCCAATAGAATCTTTTCCGAACTCGGTAATGCGTAATTACCGTTGGCTACAAAACGGCTTACCCGGTTAACAGATTCTCGCGGAACACTATAATAGACGTAGAAAAAATGATTGGTTTCAAAATCTGGATGAAAAACAAGCCCGGACAATCCACGCTCATTGAGGAAATCAACATCCAACTGCAAAAAAGGGTCCCTAAGTATGCTATCATTTTCTACCAATCGAATGGTACCATTTTTTTCAGCAATAAAAACCCGCCCGTCCGGACTCTCAGTAATAACAGTGGGATCGAGGTTTTCCGCAATTAAAACTTCAACAAACCCTTCGGGAAGATTTGCTGCTTTTATAGAAAAAACAACGAGAGACATAACAAAAAAAAAGAAGAATCTTTGCACTGTTCTTAATGAGTATTGATTAACTATAAAGGTAATATATAAAATTCCTACTCCATAAAATTAAAAAAGCATTAACAGTGTTTACCTGGCTTATTCCGGCTGCTATTACAAATTAACCTTTTCACTTAGAGACTGGAAAATACCTTTACTTATCAAGGATAAACGGATAACAATTTCCGGAGAAAACTAATATCTTCCAATTATTAGTCTCCAAAAACATTTTCATCACTAAACACATTACATTCGTCAACTCACGGCGTACTTTCAATACAATAAAACTCAATCCCTTCCCATGCCGGAGTGTTTACCATATTTTTATTTTTCAGGAACAATTCATTTCCGTCACGCAGGTATGAGTATACCCCGGATATATCAGGATAGACAAGATCTGATAATGAATCTAACCTTTTTATTTCTACCCCATCGGAACCAAAAACCCTGAACCTATATTCTTCCTGTACAAATTGACCTTCCAATCTGTTTATTATAAATTGACAATCCCCCTGAACCTCATCATCGGTTCCCCAATCTTCATTCATGTCAGCTATACAAATATTAAAAATAAATACGGTACCTCTAAAGATAGAATCAATGCCGGCAGAGTCAGAAGGTATTCCACGGGTTTCCACAATCCCGAAAGAAGAATCCAGTTTGTCTTTGATCACATTTTCCTTTTCGCATGAAAAGAAAGCCAGTATTACAAATACAACCAACCAATTAAGAAATAAAAAAGATATTTTAGTCATAAAGACGATAGTTAATAGAAAACAAAATACATGCTTACTAATATAAAGTATACTTGTATATTATACTAATAATTTTGCGTAAATAAAAATTTAATTGATAAATAAGAGCAAATTTATTACACTTGCAAAATGGTTTTCAGCAGCAACCTGTTCATTTTGTACTTTTTGCCTATTTTCTTATTAACATATCACCTTGTTAATAGAAAATATAAAAACTATATAATACTAGCTTTCAGTATTTTTTTCTACAGCTGGGGAGCTCCCAAATTTGTATTAGTTATTATTACCTCTACGATTTTTGATTACTATATCGTCCAAAGGCTCTATTTGAGTCAAAATGCTAACCATCGTAAATTGTTATTAATTATATCACTATTTATTAATCTCGGATTATTGGCCTATTTTAAATACGCCAATTTTTTCGTCTCCAATGTAAACGAAGTCCTCCAATCCCTGGGGTATACCCAGCTGAAATGGACTGCCGTTGTACTCCCCATTGGTATCTCGTTCTATACCTTCCAGACATTAACCTACTCAATAGATGTTTATCGAAGAGTACAAACACCACTTCAAAAAGTATCCGATTATTTACTATATATTATGTCCTTCCCCCAGATGATCGCCGGTCCGATTGTCCGTTTTAATTCAATCGCAGATCAAATCACCAATCGAAAAGAAATAATCGATGATAAACTCAGCGGGTTTTATAGATTCGCTATTGGACTGGCAAAAAAGGTTTTGATCGCCAATGTAATGGCAAAACAAGCAGATCTCATTTTTGACAGTAATTTATCTGAATTAAGTATGGAAATGGCCTGGCTGGGTCTGATCGCCTATACCTTTCAAATATACTTTGACTTCTCCGGTTATTCCGACATGGCTATCGGAATCGGGAGAATGATCGGCTTCAAATTCCCGGAAAATTTCAACTCTCCCTATATTTCGCAAAGCGTAAGTGAATTCTGGAGAAGATGGCATATTACATTGGGTGCATTTATGCGTGATTATTTATACATTCCATTAGGAGGCAACAGGGTATCATCCAAATCCCGTTTGTATTTAAATTTATGGATCGTTTTCCTTTTATCGGGTTTATGGCATGGTGCCGCCTGGAATTTTGTGATTTGGGGAGCATACCATGGTATATTCTTGATACTTGACCGGCTTTTTCTCATTAGAATTTTAAAAAAAACAGGAAAGATTCCCTCCATCATTTTTACTTTTTTCGTCATAATGATAGGTTGGGTATTTTTCAGGCTGGAATCCATAAATGAGATCACTATTTTCCTGAAAACCTTATTTTCTTTCAATCAAACCTGGGATCTCAATATAGATCCCAAATTTGGCATAACAGTTTCGGCTGCTACGATTTTTTCATTTTTAGTAGCTTTCAGACTAGGGAAAAAATTAGAAGCTTTCTTTTTTAAAAAGAAAAAATATGTATTTATACATCATGTCTTTTTATCAATCCTCGCCATTTTTTTGCTCATTTTTTCCATAAGCTCCCTGACTTCTTCCGGATTTAATCCATTTATTTACTTTAGATTTTAACGTATGATGGCAGCTATTCAAAATATTAAATCTAAAAAGAAATTATCATTGCTCCTTCTCATATTGCTTTGCCTGCCATTGTTCCAATATTATACCGGGATCTTAAATATTGGCCCATTAAAGGGTTCATATGACAAACTGGAAAAACCCGATTTCTCCGTACGTAGTTGGTTTAATGGGGAGTATCAAAACAATTATCAGGAATATTTTGATGAAAATATTGGATTCCGGAGTTTTTTTGTCAGGATATACAATCAAGTCCACTACGTATTGTATAATGAAGCGAGGGCGAATGGAATCATTATTGGCAAAAAGAAATATTTATATGCCAAAAACTACATCAGGGCTCATTTAGGCAGCGATTTTATAGGTCGGGATTCAATTAAAGGCAAAGTAGGTAAAATTCAAATGTTGAACGATACCCTTCAAAAGAAAGGTATAGACTTAATTGTTCTCTTTGCCCCCGGGAAAGGGAGTTTCTATCCGGAATTCTTTCCAAAACCATACGATACTATTGCACACGGAGTAACCAATTATGAAGTATATAGAGAAGAACTACAGAAGTCAGATATAAAGTTTCTGGATTTCAATGGTTGGTTTCGAAATATGAAGGATACATCTTCTTATCCGCTTTTCCCAAAAACGGGCATTCATTGGAGTAAATATGGAGAAATTGTAGCAGCAGACTCCATTATTAAATACATCAATTCGATACAAGAGGAATTCATAATCCCTGAGATGGCCATTGAAAGAATCGAAACTTCCCGGAAAATGAGAGATACCGACGATGACATTGAAAAAGGCATGAACATTTTATTCGACATTAAGGATCTTAAAATGGGGTATCCTCAATTTAAGTGGATTGAAACTCCACATACCAATCAACCGAAAGTTTTGACAGTGGCCGATAGTTATTATTGGGGAATGTTTAATTACGGTATTTCCAGGGATGCCTTTAACAACGGCCAATTTTGGTTCTACAATCAAGACATATATCCCAAAAAATCCAAGGAACCATTGAATGTTAAAGATATTAATCTCAAAGAAGAGGTTGAAAAGAATGACATTATTTTATTACTCTCTACCGACGCTAATCTTTACAAATTTGCCTTCGGTTTTATCGAACAATTATTTGATTGTTATTACCCAAATTTCGATGACTTACAGCTTCAAAAGAATGAAGAAAGAATCAACTTCTATATAAATGCTATCAGGGAAACACCCCAATGGTTAAAGAAAGTTACTAAAAAAGCACAAAGCAAAAATATCTCCATTGAAGAGGCTATCAGAGAAGATGCAAAATATATGGTCCGCCAGGAAAAAGAAAAGGGAGACTATTTAAAAGTCTCCCCTGAATGATTCAATATATTTTCTCTTCATTACTTATTCGTACCTACTGCATTCAAATCCTCAAAAGCCTGCGTAAGTCTTTTTCTAAAGGAATCCTCTCCGGAACGCAACCACTTGCGTGGATCATAAAACTTTTTATTCGGAACATCAGGACCATCAGGATTCCCTATCTGAGCTTGCAAATAATCATGATTCTTGGCATCATAACCACGAACTCCATCCCAAAAGGCCCATTGCAAATCGGTATCGATATTCATTTTAATAGCACCGTACCCTATCGCTTCCCTAATTTCTTCCAATGAAGATCCACTTCCACCGTGGAATACAAAGTTAATGGGCTGGTCCTGCTCTAAGCCGAATTTCTCTTTCACATATTCTTGTGAATTTTTGAGAATTACGGGTTTTAATTCTACATTTCCCGGTTTATATACCCCGTGGACATTACCAAATGCAGCTGCCACGGTAAACCTGTTCGAAACAGCAGACAACTTTTCATAGGCATATGCTACTTCTTCCGGCTGGGTATAAAGCTTGGAACTATCAACATCCGTATTGTCTACACCGTCCTCTTCTCCACCGGTAACTCCTAATTCTATCTCTATTGTCATGCCAATTTTTGACATTCGTTCCAAATACGTAACACAAGTCTCAATATTTTCTTCAATAGGTTCTTCAGAAAGGTCCAACATATGGGAACTAAACAAAGGCTGACCTTTTTCAGCGAAATACTTTTCTCCTATATCGAGCATACCATCTACCCATGGTAATAGTTTTTTAGCACAATGATCCGTATGAAGGACGACAGTGACACCGTAATGTTCAGCCAGTAAATGAACGTGAGCAGCAGCAGCAGCGGCACCGTAAACCGAACCTTTTTGATCGGAATTAGCTATACCCTTTCCCGCATAAAACGAAGCTCCCCCGTTTGACAATTGAATAATTACAGGAGCTTCCAGGTCTCTGGCCGTCTCCATAACTCCATTGATAGAATTAGTTCCTATTACATTTACTGCAGGTAATGCAAAATCATTGGTATTGGCATAATCAAATAATTCCGTTACCTCATCACCGTGTAATACACCCGTTCTAAACTTTGTTTGACCCATTTGTAGTTATTTTTATATCATTAAATTTACAATATCCCTTTGCTCACAAGGTATCTTTCAGCATCCAGAGCAGCCTTACAACCCGTACCAGCTGCCGTCACCGCTTGCCTGTACACATGGTCCTGGGCATCACCACTGGCAAAGACACCCGGTATATTGGTCAACGTACTTTTGCCTTCCGTCAGGATATATCCGCTTTCATCCATTTTGAGAAGATCCTTGAATATGCCCGTATTAGGTGTATGACCAATAGCTACAAAAAAACCTGAAATGGGTATTTCGGAAGTCTCCTGTGTTTGGTTATTAACGATTTTCATCCCCGTAACCTCCCCATTTCCTATAATTTCCTGGGCTTCCGTGTTCCAATGTACTTTAATTGCCTTACTATTCAAAACTCTTTCCTGCATAATTTTAGAAGCCCTCATTTCATCCCTCCTCACTAACAAGTGGACCGTCGGACAAAGCTTGGATAAATAACTGGCTTCTTCTGCTGCTGTATCTCCTCCACCTACAACTGCCACTTCTTTTCCTTTAAAGAAAAAACCATCGCAAACAGCACATGCAGATACACCCTTGTTCATAAACTTTTTTTCACTCGGCAACCCAAGCCATTTGGCACTAGCCCCCGTAGCAATAATAACCGAATGTGCCAACACTTCTTCCCCATTATCCAGGGTCAATTTATGTACATCACCAGAAAAATCAACCCCCTGTACCATATTGTAGTTAACTTCTGTTTCAAAACGTTCTGCTTGTTTTCTAAAGTCTTCCATCATTTGGGGTCCCTGTACACCATCGGGGTAACCGGGATAGTTCTCTACCTCGGTAGTGATCATCAATTGACCGCCCGGTTCTGCTCCTGTATACATAACCGGATCCATATTTGCTCTAGCTGCATAAATAGCTGCTGTATATCCCGCCGGGCCGGACCCGATGATCACACATTTTTTCACGTCCATAAATTCTGTATTTTTGAGTGTGTAAAATTAAAATAAATCGTTAGAATCTTACGTTTTGTCGATTTTTTCGTGTAAGATTTCTCATTTTTCATCAATCTGCGAATCTATTCTTACTTTCATTGTTTATTATATTGACTATGCATTAATTATATGCCGGATATATTAAATTTCAACATACTAACGTTTATACCCGCAGTTGGTTTTTTGGGGCTGTGGTTTTTATTTTCGCAAAGTAGGAAATTGAGCTTGCTATTCGGTTTGATATTTTTTGCTTTTCTGGCATCTAATTTTGCCGTCAATTTCCTCAATGGATTCGGACCCTTAAAATATCTCTATTTTTCCAAGAACCTCATTTTACTGGGTGTTTTCGGAGTAATCTTTAAATTATTTAAGCGAAATAAAATAGCACTCATATTATCCATTGCGGGAAGTATATTTCTTTGTTTACAAATCTTTAATATTCATCTTCCTCCTAAGTTAATGCCCGCAGACCTTCAAAAAATGATGGAAAAAGGAGAACTTTTGGTAGAAGTTGAGTTGCATAATATAGATGAAATACAAAAATTACTGGAGCCGCAAAATGGAAGTATCATAAAAGCTTTCAGTCCGGAAGAACCTGATATGGAAATCGATAAGTTTTATATTATTGACCTTCCTGATGAATACTCCCCTAATAAAACCAAATTACTTAAGGAACTTTATGCGAGAGACCTTATCACCTACGGAGAGTATAATGATGAAGTCTCCGTAGCGCCCTTAGAATCCACCGCTAAAAGTAGTCCTTCCAAAAATCTTCTAACGAATGACCCGCTTGCCTCCCAGCAATGGGCATTAAATGCATTGGATGCCAAAAAACTGCATCAATTAATCATACGAAATCAAGACAAAATTAAACGAAAAATAAAAGTTGCTGTTTTGGATACCGGAATTGAAAGTAATCACGAAGATCTTCAAAATGCAGTGACTTCGAATAATTCCGATAATGGCACTGACCCCGTAGGGCACGGGACTCATTGTGCGGGCATTATCGGAGCCAGGACAAATAATCACAAAGGGATATCTTCATTTGCTTTTTATGATGACATTATTGAACTACAATCAATAAAAGTGCTTAACTCCTTTGGATTTGGTACCCAGGCGAAGATAATTGAAGGAATGATCGAAGCTGTAGATGACGGTGCTGATGTTTTATCGCTTTCCCTGGGAGGAATTAGTGACAATGCCAAGCAACTGGCCTATAAAGCGGCTGTTGATTACGCCCGGCAAAAAAATGTTGCCGTAATAGTAAGTGCGGGCAATAGCAGTAGCAGTGCGGGCGGATTTACACCGGCCAATGTGGAAGGGGTATTTTGTATTTCCGCTATTGATGAAAATATGCAATTAGCTTCTTTTTCTAATCATGTGGAAGATATTCCATGGGGATTTTCAGCCCCTGGCGTCAATATTCTTAGCACCTTTAAAAATAACTCCTACAAGTCTCTAAATGGAACTTCCATGGCTGCTCCCTATGTCTCCTCCACAGTAGCTATTTTAAAGGCATTCCATCCCGAACTCACGCCGGAAGGAATATTTGAAATTCTAAAATTCACATCAATCCCCACCAAAAATAAACGGGAAAGTGGCCCTTTGATTCAACCTGCAAGTGCCCTCGAAGCGCTATTGAATAAAATGGAATACCTCAATTGATCTTTTTCAATTTCCAGGAATAGATATACATTCAGTCTCTACAATAATTATGATATTATCTGCCAGTGAAATTAGTTATCGATGCTTTGGTGAAGAAGTGATGATCTAGCCCAGGAGACTATTAGTTGAACTTCCGTTATATTCACCCTTTGTGCAAACATCGGAAGTTGAAAAATACCATATCCCGGGTTAGGGTTAAAACGACGACAAAAAGAATTCGTTGTAAATTTGTCTACTGCCCGTCAATTCGGTAAAGCTTCTAAAAGACAAAAATTCCAAAATTATTTTACCTCATTCGTTTCCCTCCAATAACAAGGCTTCCAAACAATGATCAAAGATTAAACTCATTTAATAGGGACAGGTTCTGGTGGCGTTCATTACAAAATCTCAAATTACCTGGAAAACCCCAACCACTCTACCTACCTATATCATTTTTATTTTACGCCATTCTTTTGACCTACCTTTTTAAATTAACCTGAGCTCGACGAATAGTTATAGGTTCAGAGGGAGCGGAAGGTGAATATACAAGGCAGCTTCCTGAAGCTTTATCGGGATAATGCAAAGGAAGGGAACGTAATAGATTCGGCTTCTCGATCCAAGCTTGAGAATTTACTTTATCGAACACCACTTGAAAACAGTCATCTTCTTCCTAAAAGGGGCTCTAAATAGTCCACTATGTATTCCCGCCTTTTAGTCGAATCTCCCTATTCTCAAGTGCTCTGAATCCTAAAAATTCGTCGAACTCAGGTTAAATTACATATGAATTCGTATATGAAAAGAGCAATATCCTCCTACTATATCTCATCCGAAGTATGGAAAAGAAGAATAAATTATTTCCTTTACCAACTGGGCCAGATTCCCAATATCCGGATTTACAGGATTAAAAACAATATCTGCTTTTAAATAATATTTTTCTCTCTCATTAACTTTTTGTTTTATGTACTCTAATATTTCATCCCGGGTTTTATTCCGGATCAATGGCCTTTCCTCTTTCTCCTTTTCAAGTCTCCGTAGTAATACTATATTTGATGGACGCAAATACAAAGTGGTCCCGGCACCTGACATTACTTCCATATTGTCATAAAAACACGGGGTCCCTCCACCCGTAGAAATTAAAACCGGCGCAGTGGAATGGATATTAGTGGCTATAATTTCATACAATACTTCTCTTTCCAATTCCCGAAAATAGCTTTCCCCCTTTTCACTAAAGATATCTTTGATCTTTGCTCCGTACTTTTTTTCAATTTCTGAATCCATTTCGATAACTTTACCAGTCAAAATTCCGGATACATGTTTGGCCAGATGAGTTTTTCCCGAACCCATAAAGCCAATTAAAAAAACAATAGGAGCTTTGTTCATATTCGCAAATAAAATTCTAATGATTTTAAACCGCAATATATTATTAATACTGCTAATTACAACGGTCTTTACAAGTTGTAAAAATAGTTCAAATCAATCAGAAACAAATAAAGCCGCTAATGATATTTCTTCATCGATTAGCATACCCATGGATGAAAACAAAGCAATTGATACTACAGATGTAGCTAAAGTCCAATTCCAAGCAACGGAAGTCAGCTTTGACACCATATCTCACGGTGATCGGATTACAAAGATTTTCAATTTTACAAATATCGGTAAAAGACCTTTGTTAATTTATGACGTCCGGACTTCGTGTGGCTGCACTGCCGTTGATTACCCAAAGGATTTTATAAGACCGGGGGAAAGTGGGAAATTAGAAGTTACTTTTGATAGCACCGGTAGAAAAGGGTATCAAAATAAATCAATAAATGTTATTGGGAATACATTCCCTACGAGAACCTTATTATATTTGCACGGTTTTGTAAAAAGTTAAATGTAAAAGAAAAAATATGTTAGTATTACAATCAGACGCCAATCCAATAATCTCAATGCTTCCCTTAATAGGAATGGCATTAGTTTTTTACTTTTTATTTATGCGTCCCCAGCAAAAGAAAGCAAAAGCCCAAAAAGAATTCTCCAGTTCACTGGATAAAGGAGAAGTAATCGTAACCGGATCCGGCATAATCGGCCGCATTAATAAAATTGAGGACAATATTGTCACTCTTCAATTGGGAGACAAGACCTTTATAAAAGTGATGAAGAGCGCTATTTCAAAAGAAATGACAGATGCCCTGGAAGGCACGGAGCACGGCAAGAAACTGTAATATAAATTTTCAGGATAAACCTATATTAAAAATAATATTTCTTAAATAATTATCTTTTAATATAGGTTTTAGTTTTCTGCCCGATTGATCAATTCCTGGCTTGTAAAAGTTCCTTTATTACATCCCATATAATAATTCCCGCGGAAACTGAAACATTAAGGGAATGTTTGGTTCCGTATTGGGGTATTTCCCATACTTCATCCAGTAAATCAAGGATGTTATCAGATATTCCAGAAACCTCATTCCCAAAAACAAGGGCCGTAGGACATTTTACTTCCGTCCGGCTTTGCAATTCAATCGATTGATCTGTTTGTTCTATCCCCACACAATAATATCCTTCACTTTTTAACTGTTCTATGCAATCGCCAACTTGAGGCATCGATTCCCACTCGACGGATTCATGCGCTCCAATGGCTGTCTTGAATATTTCTTTATGAGGGGGACAAGGGGTATAACCACAAAGCCATAACTTCTCAATTAAAAAAGCATCACATGTTCTGAAAAAACTCCCAACATTTACACCTGAGCGGATATTATCCAGAACCACGACAACAGGATTTTTATCTTTACTGCGAAATTCATCTACAGAAATCCTGTTCAATTCATCCAACTTCAGTTTGCGCATCGTTGACTTCCTTTAATTGGTCTTTATTATTTTTGCCTTTTTTATTGTCAATAGCAGCTTGGACAAAAGAAACAAATAATGGATGGGGTGTTTCCACTGTACTTTTTAGTTCGGGATGAAACTGGACCCCAACGAACCAGGGATGATCTTCCAATTCTATAATTTCGACAAGGTCTTTTTCTTTGTTAATCCCTACAGGTTTAAAATTTTTTTCTATAAATAGATTTCGGTACTCGTTGTTGAATTCATACCTATGTCTGTGCCTTTCGAATACCACTTCATTTTGATAAGCGGTAAATACTTTACTGTCAGGCGATAAATGACATTGCCATGCACCCAATCTCATCGTTCCACCTTTGTTTTTGACATTTTTTTGATCTTCCATCAGGTGGATAACTTTGTGCTTAGCATTCTCATCAATCTCCCCGGAATTAGCATCTTCAAGCTTAAGAACGTTTTTTGAAAACTCTACTACTGCACATTGCATTCCCAGGCAAATACCAAAAAACGGAATATTATTCTCCCTTGCATATTGAATAGCCTTTAACTTACCCTCGATGCCTCGTTCACCAAATCCAGGAGCTACTAAAATCCCATTAAGCCCTTTAAGCTTCTTTTCGAAATTTTCTTCTTCCAGGTCCTCAGAATGGATACTTTCGACATTTACCAACGCCTCATTCTCCGCCCCGGCGTGAACGAAAGATTCATATATCGATTTGTATGCATCCTGTAATTCGATATACTTTCCAATTAAACCGATCCTAACCTCATGCAACGGATTTTTCAACCTTCCTAAAAACTTCTTCCATGCTGTAAGGTCTTGAATATCATTTTTTTCAAGTCCCAGTTTATCCAACACTGTAGTATCCAAATTTTCTTTCAGCATCAGCAAAGGAACGTCGTAAATCGTATGTGCATCCCTGGATTCTATGACAGAACCTTTATCTACATTACAAAATAAAGATAACTTTTGCCGAATTTCCTCAGTTAGTGGATGCTCAGTTCGACATACCAGAACTTCAGGTTGGATACCATAATTTAATAACTCCTTGACGGAATGCTGGGTCGGTTTGGTCTTTAGTTCACCCGCTGCACTTAAGTACGGAATAAGAGTAAGATGTATGACGATACCATTTTGTTTTCCAAGTTCGTTTCGCAACTGTCGAACAGCTTCAATGTATGGAAGAGATTCTATATCCCCTACCGTACCTCCTATTTCGGAAATAATAATATCATAGTCTTCTTTTTCCAAACCACGGATATACCGCTTGATTTCATCTGTAATATGTGGGATTACCTGGACGGTTTTTCCTAGATATTCTCCAGCGCGTTCTTTGGTTATCACATTCTGGTAAATCCTACCCGTAGTGACATTATTGGCCTGGGATGTCGATATATTAAGGAAACGCTCATAATGCCCCAAATCCAGGTCTGTTTCAGCCCCATCATCGGTTACGTAGCACTCCCCGTGCTCATAGGGATTCATTGTTCCCGGGTCAACATTTATATAGGGATCCAGCTTTTGAATAGTAACTTTCAATCCTCTGGCTTGCAATAATTTAGCTAGAGAAGCTGAAATAATTCCTTTACCTAAGGAAGAGGTAACTCCACCCGTAACAAATATATATTTAGTCATAATTATTGATTGTAATGTTACGGAATGCAAAGTTAGGTAAACTAATTCATAGATTAGATAAGACGACAAAATTAATTTGAAATCCACCAATAAAAAAGGTGTTGGCACTATTGCCAACACCTTTAAAAATTATCTGACGAAGTTTATTTTATTGACGTAACCCCCTCAATTCAAAATATTACCTCTATCACAGAATACTTTCGATTTTCGCATGAAGTGAGGTAAATTCAAACGCTGAATATAAAGTCAGTTACTTATTTTCGTCTACTTCTTCAAACTCTACATCGGTAACATCATCTTCACTGCTTCCCTGATCAGATCCTGCACCTTGTCCAGGATTTTCACCTCCTGCTTCCGGTCCTCCATTCGCTCCATTCGTTGCCTGGTAAATGTCCTGGCTGGCAGCAGTCCATGCAGCCGTTAATTTCTCACTTACCGCATCAATTTTATCCAGATCCTCAGCTTTGTGCGCTTCTTTCAAGTCAGCAAGTGCAGATTCAATTTCAGACTTTTTATCTGCTGGTATTTTGTCACCGTACTCTTTTAACTGTTTTTCGGTACTAAAGATAGTAGCATCCGCAGCATTCAACTTATCAACTCTTTCCTTGATCTTTTTATCTTCGTCCGCATTGGCCTGAGCCTCATTCTTCATTCTTTCGATCTCCTCTTCAGAAAGCCCTGTAGAAGCTTCGATTCGAATTTTCTGCTCTTTACCGGTCCCTTTGTCCTTGGCATGAACATTAAGTATGCCGTTCGCGTCCATATCAAAAGTCACCTCGATCTGAGGAGTACCCCTGGGTGCAGGTGGTATACCATCCAGTATAAACCTCCCTACAGTCCTGTTGTCATTCGCCATTGGTCGTTCACCCTGAAGGATATGGATTTCTACAGAAGGTTGATTATCAGCAGCCGTAGAATATACTTTTGACTTTTTAATAGGGATTGTGGAGTTTGACTCAATTACTACATCATATACCCCCCCCATGGTTTCGATTCCTAAAGAAAGAGGTGTTACATCCAATAACAATACATCCTGAACATCTCCACTCAAAACACCTCCCTGAATGGCTGCTCCAATAGCTACTACCTCATCAGGGTTAACACTCTTATTGGGCTTCTTACCAAAGAAATTTTCTACAGTTTCCTGAATTTTTGGAATACGTGTAGACCCACCAACCAAAATTACCTCATCTATATCACTTGTAGACAAACCTGCATCTTTCAATGCAGCTTTACATGGTTCCAATGCCCTTTGTATCAGGCTATCCGATAACTGTTCAAATTTGGAACGGCTGATTTTCATAACCAGGTGTTTGGGGACACCATCTTTTGCCGTTACGTATGGCAAATTAATCTCTGTTTCTGTAGAAGAAGATAATTCAATTTTCGCCTTTTCTGCAGCGTCTTTCAACCGTTGAAGAGCCATAGGATCTTTTCGTAAATCCATGTTTTCTTGTTCCAGGAAAGTTTCAGCCATATGGTCAATTAGTACACGGTCGAAGTCATCACCTCCCAGGTGTGTATCACCATTCGTAGATTTTACTTCAAAAACACCATCGCCTAATTCGAGGATGGAAATATCAAATGTTCCACCTCCCAGGTCATATACTGCAATAGTTTGATCCTGGTCACTTTTATCAAGACCATAGGACAAGGCAGCTGCAGTAGGTTCATTAATAATCCTTTTAATATCCAACCCTGCAATCTCTCCGGCTTCTTTTGTCGCCTGACGCTGTGAATCATTAAAATAGGCAGGTACCGTAACTACAGCTTCAGTTACATCCTGTCCTAAATAATCTTCAGCCACTTTCTTCATTTTCTGAAGGATAATCGCAGAAATCTCCTGTGGGGAATACATACGATCGTCTATTTTTACCCGCACAGTATCGTTATCCCCTTTTACCAATTCATACGACATGTCCTGCACATCGGATTGCATTTCCTTATAGCGTGCTCCCATAAACCGTTTTATGGATGAAATGGTTTTATGAGGATTGGTTATAGCCTGACGTTTTGCAGGATCCCCTACTTTTCGCTCTCCATTTTCAAGAAAAGCTACTACAGAGGGAGTCGTCCTTCTACCTTCGTCATTTGGAATAACCACCGGTTCATTACCCTCCATCACAGCTACGCATGAGTTGGTCGTACCTAAGTCTATTCCGATAATTTTTCCCATATTATTTAAATATTTTAGATTTATTCAAATGTTAATTACAATCCTACTAATGCAATATAAATGCCAGTAGAAAGAATAAGTACATTTTGACATTCCAACGCTAAATTTCCCCCATTTCCTTGTCATTTATTCAACCCCCCATGACAAAAAGTCACTATTTTGTGAATATTTCATCGAAGCATTTAGAACGCATGACACCGTATTGGCATTTCCAATGATTAATTTAACGTTTGATCGACAGAGAAAATAAAAGCTCCGACGGAGTGCCGCCTTTAGCTTTAGTGGTGGCACAAGGAACGAAGTATAATTAACCCTGCGTGGAAACCCAGAGAGGCAAACAAGTACAATCGTTGATTCTGGAATTGATTTCCACAAAATGATGTCCTGGACATTGGTTTTTTCGCAAAAAAAATTACAGAATCAATTCTTCATTAATTCAGGTTAAATTATAGATTTTATTGTTGGTAATTAGACCTAATAACCGGGGGTTCCTACAATTAGATTTGGGATCGCTATAATTTAATATTCACAGCACGGTATAAATTTACCGGCCAGACCAATCGTTAACCAATATATTGCCAACTAAAATCATTTTAACCTGTAGGCACTTCCTCTACTGGGAGTAGAGAAAATCCTCAACAATAATAAAATCAAGGATCTTCGTTGTTCCCATTGCTCTAAATTGAATCTACAACCCATTCGTAATCGCTAGTCAAACGACTCAACGAAAGCAAAAAGTAATCACAAAACTCAAGGCGACTGACTTATACCTACTTCCTTCTTGATTGCTATTCAAATGTACATATTTGCCTTACTTTCCCCCATTACTTTTCACACGGCCGCTTTCAAATAGTAGTCATTAATCCAAAAAAAGGAACGCTTAATATAATTTTTAGCCCTCGTATATAAAACAATAGTATTAAATCCATAAGTTTATGTGTTTATAAAATTGAATATATTTATTATTACATATAATGTTTCTTGACAGCGAATACTAAATAGTCAGGGCAAATTGTTAAATTAACCAATAATATGAGCATTAACCTTGTAGAAATATTTGACGATCAAAAAAAATTGGATGAAAAATCCAGAGAATTTCTTCTGAAAGCAATAGAAAAAAATAACAAACCGGGATTTGATTACCTGGAATTTAAACAGGCAATGATCCGTTTAAATAAATTGAAGATAGAAGAGTCAATAGCCATTGAATCAGCTTTTGCCACAGCTTCTACAGTGGGGTTGAATAAGGATAGCCTGATAAAAAGTGCAGAATATTATCTTTCGATATTAAAAAATGAATTTAATCAATTCAATACTGCTCTTGAAAAGCAAATTGAATCTAAAATTCATTCCAAAAAGAAACAAAAAGCTACTTTGGAAGAAAAAATAAAGAGTATCCAAAAAGAAATTGAAAACCTCCATAAAAACCTCAAACAACATGAAAATAAATTAAGTAAATTGGATCAGGATACCGCGGAGGCCCAAAAGAAAATAGAAGATACCAGCGAGCGATTCAAGGAAGCATTGTCTACCATTACCAATAGGATCGAAAAAGATATAGAACTTTTTGAAAATAACATTGATTAACTGAGGTCCTTATAAAAGGATTCAAATTATACCGAAAATATGTCTGAATTGCAATCATTTAAAACTGCTAAACCAAAATCATTCTGGAAAAAACCGGAAGGTATTACAGGGGCCCTTTTTCTAGGAGGGATATTACTGGGGGCCGGTTATCTTATTGTGTCAAATATGGCCGCTATCGTTGCTCTTTTCTCCAATGTCCTGTATTTGTCATTGATTATAATAGCAATTGCTGTATTATTATATATGGTTTTAGATCCCCGTATGAGAAATCTTGTATGGTATATGTATAAAAGTATAATGCGTTGGGTCACGGGGTTATTTGTGCAAATTGATCCAATAGGCATACTGAAAAGTTATGTTCAGGATCTGGAAGACAATCTCAAGAAAATGAGCAAGCAAATAGGAGCCCTCAGAGGACAAATGAGAAAGCTCAAAAACCTAATGTCAGATAATGACAAAGAAATAGAAAATAACATGCTCCTGGCACAAAAAGCCAAGGAAATGGGCCAGGACAACCAACTCCTATTAGCATCGCGAAAAGCTGCCAGACTTAAAGAAAGTAACCAAAAATATAATGCTCTTCTCAAAAAAATGAATGTGCTTTACAGGGTTCTATCCAAAATGTATAGCAATTCAGAAATTCTACTCGAAGACACAAAAGACCAGGTAAAACTCAAAGAGCAAGAACGCAAAGCCATAAGGACAAGTTATGGAGCTATGAAGAATGCCATGGATATTATATCAGGCTCCGGCAGCAAACGCGAGATGTTTGATGCCGCTTTGGAAAACATTGCAGATGACCTTGCTAATAAAGTAGGTGAAATGGAACAATTTATGGAGATGTCATCCTCCGTAATGGATTCTGTAGATCTGCAAAACGGGGTATTTGAAGAACAGGGATTAAAGATGCTTGAAGAATGGGAAGAAAAAAGTTCAATAATGTTATTGGGAGATGGGCAACCTAATGAAGATGAAGACTTTTTTGACCTCAATAGCGAAAGGAAAGAAAGAATTAAAATTGAGCGAAAATCAGACAGCAAGGATTCGGACAATTCATACGAAGGTTTGTTTGATTAGAATTTATAAAACTATTTCAAGGGGTAAAAATTTTAAGTACTAAAGGGACAAGCATAAAATATTTACCCAATTATTCTATAGAGGATTTAATAATCATGGGAAGGTAAATGGGAATTTATACATGGGATCCCATATATTATGTCACCTCATCCTGTCAATAAACATCCGATGATAAACACCAATTTGTATTGTTACTGGGGGCTGAAGCACTGGATCAATGGACCACATGTCAAGCTTTAATTCCCCTGGATTTCATAATAGGGAACGATACGGAACTCCATCCCGGCTTCCATATTGCATGTAATGATCCTGAAAATATAAACTCACTGTCACGGCGTCATTAGTTTGCTAAATTCTTTCCCATTCCACCGTCGTAAAAGAACGCAATCTCAAGTTTGAAATATACCGTCAAACCGGAGTCAATATTATTTAATAATTGATCCGGAAACAGATAACCTGGTAAATACCATCTTGAAAATAGTATTTACCAAATAAAAAAATAATAACGAAACGTAATTTGTCATCGTATTAACTGAAGAATGTACAGTTTCCATGAATTCAACCCCAATATTCACTTAGTTACTGGTAGTAAAGGGAACCCCAAACTATTTAAAATTGATAAGCTCAACATCGAAAACCAATACACTATGCGCAGCAATAGGTCCCTGGCTCCTGCTCCCGTACGCTAAATATGAGGGCAAAAACAACTTCCCTTTGCCACCCTCTGAAAAAAGTGGAATTCCAATAACCCATCCCTGAATATATCCTTGCAAATTCTGTCCCTCGATTCGACCAGAATCAAAAACGGTTCCGTCTAATAGATACCCCTGATAGTCAACGGTCACCAAACTATTCGAATGAGGGTGTTCCCCATTTCCTTCCTCTTCAATAAGGTAGTACAATCCGGATTGGTGCTTGGTAGCATCGATATTGTTGGTACTCAGATAATCCATAATAATTTCATCGTCATGCGCTACACGGTCTATTGTTTCCTCTTTTTCACAAGAGGTAAACACCAAAAATCCAAGGGATAAAAAAAGTAAATTTGCTAATTTCATTGATTTAATTAAATAGTTTATTAAGCTTCCCTTTGCTGCAAACCCAGCTCCAGGCCTTTCTCTATCATAAACGTATGGGCATCTTCAAATGTGTTCCCAATTTTTCCATCTAATATCGCTTCCCGTATCGCTGTCTTAATTATTCCTACCGTTTTACCAGGTTTCAGGTCAAACGTTTTCATAATTATATCTCCATCAATGGGAGGTTCCCAATTTCTCAATTGATCTTTTTGCTCCACTTCAAGCATCTTCTCTCGCACACGCTCATAGTTTTTACGGTACCTGGCTACTTTCCCCTGGTTCTTGGACGTAATATCGGCTTCGCAAAGGATCATAAGATCATCTATATCTTCTCCTGCCTCAAAAAGTAATCTGCGTACTGCTGAATCCGTTGTATCCTCATCTACAAGCGCAATCGGCCTCAGGTGAAGACGAACTAATTTGCGAACAAATTTCATTTTATGATCCAGTGGTAATCTCATTCTTCGAAAAATAGGTTTTACCATTCTTCCGCCTACCACTTCATGTCCGTGAAAGGTCCAACCTACAGATTCTTCATACCTTTTCGTTTTGGGTTTTCCAATATCGTGCAACAAGGCAGCCCACCGTAGCCACAAATCTTCTGAATTCTTTGCTACATTGTCCACGACTTCAGCCGTATGGTAAAAATTATTCTTATGTCCTTTCCCATTCTTAAATTCTACTTCGTTCATCGCTGACAATTCGGGCAAAATATGTGTCATTAAACCTGTTTCCTCCAGTAATATCAATCCGATAGAAGGGGATTCCGAAGCCATTATTTTATTAAATTCCGCACTGATTCGCTCATTACTTACTATGTCAATTCGACCCACATTTTTACGTATTGATGCCAACGTAGCCTCCTCAATTGTAAAATGGAGTTGGGAAGCAAATCGAATACCTCTGAGCATTCTCAAGGGATCATCCGAAAACGTCTGGTCGGGATCAGCAGGTGTTCTAATGATCTTATTTTCAGCATCTAATACTCCATCGAAAGGATCTACAACATCCACTTCAATTGGCCCTTCGGATGTATCATTAGAATTCGAATGCAAATCATTTAACGAGATTCCTAATGCATTAATCGTAAAATCTCTTCTCCATTGGTCGTCTTCCAATGTCCCCCTGCTTACAAAAGGTTTGCGGCTATCAGGGGAATACGATTCTTTCCGTGCCCCGACAAATTCAATTTCATAAGGGCCATAATTGACCATAGCTACCCCAAATTTACTATAGGTGGACAACTGATTTTCCATTCCTATTTTACGAGCAAAGAGTTTAGCAAGTTCCACCCCGTTATCTTCACACACGATATCAATATCCACGGAAGGACGCCCCAGTAAACGGTCCCGGACAAATCCTCCAATGACAAAAGCCCTTGTCTTTAATTCGACAGTACACTTTGCGATATTTCTGAATAGAGCTACTTCTTCTTCCCGGAGTGCGATTCTCATCAATGTATCTGTTCTCAAAATTATGCAATGACAGTATTTTCTGAATAATTTTCTTTAATCTCATTGAGAATTCCATAAAGAACTTCAGGCTCCAATTCATTTACCAATAAATTCCTGTAATTCTTTATACCCGGCAGGCCTTTAAAATAATTGGTATAGTGCCTTCTCATTTCCAGAATTCCAAGCCGCTCCCCCTTCCATTCAATGGAAAATTGAAGATGTCTTTTAGCCGCATTGACTCGTTCCTCAATCGTAGGTGGATCCAATAATTCCCCGGTATTTATATAATGCTTGATCTCGCGGAATATCCAGGGATTTCCAATACTTGCTCTACCAATCATCACACCGTCAACTCCATATTTATTTTTATATTCTACCGCCTTTTGGGGACTATCTATATCACCATTCCCAATGACAGGAATATGGATTCTGGGATTTTCTTTCACTTTAGCAATAAGGGACCAGTCGGCTTCACCTTTATACATTTGTTTACGCGTCCTTCCATGGATACTTATAGCTTTAATTCCCACATCCTGAAGTCGTTCTGCAACCTCTTCGATATATTTAGTAGAATCATCCCAACCCAATCTTGTTTTTACGGTAACTGGTAAATTGGTTGACCTGACGATAGTTTCCGTAAGCTTCACCATTCTGGGAATATCCTGAAGAATACCAGCACCCGCCATTTTACAGACCACTTTCTTGACAGGGCATCCAAAATTAATATCTAAAATCTCCGGTTGGGCTTCTTCAACAATTTCAGTCGCTTTTCTCATATGTTCTTCATCGCTTCCAAAAATTTGAATACCAATAGGTCTTTCATTATCGTATATATCAAGCTTTTGAACACTTTTATGAGCATCTCTTACCAGGCCTTCTACGGAAATAAATTCGGTATACATCAAGTCACACCCCTGTTCTTTACACAAAGCCCTGAATGGTGGATCCGATACATCTTCCATGGGAGCCAACAATAATGGGAAATCAGGTAGTTCTAGATTACCGATTTTTGTCATATTTTACTTTTTCAATTGCAAAAGTAAAAATTTTAAAGAAAAAAATTTGCTTCTGTCAACACTTCTTCACCTTCTTTGTCACCGATATGTAAAATATTCATTCACCATGAAAATTTATTACGTCTTACCTATTGCATGGTAACACGAATCAGGGCTCGGCAGATAGCTTTCTTTCTGACAGTGATCTGTATTTACCTTACCAAAATTAATTAGAAGAAAATTAGAGTACCTATTTCATATCAAAAGAAAATAAATTTACTGTATATTGGACCTTTGGTTTACCAAATGAATTTTCAATTATTTAATAATTTTTTTGTGTCATTCATACGGTATTATTCAATATTTTTCTTTCTTTAGCATTTTTTTACAATTAGATTTCAAAATTAAATAGGAATGATTTCTGCTGTTATAGCTTGTTTTGTTATAGGTTATTTACTTATCGTATTTGAGCATCCGTTAAGACTTGACAAAACTGTTCCGGCCTTGCTCATGGCATCAATTACGTGGGCATTATTATCACTTGGCCATATGGATACTTTTATCCATAGTGAACCGCATTCATTAAAGGAAACGCTATTATATCACCTGGGTAAAACGTCAGAGATTCTTATATTTCTTATTGGCGCAATGACAATAGTGGAAATTATTGATCTACACCAGGGGTTTGACATATTAAAAGATCTGGTAACCACCAAAAGCAAAAAGAAACTACTTTGGATAGTATGTGGACTGGGATTTATTCTTTCTGCCATCATTGATAATTTAACAGCTACTATTGTATTGGTCACCCTACTCAGGAAATTGGTCGTTGATAAAAATGATCGTCTATGGTTTGTCAGTATGGTCGTCATTGCAGCAAATGCCGGCGGAGCCTGGTCTCCTATCGGGGATGTCACAACTACAATGTTGTGGATTGGGAATAAAGTAAGTACCTTAATGCTTATTGAAAAACTCATAGTTCCTTCATTAATTTGTATGGCCGTTCCTACATTTGTAGCATCATACCTTCCGGCTTTTCAAGGAAAATTGAATGAAACGGATCTGGATGAAGAAGAATCAAAAAATACACAAAAGCTACTTTCGAGCAGGACAATATTAATACTGGGACTTTCTATGATAGTATTTGTTCCCGTTTTTAAAACCATTACTCACTTGCCACCTTATCTCGGAATGATGTTGTCTTTGGGTGTTGTTTGGTTGGTTTCTGAATACATCCACCCGGAAGAAGACTTTAACGAAGATAAAAGGCATCTTTATTCAGCACACAAAGCCTTATCGCGCATAGAGATGTCCAGTATATTATTTTTCCTGGGGATTTTAATGGCAGTGGGAGCCCTTGAGTCGGTTGAATTATTGCAAAACCTGGCTGAATGGTTGGATAAAATTATTCCCAATAGAGAATTTGTAGCAATATTTCTCGGGGTATTTTCGGCCATTATTGATAATGTACCATTAGTAGCTGCATCTATGAGTATGTACACGCTTCCACTGGACCATGATATCTGGCATTTTATAGCCTTTTCTGCCGGTACAGGTGGAAGTATGCTAATAATTGGTTCAGCTGCTGGTGTTGCTGCGATGGGAATGGAAAGGATTAGTTTTATTTGGTACTTGAAGAAAATAACCTGGCTTGCGGCTATAGGCTTTATTGCAGGTTGTGGTTTTATACTGATAGAAGACCATTTCCTGGGGGCATTATTCCACTAATTGCGTATATGAAGATTATTTTTACTTGTATATTCCTGTCAATATTTGTGTTGACCATTTCGTGTAGTGATTCGGAAATGGGTGAAGAATTATCGGGACAATGGAAGGCCAATACAATTTCTGTTTCGGGGGATTCGGTCCAACACCAACTAAGTAATAAAATTGAATTGGATCTTAATTATCCCGAATACAAGTTTTCGAATGGACAGGTATCTGAAGAAGGATCATATTATATTAAGGATCAATTTTTAAATCTCGAGAAAGGAACGGATACAGTAAAAAATGTCCGTAAAATTGAGATATTAAAATTTTCCAACGATAGTCTGGAATTATTACTTATAGATCCAGCATCCCAACGGAAAGTACTCTTTATTCGCTAAATGCCCATTGAAAAACTAGTATAATCGGGAGATATTGAAAAAAACAAGAATTTCCAGCTTGTTAATGAAGGCAAGGTCATAAAGGAATACTTAGCTTCAATATTCCTTCTTTGTATATCTACTAATGATAGTATATCTACTTCTTTTTCTTCAATTTTAGAAGTAATAATGCCTTTGAATAAAGAGAAAATAGCCTTTTGAAAAAACCCAATACCTTCAATTGTTAGATTCGCCACTTTTATCTTTATGATTCCTTTATCTGAGATAACTATGTGACCAATAACGCTTACTTTCTTTTTACCATTCACCTGATCAAGAATTATCTTACTTAGATTGGTATCCAGTATTTCTATAGTTGACAAAGTAAACTGTTGATTTTGTACCTCTATAACCCCGGGACCATTTTCCAAGGCAATATTGATCATGTATTGTGTAGGAACATTTATTTTCATCCCAGCCATATATGCCGGTACCGGTAATATGGGTAACGGCTCTTTTAACCTTGTAAAATCAGCAGATAATACCATAAAATCTCTAGTATTCTCCACTAAAATCAGGGAAATATCATAGGTATCATATCCCCAAAAGCTTTTATCGACAGCCAAATACAGTTCCTTTAGAAAATGACTAATCATTCGTTTAATTCCATTTTCCGCATTTTTCAGTAATTGATCCTTATACTTTGCAGCTAGAATATTTAATGTATTTGAACATTTTATGCTGGTATCGTTTACAATAACAATAAGATCATCCCCCAGCACAAGATCTCGGAGTTCAAAGGGTATTATTTTTCTGGTTTTTTCCCATTTTATAACTACTCCGATGCTACCCTCCACGGCCACCGCCAATTCAGTGTTTACAAATGTAAAAGTTCCCGAAATTTGAAAGTCATCGATTACATTACGATCATTCTCTCCAGAAGGCCACCGCACTTCCTTTACAGAAAAACCCATTTCTCCATTTACATCAGCTACCATCCAATTGGTTTTGTCCGCGAATGTATCTGTTATCCATTTGGAAAACTTGCTTTTATCAATTCTAATTTCGAACTCGGTTATATCAATCATATGAAACGAATTAACGATTTTTTTTTGTAACAAACTATCCTCTCAATTAAATAATCCACTGGATAACAATTTCAAAGGTGGGATGTTAACAATTTTAAGGACTTTAATAAAGGGGAACAGGTTGTGCAGCATCAGCGCAATTTGATTCGAGGTTATTGATTGCATGAGGATCTCATTTTTAAGACCAAATTAACGATTAACGAATGCTTTTTATAAGATAGTTCTTCCTGTAATTAACTAATTCATTGTACCTTTGCGGGAAGGAAATGATAAAATATCATGAGAAAAATTCATATAGCAGGAATAGGAGTTTTAGTGGTTGCTTTGACGTTAATTTTTACAGCATCAAAGGATTTTGCATCTTATGCATCTTTTGAGGATGCAACTAATTCCACTTCTGAGGTAAAAATTGTTGGTCAACTGGCAAAAGACAAAGAGATCTATTACAATCCTGAAGAAGACCCTAATTATTTTTCTTTTTATGCGACTGACGAAGACGGGATCACGCGTAAAGTCGTATTGAATATGGCAAAACCGCAGGATTTTGAAATGTCGGAACAGATTGTAGTTACGGGCAAAATGGAAGGTGAAAACTTTTTGGCCAGTGATATTTTATTAAAATGCCCATCCAAGTATAAGGAAGAAGAAGTGTATTTAAGAGCTGAAAATCAATCCTGATTAATCTATGACAGAAAATGTGGAGTATATAGGTGAACTTCTCTGGCCGGGGGAGTTGGGTCATTACCTGCTTATAACTGCCTTTGTAGCAGCGATCGTGAGTGCTATTTCCTACTTTGCAGCTACCCGAAACGAAGAAGATTCGGAAAGCTGGAAAAAACTGGGGAGGTATTCATTTTATATTCACGGTATAAGCATCATTGGGGCAATAGTTATCCTGTTTGGTCTTATGCTCGGTAGACATTACGAATATAATTATGTCTATGACCACGTATCGGACAGCCTCCCATTCAAGTATATGTTTTCCGCTTTTTGGGAAGACCAGGAAGGGAGTTTTCTCCTTTGGGCTTTTTGGCAAATTATAGTAAGCATTGTATTTATAAAAGTTTCCTCCAAATGGGAATCGAGTACGATGTGGATCATGGCACTAATACAGGTTTTTTTAAGTAGTATGGTATTGGGGTTTGTCGTAGGTGACGGGAAGATCGGTAGTTCGCCTTTTAATTTGTTACGGGAAGAAAATGTAGCTCCAATATTTTCAGACCCGAATTATTTATCGCAAATTAATGGACGCGGATTAAACCCTTTACTCCAAAACTATTGGATGGTCATCCACCCTCCTACCCTGTTTCTGGGATTTGCCCTCTGCAGTGTACCTTTTGCCATAAGCACCGGATCCATACTGATGAATAAATTTACAGAATGGGTATCGGTTGGATTAAAATGGGCCTTGTGGGCAGGTGGTATCCTGGGTATAGGAATTTTGATGGGTGGTGCATGGGCCTATGAAGCACTATCATTTGGTGGATATTGGGCATGGGATCCGGTGGAAAATACTTCATTGGTGCCGTGGTTATTAATTGTAGCGGGAATTCATGCAAATGTAGTGTCTAAAAGCGTAAACCGGTCATACAAGTTGGGCTTTTTGATGTATGCCCTTACTTTTCTAATGGTCCTGTATTCTACTTTCCTGACAAGAAGCGGTCTCACAAGTGAAAGTTCTGCCCATGCATTTACTTCACTGGGTATGGAGACCCAACTTATTTCTTTTATCTTATTTTTCCTGGGATTAACGGTCTTTACGTACTTTAGAAAGCGAAAACTAATTCCTACCCAAAAAGACGAAGAACCATTTTGGTCCAGGGAATTCTGGATGTACCTGGGATCATTTGTGCTTATATTGTCTACTATCCTGATAACATTTACTACCAGTATCCCGGTATTTAATAAAATAATAGATTTTGTCGGCAACCTATTGAATCAAGACCTTAGTCAATATCACAGGACTACCCCACTGGATCCAATAGCCCATTATAACAAATATCAAATGTGGATCGCCGTACTAATCGGATTAATGTCTGGGACCTCACAATTCCTCCGGTATAAAGAGAAAAATTTCAAGAATAGACTTAAAAAAATAGGTAAAACACTGGGAATAAGCTTACTTATTTCTATTCCTATTGCATACTTCGGACTGAAATGGGTCGGGGGACAGGGAATAGGTTATGCCCTTCTTATTTATGCAGCTACATACGGTCTTCTCTCGAATGCAGCATTTTTATTTGTAGGGTTTAAACCCAATGCTAAAAAATTGTCTTCCGTTCTTTCTCATATAGGCTTTGCCATAATGATATGGGGTGTAATGGCTTCCGGTCTCAAAAAACACTACATTTCTACCAATCCCTTTATTATGCGGGAATTAGTAGCAGACCAGGAGATGGCCGAAAAGAATATCATGCTTTTTGACGATGTACCAATGGCAATGAGTAACTATGATGCCATTTTTTATCAGGATACACTGATGAGAAATGAAAGGTTTTATCAAATTAAATTTGTTGAAAAAGATCAGAAAGGCAACCCGGTAGATTCATTTGAGTTATCTCCGTCAGCCGTTTATAATCAGGATTTTACAGAAGTCGTTTCCTTTAATCCTTCTACAGACCGAAGGTTGGGTAAAGATATATTTACGGCTATAAAAGCGCTGCCAAGGGATGTCATGAATGCGAATGAGGCACGAAAACTGGAAGATAGTCTTTACTATGAGGAATACAATATTAATATTGGTGACACGGTATTCCTAAGAAGACACACAGCTGTTTTAAAGGATATTTCTTTTAATCGGCTTCACGAAGACTACACCAGGGATTCATCAGACATTGCTATAGGCGCAACCTTACTTTTTGAAGATCCCGAAAACAACATTTCCCACCTGGCAATTCCGACCCTGGCTATTAAAGAACATAAATTTGTAGCCCACTACCCGGCCCGATTTAATGAATTTAAAGTCAAAGCAAGGCTGGGGGATGCATTTGTAAATATTTTATATCCCAAGGACGAGGATCTTGAATATCACAAAGTGGTTCTTACAAAAGGAGAAACCATTCCTTTTAGTCCTTATACAATAACACTCAACGGTTTGAATAAGGAAATTAGTCATCCGGAATATCAGTCAGAGGAAGGGGATATAGCTGTTCAGGCGGAATTAATTATTCGAGACAGAAATGAAAACATCACTGACATTCTGGAACCAGTATTTATTATTCGTGGAAATAGTCCTCACTATATAAGAGATTATAAACCAAGAAGTGGATTAGCCGCCAATTTTGTACATATAGATCCGGCGACAGGCAAAATGGAATTCGCTATAGGCGAAAACCATTGGCGCGATAAGCCGGTATCAATCCGAATCGCTGAAGATGTTCCCAGAAATGATTTTCTGGTTCTTGAGGCGATCGTATTTCCAGGGATTAATTTATTTTGGCTCGGTAGTATTCTGATGTTAAGTGGATTTTTCGTATCCTTATATGTACGAAGATCAAATGCAAAATGACTGAGAATAATACAATAGGGATTATAGGACATGGAAATGTAGGAAAACATTTGACGATAGCTTTACATTCATCGAAAGCAAAAGACATCGTTAAAGTTTATAATAGAAGTATAGTTCCCGGTCCGCTTCAGGTAAAAGGGGTTCCCTACTCACAGGATTTAAAATCTGTTGCGAATGTAAGGATTTTAATCGTCTGTGTGAAAGATGAAGCAATCATAGAGATGTTGGAACGGATAGAAGATATTGTTTCACCGGAAACTATTGTTTGCCACTGCTCGGGAAGTATTCCCTCTACCGTCATAAAACCTTACTTCGAAAACTACGGCGTATTTTACCCACTTCAGACATTTTCAAGTAATAAAGATGTAGACTATAGTGAAATCCCCTTTTTTATCACAGGAGGCAATTCCTATAGTGAAGAAGCACTCAGGTATTTGGCTTCTAAAATATCACGAAGGGTAGATATTATTTCCGACGATCAACGGGTATCAATGCATATTGCCGCTATTTTTGCGTGCAATTATGTTAATGCAATGTATAGTATCAGCCACAAATTGTGTAAAGATTTTAATATCTCGTTTGATAATTTAAAACCATTAATCTATGAAACAGCTGATAAAATAAAAACATTGAACCCAGCTGAAGCTCAAACAGGTCCTGCTATACGAAGAGATTGGGACATTATTTACAAGCACGAAGATTTTCTGGAAAACTATGATAGCAACATTCGCGCAATTTATAGAGAAATGGCTGATTATATTACCAAATTTATTTGAGAATGCGAATTATTGGACAAATAGACCATCCACGAATTAAAATTACCTTATTCAATCAAAACGATAAACTATCTGTAAAATTTGAAAAAAGCCAGGCAGAAATCATCCTCAAGTTCCGGGAAGAGCAGTCAACCGTTCTCAATAATCTAAAAGCTGATTCCCCAGAGAAAACCTTTCAATTTATAGAAGGAAAACTGGATGAAATACTGAACTTCAAAAATCGCTTTGAACCTCCAATCACGGAAGATGAAGATATCCTGGAAATAATTTAATTCCAGTGTATCAAATTTCACATCTATACTTTCAGCTTGTAATTAGGATTCATCCAAACACTACTATTAGACCCTTTCCAATTTTACGGGATACGTTTTCTCCGAAGCCCACTGGGGGACATAAATACTTTCATCATCGTCTACACAAACATCGTGGGGATGCATAAAACCCAAAAATGAACGATCTTTTCTTTGCTCCTGTAATTCCCCATTTTTATAAATTGGTTCTGTACCGCCCGGGGAAGACACCACTTTATCATTTTTATCGAGTACTGTGATATATCCGGAATTAGGATAAGATTGGGTAGTACTTCTATATACAGCTCCATAAATATGGTCACCTTTTAAAACCGGTCTGCAAATAAATGATCCGGGCAAAGGAATCGTAGACAGATATTTACCGTCAAGTGTAAACCGTTTTAATTGCATATGGGATCGATCTGTAATTAGCAACGTGGGGTCATTGGCATTTCTTGTATCCACCAGGATACCATGACAACAATTAAAGGTTTCCTCCGATTCACCCTTTCCACCAAAATGTCGTATATATTCCCCATCATGGTTGTATTGTATAATAAAATTGCTTCCGTATCCATCAGCTATATAAATATCTCCGTTTGCCGGATTAATAGCAGTTTCTGTAGGTACAAACTTACCGGGGTATTCGTATTCTCCGGTTACCCTCGGATAATCTATTACCATAATCTCATTCCCCTTAAGATCTGTTTTTATAACCTGGTTTCTTTTTGTATCTGTCAAAAATAAAAATTCTTCACCTCCTTCATTACTCAATGTCAATCCATGTCCTCCGGGATAACTATGCCCCCAGGTCTCCAGAAGTTTTCCAGATTTATCATATATTATAATGTTATTTTTTGTTTCATTAGTGAGTAATATCAGTCTTCCCTTACTGTCCTGCACCATTTCATGGCAATCGTTTACTGGATTCTTCCCTGCGTCGAGTATCCCCCAACCTTTAATCACTTTATAGGTGTGATCACCATGGCCTAATTTTATATCCATTACTATATTAAATTTATTTATGATGTTAAAAGGTGAAATAAATGCACTGGCAGCCGTTAAACCAGCTGAAGTCTTAATAAATTTTCGTCTAGAATTTATATTTCCATTCATATAAGAAAATTGCTATTTTATTGAAATACAATATAAAAAATAATACCATTTTTAAAAAGGGAAAGTAATTATACTGACAATTTTTCAACTATTAAAATTAATCAGAGATAAGATTTGCGAAGCAGAATGGCATTAAAAAGAATGTATATAAATTCAGCCTATTTCTTGCAATGTGTGCTTGGCCTAAAATTAGCTTTGAATACACTTTTATTAATAAATTGTATTGGATGAATTTTTTGAAATACCCCTGGCTTCATACAACACCTATTTACTCCCTGAAGAATCCTTTATTTTTTGTTTAATATAAAGTTTTACAACATCCAAACCGGAATCATATCTGGTGGTGTTATTAATTACCATATCAACTTTATCATAATAAGGTTCTATGTAAGCTTTATAGGCAGGGAATACATGGTGTTCGTATCGATAAAGAACATCTTTAAGTGGATAGTTTCTTTCCATTTGGTCCCTGATAATTCTTCTGGATAGTCTCTGGCTATCCGTAGCATTAATAAAGATTGACAAATCCAGGATATCCCATACTGGTGCATGTGAAAATAAAAATAATCCCTCAGCAACAATAACAGGAGCGGGTACAAACTTTAGTTCTCGACTTTTTGCTTTTGGGTTATTGAAGGTATATTCATTCCTGGATACCGTTTCACCCCTTTGCAATTTACGAAGATCATCCGTAAACTCATCTAATTGGATACTGAACGGAAGGTCAAAATTTTTAATCCCATTACGGTCTTCCTTTTGGACTTCCCTTCTTTTATAGTAATTGTCCTGAGAAACAAAACATACTTCCTCCTCTGCAAATGAATTTTTCAGATCCTCGAGAAATACGCTTTTTCCAGAACCACTTCCACCAGATATTCCTATAATCCATGATTTCATATAACTTCAAAATTTGATTGAAGAAACAAAAATTTATTAATATTTTTTTCAATTTGCCGGGCGAACGAAAAAAGGAATTTGATTTTCCAAATATATTCACTAAACTGCAAAATATTATTGTGTCAAATTCAAATCTTTACAGACTGATTGTATTGACAATGTATTAAAATTATTAACTATCATTGAAATGGTGGCGACCCTGCGCACTTAAATTGTAATATGGATCTAGAAAATACTCTAAGAGGACTCCTTGGAATGGCATTTTTGTTAATCGTTTGTTTTTTATTGAGTAACAATAGAAAAGAGATAAATTGGAGGTTAGTCATCACGGGATTGGCTTTACAATTCATTTTGGCAATATTATTAATTCATGTTCCATTTATTCGCAACATATTTCAAATTATCGTCGACTTTTTTGTGCTTATGATCGATGCTATAACTGAATCCTCTATATTCTTATTTGGGGATTTGGCAGAACCGGGAGGAAAGTTTGGTTTTGCATTTACTATTTTACCTACCATTGTATTTTTCTCTGCATTATCCTCACTTTTGTATTATCTGGGGATACTACAAAAAGTGGTTTATGGATTTGCATGGGTAATGAATCGCACGATGCAAATGTCAGGTCGTGAAAGCCTTGCTGCTGCTGCGAATGTATTTATCGGTCAGACGG
The DNA here is from genome assembly GCF_021729145.1 of Membranihabitans maritimus. Lineage (GTDB taxonomy): Bacteria > Bacteroidota > Bacteroidia > Chitinophagales > Saprospiraceae > Membranihabitans > Membranihabitans maritimus. The sequence goes on along the minus strand of NZ_JAJSLW010000009.1, from coordinate 124,139 downwards.
AAGCTCCATTGGTCATCAAGCCCTATTTGGAGAAAATGTCTAAATCGGAAATAATGTGCCTGATGACGGGTGGGATGGCTACCATTGCAGGTGGTGTATTTGGAGCATACATGAGTATGTTGGGTGGTGATAATATGGAAGAAAAAGCTACCTTTGGAATGCATTTACTCACCGCTTCCATTATTTCTGCACCAGCGGCTATCATTGCCGCTAAAATGTTGTTCCCAGAGCCCAAAATTAATGCCGTGGATAAAGAACTTTCAGTTCCTAAAACGGAGGCTGGGAGTAATGTATTGGATGCTCTCACAAACGGCACCACGGACGGGTTGAAATTGGCCGTTAACGTAGGGGCAATGCTTCTGGCATTTATGGGCTTTGTTTTTCTGGCCAATAAAATATTTTATGCGTTCGGTGATTGGACTACCCTCAATGAATGGGTCTTTCGTTCGACAAAAGGAAAATTTGAAAGTTTTTCCCTGGAATATGTATTCGGTCTTATTTTTTCACCTGTTTCCTGGCTTATAGGAGTGCCCTACAGTGATATAATGGAAGTAGGTCAGATGTTGGGTGAAAAAACGATATTAAACGAATTTTTTGGTTATTTCACCCTTACAGAAATGAAAGCTGCAGGGGTGCTTCAGGAAAAAAGTATTATAATCGCTACTTATGCGTTATGTGGATTTGCGAACTTTGCATCAATAGGGATCCAAATTGGTGGAATCGGTGCAATTGCACCCGGTCAGCGAAAAACATTAACAGAATTGGGAATAAAATCACTCATCGGAGGTACTATTGCTTGCCTTATGACGGCTACTCTTGCCGGAATGCTGGGAGTCGTATAAACTTCACTCTTCTTCATCCGGGATTATCCCTTCGGGCAGATCCATTACTATCTGCTGTTCGTCTTCACATATATCTATAATAAATTGTTCAACAAGTGGAACCAAAAAATTTTGTCCACTGTGGTCTATCACATTTGCCATAAATCCGGAGGGGTATTCTTCCATAGACAAAACTTTTCCTATCACTTTTTCCCCTTTTTGTTCAACAATGAAAAACCCATTAATATCCCATCTCTCGGGATTGGTTATTAATGTCGTCAATAGATCTTGAGGAATAAAATTTCTCCGATAATACATTTCACGATCTGTCAATACAACTGCTTCTTCTTTTGAAGAAAATGCCTCCACCTTAATTAATACAGGATCGTTTTTCATTTGACGTTCCTCTATAAAATATGGAACAAACATGCCATCGACCTTTATATAAAAAAAACGAAGATTCTTGTGAAAGTAGTCTTCGAAATCAGCGTCCAACACCACCTTGAAAAACCCATTCACCCCTGATAAACCAGCGATAAAACCAATTTTAATAAAATCCTTTTCCAGTAACAATTTATTCAATGGATATCAGTTTTTGCCGGTAAATATATCCGCGCTCAGCATTTTGGAATATCGTTGTAGTATCACAAAACATCTGAAATTCATTTACACTGGAGGAAGCACATATAGATGTCAAATTATATTCTTCCTTCATTACCAACCCCTTGTCCGGAGCATACCACTCATTCGCCAATTCGTAGAAAAGTTGTTTTTCTGGCGGGAATAACAACGGATTCCCATTCATATCCATACTTTCAAGGGTAGAAGTATCATGTTGATTTATTTGTATCACCTCATTATAGACTGTTCCCTCCACTTCCAAAGTACCATTATCTTCCACCAGAATATAATTCCAGTTTTCATATGGCTTAATAATCTCCCCTTCCACAAATATCTCCACAGCACTCTTATCAAATAAAGCGGTTCCCTGCCATTCGTCGTATAATTCAAGGGAAGAACTCAACGGGATAAAAGTAAGGTTCCCTTCCTTTTTTTGTAGTCTCCCCTCATTCTTTCTTTCCAAAACCAATCGCTTGAATTCATATTCACTTTCCTCGGAATCAGCAGTCAGTTCCTCAATAACATACCAATCAATTCCATTAATAGAAGATTCCTCTTTTATGATTTGTTTCAAAAATAACTGAGTCGTATCAATAACAATCTCTCCAACTTCACCATTAAAATCATACGTTATTGAATCGACTTTAAATAACCTTTCCATTCCGGATTCGATAGGGTAATAGCGATCAACCAATAGTTGACGCGGCTCTATATTGCGATCTTCCGTACAGCTAACAAAGACCACCACACACAAGAGAACGTAAATAATTATCGCTATTTTTTTCATAAAAAACTAAACTCCTTTGTATATAACTCCGCCTCCGATCACATCATCACCTTCATAAAAGACCGCTGATTGTCCCGGGGCAATGCCTCGAACATTTGACAAAAATTCAACATCGAGGGAATCATCCTGACATTCATTAATAACAGCTAAAGATCCTTTATCATTGTATCGAATCATAGTAAATAGTTCTGAATTAACAGGAAATTTTTTGTACTTCATGGAATTTATCCTGTGAACTTTCATTCCATTTTTGATTAAATCATCCTGATCTCCCAACACTACCGTATTGCTTTCGGGCAATATATCCGTCACATATTTAGGTTCACCAAAGGCCATTCCCAATCCCCTTCTTTGGCCAATAGTAAAAAAGGGATATCCTTTATGAGAGCCAATTACTTCACCTTTTACATCCACAAATTGACCACCAGCTACCTTTTCTTCCAGTCCGTCCACCCTATTTTTTAGAAAGTTATGATAATTATTATCAGGCACAAAGCATATTTCGTAGGATTCAGCCTTTTTGGAAAGATCAGTATATCCCATATCTTCCGCTACCTGTCGTACCTCCGGCTTCGTTAGATCCGCTAATGGAAAAAGTGTACGCGACATACATTCCTGGCTCAATCCCCAAAGGACATAAGATTGATCTTTATTTAAATCTTCGGCACGTGAAACATAATAACGCCCATTATCTTCATTTATCCTGGCATAATGTCCTGTAGCTATATACTCGCAATCCATAGCATCAGCTCTTTTAAGTAAAGCCTCCCACTTAATATGTGTATTGCAAAGTATGCAAGGATTCGGAGTTCTTCCATTCATGTATTCATTGACAAAGTCATCAATTACATAATCACCAAATTCATTTCTTATATCGATAATAAAATGATGAAAATCTCTATCCACTGCTACCTGTCGTGCGTCATTGATACTATCCAGGCTACAACAACCAGTCTCCTTTTTATGGCCTCCAGAATTTGCATAATCCCATGTTTTCATAGTGATTCCCACTATCTCATACCCCTGGTCCTGTAACAACATAGCGGTTACGGTAGAATCGATTCCCCCGCTCATAGCTACTAAAACTTTTCCATGTTTACTCATAATCCCAATTTAAATGCAAAATTATTTAAATTTTATCAACTTTTTGTGCTACATTTTAAGAGTTCAAACGTTTTTCTACAAACACAATGGGATGAAAAGGGTTTTACTATTACAGTTTTTTTTACTATTCGCCATTTTTTCATACGGCCAATCATTATTAAAGGACTGGTCTGTGATTGGTAAAGTAGGTTTCAATGCCCTTGACCAGAGTTCCAGGACTGAGGCTGTTATCCCGAAAAGTGCCTTGGGTTATCAAGTAGGAATAGATGCAATTAAACAAGGAAACATAATAAATTACAAATTTGGCTTTCTGTACCAGTCTCATGAAATTATTGATATTAAAAACAGGCAATCGGCTATCATTTCCTCCATTGAAACTACCGGGCGAAAATTTCGGAGAATTAAATTAACAGGTGGAGCCACTTATAACATACTCAATTATGATTTTTTAAATATTGGTGTTGGTACAGACCTGGGATACAATATCGGTATAAATCAACCCAAACAAACATACCTGGAATATCTAAATTCAGTGGAACTGGATTACCTGTCCAGTATTTTTCACTTATTCTTTGATATAAAGAAGATCCATATAGGAGCAGCCCTTGAAGGTAATCTTATAAGTTTTGGTCAGGATCTTTCACCTTTCCAAAGCAAAACTTATTCTTTGAGCCTCGGATATATTTTTTGATAGAGGAAATAGGTTCCCATCGCCACGGCTGTCCCTAATAAAAATCCCGTCAATACATCAAAGGGATAATGTACCCCCACAAAAATCTGGCAAAATCCGATCATAAATGCCCAGAATATCAACCACCATCTTTTGTTCCCCCAAACGCCCAATAACTGAAACCAAAACACTGCCAACCCCATATGATTGGTAGCATGGGAACTGGTAAAGCTATATCCACTGCCACAATGAACCCGCTCTTGCACCTGCATAGTTCGGCAAGGTCTTACACGCTCGACATTTTTTTTAATCAATTGAGAACTGACGGTATCACAAATACCAACTGTCAACAAAGTGAATAAAATAGGAAGCCAGGAACGCCTTCCCCATCGATATATAAAAAATGAAATCATAAAAATATACAAGGGAATCCAGGTAAACTTATTACGGACCAAAACCAAAATCTGATCAACAAATCCAAGTTCCAGACCATTAATTAATTTAAACAATTGTGTATCGAGATAAAGTAAAGAATCCATTACATTTGCAATATTTGAAACAAAAATAGGTAAACAAAGTGACTTTAATTAAATCAATATCTGGATTTAGAGGGACAATTGGCGGAAGTGTAGGAGACAACCTTACTCCTATTGATATCGTGGAAAATACAGCAGCTTTCGGGCAATGGGTTCTCAATAAAGCAACGGGAAAAGCATCAATTGTAATCGGCAGAGATGGAAGGAATACTGGCAAAATCGTCAGTGATTTGGTAACCGGAACACTACTTTCCATGGGTATCGATGTCATTGATACAGGGCTAACGACTACGCCTACTCTCGAAATGTATGTAAGAAAAGTAAATGCAGATGGTGGCATTATTTTTTCTGCATCTCACAACCCTATGAACTGGAATGCACTAAAATTACTGAATTCGGAAGGCGAATTTATTTCCAAGTCTGACGGAGAGGAATTGCTGCAATTAATTGTTGACCGTAAAATAGATTTTGTCGATTACGCATCAATTGGGAAACTAACAAATTCAACAGATTCTATTGATTACCATATATCAAGAGTTTTGGAACACCCCTGGGTTCTAAAAGATGAGATACGTAAGAAAAAATTTACCATAGTAGTCGATTGTATTAACAGCACAGGTTCTATTTCCCTTATCCCTCTCTTAGAAAAGTTACATTGCCATGTTATAGCAATAAATGATGATATAAGCGGGAAATTCTCTCACGATCCTGAACCTCTGGAAAAGAATTTATCGGAATTAATACAAACGGTTGTGCGTGAAAATGCAGATCTGGGAATTTCCGTCGATCCGGATGTGGACCGTGTAGCTTTCATTCGCGAAGATGGTAAAATGTTTGGCGAAGAATATACTATTGTAGCTATTGCTCAATACTTATTACATAAAAATCTAATAACCAATACAGTATCTAACCTATCATCTACCAGGGCTTTAAGTGATATTACTAATAAATTTAATCAAAAATATCACGCAAGCGCTGTCGGTGAAGTGAATGTAGTAGAAATGATGAAAAAACAAAAGTCCCTATTCGGAGGGGAAGGCAATGGCGGTGTAATTGTTCCCGAATTACATTATGGGAGAGATGCACTTATTGGAACAGCCTTATTTTTGAGTGGAATGGTTCATTTTGATATCACACCATCCGACTGGAAACAAAAACTTCCTCAATATGAAATGGCCAAAGAAAAAGTAAAACTTGTAAAAGGTATTAATCCGGACGATATCCTTAAAAAGTTAGAAAGGGAATACCAATCTGAAAGACTCAATACCATTGATGGTCTGAAAATAGAATTTGAGGATCATTGGGTTCACATGAGAAAATCAAATACAGAACCTATAATACGGATCTATACTGAAGGCAAATCCAAAGATAAAGCACAAGCTGTAGCAGATAAATTTAAACAAAAAATAATGTCATTTGTAAAGTAAAAAATGATTAAAAATGAAGTCAATATATTTCGATAATGCGGCATCTGCACCCATGCTTGAAAGTGTGGTTCAATCCATGTCGCAAGTCTTAATGGAAATGACTGGTAATCCTTCCGGCACTCATAAGCACGGTAGAAAATGTAGGGCGGCTATAGAAAAATCGCGAAAATCGATTGCCGAGAATTTCAATGCATCAATTGGTGAAATTTTCTTTACTTCAGGAGGAACCGAGTCCAACAATACAGCACTTAATTGTTCTGTCGATCAATACGGGGTCCAAAGGATTATTACTACCCCTATTGAACATCCCAGTGTCCTTAACACCCTTTCCTTTCTTAAGACAAAAAGAGGAATTCAAGTAGAATTTTTGGCTGTAGATAATATGGGTAGAATCGATCTTGCAGAACTTGAAAATAAAATAAATGCTCAAAATGACCGTACGTTAGTATCGATTATGCATGCTAACAATGAAATTGGAGTTATTAATCCAATTGCAGAAATAGGTGAAATATGCAAAAGCAACAATATTTTATTTCATACTGATGCCGTACAGACCGTGGGACACTTACCCATTGATTTGAATTCAATGTATATTTCATTTCTTTCGGCCTCGGGTCATAAATTTCATGGTCCTAAAGGTATTGGATTTTTATATGTCAACAGTAATAATATAATTCAACCTTTTATTAATGGCGGAAGTCAGGAAAGAAATGTCAGAGGCGGTACAGAAAACCTTGCAGGGATTGTCGGAATGGCAGAAGCACTTGAATATTGCAAAAATAATCTTGATAAAAAAAGGCAACATGTCGTTGCTCTCAGGCAATATTTTATTGAAAAAATAAAAACAGCATTACCTCCGACGGTCAAAATAATGTCAATGGAAGATCCTGAAGATTGCCTGTACACCATCCTGAATATTATGGTACCGCAAACTGCAAAAAGTGACCTCTTACTAATGAATCTGGATATTGCTGGCATATCAGCATCCGGAGGAAGTGCCTGCAGTTCGGGAGCCGAAAAAGGATCGCACGTAATTGGTGCTATAACCAACAATAAACAGGCTGGAAAATCAGTACGATTTTCATTTTCATTTCTAAATACTACAGAGGAAGTAAGTCAAACAATTGAGGTACTCAAGAAAAGCCTGTAAAATCAAGACTATTTTTTCCTGATTTTGTTGAGTTTTGCATTATCTCCAAAGTTAGCATATGATTTTTCATTATATGCTTTTGCGGCTTCTTCGGCAGTCTTAAACATCCCTATATGTACAGCTTTACCATTCAGGTAAATGATAGCTCGATACTTATCTTTTTCTTTATACACTCCTTTGTATCCGCTCTCATTGGTTATTTTCCTGAACCTACTGGCCTTGGAACGATTTCTCCATTCCAAATTCTCAAGCCTACAATCTAATTTATTGCCATTGACAGCACCTACCAGATTGTTTTTGGGATTATCATTTTGGATAAACCTTTCAGCGATTAATCTGTGAGGATAAATAGTTTCGACTTTGTAGGTTCCATCTGCTGTACGCCAGGATTTTTGAAATACTGCGCAACCTGATGAATGCATTCTCAAGTTATCGAGAAATTTGATTTTAGTCAAATACTCGTCTTGTAATAGTTTTTCGTAAACTTCTCCGTCCAACAAAACGAATTTGTCGGCATTACTTAATTTAATCTTATAAAGCACTTTTCAAATTTTATGATTGGGGTTTATTACCTTATGATTTTTTTGTGAAAAGTTTCCAATTAAGTTATTTTTGGTCAATCTCAGTGGTTAAAGATACAAAATATTTACATAATATGCAAATAGATACCGAAATGCTCCTTTTTCGAAGGGCATCAGAATTATCCTGGCGTGCCACAGGCCGTACATTAACGAACCCTCGTGTAGGTGCCATTATTTTCGATGAATCTACAGGATCCATTACCAGCGAGGGTTATCATGAAGATTATGGACATAATCACGCAGAAATCAATGCCCTGCAAAATTGCACCAAACCGGCTAATAAATCTATTATTGTAAGTTTAGAACCATGCAATCATTTTGGGAAAACGCCCCCTTGTACCGAAGCAATTGCCAATTCAGGAATAAAAAAAGTATATATTGACTTGTTAGACCCCAACCCAAGTATGAAAGGTCAATCCATCCCCATTTTAAAAGACAGGGGCATCAAAGTGGAAAAACCTTTTAAAAGTAATTTGGGTACTAAAACCCTCACTCCTTTCTTCATCCAGCAAAAAAACAAGCGCCCCTATATAATAATTAAGATGGCTATTTCCTCAGATGGTTTCATTGCCAGACAGAATAAAGCTTGTAAGATCACCAATTCCATCACCGACCGTTGGGTGCACCGCTGGAGAAACGAGACCGACGCCATATTAGTAGGTACAAATACACTAAATATCGACAATCCTCAATTAACAAGTCGGTTCAATAATCAGAAAAACCCTGTCCGTATACTAATAGATGAAAAGGATACCATCTCCCCTGAATTAAAGGTATTTCAAATAGAAGGTCGAAATATATTATTTACAAAGTCAAGTAAAAAGGATTTTCCAAATACAAAAATTATCCCTACTTTGGACTTTAGTTTTAAACATATACTAAAAGAGTTATTTCAAAATAACATCGGGACGATTCTAGTGGAAGGCGGAAGAAAATTAGTAAACAACTTATTAAATCAGAATTATTGGGATGAGATAAGAATCATCCAAAATGGAAATTTAGAAATCAATGATGGAGTCAAGGCTCCCGTGTTCCAGGGTCTCGGAAAGATCGTTGGTCAGAAAAAATTAAGTGATGATGTAATAACGTTTATAGAAAGGTGAATTTCCGTTAAATTTAATTTAAAGTGAACGACCAGATTGTAGAACTATCAACTGATTTGTGTATTTTTGAATTAACCAAAATGATTAGAGGGAGTTTATGATATCAAAAATTATAAACATTAGTTTAGTTTTTAGCGTATTTATTTCGCCCATTTGGAGTCAAAATCAAAGTGATATTCATTGGATGGATATCGAAGATGCATTGCGACTTCAAAAAGTTGAGCAAAAGAAGATATTAGTAGAAGTCTATACTGATTGGTGTAAAGTTTGCCATAAACTAGATCAAATTTCGTTGAGCCAACCACAAATAGCCAATTATATAAACGAATTCTACTATCCCGTTAAATTTAACGCTGAGTGTGAAAAAACCGTATATTTTAGAGGCAAAAAGTATGGTTTCGTCGAGACCGCCAACAGTGGTTACCATGAATTTGCTTATAAAATCACTCACGGTAAGTTAAATTACCCATCTCTGGTGTTTTTGGATAAAGATTTGAGCGTCATTCAACCCATAAGTGGTTTTCAAGGTCCCGATAAATTGATGAAAGTATTGATTTATTTTGCAGAGAATTATAATAAGACTACTCCTTGGAATGATTTCAATGCCAAATATAATTCAATGATATACAATTCTTCAGTAGGAAGTAATAACTAAAAGAACCATCCCTTACTTTTAGAAGACCTCTTATTCCCCAATCCCAATACACCTAATATTCCGCGAACAATTCCTCTAGAAACTTCTCTCGTAATTTGTTTGCCGGCATCTTCCAGTGTTTTTTCAAAATAGGTTTGCGTAGGTTTTTTGTATCTTTTTGATGTCTTGCGCGGAACTTGTTCCAAACGCTCCTCCTTCGCTTCAGCCATCTTTTCAGAAAGTATTTCATATGCACTTTCTCTATCAATGATCTGGTCGTATTTAGCAAATAAATCAGAACTTCTTTCTACATCCATAAGTTCATCATTGCTCAAAATATCCATTCTACTTTCAGGTGCCCTCATCATTGTTCTCACAAGTGGCGTAGGCCTACCATCTTCATTTAATACCGTCACCAGCGCTTCACCTATTCCCAGACGGGTCAAAACCTCTGAAATATCATAATATGCTGAAATGGGGAAGTTTTTAGACGCTTTTTGAATATCTTCCCTATCACTGGCTGTAAATGCCCGCAAAGCATGTTGGACTTTCATTCCCAGTTGACTCAATACACTTTCTGGAATATCGTTGGGATTTTGGGTCACAAAAAATACCCCAATACCTTTGGACCGGATCAACTTAACTGTCGTTTCAATTTGGCGCAATAATTCTTTGGAAGCGTCTTGAAAAATCAAATGGGCCTCGTCAATAAAAAGGACTAATTTAGGTTTGTCAAGATCACCTTCCTCCGGAAATGAGGAATATATTTCAGCCAACATCTGCAACATAAATGTCGAAAACAACTGGGGACGGTCCATTAAATCCATTAACCGCAAAATAGAAATATAGCCATTTCCATTGCTGTCCAACCTACATAAGTCATCTACTTCAAAAGACGGTTCTCCAAAAAAAATATTAGCCCCTTGTTGTTCCAATGTAATTAACTTTCGAATAATAGCTCCCACTGAAGCTCCGTGGATTCTACCGTATTGAATTTGCAACTCATGCTTTCCTTCTCCTGACATCCAAAGTAAAGTCTTCCGAAAATCTTCCAGGTCAATAAGTGGTAGATTATTATCATCACAAAATTTAAAAACAACCGTAACTATACTGGATTGTGTATCATTTAATTCCAAAATCCTTGAAAATAAGATTGGCCCAAACTCAGATAGTGTAGCCCTCAATTTAATTCCTGTTGTTCCTGATAAAGTCAATAATTCAACTGGAAATCCATGAGGATCATACGACAATCCTATCGCATTCTGACGTTCATCTATTTTTTTATGTCCAGCATTGGCCTTAGCCAAACCACTCAAGTCTCCTTTAATATCCATCACAAGGGAGGGGACCCCATTGTTGGACAAATGCTCGGATAGCACCTGAAGAGACTTCGTTTTACCGGTACCAGTAGCACCAGAAATCATTCCGTGCCTGTTGAATGTGCTCAAAGGAGCCTTAACTAACAGATTTGTGATACATTCATCCCGTAACATAGCACCACCCAATATTAGTGAAGATCCTTCAAAGGTATATCCATTTCCAATCTCTTCCGCAAATTTGTTATTTATTGCCATTCCGTATTATCTTTTATTCCAAATATTAATCCGTTCTCTATATCTATCCTGGTCAAAATTCCAATTACTAATCTTTATACCACTTTCAATTTTAATCTCCAGATCAGCATCAAATAAATTGGAATAAAAATTATAACCCAATTCATCCTCCACCTCGTCAATGGTCAAAGCATATTCTTCCAACTTTCGATCCGATTTCTCATTGGGTATTATAAATCCAATTGCATTAATCCCTGGATTACCCATCTCTAATATTACTTTAAAAAATGCATTGGGAACTTCCACACCATTTTCACCAATCGTTTCTCTCTCTCCCCCCTTTGACAACATGGGACCCGTTACTATATACAACCGATGATGGATACGGGCCCAATCCCTGACATTTTCTTCCAATTCTCTCCAAATCCCTCCATTAAAATAATATTTTTGGGGACTTATATTACTCATTAGAAACGTTTCTTCATTTACTTTACGATTCCAAACTCTGTCCGCCGAAGGCACCAGGTGTCCTTTTGTATAGCCTGAATTTTTGTAATCATAAAACTCTGCACTACCGGTAGAAACAGTGGTATCTTTTTCAAACCAATCGGTTCTGCCCACAGAAGGGCGATCAAGCTCATCTTTAGTTAGTATATAAGCCACCCAGTTGGGTTGTTCGGATCCTTCGTTATAATCTAACATAAAGGTGCTGTGATGTACTTCTTCACCTCTTATTTTAGGCCAAAATCCCTGTTCATTACCTTCAGATTTTAACATACTCTTTTCACTGGGAGATTCTACAGAAACAAATTTCCTTATTACTAAAACAATTGCAAATAAAATAGCAATCATCAAAATCATCCGCAACATATTTCCTCCCCCGGATTTTCGATTCCCAATATGTCTGCTTTCAAAAGTCATTTACCATATATATTACAAGTACGATTGCAAAAGTAAAATAATTATTCAGTCAATTGAAAAGGTTAAAAACAATAAAGCAAATAAATGTAAGATTTTTACTATATTATATAGATGACCAACATATTAAATATTTTCATTATACTTTTATCACTTTCGGGATTAAACGGTCAAAATAATATTACGAAATTTCGATCCGCTTACCAACACGGTTTAAATAACACTGATCTTTTATCTAATTCAAACGATGTATCCGCTATAAATCCTAGTATTATTCCCTTCCAAAACAAAAAGTTGATCGCTATTAATTCATCGATGATATATTCAGATTTTGGAATTGCCAGTTATTCAATAGGTGCAAGCATCCCATTTTCAAAAGTATATGGATCCTCCCTGCTCATCTTTGGATATGGGAACAATACGTTCAAGCAAAACTCAATAGCTGCCTCCTTTTCAAGGATACTCAGTAGACATCTGTCGATTGGAATACAACAAATACTCCAAAACAGAAAAATTAAAGGAAATTCTTCCAGTTATTCTGCTACTACTTCCATCGCTATCACTACTCGTTGGCATAACTGGGGCCTGGCATTAGTTACCAGTGGCTTGCTTCCGATAAATGTAAACGAAAATCAAATACCAACTTTGAAACTTGGAGTATTCTTATCAATAGTAGATAAAACAAAAATACTTGCGAGGGTAAAATATTACTCAAATAGTCCCATCTCACCTTCACTCGGATTAACTTTCCCATTGCTCGTACAAAAGCTATTTTCTACAATCGCGGTTCAACTAAATCCAACCCTCTATTCATTTGGAATAAACTTCAAAATTAGAGACCGTCTCAAAATATGTATTAGTGATCAATACCATTTTCAATTAGGTCATTGGCCGGCGGCAGGTATTGAGTATGATTGGTAGGTGTTATTCCAGTACTTTAAACGCCGTCCGCCTGTTTGCCTGATGTTCGTCTTCTGTACAATCCTCACAAATACAATTGACTACCGGATTTGTTTCACCATACCCCTTAGGTTGAAGTCTCTCCGCCGAAACCCCTTTATCTATTAGGAAACGAACCGCCGATTCTGCTCTTTTCTGAGATAAATCAATATTATAATCGTCTTCACCCCTACAATCTGTATGAGATGTTAATTCAATTTTGATATCCGGATTATTCTGAAGAAGAGTCGCTAAACTGTCCAGGACCGGCCTTGCATCCGGTCGAATATTCCAACGATCATAATCATAATAAATATTTTCTAGAATAATTTCTTTATTTTTCACTATTGGATCCATTACCTTTCTATAATGGTATGTTATTACATTTCCGGATGTGTCGGGTTTCTTTAATTGTTCGAAACTTACCATATCTCTATATCTGAAATACCCATCCTTAATAAATTGTGCCGGAATAGAATTCAATTGGTAATCCATTACCACCTCTCCATTTAGATTAGTCTGCATAATTGTGTCACTACCATCAAATAAACGGGAGGTTACTTCAACATCTTCAATTGGGAATAGCAATTCCTTACCTAAATTATCATCTTGCTTAGGGGAAACTACTCGAATCTTCAGCTTGCTGATATACTCAGTTTCTTCCTCTTCCACAGGAATAATTTCTTCTTCCAATATATGCCTGAAAATATAAATATCATCACTGCCATTTCCTTCCTTTCTATTACTATTAAAATATGCAGAAACTAAAACATCATTCCGGGGAGAATCAAACGGTAGATATTTAAAATCATCATAGGCCGAATTAAGCGGCGGGAGCATATTCTGCGGAATTATATATTCTCCGTTGACAACATACGTCTTGTACAAGTCCAGTCCACCCATACCAGGCCTATCAGAGCTAAAATACAATGTGTCTTTGTACAGAGTAGGATAAAGCTCATTTGACTCGCTATTAATCCTTCCATTATTCAAAGGAACCGGCTCCGTCCATTCCTCATTTACATAGGTTGTAGTAAACAAATCATACCCTCTGGCATCTTTATCAATATCTGAAGCAAAATATAATGTATTCGAATTGGGGGCCAAATAAGGATGAAGGAAATTTACATTTGGTTTTGTAAAAGGCAATGCAACCGGATCCGTCCAAAGTCCCTCTTCATCCTTCACAATATAATAAATCTTGCAATAGACATCGTACTCTTCATTTTCAGATTTACATCTCGTGAATACCATTAAGTCATTATTGACACCTATGGTCAAATCAGATTCGTGCTGGTCAGAATTAATATTCCCTTCATTAAAAGGGTCAATGGTATTGTTCAATGATTCGTAAAGATCGTAAAATTTCCTACCCGTCCATGCATAATAATTACGTCCTTCGCTTTCATCTCTATCTGATGAAAAAATAATATGATTAGAATTTAAAATTGAATTTATAACATCAGACTTAGGTGTATTCAGTGCGCTGTAGTTTTCGACCTCCAGGAAATCCTTGCTTTTCGCATCAGTTAACCATTCCTGGGCTACCCTACAAGAAGCAATTTCTTTCTGAAACCTGTTGTAATCCTGAGTTTCATCAGCCAGTATTTGATAAGCAGCTAATGCTTCACTATAATTTCCAATTTTCTTTATGCTTTCTGCATATTTTAGCAAAGCCTGTAAACCGTATTCATCTTCATAGGCTTTAAAGAACCATTTACTGGCGTCAGAAAAATACCCAATGTGATCATAGGAATCTCCCAGATAAAAAGCTATTTCACTTTTAACTTCCTGCGGTCTTGCATTTTCATATTCTACCAGAAAAAATTGAATCGCCTGGGCGTAGCGTTTCCGTTCATAGGCAGTTTTCCCATCTGCGATCTTTTCAGTTGTGACACAACTAAAAACCATTGACAGCAAAAACAAGGTTAATATACCGATATATTTGCTTACATACATCTACTAAAAATAATAAAAAAAGGGTAAAGCATCTATGCTTTACCCATTATAATATCATTAAATCTTTAGTATATTTTATACTTCAGCTGGTTGAGCTTTCTTTTTCTCTTTAGCTGTTTCTTTATCCTTTCCTGCCCCCAATAGGTCATATAATATCGGAGATGCAATAAATACAGAAGAATACGTACCAAAAATTATCCCAAAAGTAATAGCGAAAGCAAAACCCTTAATGCTACTACCTCCAAAAATCAATAGTAATAAAATAACCAATAAAGTAGTACCAGATGTAATCAACGTACGAGCCATCGTACTGTTAATCGCATCATTTATTAATTGATATCTGGATTTTTTCGAATAACTATTAAAATTCTCCCGAATACGGTCGTATACAATGACTGTATCATTCATGGAATATCCAATCACAGTCAAAAGGGCAGCTATAAAAGCCTGATCAATTTCCAGTGAAAAGGGCAAAATACCTCTGAATAACGAAAATATCCCCAGAATAACTAATGTATCGTGAAAAATAGACATCACAGCTCCCAAACTATATTGCCATTTGCTAAAGCGTATAAATATGTACAAAAAGATGGCGATCAAAGCAAATATAATAGCCTTCCAGGAACTGCTGGCAATATCATCAGCAATTGTAGGCCCTACCTGGCTGGAACTTATGATATGGGTTCCCGCCCCATCCGTAGCTTTGAATTGATCGATATTCAAGTTCCCCCCTACAACGCTGTTTACACCTTCGAAAAGCTTTTCCATTACGCGGGCAGGGGCATCGTTAGCTACATCATCTACCAGGTAAGAAGTAGTAATATTAAATTGGTTTCCAGCATCGATAGATTTAACAATTGGAGCTCCTTCAAAAGGACCTGTCAAAGCTTCCGTCAAATCAGCAGACGAAACATTCACTTCATGGGGAAACTCAATATTATAAGAATATCCTCCTTTAAAGTCCACGCCCAAATCCCATCCTCTGGTAAATATAGATATCAATCCAAGTACGGATAATACAATAGAGAATATATATGCTTTTTTTCTTTTACCTAACCAGTCAATATTGAGATTAGCTAAAACACTTTTAGTACCGGCCCGCCAAAAACCAATCAGGCCATTTCCCCGACTGTTATAATAATCAATAACCAATCTGGTCAACCATACAGCCGTAATAAAGGAGAAGATAACACCCCAAATTAATACCACGGCAAATCCTTTTATCGGACCGACACCGAAATAAGCCAAAATAATAGCTGTAATCAAGGTAGTCACATTCGCATCAATGATTGCAGAATACGAATGTCTAAATCCATTTTTGACAGCATTTAGCACGCTTTTACCATCTCTCAGTTCTTCGCGTATCCGCTCATAAATAATTACGTTGGCATCCACCGCCATACCTATAGTCAGTACAATACCTGCTATACCTGGTAAAGTCAGTACCGTTCCGTAGGAAGCAAGTGCTCCAAATATGAAGAACAAATTCGAAAACAACGCAATAATAGAAACCAATCCACCGCCGGAATAATAGAAAATCATGAACACCATTACCAATAAAAATCCACTTACCAGTGAAATGATACTCTTCCGTATATTATCCTTACCAAGAGATGGCCCTACTAAAGCCTCCTGGATGATTTTGGTCTTGGCCGGTAATTTACCCACTTCCAAAACATTTGCAAGGTCATTACCTTCCTGGACCGTAAAATTACCTGTAATAGAGCTATTTCCTCCCGTAATAGGTTCATTAACCCTGGGAGCCGAAACAACCTCATTATCCAGCACAATGGCTATTTCCCTATTGTTTTGGGCAGCTTTGGTAGTCATATCACCCCATATCCGGGCACCCTGATTATTCATCTTCAAAGTGACAGCTACTTCATTACTTATCGGATCAGGAGCAGCTACCGCATTTACAACCTGCTCTCCGGATAAAGGAGCCTCAGCACCTGCCCTGCCTTTTTTAATAGCATACAATGAATACATATTGGTACTCTCCCCTGTCTCATAATTTCGGGTGGGTTCTGACCCCCATAAAAATTCAAGATCTGATGGAAACATTGATTTTATTTCCGGCATTGCCAAATACTCGGAGATAATATCCCTTTTATTTTTCTCAGCTTGCCCCATTACAGCCAGACCTGATGCGCCGCTAAAATTAGGGGAAAACAAATCGAATAAAGGACCTCCCTGGAATGGATTTTCCTGAACAGGTACGTCGACTATTTCAGTTGTTGAATCACCTGTAGGGTTTCCGAGACTATCCAACACAGCGGTCTTAATTGTATCTTTTCGCATCTTGGGTTCATCCGCCAGGTCCGTAGTATCACCCGATTTAATACTGCGAAGTTTTTCATTCGCCTGACTCAAGGTCTGTAAAAGATTATTATCAGAAATACGGTATACTTCCCAAAATTCAAGATTAGCCTGGGCCTGAAGATAATTACGGGCACGTTCATAATTTTCGACACCCGGTAATTCAACAAGAATAATGTGGCGGTTTTCATCTAATGATACATTCGGTTGAGTAACACCAAATTTATCTATACGGTCTTGAAGTCTTTTATAGGTAAGTTCTACCGTCTCATCAGCTCTTTGCCTTAGCACTGCGATTACTTCCCCATCACCGGAACTGAATGTTAGATCCTCATTGAGGATTTCATTCCGCGCAAAAATATTTGCCAATGACTTTTCTCCGCTAGAAATATTCCAGGCATTTGAAAATGCCGTCATATAATCCGTACCATTCTGTAACATTGCCGTTTCAGCATCCTCTAATGCCTGTCTAAAGGTAGGATCAGTGCTGTTTTGAGATAAATTCAATAACAGGTCTTTAATATCTACCTGCAAAAGGGCACTCATCCCTCCTTTCAAATCAAGCCCCAGGGCCAACTGTTGACTTTTCAGCTCCTCATAGGTATAATCTTTAAATAAAGGAATACTGAAAATCTTTTCGCTTGACATTGAATCCAGATAAGCAATTCTTGCATCCTTCCTGGCCGCTAATTTTTCTTGTGGATCAGAGATGGATTGAGACACATTCTCTGCATATTCTTCTGCTTTATTCTCTACTTTCCACGTAGGGAAGATAAGTATGTATTGAAACAAACATACGATAGCGAATAAAATCAAGAAAAATTTAATAACTCCTTTTGCTTGCATGTTATATATTAACTTTTATTCTAATAACGCATAAAAACTGCGCAAATATAAGGTTTAGCACGAATTATTCATACGAATTATGTGATTAATGCCCCCCTCTTTGACAAAATTATTGATTTTCAATAAAATATACCAATATTTTGAATGTAAAAACAATCTTATTGGCTGTGAATGTCCGCAAGTAAAGGTGTTAATAAATCTTTATGAATAATCTGGTTATTGAAAATTAAATAAAAAGTTTTCTTATATTCAACCAATCAGATTAATCCTCAATACATCAATTATTTAATCATTTAAACATTTAATTAAAATGGGAATATTTTCATTTCTAAAAAAAGCTGGGTCAAGCCTTTTCAAAAAAGATGATACTAAATCAGAAAAAGAATTAGCTGAACAAAAAAAGCAAATCCTTGAAAAAACGGTTAATGATCTGGGGTATGAAATTGACAATTTTTCGCTTGATGTAACCGGTGATACAGTTACGGTATATGGAAAAATTGATTCACAGGAAGAGAAGGAAAAAATAATTCTTGCACTGGGTAATGTAGAGGGCATAGCCTCAGTAGACGACAGAATTAATGTAGTGACGCCAAAACCGGAATCAACCTTTTATGAAGTCGTTAGTGGTGACTCTCTTTCAAAAATAGCTAAATTGCACTATGGCGATCCAATGAAGTACCCATTGATATTTGAAGCAAATAAACCTTTGTTAAGTGACCCGGATAAAATTTATCCCGGACAAGTTCTCAGAATTCCGCCTTTAAATGAATAACAACTTTCAATAAGAAAATAAGAGCTTGATTTGACGAGAAGGATGGATGAGCAGATTGCATAACAAAATTTGATTACTACCTTTCGCCTCACCTTAATTTTCTGTTGTTCCTGCCATCATCAAAATGTCAACAAACTCAATATTTCAAACGGGCTGTTCGATTATTTCGAACAGCTTTTTTTAATGACTTCGCCAGAAAAAAGGCGTAAGAATCACATATATGGTAAAAAGTTCCAACCGCCCCAGCAACATAAGAAACGACAAAAACCATTTTATAAAATCATTAAATCCATCAAAATTATCCACAGGCCCCACTTCTCCAATACCCGGTCCAACATTACTCAAACTGGTGGCTACCGCACCTGAGGCCGTAATCAAATCAACATCTGCAGATACCACAATAAGAGTACCGATAACAAATGTACCGATATATAATAATAAAAACACTAGAATGTGAGTCAGCACACGGGGCGGAACAATTTTCTTATTAATTTTCAATCGGATCATAGCCCTTGGATGTAATAGCCTTTTGAATTCCAATATTGAATTTTTAAAAAACACGATATGGCGGATCAATTTGATCCCACCCGCAGTTGATCCTGCACATGCGCCTAAAAACAGCATGACAAAAAACAATAAGGTCAGCCCTTCTGTCCAGGATGTATAATCAGCAGTGACAAATCCAGTGGTCGTAACTATAGAAATAATCTGGAAAGAAGCTTCTCTAAAAGATTGTTCCAATGGTATATCGGTTACTCTGTAAACCTGAATAGTAACTACTAAGATCAGGGAAAAAACAATGATACAATATCCTTTTAATTCATCGCTTTGAAATACTTGTTTCAATTTTCCCCGTAATGCCAGGTAGTGAAGGGAATAGTTAACACCCGCTAAAAACATAAAAACAATTATAACATACTGAATTCCGGTACCATAATGTGCCACGCTCGAATTTTTGGTACTAAAACCTCCTGTAGCCATGGTAGTAAGGGCGTGGTTAATACTGTCAAACCAATTCATACCAAAAATTCTCAGTAAAACGGAAAGTATAACCGTTAATCCCAAATAAATAAACCACAACGACTTTGCGGTATCCTTAATTCTGGGATGCAACTTTTCTGAAGTTGGACCCGGTGCTTCAGCAACGAATAATTCAATGCCACCAATCCCCAATAGTGGTAACAGTGCTACAGTCAATACAATGATCCCCATTCCTCCTATCCATTGGGTAAAACTTCGCCAGAATAATATATCCTCCGACATACTCTCAATATCGTTGAGAACGGTAGCTCCCGTTGTGGTTAATCCGGACATCGTCTCAAAAAAAAGATCTGTTGCCGAATCAAAAACACCTGACAACAAATAGGGTATTGAGCACGCAATCCAAAGGGTAATCCATGCCAGTGCCACGATGAGATACCCCTCCCTTTTATTTACATTTTTATCTTTATTTTTTGAACTGAGTTTCAAAATGACACCGAGAATAATACATATTAAGGAGCTACTGACAAATGTATCAAGATGAGTGGTTTTGTAGTAAATTGAAATGGGTATACAAAATGAAATTGAAATGCCGATTATAAACAGCAATGCACTAAGGACTCGCAAGATTGCTCCAAAACGAATTCTACTCATTATCTAAACATCTTTTCGACCTTCCCAATGGATTCCGGCTCTGAAAATACAATAACTTTATCTCCCAATTTCAACTGGAAATCACCTTTAGGGATATAGCCTTCTTCATTTCTGATCACACCGGCAATAAGAGCTTTCTCCGGAAAATTTAATTTACTTAATGGTTTTCTGGTAAGTTTATTCTCTCTACTTACATTAAATTCAATAATCTCAGCATCTACACCGTGAAGGCTCGCAATCGCTTCAATCTCCCCTTTCCTTACAAATCGAAATATGTTATTTGCAGCGACCAGTTTAGTATTGATCAGAGTATCAACTCCCATATTCTGTGAAAGCCTTATATAGTCAGCGTTGTCAACCAATGCTATTGATTTAATCGAACTATCACAATCTTCAGCCATCAATGAAGCAATTATATTGGACTCGGAATTAGGTAATAAACTTATTAGGGCATCCATTTCTTTCAGACCTTCTTCTTTAAGAATTTCCAGGTTAGTAGGATCTCCTTTAATCACCAGTGAGTGGTCGAGATTTTCTAAAAGCATCTTACAATTATTCTTATCCGATTCCACAATCGTCACATTATAATCTTTTTCCAACATACTGGCCGTCAATCGGGTGACCTCTTCACCTCCCAAGATCATTACATTCTTTACCTTTTTTTTCATTTGACCCGCAAAAGCTGAAACTTTATCAATCTCTTCTTTTTTAGCCATTAAATATATGTGGTCTTTAGGACGTACTATTGTCGAACCTCTTGGCCGAATGGTATTATTACCACGTAAAATCGCTATAGGACGGAATGGAATATCCGGAATAAGCTTATCAATTTCAAGTATATTCTTTTTCGCCATAAAAGAATGCTCACTTACTGTCAATCCAATAACAGATAATTTTCCTTCTTCAAATTCGAAAATATCGGTTAATGCTGTCTGCTCCAACAACCTACTTATTTCTTTTGCCAAAAGATAATTTGGGGATATCATAGTGTCAATCCCCAATTCGTTGAAGATATTACGCTGGTTTTCATCTAAAAACTCGGGGTTCTCAACACGTGCAATAGTCTTTTTTGCCCCCATCTTTTTAGCAAGTATTGCAGAGACAAGATTGGTATGTTCCGAAGTTGTCACAGCCATAAATAAACTCGCTTTATGAACTTCGGAATTGGCAAGAACAGACCTAGAAGAAGCATCTCCTTTGATCGGGAGTATGTCCAATTTATTAAATGCGGAGTCCAAAGCTTCTTGATTGGTATCTATTAGGATTGTTTCGTGATATTCATAAGATAATAATTTCGCCAGGTGATACCCGACCTCTCCGGCACCAGCAATTACAATCTTCATATTTTATTAATTTTATCCATTTGATCAGTTCAAGTTAGTATCCATTATCATATTTATCTTTGTCCCTGAAAAATGAATACATTGCTAATTTTAATATTGCAATAAATTATGCAAATTTATATTAAATTTTATTTGAACAATGAAGATTTTAATGATATGTCTTGGCAATATATGCAGATCACCGCTCGCTGAAGGAATACTCCGGGATAAAATAAATAGAAATAATTTGGAATGGGAGGTAGATAGCGCAGGAACCAGTGGCTGGCATAACGGAGAACTTCCGGACTCCCGATCCATAAATGTGGCTCTGGAAAATGGAATAGATATCACAGGCCAAAGATCTCGAAAAATCCGATCCATTGACATTGATAATTTTGATTTACTCCTGGTGATGGATGAAAAAAACAAACAAGACGTCCTAAAGTATTGCCAAAATGAAATCGAAAGGAAAAAAGTTATAAAAATCATGAGTTTTACTGGGCAACAATCTGATGTACCAGACCCCTATTTCGGTGAATTTGGATTTGAAAACGTCTTCAATATGCTTGACGAAGCTTGT
Source organism: Membranihabitans maritimus (assembly GCF_021729145.1). GTDB lineage: Bacteria > Bacteroidota > Bacteroidia > Chitinophagales > Saprospiraceae > Membranihabitans > Membranihabitans maritimus. Next base: position 101,862 of record NZ_JAJSLW010000009.1, on the reverse strand, counting down.
GAATATATTATTAAAAATTATATGTAAACAGGTAATAACCGGGATATTAAAAGAAGGAATTACTATCGTGATAGGCCTGGTGCATTGGCACATGAGATTGGATTATATAATAACGAAGCCGTAAGAGCAGTAAAATCTAATATCAGTTAAAAACCTAATAAGACAGGTTCTTGGGGAAAGCGAATGCAACCATATTCTAAATGTATTATCTAAAATAAGTCTTAAAACAGATTCTTATATTTATTAATTTTATTAAAACAAGTGACGGTGTTTCGTCATTATATTTACAGTTAATCAAAAGATAAAATATGATAAGCAAAGAAATGCAATCGAGATTAAATGATCAAATACAAAAAGAAGGAAATGCAAGTTTCCTATACTTATCCATGTCTGCCTGGTGTGAAGACCAGGGATTAAACGGGTGTGCCAAATTTATGCGAAGACAATCGGATGAAGAGCATATGCACATGATGAAACTCATTGATTATATGTTTGAAATGGATGCCAGGGCCATAATATCATCCATTGATCAACCACCATCAGAATTTGACGATCCAAAATCTTTATTCGAAGAAGTTCTGGAACACGAAAAAAGAGTTACCCAATCCATCAACGAACTGGTAGAATACTCAATGGTGGAAAAAGACCACAGTACTTACAATTTTCTCCAGTGGTATGTAGAGGAACAACGCGAAGAGGAAAATTTAATGAGAAGTATACTTGATCGTATTTCCCTGATCGGAGATGCACCTCAAAAACTGTATTTTATTGATAAAGAATTGGAAGCAATTAACAATGCTGTAGAAAATTCAGAGGAGATTTAATGGAATTTACCCTATCTATTTTTACATTGCAGGTTTTTTGAATGATTGATTATGGCGGGTCGATTAAAAATAGAAAGGGAAATGCTAAAAAGGGACAAACTCAGAACCTTTTTTAGAGTTTTCAAATACATGAAATCCTACCTGGGATATTTTATCTTCGGGATGACAATGCTTGCACTATCAAGCATTATGATGATGGTATTTTTGTTTGTTGCAGGAGAAATGGCTAATGCAGCGAACGGAGAGTCCCGTTTCGATTTATCAGTATCCCAGTTTGGTTGGGTTTTTCTAGTTTTACTTGTTGCTCAGGGATTATTTTCGTACCTGCGAGTAGTGTCTATGGCTGTAGTTAGTGAAAATGGAATGGCCGATTTACGGAAAGCTCTTTTTAATAAAATAGCCACATTGGGAATCCCTTACTTTGAAAGTGTCCGGATTGGTGAACTTACATCGAGAATGACCAATGACATCGAAAAATTACAATCTGTATTTTCTGTTACCATAGCAGAATTTTTTCGACAAATAATTACACTAATAATAGGTATTGGGGTCCTGGCCTGGCTAGCACCTCAATTGTCTTTGATTATGTTGATCAGCGTACCTGTCATAGTGTTGATTGCTCTTTTCTTCGGCCGTTATATCCGCAAACTTTCCAAAGAAAGACAAGAAAAAATTGCCGGAGCAAACACTATCGCTGAAGAAGTATTACAGAACTTCCAAATCGTAAAATCATTCACCAATGAATATTTCGAATCCCTCAGATATGGAAAATCAATAAGTGAAGTGGTCACTATTTCTATCCGATTTGCCAAATGGCGGGGATTATTCTTCATGTTTATTATCACCCTTTTATTCGGTGGCATCTTCTTTGTCCTATGGCAAGGGGCAATGATGGTAGAAACCGGAGAAATGAAATTAGGGGACTTATTTTCTTTTATCATGTATACAGGAATGATTGGAGGTGCAATTGCGGGTTTGGGAAGTCTGACCACAGAACTGATAAGTGCAGTAGGAGCCACTGATCGTGTCTTTGAATTAATGGACCAGGAATCCGAAGTGCAAATTGACGCAAGCAACCATACCAATACCAGGTTTGAAGGACATGTAGTCTTCCAACATGTATCATTCAGCTATCCCTCCAGGCCAGATGTCAAGGTTTTGGAATCAATTGACTTAGATATCAAACCCGGTCAAACAATAGCCCTCGTAGGACCTTCAGGAGCGGGAAAAAGTACCATTACATCTCTCCTTCTGAATTTTTATAAATATGATTCCGGGAATATAAAAGTCGATAATATAGACCTGAACAATATTCCATTAAACGATTTGCGAAAAAATATAGCCATTGTACCACAAGACATAAGTCTATTTGCAGGGACAATACGAGAAAATATCCTTTATGGAAGAGCATCAGCATCAGAAGAAGATATAATAAATGCCGCCGAAAAAGCCAACGCGTTGGAATTCATCAATTCCTTTCCGGATGGACTTGATACCATTGTTGGTGAAAGAGGAGTAAAAGTTTCAGGCGGTCAACGGCAACGCCTAGCTATCGCACGAGCTATACTGAGAGACCCTTCTATCCTTATCCTTGATGAAGCTACCTCAAGTTTGGATGCGGAATCGGAAAAACTCGTACAAAATGCATTGAACACATTGATGAAAGGGCGGACTGCTATAGTTATTGCCCATCGTCTATCTACTATTAGGAATGCCGATAAAATTTACGTCCTGGAAAAAGGAAAGATAAAAGAATCTGGCACCCATGAAGAGCTTATGGAAAACCCGGATGGCTCATATAATCACCTGGCTCGGCTGCAATTAGAAACAGAAAATTAATAATGCAGGTCAATAAAAACGTATCACTACAGGCTTACAACACCTTTGGCATTAAAACAGCCTGTGGAGAATTAGTGATTCTGGAAAGTAAAGCAGATATTGAAAAAGCATTTGACCTATTCCCACAATCAATTATCATTGGTGGAGGTAGTAATATTTTACTTGCTAAAAATCCCATTCATTCCGTCATTTTAAATCGTATTACCGGAATAAAAATAATATCTGAAAATGATAAAGGAGTACAAGTATCCGTTGGCTCCGGTCATAATTGGCATGAATTCGTTCGTTGGGCGGTAAGCCAAAATCTAGGAGGAATAGAAAACCTGTCATTAATACCCGGGACCGTCGGCGCAGGCCCTATACAGAATATAGGAGCATATGGTACAGAAATTAAAGATGTCCTGGAAAAGGTTGAATTCTATGATTTTGAAAAGAGAAAATTTCGGTCCTTATTGCCAGAACAATGTCATTTCGGTTATAGGGATAGTGTATTTAAAAATCATCTCAAAAATAAAGGGTTTATTTCTCAAGTCTTTTTCAACCTTACTAAGTCTTCTTATTACGAAGTAAACCTTTCGTATAAAGGACTTACGGATTATCTGAATAATTTGAATATAAAATCTCCTACTATTACTGAGGTCAGTAACGCCGTTATAAGCATCCGCCAATCAAAGCTCCCGGATTGGAAGGAATTGGGAAATGCAGGATCATTTTTCAAAAATCCAGAAATTAATATTGATTTATTCAAAAAAATAAAACAATCATATCCGGAAGCTCCCTCCTATCCAATTGACTCTAAAACCATTAAGATACCAGCAGCTTGGCTAATTGAAACCTGTGGATTTAAAGGGGTACAATACGGCAATGTAGGTTGTTATTTAAATCAACCCCTTGTCATTGTGAATTATGGTAATGCTTTACCTGCTGAAATCATTGATTTAAAAAACCATATCCAAAATCAAGTACTTGATAAATTCGGTATTGAATTGGTTCCTGAGGTGACTATTGTCCAATAATTGGAGAAAGATCTTTTATTTGTTTTGGGGTAATCTCTTAAATTTATTATTTATACTTTACCTTTAAAGCTCATTGATTTCAACCATTATTCTATGAACGTCTCCATTCCATTAAATTTGTACTCGTTTAATTCCTTAATTCTTATCTGCTTTTTATTTTTGCTGAGCAGTTGCAACCCTTCTGAAAAAACAGGTATTGTTCCTGTCCAAGGAAAACTAGATAACCTTAAAAAAGAATACGTACCCGATCGCCGAGTTCAGATATTTGATTTTGAGATTTCAAAAGATGGAACCCGAGTTATCGGTTCGACTTCCAATGAAGAAGCCTATCAACAGGTAATCGAACTCAAAACCTTTTACCCTAATATCAACCTCGATTCATTTTTTCTCTCGACCCCGCTTGGACAAGCTCTTGTGAACGTTTCAGTCTGTAACCTTCGCTCTCTGCCAAAACATTCCGCGGAATTAGTAACGCAAGCATTATTGGGCCAACCTATGACAATATGGAAAAAAGAAGGAAGCTGGCTTTATGTCCAAACGGTTGAAAAATACTTAGGATGGGTAGATGCTGGTGCCATAACTGAATTATCCAAAAAAGATATGGCTACTTATGGAACCAAAAATAAGGTGATGTTTACAGATGATTTCGGTATATGTATTGAAAAACCGGAAAACAGTAGTGGCGTTGTATCTGATATTGTAGCCGGGAATATTCTTGTCCAATCAGGTTTACAATCGGGCTTTTATAAGGTTGTGTTTCCGGACGGAAGACAGGGTTATATACCCTCCCATTCTGCCAACCCTGTCCGCGAAATTCTCAACAACCCGGTTCCAGACTGGGCAAAAATCGAAAAAACCGCCAGGCGGTTTATGGGAAGACCATATCTTTGGGGAGGGACATCAGGAAAAGGTGTCGATTGCAGTGGATTCACTAAAATGGTTTACTATCTGCATGGTTTACTATTACCAAGAGATGCTTCTCAGCAAGTTCATTCCGGAAAAGAAGTGGCCATTGACCATCTCGAAAACCTGCAACCTGGAGACTTCCTGTTTTTCGGAGAAAAAGGAAAAAATGGGAAGAACGATCGTGTAACTCACGTTGCTATCCATTTAGGAGATGGCAAAATAATTCATTCCTCAGAAAAGGTCCGTATAGAAAGTATCAATCCCGGAGATGAAGACTATAACCCTTATCGCAAAAAGACTTTACTTTCAGCAAAGCGAATGATTTCCAATGGTATTATAAATAATGGAGTCTTAAAACTTGATGAAAATGAAATGTATGACGTTTTCTAATTATTCGTGGTTATCTATTTTCATTATCCTTCCATTTCAAATGATCAATGGTCAAACTAATTCCTATTCTTCAATTAATCAATTCATTCAAACAGTTGAATCGACGGATTCGCCTTTTCAGATTGAAGCAGACGATTTATCAGAATTCACAATTCAAATCTACTGGATTAATACTGACCGAAGATATACTGATTGCTTTGTCGACAGGTTGGAATCATATATTGATGCCGGAAAAATTGACCTGGAATACCGATGGACCTGGCCTACAAAGGATACTCAAAATTCATTAACCATTTTTGTCATAGATCCGGAAACAGAAATTCCGGATACAATTGTTCAGGATCGTGCCTTGATAATCTCTGCAGGAAAAAGGCTTAAATCCACTATTCCCCGACAAATACCCTCATATTCGATAGGAGACAATTACAATGGATTTATTTTTGATCTTCTTGCCCAGTACTTATTTAAAGGTATTCGCATAACGGAGAAAAGAACGTTAGCGACAGATACAAGGCTTTCATTTCTTTCCCCTGGTTACATGGGGCTGGATAGTCAATGGCTCAATTTTCAATTGGATTCAATTCTTCAATCAGGAATTGATTCAATGGCTTACCCTGGTGCTGAAATAGTTATAGTCTATAAAGGCTCAGTTATATATCAAAAATCTATTGGATACCATTCTTATGATAAGAAATTTCTAGTCCGTGACAGAGATCTGTATGATCTGGCGAGTGTAACCAAGGTGACTGCAGGTGTAAGCTCTTTAATGTCATTATACGATAATGGGGAATTTCATATCAATGAACCGTTAAAAACGTATTTTCCCTTTCTGGCCCACTCAAACAAGGGCGACTTATCCATGAAACGAGTTCTTACCCATAGCGCCGGACTCAAACCTTATATGGTATACTACAAAATGGCTGAATCCAACAATGGGAAATTTCAAAAGCACACATTGTCTCCCACCCGGCACGGTGAATTTTCATATCCCATAACGGACTCAATTTATGCTTCTGATAAATTCAACAAATTCATTTATAACGCCATTGATACTTCCGGTCTGAACCCCGGAAATAAATATGTTTATTCTGGCCTTTCCTTTTTATTATTTCCTGATTTGGTAAAAACCAAAACCGGAAATACTATTGATCAATTTTTATATACCACGGTTTACGAACCTATGGGGGCCCATAAAATAAAATATAATCCGTTAAGTTACTATCCATTAAATCACATGCCTCCAACAGAAATGGATAATTTCTGGCGAAATCAATTAGTACGGGGCAAGGTCCACGATGAAGCTGCAGCTGTTTTGGGTGGTGTATCCACCAATGCCGGTTTGTTTTCCAATGCACTGGATTTAGCAAAATTAGGTGAAACATGGAGAAGAAAAGGGACATACGGAGGAAGACAATATTGGGAGACTGCTACTTTAGAATTGTTCACGAAATGCGGTTATTGTGAAGAAGGTAATCGCAGGGCACTTGGATTTGACCGCCCACCTTTACCCAAAAGCGATTATTCCAGTTATATGTCTCCGCTAGCTTCACAAAGCAGTTATGGACACAGTGGGTTTACGGGCACTATGATCTGGATAGATCCTGAATACTCATATACATTTGTTTTCTTGAGCAACCGGGTCCATCCTACCCGTTCGAATACCAAATTATACTCGCAAGATATCAGATCCAACCTACACAGTGTGTTATATGAAGAACTAAATAAAAAGAGCCGTTAGAAAAATTCCAAACGGCTCTTTTTGTTTTTATAATTACTGCGGATATTATTCTGTAACTAATTTAACTGCTAATTGGCCTAATCGGGTAGAATATCCCGCTTCATTATCATACCAACTTACTACTCTTACAAATTCGTCATCTACAGTTGTCAATTCGGAATCAAAAATAGAGGAATAGGTAGAACCTACAATGTCACTAGATACAATTGGATCTGTCTCAAACTTAAGGATTCCTTTCATGGGGCCCTCAGCTTGCTTTTTAAATATTTCATTCACTTCTTCTGCAGAAGTCTTCTTCTCTACTTTCACTGTTAAATCAACAATTGATCCGGTTATTGTAGGCACTCGAAATGCCATTGCCATAATTTTGTCGCCAATCTTAGGATATACCAACCTTACAGCCTTTGCAGCTCCTGTGCTTGTAGGAACAATATTTTGTGCTGCAGCCCGGGCTCGTCTAAGGTCTCCATGCGGAGCATCCTGAATATTTTGATCCGATGTATAAGCATGAATGGTGCTCATACTACCGAGGATAATACCAAAATTTTCATCCAATGTTTTTACTACAGGTGCCAAACAATTGGTCGTACAAGAGGCATTAGAAAATACCGTTTCTTCCACATCAATTTCATCGTGATTAACACCTAAAACAATGGTTTTTACATCTCCGCCTTTGGCAGGAGCAGATATTAATACTTTCTTTGCACCGGCCTCCAAATGCATAGATGCTTTAGACCGGTCTCTAAAAATACCTGTACATTCCAACACTAAGTCTATACCAAGATCTTTCCATGGCAATTTCGAAGGATCTCGCTCAGATAATGCTACAATTTTATTCCCATCTACAAAAATATTTTCATCATCTGCTTTTATATCATGGTCTAATGACCCATGGGCAGTATCGTATTTCAGAAGATGGGCCAACGTAGCATTATCAGTCAAATCGTTAATAGCTACTACATCAACTTCGTCATTATCCAATAGACTTCTGAAAGTCAATCTTCCAATTCTTCCAAAACCATTAATTGCAATTTTTTTAGGCATAAATTTCTTTTTTTATTTCAAAAACTCAGTGAATGTAAAATTTGGAATTCCTCCCAAAAACAAGCCGTAAAGGTAGTTAATTTTTTATTAATTCAGCCGCCCAAAAATTTTTGCAAGAAAAATGAATATTTTTTTTGGAAGTAAAAATTTCCTTATATATTTGCCATCGCTTTTGAAAGATATGGTAACACGGCCCGTTCGTCTAGGGGTTAGGACGCCAGGTTTTCATCCTGGTAACAGGGGTTCGATTCCCCTACGGGCTGCCAACGGGAACTACCCTGATTTCTTCACTGAGATCAGGGTTTTCTTTTATCCTTTAATTTTTTTGCTATAATTTTGTACTTCCATACTGAAGGGCCGTTTTGGTAATATTTGGGTTGCTAAAAAACTAGATATAATTTTGCCTTAAGCATAATGTATGGTCACCCGCTGACAATATTTCTAGTTGAGATTTTTTTTTATCAGTTTTATAAGCGCAATGATTGGTTACTATGCCAATCATATACGAGAAGTCTGATAAACTCCAGGTAAATAGTAAACTCTTTCTGTATACCATTGAAGGCAATTAAAAGGTAAAGTACACAGTACAAATTGAAACTTTTTCAGTAAAAATTTGATTCCATTGTGTTAAACTACCTTTATTCATGATTTTCTCACGAATAATAGCATATTTGTACCCCAGAATGAATTTTCAGAGTCATAAATCAAAAAGATTGTGAACATAACCCATTCAAAGGAATCAGCTATATCCAATATCAACAAATTATCTGCTGATAATAAGGCGTTCTTCTTTATGATCAATTATGATCAAAGCAAAACTATTGTACTTCCTATATCTGAACTCAAGAATCAGAGAAAAATCCAATTTGCCGTACCGGGATTTGATAGCAGTGTATTAAATACTAATGCCATATCCATTGCAGGAGAAAAAGAATCTCTAAATCAAGGAGAAAAAGAAGTTCCTGATTTTTTCCTGGATTCGACCCCACTCGATTTTGAGGATTATGCAAAGATGTACCTAAAAGTCAAGAATGAAATTGAAAACGGCAACACTTACCTGTTAAACCTTACGACTCAAACACCGATATATACTAATTTGGGTTTGCAAGACATATATAAGCACGCAACCGCTAAATATAAACTATATTACAACAATCAGTTCACCGTATTTAGTCCAGAGACATTTATTACCATTAAAGACGGTATAGTAAAAACCTATCCGATGAAAGGCACAATAAATGCTGATCTACCTAATTCGAAGAATCAATTGGCAAACAATCGCAAAGAAATGGCAGAACATGCTTCCATTGTTGATCTTTTGAGGAATGATCTCGGATCTGTTTCAAATAACATTAAAGTAAATCGCTTCCGATATTTTGAATATATCAGCACTTCCCACAAAAACCTATGGCAGGTGAGTTCTGAAATCCAGGGAGAATTACCCAAAAATTATAAAAGTTCGTTGGGGTCAATTATTTTTAAACTTCTTCCTGCTGGTTCTGTAACCGGGGTTCCCAAACAAAAGACACTGGAGATCATTAAAGAAACAGAAGGATACGATCGCGGTTTTTATACTGGAATTTTTGGTTATTACGATGGTGCGAACCTAGAATCTGCTGTAATGATTCGTTTTATTGAAAAAATAAGAAATCAATTGTGGTATAAAAGCGGAGGCGGTATACATGAATTAAGCAATCCGAAAGAAGAATACGAAGAACTTATTAATAAGATTTATGTCCCGATTCCTGGAAAGTATTTGTATAAATAAGAAAATAGCGGAAAATCTTCCCCTTCATCAAGCAAGAATGAACCGGACCATCCGGGATCATTACGGCCCGAATGCTACTACTCCAAACCTCCGTGAAGTAATCAAAGCAAACTACCTCGATCCTGACGTCAGATATAAGTGCAGAATTCTTTACGACCGGGAAATCTCCCAAATAGAATTTCATCCCTACGTGGCTAAATCGATAGATACTCTTGAATGCGTGATTAATAACACCATTGATTATAGCTATAAACTTACTGACCGAAAGGTTCTAAACAATCTCAAGGCAACCTCCGGGGCCGACGAAATTATAATTATCAAAAACGGCCTTATAACTGACAGCCGTTACTCAAATCTTGCATTTCTTAAAGATGGATCATGGTACACTCCCTCTACCCCACTTTTAAAGGGAACGAAAAGACAAAAATTAATCAAAGAAGGGATGTTACATGAAACTCTTTTAAAAAAAGAGGACTTAAATTCTTTTGAAAAAGTAAAATTAGTCAATGCTATGTTGGACTGGGGAAAAGCACCGTCTATCCCCATCAAAAATATAAAAATATAAAACAAAAAGCGGGAATATCCCCAATTGGATATCCCGCTTCCCTACTTCAAACAAATCGCCGAAAAAATGTTTTGTATTTTGTTATAGTAGTAACATCAAAAATTTATGAGAAGTTGTATTATTTTTAATATTTCTTTCTTAAAGTCTCCTTAAAAATCAAGTGTTAAAGATTCAAAATGAAACATTTGTCTATAATAAAATGAATTTCGTCGGTGAAGCAATGCTATTAATGCATATCAAGAAAAATTGGATATTTTATTCAGCAATAAATTAAAATTAATACTATCAGATTTAACCGCAAAACCATTTTCAATGTCACTAATCAGGTCAACAAAACGCAAAAAGTCCGCAAGTAATAAAATAGGATTACCTCCGGGGTCGCTCGTATACGTCGGTAAAGATTCCAATGAACCTACTCAGATAGAATTAATACAGTATGATGAAAACGAAAGTGTCAAAACTGAAATTCAAAAAGTAAAAGAGCTAAAATCATTTATTACTGATAAAAAAGTTAACTGGGTAAATATCGATGGGATACATAATATTGATGTAGTGGAATCAATAGGGAAAATTTTCAACATTCATCCTTTGGTACTCGAAGATATCCTCAATACGGACCAAAGGCCGAAATTTGACATTTATGAAGACTATTTCTTCGTCAGCCTAAAGGTGGTAACCAAGAGCGATTCCGATGCCAATGTGTACAATGTCGAACAAATAAGTTTTATCCTGGGAAATCAATATCTTCTGTCATTTCAGGAAAAATCCGGGGACATTTTCGGGCCTGTTCGGGAAAGATTAGAACTTCCCATCAGTAGAATTAGGCACAGCAGGGAAGATTATTTATTATATGCCTTGATAGATTTAATCGTTGATAATTATCTTTCCGTCATTGAAAACGTAGGAGAAAAAATCCAATTTTTAGAGGCTCGAATTTCAGATAATCCTAAAGAAAAGCATTTAAAGAAAATTATGATCCACAAAAAGAATCTCTTGGATCTCCGGCGGATAATTACGCCATTAAAAGAATCCCTATTCAAAATGCAGGGATATGAAACCTCTTTTATTGATCCTAAGAATGAAATTTTCTTCAGGGATGTTCACGACCACATCAACACTATTCAAGAATTGATTGAAATATACTTCGAAATAAACAAGAGCCTCAGGGAATTATACATGTCCAATATCAGTATGAAGACTAATGAAGTGATGAAGTTACTAACCATAATAAGTACACTTTTTATCCCTTTGACATTTATTGTTGGTGTATACGGTATGAATTTCACCAACATTCCCGAACTGGACAACCCCAATGGATATTTCTATGTTTGGGGTGTTATGATCGTAATTACTCTGATCTTGATATACTATTTCAAAAGAAAAAAATGGATTTAGTGTTTTGCATCAAATGAAATTTTATTTTGAATTATCGAATTATAATTGCGAAAAATTTTAGATATTTGCAGTCATTTTCTATTAAAACAGATAATTATGTTCAATCCCTGGCACGAAGTAAATATTGGCGACAAAATTCCCGAAATGGTAAACGGGATAATTGAAATTCCAAGAAACAGTCGGGCCAAATATGAATTGGACAAAGACAGCGGTTTACTTCGCCTTGACAGGGTGTTGTATTCTTCCGTCAATTACCCGGCGAATTACGGTTTTATTCCACAGACCTACTGTGAAGATCGCGATCCATTGGATATACTTATCTTGTCGCAAATGGATATTGTCCCCATGTGTATAGTAGAGTCCAATGTAATCGGTGTTATGCGCATGCTTGACGGTAATGAAAAGGATGATAAAATCATAGCGGTAGCCTCTAACGACAAAAGCGTAAGCCATTACAACGATGTATCCGAACTACCCGACCACTTCTTTCTCGAACTACAAAGTTTTTTCGAAGACTACAAAAAACTCGAAAATAAAACCGTAACAGTTGAAGATTTTCAAAACAAGGATGTCGCCCTCGAGGTCATAAATGACGCCATTAATCTTTACCAAAAACACTACGGCGGGAAACTATGATTCTATTCTACACTAAAAATATGTTTAGGGCAAAATTTAATTGATAGTGGGCAAGCCAAGTACATTGTGGTAAACCTTTGTTTCCGACGCTGACAGGTCTTTTGACGCTGTCAGCGTTAAAAGGATTAAACCCGTTAGCGTCCGTAGGTCCTGACGGCGTTAATTAAATCAGCGACCTTTAATTTAATAATATACGAAGCATCCCAACCAATATTTTAGTCGAAAGAACTATTTAACACTTTAGCAACAAATCGCTATAAACCTGCATAGAGTGGCAATACAGGCGTTTGAATCCGCACAAATAAAAAAAATAAACTTATCCACCAACCTTCGGTAATTCACCTCCGTCTTACTTACAAAATTAAATGACAAAATCAATCAGTTGAAAATCATAAAATGAATAAGATAATTGGCATTAATATTTTGGGGTTAATACTATTATTTAGTTGTGAAGCGGAAAACATAATAAAAGACAAAAGGGAGTACCGGGAAAATGACAAACCAGAAATCCCCTCTGCTAGAGAATTAAACATGAATGGCGATACTCTTGTGGACTTTACTATAGAATATGGTGAAGGAGTAGCGGATGGTGTTGACACATTTTACTATTTTATTACTGGTGGAATTCATCCGGAAGGGACTAATGAAATACTTCGACAAGAAAACTATAACCTCCTATTTTCTAAAGCCGGAGATACTATTTTTAGAGAATACAGCGACAAAATTTGGGAAGGTCAATTTTCAAGTCTAATCTCTATTACTTCAGACTTTAGCTATTGGAATAACGAATGGCGGATTGGCCATAACGATACAGAAGCAAATAATTTCCTGGTTTTTAAAATAAATAATATTACACCGTCTCTAATCGGCTGGATGAATATCAATTTAAACCCCCAAACCGGAGAGATAGATATCATTGACTTTAACTCTTCTCATCAATCAACAATGATCGTGGGGCAATAAGAGCATTTAATAACTAAATCAATTTTTTAACTAAATCAATTTTTATGAAATTTAATTTTTTAAATTCGGTGTTGATCGTTTTTGGATTAACTTTTGCTTTAGCATCTTGCGATAAGGATGAAGACAACAATCCGGACCTTCCGTATGATGATGTATTTGGTACCTGGGAATGGATTTCTACCTCATTGGAGTCCGGGGAAAAGATTATTGCAGACTCCGTAGAATATACACAAAGTCTGGAAATAACACAAGCTGAGGTATATACCTGGACGCTAAGTGATTCTACGGTTACTGATTCAGTTGTTTTTACTTCCGATTTTGAAATATTCCAGGATACCATCAATTCTGAGGACGATGCGGAATATTTCTTTGATTTTGATGTCAACACTGCTGAAGATCAATCGTTCTATATAAAGAGTCAGGATACCTTGTATCTCGAGGATCAATGTGATAATTGTGATTCTCATATCTTTGTACGGAATTAGATTGTTTAATTACGCCTCTTTTGAGGCCTACAATACATGTTTGGAAAAAGGAAAGGTACTGAAATAGACAAAATTATTAATGGTTGCATCAAAAACGACCGAAAAAGTCAAAAAATACTGTATGACCAGTATTTTGAGAGGCTCTATGAACATTGCCAATCCTATAGATTGTCGGAAGTGGACAGCATTTCCCTTATTAATGCTACCATGTTGAAAGTGTTTCAAAACATTCAATCCTTTAACCGTCAAGGGGCATTAGGTAGCTGGATACACATGATACATAAAAGGGTTATTCTTGACCATTTCCGACAATTAAATCGACAAAAGGATATCCACAATCCCGAACTGGTAACACTCAATGGATCCACATTCGACGAAAATAAATCCTGGTCAGATATTGAATACATCAAACAAGCAATGAATGATCTACCCAAAAAATCACAAAAAGTACTTAAATTATATGCTATAGAAGGGTATAGCCACAAAGAAATCGCAAAAAAACTCAAAATAAGTGAAGGAACTTCAAAATGGCACTTGAATAAGGCGAGACATTTAATGTCTGAAATGCTCAAAAAAGACAATGAATAAAAAAGATAAAATAGAACAACTTAAGAACCAGGGATGGGAAAATATGGAATCGTTGTTAGACGAGCACCTTCCCGAAAATAATACCCGGAGAAAAGGAGGCATTTGGTGGATAGCTGCCGCCTCTGTTCTCCTCTTGATCGCCATTCCTTTTTTAGTATACCGCAACCAGGAAACAACACCACCTTCATACACCTTTACCAGTAAAGACATTCTCTCTACCGAAAATAATACCGATAAAAGTATTCGACCATCCACTCCAATTACTAAAGACATCAATGAATCAGATTTTTCCGGCAACAACCCTCTCTCATTTCCTTCCCCTAAAAATGAAGATAGAGAATCCGATGATGTAAGTATTGTAGATCAAAAATCACCTCTCCCTGAAAGCAGCGATATCGCTTCAAATACAATAAAGGGCCAACAAGTCAAAATTTCACCATTAGAGAAAAATACCAGCCCATTGCAAATAAAAGAAAGTGGAATCGCGGAAAATTGGAGGAATACCGATTATCAACCAACGGCTACCGGTTCAAAAGGTTTGACCTATCTACCGACCCCATCACCTAATATACATTACTTCCAACAGCTAAATGTTGAACAGAACCCGGCCACATTTGATATTTCGGGTAAATCAAAGACCTGGAATTTGCGTGCCATGGCTTTTGCAGAATCAACCTGGGCATTTGCTGATAATTTCGGTTTTCTTTCTTTAGGGCCTGGAATAGTATTAAAAAAAGGGAAATGGACAGGAAAGTTGGCTGCAGGCTTTTCCCTCCCACTACCTGCTAGAAAGTCTATTTCTTCTGTAGAAAGTAATTTTAGCGAGAAGTATAACTTTAGTAGCCCAGAATTTGATCAAAATAATGTTACCCAGGGCAATTCAAGTTCGATATACCAACGACACTATCAATCCAAACCCGGTTTCACAATCCGGGGCTCACTTCAATATCAGGTAATTCCACAACTGAGCATTGGAGTTAAAGTTGGACACTTTTTGTTTAAGTATAATTACGAACAAACGGCATCAGGCAACCAGATCCCCGCTAAAATCTCGACACAGCCTGAATCTCAAAATAGCATTTTATATTCAGGCCTTTCTATGAATTACCATTTAAACAGTCATATATCCATTAGTATTGGAGGAAATTTGTTGAATATTGACGATATGGAAAATGCGTTTTTAGTACCTGCTTTTGGATTGCAATATGTATTATAAATCACCAAAATACATTAATTACATTTCATTTCTCTTCACTACACAATTACGCTAAAAATCTACGAGTATTGTAGAAGTAAGCAAAAGGCATGAATGATCTAAGTTTCTAGAAAATTTTAGGATTCGTAGCACCTGAGAATTAAGAAGGTTCGACGGAAGGGCACAAATACTTTGTGGCTTTTAGAAGCTCCTATCGGCATAAAGATCCCTATTTTCAAGTGATGACTCCATAATCTTAATTATCTAGCTTGGACTGAGAAGTGGAATCCGCTAAATTGCTGTATGTTGATAAAGTAAAGGAACCTAGTGGATTAATTTACTTGCCTACTGGGTTCTCCGAACCTATAACTATTCGTGGAGCTAAGCGTAAATTATCAATCAACCATAAGTACCCAAAGCTGTCTACCATTTTCCTACTGGACGATTTTACAATACATTAATAAAACATTAGGATTATCTGAGAATTGGAAAAATTCCCGTTTTTATTGTATTTTCCAACTCTTTAATTTTGACCTACATGAAAGAATCACAAATTGTCAACAGGGATGTCAGTTGGTTGTCCTTTAATGCCAGGGTATTGCAAGAAGCGAAAGATCCCCTTAATCCCCTTTTTGAAAGAATTAAATTTTTAGCGATATATTCATCTAATTTAGGAGAATATTTTGCCGTACGGGTTTCTCAACATCGAAATCTATTAAGACTGGGGAAAAAAGAGAAAAAAGAATTTCATCTCGAGACGATGGATGTGCTGGACCAGATGCTGGATATTGTTACAGAACAACAAAAAGAGGTGAGTCGCATTTTTGATGAGGAAATCGTTCCCGACCTCCAAAAAGAAGGCATCAGGTTATTGCGTAGACTGGACCTTAATGAGGAGCAAAAGACATTTGTGGAAGACTATTTCCACCAATATATGCTGCCATATGTCCAACCCGTTTTATTGGTCAAGGATATGGTTCGGCCGTTTTTAAACAACGCCGAATTGTACCTCGTCGTAGATATGAAAGAAAAGATCAAGGTCGAGAAATCTAAGCCGAAATCACAATACGGAATTGTAAAAATCCCTTCCGATCACCTTGGACGTTTTATCCAACTTCCTTCGAAAAAGAACTTACACGACGTAATCATCATAGATGATGTGGTACGTCATAGTATCTCCTGGCTATTCCCTGGTTATGATATTATTGATACATATTCCATAAAGCTCACAAGAGACGCAGAACTATATATCGACGACGAGTTTTCAGGAGACCTGATATCAAAAATAAAAAATAGCCTGATCAAAAGGAATATTGGTCCTGCATCACGATTAGTATACGATCGGGATATGCCCAAAAAATTGTTAAAGTACCTTCAATCTGTACTGGAAATAGAAGACCTTGACCTCATTCCTGAAGGAAGATACCACAATAATTTTGACTTTTTCAAGTTTCCCAATTTTGGAATGGAACACTTGAAACTAAAGCCATTGGAACCGCTGGAATACTCTCCTCTTGAACACAGTGAAGATATCTTTGAGACCATGAAGGAAAAGGATCATCTGGTAATGTTCCCTTTTCATAAGTATGAGTCTGTCGTTAGATTATTCGAAACTGCAGCCGAAGATCCGACAGTTACCCATATAAAAATCATCCAATATCGGGTAGCACAAAATAGCCGGATCATGAATGCATTGATGAAAGCCTCGGAATCCGGGAAAAATGTATCTGCCTTTATAGAAGTAAAAGCGCGTTTTGATGAAGAAGCCAATCTCAGTTGGGGTGAAAAGCTGGAAAAGGCAGGAGTCAAAGTCCATTACAGTTTCCCGGGACTCAAAGTCCATTCTAAAAGTACGCTTATCAGAAGAATAGAAAATGATGAAGGTGTATTATACTCATATCTCAGTACCGGTAATTTCAACGAAGACACAGCTCGTATTTACAGCGATTTTGGAATGTTCACAGCTTCTAAAGAGATTTGCCAGGAAGTATCACGGTTATTTTCTGTACTGGAGACGGTACGCCTCCCCAACAGGGCCTTCAAACACTTACTGGTCGGTCAATTTAACTTAAAAAATTCACTGATCGAGTTCGTTCAAAATGAAATAGAGGAAGCTGAAAAAGGAAACAAGGCAGAAATTTTTATCAAGGTAAATAGCCTGCAGGACCAAGAGATGATAGATCTGTTATATAAGGCATCAGAAGCCGGAGTAAAGGTTCGAATAATTGTACGGGGCATTTGTTGTCTGATTCCAGGGGAAAAAGGATTTAGTGAAAATATTGAGGCCATAAGTATAGTCGACAGGTACCTGGAACATGCCCGGGTTTTCATATTTCATCATAAAGGAGAACCGAAGATGTATTTTTCATCCGCAGACTGGATGACCCGAAACTTGAATTACCGAATCGAAACGGCCATTCCCATTTATGATCCTTCCATGTTCAAGATCATTCACGATATTATGGAATTGCAATGGAGCGATAATGTAAAGGCAAGAAAAATTGATGGTAAAGGAACAAATATGTACATTCGCAGGGAAAATGACATCCGGATCCAAAGCCAGGTGGAGACGTATTATTATTTTAAAAGACTAGAAGAAGAATATCAACATTCATTAGAAGTAGAACAGAATGAGTAATTTAACCAATATTTCACCAGTAGACGGGCGGTATGCCTCGAAGACAAGCAAACTAAAAGATTATTTCTCTGAATATGCACTTATCAAATACCGTGTAATTGTAGAATTAAAATATTTTACCGCCCTTACCCGACTGCCAATAACCACACTTTCAAATTTCACCACCAATCATTTAAATACTATTGAGAAATGGATAGAAGAATTCTCGGAAAAGGATGCTGCTGAAATTAAAGAAATAGAGAAGATTACCAACCACGATGTCAAAGCTGTTGAGTATTGGATAAAAAAACAATTTGATAACCAACAATGGGATAACTGGAAAGAATACATTCATTTTGGATTGACGTCGCAAGACATTAACAACACCTCAATTCCTATGATGATCCAGGATGCCATCAATAAAGTATATGTACCCCAATTGAACGATATTATTGTCCAATTGGTAAATAAAGCTGGAGATTGGGAAAATATTCCTATGTTAGCTAAAACTCACGGACAACCGGCATCACCCACTAAATTAGGAAAAGAATTCCAGGTCTTTTTGTATCGATTAAAAACCCAATTATCTACTTTGCAGAATATACCTATTTCAGGGAAATTCGGGGGTGCTACCGGCAATTTCAACGCCCATAAAATTGCTTTCCCCGAAATAAATTGGCCTGAATTCGCTAACGGATTTTTGCAAAATGATTTGAAAATTGAAAGGCAACAATGGACCACTCAAATCGAGAATTATGACAATATGGCTGCACTATTTCAAGGTATTAGCCGTATTAACACTATTCTGATCGATTTATGCCGAGATATTTGGCAATACATATCACAGGATTATTTCAAACAAAAAATTGTTGCCGGAGAAGTAGGATCTTCAGCCATGCCCCATAAAGTAAATCCAATTGACTTTGAAAATGCAGAAGGAAATCTCGGAATAGCCAATGCATTATTCAATTTCCTGGCAGAAAAATTACCTATTTCCAGGTTGCAAAGGGACCTCACAGATAGCACAGTAACCCGTAATATCGGTGTCCCATTTGCACATTCAATGATTGCCTTATTGTCTCTAAAAAAAGGCCTCAGTAAAATAATATTAAATCAAGGGGCTCTGGAAAAGGACCTCAATGATAATTGGGCCGTAGTAGCTGAAGCTATTCAAAATATTCTAAGAAGGGAGAACTATCCAAACCCGTATGAAACCTTAAAGGAATTGACAAGGACCGGAAATAAAATTACCGAAGAAACCATTCAATCTTTCGTTGATAATTTGAAAATTAGTGAAACGGTAAAGAAAGAAATAAAAAGTATTACACCTTTTAATTACACTGGGTATTAATCCAAATTAATTAAACTAACACATTAAATAAATCATCATAAATAATTAAAAATAAACATATTAAAACAAGTAATATGTAGTAATCATTGATTGAATATTTCAATAAATTTGTGACAAAATCTTCAATAAAATCTATTTTCACTAACCATAAATATCCCAGGTTTTTACTTAGGTATCCGGGAGTTATCCATTTGCATTATTGTTTCTTGCAAATACTCTATACAAGATCACGTATATCCAAAAATACCTTACGGAAAGAACTTTTAAAACTATCGGAAGGTGATAATATCCTGGATTTAGGTTGTGGAGAAGGGCAATATATTGTTCCATTTTTACAAAAGTATAAGGGGAATTTTTTTGTAGGAGTAGATATCTCAGATGCTCATATTGATTTTCTTACTGCTTATATTAAAACCCGGTCTGTAAATAATTTTTCGGTACTGAAAATCGACTTAGATAGAGATGCTATTCCTTATACTGAAAAGTTTTACGATTTGATTCAAATGATCGGCACCTTACAGTATTTAAATCAGCCTTTACATTTCCTTACCAAAGTCGGTCAGTTACAATCTCCCGGACAGAAAATTATTATTTATACTCCTCTGCAAAACCGTATTGAACTTCCTTTTTACCGGCTCATCAAGGATAAATTTTCGCACTATGATAACTCTCAAAATACCTACACCCAACTCTCTCACCATAAACTTATTGCCACTCTTCGCTCCAGTGGCTACCACATTATAAAGGAGAAGTTTTGCTACGGAAAGATCGGAAGATATGGATTAGAAATTTACAATACCTTACTTATCTTATTCCTGAATTCGAATTTCATATTTAAATTATTCATATTTTTATTTTTTATCATTTTGGCCCCGATCTTTGTAACTTTACAGGTTTTGGATCAAATGTTTCCACCTAAACAAGGAAATAGTGTATTATTAGTGGCAGAAAAAACATAACCATTGGCAAATAAAAGTCAGAAGAAAACCCCGCTCATGAAACAATATGGGCAGATAAAGGCGAAATATCCGGATGCCATCCTTTTATTTCGGGTAGGCGACTTTTATGAAACTTTCGGTGAAGATGCTATTAAAACGGCCAATATTCTCGGGATTGTTTTAACCAATCGAAATAATGGTGGGTCAAAGATTGAACTTGCCGGATTCCCCCACCATTCTCTAGATCTTTATTTACCAAAACTGATCCGGGCAGGCTTCCGGGTTGCTATTTGCGACCAACTTGAAAAACCCTCAAAGGAGAAAAAAATTGTAAAACGCGGCGTAACTGAATTGGTCACTCCAGGAATTGCTGTAGACGAAAAGTTATTAGAAAACCACACCAATAATTTCCTTGCTTCCATTTACAAGGATAAAGAACTTTTTGGAATTGCCTTCCTTGATATATCTACGGGAGAATTTTATCTGGCAGAAGGAAACCGCTCGCACATTGACAAACTCCTCGAGTCCTTTGCCCCGTCTGAAGTAATTTATTCCAAGGAATTTAAACACGAGATCCATGAATGGCTAGGCGATGAATATTATACGTATGGTATTGACGAATGGGCATATACTTCAGAATACACGCGTAAAAAACTTTTAGATCATTTCAAAACCATTAATTTAAAAGGGTTCGGAGTAGAAGATGCTCTTGTCGGTCAAATTGCAGCCGGTGCTGTAATTCACTATTTAGAGAGTACTCAACATCATGATTCCAGCCATATTTACAAAATTCAAAGAATCCGGGAAGATCATTCCGTCTGGCTTGACCGATTTACCATGCGCAACCTTGAATTGTTGTACAGTAACCACCCTACGGGTATTGCTTTACTGGACGTAATGGATAAATGCAAATCACCGATGGGGTCTCGTCTGATGAAGAAGTGGATTGCTATGCCACTTACGGACAAAATTACTATTGAAAAAAGACTCGATGCCGTCACAGCTCTTCGAGAAAAAGAAAAAGTACGAATAGGGGTAAATGAATATCTAAAATGTCTCGGTGATTTTGAAAGGCTGGCTTCCCGGATTGCATCCTATAAAATAAATCCCCGGGAAGTGAATCAGCTTAAGTCAGCACTGTCTTCTCTGCCGGAAATCATTACACTAATTAAAGACCTTAAGTCTGACTTAATTGAAGGTATCCGTGACCAGATTAATCCTTGTCCTGACCTCGTCCAAAGGATATCAGAACAACTACAGGAGGAAGCTCCTGCCCAGGTCAACAAAGGGAATATAATCGCCACCGGATTCAATAAAGAATTAGATGACCTGCGGTATATTATCGAAAATAACCAGAGCATACTGCTTGAAATTCAGCAAAAAGAAGCTAAAAATACAGGGATAACCAATCTCAAACTCGGATTTAATAACGTATTTGGCTATTATCTAGAGGTTACCAACAAATATAAAAATCAGGGATTGATTCCCGATAACTGGATTAGAAAGCAAACCCTTACCAACTCTGAAAGATACATTACTTCCGAACTAAAAGATATAGAGGATAAGATCCTGGGTGCGGAAGATAAGATCCTGGAATTAGAGGAAAAACTGTACAGAGATTTGGTAGAACACCTTCAGAAATATCTGGAAACAATCCTATCCAATGCCAACCTTATAGCCCAATTAGACTGTCTTATTTCCTTTGCCGAAATAAGTCTGCTAAATCAATATAATCGGCCAGAAATTGAAGAAAATCTTATCATAGATATTAAAGAAGGCAGACATCCGGTCATAGAACACCAGTTACCCGCTGGCGAGAACTATATTGCCAATGATTTATACCTTAACAATGATGACCAACAAATCATTATGATTACCGGACCCAACATGTCCGGGAAGTCAGCTATCTTAAGGCAAACAGCTCTAATCTGCCTTATGGCCCAAATGGGAAGCTATATACCGGCCAAAAGCGCATCTATTGGAATAGTGGATAAAGTTTTCACCAGAGTAGGTGCATCTGACAACCTGTCAAAAGGGGAATCTACATTTATGGTGGAAATGATTGAAGCAGCGAATATTATCAATAACCTGTCAAGTAAGTCCCTGATCCTCCTGGATGAAATCGGCCGGGGGACTAGCACCTATGACGGAATTTCGATTGCATGGGCTATCTCCGAATATTTACATGAAAACAATATAGCAAAGCCCAAAACCTTATTTGCCACTCACTATCATGAATTGAATCAACTCGAGGACATGTATCCCCGAATCAAGAACTACCATGTATCAACCAGGGAAATAAACGATAAAATTATTTTTCTTCGCAAATTAAAACCCGGCGGGAGCGAACATAGTTTTGGTATACACGTTGCACAAATGGCCGGCTTACCGAAAGAAATTATCAACAGGGCACAAGCTATTCTCGGTAAAATGGAAGAGAACCAATTGACAGGTAAGGAATCAAAAAACCCCAAAAACCTATCCTCTATCAAAAAAGCCTCTGCGGATAATTTTCAATTACAAATTTTTGACCTGAAAGATGAATCAGCCATGAGAATCAAAGAATCTTTGGTTCAACTCGATATTAATTCTTTATCTCCTATAGAAAGTCTTTTAAAAATAAAGGAACTTAAAGAAATGATTGACAACTAATGAATTCATCTGTATTTATTTAGGTATTTTTATAGATTGCCAATATTAATACCATGAAAAAGACTAAGATCCATTTATTTCTTTCCATACTTATTGTATCCTATCCGGTTTTTCGATTTTCCACCCTGGCCCAACCTTTAAACTCAAATTGTTACCAACTAAAGTCAAGCCTCAATGCATATTCTTTCCATACACCACTTTCTGAAGGGGAAATGGATCTTTTTGATTTAATTGACTATTGTGCAGAGCAAAAATTTGATGCTGTAGACATTACGGGTTATTATTTCCCGGGTTATCCCGACATACCTTCGGATGAATACATTTATGCGGTAAAAAATCATGCATTTAAAAGAGGCGTTGAAATAAGTGGAACGGGAATACGGACAGATTTCACAATACCGGATTCGAGAAAACGGAAAGAAAATATAGAATTGGTTAACAAATGGACCGATGTAGCAGCCAAATTGGGAGCCCCTGTTCTACGAATATTTGCCGGGCATGAGGTGCCTCCGGAATATTCTAATAAGGAAATAATGAAATGGATGATACCGGACATTAAAGAATGTGTCAACATTGGGAAAGAAAAAGGTATTATTATTGGAATGCAGAACCACAACGGATTTATCAAGAATGCCGATCGAATCATTGAAATTTGCAGAATAATCGATTCTGACTGGTTTGGTATTGTATTAGATATTGGTAGTTACAGACAAGGAGATCCCTACGACCAAATTACACGATCAATACCGTACGCCGTAAATTGGCAACTCAAGGAAAAAATGTACGAAAATGGGAAAGAGGTCAATACCGATATCAAAAAAGTAATTGATATAATACGCGAAAATTGCTACACAGGATATATCCCCATTGAGACCCTTGGCCCCGGTGATCCGCAGAAAAAAGTTCGTATAATGAAAAAAAGGCTTGATTTTGTCTTAAACTAACGTGAGTTCGACAGAGAAAATAAGAGCTCTGAAGGAGCGAAATATACCTAACCCTGGGTGCCAACCCAGGGTGGAAAACAAGTAAAAACATCGTTTCTGGCATTAATTTTGCCCTTTTCGCAAAATTAATGCCAGAAACGATTATTCGTCGAGCTCATGTTAAACTAACATCACAACAGCGCTATACACAAATCCGGGTAAATTTATACTTATTTAAAAAGGATCATATCAATATATAATACAGAGCTATTCACAGAGTAATACAATACTCTTCTAGAAGTTCCTTTCCTCTGCACCCAAAGAACTAAGGAAGTTTCAGCAGCAAAGACACCTTTGTAAACTTCGTGTACTTTGTGCTAAAATTTAATCTTACTTCATTTGTATTCAAAACTAAAATTGGCATCTTCAGTTTCCCCCCACCCAATCACTTTTTGTGGCGTTCCTCTAAAACCTGGTAGATTTCGCTCAGTGGAATTCCTTTTTTTGCCAGCAATACGGAGAAGTGATAAAGAAGATCTGCAGCCTCGCCCTTAAATAATTCCCGGTTATCATCTTTGGCTTCTATCACCAATTCAACGGCTTCCTCTCCCACCTTCTGGGCTATTTTATTGATTCCCCTATCCAAAAGCTTGTTGGTGTAGCTCCCTTCTTTCGGGTTGTTTTTTCTATCGACGACAATGGCTTCCAATTTACCAAGGTTAAATGAACCACCTTCCGGCAAATCGAAACAATTTGCAGTACCAGTGTGACAAACCGGACCAGTGGGTCTGACCTTGATGAGCAATGAATCATGGTCACAATCAAGGTACATAGACTGGAACTTCAAATAATTACCCGATGTCTCCCCCTTTGTCCATAATTCATTTCTCGACCTACTAAAAAACGTAACTAAATTACCCTCCAGTGTTTTATCTACGGAGGATCTATTCATGTAACCCAACATAAGTACATCTTTCGTTTCGGCGTGTTGAACTATGGCAGGAACGAGTCCGTCCATCTTAGCAAAATCGATTTTCTCTATATTTGTTTTAGTTATTTCCTGCATAATTATCTAACGATTACATTATTTGTTTTCAAATACTCTTTTAATTCAGGGACCGGGATTTCACCAAAATGGAAAATCGAAGCAGCCAAAGCCGCATCAGCTGCATTGGCATCAAACAATTCTTTAAAATGAATTTTGGCACCCGCACCTCCGGAGGCTATAAGAGGAATTCTTACTTGTTGGTTCATCTCCAATAATGCTTCTATAGCAAATCCTTTTTTAGTCCCATCGTGATCCATAGAAGTAAATAGAATTTCTCCCACCCCCCTGTTCTCAGCTTCTCTTACCCAGGAATATAATTCTTTCTGCGTAGGCATAGTCCCCCCGGCAGTATGAACTATCCATTCCCCATCAATATTTTTGGCATCTACGGCTAATACAATACATTGCGACCCAAAAGCTTTGGCGGCCTTGTCCAATAAATCAGGATTTCTTACAGCTGCTGAATTAATTCCTACCTTATCGGCACCATTTTCAAGGGCAACAGAAATATCATCCACAGCCCCGATTCCCCCACCAATGGTAAAGGGAATATTAATTTCCTTAGCTACTTTCCGGGCTAACTCTGCGATCGTTTTGCGCTTTTCCTGCGTGGCTGAAATATCTAAAAATACTAATTCATCGGCACCTTGCTCACTGTACTGTTTTCCTAATTCAACAGGATCCCCAGCATCTCGTAAAGATTTGAAATTTACTCCCTTTACCGTCCTTCCGTCTTTTACATCCAGACAAGGTATTATTCTTTTTGCTACCATATTATTTAATATTCAATGTACACATTACGGGGAAACTAAATTTATAAATAAATCTTATAG
The DNA here is from genome assembly GCF_021729145.1 of Membranihabitans maritimus. Lineage (GTDB taxonomy): Bacteria > Bacteroidota > Bacteroidia > Chitinophagales > Saprospiraceae > Membranihabitans > Membranihabitans maritimus. The sequence continues at coordinate 76,148 of NZ_JAJSLW010000009.1, read as the reverse complement.
CTATTCATAAGATATCCAACTTTGCAATTCCTCCAGTGCTATCTTTCCCTCGTAAATAGCTTTACCAATTATCACACCTTCACATCCCATATCTCTAAGCGGTGGCAAATCCCCTATGCCGGAGACTCCACCACTGGCAATTAATCGGACCCGGGGTTCTTGATGGATAATCCGTTGGTACAGTTCTGTTGCAGGTCCTTCCAGCATACCGTCCTTTTCTATATCGGTAGACAATACATAAATCGTTCCCTTTTCCGAATACATCCTGATGGCATCTACCACGTCAATATCCGTCTCTTCCAACCATCCGGTCAATGCAATTTTTCCATACCTCGCATCCGCTCCCAAAACGATTTTTTCACCGCCAAATTCATTCAAGATCTCAAAATATATATCGGGTTTTTTAAAAGCCATACTCCCAATGACAGCTTGTCTCCCCCCACTCTCCAAAATCCTGGCTACATCTTCCCGGCTTCTTACACCACCACCGAAATCCACCTTCAAACTTGTCTGTGATACTATATCTTCGAGTATGGAATAATTTATGATTTCGCCCGCTTTTGCTCCGTCCAGGTCTACGAGGTGAAGATATTCAATACCTGCCGCTTCAAAAGACTTCGCCACCTCAACAGGATTCTCATTATAAATCGTTTTTTTATTGTAATCACCTTTTTGCAAGCGTACACATTTGCCGTCAATAAGATCTATGGCAGGAATAATTCTCAATTCTTATAAATTTATAAAGTTATTCAAAATAATTTCACCTTGCTCTCCGGATTTTTCGGGGTGGAACTGAGTAGCCATAAAATTATCATTACTCAAAACAGAAGTAAATGGGAGACCATAATCTGTTGTTCCAATGGTAGAATCGGAAATTTCAGCATAGTAACTGTGCACAAAATAAAAATATGGTAAATCCTCTAATCCTTTTAATAGTGGATGTTCCGAACAAATCACTGTATTCCATCCCATATGGGGAACTTTCAGCCCATTTTCTTCGGGAAACCTTTTAACATCTATATCGAATATACCCAAACACCCGACATCTCCTTCTTCCGAATGCCGACACATAAGTTGAAGCCCCAGACAAATTCCCAAAAATGGATTTTCAAATTCCGAGATGGCATCCGATATATGAGTTTTCCTTAAATAGTCCATGGTAGTACCCGCTTCTCCAACACCCGGAAAAATCAATTTTTCAGCATTACTTATCTTGTCCGGGTCATTAGTCAGTTCTGGTTCTACCCCCAGCCTCTCCAGAGCAAAAAGTACAGACCTGATATTCCCCGCATTATAATCAATTACAGTAATTTTTTTCATAAACTTCCTTTGGTACTGGCTAAAGTCAAATCATTTACATCTCTTTTCACTGCAGATTTCAAAGCCCTGGCAAAGGATTTGAAAATTGCCTCTATCTTATGGTGTTCGTTTTCTCCTTCTGCAAAAACCTGCAAGTTAACCCCGGCCGTGTCAGAAAACGATTTGAAGAAGTGAGAAAACATTTCAGTCGGCATTTTTCCAACCATTTCTCTTTGGAATTCCGCCTCCCATATAAACCAGGGGCGGCCCCCAAAATCAATTAATACCTGGGCTTTACAATCATCCATTGGTAAGGCAAAACCATACCTGGCCATACCTACCTTACTTCCTATAGCTTTTGTAAAAGCTTCTCCCAGGGCAAGCCCTGTATCTTCGATAGTATGATGCTCATCAATATCCAAATCTCCGTCTACCTGTATTTTCAAATCAATTCCCCCGTGCCTGGCAATTTGATCCAGCATATGGTCAAAAAATCGGATACCTGTATGTATGGTCGCACTTCCCCTTCCATCAAGGTTTAGTTCGATTTGAATCCTTGTTTCATTGGTATTTCGCTGATGTTTCACTTTTCTCGGAATAGCCACCAGGTAATCCCTGATTTCTTTCCAGCTCTGAGCTTTTAACAAAAGTGTGTGTATAATCTCATGATCTTCCAGGCTCCCATCTTCACTTTCATCGGCTGATTTTCCCAATAAGATCCCTTTTGCTCCCAGATTTTTGGCCAAAAGAATATCTGTATAGCGATCCCCTATAACAAAGGAGTTTTCCAGGTCATAATCCCCATTTAAAAAATGCTTCAGCATACCTATCCCAGGCTTACGGGTATCTTTATTCTCAGAGGCAAAGCTGCGATCAATATGTACTTCCCTGAAATTGATTCCCTCATTTTTCAAAGTAGTAACCAATAAGTTTTGAGGCCCCCAAAATGTGGACTCCGGGAAAGAATCAGTCCCCAACCCATCCTGGTTGGTAACCATTACAAGTTCATAGTTCTTTGTAGCCACAATATCCACTAGAGCAGATATGCACCCGGGAACAATTTCAAACTTCTCAAAGGAATCAACCTGATAATCCTCAGGTGGCTCTGTTAATAATACGCCATCCCTGTCAATAAACAATAATTTCTTCTTATTCATATCTGTATATTCAACCCTCGACTAAATTATTGCTTATCGAGAATTTTCATTTCTTTTAAAAATACTTCGTTTTCCCTTTCAGTTCCAATTGTCACTCGCAAACAACCTTCACATAAAGGAACATTACTGCGATCTCTGACGATAACACCCTTTTCCTGCAAAGATTTGAATACATTCCTCGCATCCTTACATTTAATAAGTAAAAAATTAGCTTCTGATGGGTATATTTTTTCTACAATATCCAATTCCTCCAACCTTTCGATTACTCTACCCCTTTCTTGTTTAATCTTACTAATTTCTTTTCTAACGTCATCAATCTTCCTCAATTGATTCAGGACAAAATCTTGTGAATACGAATTGATATTATAAGGCGGTTTTACCGCATTCATAATTTCTATAATCCATTGCTGTGCAAAGGCCATTCCGATTCTCAAACCGGCAAGTCCCCATGCTTTACTAAAAGTCTGTAATATGATAAGATTTTGGCGCTCTGGAACAAAACTTTTCATTGAAACTTCATTCGAAAAATCAATGTAAGCCTCATCAACCACTATCATACCTGGAAACTTGTCTAATAGTTCCAGAATCATTTGAGGATTTAAGGTATTGCCGGAAGGATTATTGGGGCTACACAACCACAAAATTTTGTCACTTTTCTCCTCAACAGCTAAAATCGCATCTACATCCAACTCAAAATCCGGTGTTAAGGATACATTTTTTATTTTCACATTGTTAATATCCGCCGCGACCCTGTACATACCATAACTTGGCTCAATAGAAATCACACTATCTTTTCCCGGTTCACAAAATATGCGAAAAAGAATATCTATGGCTTCATCACTGCCATTCCCCAAAAATATAGATTCCTCTTTTACACCTTTTACCGCACTTATTTTCCTTTTCAACCTGGTTTGCAAGGGATCAGGATAGCGATTATAAATATGGTGATCGTTTGGATTTTCATTTGCATCTAAAAAAATATCCGCATGTCCTGAAAATTCATGACGGGCAGAAGAATAAGGTTTGAGATTTTTGATATTATCTCTTACCAACGATATATATTTATTTTCCATAATACGTAAAATCTAATAGTTAATCCCTTATTCAAAAACCTTCCCTAATCTGATCAATACAGCTCTTTTATGAGCTTCTAACTCCTCTGCTTCTGCCATCGGTGAAATAACCTTTTCCAACCCCTCCAATCCGGACCTGGATATTTCCTGAAAAGTAACTTTCTTTACAAATGAATCCAGGGATACACCTGAATAAGTCCTGGCATATCCATTTGTCGGAAGGGTATGGTTGGTACCGGATGCATAGTCACCGGCACTTTCAGGTGTAAACGGACCTAAAAACACAGATCCTACATTTACTATGTCATTAATTCCCTGACTCAAATTTTTGCGCTGGATAATCAGGTGTTCCGGAGCATATTCGTTAATCACCTCAATAGCATTCTCAGCATTAGCTATTATAATTCTGCTATTTTTCAACACTTCTCTGGCAATCTCCTTTCTCGGCAAAGAACTCAACTGTAGTTCCACTGCTTCCTGGATTTGGGTGGCAAAATGCCTGCTTTCACATACCACCATTACCTGGCTATCAACTCCGTGTTCTGCCTGAGCCAGTAAATCGGAAGCAACGAACGAGGGATTCGCACCATCGTCACACCAAACTAATACTTCAGAAGGACCCGCAGGCATATCAATAGCTATACCTGATCGCTGGACCAACATCTTTGCGCAGGTGACATATTGATTACCGGGGCCAAAAATTTTATCCACCTTAGGTATGGATTCCGTACCAAAGGCCATCCCTGCAATGGCTTGCGCTCCCCCTACGCTGTAAATATTATTAATTCCACAAAGTTCAGCAGCGTATAAAATAGCCGGATTAATCTTTCCACCCTTGTCCGGAGGCGTACACAACACTACCTCTTCACAACCAGCAACCCTGGCAGGAACTCCAAGCATCAATACTGTTGAAACCAGTGGTGCTGTACCTCCGGGAATATATAATCCCACTTTCTCTATCGCACGATCCTCACGCCAGCAAAACACTCCAGGCATAGTTTCAATTTTTTGAGAATCAGATTTTTGTGAATGATGGAAAGTAAAAATATTATTATAAGCTTTTTGAAGTGCTTCTCTGAGTTCTGCTGATACCCTGTTGGTATAATCTTTAACCTCGGATTGCAAATATTTCAATGAATCCAGTTCTACACCATCAAATTTCCGGGTAAAATCGATCAAGGCCTCGTCGCCTTTTTCCCGGACAGTATCCAGGACTTTTTGCACTTTACCTTCTAATTCCAACGCTTCATGGAGGGGCCGTTTAACCAACGCTCCAAGATCCTCTGTACCCGAATACCCTGATATCTTCATTTTACCAATTGATTTGTCGTCAAGAACATTTACAAAACCATTTTTTCGATCGGTACGACCAATAAGCTTTCAGCACCGTTTTCCTTTAACTGGTCAATTACTTCCCAAAAATCATCTTCCGATACAACGGAATGAATGCTGGACCAACCATCCTCTGCCAATGGAAGGATAGAAGGACTTTTCATACCCGGAAGAATATCAATAATAGCGTCTATTTTATCATTCGGGGCGTTTAGCAATATATACTTACTTGTCGATGCCTGGTGGACGGCATTAAGCCTGAACAAAAGCTTTTCCAATAAACTTTGCTTTTCCAGGTCCAACGTGGGATTACTTATCATTACCGCCTCAGACTTCATAATCACTTCCACTTCTTTCAACCCATTACTCAATAAAGTAGAACCGGTACTTACCAGGTCACATATACCCTCGGCCAAACCTATTCCGGGGGCAATTTCCACAGATCCCGAAATCGTATGTATACCAGAATCAATTCCATATTTTTTCAGGTACTTTGATAAAATTACCGGATATGAAGTGGCAATATCTTTACCTGCCAGATCCTGGATACCATCATAATTCATATCTCTCGGGATAGCTATCGAAAGACGGCATTTTGAGAACCCTAAATTCCGCGAAATCACTACATTATTTTGGCCTTCCTCGACAACATTTAATCCCACTATACCTACGTCTGCTATGCCATCCTGAACATATTCAGGAATATCATCATCCCTCAAATAGTAAATATTCGCCGGGAAACCGGAACTTGGAGAAATCAATCCCTTTCCACTTGAACTAAAACGCAGCCCGCAGTCCCTTAGTAACTTTATAGAATCTTCACTCATTCTTCCTTTCTTCTGAATCGCAATGTTTAACATGTTCTTACTAGATTTTTATTATTGTTTTTTACTTAAAGGACTGTCCTGATAATCTGGGTAACAAACAGTAATTCAAGAATTATAAAAAGACTTTTTAATATAACTCAAAAAAAAATGGCTTATCAACACTCTTGTGATAAGCCTATATTAAACTTTTTTAAATACACGTGCTTATCACCTATCCTCAAAGGAAATGATGAGTATGATGATGCAATGTGTAATTAAGATTATTCATAATTTCAGCCCAAATATACAAAGGCACTTTAATTTTCAATAAGATTTATAAAATTTTATTCGTTGACTCCTTTAATTTATTCATTTACTTCTCTTAATATCAGTACAAGCAAAATTCTTTCATCGTTAACAAGTATACATTTTTGATTTGCTGAGGGTCAAAGATTTCCCTTTATCAGGATTGAATTTTATAGGAACTGTATAATTAATTTTACCTTTTTATTAGATATTCCTATCACGGTCAACTTCATCCTCAGATTGAAATGTTGAATAACTCACGTAAGCACCAACCACATGTCAAATTTATCTTTTTAACTCCAATAATATCTCTTATTGCTGGTGGTTGTCGCACTTACCCCGACACATCATCACAGGTAAACATTTAAGAATTGAAACCATTTTATGGCATCCCAACTATGACGTCTCACCGGACAAAGGCTTTCATAAGACTTCTCAAAGACTTAAGAATTACAATTCCCCTTTGTGTACTAAACCTGATTCCTTCTCCAGAAAGGTTGAAAAGGGAAATGCTCTTTTTTCACAAAAAACTAAAACTAAAACAATTGATACGATTACAGGGCCATTCTATTTCTCATACTTATTAGCCTTACAATTCCTTTCGCAATCTTGCCACCGGAATATTGAGCTGTTCTCTGTATTTGGCAATTGTCCTACGGGCAATTTCATACCCTTTTTCCTTTAATTGTTTCCTCAGCTTTTCATCGCTCAGTGGTTTCTTCTTATTCTCGGCATCAATAATATCAGATAGAATCTTTTTAACTTCCAAGGTAGATACTTCCTCGCCTTCACTATTTTGAATGGATTCAGAGAAAAAATCACGCAGTTTTTTGGTCCCAAATTCTGTTTGGACAAATTTACTGTTTGCCACCCGGCTAATTGTAGAAACATCCAGTCCCGTCATTTCAGCGATATCCTTTAATATCATGGGTTTGAGTAGTCGCTGGTCATTGTGCAAAAAATAATCATATTGAAATTGCAATATAGCATACATCGTTCGGTACATTGTATCCCTCCTTTTGGAAATAGCATCTATAAACCATTTGGCGGAATCAATCTTCTGCTTTATAAATAGTGCTGCTTCCTTATCTTTACTTTTTACACTTCCCGACTTTTTACGGTGCTTATATGAAGTGAGCATAGCTCTGTATTGATCACTGATCCTCAAGTCAGGAGCATTCCTAGAATTGAGAGACAATTCCAATTCTCCGTTATTATTAGTGATTATAAAATCGGGAATTATATAATGTGTCCCCTGCTTTCGGTCCGGAGCATACCCACTTGCCGGTTTCGGATTCAATTTCAATATTTCTTCAAAGGCATCCTTTAATTCCTCTTCCGTAATGTCAAGGGCGTTTATCAGCTTTGAAAAATGTTTTTTTGAAAATTTGTCAAAATGTTTATTCAAAATTTTAAATGCAATTTTCATACTTACATTTCCCGGATCTCTCTTAATCCTTCGACGCAATTGAATTTCCAAACACTCCTGAAGGTCCCTCGCAGCTATCCCCGGGGGATCAAAGCTTTGAATTTTTTCCAGCACCTTTTCGATCTTTTCCGAGGACGTCACTATATTCTGGGTAAACATGAGATCATCAACCAGCGCATCCGGATCACGTCTTAGATACCCATCCTGGTCAATACTCCCTAAAATTTGCAATGCGATAGAGTACTCTTCCGGATCAGACAGCGAAATCATACCCAATTGTTTTTCCAGGTGATCATGCAGGCTGGAAACCACTTCCAGTGGTCTGTGGTTTTCTTCTTCCGAATCCTGTGATTTATTTTGATTCCTGTAAATAGTCGGATCGTCTTCCTCGTATTGATTTAAATATTCATCTACTTCAAAATCTCCGTCGTCGTTATTTTCCTTTCCTTCCAGTTCATCATTTTCATCGTATTCCCTTTCTTCGATTGTCGTCACTCCCTCTTCTAGTGCGGGGTTACTTTCCAATTCCTCTTTGATTCTTTGTTCAAGGGCCACAGTAGGAATTTGCAACAATTTCATCAGCTGAATTTGTTGGGGAGAAAGCTTTTGCGACATTTTTTGACTCAAGCTCTGCCTTAACATAGGTTGTATAATTTGTTATTGCAATAATATCAAAAAAAATACATATTATGAATTTTTATAATATTATATTTTCATTGATTTATTCACAATTCAATTTGCGCATTACATTATAATGTACTTATTTTGCAGAAAATTGTTTAAAAATTATGGATCACATAAAAAATCAGGGAAAGAAAGGTAGGTTTGTAATGTGGATAATTATTGTATTTATCCTTCTGGTTCTTTTATTCACCTGGATATATAAAATGAATATGCACGATGTACCGGCATAAGGCGTTAAATTATCTTTTCTTAAATTGAAAAGATAATTCACCATTCGGTTCTGAAACGTGATATTTAAAGTTTTTACGGGTTAATTTTGAAATAAACCCATAAAAACCAAAGGCGTCCTGGTATATAGGATCGTAAAAGTGCATTTCAATATAGAATTCCACCTCTGAATCATTATCACCAAAGTCATAATTTTTCTCCGCTACTACTGACCAATTCCCCACAAATTCGGTACCGATGTCTGCATCGTAATAAACCACCCGGTAATCCGGTAAAAACTCAAATTCATCACCAAGGTAATCATCTGAAATATTATCCCTGAACCAGGCTCCATGTTCTTTAAAGGTAACTTTTTCAACAGACCATAATCCGATCAATTTATCTTCCTTTTTATCAACGAAAAAATCGACACTACAAGAAGAAAACAATAGAACCAAAAATAAAATTGTAAAATTCAACCTCATACCAACTTTTATTACAAATTAAAAACTAAATTAAAACTTACTACCATATTAAATCTATTTATCAAATTTTTAACCGGAACAACCTGATTCGATCCAATTTCTAATTTTTCTTAACAGAATTTAATTGTCAAACATATATCGATAATAACTATTTGTTAATCGATTTTTATAATAAAGTTATGATCCGGAAAATATCTTTATTGCATCGAACAATAATACACTATCATATATTCATAGAATTGAGAGATAGGTGAGATCTATTGAAATCATAAAATCAGTTGAATTGAGGTCAAGTTTTTGGAGTACAACGTGGGTTAATATTGCACTAGTTTTTATACCAGGGTTTATTTGGAGCCAACACTCAAATTTATTCGAAGCATCTATATTAGACAAAAGCACTGGGGAACCACTGGAGTCTGTTACCATTTTTATCCCCTCCAGCGGGACGGGTACAGTTACAGACAGTACCGGATTCTTTTCTTTAAAATTAACGAATGATTGGCCGATTGAAATTAATCTATCATATATTGGGTATGATTCAAAAACGCTCCTTCTCAATAAAGAAAACTATCAAAAAATAGAAACTATTTACCTCCAATCAAGTAATCTTGAGTTGGAGGAAGTCGTCATAGGAGCTAATTCTGTACGGGAAAAATTCAGGAGCACGAATACAAGTGTAGAAACAATAGATGCCAAACAAGCACGGGTATTGCCGGCGTTGTTCGGAGAAGTGGATATAATCAAGACGATCCAATTGAAACCTGGCATAGCTTCCGGATCCGAAGGGAGTTCAGGACTTTTCGTCCGTGGGGGAAATGGAGATCAAAATCTTATTTTATTGGACGGTGTGAATATTTATAATCCCAGCCACCTCTTTGGTTTCTTTAGTACGTTTAATAATGACGCTCTCAGTACAGTAGATGTTTATAAAGGTGGATTTCCGGCCCAATACGGAGGTAGGTTATCATCAGTAATTGATATAAAAACCAAAGACCTTCAAAAGGATTCAATCTCCGGTTCTGGAGGTCTTGGACTAATTAGTTCGAGATTGACCATAGATGGCCCCCTATTCGAAAATACCAGCTTCCTTGTATCTGGAAGAAGAACCTATGTTGATATTTTTACCGAATTAGCTAATAAAATTAATGAAAATAATGAGAACTTCTCTCCGATACCCCGATATAGATTTTATGATTTAAATGGAAAAATCACCTCCCGAATAGGGAAAAAAGACCGAATTACTTTCAGTGGATATACCGGCGCCGATGTTTTTAGTTTCAACAATGATTTATTTAATATGGATTTTAATTGGGGAAACAATGCGGGCTCTTTGCATTGGAATCATTCATTTTCCAATACACTATTCTCAGATGTAGCTGTTACATATACAGATTATGAATACACCATTGCCAATGCTTTGGATGGGTTTGATTTCAATTTAAGTTCACAAATAAAGGACCTGGGAATGAAATGGGACCTTTTTTATGAATGGAACAATCAATTGTGGCGAGGGGGTATTCAAGCTATTCACCACAGATTTAAACTGGGAAGATTCAAGTTTGGCAGTACGGACGATGATATCAACTTTTCAGCAGGATCCGAACCCGAAGGAACTGAAATAGCAGCTTTCCTGGGAAATAAATTTTCACTTCTTCCCATATTGAGTATGGACATTGGAATAAGATATTCGGGATTCATTCATAGCGAAAAGTTTTATCAAAATATCGAACCTAGAATAGCTGCTAATGTAGAAGTTACAGACCGTTTTAACATTAAAGCTTCTTACGCACAGATGAATCAATATGTTCACCTGGTATCAAATAATGGATTGTCCCTTCCTACTGACCTATGGTATCCTTCCACTGACAATGTAAAACCCCAAAAATCAGAACAAACCGTCCTGGGTTTTAATCTTTTACTCGATAAATCCCTACTTCTTACCAATGAATACTATTATAAAAAACTATACAACCAAATTGAATTAAAGGATCACGCACAGATCTTTGTCAATGACCAAATAGAAGAAGAATTCACCTTCGGTGACGGATATGCCTATGGCACAGAAATAGGACTTGAAAAAACGGCAGGGAAATGGACTGGGTGGATCGGATATACCCTGGCATGGGTCCGCAGGGGAAATTTTAAAGATATACAGGAAGGAGATTATTTCCCTCCCAAGTATGACCGCAGACATGACCTCAGCATAGTATCAACCTGGAAGATAAATGATAAATGGAATATATCTACTACATTTGTTTATGGATCGGGAGACAAATCCTGGCTACCGGCTGGTAGATTCTTTTTACAGGGGGTCGATGGCAGTGGATCGTTTCCGGCAGTACCTATTTATACAGATAGAAATACAACCTCAGTTCCCAATTATCACAGAATGGACCTTTCAATAGAACGTTCCTTTAAAGCGAAATGGGGTAAACATAGCCTCAACCTCAGCATATATAATTTATATAATAGAAGAAACCCTTACTTCTTGTATCTGGACACTGAATTGAAAAGTTTATCCAGTACCTCGGACGATAATTTAAATGTTCCGGTAAGCGTATCTGCTAAACAAGTTTCATTATTTCCTATAATTCCAAGTCTTAGTTGGAATTTTAATTTTTGAAAATGAAAAAATTATTTTTATTTATTATCATAACACATTTTTTCTTCTCTTGTAATCTTGAGAAAGAGATTGAAATAGAAATACCAGAATTCGAACAGGGATACGTTGTTGAATCATATATCCAACCCGCCCATGAATTTGCGATGCTTATAACCAAAAGTTCAAATTTTTTCGAAACTTTTGATTCAAATAACCTTTCTCTTGAAAACTTTAGAGAAATTTTATCAGATAATGTATCGGGAAATATCAAAATTAATAATCAAAGGTATCCCCTGTACAACGAACTGAAATTTATTCCGTCCAAAGAATTAATATACAATTATACCATCCGCGAAAAAGTCCAGTTCCAGGAAGGGGATATAATAGAACTTGAACTGGATTTTCCAACGGGTGAATCAGTATTTTCATCAACTATTATCCCGCAAAGAGTTGACATTGATAGCGTAGAGTTAATTTATAATGATGAGGGAGTTGCGAGAGAACTAACCTACATTTCCACAGACTCAACTATTACCCAATATTTTAGAAGACAAGTGGTAAAGAACAATACCGACAGTTCTTTTGTATTCCAGGATTTTACATTGGACAACAAAACTTCCGACAATGGAAAATTAGTTTTTGGTTCGGGATACGATTATTACCCCAACGATACCCTAATTAGTAGATTTTACCACATAAACAAAGAATACTTTGACTTTCTAAACAGTGTAAACGGAAGTGTAAGTGCCAATACCAATCCTTTTGGCCAACCCGGTAGAATTTACTCTAATATTACAGGGTCCAGTAAAGTAATCGGCATTTTTACAGGCATAAATAGATCTGAAATTGAAAAAATAATAGAGGAATAATTAATTCCGCATCATAAAAAACCCATGAATAATCCGGGTTAAACAACTAGTCCCTAATCCATTATCTGCGCAATTATCAAAAAATTGTTATCATCTTCTCCGATCTTATCCAATTCCTTTTCGATGATTGGAAACGATTCACAATTCCCCAATAATTTTTTTAAGCAAGGAATCTTATAATAATCCCCTTCCAAAATTACCTTGTTCCCATACGTTGAAAGTGGCCTAATGCACCTTACTTCCCGCGGATTCATATAAGTTGTACTTTTTCCCTTTGATTTATGGTAATAGCTAAGGTATCCGGCGCCATCATATAAATACCTCAAATAAATACGTTCCTTATCCTCCAGATAAACAATATCAAAAACATATTTTTCATTTGAATTGGACATTACGTCACCGATTTTTGAAGCGATAGAAGCCCCAAAGTCCAACGTGTAAATGGGCTGTAATTTCATCCCTTCCACCCTGAAAATTGAATCCGACCAGGGCTTGTAATACCCCACCGTATCCTCAAGAGTATTAAAAAAATGGTAAAAGCTACCAAAAATACCGGATGAACGTTTTTCAAATGGTATATACGAAGCCAGTAATTCCATATCCTTTGAATAAATATGAAAATTCCGAAATGACTGATCCTTTTCCTCACTGACCATATTAGCAGCATCTACTATATAAGTATAGTCGTCACCCGGACCTCCCAATTTTCCCAACTTGAAAAACCTCATCCCGAAATCTACGGGAAATTCCTTAATAAGTTCACCATCAAAAGAATAATGGATTATTTTCCGGTTGGCCACATCAGAAACGACAATTTCTTCTTTATCGGATAAAATATCAAAATTACCCATATGCCCATATTCCCCCCGGTCCGTCCCCCGTAGCATCTAGCCGTCCCAATCCCTTTCCTGTACGGTCAAAAATAAATATTATATCCCCGTTATGCGGTCGTACAAAAAACCGGTTATTCCTGAAATATACTTTGGCGATATCCCCCAACATATAATTATCATTACTTTCCAATGGAATAATCTTGACATTGGAGAAGTTAATCTCTGTGTATGGCAGGGCCTTGTTCAAAGGCATATGGATCATCTTTGGCTCCTGAGAATTGATTTGCCCATTAACAATATTTTCCTGATTGCAGGAAATCGTATTTAACACAACAAGGGAAAACAGGACCAAGGAGTATTTCATTGAACGGATTATGTATATATAGATATATTACTTTCTGTTTAGGTAAGTTACTAATTTATGGTTGTATTACAGCTAGAACTCCACTTCTAATTCTCGACTACATGATTCTTTTACAAGATTAGTAATAAGTCACACCAAATTTGAATTGAAATTCACAAATTGTTAAAATTGTTATTTAAATCTAAAAATTATTAAATTTATAATTATAGGACAGGATAAATTACTCTTTGGAATTAGCTCACTTAATTGAAAAAAGATTGTATTATGATCAACTCTATTGGTATACGCAATGCATTCTCGACATTATTATTCACCGCAATATTATCGGGGATGTATGCCCAGGAAATTTCATGGGCTATTCAAGGTAAAATAACGGATACAGAAGGTACTCCATTAATAGGTGCTACAGCACAAATTGAAAATCACCCATACGGGAATTCTACGGATATAGATGGATCATATAGTCTGGAGGGCTCCCTTCCTGAAGGGACTTACAACCTGGTGTTTTCTTACATTGGGTACAGCACGAAAACCAGAAGTATTACTATCACTTCCGAAAATAATTCTTTTAGCGAAGATGCCCAATTGTCTGAAGATTTTTTAAAAATGGACGAAGTGGTTATAACCGGTACTTCCGGAGCTACTGCGAAGAAGAATTTGGGAAATGCCGTTTCTACGGTTGCCGCTGAAGAACTTGAAAAAACCGGAGCTACAGGGATAGACCAGGCATTATCAGGAAAATTACCTGGTGCCCTGGTTAATCAAAATTCGGGAAACCCTGCCGGTGGTATTAGTATAACGCTCCGTGGTAACAGTACCGTATTGGGCAGCTCGGACCCTCTATATATAATTGATGGTGTTATAGTAGATAATAGTTCCCTGGAATTACTGGATCTCGGTGGATACACACAAAATCGACTGGTCGATCTTAACCCGGCTGATATTGAAAACATAGAAATTATAAAAGGAGCCGCAGCGGCAGCTATATACGGTTCCCGTGCCAGTAATGGGGTTGTTCAAATATTTACCAAAAGAGGACAAACAGGAGCTCCTACGATAAATTTCAAAACTTCTTTCCAGGTTAACCAACTCAGAAAAGCCATTAAAGAGAATATGGAGTCAATGGCATTCGAAGAACCGGGTAATAGCAACAATCCCAACCTGATCCCTACGGAGAGATACAATATGCAGGATTTGATTTTCCGAACCGGTGTAGGGACCAATAACAACATCTCCGTATCGGGAGGCAGCGGGAATACCAGGTATTATGCCTCCGCGTCTGCGCTATATAATGAAGGGATCATAGATAATTCTGACTTTACGAGGTATACTTCTCGACTTTCACTCGACCAGGTCCTCAACAGCTGGCTATCCCTGAGTTTGGGCTTAGGTTACACGCATAATAATAGTTCGGAAGTACCCAACGGTGGTTTGAGCGAAGTTTACGGAGCCCTTACCGGCTTCAATTTCAACAATAATAATTATGATCCCAGGCCGGATGCCGATGGAAATTATACCTCACCGGCCGGATTTGTCCCTAATCCTCTGGAAGTAATTAATACCTTTGATTTCGCTCAGAAAACCAATCGCTTTCAGGGGAATGTCCAGCTTAAAGCTACTCCCTTTACAGGATTTAGCACAGAGCTGATCCTGGGGCTTGACCAATATACCCAAACCGGAGACGGATATATCCCCGTTCGTTCTACCGTCAAACCCACAGGATGGATACGATCTGCCATAGCCAATAAGCAATTGCTTAACGCAGACCTGAATTTGAGGTATGTATTTAACCCCACTGGTAACCTTAATTCCATAAGCCAAATGGGCTTTACTTTGCAAACGGACGACCTCCGGACGTTGATTATGACAGCTGATAAACTCTCGCCGGTAGTCAATACCACAGACGCGGGAACAGTTATCAGCAGAGGTGATAATTATTCCAAAAGAAATATCCAGGGAGCTTTTGTTCAACAAACCTTTGGCTATGATGAAAAGTTTTTTGTCACCGGGGCCATTCGCGTTGATGCAGCCTCTACTTTTGGAATCGATGAAAGGACACAGGTTTACCCCAAGGCATCATTGTCTTATCTTATCTCTGAAGACCTCAATCTTACAAATAGTCCTATAAGTAGTTTGAAGTTGAGAGCATCTTATGGTGAATCCGGAAACCTAACCGCGCTTTCAGCTTATGAACGCCTTTCAAATTACTCTCCTATGCCCATAAATGGACAAACAGGCCTCGTGCCATCGGCAAGGTTGGGGAATTCCACACTAAAACCCGAAAGGCAGCGGGAATTAGAATTTGGAATAGATGCGGGTTTCTTTAACAACAGATTGGGATTAGAGTTTTCCTATTATGACGTTGATGTTACGGATCTATTATTACTTAGAACCCTGGCTCCAAGCACAGGATTCGAAACACGTTTGGAAAACGTAGGAAATATGACTAATAAAGGAGTAGAATTGTTAATTCGCAGTCAACCCGTAAAAACCGGTGATTTTGAATGGACAAACTCTATAACTTTTTCATCCAACAGGAACAAAGTAGACGGAATCGAAGGAGGTCAAATCGCCCTTCCTAAAAGTTTTGGTGTTTCCGTAGCCAGGAACGGGGAACCCCTCGGAGTTCTGGACGGTTTTTATTATGCACGCAATGAAAACGGAGAGATTCTTTTAGATGACGATGGTTTGCCCACCCGTGCGGTTGATGAAAACGGGAATATTGACCGTAAAACCATAGGTGATCCCAATCCGGCTTGGACCGGTTCATTTATCAACAATCTCTCCTATCAAAATTGGTCGTTCCGTTTTCAACTGGATGCTGTTCAGGGTTTTGATGTATTCAACTTTACGGACCGCGTAAACAGTCACCCCAACTTTGGTGGTGGTTTCAGGGATGCGCAGGAAGTTAGAGGAGAATTGCCCCGAGGATACAACTTAGTGGCGTATAATATTTGGGACCGGTACATCGAGGACGGTTCCTTCGTCAAAATTAGGGAATTATCGTTGAGTTACTCCATCACACCCAAATCAGCGTTGTCCAGGCTTACGTTTTCCCTGATAGGAAGGAATATAGCCTCGTTTGACAGTTATTCGGGTTGGGATCCGGAAACCAGTGCTTCCGGTCAAACCAATGGTGTCCGGGGATTTGATTTTAATGAAGTACCCATTCCCAGGTCTTTTATTTTTTCCATAAACGCAAAATTCTAAAAATGACAGCCATGAAAAATCTAATATACACCTTCTTGACTCTATCTTTTTTATCCCTGTCCATCGCTTCATGTGACCTGGATCTTACGAATCCCAATGCCGCTACTGAAACCCAGGTCCTTAATACAAAGGATGGACTGCTGGCCCTGGCTGTAGGAATCAATCAAACATACTCAACATTAGGGTTGGGGTCCGCTATATTGACCCCGTCAGTTACTACCCGTGAAACAGCTATTATGACAACGTTTGCTAATCTTGAAGAGCTCGAAGCAGGAGGACAACGGCTATCCGGTGAAAACGGATATACTGTGCGATTATTCACCCGGATAATGAAAGCCAAGGGAATGGCAGAAGATTTACTGGAAAATATAGACAATGTATCTATGGATCCCGGTACAGCAACTGGTCTTCAGGGATGGGGAGGCCTTTTCCGGGCAATTTGTCTCGGTGATCTGGCCAATCATTTTGATATGGTTGCCATTGAAAACAATGTCAACAATGAGGCGGTTTACAGTGATCGAACAGACGCATACAATGAAGCTGTTAATATTTTGACCACTTCCATTTCTTCACTACAATCGACTCAACTCACCAACGAATTTAATTCTATTGTCAGTCCTGGCATCGATTTACTCAATTCAAGCAGGCTCCTCCTGGCGCGATATCACCTATTCCTTGGCAATTATGATGCAGCAATAGAAACTGCTAATCAAGTGAATTTGTCTTCAAAGTCAGAATTCCAGTTTGACGGACAAAACCAAAACCCTGTCTTCATAGGAATGTTCGATGGCACAGTCAGTTACGCCCCAAGGGCAGATTTTGGTTTACCTGAAGGACTCAAAGTAAATCCTGAAGACCAGAGAATCTCATTCTGGATTGACAAAACCCAATCTGCGAACTCCCTAAATAACCTTCCTATAGCTACAATGATTGCCCCTTTTTACAATACTAATACTTCTCCAATACCTGTATATCGGCCAGGTGAAGTTTTGTTAATATTAGCGGAAGCATATGCCCGAAAAGGAGAAGTGGAACAAGCAGAAAATTACATAAACCGGGTAAGACAAAAACAACCCTCAGAAGATATTTATGGTCTCGGGGCAGGTCTACCTGATGAATTCACCTCGGAAGGGGACCAACAGGTCCTACTTAATGAAATATATAAAAACAGGAGATTGGAACTCTTTCTTACAGGGATGAGTCTGGAGGACAGTCGCAGATTTGAACGTCCGCAACCTTCTGCCGATCCCTCATTGACAGCTGAACGCAACCGGAATTTCTATCCATATCCTGAAAATGAAAGGCAAAATAATGAGAATACCCCGAATAATCCGGAGATATAGATATATTGGAGCCAGAAGACCGAAGAAGGAAGCCTGAATCTGACTTCCTGCTTTTATCTTTTTCACTATCTTCATCCCATTATTTTGGCAAAAATTATTCATGAACAAGCATAAGAACTTTTTTATAGCCCTTGAAGGGATTGATGGAAGTGGGAAAAGCACGCAGTTAAAATTATTATCAGAAGCATTACAGGAGAAAGGTCATAAAATATACTCCACATGTGAACCTACGAAGAGCAGGATTGGACAGATTATCAGGGATGCTTTTACCCACAAAATTGAACTTGACCACAAAGTCATAGCCGGGTTATTTGTAGCTGACCGATTAAACCATTTGCTGGATAAAAATGAGGGTATCATTACAAAACTGACTGAAGGTTACACAGTAATTACCGACAGGTATTATTTTTCATCTTACGCTTATCAGGGTGTCCATGTTCCTTTAGACTGGGTCATCCAGGCCAATGCTATGAGCGCCGAACTAAAAAGGCCTGACTTAAACATCTATGTAGATATCGACCCCGCAACGAGTATGAATCGACTCCAAAAAACCAGAGAGTCCATTGAATTGTATGAGACCTTCGAAAATTTGCAAAATGTAAGGGACAAATACCTTGAAGCCATTAATAAGCTCAAAAATCAAGAGGAAATTTTTATAGTAGACGGAACAAATCCCCCAAAATCAATAACTAATGCCATTATGGAAAAAATCAATTCACTTACTGTATAACCTGAAATCGAGTAAAAATTTAAATGATACTTTTCTATGAGTTCTATCATGATCACAATTATTCATAAATTTCTCATAAGAAATTTTAGATAAGCAGGTTAAAATTATTTTCAAAGTAATATCTTAGAAAAAAGAATTGATTTGGAAACGATGGGTATTCAAAGGTTAAACCACGCAAGTTTTCCGGTTCTTTCAACAGAAAGATTGGTTTTAAATCAGGTTCTGTACAGCGATATTAATGCCATTAAAGACTTGGCCGGCCATCCCAAAATTGCAGAAACCACATTGAATATACCGTCCTCTTATACAATACAGGATGCCACGAATTGGATAAACGGTATTTATGAAGGATACAAAAAAAATACACAAATCACATTTGCCATTCGTACAAAACATTATCTGACTCTAATGGGTGCTATTAGTTTGAAAATCAACCAAAAATTCAATAATGCTGAAATTGGCTACTGGGTAGGGGTACCCTATTGGAATAAGGGATATGCAACGGAAGTTTTAGCCCGGATCATCCGCTTTTGTTTTGAAGACCTTCTTCTGCATAAAATATTTGCTACTTACCTTGCGCACAATGAAGCGTCCGGGAAAGTTATGCGCAAAAACGGTATGGTCCGTGAGGGCGTATTGAAAGACCATATTAAAAAAGGGGAAAAATATTTCGATCTAATTCAATACCGACTCACGAAAAGTGAATTTCAAACTATTTCGGAAATGGAATAAATAGAAAAGTCCCGTCCAGCAAATCTATCAATTTGGCATATTTTAGTCACCATTATACTATTACCTGACATAATTTCCGATTTAAGACGCTTTGGCTGAAAAACAAAAATTTAATTTTAAAAAATTACTATATTTTAACACTGGTAAAATTTTATTGGGAAATATTCGCTAGCAACACGGATTAGCAACACACTTATAAATCACTAAATATCAATAATTTAATCACTGAATATTGTATAGTACTTTTTAAATTTTAGCTCCGATCCTGCCATGCATATAAAAGAAATTTAGATCGGAATAATACCAATTCAAATTACATTTACCAGCCTCACGCATGATATTTGCGCCCTTTATTACAAAAAAATTAATTATAATGTCAGAAAGTGGTCATTATAAAAACTCAAAAACAAATCAAAACCTATTAAAATGAAAGTATTAGTTATCGGAGCGGGTAATATGGGATTAACATATGCCACAGGTATTGCAGAATCGAAAACAGTTAAACAAGAGGATCTGATGATTATGGATGCTGCTCCTGATAAAATTGAATCTCTCAAAAAGCTAGATTATTTTGATGTATACGATAAAATTGAAGATTGCATCGAAAAAGCAGATATTGTTTTAATAGCTGTAAAGCCATACCATGCAAAAGATCTTTTTGCCAGCATTAAAGATCGGGTTAGAGATGACCAGATATTCGTATCTCTAATGGCTGGAGTTACTATAAAAACCATACAAGATCTCCTGGGGATCAGCAAGGTAGTAAGAACCATGCCCAATCTTCCTGCACAAGTAGGAAAAGGATTAACTTCTTTTACCGGATCTGATAAAGTATCCAAGGTAGAATTAGAATCTGTTAAAAAACTATTGGATACTACGGGAATATCCCTTGCGGTTAAAAATGAAAAATTTATTGATGCTTCTACAGGTATTTCCGGAAGTGGCCCGGCATATGTTTTTTATTTCATGCAGGGAATGATTGATGCAGCACTCAATATGGGATTTTCATCAGAAGAAGCAAAGCTACTTGTAAAACAAACTTTTGAGGGAGCTACTGAGTTATATAGTAAGTTTGATCTTTCACCTGAAGAATGGATGGACAGAGTCGCATCGAAAGGGGGAACTACCCGAGCTGCTTTGGATTCCCTGGAAAGTAACAATGTTGGAAAATTTATCAAAGAAGCCGCATTTGCAGCCTATAATCGTGCTGAAGAGCTCGGTAAATAACTTTTAATATTTAAATTTAAATATATATGTACAAAAAAAGGATAGTCATTAAGGTGGGTACGAATGTAATGACCAATCGGGATAACCGGATCGTAAGACCGGTATTACGCGGACTGGTCAGGCAAGTTGCAGAATTATACGAAGAAGATGTTATGAGCGTCCTTATATCTTCGGGATCCGTCATTGCAGGAAAAGAAGTTCTCGGTGAATGCAACACTGAGGACCCAACTAAAAGAAGACAAGTGTTTTCGGCCATCGGCCAACCCAGAATGATGCGATTATATTATAACTTTTTTCGGGACTACGGAATGAAATGTGCACAGGTATTGGCTACCAAAAGAGATTTTAATCCTGGAATGCACCGTGAAAATATGATCAATTGTTACGAAGGATTGTTAGGAGAGGGAGTAGTACCTATTGCAAATGAAGATGATGCCGTATCTGTGACCAGGTCCATGTTCTCCGATAACGATGAATTAGCGAGTCTGGTAGCAGAATTAATACAGGCTGATATGTTAATTATCCTGACGGATATAGACGGTTTATATACAGGACATCCTGATGCCGATGATACTGAAATAATTAAGAATGTCAAGATTCATCACGATGTTGAAAAATACATTCAAAAAAATGAAAAAGGAGAGGCTGAAGGCCGTGGTGGAATGGAATCTAAATTAAAAATAGCCAAACATACTGCTTCAAAAAATATAACGACATACATAGCAAACGGCAATACCGAAAATATTATCATCGATATTGTCAATGGAAAAAATGTAGGAACAAAAATTACTAGGTAATAAAATTTACATAATGAAACTTATTCAGACTGAAGTAAAAAATAATACCCTCAAATCCATGATGAAAATTCTGGACAGGGATAGAGATAAAATAATAAATGCTAATAAAAAGGATCTGGACTCGTTTGACAAATCAGACAGAGCCATGTATGATCGCCTGATTGTAGATGACAAAAAAATAGACGGGATGATCCAGGCCGTAAAAGAAGTCATGGAACAGGATGATCCCGTCGGCAAAATAAAATCAACTGTTAATCTGGAGAACGGACTTGAAATAACAAACAGGACAGCACCTTTTGGCACAATAATGATCATTTATGAATCCAGACCTGATGTTACCATAGAAGCTGCAGTACTGGCATTTAAAGCTAATAGCAAAATACTTCTTAAAGGAGGGAAAGAAGCCAAAAACAGCAATCTTGTTCTGGTCGATTGTTGGCACGAAGCATTGAAAGAAAACGGGCTTTCTACAGATTGGATACACTTGTTGACATTTAACAGGCAAGAAACACAAGAATTCTTAAAAAATCCAACTGAGAGGTTAGACCTTATTGTACCCCGGGGAGGAGAAAGGCTTATAGCCTTTGTCAAAGAACATGCAGAATGTCCCGTTTTGGTAAGTGGACGGGGAAATAATTTCCTATACGTTGCTGAAGACGCTGACTGGGACAAAACCCTGAACGTTGTGGTCAATGCTAAAACCCATAAAATCTCAGCCTGTAATGCTCTGGATAAAATTCTTGTAAATAAGAACCTTCCCGACTACGAAAATCGTCTTAAAGAGCTTAGAAAAGCACTGGAAGACAATAAGGTGGAAATTTTGGTTGACGACAACGTACACAATGTATTGGGTGACCTTTCTACAATTCCAAATGAAGATACCTGGTACGAAGAATTCCTTGCGCTTAAAAGTTGTATCGGAGCTGTAAGCAGCTTGAACGAAGCGATTGACAAAATCAACAAGTATTCTGGAGGTCATTCAGCTACAATAATGACTTCAGATAAAAATGATGCACTTAACTTTATGGAGCAAATTGATGGTGCTGCCGTTTACCATAATGCTTCCACTCGATTCACAGATGGTGGCCAAATGGGGGTCGGCGCTGAATTAGCTATCAGTACGGATAAATTACACCACCGAGGTCCACTGGGATTAGAACAATTAGTGACCAACAAATATTATGTATTTGGAGATGGTCAGATCCGGGAATAATTAAATTGTCAAGAATATTTATGGGCTTTTTTGAAGCTAATACCTTTGAAAGAGCCCTTTTTTATTTATCGCAGATTAGGGTAAATCGTAGCCTTTCCCAATTTGAAAGTAACAGCACCCTCTCCCAATCCTTGCTGCATCCTTCTTCCCCGGGCAGAAGGAATTGAAGATTTGTGCGATTGAACATTGTTGGATTGAAAGATTGGTCATAGACTTATTGAAGATTGCATGATTGACCAATTGTCTACCCTTCTTCCAATAATTCAAACTTTTTACTGCTATCGTTCAAGCGTAACCCCCATTTCTTCAAAATTGGTTCTTCCAGCTTTCGTTGTCGATACTCATCCGGAGTCATTATCGGTACTCCCTGTACAATGGGATAAAATCTCTCACATTCAGGGCAAGTCAACATCCCTTCAATAATCGATGATTCAGTATCTCTTACAAAAACTTCTAATTCAAGGTCACTTTTGTCCTGGGGACAACACAATTTATGTAAAAATTCTTCTCTCATTACATTCCTAATTTTTCAAATGATTTCTGATACTCCTTAATACTATTTTCAATATTCTCACTATTTAAAATACCTGATATAACAGCCACACCATCGAATTTCCAATCTGACAACGTGAGTAAATTATCCGAATTGATACCTCCTGAAATGAAAATAGGTATTCGAAGTTGTTTTGCAGCATAATGAACGGTACCAGAGTCTATAATTTCACAATCACCAGCTGAAGAAGAAGGGAAAATGGAGCAAAATGATATGTAATCGACATTCGTTTCACCTGCTTTTTCTACGCAAACTTTATTATTACCACAAGTAATCCCAATAATTCGCTCCTCTCCTATTTCATCCCTGATTTCTTCCAGATTTTCCGGAAATTGATCAAAATGTACACCTTCAAATGAAAATTCCTGCAACCATTCCCAACGATTATTAATTATTACAATACAGTCAAATTGAGAGGTAATAGATAAAAGTTGTGTGATAAAATCATAGATATCTTCTTCATCGTCGAACAACGTCCAATGGTCCCATATCTGCAAAATCGCAACACCATTCGAAAGTGCTATCCTTACCTTTTCAAATAATTCTTTACGAGGTAAAGAAGGATCAACCACCAGATACAAGCCTTTCAAAAATTTCTTTTTTTTCGTCATTGCAACCCCATTTTCAATGCTTGAAAAAAAGCGCCCCAATAGGGGTCAGAATCCAAGGGCTCGAATTCTTTACGCTGATTATTTTCAGAAACAAAAAATATACCTTTCCGATCCGTAAACTCTCCTATTTTACAGGAATGTATTCCAGCTTCCATAAGACCATTTATAAGTTCATTAGTACATTGAGAAGATACAGACATTATCATAGATCCTGCCCCCACACAAAAACGGGGATCAATAGCAAATAATTTCCCAACTTCACTGACTTCTTCCCTCTGAAGGATTTTATCTAAATCCAGATTAAATCCACATCCCGAAGCCATTGCCATTTCATATACAGCCCCGACGATTCCCCCTTCGGTGGCATCATGCATCGCAAATAATTCTCTCTTTGGCTCCAGAAGTTCGGAAGCCAGTAATGCCTCTTTTAATGATGAGGTCTTGTAAAAGTTTTCAGCTGCCTTTTCCTGGACAGTAACTCCACAATTTTCTACTACATGTAGTGGAAAAGAACGGGCCAATATGGAAGTCGCGGTCAGTCCTGATCCTTTCGTCATTATAATATCACTTCCGGGTTGTGCTCCACTACTAACTAAAATCTGGTCCAGCGGTGCTTTCAAGATCATGGTACCCCCACCGCAAACTGTGGAATGCTGCCCCTCTATCTTACTACTATGCCCGCCGGTAATGCTGACACCAATATCGTGGCAAAATTCATGTATATACTTCCAATATTCATTAAATAAATCCATGGATAAAGAAGTGGGTAGGTTGAGTACAAACTGCGCATATTGTGGGGCAAATCCACTCGTGGCCATATCATTGACGATAAGGTGTACAGACAACCATGCTGAAGCTTTCATTCCCAATGAGGGTATAAGAGATAAAGGATCACTGGAAAGCACCAAACCTTCATTATTTCCCAAATCAACAACTGATGTATCAACACCAAACTGAGGACCGGTAATTACTTCTTGTCTCTTTCTACCGGTTCTTTCGAAAATCAGAGATTTGAAATCATCATTGGAA
Source organism: Membranihabitans maritimus (assembly GCF_021729145.1). Lineage (GTDB taxonomy): Bacteria > Bacteroidota > Bacteroidia > Chitinophagales > Saprospiraceae > Membranihabitans > Membranihabitans maritimus. The sequence continues at coordinate 51,257 of NZ_JAJSLW010000009.1, read as the reverse complement.
ATTTTACCTGCACTCCATTCCATTTCACTCATGATACATCATTTAATCTTACATGCAGACCAAAGAAGTCTCCATACGGCTGATTCCATTCCTGGACCGGGAACCATTTTGGCAATCCCGTAGTTCGCCAGGTAATGGTATAATCTCTTCCATTGAGTGCTTCTTCGATTATTGAAATCAGTTTTCGGGGAGTATAAAAAGTAGCTGTAATATAAAATGGATTTTGACCGAAAGTTTGTTGAATTCTTCTCCGGACAACTTTAGTCGAATTGCGGTTCATCATACCAAACACCATTCCATACTTACCTACCCTAGCGGCCTCCCTGATCACTTTGACCGGGTCTTTATAATACTCGAATGTCGTAATAAAAGCCAGGGCATCAAAAGTGTGATCCTTAAAGGGCATATGGTGTGAATCAGCCAACACTACATCGCCTTCAAATAAATGAATGGCTTGTCCCAACATAAATGGGGAGATATCGCCACCTGATGCTTTGATGCCAATATCCTTCCACCAACGGGTAAATCGACCGGTTCCGCATCCAAATTCCAGCAGGGTTTCTACCCTTTCGTCCTGTTTGATCAAATCTCCAATGACTTTTTTCTGATATACTTCGGCTCTCTTATATCGTCCTTCATACCATTGTTCGTATGTGTCCGTATATTCACGGTTAAAAAACCATTCCTTCCTTCCTTGCCAATTAGTCAAATCGCGGTTTATAGCGTCAATTGGTTTATCTGATAACTCAGTCATATCTCTGTTTTATATCTTACATAATATAGCTGACTGGATGATCGAGTATAGAGAAGTTTGAATAGCAATACTACTAAGCATTCCCTACGCTGGCATTATCCAGGTCAGGTCACGGGTATTATCTCAGCGCAATGGCACCCCGAGCTCAAAGCCAATATTACAAAAAAGTATATGATTTAACAACCCTTTAAAGGACAATTACCTTTCCAGCTCGTTTTGAAAGGTAAAACAATACTATATTCTGTATATAGATATTACAATCTTCAAACACCTGGCTTTTATGAATTCACCTGCTTTCCTGATCGTCGTCACTTTCGTTATCTTCCTGGCCTGTCAACCCGGTTCCAATACCTCAAGTGTAAAAAACGGCCCAATGAAAATTTCAATCGAGGTACCGGAAATTTCCGAATCGGAGAAAATGACCCCATCCACATTTTTCCAACCTTCCCAAACCATTGTGTTGAAAATGAACCCCAAAATGCCTCTACAAAGCATTGGCAAATTTGAAAAATTCAACAATCATTGGATAGTATTAGATGCCGTACAAAACTACATCTTCAGGTATGATTCTTCAGGGATTATGGTCAACAGGATCGGCGCGATAGGGAATGGTCCTGGTGAATACCTGGAAATAACAGACTTTTCAGCTCAAAATGATGAAATCGTTATTTATTCCAATAGTAGTCGGAAAATTATACATTACAACCTCAAGGGGAAAGTCACAAAAGAGCTATCGGTCCCTTTCTTTGCCAATCAAATTGAAATTCTGGATTCTTTTTACATTTTAAATACTGGGACTTCCAATCCGGACGTACCTTTTGATATACTATGCCTGGACCGGGCAGGGAAAGTATTAGACTCCTTCCACAATAACTCTCAAATCACGTTGCAATTAGATTTTTCGTCTTCAGGTTTTCTACATAAAAACATGGAGGATCAGATTCGTTTTCTCCCTACCTTTGGCAATACCGTTTATAATTTGAATTCTGAAACTAAATTTAAACCCTACCTGACCATTGATCTGGGACCAAATGAAATCGATTTTACTAAATTTGAAAGTATGGATAAATTTTTAAATTCCTATTTCAAATATACCTGGCTATCAAACCGCTATTTTGAAAACAAAGCAATGCTTTTATTCTATTACATGGAGGATAAAAGGATCAAATATGCCATTCATAAAAAAGGTGAATATAAAATCTACACAAGGGATCAAATAAAAGAAGTAGACCAATTCAAACCTATTTCTGTGTTAAAGTCAGGATATATCGATGATCAATATTTCTATTCTACCTATTTCATACGACCGGAAGACTACCAATGGATTTACACCACCATTGACTGGCCACAAGAAGTAAATTCTGATACTGAAAAGAAAAGTTTTATAGAAAAAGCCGATGCAATTATTTTCAAATATAAAATTCTATAATTAAATAGGAGTATAAGATTTATTGGCTTAAAAAAAAGCCACTGCTCCATACAACGGTCAAAATTATGTTGGACCACTGCCTTCAAAACATGTTGCACAATTTTTTGTTACCCCCTGTAAACAAAAGCATCTAAAAATGAAAATACTACTTGTAGGTGGGAATGGAACCATCGGAAAAAGAATTGCGGAAAGATTGAAATCAGATCATGAATTAATCATTGCCGGCAGGTCCACGGGCGATATAAAACTGGACATGAGCAATGGAAATGATATTGACCAGTTATTTCAAAAGACAGGTAAGATCGATGCTTTAGTCATTACAGCCGGATCTGCACCTGTAAAGCCGCTTGAAGAACTCTCCTTTGGTGATTTTCAACAAGGGTTCGAAAGTAAAATGATGGGGCAAATCAACCTTGCCTTGAAAGCAATCCCCAATATAAAACCCGGGGGCAGTATAACCCTTACCTCTGGTATACTTTCTCATGATCCTATCCCCTATGGCACAGTTCTCAGTACTATTAATAGTGCGGTTAATGGTTTTGTAATCGGATCCTATGGAGAACTACTTTACAAAGGGATACGTATCAATGCCGTAAGCCCCGCTCTGGTAGAAGATTCAGCGGAAAAACTATCTGAATATTTCCCAGGACATACACCTGTTGGAATGAAAGAGGTGGTAGATGGATACATTAAAAGTCTAAAATCCAATATTACCGGCAAAATCCTAAATATCCCTGCATAATTTTTTAGTCAAAAAAATCAGTTAAAATGAATGTTTTAGTGGTAGGTGCCAATGGCCAAATCGGAAGTATATTTCTGGAAAAGATAAAAAGTAATACTAATTTTGAGGCCACAGCGATGATACGCGACCATAATCAATCAAAGAAATTCAAAGATTTGGGTATTCCAACATTAATAGCCAATCTTGAATGGGAAGTTGATGAATTGGAAAAAATAATAGGTGGTTTTGATGCAATAATATTTACGGCCGGGTCAGGAGGAAGTACAGGATCAGATAAAACGTTACTCATTGACCTGGACGGAGCGGTAAAAATGATGGAAGTAGCTGAGAAAAACAATATCCATCGTTTTGTAATGGTGAGTGCACTTGGTGCGAATTCAAGAAAGAGGTGGAATGATGCCCTTCGCCCTTATTACGTAGCAAAACACTATGCAGATGTCATTCTTAGTCAAACCAACCTGGAATATACAATAGTACGTCCAGGAAGATTACTCAATGAAAAAGGAACAGGTAAAGTAGAAGTCTCCTCAAAATTAGAAAGGTCATCCATACCCAGGGAGGACGTGGCCGATGTATTAATTGAGGTACTAAATAATCAAAATACTATCCGAAAGTCCTTTGATCTGGTTTCGGGTAAAAAAACAATCTCAGAAGCACTTCAGAATATTTAAATAAAGCCCTTGTTTAAATTTTCATAACGGGGGGGTAAAAGAACAAATTTCATTTTAGACTAGGCTGATTTTAGTGATAAATGCATGGACATTTATTAAAAAAATCAGATAAAGTATTAAATATAATTTGTCTTTTATATCCCACTAATGGTTTTTCCCAAAGAAATACTTTTGGCATAAACAAGCTCTGATACTGCATCTTGCTCTTTCTCTGCATTTAATAATGACTATCATCAGAAGGAGTGACGATAATCATTTGTTACTTATGTCTTCCAATTTACATTTATAATCATTAAGTAATTAAATGAGCTAAGATGGGATTATTAAATGATAAAATTGTATTGATCACAGGAGCGGCTTCAGGAATCGGAAAGTCCATTGCTGAAAAATCACTGGAAGAGGGAGCATTCATTGCAGTAGTTGATCAATTTTACGATGGATTATCATCGGCAAAAGATTCCTTTAATAAGTATGACACAGAAAAAATTATTTTTCTTAAAGCAGATGTTTCTCATCCGAAAGAAGTAGAAAAAACAATTCAAAAAACTGTTGATCATTTTGGAAAATTAGATATCATCGTCAACAATGCAGGTATTGGGGGTGAAATCAACCCAACTGGTGAGATGAGCAACAAAGGTTTTGAAAAAACGATTCAAATTAATCTTTTAGGTGTATTCTATGGCTCAAAGTATGCTATTAAGCAATTTGAGAAACAAAAAACTGGTGGAGTAATATTAAATATGGCCTCCATACTCGGAGCGGTTGGGTTCAGGAATTCCGCAGCCTATGTTGCAGCAAAACACGGCGTAGTGGGGTTGACAAAAACAACAGCACTTGAGTATGCTGATAAAAAAATACGGGTAAACGCTATTGGTCCAGCATTTATCAACACTCCGCTGTTAGATGCATTGGATGAAGCGAATAAACAACAATTAGTTGCTCTGCATCCTATGGGAAGGTTGGGTGAAGCTATGGAAGTAGCAGAACTGGCGGTATGGCTCATTTCTGAAAAAGCTTCTTTTATTACCGGAAGCTATTACCCAATCGATGGAGGTTACCTGTCTCAATAATTTATAATCCCTATATAAATAATTAAGAATGTGTTTTCAGTTTATAGTGTTAGGGTGCACTATAATATTTCCCGGGCTCTCCGATCGGAGGGCCCATTTCAATAATAAAAACAATTTTAATCATCTGATTAATTAATTTGATTAACACAAAAAAGTTTATTATAATTGTGAGGGCCAATTACATACCATGTCAAAGAAGGACACAAACACGGAAGATAAAATCCTGAAAGCAGCCAATAAAGTATTTACCCAAAAAGGGTTTGCTGCCACCAGGACACGGGATATTGCTGCGGAGGCAGGGATAAATCTTGCCTTACTTAACTATTACTTTAGGAGCAAAAAAAAGCTTTTTGACATCGTCATGTTAGAAAATCTAAAAAAATTTCTTGTCGTAAATCTCAAAGATATCTTTAACAACGAGAAGTTATCCATCAACCAAAAAGTCCAGGAAGTTGTATCAAAATATACCATACTACTTAAATCCAATCCAGACCTACCTATTTTTATTCTGAATGAGATAAAAAATAATCCACAACAACTTGCTCAGAATTTGGGCGCCAGGGAAATTATTTTCCAATCCCATTTTTTTAAACAACTACAAAGTCAAACTACAGTCAAGATCAGCCCTAAACAAGTAATTATAAATATTTTGGGCCTTACCCTATTCCCTTTTATAGCTAAACCTCTCATAAAAAATATAATGGATATGGATTCTGAAGATTTTGATGATTTTGTGGATGAACGAAATCACCTCATCCCCATTTGGATTGATGCCATATTGAAAGAATAAAATTTTTTGCATTTAAATTAATCAATTGTTTAAATCAAAATAATAAATAAAATGATTAACAAACTATATATCACTATTCTCACGCTCCATTCATTTTTCTCATTTTGTTTCCAGGGTGGCTGTCAGGAATTAACAATAGAAACCTGTTATGAAAAAGCAAGATCAAATTATCCACTCGTTAAAAATTTCGATTTAATAGAAGAAAGTAGATCCTATACAGTAGAAAATATAGCTAGAATGAGATGGCCAACTATCTCATTTTCAGGACAAATTTCTTACCAATCAGATGTCACAGAAATACCTATTGATCTCCCCAATGTCAATATACCCGCCCTCAACCGGGATCAATATCGTTTGTACGCAGATATTAATCAACCAATTACCAAACTTTTCATTACGCCAATACAGGAACAATTACAAAATAATATTACTAATATCAAGAAAGGACAACTCGAATCCGACATTTATACTATTAAATCCAGGATAAATGAATTGTATTTTGGAATATTATTAGTGGACGAAACGATCAAACAATCTTTATTGACTAAAAAGGATATACTTACAGGTATAGAAACCACCAAAGCAGCAGTCAAAAATGGGGCTGCTTATCAAAGTAGTTTGGACCGACTCAATGCTTCACTTCTGGAAATAGACCAGAACTTACTCGAACTCAATGAACAACGTTCATCTTTCATAAACATGTTATCGCATTTTATTGGGGAAGAAATACCTCTTAGCATTTCACTAATAAAACCTGATCAATTACTTGAAAAGAAACAGATTGTCAGGCCCGAAATACAAGTTTTTGAAATGCAAAAAGAAAATAACAAATTGCGCAGTGAACTTTTACAAACTAAGACTTTGCCTCAATTTTCATTATTCCTCCAAACGGGAATTGGACGCCCTTCTCCAGTCAACCTATTAGATAACAACTGGTCCACATACTTATGGGGCGGAGTACGCTTTCGGTGGGATATTGGAAACTTCTACACACAAAAAAATAATTTTCAACTATTAGCAGTCGACAAAGAAAATATCCGTGTACAAGAAGAAACCTTTTTATTCAATACAAAACTCGCTATAGAAAAAAATAGAAGTGAAATCAAAAAACTCAAATCGCTCTTACATACAGACTCTAAAGTCATAGAATTGAGAAATTCTATAAAACTCACCATAGAAACACAATTGCAGAACGGAATAATAACTGCAAATGAATATTTAAAGGAAGTATATGCAGAAGAAAAAGCCCGTCAATTAAAATCTCTTCATGAGATCAAACTCATAATGAACCAATATTTATTACAAACCACAATTGGTAAATAACGATAAACCATAAAAAATGAAATTAAGAATAATAGCTCTTTCCGTTTTGATTGTAACAAATTCCTGCAAAACTAAAGAAAAAGACTATGACGCTACGGGTACTTTCGAAGCAGTAGAAATTATTATTTCATCTCAAGTAAACGGCCCGATTCAAGAGCTAAGCGTACGAGAAGGAGATTTGTTACCACCAGACAAAAGGGTGGGTCTGATTGACACCACAGCACTCTATCTGAAAAAGCGTGAAGTAAAAGCAAAACTAGTTTCTATTGGCAGTAGATTACCCAATATAAGTAAACAAACTGAATACCTCAACCAAAAAGCTAAGGTCGCCAAAACCAGATTACAACATTTAAAAAATGAAAGAGAAAGAATGAAAAATCTGGTAATCGCGAATGCCGCAACGATGAAACAATTGGACGATATGGAAGCACAAATTGAAGAAACCATCCAACAAATACAATCTATTGAAAAACAACATCAATCGATGATTTCTGCTTTAACAACCCAATCAAAAGGAATTAAAAGCGAAATAGAACCATTAAAGATTCGACTTCAACAAATTCAGGACCAAATGGATCGCTGTAAAATTATCAATAGAACAAATGGAACTGTATTGACCACCTATAGGGAACAATATGAAATGGCGACTTTGGGAACACCCATATATAAAATTGCCAATCTCTCAACTATGTACCTTAGGGCATACATATCGGGAATTCAGCTCCAACAGATCCAATTAAATGACAACGTAGATGTGAGAATTGATGACTCGAAAAATGCCAAAGAATATAAGACTTACAATGGCACCATTTCCTGGATCAGTGATAAAGCAGAGTTCACTCCTAAAACCATTCACACGAAGGAGGAAAGAGAAAATCTCGTATATGCTATAAAAATCAGGGTGGTTAATGACGGCTATATCAAAATAGGAATGTACGGTGAAGTACTTTTCCACTAAATATCTTATGATGACAGAACCCATAATAACAGTAGAAAAACTATCGCGTACATTCCAAAAAGGGAAAGTCAAAGCGGTAAAAAATATTTCATTCTCAATAAACAAGAATGAGATATTTGGCCTGATAGGACCAGATGGAGCCGGGAAAACAAGCATCTTCAGAATCCTTACCACCCTCCTGCTCCCCGATACAGGCTTTGCTCACATAGCCGGTTATGACATGGTAAAAGAGTATAAGAAAATACGACAAATAATCGGTTATATGCCAGGAAAATTTTCATTATATCAGGACCTGACCGTAGAAGAAAACTTACACTTTTTTGCTTCTATTTACGGAACAAACATCGATGAAAATTACCATTTGATTGAAGATATCTACAATCAGCTTTCTCCCTTTAAAGATCGAAAAGCCGGAAATTTGTCCGGAGGAATGAAGCAAAAATTAGCATTATCCTGTGCTCTGATTCACAATCCGACTATAATGTTTTTAGATGAACCAACCACTGGCGTAGACCCTGTTTCACGAAAAGAATTCTGGGTTATGCTAAGTAAACTTAAAAGGAAAGGAATTACCATCCTGGTTTCCACACCCTATATGGATGAAGCCAGTCTATGTGACAGGGTCGCACTTATTCAAGATGGCAACATACTTTCCATTGATCAACCGGGAAATATTACAAAACAGTTTCCCAGATCTTTATATTCCATAAGAAGCAATCAAAAAGGCCGTATTATCAATTATTTAAGGATGTTCAAAGGGATTTACAACTGTTATGTTTACGGGGAAAATATACACTTCAATTTCGAGAAAGAAGACCACAGGGAAATGCTCGTAAAGCTTAAGAAAAATTTACAACATAAAAATTTATTCGACGATACTATACGAATTGTCGAACCATCTATCGAAGATTGTTTTATTGAAATGCTATCTGGGAGAAAAAGTAACGCTATCGAAAATGGATGAATTTGCCATCAAAGCACAAAATCTGACAAAGAAATTTGGAAATTTTATCGCTGTAAATTCCATTTCTTTTGAAGTTAAAAAGGGAGAAATATTTGGATTTTTGGGTGCTAACGGGGCGGGTAAAACAACCGCGATGAAAATGTTGTGCGGGCTATCTATTCCCACGTCCGGAACCGCAAAGATTGGAGAATTAGACGTATATACCCAAAAAGACAAAATCAAATCGCGTATTGGGTATATGAGTCAGAAATTCTCTCTCTATGATGATCTGACGGTATTAGAAAATATCATGTTTTTCGGAGGCATATACGGTCTTCGGCGATCTCTACTCCAAGAAAAATGTAAAAACCTACTAAATCGCTTAAACCTGAATCGCCAAAGGAATCATTTAGTCCATTCTCTTCCTTTGGGTTGGAAGCAAAAACTGGCATTTTCAGTAGCAGTTATTCATGATCCTACAATTGTTTTTTTAGATGAACCTACAGGAGGCGTAGATCCCCTGGTACGTCGTCAATTCTGGGATCTGATTTATGAGGCATCTGACCGGGGAATAACCATTTTTGTAACTACTCACTATATGGACGAAGCCGAGTACTGTAATAGAATTTCCATCATGGTAAACGGACGAATCGGAGCATTAGATACACCGCATAATCTCAAAGTGGAATACGGTGTCACCAGTATGAATGATGTTTTTTATCAACTAGCAAGAGGGAAATAGCAAATGAAAACTATAAAGTTCAGACAATTCACCAGTTTAATCAGGAAGGAATTTTACCATGTCTTCAGGGACAAAAAGACGATGTTAATTTTATTTGGAATGCCGGCAACCATGATTCTTATTTTTGGATTTGCCCTCACGAATGAAATTAGAAACACGTCGATAGTAGTAATTGACCAGGCAAATGACAACCATTCAAAAAAACTGACACAAAAGATATCCACCAGTAATTATTTCACTATTGTTGATAAACAATCAGATCCGAGACGTAAAAATATAGAGCAATATTTCCAAAAAGGAAGCATCAAATTAGCGTTAATAATCCCCAATAATTTTTCCAGCGAAATAGAATCCCACAACACATGTAAAATTCAAATAATTGCCGACGCTACTGACCCTAATAACGCCAATGTTCTCACGTCTTATATGACGTCTATTATTAGGAATTATGAAAGGCAAATTTCAGGAATACCCAATTCAAACTGCAATATTATACCTGAAATAAAGATGTTGTATAATCCGAAACTGAAAGGGGCACCCAATTTCGTTCCAGGAGTTATTGCACTGGTCCTTATGCTTATTTGTGTAATGATGACTGCCATTTCAATTGTCCGTGAAAAGGAAATGGGCACGATGGAGGTTTTGTTGGTATCGCCATTTCGCCCCTTTCTAATTATACTTTCCAAAACGGTTCCCTACCTACTCATTTCATTACTTAACATTATACTCATTTTACTACTAAGTGTATTTGTATTGCATTTACCAATAAAAGGGAACCTGACGTTTCTTTTTATTGAAAGTGCTTTATTTATAATAACATGCCTGACGCTTGGTATCTTTATATCCATTAAGGCCAAATCCCAACAAGCAGCCATGCTCATTTCTTTAGTGGGGATGTTTTTACCCACAGTCCTTTTCAGTGGTTTTATGTTTCCCATAGATAATATGCCCTTAATTCTCCAATTCATATCAAATCTGGTTCCTGCAAAATGGTTTTACACAATTGCCAAATCCATAATGATACAAGGCTCTCATTTTTCTGCGTTGTGGACAGAAACGTTGATACTTACCGCCATGACTGTACTACTAATGGTTGCCAGTTTAAAAAACTTTAAAGTAAGACTTGAACCATGAGAACCATTATTATATTGTTGAGAAAAGAATTTCGACAGATCTTAAGAAATCCGGTTATACGGGCTATGATTCTTATAATGCCAATAGTACAACTTATAGTCCTACCTTTTGCTGCTGATTATGAAATGGACAACATACAACTCGGGATTATAGACAACGACCATTCTTCTTTTTCCGAAATGCTTATTACCAATGTAACCTCATCAGGCTATTTTCAGGTATCCAAAATTTCCAATTCATACAATGAAGCGTTTAAATCAATCGAATCGGGTACATCAGATATTATCCTTGAAATTCCAAAGAACTTTGAGAAAGATCTTTTCCGCGAAGGGAAACAGGCATTATTTATAGCTCCCAATGCAATCAATGGATCGGAAGCTTTGCTTGGGTCTGCCTATCTCCGACAAATTATTCAAGATTTCGAAGGAGATATTTGTCCTGATGTTATGGTTCTGGGATCTATTGATAAAAATAGATTGGAAATTACATCATCGAATTGGTACAACCCCAGTCTCGATTACCACTTATTTATGGTACCAGGTATTTTGGCAATATTAGTTACTATGATCGGTGGCTTCCTTTCAGCCCTTAATATTGTCAAAGAAAAAGAAGTCGGAACAATTGAACAGATAAATGTTACACCCATCCGAAAACACCATTTTATTTTGGGGAAATTAATACCTTTTTGGATACTGGGTAATATAGTATTTACGCTGGGAACATTAATTTCGTGGTTGGTATATGGCATAACTCCGGAAGGAAGTCTAATTCTATTGTACTTTTGTATAGGTGTTTTTTTACTGGCAATTTTGGGGTTGGGTTTTTTTATATCCACCTTTTGCAACACCCAACAACAGGCCATGCTTATTATGTTCTTCTTTATGATGATTTTTATATTAATGGGAGGATTGTTCACACCCATCGAAAGTATGCCTAATTGGGCCCAAGTCATAACCTATTTTAACCCGTTACGCTACTTAATTGATATTATGAGAATGGTAGTATTAAAAGGTAGCGGATTCCACCATGTAGCATTTCATTTAATAATCTTATCCATTTTTGCAGTTGTTTTTAATTTTATGGCTGTATTGAATTATAAAAAGACAAGCTGATTCAATCTTACTAAAAAAGTCGGAAGCTTTAACTCGATTTACGAGATTTACTGCTCCCGACTAAGAAAACACCTTAATACCTCTGCTAAACCTTCATCTAGTATTAATTACTTAAATTCATTTACGGCATCACTAAGATCATAAACTTCACGTCCATTCATTCTTCCCTCCAAAATACTGGATCCGGCAGCGCTTCTATATCCACCTGCGCAATGGACAACTACTGGCTTATCTCCTTTAATTGAATCAACATTTTCTCTCAGTTCCGAAAGTGGAATATTAATGGCTTCTTCGAATATTTTTCCTGCCGCAACTTCCGATTTATTGCGAATATCTACTATTGTAAATTTGTCAGTATTATTTTTAAATTCCTCCAGTGAAAGAATCGGACTTTTTTCACCCTCTTTTGACTCATAAACCAAAGCACCTTCAATTAGGGTTTCATATCCTATCTTAGCAGCTCTATAAATCGTGTTCTCCAGGTTTGTTTCGGAATCTGCCACCAAATAAAACGATTCCTCAGGACTAACAATTGACCCCAACCAGGTTTCAAATTTACCTCCCGGAGTATTTTGAATATTAATTGCCCCGCTTAAATGCCCTTCCTTGAAGTCTTTCTCGCTTCGAGCATCAATAATCACTTTACTAACATCAATATCATTTATATTTTTTATCCGGGGCACCTCTTGAATACCCGTTTCCATTCCAGCCACTCCCTTTCTATTTAATTCTACGTCATATGGGAAATATTTGGGTATAAAAGATTGTCCTTCCAGAAAGCTTTCAATAAAAGTCTCTTTATCCTTTAATGAAAAAGCCCAATTCTCTGCTTTTTGCTCTCCAATGGTACTCGACAACTTATCACTTAAGTTCTTGCCACATAAGGAACCTGCTCCATGTGCCGGATATACTATGGTGTGATCGGATAATTTAGCAAACACATCGTGAAGGGTATCGTACATCATGCCAGCTAGTTTTCTTTTGTCAAGTTTAATATTACCTGCACCTTCCCTCAAATCGGGCCTTCCCACATCACCGATAAAAAGTGAGTCTCCGGTAAAAACAGCGATTTCTTTATTACGGGCATCAAGTAGAAGATATGAATTATGATCGGGAGAATGACCTGGTGTAAACAATGCCTTCATGGTCAAACTTCCAATATTTACTTCATCATTGTGCTCCAAAGAGGTAAAATCATAAGCAACCCCGACTTTAGGATTTATATAAATAGTAGCTCCAAACTTTTCCTTTATTTCTAAATGACTACTTGCAAAATCAGCATGTGGATGAGTTTCAAAAACAGCAACTATTTCCGCATTATATTTTTTTGCAAAATCAACATATGGTTTAATATCCCTCCCGGGATCAACCAATGCTACTTTCCCATCGCTTTCTATAGCATAGGATCCATGTGCAAGTGCCTTATCATAAAATTGTTCAATACTCATTTCTACTTTACTTTTTATAATTTACGTAATATTAATATCTATTTCTTCAAAATATTGTAACAAATGTTACCTAACCATTCAATAACAACTCTTTTATAATCATATATATTCCCATAGCCAAAACGAACCAACCAAATCCTTTTTGCAATTTTTTCCCATCAATTTTAGTGGCCAGAAAACTTCCGAAGAATATTCCAATTGCTGCAATAGTAGAAAAGGTTAATAAAAATCCCCAATCAATAGGTTGGTCAGCCTGGACATCTCCCATAAAGCCAATTAAAGATTTTATTGAAATTATAAATAAAGAGGTTCCCACTGCAATTTTCATAGGTAACTTGGCAAACAGAACCAAAGCTGGAATAATTAAAAAACCTCCCCCGGCACCAACCAGCCCGGTAACAACACCAACAATCATCCCTTCTAATATGATCATAGGAAAATTAAAAACCGGTTTAGTTTCATCTCCGGTAACGTCAATTTTTTCCTGCGAAGCTCCGTTTTTAATCATACTGTACGCTGCTACAACCATTAAAATAGCAAACAACAATAAGATCCCCATATCCTTCTTCAGTATAAAATCCCCCATGTTAATTAAAGTCTCAGGAATTGAGGGCACAATCACAAGCCTTGTAAAATAAACTGCTATAAAAGCCGGTATCGCAAAAACAAAAGCAGTTTTATAATTAACCATTTTTTTGCGGGCATAATTTACACCTCCGACAAAAGCGGCCACTCCCACTACAAAAAGCGAATATGCAGTAGCCAAAACAGGTTCGATATGTAATAAATATACCATGACCGGGACTGTAAGAATAGATCCCCCACTTCCAATCAGTCCCAGGGAAATTCCTATTATTGCTGCACTAATAAAACCTATTATTTCGATTATCGACATGATACTATGTTTAATTGATATGTCAAATGTACTAGGACTTTCTCTGGATAGACGTAACAATTGTTACAATAGATCCAAAGAGAACCTATGACTTTTAACTCGAAGTATGAGCAAAATAATTCCAACATTTGATCCATGCGACGATGTCCAGGCCTGATGCGAGGCAAAACGACAGAACCTGTAAGATTCTATAATTGCACATTATATAACCATTTCTCCGTATTAGGTCACTCCCTATATTGAAGAAACTAATATTTATCTCATAATAACTGATCCCGGTTATGTCAATGTTTGCAAAACCTTGGTATGTTGGTATTCTGGCAAATACTCCTGTGATCACCATTGATCGACATGAATATTTCCAGGATTTATATGAATAAATCGGATTAAAAAAAAAGAATGAACACATTGCTCATTCTTTTTTTTGCCAAATTATGACCTCATAGGTCGATTCGGACTGGTTTCCGCAAAGAATTATGGGCACAGATATGACAATACCTACTACTCCTTTCCTAAATATGGGGTTTTCTCATTATATCGAATCGGTCAGATTTATGATCAGTAGCCTATTAAAACTCACAGAAATTCCATATTGTAATGAACCCGTTATATTTTCATTTAGATAAATAGATTAGCAATTAAACCTAGGATAGCCAACCTGTCAAAAGACATCTTTAACTGTATACGTCATATCATTAAAACTAAAAGCTTCCCCTTTTGATTTCCCCTTCATTTTTTCGTAGAGGGGCGCTTTTTCGGAAATTCCAAAATATGTTGTTCCATTGGATTCGAATTTTTCAATACTTACCGAGGGGAAAAAATTCATTTGGTCAGTCACTACGATGGAACCTAATTGTATTTCATCAAAGACTTCCTCAATATTCAGGCTTTTTAATACGTCCATTTCTATGATTACAAAGTTTAATTCCTGTTCGTAGCTTTCGACCAATTCCTGGTTATCTGAGTGAATTTCATCCTCTTCTACTTTATCAGATTGAAGATATTCGATCCTACTTTTGAAATCATCAATAATTTCCTGCTGCCTTTTAACGGCATCTTGCAATACTTCTCTTTTTAACTGTAATTTGTCCATAAATATGAATTTTAGCACAATTTGAAATATTATAAAATTCCTTACAATGACAAGCATCAATAGGTATTATAATCGTGATCAATATTGATTATGGCCGAAACATAAAAATCTGACCGGTTTCCAATAAAAGATATTACTAATTAACCAGTGCACATCCGGTAACTCCGTAACTGTGGCTACCCTATATCTGCATTAGGTTTTCTTTTTGCTTAGACATATTTCTATTTTCTTGGACCGAACCGAACAACCTTTCAGGTCTCGGGTAAATTATTTAGTTAATGAATACTTAATGATATTTTAATGAGGGATCTTATCCCGAACCACTCCATACGTATATGTGCCCAAAATGGCGGCAAGTATGGGAATAATCAGAACCGAATAACCCGACCCCAGTAAGATAAACATAGGTCCCGGACAAGCGCCTAACAAAGCCCATCCTAGTCCAAAAATAATACCTCCATAAAGGTACCTGGGGATACTTAGTTGCTTTGGAGGAATAACAATGGTCTCACCATATAGTGATTTTAAATTTGTCTTCTTTACGATTGCTATAAATATAATCCCTACTAATACGGCAGAACCAATTACACCATACATATGAAAGGACTGAAATTTAAACATCTCATATATTCTATACCACGAAATAACTTCCGCTTTCGATAGTATAATTCCAAAGAATACGCCTAAAACCAAATACTTTATAAATTTCATACAATATTATATTTAAAGTGAAAGTATAAAAGGAAGCAAAAAATAGGTCATTACTAATCCCCCTATGAAAAATCCAACTACTGCAATAAGTGAAGGTAATTGAAGATTACTTAACCCACTTATGGCATGGCCAGAGGTACATCCTCCAGCATATCTAGTACCAAAACCGACAAGAAATCCTCCGACTATAAATATGAGAAAACCCTTCAAGGTAAAAAGGGTCTCCCAGTTAAAAAGAGAAGTAGGATTAATACCATCTTCTGGAGAATACACCTTCAATTCCACGAGTTCTTTAATGGTTTTTTCATTCAATAATATTGGCAAATCGGAGGAAAGATACTCCGAAGCTAGAAAACCTCCAATAACAGTACCTCCCAGAAAAACCAGATTCCAAATCTGGTCCTTCCAATTAAAATCAAAGAAAGAACATTGTTTACCTCCTATGGTCATTGCACACACCGTTCGGAAATTACTGGATATTCCAAAAGTATTTCCAAAATAAATTAAGAGTCCCATGATCAATGCAATTAATGGTCCTGCTACATACCAGGGCCATGGTTGGCTTAGAATTTCTACTACTTTATCCATATAGCTAGTTTGTTTTAAAAATGAAGTGTAAACATAACCACTGCCACTGCAATAAATTTGTAACTATTGTTACACTCATTTCACAAACTAAATCATGATCAAATTGTATAAAATTTGTTCAATTGAGTTGCTATAAAAGACCAATAGAATAGACCAACTACTAAAGGGCCTATTCTCAAACCATTAGTATCCGAATATATTTTCAATTAAATGGATCACTCCACCAATTCTCCCTTCTCTTTCCATTGAATCAAAAGAGTAAGAATTCTAAGATTATGAATTGGCACTTAATCCATTTCATAATATCAGGTACCCTTTTCTATATTTAGACAGGCAAGTATCCTAAAAAAGCAATGGATTTCCCATTTATTACTATTTCATGGACTATGTAATTAATATCTCTAATAATTGAAGGGATTTACTGTCTATATCCATACTTCTCTTTTCCACACTGGTCAGAGGGGTATAGGCGATTTTTTTATTAACTATTCCGACCATGGTATTTCGCCCCCCTTCCATGACTGTTTCTATAGCAGCATGTCCCAATCTAGTGGCTAAAATTCTATCAGAAGCCGTTGGTGATCCTCCCCTTTGAATATGCCCCAATATGGATAGCCGCACATCTTTTTCCGGACAAAGTTTTTTAATACGCTCGGATATTTGGAAAGCACCACCGCTTTCATCGCCTTCTGCCACTATGACGATTAGAGATGTTTTCTTTCGATCCCATCCCCTAACAAAACTGCGTTCCAAATACGAAAAATCTGCGGTTGTTTCAGGGATAAGAATTCCTTCAGCTCCACAGGCCATTCCAATATCAAACGCCAGGTATCCAGCATCTCTTCCCATAACCTCCACTACAAAAACACGATCATGAGACTCTGCTGTATCTCTGATCTTATCAACTGCTTCCATAGCCGTATTTACAGCCGTATCAAACCCAATACTATAATCCGTCCCCGTCACATCATTATCTATGGTCTTGGGAATACCAACAATCGACAAGTCTGCATATTCTTCCGAAAGGATACTGGCTCCCCGTAAAGAACCATCTCCTCCGATAACAATGACAATGTCTATCCCCTTTTCCTTCAATTGAAGATATGCACTTTTCCGACCTTGTGAAGTCCTGAATCTTTTGCTTCTGGAAGACTTGAGAATAGTTCCTCCCTTCTGAATTATATTCCCGGCAGATTCTGAATTCAGCTCTATGAAATCTCCTGAAATCATTCCTTCGAATCCGTACCTAATCCCGGCAACTTCTATCCCATACCATGTAGCCGTACGAATTAAAGACCTGATACAAGCATTCAGTCCCGGTGCATCTCCACCTGAAGTCATAATAGCTAATTTTTTCATCATTTTTATATAACGTATATATGTAAGCAAAAAATAATACACAAAATGATCAATATCATCCCTGCGTAGAATATTGATCAATGGATAAAGACTCTCAAATAAATAGTTTTGACATAACGAAAAATATAGCAGCAAATAGCATTAATTTCTAATCCTTGGATTTGGATTAGAGTGATCTAAAGATATCAACAAAACATTATAAATCAATAACAAAATGACAGTAAATATTCAATTCATCAAGAGCGAAACTAATACGTATTTAGAAGAAATGGTCACAAAGCACCTGGATAAGTTGAGTCAAAAATATGAATGGATTATAAGGGCGGAAGTATTTTTCAAAAAAGAAAAGGGAACATATGGTAAAGGGAAAATTTGTGAAATTCAATTGAGTATTCCCGGTAAAGATATTTTCGCTTCTTCTGATGAAACAAGTTTCGAAGCAGCTATTGCTGAGACAGTGCAAGATCTTGAAAGACAACTCAAAGTTCGGAAACAGGTCATGTACAATCGATAATTCCCGGGAACGAAAACTAATACAAAAAGACGATATCAGATGTTCTATTCTTCAGCTTCGGATACGGTGGATCCATGTTCGGAAAAGGAGTTTATTAAATCAGATATATTCCTAATATCTGACCGTAAATAAACAGACCAAATACAAAAGTGTAAACAAGTTTGATTGGAAGCGCTACTGATCATAATCATCAAAGTGATGTATGAAAATCATTTTCAATTATTTCATTTAGTGATAAATTAACAGCCATTACTACCTAACCTAATAAAAAAGCATTGAGATTTATTATTGTCAGCGCACGTATTTATTTTATCACAATCGCCGAATTATTTCATTTTGGAGTCCGGTTTATAAAAGAAGTAGTCCGACCACCGTTTGAATGGAAAGAAATCGCCAGACAAAGTTACCTCCTCGGATTTCTATCTTTGGGCCTGGTGAGCATTACTGCTTTCATTCTGGGACTGGTTCTTACTATTCAATCTCGCCCGACCTTGGTCGAATTCGGTGCTGAATCATGGCTTCCCTCAATGGTGTCATTATCTATTATCAGGGAAATAGGCCCAGTGATCACAGCCCTTATTTGCGCTGGAAAAATAGGTTCGGGCATAGGAGCGGAACTTGGATCTATGAGGGTTACTGAACAAATTGACGCCATGGAAGTATCAGGTACTAATCCCTACAAATTTTTGGTGGTTTCAAGAGTAATTGCTACGACTTTAATGCTGCCCCTTTTGGTCATTCTGGCTGACACCATTGCATTAGCCGGATGCTTTACCGCTATCAACCTAAAAGATTCAATCAGTTTTCCTTTATTTTTCAGGCAGGTTTTTGTGGCATTGAATTATACTGATATATTCCCATCCGTTTTTAAAAGTATATTATTCGGTTTTTTTATTGGGATTATTGGTTGCTTTATGGGCTATCAAACAAAAAAAGGTACAGCGGGAGTCGGCCGGTCCGCCAATTCAGCCGTTGTCACCTCATCACTCGCAATATTTATAATAGATTTAATCATTGCTCAGCTTAGTGATCTGCTTTTTGAATTATAAAGATTATGGCACTCATCCAAAATATCAAGCTCACTATGGATTTAGCCAATGCTGATATTGCAATTCATTTAAAAGATTTGCATAAATCATTTGGTGATAAACACATTCTCAATGGATTTAATTTAACATTAAAACGGGGCGAAAATGTTGTTGTTTTAGGTAAGTCAGGGAGTGGAAAATCAATTTTGATTAAATGTATTATTGGACTGGTTCCACCCGATAAAGGAGAAATAGAAATATTCGGACAGAACACACTCAAATTATCGCCCAAAGACATGGATATAATAAGAAGTAAAATGGGCTTCTTGTTTCAATCTAATGCTCTTTATGACTCCATGACTGTAAGGGAAAACCTTGAATTTCCACTGAAAAGATTAAGGATATCAAAATCAAAAGAAAATATCAATTCAATGGTGGAAGAAGCTTTGACCAACGTAGGATTGCCTGATGCTGTCGATCTAATGCCTGCTGAATTATCAGGTGGGATGAAGAAACGAGTTAGTATCGCGCGCACCCTGATTATGAAACCCGAAATTATACTATACGACGAACCCACTACCGGCCTGGACCCTATAACTGCCAAAGAAATCACCAACCTTATGCTGGAGGTACAAAAAATTTATAATATATCTTCTATTGTTATCTCGCATGATATACGATGCATAGAACTAATTGCTGATCGAATTGTGATTTTAATGGACGGAATTAACTATGCACAGGGAAGTTTTGAAGAACTTTCTCACTCCGACGATGAAAGGGTGAAATCATTTTTTCTATAAATTACCATTATGATAAAGGAAAACATACAAAACATATGGCTCGGAATTTTTATCGTGACCGGAACTTTTCTTTTAATAGCCTCTATGTACTTCATTGGCGCGAGACAAAATATGTTTGGATCCAATTTCCAACTTAATGCAGTGTTTCAAAATGTAAACGGGTTGCACAAAGGAAATAACGTAAGATACAATGGTATAGAAATCGGTACGGTCAAAGACATCATAATTGTAAACGACACATCTATAGAAGTACAAATGACCATTACTGAGGATATACAACAATTTTTAAAAAAAGATGCCGTCGCATCCATTGGAACAGACGGTTTGATGGGAAACAAATTAATAAATATCAGTCCTGGAACAGAATCCACCTCTTCTATCAAAAACAACGATTACCTGCCCACCCGCAAAATCTTTAGCATGGACAATGCATTGGAAAAACTGGAACAGACCAATTCTAATTTGCTTATGATCACCACCGAATTGACCCGGGGTATAGCAAAGATCGGGAATAAAGAAAGTATAATTAATACCTTATTGACCGACACTGTATTAGCAATACAATTTGAGCAAACAATATCCAATCTTAAAGAAGCCAGTGTACATTCACGTAAAATATCCAGTGATCTGGAGTATAAACTCCGCATGATAAATAACAGTGAAGGCTCGTTATTGGCACTTCTTAGTGATTCCACCATGGGTGCTGGAATATTAAATATAATTGATGAAATCAAAATAGCTAGTGCCAATACTAAGAATATTTCCAGTGATCTTGATTCACTACTTACTGATTTTAACCTGAATGAGCAATTTTCTAATCTCATTTCTGCGGACCCTAACCTAAAGAACGATATAGAATCCAGTCTGAAAAACATTCGGGAAGGAACCGAATCTTTCAACCAAATAATGGATGCCATAAAAGAAAGTTTCTTATTCAGAAAACACTTTAAAAAAATGGAAGACCAAAAAAAATCAATTGAATAAAAAAGAACAAAAATGACACCTCTTTATACAACAGGGATCTTTCCATTGCACAAGAATTTTTGAATTCTAATTTTGTCAAGCACTTCTATTTTACCAGATAATTGACCTCTTCTGTATAATATCTTAGGGGAAAAGAATTCACCCGCCGAGTATAATAAATACTCATGCTGGGTCCTCTCATATCCGACCGAATTCACAGTACATTATTTTCATTAGTAAAACTTACATCCTTTTTAAAATTGGGGCATAAATCTCAAATCATATCAAATAATACCCTTACTATATTACATAAATTTAGCTTTACAATCCGGTTTCATAAAGACCATCCACCACTTCAAACAAAATTTATAATCGTTCACTTCTAACAGTAGCATACAACATCACAACCATCAATAAGGTATACCCAACTTCCTTAAATAATACAGGAAAATATTTTCAAATAAACCAAATGGTAAAATAGTTGATATCAAGAGGATAAAAAATCTAAAAAGAGGATTTCAATCAAATAGAACAAAATTCCACTTTTTATCCTGAAAAAGATCTAATGTGACATTTCTTACACACCCTCAAAAGCTATCAACTTATATTTAAGTAATAATCATAGTTTTCAATAAAAAATGTTCACATGAAAAATCACTATCAGATTCTCATTGTTGGGGGCGGAAATGCAGGAATTTCCGTTGCAGCACAACTCCTTCTTAAAGATCCCAATCTAGACATTGGAATTTTAGAACCTTCAGACAAACATTACTATCAACCCGCATGGACATTGGTGGGAGGAGGACAATTTAATGTGGCAGATACGGTCAGGGAACAGTCGGATGTAATGCCTGATAACGTGGAATGGATTCGGAAATACGCTGATACTTTTACACCCGAAAAAAACACGGTTATTACCCGTGACCAAATAGCCTTTACTTACGATTACCTGGTAGTCAGTCCAGGTATTCAACTTCGATGGGAATGGGTGGAAGGTCTTCAGGAAACGCTGGGTAAGAACAATGTATGTAGTAACTATTCATTTGATCAATGCACTTACACCTGGGATGTCGTTAAAGATTTCAACGGCGGTACAGCTCTTTTTACCAGTCCCGGGACTCCTGTCAAATGTGGCGGAGCTCCACAAAAAATCATGTACCTGGCCAGTGATATATTTAATAGAAAAGGTGTTTTAAAAAACACCAATGTAGAATTCTGTAACGCAGGAAAAGTTATTTTCGGAGTAAAAAAATATGCCAAAACATTACAAAAAGTAGTTGATAATTACGGAATAAAAGCCAATCATAGACACGACTTGATAAAAATTGACGGGCCCAATAAAAAAGCCACCTTTAAGGTGACCGATTCCGAAGGAAAAACATCAGAAGTAGTAAAAGATTTTGACTTAATACATGTAACCCCTCCCCAGAGTGCCCCTGAGTTTATTATCCATAGTCCTTTGGCAGATGAAAAGGGTTGGATTGATGTCAATAAATATACTATGCAGCACAAAAGATACAACAATATTTTCGGACTGGGAGACGCTACTAATACACCAAATGCCAAAACCGGTGCTGCGGTCAGAAAACAAGCCCCGGTAGTGGTGCAAAATCTTTTGGCTTTAATGAACAACTTACCTTTACCTGCCCAATACAATGGATACGGATCATGTCCACTTGTAACTGGAATTGGGAAACTTATTCTGGCTGAATTTGATTATGAGGGCCAACCAGCGGAATCATTCCCTTTTGACCAGTCTCAGGAACGATTTAGTATGTACATGTTGAAAAAGAATGTCCTTCCATGGATGTACTGGAATAAAATTTTAAAAGGAACCGCTTAAAATCCTGAAAATGAAAAATGAAAAACCTGAAATAATAATAGAACAAAAGGTTCTTCTATCTCAGATATTAGAAAAGTTGAATGAAATGGATCATAAGATCCAATCGCTTTCAAGTATCGTTGACAGGGTACCGGAAATAATCTCGGATATAACAAATACCATGGATCAATATGCCACCCAAATTCAACTTCAAAACCAGGATCCGGAAAAAAGAATTGAAGATTCCCTTACCTTATTGAATCGACTTACACAAACAGAAACAATTTCTAGATTACAAATATTGCTTGATCTTTCGGAACAATTACCGAATGCGGTAAGTGATATGGCCAACATCTTTGATTCCTTAATGAGACAAGCAAGTGAAAAAGGAATCGATGTAGAAGAAAGATGTAATAAAGTACAAAATCTACTTGAGACTGCTTCATCCCCGGAAGTACTGGACTTCGCCTATCAGGCAATAGAGACTACAAAGCAGAGTGAAGATATAATTACGTTTGCAGTCGACCAGGTAGATGACTGGATGCGTTTTCTAACAGACAACGGCTTGGACATTAATACATTGGGAAAGGAGGGCACACAGCTCCTATCAGTTTTATACAGCGCTTTTAATGAAACTCTTCAAAAACCTATTCCACGGGTAAATGCTTTCGGAGTCCTTAAAGCTATGTCCCACTCCGATTTTCAAAAGTTTATTGGTTTATTAATAGAAACAGGAAAAAAAATAGGTAAAAACCTTCCCGATTCAAAAACTTCTTGAAACCACAGGCTCAATTATTAATTACACCGTAATTATTTAATTACAATGTCAATCAAACATATTAAAAAGTTAATAATATAATTTCAGACGTATGTTTTTGAGTAGGTTAACAAAAGAGTAATGGCAAAAATACTTATGAATTAAACCAGGAAAGGATTTAGAACCAGAGCTCAGGTTAATAGATTTAAAATATCATGAAATGAAAACAAAATCTATTACCTTCACCTCCTAACCAAAGTATATATTCTACTATGCAAAAAGTATTAGTTACAGGAGGCTGTGGATACATAGGCAGTCATACTATTATTGATCTTTTAGAATCTGGTTTTCAAGTTTTTTCAATAGATAATTATAGTAATTCCTCTTCAAAAACCCTGGATCAGATCGAAGCTGTGACCGGAAAAAGGATAAAGAATTATGAAGTTGACCTTCGAAATAAGCAAGACCTATTTGACGTATTGGAAAAGGAAGGAGAAATCGCAGGAATCATTCATTTTGCAGCGCTAAAAGCTGTCGGTGAATCTGTTGATAAACCCTTATTGTACTATGATAATAATCTCAATGGAATCCTAAATATTCTTGCAGCTCAAAAAAAATATAATATTCCATACCATATATTTTCTTCCTCTTGTTCGGTATATGGTAATGCAGATGAATTACCGGTAACTGAAAACACACCAGTAAAGGACGCAGAATCTCCTTATGCCAGGACAAAACAAATGTGTGAGAATATAATACAGGATTTTACCGTACCAAACAAAAATTTTCAATTCATTCTACTTCGATATTTTAATCCTGCAGGTGCTCATGAATCCGGTTTAATTGGTGAATCACCGGTAAATAAAGCGGCCAATTTAGTACCCGTTATCACAGAAACCGCCTACGGACTTCGTGAATCAATGATGGTTTTTGGGAATGATTATGATACCAGAGATGGTAGTTGTATCCGTGATTTCATCCATGTTATGGATTTGGCACACGCCCATACTTTATGCTTGCAATACTTGTTGGAAAAAAAATCCACAAAACCATGGGATGTATTTAATGTAGGCACAGGAAACGGAATTAGTGTTTTGGAAGCTATAAATGCATTTGAAAGTTCAACCGGACAAAAACTTAACTATTCTATCGGAGAGAGAAGGCCTGGTGATGTAATTTCAGTTTATGCAAACAAAAATAAAGCAGAAAACCTTCTCGGGTGGACACCATCAAGGAGTATAAAAGACATAATGAAAACAGCATGGGACTGGGAAAACGCAAGACGAAAAGAAGTTTAACAATTAGTTAAACCTAAAACTAAACTGCTAATATTTCCGTATAATAGATAGGCTTTCATTTAACCGACTTCTATTTGAAGTTACTTAGATGGCATAAAAGATTATAAAATAAGGTTTGAAGAAAAGTACTTCACCTTGAGTTCTAAGACCAAAAATATAATATGAAAAGGATACTATTTTCTTTCATTCTAATTTGCAATGTTGCCATTTTTTCATATGCTCAGGATTTTCAACAGCGAGCAGACTATACAATTTCAGTTTCCCTGGACACTGCTAATAAAATTCTGTCAGGAGATGTAATTTTACAGTATACTAATAATTCTAATTCCAGTCTGGATGAATTGTATTTTCATCTGTGGATGAATGCCTACAATTCCAAGTCCAGTTTTTTTTCCAGACAGAACTTGGCGGGAAATGATAGCAAATTTTATTGGGCTGATGAAAATGAAATGGGCGGATATAAGAAAATTGAATTTTCCAATGGCAGTAAAGAACTGAACTGGACATATTACAAAAACAATGAAGAATACGTTGAATTAAAATTAAACGAGCCATTGCTGCCTGGACAAACCCGCTCAATTCATATTTCTTTTGAAGAAAAGATCCCTTATATCTATTCCCGTGGAGGGTGGGCCAAGGATTTTTTCGCATTAACTCAATGGTTTCCGAAAGTAGCTGTATATGATACTGACGGATGGCACACATTCCCTTATCTGGAAATGGGGGAATATTACTCAGAGTTTGGTAACTACGACGTAACCATAGATACACCTGACAGCACTGTTATAGGTGCAACAGGAGTTTTGACCGGGACTGACACACTGGAATCGGGGAGAATTATTAGGAATTATAAAGCAGAAAAGGTTTTGGATTTCGCATGGTTTTACGGCCCTAATATGATCGAAAAAAGGGGATCAATAACACTGGATAACGGACACAAAGTGGATTTACATTATTACGCTCCCAAAGGGTATCCACTAAACAATATAAAAGTCGCAGATACATTAGTTCCGCAAGTAGAAGGCCAGGTAAATAATAATTTATCTCCTGTTGAAATGATGGCAAGAGGTGTCAGGTTCTATTCAGAAGAGGTAGCTCCCTATCCTTATCCTCAGGTCAGCGTAGTTATTGGTCCATTAAATACTGGCGGTGGTATGGAGTACCCTATGATCACGTTGGTAGCTCCGATGAAAGACCCTGAAACACTAGATCGAACCATTACGCATGAAATAGGGCACAATTGGTTCCAGGGGATACTGGGATTTAACGAAAGAACTTCACCGTACCTGGACGAAGGAATCAATAGTTTTTATGAGAATAAATATATGAAAAAGTTTTATGGAGAAAGGAAGCAAGACTTTCAAATTATGGCAGCCCGAACAGATTTGAACTTTGACCAGCTATTGTATCTGGGAAGTTACGAAAGGGGTGAAATAGTTCCCCTCAATAGCCATACACATGATATGACCATGATGCAATACTACTTCAATGGCTATATGATCCCTCCATCCCTATTCAAAAAACTGGAGGAGGTAACCGGCACCGATATATTTAAGCAAAACATGCAAGAGTTTTACCAAATCCATCAATTCGGCCACCCAAAGATCCAAGACCTTCGCCGTATTTTTGAAAAAGAAGGAAAAGATTATAGTTGGTTTTTTGAAGATATGATATCATCCGTCAAATCATATGATGTAGGCATTAAAGACGTCCAAACCAGAGGGGATAATTACAGTGTAACCCTAAAAAATACAGGTGAAATAAAAGCACCTGCAGTATTAAATATTTACGATGGACCTGAAATCGTGAAGAGCATTTCTGTAGAAAAATTTAATACTGAAACCACTGTTACCGTTCCTATTGACGACTACGATTATTTTGAAATAGATGCCGAAATAGCTATAGATCAAAGCCCCGAAAATAATCAATATGCCTTCGTACCTGAAAGAAAGCAAAAATTTCTCAACCCTGTACTCGGTTTAAATAATCCCGGGATTGACAAAGTTTGGTGGTATCCAATCCTCAATTACAATTACCCCTCCGGAATGATATTTGGAGCGGGTTTGCACAATATTACAGTTCCGGGAAACAATTTTGAATTTTACATTAATCCGGGGTTTGGCATTAAAAGTGCAGAAGTTGTAGGACTGGCGGGAATGGAATATTACAAACCTAGTAACAATAAAAAATTACGTTATTTCAATGCAGGTTGGTCTGCCAAAAGATACACATATTTGCGGAATGAAGAATTGGATTATAATTTAAACTATATAAGAATCAATCCTCACCTAAAATGGTCATTCCAGGCCAATGACAGCTTTAATCCGTGGTATAAAACCCTTACGTTTTCTGCCCCCATAGTCAGCCAGGAGTTACCCAGGTTTGACTCGGAAACGGGTAGTTTTTCCAATAAAGAAAATATTTACAGGGTTATTCCCCGCGCAGAATTTACCATACAAAAATATTCACCTGTCAACAATGTTGAACTTAACTTACTGGCAGAATATCAATCCTACGAAGGCTTTAATGATGGAGAAAATGAAAACTATTTAAAGACCACCGTAGAATTAATAACTGATTATGCTTATGCCCCGGGGAAAAAGATCAATGCCCGTTTTTTCATTGGTGCTTTTCCCGTTAATAGTGCCAGGGATATTGGTTCTGTTGCCAACGAATACGTTCAAGGAACCTTTGCTATGTCCAGTCAGGGCTACAACGACTACGCATTCGATGGATACTTCCTGGACCGATCCGAAAGATCTCAAAACATTCTTTCACAGCAAATACGCCAAAACGACGGAGGATTTAAAGATTTTTTAGGTTCTTCTTATGCACAGGTAGTGGGTAATAGCAATTCATTTCTGGCTGCAGCCAACCTGAGTCTAGATATACCTTTTATGCCCAAGAAGATTCCCTTGAAACCCTATTTTGATATAGGTGTATATGACGATGCAACTCCCACAGGTGAAGGCATGAAACTATTATTTAGTGGAGGTATTATGTTTGGAAAATCCAATTGGCCTGTTTCTATCTATTTACCTTTAGTCTATTCTGGTGAAATAGGAAATATTCACAAAGAAAGAGGAAATATTTGGAAGCGTATTACCTTCAAAATGGATTTAGAAGATTTCGGTCTTTCCCAAAAAGCAAGAGATACTAAATTGGAGAAACTAGGTATTTTCCAGTAACAATTGTAGTTCTTCTTCAATTTGAAAAAGGAGGCAGTATAACCTTGATTTAATTTTGCAAAGATGATGCAAAGACATAGTCACATTAGAACCGTGAGGATGATTTCTAGCAAAGCATCGTACTCAAACTCAAGTAGTCTATATCAGAAAAGACTTTTTATATAAATAGCAATTCATAGGCTATTTTCAATTATGCATCTTTCTTAAACCAGGTTCGAACAGATCCCCTGGGCAACATTTGCCAAGCTCTTTCGTGTAAATAGTATAGAATTAACTTGGAAAACACCTCTATCCCTCCTATTGAAAGAGCAAACTTCCAGTTCCCAGTGATAAAGTAGGAAATTATCATTGTATCCAACGTACCCAATACCCTCCAGGTCACACCTTTAATAAAGGATCGAACATGGGACTCTTTGGCTTTTTTGGGGAGAGATTGTTCAGCCATAAAATTTTGTTTAAAGATATCTATAATAACCGGGAAAAAGTAGAAAAATTGCACCTGGTACCACGAATTATACCTCATTCATTGATGACACATCTATTTATGATCGGATCACAATCATTCCCTAAGTTATTACTGGAAATTTATGATTGATAAGCCCCGCTGAACAGTGTCTAAACCAGCATCTGGTCCCGCATACATCCAGATGTACATATTTCTTGCAGCACACTAGCTGTTTAGTTTAATAAAACCACCATCTATTGGATAATCAGTGCCTGTAATAAAACCGGCATCATCACTACACAAATAAATAGCCAACCGAGCAATTTCTACCGGATCGGCCATCCTTCCAATGGGTTGCGTTCTTGATAATGCTTCAAACATTTCTTCTTCCTTTCCGGGATAATTTTTAGCAATGAAACCATCGACAAATGGGGTATGAACACGCGCAGGTGATATAGAATTACATCGAATACCTTTGTCTATATAATCCTTAGCAACAGAATACGTCATTGTCAATACAGCCCCTTTGCTCATACTATACGCAAATCTATCACTTATACCTACCGTAGCGGCAATGGAAGCCATATTCAAAATTACGCCACCGCCAGCTTCTATCATATTTGGCAATACAGTATGGATGCAATTATAGACACCTTTAATATTGACATTATATATCCGATCAATATCTTCTTCTGTGGTAGAAAGGGCATCTCCTACGTGAGCAATACCAGCATTATTTATAAGAATATGAATTCTGCCACTTTTGTTAACGATCTCTTCCATACAAGACCGAACTGTGGTTTGATTGGAAACATCACACTCCAAACAAGTAATCTCTTCCTGAGTAAACCCTTTACTTTCTATTTTTCTATTACCTTCTTCCGTTTTCACTTCCAACATATAAACTTTAGCTCCTTCTTTCGCAAATTCCTCCGAAATCGCCCAACCAATTCCACTGGCACCTCCGGTAATCACTACATTTTTATTATCGTATTTTCCCATAATATAGAGTTTTGAGTAATTAAAGTTTTAAGTGACTGAAGTACATACAGTTTCGAATTACTATAATTTAACGAACTCAATTCGGTAATGATACTTCACTGGTTTTATTCCATTAAAGGGGATTCATAGTTCTCCATATGCTACAGACTGACACCTCTTCTCCATGGTATAAAATCGTCTTGACCTAATAATTCAGCCTTAGTTTTTTCCCGACCACTTGCCACTTCTATTATCTTTGTAAATAAACGCTCGGCAACCTCATCCAAACTTTCCTCACCTCTTATAATACCTCCAGTATCAAAATCGATTATATCAGGCATTTTCTCTGCCAATTGTGTATTAGAAGAAATTTTCATAGTTGGAGAAATGGGATTTCCTGTTGGTGTTCCCAATCCAGTGGTAAATAAAATCATATTGGCTCCACTTCCCGCCAATCCTGTAGTAGATTCTACATCATTTCCAGGTGTACAAAGCAAACTCAGTCCATTTTCTTTTACTTTCTCCGTATAGTCCAATACATCGTTAACTGGAGACCTTCCCCCTTTCTGTGCAGCACCAAGAGATTTAATGGCATCAGTAATCAATCCATCCCTAATATTTCCCGGTGAAGGATTCATATCAAACCCACTACCCACTTCGTTTGCTGAAGCATTATATGACTTCATTAAAAAAGTAAATTTTTCAGCCAACCTGTCATTGACCATTCTGTTGACTAAATCTTGTTCGGCACCAAACAATTCGGGAAATTCCGACAACATTACCTTACCATCGAGACCGGATAGATAATCTGCCACCCTGCCTACTACTGGATTCGCCGAAATTCCGGAAAAACCATCACTACCTCCGCACTCCATCCCCAAACACAGATGCGATAAAGATGACGCTTTTCTCTTTATTTTATTTGCCTGTCGAAGACCATCCATCGTTTGCTCAATTACATCGTATAACATCCTGTCTAAGCCCTGATATTTTTGTTGCTCGAAAATTAACAATGGCTTATCAAATGATGGATTTCGTTCCTCCAGCACCTCCTTAAATAATTGTACTTGTAAATGCTGACAACCCAAACTCAATACCGTAACACCAGCAACATTGGGATGA
Source organism: Membranihabitans maritimus (assembly GCF_021729145.1). GTDB lineage: Bacteria > Bacteroidota > Bacteroidia > Chitinophagales > Saprospiraceae > Membranihabitans > Membranihabitans maritimus. The sequence continues at coordinate 20,577 of NZ_JAJSLW010000009.1, read as the reverse complement.
TCTGCATATCCAGCTAACAACTTTGCCAGTACGACTACATCATCATGAGTACCTCCACATCCTCCCTGATGAAGTAAAAACTTAATACCATCCACATTTTCAAAAAATGGAGATTGATCGTTTTCAATTAGTTGACCATTACTACTTTCGCCAGAAATGAGGCTTCGAACGAGTGCTCTGTATTTATTTTCCTTCTTATAACCTAGCTCTGTTAACAAGGCCTCTTTAATAACTTCTAAATTGCGATTCTCACAAAAAACCATGGGGAAAAACAGCCAATAATTCCGGGTTCCCACACTCCCGTCATTTCTTTGATATCCATCAAAAGTTAGGGATTTAAATTCTTCAATACCGGAAGGTTTCTCCCAATAAACTTCATCTATATTCCTCTTATAATTTTCATTGGATGCATGATGGATATTGTTTTCCGTAAGTAAGGCTCCTGCCATTAAATTTATATCGGCAATTCCGACCAAAACGCCATACATGATAATTTCATCTCCCACATTTAGGTCCGCCACAGGAAATTTGTGTTTAGCAGGAATATCTTCAATTAATCGAACCCTGTGGCTTTCGTAGATAATTTCGGTACCTGCCTTAAGGTCTTCCAATGCTACCAACACATTATCGCCTGAATTGATTTTTAGTACTTTATTATTATATGATTCTTTCATATGGAATATTACCTTGCAATGTATTACCAGAATTTAATGAAAATGCATAAATAATCACTGAATTGCCCTGTCAAGATGGGTATATCCTCCATCAACATATAAAATCTGGCCTGTAGTATGTCCTGAAGTTTTGTTGGATAAAACAAAGGCTACCATATTTCCGATCTCCTCCGAAGTTGTAAATCTGTTCTCAAAAGGAATTTTACCAACAATGGACTTCAATTTCTCATTTGAATTGGGCAAGGAATTTATCCATTTTTCATACAATGGTGTCCATACTTCTGCAGGTATTACACAGTTCACCCGGATACTATAGGGCAACAATTCCACTGCCCATTCACGCGTCAAACCATTCACCGCTCCTTTTGATGCGGCATATCCCGACGTACGCCCTTGTCCGGTTTCGGCCACCTTGGACCCAATATTTACAATATTTCCTTTGGTTTCCTTTAAGTAAGGTAGTGCCTTCTGTACAATCGAATAAAAATGAGTAACATTTTTATTGAATGATGCTACAAATTCTTCCGGGCTTCCATCTTCCAATGAAACACCATCATTTACCCCGGCGTTATTGACAATGCCATCAATCCTCCCAAATTTACCAGCAACATATTCTACCAATTCACCACATTTCTCAATATCCGTTAATTCAATTTGAAAATGATCGGCTTTTCCTCCTTTAGAAACAATCTCTTCCACTTTCTTTTGACCATCGGCCTTATTCCTGCCGGCAATTATTACCTGGGCCCCTTCTTCTGCTAAAATAGCAGAAATAGCTCCCCCTATTCCTTTGGACCCCCCTGTGACGATAACTACTTTATTCTGTAATCCTAAATCCATTTTTATTCATTAATATTTTTTAAATAGAATTCTTCAGCAGACCGACTAAGTATATTTTTTTGGTCTTCCAGATCCCAATTTTCCATATATTCCATTAAACTTTCCAATACTTGACTATACGTTCCTGCAACCAATGCCACTGGCCAATCAGAACCAAACATTAACCGATCGCTTTTAAAAGATTCACATACTATATCTAAATACGGTTTGATGTCTTCAGCAGACCAATCTTTCCAATCCGCTTCTGTTATCATACCCGAAAGTTTGCAATAAACCTGTTCATATTGGGCAATCTCATTAATTAAAGCAGCCCAACCATCAATATATCCCAGTTTTATATACGGTTTGGCAATATGGTCAATTACAAATGATTGCTCCGGATACAGTTTTATTAGTTCAAGGGCAGAAATTAATTGATGGGGATAGATTAAAATATCGTATGAATACCCCCTTTCGAAAATAATTTCCAACCCTTTTCGAAAACGCTGATCGAGCATAAACAAAGGATCCGATTCTCCCTGGACAATATGTCTGAATCCAACTAAAAGTTCTTCATCTCTAAACTCGTTAAGCTCGTTTTCAAGATTATCACCTTTTAAGTCAATCCACCCTACGACTCCTTTGACTAAATTGTTTTTTTTGGCTAGGTCTAATAGGAATCGTGTTTCATTCAAACTTTGATCGGCTTGAACGGCAATAGTACCATCAACACGATTTTTTTCTAGAATGGGCTTTAAGTCTGAAGGCAAAAAATCTTTTTGAATCACTTTCATCGTATCATCGATCCAGGCATAACTCACAGGATCGTACTTCCAAAAATGTTGGTGCGAATCAATTATTTTCATCCCCCCCTGTTCTGTTTGTAAGAAAAATACGATCCATCAACACCCATTTCTCTCCTTTCATACTTCCGGGTATTTGTTGCTGATATTTCCACATCAATTCTTCCCACTCTATCACTTTGGGATTATTAGAATCCATTTCACCTTTCTTTTCGAAAGTAAAATCATTATCTGCCCAAATAATCATAAAAAGTCTGTTCCCGAACCTAAAAATCTCCATACTTTCAATTCCACTGTCATGGATACTTTCAAGAATTTCAGGCCACACATCCTGATGATATTCTTCATATTCAGCAATTAACTTGGGATCATCTACTAAGTCAAGTGCCAGACAATACCTTTTCACTGCTTCACTATTTACCTGAGTAATTAATTACTTTTTGCTTACTGGTTCCCAATCCTTCTATTCCCAATTCCATTACGTCACCGTCTTTAAGAAAAACAGCAGGATCAAGTCCCAATCCCACTCCGGCCGGTGTTCCTGTAGAAATAATATCACCTGGCTCCAGGGTCATAAACTGACTAAGGTAATGTATGATATAAGGGACTTTAAATACCAGGTCTTTAGTGCTACCATCCTGGTACTTATGACCGTTCACGGAAAGCCATAACTTTACGTCCGACAAGTCAGGTAATTCATCCTTTGTAGAGATCCAAGGTCCTAAAGGTGCAAAAGTATCACAACTCTTCCCTTTTACCCATTGGCCACCTCTTTCTAATTGAAAAGCACGCTCACTTACATCATTGTGCAAAACATATCCTGCAATATAATCTTCTGCATCTTTCTCATCAATGTAGGAAGCTTCTTTTCCAATGACGACGGCTAATTCGACTTCCCAATCCGTTTTAGTACTAGTTTTGGGAATTACAACATTATCAAATGGGCCACAAACTGAACTACTGGCTTTGAAAAAAACAACAGGTTCCTTGGGAAGTTCCATACCTGATTCAGAGGCATGGTCAGCGTAATTGAGTCCAATACAGATCAACTTCCCCGGCCTGAATACAGGAGCAGCCCAACGCACATTTTCAGGAATTTCAGGAAGGTCTTGTTCTGCCAATATATTGGCTAGGGAATCTAATTTTCCAGAGCGGAAAAAATCAAAATCAAAGTCCTTTATTACAGAACTTATGTCGTATCTCTTGTTATCTACCAATACACCCGGTTTTTCCTGGCCGGGTTCTCCAAAACGGATTAATTTCATGACGTGTAAAAATATAATTAGTTATAAAATTCAATCAATTCACTGGATAAACATCTAAGAAATATGGTTTTTCATTAGATGATTGTCAAGCATCGTCCAAATTAATTAAATAATTTTCTCTTTACCATGAAAAGCCATCAATTTATAAAAATTACTTTATTTGGGATGCTATGCCGTATAATTTCCTGGCTTCATCCAATGAATACACTCCCAGCATTCCAGGTTGAATAATTATCTCCTTCCCGGCTTTGACCTGTACATATCGAAAACCGTAGTTTACTGTTGTAGAATCCAATTGGAAAGAATAAATAAATCCATTTTCATCGTCTTGTACAAATTCTTTGAAATACGGATTTATTCTAATCACTTCCCTGTAATCTTCGACTGCTGCCTTTTGATTTCTGAAGGCATCCGAATAAAATAATTGGATATTATATCCATCATCTCCTTGCAAACTGACATCCTTTTGAATGCCCAGATCAGTAGAAGATACTTCAACACTATCCGGAGCTTTAATTTCCACAGGAATACCATAAGAGATCAAATCTTTATATTTATACGATTTCTCATTATCCGATGTACAGGAAATCAAAAAAACAAAAATTATTATATTAAAACTCCCGATTGTGTACCTCATACGATATTAATTATTTAGTTTGGCAAAGATTAAAAATTTTTGCGACTCTACTATGAAAATTGAAATAGCTGCAAATTCTTTTGAATCGGCACTAATCGCCGATAAAGCGGGTGTTGACCGAATAGAACTCTGTGCAAACCTGGAATTGGGAGGCACAACACCCACACCTGGGCAACTTATCTGTGTCAAAGATAACCTTAATATTCCTGTTAATGCATTAATCCGACCACGTGGTGGAGATTTTATCTACTCCGAACTTGAATTTAAAGAAATTTTAGAAAGTATACGGTTTTGTAAACAAATTGGAATAAATGGAGTAGTAATTGGTTTTCTAACTATTGATGGAAAAGTTGATTTGGACAAAACCCTAAAGGCAATGGAACAGGCCAAAGGAATGGATATAACTTTTCACAGAGCTTTTGACCAATGTATGAATCAGGAAAAATGCCTGGAAGATTTGATCACACTCGGTATTCCCAGGGTATTGACTTCAGGTGGTCAAAATTCAGCACCTGAAGGAATTAAAAAAATTAATAAGCTCATCGAACTGGCTGGTGATGATATTATTATTATGCCGGGTGGCGGAGTCAATGAAAACAATATTTTGGATATCGAAACCTATACAGGGGCCAAGGAATTCCATATGTCTGGTAAAAGTGAAATCAAAAGCCCTGTAGAATATAGAAACAAAGCATTAGAACTTATCAATAAGGACGATATTCATGAGTATAATTACCTTCGTAGCAACTACGAGAAAATCCTTCGAATAATGGATAGAATTAACAACCGCAAATAGTCCTAGAATACTATGTTCTCGGTTTGATAGTACATCCAATGGCCCTGGTTTCTTTTGTTCCGGGGGAAGATCCACTTTGTATGGCAGAAATGGCATCTTCAACATACCTAATTTCGACACCATCCTCACTCTGGGGATTATCGTCTATAGCACCAATATATTGTAATTTTTTATCCCCGTCCAAAACATATACCTGGGGAGTTTTAGTAGCTCCAAATTGAGCATGAACACCTTCTGTATCCACTAAATAAGGGAATGTATATTTTTTCTCATTCGACCGTTTAGCCATTTCATCTTCACTATCCCCTGGTTTAAGAGCCGGGTCATTGGAATTAATAGCCAGCAATGGGAATCCTGCATCTGAATATTTATTTGCAAGGGTCATGATTCGGTCTTCATATAGTTTTGCATACGGACATGTATTGCAGGTAAAAACAATAATATATCCTTTAGATCCACTATAATCACTGAGCGAAATTGACTTACCATCAAATGTGCTCAAAGTAAAATCACTAACAACTTCCCCCAATTTATAGGGTTCAACATCCTGGTCCAAAGGACTAAAAAAACCACTGATTCCCGCAATCCCCAATCCTAACACACCTAAAATACTTACAATTAATGTTTTCATAGTTTACCATTTTTTGAAAAATTACTGATCTCTTCTGAAGTAGTAAACACTCCTTCATGGAAAAATCGTTCCCCGGGTGTATGAACTTCTGTGGCAGGGATAGCTCCCGACCAATTTTCATTGACCTTGGGAATCCATTCATTCACATCTGGATCTACCAAAAGATAGATATCGTGTTTTATACCTTCCTTGATAATATACGGAAAAAGCTTACTTTTCATTTGCGTATCAAAATCAAGACTTACTAATAGAACTTTTACCTCCGGATGCCTGTTAGCGAACTGTTCAATAACGGGTAACTCTTCCACACAGGGTTTACACCATGTTGCCCAATAGTTAATTAAAATAGTGTCGTGAGACATTTGCTCCAGCTGGGCGGATAATTCATCGAAACTAACTTGCCCTTTAAAAGAATCTGGTTGTTGCCCCTGTCCTAAGAATGGAATAATGATAAAAATGAGTAATCTACCTACCATTGCCATGTAAAATAACTTTATACGTATGCCCTTTATGACCCAATTCCTGTAAAAACTCATTGTCAACAAGCACGCCATTTTCACGAGGTTGAAATCCAATGGTTACATCTTTCCTTTCTTTATCGAAAACGGTTAATTTAACTTTTTGTTGTCCAGTGTAAGTATCAATTAAACTTTGAATTTCATGGACATACACTTCATTTACCTCATCAATAGGAACGAATAATTGAACACCTTTAATCGAATTACTAGCCACTTCCCGCAACAAGTCCACCGTTTCAATTGAATGCCTTAGTTCGCCCGAACGCGTAGTCTTAAAAGATACAGTCAGATGTAAAAAGTTCCCGGTTTCAAACAGACCTTTATTATTGAGGAAGGTTTTTCCACCAACAAAAAATTCATAACTTCCACTAAAGTCCTGAATTGTAAATACACAATAATCCAATCCTCTTTTACTAATACCTGATCGAGAAGCTGTTACCAGGCCTCCTATTTTAAACCTTCTACCCGCAGACATATATTCCTCCATCATTTTCAGGTCACAATCCGTGAGCTCCTTCAACAACTGGCTCACCTGATCCAATGGATGCCCACTGGCATATATGCCTACAATTTCCTTCTCTTTATCTAGCTTATACATTAATTGCCAGGGCTCGGCATTAGGAGGTTCTGGCGCTTGAAGTGTTACGGTTGATTCAAATCCAAAAAGGGAGTTTTCCATTGAATTTTTTGCATCTCGAAACATATTCCCATAGCGAACAAGATGTTCAATAAATGTTTCATATTTATCTGAAGACTCAAAATACTGAGAACGGTCAATTTCCGAAAATGTATCCAATGCTCCACCGTAAACCAAATTTTCGATACTTTTTTTATTAACAGTTCTCAAATTTATCCGCTTGATAAAATCTTCAATATTTTGAAATTTTCCATTCGCTTGCCGTTCGTCTACCAAAGATCTTGCAGCAGATTCTCCCACGCCTTTAAGACCAAATAACCCAATTCGGATATTCCCATTCTCATCCACATCAAAGTTTAGTGCACTTTCATTGACATCAGGCCCCAATACTTTTATTCCCATGGCACGACACTCTTTAAGGAAAAATTCGAGTTTCGTAATATCGGAATAGTTATGCATCAATACAGCTGCCATAAACTCAGCGGGGTAATGCGCTTTCAGGTAAGCCGTCTGGAAAGCGACAATGGCATAACATGTCGAATGAGATTTATTAAAAGCATACGAAGCAAAAGCTTCCCAGTCTTTCCATATCTTTTCCAGCACTTTCTTGGGGTGTCCATTGGCTATTCCGCCTTCCAGGAATTTGGGTAACAATTCGTCGATTATCTTTTTTTTCTTTTTCCCCATGCCCTTTCTCAACATATCTGCCTGTCCCTTGGTAAAACCGGCCAATTTTTGAGACAACAACATCACCTGCTCCTGATATACCGTAATTCCATACGTCTCTGCCAGGTATTCTTCCATTTCCGGCAAATCATAGGCAATTTCCTCCCGTCCGTGCTTACGCTCCACAAAGTTAGGGATATATTGCATAGGGCCCGGTCGGTACAAGGCGTTCATGGCAATTAAGTCCCCAAATTTATTGGGCTCCAACAACTTAAGATTTTTCTGCATCCCCGGGGACTCATATTGAAACACACCAACCGTTCTCCCTTTTTGGAATATCTTTTCATATGTCAATTCATCGTCCAACGGGATTTCATCAGGATCGATTTTTACTCCCCTGTTCTTTTCAACTAACCGAATGGCATCTTTTATAATCGTAAGGGTCTTCAATCCCAAAAAATCCATCTTCAGCAGCCCTGCATTCTCTACTACAGAGTTGTCAAATTGTGTCACTAGCAAATCCGAGTCTTTGGCTACTGAAACCGGTACAAATTCACGGATATCAGAAGGTGTAATGATTACCCCACAGGCGTGAATTCCAGTATTACGCACCGAACCCTCCAGATTTTTTGCTGTTCGAAGCATTTCACCTATCACACTGTCTTCTGCCGCTAACTCCCTGATCTTTTTAGCCTTTTCCAGATCATCCGGTGATAAATCGCCACTTATTTTACCATCAATTTTCCCCTCTTTCAATACCCTTTCAAGACTAGCTTTCGGATGGGATGGATAGGACTTCGAAATAATGTTGACTTCATGTAGCGGTACGTCTAGAACCCTGCCTACATCCCGTATTGACATCTTCGCGGCCATCGAACCATAGGTAATAATCTGAGCCACTTGATTACGGCCGTACTTATCCACCACATAATCAATAACTTTATTTCTCCCCTCATCATCAAAATCAATATCGATATCGGGCATGGAAATACGCTCAGGGTTTAAGAATCTCTCAAAAAGAAGATCATACTTAACGGGATCCACATTGGTAATTCCCAGGCAATACGCTACAGCAGACCCTGCAGCAGATCCACGTCCCGGTCCAACGGACACACCCAAATTTCGTGCTGTCGAAGTAAAATCCTGGACAATAAGGAAATAACCGGCATAACCACTTCCATTAATTACACTTAATTCAAAATCCAGGCGCTCACGAACAATTTCATTCAACTCTTTATACCGGATTTTCGCCCCCTCATAAGTTAAATGCCGCAGGTAGTCTTCCTGGTTCGAAAATTGAGAAGGCACTGGAAACGCCGGCAATAAAATATCTCTCGCCAGTTTGAGCGGTTCAACTTTATCGTAAATCTCAAGGGTGTTATCCATAGATTCCGGTATATCGCCGAAAAGCTTCTCCATTTCTCCTTTTGTCTTGAAAAAGAAATCTGAGCTCGGAAACTTAAACCTGCTTTCTTCCTCCGCTTTATTCCCTGTATTAATACACAAAAGTATATCGTGCGCTTTCCAGTCCTCCTCCTCAACATAATGTGAATCATTGGTAGAAATTATTTTCACATTGTACTTCCTTGCCAACCGTATTAATTCCTGGTTCACATCCTCCTGGCTCATTCCGATCCCATCGATATTTTCTAATCCCCTGTGCCGCTGCAACTCGATATAATAGTCCTCTCCAAATAGATCCAACCACCACTTCAGCAATTCTTCCGCTTTTTCCAAATCCCCGGATAAAATCGTTTGGGGTATTTCTGCACCGATACAACAGCTCGTAGCAATTACACCTTCGTGATACTTAACCAATAATTCCCTGTCAATCCGCGGAAAGTCATTGTACAGACCTTCCATAAACCCCAAACTACAAAGCATCGACAAGTTGCGGTATCCCTGGGCATTTTTAGCCAATAACAATTGGTGAAATCTTTTGTCCTTCTCCCCTTTCTTTCTGGAAAAAGATTTCCTATGCCTGTCATCAACCAGGTAAAATTCACATCCGATAATGGGCTTAATTCCCCTTTTCTCTGCTTCAGATACAAACTTAAATGCGCCAAACATATTACCGTGATCGGTAAGTGCCACCCCTTTTTGTCCATCCTGTAGGGCTTTATCCATCATCAGGTCGATCTTGGAAGCACCATCTAACAGTGAAAATTGAGTATGGCAATGTAAGTGCATAAAATCCGGCATAATCTCGATATGTTTTAGAATTCAAATATATGAAATATTATATATGAAAACGGTAAACTAATGCATTCACTTATCAACACCTGATATCAAAATTCGTTGCACCCCATCCACTTTTGTAAGAGGATAATCTTGATAACACTCACTCTAAAATTACAAATGTACAATTTGACATAGGTCAATAAATAAACTAATTATTAGATAATATCTTTTGTCAAAAAAGATCTACTTGTAGTTTAGGACAATGTGTAAAAAATGAAGTCTAAAAATTTAGATTTTCATTAAAAAAAGTTCTTCTGTAAAATAAATATCTTAGAACAAACTTGCTTTTACATTTACAAAGGATTGCTGATAGATTGAAATCAAACATTCAGTCATTTATTAAAGAAAAAGCATCGAAACATTAAAAGAAGGGTGTATCTATTTTTCCATATATGATCTCTTTAATCCTATCATCTAAAATTAGTATTATATTAAGGGTTATTATAACGAAGACCATCAAAAGGACCATTAAAATATTACGCTGTTGTTTGCCAGAAGCTTTTTTACCTGTTTTATACTGATAAAACTGGGTAATCAATAGTAAAATCATTCCAATAGGAAAAGTAATCTCTCGAATAACATCACTCAATTCCATATGTATTTAATTTAAAGAAGTGAATTGGTTAACAGTCAGGACAATACTTAACAGCATAATCTACGGTCTCTACATATGAACTCGCTGCACCTACAGTCGAAACAACTCCAACTACCGGTACAGTTGCTGTAGCAACAGTTAATACGACTGTATCAGCTATTCTTGCGGCATGCTGCCAGAATTGTCATTTCTTTTTACAAAAAAATCTTCTAAAAAGTTATTCTGTGGATCTCTCTTTGCGCTTCAGGAAAAAATACTTCAACATTCCCGGAAGATGGTAGATCAAATAAAACAAAACCATAACAGAAAATCCTCCTAATAAAACAACTATTAAAATCTCTCTGGAAAAATCTTTCATCATTATCACAATCGGAGAAAATAAAATAAAAGTCATAATTAAGATAATAGCCCATTTTCTTGTTATAAAGATGGATTTTCGCTCTCCTGTTTTATAGCGATAATACTCTATAAAAAAATAAATAATAATGGCAATAGGCCATGCAATATCCATAATAAAATCCTTCCAATCTAAAACTAAATCAACAAGCTCCATTTTCTTTACAACATTTTATTGCATAATGATAGGTTTCAACCAATGATCCTGCAGCTCCTACAGCGCCTATCCCGGTTGATGCTGTTGCAGTAAGGAGAGCCGTATCAGCAATTCGTGCAGCATGTTGCCAAAAACCACATTCTTTTGCACTAAATAAAGTTGCCGCAACTCTAAAAACACCCCTGGTTATTTCATTCGCACTGGCTTCAGCATATTTATACATTCCTATTGCTACATTTATTCTGTTTTCCGGATTAGCAATATAAATTTGGTGTATCTGTAGGGTGCTAATATACCTATCGATTGTACCTTCCTCAGCATTAAATATCGATTCGATTTCGCTTACGGTTACATTGGATAGATCGTCTGGAGGAATACTCTCTAATTCCTTTACCCTGTTAAGATATTCTTGCATCCCATCTCTAGTCATTTCATCCATGAAAATCCCAATAGCTTTTCCCACCTCAAGAGCAATTTTGTCGTTGAAATTTTGCAAGTCTGCTTCACTAATTTCATATAATTCCGCTTGCCAATTTGGATCAGCAGTAATTTCTCTTTTTTCACAGCTTACGAATACGGTCAAAAAAAGAAATAGAATAAAAGGCATGCTCTTCTTTGGCAAAGTTGAGTTTTTCACATTACAGTATTTACATTATAACAATTCCTCTATAATAAAATTATTTTTGCTAAATAAATTATTACTAAAGAATATTTTATAACAAAATCGTAAAAAAGCAAAACACCCATCCTAATTAAAACATACCCATCTTTGAAGACACTATAAAAGCAATAGATATATTCTGACCGATTATTCTAAAAACACCTTGTAAATTAATAAAAAACTAACTCGTATCCATTTTTAGCACTTTTATAGTCCCTTTTTCATCCGTTTGTTTTTTGCAAAACAATGAAAGTCAAAATAACTTTGGATTACATAATTCAAACGAAAAAAGCTTATGGTCATGAAAACAAAAATTTTATCCATTTTACAGGTATCGATTTTGATGTTCCTTTCTACACTATCTATTACCGCCCAACATTCATCTTTCAATCTTAACAGGGAAATTCAATTAACAGGAGAATCAAATACTTTCGAAATTTCAATTCCAATTGCACCAGGTCTCAAACAATTAGGAATTACTGTTTCCAGCTCAATTTGGCAGGGAGATATTTCTATTGAATTATATGACCCCCGAAAAAAGAAAATTGGAAATTATTCTGTAGGGACCCAAGTAGATGATAAAACAGACCCTGAAAAAAGTCGCTTTAGTAAACCAAAGGAAACGGTTGAAGGGAGAATTGTAAAAGTTTTCGAGAACCCTATACCAGGTGATTGGAAAGTAACAATAAAAACAGAAAAAAGTAAAGGACATGTCAATATATCAACAACATCAAATGAATAATTTATAAAAGATATTATATATTTATAAGTATGTGGATATATATCAGAGGTGTATCAGTTCTCCTTATTCCAATTTTTCTCACCACAAATATTCAATGTCAAATAACAGGACAACTTGACGTGGACTCCAGCTGGCAAAAATTTGTCTTTTTGAGTCAAATACCCAGTATGAATGATATGTACACTATGTCAAGCAATATGATCATTGACAAAGTAAGGATTGACAGTCAGGGCTACTTTTCAATAAAAACAACATTCCTGCCAAAAAAAGACGGGCTTTACAGGATACACCTTTCCAAAGTGGGTAGTCCTCCTGCTTCTTTAATTATAGGTGGCCAAGATGAAAATCATCTATTTATTATGGCTCACCGTCATTCCCAATTCAATATTAAATCCTTAGGTAGAACTGCGACCTTGTTTGATAGCCTGGAAATCACCAATTCACCAGACAATGACAAACTACTCATGATTAATAAAATTACCGAACTTGAGGAAAACAGGGAAATCACCGGCACCCCGTTGAAAAGAGATTTAATTTCCAAAGCCGTCAATGAAAAACTCCGAACCATAGCGGATACCTCTGAAAACCCGCTGGTTTCTCTATACGCCATATACCAAAGTAGTTTTGAAGCCAATTATACTGCTCACAGAGAGTTCTATGAGCAATATTTACAAAAATGGGAAAATGAAAAATCACTGTATTTTGATATATTTAGGAAACAAATAGATTTACGAAACCCTGCTCATAGCCTACATTATGTATGGATCGCCTTACTATTTTTCGGAATTGGAATATTGACGACTTTATATATTTTTCCAACAATCAAACGCAAACATCCTATTCATGATCTCAGTATACAGGAGCGAAAAATATTCAAACTTTTGCAGTCCGGAAAATCAAATAAAGAGATTTCGGAGGAATGTAACATAGGTATTAGCACGGTTAAATCTCATGTAAGTAATATTTACACCAAACTCAACATAAAGTCAAGGAAAGAAGCCATGGATATCAATCATAAATAAAATTACCCCCTTCTTAAACCATTTTTTCTTTCTATCGTCTATATATCTTACATGAGTGTTCACCGAATCGAAAAAACAAAATTATCCTTTTCAGATCAATGGAAAGCGCTGGGAAATCTCCCCAAATTTATTCGTCTAATTTGGAATACGAATAAGCAACTTACGGTTGCGAATATTATCCTTAGAGTAATAGCATCTGTATTACCATTAGCCATCCTATTAGTCGGGAAAGAAATTATTGACACCATTGTATGGTTGATCGACCAACCTGATTCTGACAAAACCTATCTATGGCGATTGCTATTCATAGAAGGAGGCCTGGCGGTCCTGCAAATTCTTCTCCGTCAGGGAATCAGTCTGATAGATGGTTTATTGGGAGACTTATTCAGCAACAAGGTTTCTGAAGATATCATCCACCATGCAGCATCCCTGGATCTATACCAGTTCGAAAATGCCGACTTTTACGATAAAATGGAACGGGCACGGCAGCAAACAACCAGCCGTACCATACTACTATCCCTGGTGCTAACACAATTACAGGAAATTATTTCTCTAATTTCATTGGGAGTAGGACTGGTACTTTTTAGTCCGTGGCTAATTCTACTGCTTATAATCGCTGTGATACCATCTTTTATCGGAGAATTGCATTTTAATATGCGTACATATTCTATAACTCGTTCCTGGACCCAGGAACGACGAGAGTTGGACTATTTGAGATATCTGGGTGCTTCGAATGAATCAGCCAAGGAAGTTAAAATTTTCAACCTGGCCAATCACCTGGCCCGGCAATTCAGGATTTTGGCTCATAAATATTACGAAGTGAACCGGAAATTAGCAATAAAAAAATCTACCTGGGCCGGTATTCTCTCTTCAATCGGGACTATAGCCTATTATGGAGCCTATATCGTGATCATTCTCCAGACGGTCAGTGGCACGATCACACTAGGTACCTTGACTTTCTTATCGGGATCATTTAAAAAAATGCAATCAGGTCTTCAAGGTATTATGCTCAGATTTTCCCAGATATCTTCCCATTCCCTTTACCTGTCAGACCTATTTGATTTTTTTGCAATACAACCCAATATAGTTGATAAAGAAAATAAGCAACCTTTTCCTGCACCCATAGTGAAAGGATTTCGATTTGAAAATGTCAGCTTTCGATACCCAAATACGGATAAATATGCCATTAAAGACTTATCTTTTACTCTCGCTCCCAACGAAAAAATTGCACTGGTAGGGGAAAACGGCGCCGGGAAAACAACGCTGGTCAAATTATTGGCCCGACTATATGATCCCAGCGAAGGAAATATCTTTATTGATGACATAAATCTAAAAGATATAGACCTATCTGATTTACGACGCAATATTGGTATTATATTTCAGGATTATATACGCCTACACTTTACGGCCAGAGAAAATATTTCTATCGGTAATGTAGAAATTATGGATAGCAAAAATGGTGATACCGTTGAATGGGATACTCGGATAGAAAATGCTGCTGAAAAAAGTTTGGCGTCAGAAGTTATTTCTTCGTTACCCGGGGGATTGGATCAAATACTCGGCAGGCGATTCGAAGATGGGATTGACCTTTCAGGAGGACAATGGCAGAAAATCGCATTAGCACGGGCCTATATGAGAGATGCCAAAATTATAATACTTGACGAACCCACTTCAGCTTTGGACGCCAGAGCGGAACACAAGGTCTTTGAACGATTTACTGAACTTATGGATGGCAAATCCGCTGTAATAATCTCACATAGATTTTCTACTGTCCGGATGGCAGATCGAATTCTCTTTTTAAATGACGGTAAATTAATAGAGGATGGATCGCACGAAGAACTTATGATTCGCAATGGCATGTATGCAGAATTATATTCCCTGCAAGCAAGAGGCTATCAATAATCTACCTGCAAAAGATTCCTTTAAAAAGTTGACATGTTTTCAGCTAAAATACAACTATACATAGCGCTGATGTCTTGCATTCAAACTTGACAAAAGGGAATATTTACCAATTGATAATTTCTTATAGAATAATGAAATAGAATACCACTTTTATATCAATGGAATGGAATCAAAATCCATAACTGAATCTTACAGTCTCAGAAATAATAAGTGATTAGAGCCTTAATAGTTTTATTTTTCCCGGTTTCTATAGATCCCTGGGATCGTCCATTTCCGTCTTCTTTTACTTTTTCTCACTTTGGATAAATGATGATCAGAAGGTTCTCCTAAGACGAACCCAATAGCCTGCCAATCCTCACTGGCATCAAATACGACCTTTATCACCGCCACCAGTGGTAAAGCTAAGATTAGTCCCATTAAACCGAAAAGCATCCCCCCTAATAAGAGGGAAATAATTGCTGCCATAGGGTTGATACTCACTTTTCCCCCGACTATATTGGGCGTAATAAAATTTCCTTCAAAAAATTGTACAATCTGAAACCAAATGATCACTCCCAATGCGTACCAACCGTTGTCCATAGTAGCAAGGGCAAATAAAGCGGGTAAAATGGAGCCTATAGCGATCCCAATATAAGGGATCAATAACAACAAGGCGGCAAGAATCCCAAAAAACCATGCATATTCTATACCCAAAATCAATAGCCCAAGGGTATTGAGTACCGCGACGATGGCCATTACTGTTACGAGTCCTACAATATAGCTTTGAATAACATAATAGATCCTTACCAATACCCTGTGAACTTTATCAGATTCTATATGATCAAAAGCCCGATAAAAAAATTCAACGAAGAAATCACGGAAATATAAGATAAAGTATATATACAGGGGCATCAACACAAAATTCGCTAAAGTAGACCCCGCTGAGCCGAAGAAACTCGTGAGATATGAGGTGGCACTGGAGATCATATTCTGCGACTCCTTTTTCAACCAATCCCACATATCCGTAGGCTCAAGACCAAATTGATTTAAAAAAAACTTCTCCAACGCATTAATCGCTTGGGTATATTTTTCCTGAAATTGATAATCGACTTTTCCAATTACGATTACCTGGTTGACGATAAACCAAATTAATCCGGCCAAAACCACAATAGAGAATACAACGGAAATAATAGATGCCAAAGCCCTCGGGATTTTCAACTTTTCCAATCTGGCTGTCAAGGGATAAAGGACTATTGAAGTTAGGATTGCAAAAAGCAATGGCACAAGAACCCCCTGGAGTATATACATAACTCCTATTGTAACTACTGCAATAAATAATTTGGAAGCAGTTTTGCTCGCCATATATTAAATACTTCAAGTTTTAAATGTTTAAAGGTATAATATTCCCACTAAATCCTTATATTTTTAAAAAATTTCAAGTGTAATTTCTCATTCACAAAAGGAATCTTATTAAGATGATATATTTCAGGGCATTACCTTTATTTCTTATAACTTCATTAATTGTGTCACATTCTTCATTTTCTCAGGGTGACTCTGCGTATATTTTTTCATATTTTATCAACAATGGGGAAGATGGTTTGCACCTGGCTTATAGTAAAGATGCATTACACTGGCTCCCTATCAATGACAATGAATCTATTTTGACACCCGTGGTGGGGAAAGATAAGCTAATGAGAGATCCCTGCTTAATAATCGGTAGAGATGGCTATTTTCATATGGTCTGGACAGTAAGTTGGGGAGAAAAAGGGATAGGATATGCCAAATCCAAAGACTTGATTAATTGGTCCGACCAGCGATTTTTACCCGTCATGAAACACGAAGAAGAAGCTTTGAACTGTTGGGCTCCGGAATTATTTTATGATGAAATATCTGGAGAATATATGATTTATTGGTCAACCACCATTCCGGGAAAATTCCCTCAAACTGACCATACCGGAGACAAAAATTACAATCACAGAATGTACTACACTACCACAAAAGACTTTGAAGACTTTTCTCCTGTAAAACTCTTATTTGATGACGGTTTTAATGTAATTGACGGAGTGATAAAAAAAGTAGGAGGAGAATTCTATATGATTGTGAAAGACGAAACCAAGAGACCAACCCCCATGAAAAACCTTCGGCTTACGAAAAGTCTATATCTCCATAAAGGATATTCTAATGCAAGTCAACCTTTTTCGGTGAACTGGGTAGAGGGCCCAACGATTATCAAATTAATCCATTCAAATGAATGGATCTTGTACTATGATGAATATACGCGCCATAAAATGGGAGCTCTTAAAACAACCAATTGGCAAGACTGGGAAAATATTTCCGACCAGATTTCCTTTCCCAAAGGATTGCGACACGGCACCGCTCTCAAAGTTCCCAATTCTATTTTAAATAATTTAAAAAGACACTACCGGAAATAACCCTTTTCTAGATTAATTTACTTTCGATTAAGGATTTAAACCTTACGATTCCTTGGATCTTCTTGATATTTCGTCTCTGATTTTCGCCGCTTTTTCATAGTCTTCTTTTTCAATGGCTTCATCCAGCATTTTGTTCAAAGTATCCATAGAATAGGATTCCAACCCCTTTTTACGAGATTGTTGACTGTGCGATACCTTTTCTTTTTTAGCTTCATCGCCCTCAAGAATCACTCCAGCATTCTCCAAAATAAACTCATATGTAAAAACGGGACAGTTAAATCGAACAGCAAGTGCCAAAGCATCTGAAGTTCGCGAATCAATTTCTATAACTTCTCCATTTTGCTCACAAATTAGTTTTGCGTAAAATACTCCGTCTAACAAGTCATTTATAATAATTTCTTTAAGATTAACCTTGAAGGTATTAAGTGTATTCTTAAACAGGTCGTGAGTTAAAGGACGTGTGGGAGTCATTCGCTCCATAGCAACGGCAATAGCCTGCGCTTCAAAACCTCCTATTACAATCGGCAACCTTCTCATCCCCTCTTGTTCCCCAAGAACCACTGCATAGTTATTTGATTGTGTAACCGAATGAGACAAGGCGATTATATCCAGTTCTATTTTCTTCATATTACCTAAATATATAATATTAACGCCAAAAATAAGAAAAATACTTTTCGCATTAGTATATTATCAAATTCCTTTCAAAAGTATCCTAAAACTAATTCTATTAGCAATACAAAAGATCATGGAATTTGTTGGAAGAAAATACCTTATTTTTAATTAAACTAAGAGTAATAAATCTAATTAACATAAAACGTGGTTACACTACACCGGAATATACTTTCAAACGCATTATATATCCAATAGTCTTCGAAAACCCAACGTTTCGTTAATTGAAATCACTTCCTGTACATCTTTAAAACGAGGATTTAATGAATGAAAATTAACCATTTTCGTGGTTCCGTCTTTCATATAGAAAAACACTTTTGAATAATTAGCATTTACACTATTAACCCGGCTTAAATCTACTTTATCTTCAGGCCCAGAGTCCAATTTATAAAAGACATTTTCTCTATCCCATCTTATATAAAACTGAGACTTACGCTCTTGATCGTAATAGACCAAAATCATTGAAAGAGTAAATAAAAAGGAAAAGACAAACCGGTAATCTCCAAGCTCAAATGGGGATCGGAAACCCGAGAGCAAAATAGATCTCAATTCTACCAGCCCCACAATAAATGAAGCAAAAATTAAGAATAGTATCACTCTGCGAACCCATCTATGAAAAATTCTGGGACGAATAATATGCTCTTCCATAACACAGATTTTAAATTAAACAATCAGACTTTCATAAAATAGTATTTTAATTTTATAAATTTAAATTATTTAACATTAAAATACATAATTGTGTTTATTTTCAATCAAAAAAACCAACATATAAATCAATGACAAAATTTAAAATCAATATTAAAACATACACTTGAATGTAGTTATAGGAAAAACGATACCTATGACCGGCTTGAAGTCATAGCCAAAAATGGTATTATTACACGAAGACGAATGAAGTTCAGCAAAAAATAGCCACCTTGATTAAATAATAATAGGATCTTTATGAAAACAAAATTACCATTGTCAAATGAGTTGGCAAGTACATCTCTAATGGATATGGAGGTATATTGAAAAATGGTAGCTGCTGATATTTACAGAAAATAATTATTGTGTCCCGTGTTTCCAGTATCGTGAATAAAATAAATTTAGGTTCCCATTAATGGCGGATATCATTTAGCATCCGTTGATATGTATTGGTCAATTGTTCTTGACTATAGCCAAGACGGTACATATTATATACTAAAATATTGGCACATTGCACTTTCAAATAGGAATTTTGATTGTATTTACGGGTACTGACTTTAATATCGTTATTTATCACCTGGAACTTACCATAATTTTTTAACCTATCTACAATATCAAAATCTTCCATAATTGTAAAGTTCTCATCGAAACCTCCAATTTCTTCAAACACACTTTTAAATAAAAAAAGGCTTTGATCTCCCCCACCTGTCCATCCCATATTGAATTTTGAGAGAAATCCATTTAACTTCATTAAGACTGGACCATCCTGAAAATCCATTTTGAAACAACCGGCGTCAAATCCCTGCAAGAGAGAACTGTAAATATCTTCGATAAAAGTCTCCGGAGGTTTCGCATCTGCATGAAGGAAATACAAAATATCTCTTGAAGCCTTTTGAGCACCTAAATTCATTTGAGCGGCCCTTCCTTTCCCCGAACTGTAAATTTTTACCGGGAAATCCTGGGCAATTGCGACGGTAGAATCATCACTACCGCCATCTACCAAAATAATCTCAGCCTCTTTTCCATGGGCCATGAGATATTTTAATTGGTCAGCAATCCCTTCCTCCTCATTTAGGACAGGTATAATAATGCTCACCAACGTATTATATCTACTTTCCACTTTATTACTTTATTCCATTAAAATGCTTCCAACACGGTCAAATAAAATTGGAACTCTTCACCATGCGCGATATCAAATCTAATATTAACTCTCTTTTCGCGGTTCAAAATATACCTTATCCCTGCTCCCCCAGCCCATTTCAAAACCAGATCATAATCTTCAAAACTAAAAACATCACCCGTTGAAATAAATGGAGCCATAAAAAACCGCTTAAAAATGGGTATTCTTAGTTCACATTGTATAGCCCACAGATTATTACCTCTATATCTCCCTTCATAAAACCCCCTCATAATTTTATTGCCACCCAATAATGATAAATGATAAAAAGGCACTTCCCCTATCCGATAATTCATCACAAACTGGCTGGCAATTATCCATTGATTATTTAGAGTCGAAAAAGTACGTAAATCTGAATCAATTGCTACAAAATTATAATCAGAACCAACAATTTTATCAGCAATTTCTACTGAAAGGATTTAGTGAGGGAGTTATTCAATTTGGACAAAAAATTCTTTGGCGACCACCCGATGC
>NZ_JAJSLW010000099.1 GCF_021729145.1 Membranihabitans maritimus | reverse complement strand
CAGGCGCCGGCAAACCAAAACGGGCTATTCCCATTGCCACTATAAAACCATTCCTCTGTTACTTTTTCAAAAAATCCCCCTGATCCCAATATCCAATCACCCAATTCCAATACAATAAACGGATAGTCCACAAAATTAAAGGGACCCCGGTGTAATGCTAATAGTTGACCGCGTTCTCCACCCAGATTGGACAGTACTGAATAATAATCCCCGCCGGGTAAAAAGTCTTCAACTTTATATACT
Source organism: Membranihabitans maritimus (assembly GCF_021729145.1). Classification (GTDB taxonomy): domain Bacteria; phylum Bacteroidota; class Bacteroidia; order Chitinophagales; family Saprospiraceae; genus Membranihabitans; species Membranihabitans maritimus. Next base: position 74 of record NZ_JAJSLW010000099.1, on the reverse strand, counting down.
ACTCCGTTCTTCTTTCGCAATATCTCCTGATCCAAATACTCCGCTTCCAAATCCAAAGCCTGGGCATCCGCCAA
>NZ_JAJSLW010000098.1 GCF_021729145.1 Membranihabitans maritimus | reverse complement strand
TTGGCGGATGCCCAGGCTTTGGATTTGGAAGCGGAGTATTTGGATCAGGAGATATTGCGAAAGAAGAACGGAGTAGTCTATAAAGTTGAAGACTTTTTACCCGGCGGAGATTATTATTCAGTACTGTCCAATCTGGGTGGAGAACGCGGTCAACTATTAGGGTTACATCGGGGGCCATTCAATTTTGTGGATTATCCGTTTATTGTATTGGAATTGGGTGATTGGATTTTAGGATCAGGCGGATTTTTTGAAAAAGTAACAGAGGAATGGTTTTATAGTGGCAATGGGAATAGCCCGTTTTGGTTTGCCGGCGCCTG
>NZ_JAJSLW010000097.1 GCF_021729145.1 Membranihabitans maritimus | reverse complement strand
TGTGAAGATGCGTGTGAAGAGCCTATGGTAGAGTTGTTGGTTATGGATTACTGGTGTAACTGGGGTAAAGCCTGGGTGACGGTAGACGTAGAAGACAAATCGCAAGCGGAAGTATCTAAAGAATTGGAAGACCTTACCATATCATGTGAAGCGTATAACTTATTTTACAAAGAGGTAGTGGAAGAAGCGGCGGGTTATAATGCCGGCGGTGGAAGTGCTGCGGATACAAGTGGGGCGTATGCGGCATTGGATGCGGCGTTTGGTAGCTATATCAAAACCTGGGTTAACAATCAAGGCCAGCCTACAGACATAGATGGAAA
>NZ_JAJSLW010000096.1 GCF_021729145.1 Membranihabitans maritimus | reverse complement strand
TGCGGCTATGGAACCATCACGAGAAGATTCTTCATCCAGGGTGGATGTAGTGACAAAGCTCCTGAGTGGGAAGTAGAACAAGTAATCCACGTTGAGCCGGCCTGTGAAGTAAGATTGAGCATGTTTGATTTGCCATCGGATATAGGTACGAAGACAGAAGCCCTGTGTGTACTGAGTGAAGAAATGGTATACGACGTACCGGCAAGTTTGGCGGGTAGTGCGACCTTGTTGCCGCACCTGGAAGGAGCGTTGTGTAATGCTGTGGCGATAGGACATTCGGATAAAGTGAGTCGGATATTGGATGCGAGTGGCATGTATAAGGTA
>NZ_JAJSLW010000095.1 GCF_021729145.1 Membranihabitans maritimus | reverse complement strand
ACGAAAAAATTGTTGTGGGAAGAGTACCGCAAGGAGCATTCGGACGGATACGGATACAGTCAGTTTTGTGAACGCTTGAAACGGGAAATTGGACGCCGGGACCTGACCCTTCGCATGGACCATACACCCGGACAAGTCATGCAGGTAGATTTTGCAGGCAAGCCCATGCACTGGGTGGATGCCCACAGTGGGGAGCTTTATTCCTGTCCGGTGTTAGTTGCCACGATGCCGCATACACAGCATAGTTTTGCAATCGCATTGTCCAGTCAAAAAGTGGCGGATTTTGTGTACGGTTTGAATCAGGCCTTGCTGTTTTTTGGTCGCTTGCC
>NZ_JAJSLW010000094.1 GCF_021729145.1 Membranihabitans maritimus | reverse complement strand
TTTCCATACTATTGTATGTAGAACTGGCAATGGTGGGAGCGTCGGATTCTGCAAGTTGGACGAACTATTCGGAGATTACTTTTGCCAGGGATACTTCAGGTGTGGAATGGGACGATATAGATAGTGAGGCAGACGGAGATCCGTTGAACGATATAGGTGGAACCCCGGAGAGTGATGAAGACGATCATGTGGCTGATGATGGCATGGATACGGACCAGGACGGGATTACAGACGAAGATGACCACGATCCGTTGTATGTTCCCGTGTATGATCTGGCGTTACAGAAAAGAATCAATAATGCTTTCCCCGGTCCGTATCGGTACGGAGATACGATTACCCT
>NZ_JAJSLW010000093.1 GCF_021729145.1 Membranihabitans maritimus | reverse complement strand
ATTGTGTATACTTCCCGGAACGTAGAAGTGTTTATCGGGCCCCAACGGGTAGCCACACATACCCGTTTGCTGTATCGTAATCTCTACCGGTATCAAACCGACCCGGCCCACATGCCCCGTTCCCACGCAGAATGGAAAAAAGCCCGGGGCTTTAACGCCGCTTACTATATCGATAAGGCGGCCCAAATCGGTCCGTCCACCCGCTGGGCGATCGAAAACGTCATCCGTTCGGTGGTACATCCCCCGCAAAGCTTTAACATCTGTATGGGGATCTTCCGCCTGGTAGATACCTACTCTGCACAGCGATTGGAACAAGCTTGTAGGCGCTGTCAAAAAGTCGACA
>NZ_JAJSLW010000092.1 GCF_021729145.1 Membranihabitans maritimus | reverse complement strand
CGGTTTGACCCGGAGCTATCGGACGGTGACAGTCGATTTGTCCCGGGCACGGACGAAGACGGGGAGTATCTGTATATCGTAGAACAAGACGATTGCCAGGATACGGCCGTTCTTACGGTTCAAAATGCAGTTACGGAAGTCCTGGCATTGGATACGGTGTCATTGTGCCCGGGTGGACGGCGAAAGATCGGTTTTCCCTCAGGGAAATTCAGTGAAATTGAATGGTGGGACGGCAGTAGCGGGGATTCGATTTGGGTGGAAGAACTGGAAGACATACAGAGACGGGTAGAAGTACAATTCGGGGACTGCCGGATATCGGTTCCGGTGGAAATTATTATCCGTCCGGTATCC
>NZ_JAJSLW010000091.1 GCF_021729145.1 Membranihabitans maritimus | reverse complement strand
GATACGACGGGCTTACCGGGTACGGTATTGAGCGTAGAATCGTGCGATCCGGAAAACGGTACGGCAGCAGTAGACGGTTTGACGGGTTGTATAGAATATACGCCGACAACTGGATATATAGGCACGGATACGACGTGCATCATAATATGCGATGATTTAGGGAATTGCGATACGACGATTGTACCGATACGAGTTTATCCGCCACAGGATACCTTACCAGAGACAAGTACGCCGATGGATAGTACGGTAGTGGTTTGTGCGGATACGACGGGCTTACCGGGCACGGTATCGAGCGTAGAATCGTGCGATCCGGAAAACGGTACGGCAGCAGTAGACGGCTTGACGGGTTGTATTGAGTA
>NZ_JAJSLW010000090.1 GCF_021729145.1 Membranihabitans maritimus | reverse complement strand
GTCATGTTTTTTTGTACGTTTTCCACATAGGGGGTCAACATCCCGGATTCAGGGGGTCAACAACTCCGGATTATCCATAAAAAATGCCAAAAATTACTCTCGTTTTGAGTACGAGGGTAATTTTTACTCTTGAGATTTACTCTGGTATTTTTGACGAAAGTAGCGGGAAATAGTCGTATACCGGGATTTTTTTTAAATCGGAGCCATTTATTGACTTTACATGATGCGATTTTATATAAGAGTAAAGATGTTTTTAGAGAGAGTGGTACCGAGGGGGGAATATAACTTGTTAGGGATATTCAGTAGTAAGGTACTAATGGGTTAGATAATTGAAGAAGTTTTCTTTGGCCATTCATTAAATACAC
>NZ_JAJSLW010000008.1 GCF_021729145.1 Membranihabitans maritimus | reverse complement strand
AACTTCACAACACTTCAATCTCAACTATCTATATTGTTAATCAACTTATATGTTAATTTCTTCTTCGTCCGTATGCGCAATTCTGCGGGATGGCTGACTTTTGATAATTATTGAAAGAAAATATTTGATAATTTCAAGTTCTTCCAGTACCCCCATTAGAGGAAAAAAGACATTTATACTAATGACGATATGGTTCCACCACTTTACGTTCCTTCCTGTGCCGTGGCTGGTCCCGTATGATTACGGGATCACCCGCCACACTATTACAAGATTTTGTGCTTGTTGATAACACACTAGCACGGCCTGAACCCTGAATAGGCAGTCAATCTAAAGCGACGCGAGTCTATATTTCAATTATTTGTTTATTATGGAATCAACCCTTCATAATAACAATATTACACCCTTAAGAGCCGTTTAACTATCTATATTGCTCACAATACCTATCCACCATGAATACGTTCCTGCCCGCGACGCCTTTCCTGTTTTCTTTATTGTTCCTAACCGCTTGCTCCTCGGAAAAAAATGAAGACATAAGTAATAATACCAAATAGACTATAAAATGCTATTTAAATTGAAGTCTTTTCTGCGATAGTTTCGTTAAAAAGCCTCGTCTTAGCCCCGCTATGACTACGTTTCTTGCCTCACTCTCACAGAAAATCCATTTCAAGTTTATGCTGCACCCTATAATCTATTCGGTATAAGCCCCATTCCATCACCCTCAACTCTACCCTATATGACCGAAAAGGAAATGATACATTATTTATGTCGGATTATTTCGAAGAGGTGGAATATGTAGCATTGGAATCAGGTGATTCCACCTTGATGGCCCGCGTGGAGAATTTAAAAATTAATGACCATTTCATCGCCGCATACGCAGATAAAAAGATCTGGGTTTTCACGCGTTCCGGAGATTTCTATTCCAAAATTGACAAGTACGGTAAAGGAGCCGGGGAGTATACATTTCTATCTAATTTTAATTTCAAAAACGATTCTACCATCGGCCTTATTGACATAGACAATTCCAAATATATAGAGTATCATGTCAATGGCACCTTACAAAGCGAAATAAAAATCCCTGCGTCCAGTATGCAATTCAGTTATTCTGAAAACGATGACCTATTAGTAGTTTATCCCTTCCCAGACTATGGAAACAACGATTTTCACTTTGGAAAAAATTTAACCACTAATGAACTATTTTTAGAGGATACAACATTTAAAGAACTATTATCCTCTGAAGAAAAAATCAGAGGTTTGCCTAGTACAACAAATATTTCTTTCTATCGGGATCGTTTCGGAGACCTTCAATACTGGTCTTTCAAATATGACAAACTACTAAAGAAGGAAAAACAGGGTACAGAATATGCACAATTAACTATTGATACGCAAGAAGGAGATGTGATATCATTATTCGATTTCTATTCCAGCTTTTATTTATCCTCGTTATACGACGGTAAATTATACCACTTCATAATGGATAAAGAAACAGGCCATATCAAAAAGTTCGTATTCGAAGAAGGAGGATACCTGGGAATCATATATGCATTTGAAAATGATATCGATTACGGCCTGCCTTTCGTTCCCAAATTTCGATCCGAAGGTGACTATTTCGTATCCAATGTTAGTTTTCAGCAAATAAATGACCTGAAAAACCACCGCGAAAACTATTTCGGGGACTGTACCCATACCGGTCTATTGGATATCGTCACCAATGGCAATGAAAACATGAATAATGTGATAATGATTGCACAATTAAAATAACGTAAACTATTACTCCTACCTTTCCTCCTTATCCCTCTATTCCATCGGATGCTCTTTTAATAAGTCTTCCGAGGAATAAAACCCTTGTTTATTCTCGACACTTTCCCGAACTTTCTCAACCAACTCAGGGGTCACGACAGAGGATTCGTTTCCGAAAGAATTTCGAACATAGGTGGCTACCGCTGCTACTTCTTTGTCAGATAACATTCCTTCGAACGGAGTCATAGGAACTTGTCCGGGATAGCTCTTTCCCTTCACTTCGATCGGCCCCATCATTCCCTTGAGAATGATCTTCACCAATCGTTCTTCGCTTTCCTGTACCCATTTGGTTCCCGAAAGCGGCGGGAAACCCGATGTCTCCAGCCCGTTTCCATCTTCCTGGTGGCAGGTAATGCAAAATCCATCCCTGGAATAAATTTCCTTACCCAGCGTAAATAATTCTCCTTCTTCTTCATTTAACCGCTCCGGGACAATGGATTCTTCCTTACCCTTTTTACGACTCTCTACAGACTCCCCATTCAAGTGGGCTACTGCCGTCTCATAACTGTGAATAATCCATTTGTCCATGGGTTGTTGCCCGGCAACATCAAGTACCTTATTTCCTTCTTCCGGCTCCATCCACGAAGCTGCGACGATGGCTTCCAGGCGAACCCTACCGTGTTCGTCCCTAGCCGCTTCTGTCATTAATTCCGTTTGATTGTCTACCTGGTGCCCTGTATATCTCAATACCCTGACAGCGGCAGCCCTGGCGTGATAATCTTCGGCGTTTAGCATCCGGACTAATAAATCCTTATCCACTTTATTCAATCCCCAGGAAACCCATAAAGCTTCCAATACCTGGTGTTCGTAATTGGGATCGGAAGTATCCAGGTTTGACACCCACTCCTTCAATGCGGGTAAAACTTCCGAGGCATCTCGTCCACGGAGTTCCCGCCTGGTACGGTACCGGGTCCGGTATTCCGGCAACTTCAAATTATCCAATAACACCTGAATACTCGCGCCGTCAACTTCTGCAGGCTCCACCAGAGGTCGCGACGGATATGTCACTCTGTACACCCTTCCGTGGGAATGGTCGCGGAGAGGGTCCCTCGCATTGTGCTGCATGTGTCCTATAAGGACATTGTGCCAATCAATAAAATACAGTGATCCGTCCGGGGCGAATTCCATATCTACCGGCCGGAAATTACCGTCATCACCTTTTACGAGATCCACCCTGTGATGGCTTACATAGCCCGTACCGTCGTCTTCCATCACATGCTGTTTCATACCCAGGAACCCAATCGTATTATTTATCAAAAGGTCGCCCTGTACTTCGTCCGGGAAATGCCGGCTGGATACGAATTCCAGGCCGGAGGTAGGCCGCACTCTGTGTGCCTCCTCAATCAGGTTGTACGAATTGTGGTTGGCCTCGCCGTAATACGGCAACACCGTGCCCGGCATCATCCACCGAACATCCGGCCCGGAAGTATGCGCAAAGAAATTCTGTCCCCACCGGTCAAATGCAATTCCCCATGGATTGGGAATCGGCAATTGAGCCGTCCTTTCCAACCTTCTTCGCTGCGGATTGAACCGGTAAAATCCTCCGTTTGTACCCCTTACCGTACCATATGATGTCTCTACATTTGTGTGCAAGAATACACCCTCCCCCATATAAATAGCACCCGATGGGTCAGCAGTATATGCACTATGGGCATGGTGGGTATCGTGATCGTCAAAACCACTCAATAAAATTTCCTCTTTATCCGCATGGTCATCACCATCGGTATCCATTAACAGTTTCATATTGGTTCCCTGGGATATGTACACTCCTTCCGGTGCCAATTCAAATCCGACCGGAAGGTGTAAACTATCTGCAAAGACAATTTGGTTATCGGCCTTACCGTCGTTGTCCGTATCTTCCAGAATAATGAGTTTGTCATTTGGCTTTTGGTCCCCGGGCTTATAATGTGGATAACTCGGCATAGTAGCTACCCATAGGCGCCCTTTGTTGTCAAAGGACATCTGTACCGGATTGGCTAATTCCGAAAATTCCTCTTCCGAAGCAAATAGTTCTATTTTGTAGCCCTCGGGAACATGCACTTTTTCAAGTGCATCCTCACCGTACAAGTATTCTACAGTACCATTTTTTCTACTGGGCCGATAATTGGTTTCCACATCCGGTAAGGTATCGGTTTTTTTATCTGCCGTTGCAAGGTCCATTTTTTCCCCTTTAGAAGCAGCCATCCATATAGCGGTATCCCGAATGGAGGTCATTTCCCTGATTTTTGCAATTTCGTACGGGTAATTATCAGGTCCAAAGGGATTGTACCTTCTTCCATAGGCATGTACACCATTGGGTATTTTATAATCGTTATGCCACATCCAGTTCTTTTCCATTACGGCTTTGTGGACTAAATTCCTGCGACCCTCAATAGCAGATACCTTTTCTCCGAAAATTTGGTCAGCCAAATATTTACCCAATTTATTATACCCTTCGGCATTCAATTGAGACCCGTCTATAGTCAAGGGTTCTGCGCTATTGTTATACCAATCTTGTGAAGGTGCAAAAGCATCGACAAATAATAGATTATGATTTTGGGCTACCTCCTTCATAGCTTCCGTATACATGGAAAGGTTTTTATTCTCTTCCTCTCCATTCGGCACATCCATATCATCCGAAAGGTCTTCGAAAGCGATCGGTGAAACCAATACTAATTGTACCGTATCTTTACCATTGTATTTTTGACTGAGGGTGTGGCTTACAAAAGCATCCAGTTCGGCTTTGTAATTTTCTAATCCATCCTGTCCCTCAAAAGATTCGCTATACCCGAAAAAGGCAATAATAATATCTGTTTCCAATCGAGTCATCCACTCATCCGGTGTTTCGAAATGTCCGGTACTACCGGAAGGGTTGGCTAATTCCGTTTGAAATTCCTCAGCTCCGGGAAATGCCCAGGGGGAGTTTCTGCTGGAATGGGGACGAAACCCAGGCGTATTGCCCGGATCACACATGTTTCGAATCATTAAATTACTATCCGGATATCGCATATACATTTCTGTCTCAAAAGTTCCAAAATTCAGCATTCTGGAGCCAAGGTTATTGCCGAGAAGAATAATGCGGGAATCTTTTTTCACTTTTACAGCAGATCCGTTATGTTCCGTCGGAGTACAATTAAAAACGGTAAACAAAAAAAGTATTAATCCCAACCCTTTTAAAAGTTCGTGCAAAGTGGTGTTATCAGGTTTTGTCATTTTTATTGCTATTGCTTATTTTGAAATCTTGAACAGTTAAAAATTTGTCTGTCCTGTCGTAACATCAAATCAAATATTTAATAAAGATTACAATTACAAACTAATTATTTACCTGCTCTTACCTACAAGACTGCTCCGGGAATAAAAAGTACACCCCTAAATGTAGTAAACTTTTTCAATCGCCCGGGCATTTACCTTTTTTGACAACTCAACAACATACTTACAAATTCTTTCTTTAAACAATGGGAAGAATTTATAAATATCCTTTCGATGCAAACACCGCGAAAAAATAACACCGTCTGATTCCATAAAACTCCCTATTCAATAATTGTCAATACGTTTACGATATGCCGATGGGTATCCCTTTAATTTTGTAATTCCTGAGATATCATGGATTGATGCTGCATCTTTAACTTCATCGATCAATCTATTTACTTGCTTTTTAGTACGGATATCGCCAAGTTTTCGAGTATCTTTGTAAAATGCATTCTTGAAAAGAACTTCCATTTAACTTTCCAAATTTTTTCTGATATCTGCCTCCGGTATATAGTTCTCCTTCTTCTCCCTTACCATAGCCCGAAGCAATCCTACGTCTTCTATTTCTTCATCGCTTAATTCTGTCGAATCAATCCCACGTTTTTCTAAAAGCTCCTTCAAGAAGGAAAATTCTTTTTCGCTTTTCGACGTCACGATTAAAGATCTCTCCGTCATAATTCCAATTTATTATTCTTTTATATATATACTAATAAATAACTCAAATTACAAAACCGCGTAAACCAAAAACCATATCCACCACATCATAGGCCAGCCGTGCTCATTATAGAGTTGTTGTTTTACCATTCTTATAGACTCATATAATTGTTTTTTTACTGCAGATTGTGATATTTTTAGCGAAAGGGCAATATCAGCTATTGGCATCTCTTTTTGTGTACGCATCAGGAATATTCTTTTCCTCTGTGGTGTCAATCTTTCAATGATCTCCTGGGCCGATTCGTAATACTCTTCAAATACAAAATCTTCATGCGCAGAATTATGTCTCTCTTCAATATCCAAACCTCCATTAACCTGGTTTCGCGCTTGTCGTTGTTTATGGAGGTCAAATAATTTATTTTTTGCCATTCGAAAAAGGTATGACTCTACTGAACGAATATGAATAACTTTCTCCCTCCGATGCCATAATTTCATAAATACCTCCTGAATCACTTCCTCAGCTTCGGGTTTTGAATGCCTTACAAAGGGGAGAATAAAGGTATATAGAGACGAAGCATACTTCGAATACAGGAAAGTAAAAGCCTCCTTATCTCCATTGGCTATTCTCTCCAACAAAGAAAATTCACTGCACTCTGTATGCGATCCTTTCTTATTCAAAGTATCCTATTCCTTTACTTCATATAATCTTCCATCAAGAACAAAGAGTCAAAAAAACACACAAACTAAAATAATATACGTATTCAATACGCAATTAGTAAAATAATATTACATCTAAATTATAAATTCCCAAACCTGAAACCTACCTATGGTTTCCTATTTATGTTAAAATTTTATTTAGTATTCGTGCTTTTACAACCTGTTAAAATACAAAACTTATAAGCTCATATCAATCAAAAATTGCGTTGGTATTACCATTGAAAAGGATTTGAGAATAAATGAATTATTATATACCCCGTCCTATGGTTCAATTATAAAATTGTAATTTTCTAAATGTAAAGAAAAATGTAACAGATAAATATTAAACTTAATTGTAGAACTTATACAGATCTTTTTCCAAATTTTCACGAAATGAAGACCTTAGGTTAACGTGAGCTCGACGAATAATTAATTCTATCATTATTTTATCGAAAAATGAAATGCCCAAGGCATCTGGCAAAATCATCCCTATGAGGACTTCGTGCAAATCAATGCAAGAATCATCGTTCTACCTTGATTTCCACCCAGGGTTGGCACCCAGGGTTAACTATATTTCGCTTCCCGACAATTTCATGTCGGAACAGGCACTCCAGAGCTCATTTTTCTCTATCGAACTCAGGTTATGTTATTGTCATTCCCCCTTAAGTCGTTACAAGGAACACCCGAATATTTACCTGCCGGGAAGAAGAAAGGTCTGTACAAACATGAAATTCAACAGCACGCAAGTAAAGTAGGAGGTGCCCTCGCTATAGGGTAAACATTGTACCAAATGAACTATAAAATGATATTTAAATTAAAAGTCTTTTCAGCAATATCTTCGTTAAAAAGCCTCATGGTAGCTCTGGTATGACTACGTTTTTTGCCTCATTCCCTCAGAAAATCCAATTCAAGATTATACTGCACCCTATAATCTAATTGGCATTACGCAACTTCAGCTGATCCCTGTTTAGCACTTTAATGAAACATACATTATATTTAGTATAGTACAAAGACCTATTTATTTGTAAAAGTTTCCTTTAAAGTCATTGAATTAAAATCACCTTTCCATTTCCATCCGGCAAATGACAGAAAAAAAATCAAGAGTACCTCAAACCGAGTTGACAAAAGGCATACTAAACTACCCACGTGAATTTTTTATTTTATTTACTAAATGATAATTATCACCCGCCTTGTAAAATGGACCTATCGTGAATAAAACGGGTTAGGAAATGATAACCATCACTAGCCAATTCATCAGGACTTCCGGCCAATGGCCGCCATATACTCGCTGCCCGGGCCAATTCTTTGGAAGGCGCCCCGAAAGTTTCTATCACGAGCGCTCCATTATAATTAATTTTTTTCAGTGCTTCGAATATACCTTCCCAGTCCAAATGCCCGGTGCCGGGCGTACCCCGGTCATTTTCATTGGCCTGGATGTGAACCAACTCACCATCCAATTTTTCAATACAGCCCGGAATATCCTTTTCTTCAATATTACTGTGAAAAGTATCTAATAGAATTTTCAGATAATCACTCCCAATTTCTTTTGTTAATTCTAAGGCCTGATCCACCGTATTGACCATATCGGTTTCGAATCGATTGAGAGGCTCCAGTGCTAAAACAACTCCAAGATCTTTTGCCCTTATTGCCGCTATATGGAGATTTTCCAGGCACCACTGTCTTTCTCGTTCTTTTTGTTCAGGGGATACTAATCGGGTTTTACCAACCGCAGAATAAAGAGGCCCGCCAAACACCGGGCTTTCCATTTCACTCGCCAATTCCAGGCAATCGATTATATAATCTAATCCTCCGGAACGAAATTCAGATTGATCACTGGATATATCACGGCTTTCTCCAAAGGCTCCGCTAACAGAAATTTTTAACTCTAAATCCAAACATGTTTTCTTCAATTGTACCCAGTCGATCAAATTCCGGTCTTCCACAGCAATCTCTATAATATCATATCCGATGTCTTTGGCTTTATATAATACATCAAAAGATTGGGTTGAAAATGGTGAAGTCCAGACGAATGTACTAATTCCGAGTTGCATAAGTTTGGTTCTTTATTTTTAATTGTCAATTTTCTTCTTTGCCGGGATCTGGTATCACCTTCCTAAGTACCTATTTACAGACGGTCTGAATGAATATACGGAACAGAAAAATTTAGAAAATGAAGCCCTGGCACTGCAAGTTATAAATTGTAAAAGTTATTCCTTATACCAGGGTTTTGTCAGGAGACCTGACATGAACCTGGAAATCCATAACATACTTTATTTAAGAAACGGTGCACTAGTGTTTTGACACGATAAAGTGGAAACATATCGGTCTTTCCTACAACCCAAAATTCGGCACCTCAATCCGTACTCCCCCTTTCATCGCCGATTCATGGGCACAAATTCCGGCACAGGTATAGTTAGCCGCCAATGGCGCATCCACAGCAGAATCCCTGCCTTCTACAATAGCCGCTATGAACTCCTGAACCAGGTGCGGATGGGATCCACCGTGCCCCGCTCCCTGTAAAAAAGAAACGTGATTCGGATCATCTATTTTTTCGCGCTTGGTAAAACTTGCTATTTCTTCAATTAACAATTCATCCGTATCCGGTACATCTATCCGAAATGCATTTTCTCCACCATCAAAGACAACATGGTGTTCATCCTGTAATTGCTCCCACTCAAAAGACATTTTTGTACCGTAAACATCGTAGCTTTCCCTGTACTGTCTGACTACATCAAAAAGAGAGCGTGTAGCTTCTGCCACTACATCCGTACCTTTCAATGTAAATGTAGCTGTTTCCACTGCAAATGGGGATCCGTAGCGCTCAGCCAGATCATTAGTCAACTTTCCGGAACCGTGGCAAACCACCGTTTCGGCAATAGTATCATTTATTTTCAAAAGCGGGGAAATCGCATGGGTCCCATTGAGCATAGGAGGGTATCCCTTCCAGTAATCTGCCCAACCATCCATACTCATGTCCTGGATATGGGATCCACGGACAAATTGAATTCTCCCTAATTTACCCGATTTTACTAAATTTAATCCATACAGAAATTCCCGGGTATAAATAGCTGTTTCCATCATCATATATACTTTCCCGGACTTTCTCTTCGCTTCTACAATGGCTTCACAATCCTCTCTCGTCATAGCCATAGGAATGGTACAGGCAGTGTGTTTCCCCGCGTTCAAAGAAGCCAGGGTCATTCGGGCATGGTCGGGTACAGGTGTCACTACGTGAATAGCATCTACATCATCCCTTTCCGGTACTTTTTCAAAGTCTGTAAAACACAAATCATCATCCAGTCCAAACTTATTCTTCAATTCCCGAACCGTATTTTCATTCCGTGTACATATGCCCACTCTTTCAATATTCGGATGTTTTTGATAAATAGGTATAAACTCTTTTCCAAATCCCATCCCAATAATAACTACCGTAATTTTCTTCATTCCAAAGTTCTATTTTACAATTAAATCAAAATTAGTTTTCGGATACCCAGCGAACCGCATTAGTTAATAAGGTTTTATATTCATCCCTTGTGTGGCTTTTTTCATCGTGCCCAAGACTAATTCCTGCAATTCTTGCTTTCGGATGTTTAACCGTAAATACTACAGGATAAAATTCATCCGTGTGCATGGACATACCAATAGCCAATACTTCAATTCCCCTGGCTTCCGGGTCAGGCATATATCTGTACAATTCATCCGCTAATTCAAAGGTCAATGGGACATCTTTGGTGATAGGGTGCGTAGAATTAACTACACAATTCTTGAATACCCTGTATTCCTCGTGGCTTTTGCTTCCACCCCCGGCATAATTAAGATTGTATTCCGGCCAATCCGCCCAGTTGTACCACAATCCGGGATGTAATAGAAGCAACCCGTTCCCTTTTTCCACAAAACGGGTTATGGCTTTTTTCCCCTCGTCCCCGATCGGTTGATTATTACTTAAAATAAGGACATCTGAGTGTTTTAAGTAAAAAGGAATCGAATCCACATGATCAGTATATTGCACTTGAAAGGAATGCAGAGATTCTATCGTTTTTGCATCTTCCTGACGATACCACCGGTCAAAATCATGGGAAGCCCCTCCCCCTACCAATAATATATTAGCTGTCTTTTGAGCACTGGCGACAGTGGGATATAACCCCATAACTGCAGATAAAAAACTACAGACAAATAAACTCAATATCAATTTTCTATTTACCATACCATCCATTTAAAATCTTTAATTAATAACTTTCATTACACCGTTCATTCCACGCCAATGTCCCGGAAAAGTACATACATATGGGTAATTCCCCGTTTTATCAGGCACATCGAATGTAAGGGAATAACTGTCCCCCGGCTGTAATAATGGTGTATGGTACATTACTTCATCGACATCCGGAATATATTCTTTCTCTGCTGCTCCTGAATATTTTAGCATTTCATCTGCGGCCTTCCCGACAATTTCCAGTGTCCCGGGTTCAATGATCAAAAGGTTGTGGGGCATAGCATCGGGATTTTCTACAATTAATGTTACCCGGCTTCCTGCTTTTACAGTAATTTCCTTCTTATCATATTGCATTAAATCTTTTACCGTTTTAATCACGATCGTTTGATCTGAACTCACGGTAGCTCCTCCATCTTCATTCACAGCATCTCCCGGATGTTTATATTCTCCTCTTACCAATTTTACTTTGACATTTCCCATATTCCCGGTAAATTCGGATTGTCCTTCCAAAAACTTATTATCAATATTCAATTCTTGTCCTGTCCTCAAATATCCGGCAAGAGGCGTTTTAAATACAGCAGGCCCCTCATTTTCATCTACTATTTTATTATTAATTTTCAGCAATAATTTTGAATCCTTTGAAAGCGTAGCTTCTACCAGGTAGTCTCGTTTTCCTCTCAATCGGTCAGAGACTGAAAACAATTCGGAACCGCGATAGACATTAAAGAAAATTCGATCATTCTCAGCATAGAGAATATACCCCTCTTTTTTATTTCCTTGAGCTGCTATTAAACCGTTGTAGTCTTTTCCATCATTTCTACTTATCATAGTTTCAATCACAATTCCTTTGTTTGAGACATCAGGAGAAAACTGCAGTCGGGACCTTCTTCCCAAAATGTATTCTTCTTTTCCGAGGGATTCCAAAATAAGGTTTCCAAAAGAGCTAAACATCTTGCCTTCTGATTGGATATAAAACATTTCCTCATGGCTGGCAATAGCACCAATTAAAGCTTGGGCCAGCCAACGGTCATTGGCATTTTCTATATTGTCCGTTGCTTCTATCAACAAGTCAACTATTTCCGAAGACGAAGGGAATTCAGCGAGCTTGACAAAAGCTGCTAATCGGGTATTAAGATGGGGATCATGTATTATGTTGCTCTGTTTGATATCACTTATCAAAGCTTCATTTGCAGGCAATACCTGGATAGCTGCCTTCCGGACACCGGGAGAAGGATGATCCAGGCTTTTTATTACAGATTGTAGAGCTTTTTCATGCCCATGTATAGCATTCAGCCCTTTCATTGTCCACAAAGCGTGAATAGCAGGTGCATTTAACGCTATAGCATCAACCGATTGATCATCAACAATTTTGATGAGGTCGCTCACAACATCTTTATTCTTTCGCTCTACCAGTAGTCTCTGGGCATGGGTCCGCCAAAATTTGTTATCACTTTTCAATGCCTTCAAAAGTCCCGGAACATCATCTTTAGATAATTCAAATCCCTGACTTTCGCCCCCTCCTTTGTATACAAGCCTGTAAATACGACCATGCATTTTGTCCCTGAGTTCACTTTCAAAGGCATTCCCTTCACCATGCGGCTGGTCTTTGAAAGGCAGTACCTTCTCTGAGGGCGCTTGTCGGGGAACAAAAACATTGTGTTGTATGATAAAGTTATACCAATCCACTACCCAAACCGCCCCATCAGGTCCAACTTTCGCCTGAACCGGGCCAAACCATTCATCGGAACTTGCCATAAAATTCCAACCGTCGGATTCGGCAAACCCCGCACCATCAGCTTCTAATATAGCATTATGTACCAATCGAATTGTAGGTTCGGCAACAAACGCTATCCGGTTCCAATATTCTTCCGGGAAATTTCTCGCCGTGTAGAATTGATGCCCGGCCGCTGAGGTAAAACCCCCTACCACATCGACCTGCCTCAAATTTGGCGTAAGAGGATGTGCATTGTAATGTCCATCAATTTTTTGGATGGCATTAACTTCAAATTTCTTATCCTCGTCTCTGATCCTTCGCTGGGTCATCCATTCCGGCATTGAATAAAAAGCGCTATGTGTATTATTAGCCGTAGAAATAAATACATTGTTGTCCTCCGTCATTCCCAACCCCCAGGTATTATTGCTGGTAGTTGCCAAATATTCAAAATCCGAGCCATCGGGATTGAACCGATACAAACCCTGTCCAAAAATTTGGCGTTTACCATTGATATATCCATCAAATCCGGAATATCCGGTCACCCCCCATATCTTATTATCAAAACTATATTGCAGGTGGGAAGGGCCGGCATGGGTATCGAATTTTCGCCAACCGGTCATTATCGTATCACGCAGGTCAGCAACATCGTCACCATCCGTATCCTTTAAATATATAAAATGGGGAGCCATAGAAACCAGTACTCCATCGTTCACAAAAGTCAGACTGGTAGCAATATTCAATTCATCAGCAAATACCGTAAATTTATCGGCTTTCCCGTCACCGTTCGTATCTTCACAAATTTTGATTTGGTCATTTTTGGCACCATCCGTTTCTACAAAATCATTGGGATAATCCAATCCTTCTATTACCCATAGTCTGCCTTTTTCATCCCAGTTCATCGCAATAGGATTCACAATATCAGGTTCAGATGCAAACAATTCCACTTCAAAACCCACTGGTTTTTGAATGAGTTTCACAGCCTCTTCAGGGGACTGAGGATCCTGAATTCCCGGGACATCATGCCTGGCCGTAAAGTCAGCAATGGAATCTCCATAAATACTAGCCCTGGGTATTTTCAAATCCTCTACCAATTGCTGTACTTTGCTTCCCAATGTCCAAAACACCCCGTTTCTCAGCAAGTGAAGGAAATTGGATTTCTTCCAGGTCATTTCGCTACTTCCCAACGCGGTATAGAAAATTCTACCCTTTCCTTCCTTTCGGGTCCAGGCATAGGGTTCCCCTGAATCTGTATTCCCATTTTCTATTAAAATAGTAATATCAGGTTGTAAATTATTGTGTTGATAAATAACATCAGTTGTCTCAAATCCGGAGAATCCTTTTACTACCTGGGATGAAGTATCAGCTAAGTGGACCGTTATCTCTCCTTCAGCACCCTGGACTGCACTTCCTCCTACTGCATTACCGTACCAATCCGAGTTTTTAAAACAACTGGAACCAATATTGAGCACTGTTAATCCTTTTCCGGCTGAAACAAAACCTTTCAAAGCATCTTCTTGATCCGGCGAAAGAGTATCGATAGTAGAATAAATAATTAATCCATCATACAATTCCAGGTTTTCTTTGTTTAAATCACCACTTTCGCCTGTAAAAGTTACATTAACTCCGGATTTAAACAACTCGATAGCCATCCATGAAGCATATTTTTCAGCATCAGCAATACCTTTACCAAAAAACAAGACTTCTGCTCTTCTCGGTGGGTCATCCGTGCAATTGACGAACAATAAGGAGATTAATAAAACAAAAAATGGAAATCTATTCATCCCTAAATTATAAGTTGTGGATTATACAACAAATATAGAACGTAATTTTATCGAAAGTCGGCTATATTTTGCCCTTTTATAATCAAATTATATCCTACTATCAATCATATATCACCCATCTATGACAACATCAGATCAAATAAACGAAGAAGTAATTAGATCTTTTCTCCATGTTCAACCCTTCCCCATACGGTGTCTGACCGGGCCGGAATTACCGAGAAATCTGACCAGTCTTTGTGATTAAGGTAGGTAAATTCACATTTTTCTTTATACAAAAATTATATCGTACGACTGCTTGGCAGAATGCCCCACAAACTCCGAAGGAGTTGAATAACAATAACGCCGGGTGCAACCCGGTGCTAAGAGGTACCTGTCTGCACACCAACTCTGAAAGAGTTGAACAAAGAACAAAATCCATGTTATTACTAAGTTGTGGTAAAAATTCAACCACATAAAACATTATTCTTTCATAAATCCGTATATCTAATCCATTGTAGGTCATATACTTAAAACATATCGGAACCTAAAACAACTTTATAAATTATGAGTACTTACACCCAAATTCTTTACCAAATAGTCTTTAGTACCAAGCATAGAAACCCAACTTTACTGGAAGAAAGCAGAGATTTACTTTTCAAAGATATTTGGGGTATTTTGAAGAATAAAAAATGTCATTTGTATTGTATCAATGGTGCAGAGGATCATATACGTATAGTAACGCACATACATCCAATCGTTGCTGTATCCTCCCTGATAAAAGACATTATACTTGGGAGTAATGACTATATAAAAAAGAACCGCATATTTCTCGATTTCTCCGGTTGGCAAGAGGGATACGGGACATTCACTTATTCAATTAATGAAAAAGAACGACTCATTAGATACGTTAAAAACCAACAAGATCATCACAAGCATTTTACTTATAAAGAGGAATTAATCGCTCTACTAAATGAACATAATATAGAATTTGACGAGAAGTATTTACTTTAGATTCTAAGATTGTTCAACCCCTCCAGGGTTGACTTTATCCGGCATTCATACCCCGCATTTCATACGGGGTTATGAGGGTTCAATCCTTCCAGGATTGAGTGCTTTAGTCTTCGTAACTTCGGGTGAAGACCCGAAGTTACTTATGTTCAACCCCAATTGGGTTGCCCACCTCCGTTAGCTATCTTTGGTATTTCATAGCCTCACAAACATTATATAAATTTCTATGGACTAAATGGTATTAAAGGCTCCAAGTTTTCGATGCAAGTTAAAGTCCAAAACTGAATTATTAGTAACTGCAAAAGATTAAAAGGCTTCTGTCCGTAGAAGAATGAAGGCAATCACAATAACCTATCCCTATCTATCTGGTGGCAATCTACACGTTTTTGAAAAACTCCGAAGGAGTTCAACTTCAATAACTCCGGGTGGAAACCCGGGGATTAAAGCGCTCCGGAACCCAACTCCGAAGGAGTTGAACAAAGAACAAAATCCATGTTATTACCAAGGTGTGGTAAAAATTCAACCACATAAAACATTATTCTTTCATAAATCCGTATATTTAATCCGCTGTAGGTCATATACTTAAAACATATCGAAACCTAAAACAACTTTATAAATTATGAGTACTTACACCCAAATTCTTTACCAAATAGTCTTTAGTACCAAGCATAGAAACCCAACTTTACTGGAAGAAAGCAGAGATTTACTTTTCAAAGATATTTGGGGCATTTTGAAAAACAAAAAATGTCATTTGTATTGTATCAATGGTGTAGAGGATCATATACATATAGTGACGCACATACATCCAACCGTTGCTGTATCCTCCCTGATAAAAGACATTAAACTTGGGAGTAATGACTATATAAAAAAGAACCGCATATTTCTCGATTTCTCCGGTTGGCAAGAGGGATACGGGGCATTTACCTATTCTATTAAAGAAAAAGAACGACTAATCAGGTACGTTAAACACCAACAAGATCATCACAAACGCTTTACTTATAAAGAGGAATTAACCACTCTCCTGAATGAGCACCAGGTAGAATTTAATGAGAAGTACTTACTATAGTCTCACTTACTAAAGATTGTTCAACCCCTTCAGGGTTGATTTCTATTTCTGGCATTTCATTCCCCGCATGGCATGCGGGGTTATTTATGTTCAACCCCATTCGGGGTTGCTTCCTTTCCTAACATTTCATTCCCAACACTGCATACCCTTACAGGCCCAACTTGCCTGCCTAGGTATATGGAGCGGGTTATGAAGGTTCAACCTTCCGAAATTACCGAGCAATCAGAAGAATCTTCGCGATTCAGGTAGATGAATTTCGTACTCTTCCATATGAAAATTACATTGCACAAATGCCAGACAATATGACCTGAAAAACTCCGAAGGAGTTCAACTTCAATAACTCCGGGTGAAACCCGGGGATTAAAGCACTCCGGCTACCCAACTCCGAAGGAGTTGAACACTTCAGAAATCAAGTCCCCTACCTCTTACTCCCTTCAAACACCGGTGCACTTTGAGACGAAGTACCCGGTGTATTCCCCCTGATTTCCGGCCAACCGTCTTTCCATACTACCGGATCCAGCATCAACATACGCCGCGTTGCCCCACTCCTTACTTTTCCCTGATTCTTGTCAATACCGTGATACACAAACCAATCCATATCCATATCATCAGTAATCAATCGCGCATTGTGACCCGGCCCCACAAAAACATAGTTGCCTTCTATAAATAATGTGCCGTTTCCCCTCTCAGCAATTGGGTTCCCTTCCCTGTCCAAGTAAGGCCCTTTCAAACTTTCGGAACGGGCCACCATTACATGGTATTTGGTTCTGGCACCTTCACAGCAATTGCCCTTGGATCCAAAGAAGTAATAGTAACCTTTCCTCTTATGGATCATTACCCCTTCAAAATCTCCCGCTGCTATTTTAAACTTTCGGGAGAGGTCCAGCACCGATAATCCGTCACCTGCCATAGGCACGCCATAAGTACCCTGAGAAGGAGCACTACTATAACTTCCCCAGAACAAATACTTCCGGCCATTCTCTTCCCAATAAAACGGATCAATTGAATTGGGGACACCCGATTCTTCACTGGTAAAGATCTTCCCCTTATCGGTAAAGGGACCATCGGGATTTGTAGCGACCGCCACACCTATACCAGGATTGGCATCGCCCCATACGGAATAAGCATAATAGAGATAATATTTCCCATTTATGTAATTTGCATCGGGAGCCCACAAACCTCCTCTTTCTTTCCAGGCAGGTTTTGTCTCAAAAGCTTCTCCCACAACCTCCCAGTCAACCAGGTTTTCCGACTTCAATACGGGTATAAGCCTGCTTCCCATACCATCTCCCCAATCATCCTGTGTACCATAAACATAAAAAAGTCCGGACTTCGGATCCTTTATTACAGTTGGATCCGCCAGGATGGGTTCAAATACCGGATTGGTAAAAGTCTCTCCTTGCCAAGTCCCGCCGGATTGCAACGCTGTTTGTCCCATAGACCTTCCAACGATCAACATCACTACTG
Organism: Membranihabitans maritimus; assembly: GCF_021729145.1. Taxonomy (GTDB): domain Bacteria; phylum Bacteroidota; class Bacteroidia; order Chitinophagales; family Saprospiraceae; genus Membranihabitans; species Membranihabitans maritimus. Next base: position 266,823 of record NZ_JAJSLW010000008.1, on the reverse strand, counting down.
CAATAGTCAAAAATATTTTGCTCAACTTCACCCTATTTTATATTATCAATTTGTATCGTTCCAGGGTTGTGGCACAACGCCTGTCCTAAGGGCATACCCATTCCATATTTTCTTGAGTTCCTCAACTATTTCTGGATATTGATCCTTTACTTTGTGCAATTCACTCCTATCCTTTTCCATATCATACAATTCCCAATCCCCCATCGAATAACCTTTCCATTTTCCCTACGAACCATCCTGTAATTACCCTTTGGATTCCAGTCTCCATCTCCCCTTCCGTACTGCCCTGTTGGTTTCATGCTCCCAGCACAAGACGCTATCCCGTTTGAAATCTTCCCGCTTTTGTTTTCCGGTCCGGTTCGTCTTGCCATGAATGTGAATCCAGGGGTGATAATTCAAGATTCGGATCAACCAACCCCAATTGTTTGAGGCGGTTGAGTCTTTGTTCCCTTATAACCTCCCACCCTACATCATATACACCTTTGTATTTTGCTATTTCTTCCGGAGGTGCCTGCATGGGCCAGTGGGCAGCAGTATAAGCCATATACATAAAAAAGGGCGGACGTATCCCGTTCATTTACAAATCGGACACCTTCATCAGAAATAGCATTGGTATAGTAATAGTTTTCGGAAGGATAACTCCCATCAACCAAAGGAGTAATTAGTTTATTACCCCGACAAAAAGTAGCCGGGTCATAATAATTCCCCGCTCCTTGTATCGTACCATAATACCTGTCAAAACCTCTCTGAAGCGGCCAATTGTGTTTCGGACCATCATCCCTGACATTGGCAGTAACATGCCATTTACCTGTCATCATTGTAGAATAGCCGGCGCTTTTCGCCACTTCCGCAATAGTGACAACATTTCTACTGAGATCTCCCTGGTACGGTTGGAGATCCGTATCAATATTTACTCCGGTCATCCATCCCATACCCGCCTGGTGAGGATACAATCCCGTAAGTAGCGAGGCCCTTGTGGGACAACATCTTGCAGTATTGTAAAATTGGGAAAAACTTAGTCCGTTTTCCGTCAACGCATCCAGATTAGGCGTGTTGACTTCTCCACCATAACATCCCAGGTCTGAATACTCCCATATCGTCAGACATAATAAGAATAATATTGGGCTTTTCGGAATTGCCGATTCCCCTTTGTAGGCCATGCGATTTACTACTAATAAAATACAGAAAAAACAAAAGAGGCAAGAAAAATCGAATATGTTGCTTTTTAGTATTCATTTTAGGGTAGATTTTATCGATACATTTATTTTGTTCCTTTTTTATAAATACTTTTATCTATATCATGCGGATAGTCAACATACCAATGCAGTAATTCTTGTCTGAGTTCATCCGCAATCTCAGGATCAGTCGTGGCCAGGTTACTGCTTTCACCCGGATCCTCGGATATATTATATAACTGCATATTGGAACCATCAACATCCATCAATAATTTAAAATCTCCTTTCCGAATCGCCAGGTCAGGGTCATTATCTCCATCATACCCAGGACGGTCCGGTGGACGGATCCAAAACAACGGCTTCCACCTGGATCTGGTTGATTCTCCTGATATGACATCGAACATATTTTCTCCGTCATAAGAAATGCCTTTGGGAGGATCAACACTTCCAACCTGCATAAAAGTAAGAGGTAGGTCAACACCTGCAATTACTGAATTCTTGTTAATAGTTCCCCGCTTGTCTTTCGAAATTACACCCGGCCACCAAACAATAAACGGTTCTTTTATTCCTCCCTCATAAAGTTGGGTTTTATAACCTTTTAAATCTCCCGCTTTATTTACATTTTTATCAGGGCCATTGTCACTGGTAAATACAATAAGCGTATTATTGGCAAGGTCTGGCTCATTTCTAATGTATTTAAAAAGACGCCCCATTTGCCGATCCATTTCTTCCATCACGCCCAGGAATCGGGATTTAACGGAAAGGTCCCCCCTGAGCGAAGCCGGAGGCTCCAACGGTGTATGGATATCATCCGGCCAAAGATTTATGTAAAAAGGTTTGCTTTCCCTTCTGGCATTTTCTATGGCTACAATGGTACGATCGACAAAAACACGGGTAAAATTTTCCCTCTTTTCCCAGTGAACTTCCCCCCTTCCCAGATCTGCAGACATTTTTTCCAATCCTCTCGTACTATCTTTTAAATGATTAAGAGTCTCATAAGTAGCTAAGTACCGCTCTCCCAATCCTTCAAACTGCGTCACTGACTCATCAAAACCGTATTCTTCAATCAGGGGAACATCCGCTACATCCCGTCCCCCTCCGAGGTGCCATTTTCCGATATGTGCGGTGTAATAACCTGCCTTTTGGAAACTCCTTCCAATAGATGGTGCTTTAAGGTCGAGATAGTCACGAATCCCCCTTGATTTATTTTGTTCCCGCGATGAGATATACGAAGTTATTCCCCAACGGGAAGGATAATGGCCTGTGATCACAGCAGTTCTGGAAGGGGAGCAAATGGGAGAATTCACATAAAATTGATTGAACCGAATTCCTTCATCCGCCAGTAAATCAATATGGGGTGTGCGGACTTCCGGGTTCCCATAACATCCGAGATCTCCGTACCCCATATCATCGATAAACACAAATAAAATATTAGTCGATTGCCCCGAGCAAATATTCAGGCTAAAGAAGCACAGTGTTATTAGCATTGAAATTCGGAAAACAGATACTAATTTAATGAATACCCATTCGATAAAACGATATTTCCAACTTCCCAGGCCAATTATAATGGCATCCTCGTCTTTCTGTCTTGCAACAATATTGTCAATCTTTTGCTCCTCCATAATTTTCATAAATTAAAATATTACTAGTTTATTCAAAAATGTACGGAATCGACTGTTTACGGGTTTTGATTTTTGAAGCATCATAAGGCCCGGTTTCACTATCCTCTTGTGTTTTCCTCCAGGTATTCATCTGACTGCGAAAGGATTTTAAAATTTCCGAATAATGAATATTTGCGGCAAGATTTCGGGTTTCACCCGGATCATTTTCAATATCATATAATTCTTCATCTGGGCGATTATGATAACGCCAGAGGACCCACGCAGCATGTTTTGTTTCAAACGATTGATCCACCCACGAATCCCAATATTGCCTCCCTCCGTCGTGATTTTTCGATTTGTCCATATGAGTGGTATATTCTATTTCCGGAGCCAGGTTTAAGATATATTTATATTTTCGGGTTCTGATCATTCGCATCGGAGACCGGTTCATAGTGCCGTCACCGGTGTGAGAAGCAAATACTTCTTCACGATGACTTTCTCCACCTTTCTTCAAAATAGATAAAAAGCTTTTCCCATCAATGTCCGAAGGGTTTCCGGGGACTACACCCCCCGCTATTTCAACCACGGTGGGCAAAACATCAATAAGAGAAACCAGGGCAGCTGAGGTACTTCTTTCTTCACTTACTTCCGGCCACCGTACCAAAAGGGGTACTTTAACGCCGTAGTCATATAGGTTCCATTTTCCGAAAGCCCATTGGGGACCCTGGTCGGATGTAAATATGACAACCGTATTATCATCCAGTGCATTAGCCTCCAAAGCATTTAATAATCGTCCTACATTTCGATCCATCTTTGTAATGTCTGTATAATATCTTGCTCTGGATTCCCGGGTTTCCCTGGTGTCAATATGTCTTTCCGGAACATTTATTGCGGAAGGATCATAATCAGTCGATTCAGGCCAAATTACATGCGGGCTATGGTCATTGACGATCAAAAGGAAAGGACTGTCCCCTATAGATACATCGGCAAGCCACTCTTCCACCGGTCGCATATTGAGATCCGTCCAAAGAACTCCTTTTCCCTCATATCCCGGTTCCTGTACATTGGTGTGGTGAATCATTTCAAAGGGATAAGCCTCTTTCGGGCCAATATGATATTTTCCGGCGATAGCGGTCTTATACCCCATTTGTTGCATTAAAAAGGGCAATGTAGGTATTCCATCCCTGATACCAGTATGATTGGCATGGGCACCATTTCGAAAAGGCATTAACCCAGTGAGAAGAGCTGCACGTGAAGGAGAACAGGTAGGAGATGCTGCAAATGCATTGGAAAACAGCATCGATCTTGAAGCCAGGTGATCCAGATTGGGTGTTCTCACTACTACGTTACCATAAGGACCGATATCATGTGCCCCCAGGTCATCCGCAACAAACAAAACAACATTAACAAGGCCTTCCGAAGAAACAGTTTGACCACGAAGAACAATGACCATAACCATATTAATAATCAAATTATACAAAAACCTGGCTCTCATATGCTACTAATTTAGAGCTTGATAAAATTTACCTATTTAGGAACAAAGAATAAATTTGATTTCAGACAAGAATGATCCTATATACTAAATGTGAAACATAAATCAAAATACCTGATGTCTTAATTAATCTAACCGAAGTCCGAAGAATTTTAAGGAGTCTGAGCACATGCGAATAGTGATGATCGACTAAAAGGGGCCAATATATAATGGATATTTAGAGCTCCTTTTAAGAAGAAGATTGCTGTTTTCAAAGGGGTAATTCCCAAATGCAAGTTCTCATACTGGATTGAGACGGTGCACCTACTACGTTCCCTTCTTTTGCTTTATCGGGATAAAAAATCAGGAAGCTACCTTTTACTATTCGTCGAACACAGTTTAATCTAACTTATCTTATTTGGTCCATAATTTGATTTTAAAAAAATGTATTTTATATAAAAATTTCTGATGTAAATATAAATATTATTAATATCTCACTGAACCGATGCATACCCTCTATCGAACCCGGACAACATCTGAATAGATGGCCTGATCCGCACCTACGGGCCTTACTCCTACTCTTGCAAACAACGCCCCGTTAGCCTCCACTTCTGCAATTCCGGATACATCCATAGACAATTCCAGTTCATTTCCTACCTGCGGAGCGCTCAAATCCTGACGGCCTATATAGACCACGTCATCAACAAAGGCGGTTTTACCCAGCAATACCATGGCATATTCGGCATTAGCAACTTCTGCAATTTGATCTATGGTAAAAGTAGCAGTTACTTCATTCTTACCTTCCAGAGAAATATCGACCTCAGAAAGCATAAAATAAGGTGTAACTTCCAAATTTACTTCAGCACTTCCATTTACGGTAACCAACATAGTATCTCTGTCATTAACCCATGGACCATTCTGGTCGCGGGTAACCAATTTATACTCCCCGTCGAATAAAGTAGCTTCGAAAGATCCGTCTTGTTTAACAAATACCGGAATAGGGGCATCCAATTCATACCCATCCTGATACAATTGTAACTGAACTGCCTCTCCCGTACCCCTCAGACCGATAGATTCGCCTTCATACGTTATTTGACCGAACAATTGGGATCCGGGTTCATCGTAATTATCAAGTCCACAGCTTATTGTGAAAAATAGTCCAGCGAACCAAAGGATATATATATTATTTTTCATGATTATATTTATTTTCAATTATTGAAAAGGATTTCTCACAAGCTTTGGATTGTTATTGATCCATCCCTGATCCAGAAAGTTGTAATAGTGCCTCAGTTGGAAATGCCTGGGATTCGGGGAATTACTAAACGGTTGTTTATCAAATACCCACTTCCCGTCATTTGGGCTTCCTGGAGCATTTACTAAATACGGGAACAAAGCAAATTGCTGTGCTTCGGGGTCATTCTGTACCCCATTCCATACTTCATGAGCCAGTCTCCAACGTTTCAAATCCCAATACCGGTGATCTTCGAAGGCAAATTCGACCCGGTTTTCCCTGACAATATCCTCAAATGTCAAAGCCTCTAATTCCTGAATCCCTGCACGGGACCTGATTTGATTAATATAATCCAGGGCTTGCTCCTTTTGTCCCAATTCAAAAGTGGCCTCACATGCAATCATCAACGCTTCGGCAAACCTAAACCTGGGAAACCACATTTCACTATTTCGTCCCCGGGTTGAAGCACCCCCTGTTTCATCCATAAATTTTCGAAAGAAAAACCCGGTTTTATTTATGAATTGTTGATTTGAAGTCGTCGGACCGTTTACAGAAGTAATCAAATCTTTATCATCCCCACGATCTCCAGGTTGCCCGGTCCTTTCTTTCCATTGCCCATTTTCCAAATATTTTTGCCCCGCCTGGAGCACCACTTTACTACCTTTGAATTCAGCTCCCGGATATATTATTGAACCTCCCAATCGAGCATCTTTATTCTCAAATGCATCTTCAGGGCTATCATAAAATATATAATTGCCTTGTGCATCCCTCGTCCGGATGGTTCCATCCCTATTGTCCGCATACTCGAAATCTTCTACCAAATTGAGGATCGGACCGGCGTACGCTCGGTCGATATCTTCGGCATGGGATGCCGGTATATTGACCCTCGTAAAACCTACTGTTTGCCCGGGATATATGTAATCACGAGCCCAAATAACTTCCAGGTTGTTCTCCTTGATACTTAGTGCCTCATAAAAATTCCTTTTCAGGTCATCCGGATCAGACATATTCAACTGGTATTTTCCACTATTAATCACTTCCTGTGCTGCAGAGTGGGCCTGTTGATAATATTCATCCGCCCTTTCGGCCGGAATGCCGACTTCCCCTCCTTCCGTCCGTATGGGATTGGGCATTTTGTTATTGTAATTCGCGATGGAGCCGGCATAGACAGCCGCCCTGGCTTTCAACATATATGCCGCCCATTTGGTAGCCCTGGCGGCATTAATTGACGGTTCTTCGGGTAAAAAATCCACTATAGCATTACATTCAGAAATTATATAATCATACAATTCTGCCTCTGTAGATCTCGGATACTGCAAGGTAGAAATATCCGTACCTCCTGTATATTCAAAAACGTCATCTCCAACAATAGGCATTCCACCCAACCCTTTACACATATTAAAATATACCCAGGCCCTGAGAAATCGCACTTCTCCTTCATAGGCCTGTCTTGAATCTTCATCGAGTATAGGTGTTTCACGTAATCCTTGCAAGAATTGATTGATGTTTCGGATCAAGGTATAATCATACACTCTCCATTGGTCATCCGAATACGTTTGTAACAAGTCCGGACCACCATCGCATTTTCCAGCTTCATCCAGTACCGTATAAGAATAAGAATCATTAGTATGCTGTCCCCAGGTTACTCTGCCATAATAGTTGGCCAGCACAGATTGTATAATTACTTCATCGCTAAAGACCTGGTTACCTGTAAGGATCTGATCCGGTTCCTGTTCAAGTATATCAGAACAGCCACCAAACAAAACAACCAATATTGGCAAAATAATATATATGTAGTTTTTCATGGTTATTAAAATTTTAGGTTTAAACCAAAATTGTATATCGTCATGGTAGGATATCCCAATCCATTGTCGGCATCGCCTTCCGGGTCAATCCCAATGAGATTGGTCAAAGTCCATAAATTCTGGCCTGAAAAAGAAATACGGACACTGGTAATCGACCATTGCGACAATAATTGATCGGGAAGCGAATATCCCAAAGCCAGGTTGCGCAATTTGATATATCTGACATTGTGCTTCCAAAAATCACTATTCCAGTAATTACTATGCCCACTGTTCCCTATCAATGGGGTAGGATATTTACCGGGGACCAATTCACTTTCCGCATCAAAGATATCCGACAAACCCCATGCATCATCCAAGTAATACTGGGGATTATTCCCACCGTCATGGAAAGGGTTTCGCTGCTCCCAGTTCTGATACCAGGAGTACATGGCCCCGCCTGTCAGGTCAAATGCCAAATCGATCCCTTTCCATAAAAAGCTAACATTCAATCCAAAATTGAGGACCGGTGTCGAATTTTGACGGTAACCAATCGGACGTTCATCCAATCCGTTTATTACGCCATCCCCATTTTGATCGACATATTTGATATCACCGGGACGAAGCGTCTTGTTACCTTGCCGATCATTATCAATTGGCCATGAAGCAATTTCTTCCCAACTCGTAAATTGTCCATCGGTTTCCAACCCCCAATTGAGATAACCGTATCTCCGCTCTAATGAACCGCGGTATTCGTCCCAGGAATTGCTAAACCTGGGTTTATAGCGATCCCAGTCATAAAAACGGGAATAGGTAATATTACCCCCTATAGAATAATTCAACTCCCCTCTGGTCTCACGCCAGTTAATGGATGCATCATACCCTATATGCACATCTGAATTCAGGTTTTCCAGTGGCAGACTAAACCCGACCTCGGAAGGCAACAATACATCATACCTGGAAGCCGGCAAGCCTGTTCGAATTCTTCTAAAAAAATCTATTGTAGCGGTTAACCTGTAATCCAAAAAGCTCATATCCACACCTACATCCAACATTTCCGCTTCTATCCACGATAAAGTGGTAACGGGTAATCCCCTTGGAGCTGTTCCGATCGTATATTCTCCATTAATTACAGATCCGCCTGATTTATAATTGTAACCGCTTAAATAATCAAACGGAGCATAACTATCCCCCAAATCATCATCTCCTAAAATGCCGTAAGAACCTCTTACCTTAAGGTCATCAACAACCTCTGCCAATCCGCCATTTTCCCAGAAATTTTCTTCAGAAATTCTCCATCCAAGTGATACCGATGGGAAAAATCCCCAACGGTCACTGGGGGGAAATTTCCAGGATCCGTCGTAGCGTGCCGCCAATTCTAAAAGATATTTATTACCATAATCATAGTTGATCCTCCCCATGTACCCAAGCCGGGCTTGCGTATTATCCCCTACATCATCATAGGTATCCGCTGTTTCATAATCGATCAAATTCAACGCATTGGCTGTTGGAATAGAATGTATCCAGGTAGTGGGTTCATCTCGTGTAATGGTTTCCACTCCCCCCAGAAGCGAAAGCGTGTGGTTGTCAATTACCTTGTTATAGGTCAACCTGACATTAGAGGTCACCTCTTCTACATGGCCGACTCTCCGCTCACGCCATGGATTGTTATTCTCAAAAATAACGGGATACGTATCAGAGTCTTCATCATAACCGTATAACTTATAAGTATATTCGTGATTGTCCAGGCGCTGGGCTGCATAGTAATATCCCATCAAAGCTGAAATTTTAAGTCCGTCTAACAGCTCGTATTCCGCATCAAAATTCAATTGACCAACCCGCCAGGTTTCCTGCCACTTGCCGGATAAATCATAGGTTAACCAGGCAAAATTCGTTCCCGGGTCCGTAGAAGTCAAGGTAGGATAATCGGGATTATCATTGGCGAAAGGCCGTACGGTAGGCAGATTTCGGTATGTAGCGAAGCGGGGCAACCAATAATCATCCCCTCCAGGCACACCTGGATTCACCCGCTTCTCCACCCGGCCATTAAGGCCGGCTCCTAATTTCAAACGGTCAGAGACCTGAGATTCTATATTCATTTGCACGTTGGTCCGGTTAAATCCCCCATAATTTACGATCATGGCATCCTGGTTGAGATGTCCGGCACTGAAGTAATAGTTGATTTTATCCGATCCACCCGACGCGTTGACGTTGAGATAATACTGTGGAGCTGCCTCCCATACAAAATCATACCAGTTAAATGGCCTATAGCCTTGCTCTGTTCCCTGTCGCCATTTCTCGAGATCTTCACGGGAATATTTGTAATTACCGACCCCTTGAATGGTTTCCGATTGTATATATTTTTCCACATAGGTAGCTGCGTCTGCCGGCTTCGGAAAAGTAGATAGGTTTTGGAAGCCATATTTACTGGTCACACTAATTGTATTTTTAGTGTTTTGTCTTCCTTTTTTTGTAGTGACTACCACCACTCCATTGGCTGCGCGAACACCATATATCGCTGCAGAAGCATCTTTCAATACAGAAATAGACTCGATATCATTAAAATCCAGATTATTAAACTGGCCGGCATCCTTTTGTATTCCGTCAATTACGAATAAAGGATTCCCCATATTCCTAATCTGAAGTGCAGTGGATGCCCCTGGCCTCCCATCAGTTTGCCGGGAATTTAATCCGGCTATCTTCCCTACCAAAGCACCGGAAGTAGTCGAAGCTACAGACCGTTGGATATTATCCGAATTTAAGGTAGTTATAGCACCTGTTAAAGATTCTTTTTTAGCCGTCCCATACCCTATCACCACTACTTCCTCCAACGTTTCAGAATCCTCGGTCAAGACGACAGAAACCTCAGTTCTGCCTTCGACCTGGATTTCTTGTGGTTCATAACCTACATAGGAAAACACCAAAATAGCGTCTTCTGCTACATTCTCTATTGTGAAGTTCCCATCAAAATCAGTTACTGCTCCTTTCTCTGTATCTTTTACCAAAACATTTACCCCCACCAGGGGATTTCCTTCTTTATCTAAAACGCTACCAGATATATCTACTTCCATAGGTAGCGTATTCCTACCAAACCCTTCCAAAGTCAAAACTGTAGCCCCAACCAAATTGGTCAGGAAAATAAGAATCGTGGCGACACAAACGCATCGCAGCATTGTAAGTACCATATTCCATTGGTTTTTTATGTTAATTAAAATTTCAATGTCATCACCCTGACTTCTTTTTTAAAGAGTCAAAAAGAAAAGTCCCAGTGAATTATATAATTTTTATAAATCAGATTTATAGTAAGCTGTAGAAGCAAAGGTAATGTACTGCAAATTGATAATTCTGCCTTATTTTATCACATTGTAGTCATATTATATCCATAATAAATTTTTTTTATTTAATTTTTGATAATATTATACCTATTTAAGAACACCATATTTGAAATTAATACGAATGAAACAACGACATGTCATACCCAAGGCCCTTATTCCGGACTCAAAATCGTTTCTCATCAAAGAAATACACGCTCCTCATTTTGATCCTATTTTCCACCTTCACCCCGAATTTCAAATATCATACGTGGTACAGGGGGAAGGAAACCGTTTTGTAGGAGATAATGTAAAACCCTTCAAGGCCAATGACCTGGTATTATTAGGTCCCAACCTACCCCATGTCTGGAGAAGCCATAAGGCTTATTTCGAAAAAAACAGTACATTGAGCACTACAGTAATTGTCCTATATTTTCAGGATAATTTTCTCGGCAGGACTATTCAGACAAAAGAAGAATTTGAAGGGATTAAACATCTACTTAAACATTCCCAACAAGGATTAGAGATAACCGGAAGAACCAAGAAAAAGGTGTGTCGGTTAATGGTTGAATTACTTTCACTCAAAGGTACGGAAAGCATTATTCAACTGCTCAAAATATTAAATACGCTAGCTGAGTCCGATGAATGTCACATTATTACACAAACCCACTCCATATCCTATAATACAGAAATCGAAACCCAACGAATGAATAAAGTATATGAATTCGTAATGGATCATTTTCACGAAAAAATAAAGCTGGAAGAAGTAGCCGATATCGCCTGCATGACCAAAACTTCCTTTAGCCGTTACTTTAAATCGCGATTAAATAAGTCCTTCTCGGACTTTCTCAAAGAAATAAGAATAGAACACGCCTGCAAACTCCTCAAAGAAGGCGAGATGAACATCGACCGGGTGGGGTATGAAAGTGGTTTCCATACCCCTTCCAATTTCAACAAGCAATTCAAGAAAGTTACCGGACAACAACCCCGGCAGTACCGCGATGAATACCATAAAATCGCACATGATTCGTATCATCAGGTGTGATGGAGGAATATGTAATGTAATAACTACAAGCTACTGACATAAGCTTAGACATTGTAGCTCTTCATTACCTTTCATCGTCCTGTAAGCGCCTCCGGATATTGATTCAATATAGCGCGTAACCTTGCCACCACTTCCGGATTTTCATCCGAAATATTCCTTTTCTCTACCTCGCTGTCTTTATAGTCATAAAGTTCCATTTCGGCCGTCTCCGAAGCCTCACCAATCTTCTTCCACTCTACCAGTCGATATCTTTCGGTGCGAATGGCGCGCCCCATTCGACCACCACGCGGATAGCAGTGATAGGCATGATCCCGGTCACCGTCAAGTGGATTCACCAGGGCAGGCACCAGGCTCTTCCCGTCAAAAGGTTGGGTTATGTCCACTTCTTCTAATCCGGCCAATTCTGTCAAAGTGGGATAGATATCCACGGTCTCGGCAAACTGATCCGTATTTTCCCCTGCTTTGAAATCTTTCAGTATTGCTTCCGGAACCTTTATTAAAAGCGGTATTCGATTCGCCGCCTCATAATTGACATGTTTGGTCCATATACCCATTTCGCCGAGGTGAAACCCATGATCCCCCCAAAGAACGACAATCGTATTTTCATCCAGACCCAGGCGCTCCAATTCCTTCATTACTTTTCCGATCTGGACATCTACATAACTAATTCCTGCGTAATAGCCGTGAATCAAATTTCGCTTTATTTCCTCTGGAAAAGGGTCTGAATCAGAAGACTGCGGAATGGGTTTGTACTGAACGATCTCCCCGTCGCGTTTGACTGCATAGCCCGGTGCCCCCTCAGGAGGTTTCTCAAAAGCCGGCATAGGAAGGTGATCCGCATCATATAGGTCCCAATATTTCTTCGGTACTGAAAACGGTAAATGAGGTCTGGCAAAACCCACAGCCATAAAAAAAGGTTTGTCCTTTTTCCCCAATACACGTAATCTTCCAATAGCATATTCAGCAGTTCGTCCGTCTGCGTAGTCTTCGTCATCCACATCGGGTGACTCCCAGGCTGCCCCTTTGGGCAAAGATCTGGCGAACTCCCAACTTTCATTATTAAAAAGCGCTTCTTCCCGGGTCAACTCCCCACCTGTACTTTCCGGATTTTTATATTCGATCACTTTATCCGAATGGTGTGGGACACTCCACGATTGTCCGTCATTGTAAGTACCGTGACCAATGTGAAATACCTTGCCCATAGACTCAGAATGATATCCACTTTTTTTGAAGTACTCTGGAAGGGTAACAGCATCCGGATAGTAGTCCCTGAAATCCTTACCGAATCCATAAATGCCTGTGGAAGTTGATCGACTCCCCAGCATTAGGTTAATCCTCGATGGTGCACATACGGATTGATTGGCATACCCCCGGTCAAAGCGCATGCTTTCAGAAGCCAGTGCATTGATATTGGGAGATATTGCAGTGCCATCCCCGTAACATCCCAATGCCGGGCGCAAATCATCGACGAGAATGAGTAATACGTTTGGCCCGGGCTTTACAAGCTCCTGCGACTGCATATAACCAGGTAAAAAAACCAATATCCAACATGAAATTTTTAACAATATCCTGTACTCCATAGCTTTGAAAAGTTAAACAACTTCTATTTCTAAAAGAAAATATATGTATATCATTACAGCAAATCTTTGCGGTAAGCTTCCCGCACCAGTCCTGCTACATTTTTCACCCCTAATTTGGCGATCAGGTTTCCACGGTGGGATTCTACGGTATGGGTGCTAAGATTAAGCTCCGTAGCTATTTCCTGAGTAGTCATTTCAGCTACAATCAGTTTTAATATTTCCGTCTCCCTCCTGCTAAGTCTGGGTTTATATTCATTAGATGGTTTATTTTTCAGGGATTGGGCCAATAGCGACTCCTTCAATTTTTCCTGTATATATTCCTTACCCTGATAAACAGATAAAATGGCTTCCTCAAAAACTTTCTTACCAGCAGATTTCAGAATAAAACCATTTCCTCCTGCAGCCAGGAAGGTCTTTACAATCCCAAATTCATCAAACGTTGATATTCCCAATATCCCCATTTCGGGAAATGATCGACGTAAATTTTTACACCAGTAGACTCCATCTTTTTCACCTCCCAAATGGATATCCATGAGAATTACATCACAAGATTCTTCTTTCAGGTGATCAAGAAGATCTTCCCCGGAGGTAAATCCACCACACCATACCATTTTCTCATTCCCATGCAAAATAGCCTGGTACCCTTCCAGGATAAAAGGATGATCGTCCAATGCAGTAATCCGTATCATAATTCTTCCTTAAATAACCCGGGACAAAATAATGAAATTGTTGTACCCAGTCCTTCATCAGCGTCAATATTCACTATTCCATTTAATAGAGATATCTGGTTTTCTATGTTTTGCAGGCCAATCCCTTGTGTCCGGACACCTTTTATATCAAACCCCTTTCCATTATCTTCCACAATTACTTCACAATCGCTGCCATGCCTAAATACCTGGACGAGGATCTCATCACATTCTGCGTGTTTTATAGCATTTATGACCAATTCCTGAACCGCCCTGTATATAACGAGGGCATCCGAACTATCCAAAGCATCTATATTCCCACTGCTTTCAAAAATGATTTCTATTTGATCTTTTTGACTAACGAGGTTACAAAAATACGCTAAAGCACCATCCAACCCGGATTGTTCCAATTTGATCGGAGCCAATCTGTGGCTTATTGTCCTTGCTTCCTGGTGTGCTTTTTCTACGATCTCCGAAATTTTTCCATACGGTTCTATTATTCCGTTTTCAGTATCGGTACCCATCGCGGAAATATGCAATTTGGCAGCTGCTAGTAATCCACCAATGTTATCGTGTAACTCCCTGGAAATTCGCATCCGTTCTTTTTCCTCGCCTGCGCTGTACTCCTGCAAAAGCAATACCTTTTGTTCTGCTTCTTTTTGCTGTAAAACACGGTCTTGTAATGCTTTTTTCCTCCTGTAGTTACTAATAATCAGTCCTCCGATAACCAGAGATATCAAGAACCCTCCTAAACTAAGATACAACCAGTTTGTCCTGGACTCCAATTCATTTCTTGTATTGGATAATTCCAATTCCTTCTCCAGGTTAAGAGCCTTCTGGCGCTGCAATTCAAAGTTGGTTTCCAGTTCCAGTATCCGGTTTTTAGTATTTTCATTCTGTATTTCCTGTTTCAAGGAATATCCTTTTCCCTGAAAGCCAAATGCTTTTTGATATTCACCAATTTTGCTGTACAGCTCAGCGGCTGATTCATACAGGTTAACTAATCTATTTTTTTCTTCTACCTCTTCATAAATATCAATGGCTTTAACCAGGTAATTTTCAGAAAGTCCATAATTACCAATCATAGAATAATATTTACTAAAACCGCTATACGAATAGGCTATTTTTTCCTGCGACTTCATTAACTCAGCTATTTCCAACATTTCCCGGGCATGGATTAACATATCTCCAGGCCTGTTGTAAATTCCACTAAAGTCTACCATATTGGCGTGGAAGGCATATTTCAAATGGATATTGGTGTTTTCTACATATTTTTCGGCTGCTTTCAACTTCTGGTATGCAGCAGAAGTATCCTGCATGTGTTTTAAAGAAATCGCATGGTTAACAAGCAAGCTGGCATAGTTTCCCCATTGTCCCTGATCAAACGCCAATTTTGTCGCTTCTTCAATATAAGGTATTGACCTTTCATATTCTTCCTGGTGCATAAGAACGGCGGCAATATTGGCCAGTTCTTTAACGATCGGCGCTTTCCTTTCCAGTGATTTATTTATCGTATAAGCCTTTTGGTAATTTTCCAATGCAAGTCCGGTCTGTCCTGTCATTGTGTTAATATTTCCCTGCAAATCCAGGTAATCCGCATATTCCCTCAAATCGTTTAAAGTATCAATTCCCAGGAAGGCTTCCCTTTGAAGTATTTTGGCGGAATCCAACTCTCCTTTTATCACATAAATTCGGGCAAGACCTATTTTCGCGCGAATCTCTATTTCTTCCAGACCATTTTCTCCAGCCTCCGATACAATTTCTTTTCCAAGTTCCAGCGCACGGGTAAAGTCTATCCGCGTCAGACTATCCAGTTTCCTTAGCTTTTTGTCAAAGTAGACAGAGTCGACCTGTACCCCTTGCACATATCCTTGAACTTCAGTGGAAAGCACAACCAACAATACAATAAAAATTCGCAATATATTACCAATTTTCGCCATGATTCGAAAGTAAGTAATAAAAGCGATTTTATCGATTTCTGAAAAAAGAATAAAAATGTTAATCCAATATAATGCCCTTTCTAAAGGATAAGAAATAGCAAATACAAGATTTACCCTGACAAGTTCCTATGCGTCACACGAGGTTTATATTCGGCCCCCGTCTAAGTGAATTGATCCAGTAACTGTAAAAGGATAAACATTGGTGATTTCAGCTTCCCTCTTCAAGGTACCGGTATTTCATTCATTCTTTGCCACAGAAAAGCAGTAATCACTTCCTACTAAAGTTCAAATGAATCCTCTGGTCATTCTCCACTTTCCTATTATCAAGTAAACCTAATCCTAATTACTTTGATTTACCGGAATCAGTCTGAAAGATTAAGACCATTGAAATATAAAGTATTTTATAATTGATTCCAAATTAGGCCATTCCTCCCATTAAAGGGTCTGTTTTTTGGGCCTTACCGGTTTCTACTTTTCCTGCATACCTGTAACAAAATTCTTTAGATCCTGTTACTTTTAACTCAAAATCATACCACCCATAATTATCATCCACATTAATTTGAACGATTTCCCTTTCTCCTTTATGTCCCCCTAATTGAAACACACGAGAAGATTGCCCGTAAGATTGATCTTCTATACTTATTTCAAATGGCTGTGTATTTCCACCTGAAATAAATGTCAATTCCAACATTCCGGTAGTCTCTTTCTTTGAATTACTTTTTACTTTATAACTACATTCAATAGCGAGATTAGGATCTTTTGTACTCCCATTAAACGATCTAAAAAATCCATTGGGGCCGTATACTTCCAAATGATATATCCCATTCTCAAAATGATTTAATGCAAATTGGTCGTTCAATTCGTCTCCGGCGTCTACTGCATAATTCCAAACTTTCACAGACTCAAAATTTCCGGATTCTTCATTTAAATAACTACCCGGAGCGTATACTGTAAAAGGAGCGCCCGAACTCTTATCACCAAAAACTTTATCGCCTGATTTTAATCGAAGTTCGAAAAACTCATTATCAGGACTAAGTCCCCCGTTTACATAGAGTTCATAAGGCAGGACATTACTGTTTTTAATTCCCTTTTCTTGCCTAGGCATTCTATTTGATGAATTCGGATCTTCATTTATTTGCGCTATTTCCCTGTCACTCAATTCAACAAAACCATCCGGCAGATCCCTGAACTGAGCCCGGTGTATGGTTTGAACAAATTCTTCCCGATTCGTAGATTCCGGAAGGGAAATTTTTTCACCATTATACGGTCTGAAGGCAGAAGAAAGGTCTCCACAAATCATTCGTCTCCATTCACTGATATTATCTTCACGGACTTTTTTCCCCTTCTTGTAACTCATTACATTTTCCATTAATTGCAAAATAGATGTATGATCACAAACCTGGGAATTCACATATCCACCGCGACTCCATGGGGAAACCACTAAAAGAGGGACGCGAAATCCCAGTCCTACCGGTCCAAAACGCGCTTTTGTACGATCCCCATTGTGTCTTTCCACCTCGTCTTTTTCATTGGCAAAGTCAATTCCGGTATGAATATTATGACTGATTTTACCTGTGTTCTTACCTGAGGGATGTGGGGGCACAAAGGGAGGTACATGGTCAAAATAACCATCGTTTTCGTCATAGGTAACGATAAAAATAGTTTTTTTCCATACCTCCGGATTTTTAGTTAAAATATCCATTACTTCTGAGATGTACCAAGCTCCATACCACGGAGCACTTGGATGGTCTGAAAAATTCTTAGGGGCACACAACCAGGAGACCTCAGGAAGATTTCCTTTTTCAACATCAGATCTGAACTGGTGAAAGACATCCCCTTTTGGCAATTTCATTTCACGATCAATTCCATTATCATTGTACGTAAAGGATTCTATTGTATGATAAAAAGGATCTTCCTGGTTTGTGGTAAAAGCTTTCTTATGTAAATTCTGTTCAAACTTTGGCAGCCCCTTAAATTTTGAAGGATGATACTTAATTTTATTCTCTTTTGCCTCTGCTAATGTTTGTTCTCTTTCTTCAATTTCTTGCTGCCATTCTTTGTATTTTCCACTTGTGGGAGATAGATTTTGTATTCGGTCTTTTAATTCTTTTATTTCCTTAGGAAGAGATTCCAACAATTGATCCAGGTATGCATGAAAACCTTCAGAAAACATAACGTGATACTGAGAAAACCACTCCATGTTGTTATCTGTAAAATTAGCTAACCAGGCTTCTTCCTCTCCTTCAAACCCCATTGGCAAACTGAGCTCATTCTGGTAAATTCTCCATGAAATATCATTTTCTTCCAACCGTTCGGGGAACGTTTTCCAACTAGCCCATCTATTGTAGGTAACGTCTGAATTATGAACATTCGCTTTGGAATCCGGATCCTGTTTTTCCCGTATCGTCCCAGTCCACAAAAAGTGCCTATTCGCTGTGGTACCCGTAAGGGAAGAACAAAAATTATGATCGCAAACAGTAAATGCATCTGCAAGGGCGTAATAAAAGGGTAAATCTTCACGATTATAATACCCCAGAGTAAGAGGCATGTCAGAATACTCTTTATTTCCGGATTTTTTTGCCTCCAACCATTTATCGTATTTACCCTCATTACGAGCATCTACCATATTTTCCCAACTATGGGGCAATGAACTCATCCATGTAGATTTTGTATTTTTTAAATCCAGACGAAAGGGAGCGTAGGTATGACCCTTTGAATTAGTTTGAAGCCAAACCCGGTTCTTATTCGGTAACCTGATGGCTCTTGGATCATTAAATCCCCGAACGCCTTTGAGACATCCAAAAGCATGGTCAAAAGACCTGTTTTCCTGCATTAACACTACTATGTGCTCTGCATCCAGATAAGAACTACCTTTGGAGGGGTTAATCGATAATGCTTTTTGGATAGCGGGTGGCAAAACACCTGAAAGTGCTGCAGACCCTGATAATAAAGCAGATTTTTTGAGAAATGATCTTCTGGTATCCATTCTTTGGTTATGTAGATAGTTTAAAAAAGTATCGACTAAAATACCATAACCTACCAAAAAATACCAGAAGATTGAGTTTAAATTTAATTCAAAAATACACCCAGTTTTTCACAAAGGCATTCAACCTTCTTTACACCAAAGGTCGAAGGTAACCGCTACGGTGCCCTTACCAGCGAAAAGACCATAATGCCCGCATGAAATACAGAATGGTAAAATATTGACTACAGGACATCAAGCAGTTGGTTACCATTTAATCATCCCCTTTTTTTTTGGATAATAGCATTTTGTGCCGTCAGAAAGTGTTTCCAAATGGAACAATAGCTACCGGATGCGCTGTGTCATAACTTTCATTTATCCTCAAATTTGAAAATCTTTGGGATCGTCAGTCGACAAATTCTTCCAAAGTTGATGGAAAGTGAATTACTTCCCATCAATCGTAGCCAATATTTATAGGTCTTACATGTAATATGTGATAATAATTATACTTCCTGTAATAGAATCATTTCAATATGCTAATACCGATCTAGTTTTGCATAACAGTCACTTTTGTAATCGCCTTGTAAGGCTCATATTTATATTCTGATCCCAGTTTGAGGTTTTTTGTCATATAAGATTTCAAATCAGGAATATCGTTTTTCACAACGAAACTTTTTTCCCGGCGATATTGGTCCCTGTAATTTACCACAACGTATCTTCCAGAACGACTAACTATAATTGACTGCGGATAAAATCCCAGTCTTCTATAATCAAAACTACCGTTTGGCTTTGCTTTGTAACTTCCCTCATAATTATACTCTTTGGTAAATATCACATTACCTTTCCCATAATATTTATACCAAGCTTTATTATTATATCCATCTTTATTATCACTCCTACCTTTTCCATAGGTCTTATTGTTGCTTTTATCTTTTGAATAGTCATTTTTATGCTGAAACTGGTATTTTCTATTTCCTCCGGAAGCATATTTTTCATTCCCATGGTGGTTATCCTTACACTGATGTACCACTTTTTGAATATTTTTCCAACCCTGTCGATACCCGTATTTTAAGTCCTTCCATTTTTTCAATTCTGAATAGAAATCCCTGACATCCCCACATAATATTTTGTCTTCTATTTTTCCATTTTTTGTGTAATAATAAAATTGAGTGCAGCAACTTGTTTTCCACGAACTCCATTTCCATGAATGTGATGGTTTATGATCCCCTTTTTGATACGTTTTATGGTATCCTTTATAATAGGTGCTATTGTAATATGTCCATTCTCCACTTTGAGAAAAACAAAACTGAGAATAACTTACAAATAAGATCAGCACAAGACCCATTTTGATTTTCATAGTATTTTTAATTTAGTTTATTAAGGAATTGAGACAAAGCTATTCCCACTCAAAAGACATTTTATCACCCCAAAAGGTAGAATTTGAAAAACCATGACTTGAACTTCTAAAAAACCAATAGCTTATACCAATCCATAATTCACCCTTTTGGGTGAAAGACAGAGAATAAAAGAATTATATATTGTAAATTTAATGGCGCCGAAAAAATTACTCATTGAATTGTGGGATCAAAATAGCACTATTTCTTTCAGGATTGCGTAACAATATATTCACCGTTTGCACTATTAGTTGTCTATGTCTGGGAGCAACCCAAGCCCAGGAAGCCCATACGGATAGTATGATCTATTCTTCATTGAAGTCAATAGATACACTGGACAATGACTCTTCAAAAGTTCGGCAACTGTTATCTTATGCCGGAAGAACTTATAGGTACCATCCGTCCGCAAAAATACTTATTGACAGAGCATATAATTTATCTGCTAAAATCAATGACGAACATTTGTTGGCCGAAACAAACTATAGCTATGGTAACTATTTTATGTACGCCTCTATGATGGATAGCGCTGAGGCTCGCTACAACATGGCGTTAAATTTTCCTAATATTGATAATTTTCCATTTTTAAAAGCGCATATACAATCATCTGCCAGCCATATCTTTAAACAGAAAGGACTTATGTCAGAAGCATTGGAAAAGCTTCTTAGCGGTTTAAAAATCCTTGAAGACATTGATACTGTATCACTTTCCTCAATGGAGTTATTCAAACGAGATGGGCAAATGAGTACTATCAACAATGGAATTGGAAATTTGTACAATGATATGGGAGAAGAGGAGTTAGCTGTACAATATTATTCAAAAGCCTATTCCACCCTACTTGAAATGGGGGAAAAAGGTAATGCCGGAATTATTCTGGGCAATATTGGGGACCTACAAATAGACCTTGGAAAATTGGACGAAGCATTTGAATCTATCTCCCAAAGCAAGGAATTAAAACAAAATGCACAACTCCCTCCCAGGTATATTGCTTCGGCCGAATTAAATCTGGGCATAATTTACAACCGGAAAAACCAATATAACAAGGCAATCGAACAGTACGAAATTGCCCAACAATTGTACAAACAGGGAAATTACTTTAAAGGCCAGGTAGAAGCCACACTGCGAAGAGGAGAACTTTTTCTTACCATGCAGGAATTTCAAAAAGCGAAAGAAGATTGTGAAACGGCCCTATCCGGGGTACAAAAACTAAACGACGCACTTGATATGTATTCCCAGACCTGTTTTTGTTTGTATCAAGCCAATAAATCACTGGGTAATTACCAAAAAGCTCTCTACTTTTATGAGAACCACGTTTCGCTGAAAGATTCTATTTTCAATGCCGAAAACATCAAACAGCTCACTCAGCTAGAGATGCAATATAATTTTGACAGGGAACAGTACCTTATCAAACTAGAATCTGACATTCAAGAACAAGAATACCAAAGAGTAAAGCGAGTATTAATTGCCGGGATGGTTGCTATATCTATCATAGCATTTTTGTTATATTATCTATTCCAATTGCGAAAAAAAGCCAATAAAACGCTATCTTTTAAAAATGAGCAAATAACCCGGTCTCTTGATGAAAAAGAAATACTTCTTAAAGAAATACACCACCGCGTAAAGAATAATTTACAAATTATTTCTTCATTATTGAGTCTCCAAAGCAGAAAGATTGACAACCCAAAAGCAAAAGAGGCAATTCAAGTAGGGCGAAATCGCATCAAATCAATGGCATTAATCCATCAAAACCTCTATCAGGATGAGGACTTAATAGGTGTAGATCTCCACGAATATGTGACGAAATTAAGTAATAGCCTGGTAAAAAATTACTCTTCAGATGATAAAATCATTACTATTGACACAATGGTGGCACCGATAAAATTGGACGTAGATACACTTATTCCCATTGGCCTGATCCTTAATGAAATTATTACCAATGCTCTGAAATATGCATTTAAAGACCAGGATAAAGGTACGATCACAATTAAAATGGAGAACGATAACGGTCACCTCATAATGAATGTAATGGATACCGGAAAAGGATTACCCCCGGATTTCGACGCTAAAACCGCACAAAGTCTCGGGTTTCGTCTGATTTACTCACTTTCTGATAAACTAAATGCCTGTGTGAAAATTAATAGCTCAGCCTCAGGCACAGAAATAACCATTGATATCCCTAATCCTAAAATCTTTGAATAATGTCTCGAATAAATGTTTTAGTAGTAGAAGATGAACCTTTAATAGCCACTGATATTGAAGAATATCTAACCAATGTAGACTACAAAGTATCTACAATTGCAAAAACCAAGACAGAGGCATTGAACGCCCTAAAAAACCATGATTTTGACCTGGCATTACTCGATATTAACCTGGGGAATAATATGGACGGTTTTGACATCGCTAATACCATCAATTCCCATTATGGAATACCTTTCTTGTATTTGACATCATATTCTGGTAAAAACATAGTAAATCAAGCCAAAGTGACACGTCCAATGGGATATATTCTCAAGCCATTTGAAGAAGACGATTTGTTTTGTTCCATTGAAATAGCCCTGTACAACCACGGCCAAAACCAACGTCCCCAGAATCTTTGCTTAAGAACAATAAATGACCAGATTTTCCTCAAAATCACTTCAAAAGAGTTTGATATCCTCGAGGATATTTTTGAAGGGAAAACGAATAAACAAATGGCAACTAAGCACTATGTAAGTATTAACACTATAAAATCCCATGTGAAAAATTTATATGAAAAACTGGAAACTCATTCGCGTTCAGGAACGATAGTTCGCATACGGGAATTAATGAACAACTAATACTTATTTCTTCAATCATCGCAACCTATTTTGTTCGCTAATAGCACATCTTCTCAGACCTTTCATTCCTTTCAAAAAAATTGCTATTCCATTGACCTTTCGCATCCCCTTTTTTAAAATCACCTTTTTGGGTGAAAATGCATGTAGAATCTGACTGTAACTTCACAGCTATTATTCAAATTTTAATCAGAGAAAAATGAAATTGTATCAAGTTTTATTACCAGTAATATTATTATTCATTGGAATGACGGGTTATTGCCAGCAAGTAACCAAATTAAAAGCGGTAAAGGGCTGTGAAGGAAGTATCGGAGAATGGGGCATAAAAAAAGGAAATACAGTATATCCCGCTAAAGGATGGAGCTTTTATGATATTGAAAACATTGCTTTTGTGATCCTGCATGAAAAGAGCGGGACTCAAAAAGATCTTAAATCTTTTATCAGCAAAAACAAAGAAGCTCAATTTAAGTTATTTGGAAGCACCTATAAAGAATACACTGCTGAGGCAAAAAAGAAAAAGAAAAAGCCCAAATACCCAGGAGTAATGGTTGTATGTAGAAGTTCATCCGATTGCAGTTCCCAGCCTTGTGCTGCCGTTATCATCAACGGGGAATTCCTTAGATGTACAGGTATTTGCTGTGGACCTGGTTCAGATCCCAGTACCGACATCGTGACAGATGCGGCTGAATATTTATATCCATAATAAAGTTCAAATACAAATGAAAAGGCCTTATATACATTTTTTAATACAAGGCCTTTTTTTTATGGTCGGGATATACCTCATTCAGTTGACAGTCTTTTTCTCTGCATTAAAAATCCACTCCTTAAGTGAATTAGACTTCCTTCAGGAAAACTTACATGGTAATGTTCACCATTCCGCCATTCTGTTTAGAGAAGTAATTGACAATAATGAATCTTCTTACTTGCCTTTTGTCAATGATGAAGTGCCTGGTTACGACCACATCGCCCTGGCTATTAACGATTCTGTATACGAAGTCCACCCTGGATACGGGAGAGGCATATACCTTTCCGCTAACCATAGAGATTCAATCAGAATAACTAACATAAGCGGATTACAATCCCAACACAATCCGGCCACTTTTGCATACAATTCCCGAATTAATTCCAGCACTCGGGTTAAAAGTTTCAACTCCGTACGTATCCCTGATAGTTTAGCATTTTCTATGCTCAGTGCTATGCAATCACTTTCAGCAGCTCATTACAAGCCATTAGACTTCCATTATCAAAATTTTGATCGCGTGTTATCTCCCAAATCCCAAAAAGGTACTAATAGTAGCTTTACCTGCTCAGGAATAATTGAGTGGGCGGCAGAACAAGCCGGGCATAATAATGGTAGTGGATTTGTACCAAATCATCTGGAGTCAATACTACTTCCCAATCCTTTTAATTTTTTCATTCTATCCGAATTCCCTACCCTTTCCCCCCAATTAATATTTATGTGTATCGCCAGAAAATAGGATACCTGCGAGTACAACCAAAAAGTTAGATATCAATGTCTATGAAACGCAGGGACGATTCCATTACACCGGTATTAGACCAAGAGTTATAATTTCATGTATAGTGAAAGCCCATTATCCATGGCGTCTTCCTGAAGCTATTCGATATAAAGAAAAGGGTGTCACTAAAGACTTAACGCTGTGACCGAAGCTATTAAGCTGTACTGATTTTCCACTTGAAAACAGCGATCTTCATCCGCAAGGGGATTTGCATTCACCCTTTATATTCAAACCAACTGATTCACCAGTGATCAAAACCCTACATTCGAACTTAGGTAGCAACCATTGTATCCGTGAAATTCCAACAAATTAGGAATCACCTTTTTTTAATCTCTATTTTTAATTTGTACCCACCATTTGTCAGCTTTTCTGCTCCTGCTACACCAATCACTACCTGGTAGGGGTTTTTAAGCGCCACAATGTTTCGCACCTTTCTCGTATGGTCCTGAGTTTTGCCGCGCCTTTTAAATTCCCACTTAAAATCAGATTCACAACGAATGCATTGTGTAAGGCTTGGAACCGTATTTTGTGGTGTCACCTTACCTACTTCATAGGCATATAGGCTCATATTTGATGTCCTATCATTAGGGATAAGTGTTATTTCCATTTCCGAATAACTTGGTAAGTCCGTATAATACAATACATGATTTCCAGAAAACTTTTCTTGTCGGATGGCAGGAAAACAGGCATTACTAGAATTCCATGCCCAGGATAAATCATTCATCTGCCTTCCATTGGCAAGATCTCCACCTATCTCAACCGTTCTTTCGTTTCCTATTTTTATATATTCCGGGAGCTCTATGGGTATAAAAAATGGTAAAACCATTAATAAAGAATAATAGATATAATTCATTTCCTAATCGTTAATTGACAAATTAACCTAACTTTAAATGGCCTTTTTCCACCCTTCCGGGTGAAATTTAAATTGTATTTCCAATCTAACTAAATTAAAGTCACTATTGTACTATAGATTAAAAACCACGAAAGCCTTCCTGCTGCAAGTCTAACCTTGGCACACATTATTTATTTAACCGTCTAGTTCTGATTAAATATTACCCAATTTATCTCTTGTTGCGTACCTATATGTTTTCACCTTTGGTTTGTCCCATTGGAACATTTTCAGAGGGTATCGCGCGCACGTACTTTCGGTAGCTACTCAGTGTAGGTAAAAAGCGGGTATAGATAGAGAAAGTACGATGGATTTGGCCAGATACAATTCTTTTTTCAGATGCATGCCAACAACAGGCCACAGGTGAGCATGATTACTATAACATAGCGAACATTTCGATCTAACACTACCTCAACCTGTATTCAATTTAGAGTTAAAAGAATAAAATTTCAGGTCGTTAATACAAATTATTTGATATAAATAAGAAACTTAATAAATTTGTTGCTGTTCAAATTTTTAATACGTTGAAAATCAAATTTGATGAAAACCGTTAAATGTTTGTATTCTTACACTAAGTATTTCTATGCATTTTTGCTACTCCCACTATTGTTCTTTTTTGTTTCCAGTTGTAATAAAACCAAAGGTTATAAGACCAAAAGTGGTTTGATATTGTATATCCACCCGGGCCATTCCGACGACACGACTAAAACAAGAGCCGGTAGCATTTTAAAAATGCACTATAAAAAATTTGTAAATGACTCCCTGGTGGAAAGCACATTCAGTGGAATGCCTAGATACGAAAATGTATTACCGGGTTTTGCTTACCCGCATGAACCCGAAGAAGTTTTTAGCATGTTTCAAAAGGGAGATAGTGCCACTGTTATCCAGGAAGCTGATTCCCTTCTTAAGAAACAACTTTTTTACTCTGTACCACAATACGTTGAAGCCGGGGATAAAATCATCACCCACTATAAGATTTTGGATGTTTTGGGAAATGATAGCCTGGCGCGATTGGATCAGGAAAAAGAATTTGAAAATGTAAAAATACATAATAAGAAAAATGGACCTGCCAGGATACGTAAATATCTAAAAGATCGTAATATTCAGGCAAAAATGACTCCGGACAGTGTATTTATCCAGGTAATCAAGGAAGGAAATGGTGTACAGGTTGATTCTGGACAACTGATTAGCTTACGTTTTAAAGCAACCACATTTTCAGGGGAACAATTAGGTTCGAATATGGACGAGGAATCCGACCCCATGAAATACAAAGTCAAAACAGGGTATATGATAGATGGCGTGGATGATGGACTATGTGCTCTCAGTGAAGGATCATCTGCCATATTATACATCCCGGCAATGAAAGGTTTTGGTTCCAATTCTCCTCCGGGCATTACAAAAGGTTTTCAGGACTTAATCTTTGAAGTAAAAATAGAAGATATTGAAGAAGTAATGGAGTAGGATTATTTCTATAAACGCATTAATTAATTCGTTTCAAATTCTACAATATTGTCATAAGTACGTACTTCCGTAGAAGATACTCTTCCAAATTTATCTGTTACAGGAAAAATATATCTTGGTATCATTTCTATCTTATATCCATTATTCTCCTTAGGTACGATCTCTATGACCAGATGGCCATAATGTTTTCCTCCTGAAATCAATTTTTCTCCTTCCCACAACTCCCTTGCATCCCTGTGTGCAACCCATTGCCTGTAAGGATTTTCCCTTCTGGGATCTTTATCATCAATGGAAAAACCAAATCCATCTCCTGCGATTCCGACATCCCAAAAATGAATTCCATCCACTACAGAATGCTCTAATGATTCATTGTGACCACATATTACCGCAACGACACCATATTTCTTAAATTCAGGGGTATAAACACGCATTGGAATACCTGCTTGACCAGAACTATTCTCTGCGGTCAATGGCAGGCTATGACCACCACTGGAATATGGAATATGATGAAATTGTACTATAATTATTTGCCCGAGGTCTCTGGCCTCCCGAAGTTGTTCGATTGCCCAATTCCACTGATCAGAACCGGGATTAATATCGGGAAGGTCATCTCCAGGGTAATCAGATAAATTGATATTTATATTTGTGTCAAAATCGGTACTGTCGGGCAAACCATTTGATGAGTCCAGCGTAATAATGGTTACCGGTCCGTAATCTACCCGATAGTAAAAATTTCTATAATTTGATTTATTATTTTCTGGCATCGTAAAATAGGAGCTATATTTTGACCTTGACTTCTGTACTGCCAATGGGTTATAACCTCCATTTGGTCCGCCGTAATTTTCCCAATTTCCTATGGCTGGTAGCAAGGGAATAGTACTTATCGGATGTCCAAATTTTCCGGAAAAATGAAAAAAGAATTCATCCCAGGCCCTTTGATAGCCGCCTCCTTGCACTAAATCACCTGGTAAAAGAATCAGATCAGGATTTTCTTCAGTAACCTCATGCACATTATATTGCAATCCTTCACTTTCAGTCAATAAGTAATTTAACACCCCTTCTGGCCTACCCGAACTTTCATCAGTCTGAAACCCCGGTTCCCATTTCCTGAATATAGTTCTTCCTGCGGGATCCGTTTCAGTATCTGCCAATGCCACAATACGAATAGGTTTTCGCTGCCCCGGAAGTGGAGGAGCTTGAAAATGGCTGTAAAATGTATCACGTCCCTGAATTACAACATAAGAATATTTTCTACCTGGACTTAAAGACTCTGTATACAACTGGTGCTTCCAATTCTCATTCACAAACATATCGGGAAAGTCTACTCGTTCTGATTCTTCCAATTCACTGTAAGAAAGTTCAGTCAATAATTGTGGGCGAGAAAAGACGACAGTAGTATCTTTTTCTATTATATTCCAGTACTGAAGCCGTCCCTCCTCACCCAATTCCGAAAACCAGGAAATTAATAACTGCCCGTTATCGGCCGGTAATAAATAGGGATCTACCCTGAATTGACTTATTGCAGGTACAGGCAATAAATAGAAAAGGATCCATAAAAAAACAATCAATTTCATTTGTATACATTAAATGTAGGGCGAAATACTAAATTCCGCCCTTTTCAACAATTATTAATATTTACTCTGACTAGGAAAAGAGTTTAATTCTGCCATCCGGGATTTTGTTCCAATCGGTCATTTATTAACAAATCCTGAATAGGAAGTGGATAAAAATAGTCCTTACTTTCATCAAATGTCTTGGGAATATTGGGATTTATTATAACTAATCCTCCATTTTCACCATTTTCCAATAGAATTTCTGATCCCAACTGCAGGTAAATCGGCCCCTTTTCAGTTGGTTTTTCACCCGTATAAATTACCACGTCAATAGATCCATTTTCATCCAGATCGAATGTCCCGGTACCTGGAAAATACATCCCTTTGAATTGCCGTACAACCTGGGGACCTACCTTCCACCTCAGAATATCATCCCACCTGTAACTTTCCATAACCAATTCTATTCTTCGTTCTCTTCTAATCTCAAGGATTACCCCCATATTTTCACCAGAGACATTAGGATATTGCTCCGAAATATAGGGATCCGGATTACTATTTGCCAGGCTTATTTGGATATTTGGCATAGCAACGCGCTCACGCACCAACGCAATCGACTGGTCAAGGTCAGCCTGGGTTAATGTCCCCAACTCTGCCTTGGCTTCAGCAAAATTCAATAATACTTCCGCATACCTGAATACTGGAATATCATTATAAGACCTATTATAGGAATCTTCAGATGTAGCTGTTACAAACTTTGTGAGTTGATACCCTGTTACAGAAGCACCAAAATCAGCAGGTAACACAGTTGTTTGTCCAATTCTGGAATACCCGGGAGTACGGATGGTTTGCGACAATCGCAAATCTCTGTTCTTGACTTCTTCCGGAAACAACAACTCATTAAAACCCTCCTGATCCGTAAAACGACTCCCATCTTGCATTAGATATGAATTAACCAGCGATTTTTCCAATCCCGGTTTGCCATAGGATGCGGTAATTGTATAATAATTTACATTGTGGTATAGTTGCAGATCGGCACTGTATTTACGTGCCAATATCACCTCTTCATCTATGGCATCGTACGATGCAAATAACTCCTTGTATGCAGTCTCAGGAGAAGACTTATAAATAGAATAAGTTCCACTTTCCATCAATTCCCGGGCTGCCTCAACGGCTTCATTCAGAAAGATTTCATATCCGGGAAGATTCATCTCTGTGTGGTATTTCCGGAAAGTTCCTTCAAAAAGTCCTACCCTTGATTTTAGAGCCAGTGCAGTCCATTTAGTAATTTTATCAACACTCCTGGTGCTTGCTAGATTGGCAATGGCATAATCCAAATCGCTCATGACAAAATCCATTACCTCTATTCGGGAATCTCGGGATTTATAAAGACTTTCATCATCGTTAGCTGCTATAACTTCAGTATATATTGGCACATCACCAAATGTCTTTACTTTTTCAAAGTAAAACCAGGCTCTGAAAAATCGTGCTTCTGCCAGGTAAGGTTTTGCCTCTTCTTCTGACAATCCGTTGTTGGCGTAATTTTGAAGAAAATAATTGATTTTTCGCAATTCTCCCCAACTCCATCCACCGCCGGAAGTGGGAGTAATACGAGTACCTTTTATCCTGTCAGCCAATCCTGTTTTGACTATATTATCGTCGGCTTCATTATAAATCCCCGTAGCGTCCGGGATTACACTATAAAAAGAATTGGTATATAAATCAAGATCTTTTTCAGACTGAAAGAAGGCTTCAGGTGACACATCAGAAAGGGGCTGTCTATTGAGATAATCGTAGTCGCAAGAAGTGAATATCACGATAAAAAAGAAGGCATAAAAAATATTTATAATTTTCATTTCTTTTCATTTAAGATTTAAAAATTTGATTCCTAAAGATTGATATCCAATCCGAATGTGAAATTTTTGGTAAATGGATATACCCTACCGTTGGAATCCCCCAAAGCTTGTTCGGGGTCTATATAATCAGATTTAAGTTTTGTTAGTGTAAAGACATTTTCACCACTCGCATAAATTCTCATTCCTTTTAACCCCAATCTTTCCATTAACTTATCATTAATAGTATAGCCAAGGGTCAGATTTTTAAGTCGGATATAGGCAAGGTCCTGGACATATCGTGTATTATATACACCCAATGAGCGATTACTGCCCAGTGCAATATATCCCCGTAATCTGGGATAGTAGGAATCAGGATTCTCCGGTGACCACAATTTATCCTGGAAATCTTCTGGGATAAAAGAATAATATGGCCTTGAGAATGGCCCCCAGAATTTATCTGCATTAGTTCCCGGATACCAATTTTGTTTTCCTATGCCCTGAAAAAAGAAACTCATATCAAAACCATTCCAATTGGCTCCACCATTGATACCAAAAGAATACCGAGGTTGCCTATTTCCGATAACCACCAAATCACCATGGTCATCCAGAGTGTTTTCACCATTTGTAATAGCACCATCACCATCGCGATCAATGAATTTCACATCCCCGGCTTTGAGGCTTGACCATTCTCCCGGTGAATTATTGATCATTGCATTTACGCGGGATTGATCCACTCCATACGTCTCTGCTTCTTCATCTGTCAGGAAAAAACCATCAACTTCGTAGCCCCACATCTCTCCAAGTTCCTGACCGACATAATAATCATTTAGTAAATTACTTGGATTATCAAACCGGGTAATGGTAGAAGTATAATCCGAAAGGACAAATCCAATATTATATCCGAATTGGTGCCCTGATATATTGAATCTATCATTCCATCGAGTAGCTATTTCCCATCCATTGGTTTTCAAGTCTGCAGCATTCTCCCTTGGCTCACCTGCACCGTACACACTTGGCAGTGTTTTACCTTTGGTCAGCATATTGATAGTCTCACGGGTATATACATCTACTGAAAATGACAATCTACTATTTAACAAATCGACATCCAGACCAAAATTGGTAGTCACTGCAGTTTCCCATGTCGGATTAGTAGCGATTGGATTGGGTACAGTAAGGTATTCAGTTGTTCCGGTTCCGGAAATATAATTTAAGGTTCCTCTATTCATTATGGGTACGTAAGCATACGTTCCAACTTGCTGGTTACCTAATGCTCCATACGAAAAACGTAATTTAAGATTGTCAACTACTTTTCTTGCCCCAGTAAAAAAGTTTTCTTCGCTCATTCTCCACCCAGCGGAAATAGACGGGAAATATCCAAACCTTCTATCGGACGGGAACCGGGATGTCCCATCGTAGCGACTATTAAACTCTACAAGGTATTTACTCTTGTAGTCATAACTCAGGCGGTTAAACAGTCCTAATACAGCCCATTCGCTGGCAGAACTATTGATTTGCATATCTCCTGAACCCAAATTCAGCTCATTAAGATCCTCAGATAACAGATCCTTTCGCCATCCTGAAAAATTCTTTTCTTGCCGCAATTCCTGATTAGCGCCTACAATTACTTTGAAGTTGTGATCCTCAAAAGACTGGTCCCAGGTACCATATAAATTCGTAACCTGGTATTGATCCAAACGTTGGGTCATATCTAGTTGATCATAACCTATATAATCTATTACACCCGGGAAAATAGACCAGGGAGCTTCTGTCCGTCTCTGCAAATCGGTTTCAGGATAAATTCCATAGGTATAATCACCATTCACTTTGAAGTGATCCCCAAGATTCAATGTAAAACCTGCTGTATTTTGAAAATTATATCGCTTTTCATCTCCTTTAGTTTTACCGTGCAAAAGATCAGCGTACAAACCGTCACCTATCGTGTAATTATTTAATTCCGTACGATAAGTAGCTGTGCCGTCGGGATTCACAGGCAAATATGATGGCAATGCATGAACGGTAACATAGACAAAATTCCTGTTAACACCCCACCCAGGATAGTTATAAGTAGAAGCATTAAACTGTGTATTGTTGTGGACCGTTAGCCAATCGGTAATATCCACATCAATTTTACCTCTTAGGTTATAAGATTTGAACTTATCCTGATTCAACCTCATCATGCCATTTTTTTGGTAGAACCTTCCGGATAATAGGAAATTGGTTTTTTCCGTACCTCCTGTGATACTTACATTGTGTTCCATGCCTGTCTGCCAATCTCTGAAGATTTCATTCCACCAATCAGTATTTCCATAATAAATGTATTGGTCTTTCCCATTTCGATTGTCTATTACAACCGAAGGCAAGCTGTTATCCGTTTGTCGCTTTTTCAGCTCTTCATAATCCTGATCATTATACCCTGTATATGAACGACCTACAGAATTCAAAAATGCCTCGTCATTAAGAATAGCCGAAGTATAGCCGTCAGTAATAAAGTCCGTACTAACAGTAGGTGTTGACCAGGCAAAATTATTACCATATCTTACATTAATAGTTCCGTCCCTGGCTTTTTTGGTGGTGACCAGTATAACTCCAAAAGCAGCCCTTGCCCCATAGATAGCAGAGGATGCAGCATCTTTTAACACCGAAATAGATTCGACATCACGGGGATTGATAGCATCCAAAGATCCAGGAACTCCATCCACTAGAACAAGAGGGGACCCGCCATTTATGGAAGTATTTCCCCTGATATTTATGCTACCTGTTTTCCCAGGTCGGCCATCTCCCATATTAATATTTAAATTGGGCACCATCCCCTGTAGAGCCTGCGTTAGATTTGGAATGGGACGGTCTTCCAATTCCTCTGCCCCTATCTGGCTGACGGCTCCGGTCAAATTTACTTTTTTCTTACTACCGTAACCTACTACTACAATTTCATCTATCATCTCTGAATCTGAAATTAAGGTTACATCGATATTCAAACTACCATTGAGCTCAACTTCCACCGTCTTATATCCAATATAGCTAAAAACCAAGGTAGCATCTTCACTTACTCCCTCCAGAATAAATTTTCCATCAAAATCTGTCGATGTACCTACCCCATTACTTTTTATCTGTACATTCACTCCTATCAATGGATTTCCATCTTCATCAAGGACCTTTCCCCCAATGTCTTCAGGAGGTGCCATACTGTCACTCACCGTTCTTTTAGAAAAAACATTTTCAGTATCCGTAAAAAAAGGCTTTCCATTTTCGGTAGAAACAGGTATCGCACCCGCCTCAAGCAAGGAAATGAAAACCAGGAATACAATACCTTTACAGGTAAACCAACTTCGTTTCATAATTTCAATCTTTGTTACTAATAATTAATTTTAATCAGATCTTTCAATCATTTATAGATCTCTTACTTCCAAATATTTATAATCACTCTCTTGATTTTTCACAGTGATCAATCAACATTTCAGTTGGGGAATTCATCGAATAATTTCATTCGATCTTATACCTGTAAGAGATAAAATGTGTACGTTAACAACTAGTCGGACCTGAATAATTATTCCTAAATAACCATTTCTTAAAATTGGCTTAACACGAACTGAAGGTCTTCTCAATAATTTTGTGACAAGGTTTTAACTAGGTAACATAAAGAAGAAAAACATGGAAAATCTTGTAAAACGATACTATAATAAAGTATATACTTATGTCTTAAGTAAGGTAGAATCAGAGGTCCAGGCCAAGGATATCATCCAGGATGTATTCCTGAACTTCTTAAAAGTCAATTCGAGGATTGAAGAAATAAAAAACCCGGATGCTTACTTAATGTCTATGGCAAAAAATGCCATTATCAAAAACAGTAAAACCATTAAAACCATTGAAATCTCGACATTACATGACAGTATGGACCATCTGACATCAAACATTCCCAGTTTCGAAGGGAAATTCGAAGCCAAAGATCTTCATGAAAAACTGGAAGAATTTGTAACACAGCTGCCCAATAGGCAAAGAGAAGTTTTTGAATTGAGCCGAAAAAAGGGATTATCCCACCATGAAATAGCGGAAAAACTAAATTTATCTTCGCATACGGTTAATAATCACCTGGTACAGGCATTAAAAACAATACGCAAGAGATATACCGTATTGATATAGTCTTTCGATTGCTTAAAAAAACCGTATTCGCACGGCAATTATTTCCCTTCTTCAGGTTTGGGGAATTGCCTCATAGGGCTATACCTGGGATAGGAATCAAATATTTCAGGTTCACTCCCTGTGATGCGGGGATCTTTAAATTTTTCAAGCTCGGACTTTAATACATTCAATAAAGTCTCCTGATGCTTCTTATATTTTTTTACACCGTAAAGGTTTGTCAGGTTGGAGGGATCCTTCTTAACATTAAACAATTCAAATTCAGGTCTCTTGGCTACGGCCCAGTCAAAGTACCTGGAAAACTCAGGATCTTCTCTATTCTCTACTATAAAAGACTTAGAAGGACAGGCATCAATATCTGTAAATGCCCATTCCGAATGATGTTCACCACTTTCATCGATTCCATATAAAGGATACAGTTCTTTTCGATTAGTCCCCGGTACTATTCTTTGAGGTGCACCTGCAGGCCATCTGTCAGGTTTCATATTCCAGATTAACAAAT
Organism: Membranihabitans maritimus; assembly: GCF_021729145.1. Lineage (GTDB taxonomy): Bacteria > Bacteroidota > Bacteroidia > Chitinophagales > Saprospiraceae > Membranihabitans > Membranihabitans maritimus. Next base: position 231,948 of record NZ_JAJSLW010000008.1, on the reverse strand, counting down.
AATCACCTTTGCGGATCGCCCTTTGCGGGTACCCCCAATTCTTGTACCTCGAGGATGAATGTCTTTCCCTACTATAGATGGAATATCCTCTCTTATTTTTTACTCTATTTTCATTGTGGGATTCCAGCAAAGTAACCAGGCTTTGCCCTGAAATAGCTTTCATATTCCCTTTTTCCGTTTGGGTTAATTCCAATACAGTAGGGGCTATATCAATAAAACTTACTGGAGTTTTAACTTTTCTACCGCCTGGAAATTCTTTCGGGAAACGAATCGCCATAGGCACATGAGCACCGTAATCATAGGCATTCGCTTTGGCCCGTGGGAAAGGCATACCGTTATCAGCGGTAACAATGATAATAGTATTTTCCAACTCTCCAATTTCTTCCAAGTAGTTGACCATTCTTTGCAAATGAAGATCAAACCATTCTATCTCAACGGCATAATCTAGAATATCTCCCCGGATCACTTCGTCATCCGGCATAAATTCAGGCACATCTACACTGGACAAATTTTTTCCTCTCCTTTTCCATGAATCTTTTTCGTATGACCTGTGAGGTTCTGATGCTCCATACCAAAAGAAAAAAGGTTCCCCGTTTTCTCTTTTCTGAAGGAAAGCTTTAAAATTTTCAAAATAATTGAGGTTCCTGATCTTGGAAGCAAATCTTTCATCCTCCGGGCTACCCTCTTCGTATTGTATTTCATTGTATACCGTACCTGCCGCATTTGTTGACCGCAAAGGAGAGTCACCGTATTCAAAAGGGCCTACTCCCTTTCCCGTATACCCGGTATGGTATCCATTTTTTTCCACTTCATCGACAAATGGAACATACTTCTCGAACCACCCGGCTGCATGTTGACCCGCTTGTTCATTTTGCCAATGGTACCTGCCCGTGACTATTGAACTTCGGGATGGGGCACAACCGGGGGATCCGGCATAACAATTTTCGAAGTAAATACCTTCACTCGCTATTCTGTCAAAACCAGGCGTAGAAACCCATTTCGCGCCTGCATAACTCGTATGGCCATGGGTTTGATCATCGCTGATAGCAAAAAGGATATTGGGCCTATTATCCATATCCTGAGAAAAACCCGAAACCAATGTATTCAGCAGAAAAATTACAAAAATAATAGAAACCGGTATTTGATTCAACATATCTTATATTCGTCGTTTGATCTAAATATAAGAACATCAATAAATATTTCTATTATAAGGTGAAATTAATTTACAGAAGAAGTTCCCTGACTATTCTATACCTATTATACTTTTAACTCTATAGAGTTGATAAACAAGAGACAAGCGTAAGTAAGTTTTTAATTCCAGGTAAAAACCTACACGGTCCAGTTATGTTATCATCGATTGGATTCTACTCCATACCTCTTTATTTACAGGTATCCCCTTTTGAGTATTTTCCTGCCGGGTTTTATACGTTCTTTCTCCGGGATAATACGTTGCCTTACTTTCAGGATCTCTGGGAACATGGTGTACAAAATTTTCTATCTCACTTAGCAGGGACTCATATATTGAAGAAGTATTTAATCGACCGGGATCTACACATATAAAAACTTGCGACAATCCGGTTTCCAACGGCTCACTGGAAATTTTAGCGGTAGAATAACCATTTGATAATACCGTAGCCAACATGTCCAGTACAATTGCCAGGGCAGATCCCTTCCAATATCCCACTGGTAGGCCTTTCATCGTCTTTTCTATCTCCTCGGGATTTTTGGTTAATTCACCTTTTTCATTCCATCCTCCCGGGAAAGGTAGCATTTGATTATCATTTTTATAGCTTTCAATTTTTCCGAAGGAAAATTGAGAAAGGGACATATCCAGTACAATATGTTTCGGCGAACGGGGCATAGCAATCACCATAGGATTATTCCCGATTCTATTCTCTGTCCCACCCCAGGGGGGCATATTGGCAATCGTATTAGTAAATCCAATAAAAATACATCCTTTTTCCGCAGCTTGCCATCCATATGTCCCTCCCCGCATCCAATGATTGGTATTCCTTAACGCCACCAAACCTATTCCTTCTTTTTTTGCAATTGAGATTGCCCGATCCGTAGATTTCATGGCATTCCATACACCTGAACCATATTTTCCGTCCCATCGCTCAATGGCTCCAACAGATTGCACTAACTCAGGTTCTACATCCATTTTAACTACTCCCTTTTGCACATATTCAATAAATAATGGAAACCTATTAAGTCCGTGGGAATAAATTCCATCTCTACTACTTTCTGTATGGATTCGGGCAATTTCCTTAGCTTTTTCATGAAAAAAACCGGATATCGTTAAAATCCTATATAGGGTACTATATATTTTTTCGAAAGGAATTCGAATGTCAGCCATAGGTATTGTTAATACAAAAATTATTTATAAAGAGTTTCTAACCATAAGAATTACAAAAAACCAATTTCATTCTAAGTCCATAGAATCATCCTTCATCTCATCCTCTATTACTTTCCAGATTGTTGTCAATTTTTCAGAAGATATTTTTTCATCTTGCGATTCAATAGATAAAACAATAGATTTTGCGATTCTCACCTTTTTCTTGTTTTCAGGATCATGGGTTATCCATTCATTCCAGGAAAAGGATTCTTCCTTTCCCGTCCTGACCCATTGAACAAAATCTGTATTTTGAATTAAATCGTAAAGAGTAAATTTTCTCTTCATAGATTTCAGAGTTTAGCATTACAATCTATTAAAAAGTTCTTTAAGGTAATAATCCCTAGTCTTATCATTGTATATTAAATAACAATCACTTTCACCACTTTGCATAATACTCCTGCACATTCCACTGCCACTTTTACTATTGTCGTGTATTCTTTCAAGGTAACAATGCCCCAGTTCATGAAATATGACATACTCCCGTTCCATATCATTTGCTCCGTCCCAGTATTCGCGATCAATTGTTATTCTTCGGGGATGATTTTTACTAAAACTGCAATTCCCAATTCTATTACTGTCAAGATCACTAATTATCCCATAAATATTCTTTCCTGCCACATCAAATTCCAATCCGAAGAAGGAGGCTTCTGTCTCAAATCGATCAAAATATTCTTGAATAGCCGGGTCGGTAGGTGCATTATTATGTAAATTATATTCACTCAATGAACAAGTAATAAATATAACAGGCATAAACAAAAAACACAAATATTTGAGAAAAATAGTAACTGTAATAGAAATATTCAAAGTGAGGAAATTTTATGTTTGCCCGTTAATCATTTTAATTTATTCTATTGTCTATTATTTATTAGACACATCTATTGAGGAATTGTACCCTATGACTTTATTGAAAAAATGAAATGAATAATACAAGGACACTGAGATCCCTGAGATTTTTTAAAGCCTTAGAAAGTAAATTTCGAGACGATTGGTATTTTATACCCATTATTTGTTCGATCTCTTCGTAATCCATACCTTCAAAATACATTAAATAGACGATTTCTTTTTGTCGGGTACTGAGTTGCGTAATTGTTTTCCGAACCTTATCTATTAGTTTTTTATCCCCCTCAGTATTATGAAAAAACCTATTGTTAATATTAAAACCAGGATCAAAAAATCCCGAATCATTTTCCTCCAAGGATTTCCATTCAGGTCTATAATTCATCTTCCTGTATATCTTTCTTCGAATCGCCGTAAACATATAAGATTTGATGTGAAATACTTCTGGCAATGTTTTCCTCTTTTCCCAGCAATGAATAAAAATCTCCTGAAGGGCATCTTCAACAACAGGTCGGTCCTTACAAATTTTATATCCATATTGTAGAATGACTTTGGCATAATTATCATATATTTTTTTCATTGCGTTTTTGTCACCAGCACACAATTGCTTCCATAGGTCAATATCGCGCATGTCTTTGTTAATTTTCAATTTAAACTCTTCACAAAGTGCTTTAACACAATGTATTAAACCATAGAAAATTAAAACGGCTACAATATTTCGACAGTACATAAAGTCTCTTAATTAATATTGTTAAAATATTTTTATTTCGGTTACAATCAGTCATTTCATGTTTTAACGGTATGAAACATTATTCTAAATCAAAAATTTCATACCATGCTCAAAAAATTTTCAAGCTTATCAGTACTTGCTTTGTCTTTTGTCGTACTATGTTTTTTCATTTCATCGTGTGAAAAAGACCCATTGAATGAATTCATGGATCAGGATTTAAGAAAAAACAAATCAAAATTGGTCGACTCTTCCTTTTCAATTGACGAACTTTTTGATTCTACTTTTCAATTGGAAGATGTCATTAATACGGATGGGAAAGGTACCTGGCATAGAGGAATTCCAATTGGTCTATTCCGGCAATGCTTCGAATTAGTTCCTCCAATAACACTTACCTACCCGGACAGTACACAAGTCACATATGATGGGGTCACCGAACTAAAAAAAGATCTAAAATTGCATTTCGATGAATCCGAAGTGATCCCTGAGGTTATGTATCCTATTACTCTAAGACACAAGGACGGTACTTTGCAGGAAATACCTGACCAGGAAACATTAATTAATACCGTTACAGCATGTTTACCTTTTGGATTTATTAATAAGATATTCAATAATGGAAAAGGAAACGGAGGTATTGGCAACGGAAAAGGTAACAGTAAATAAAACTCCTGACGTGCATTATTTTATTCCTAATTTTCCTATGGCTTGCGGAATAATAATATAAATAATTTATTTACTGGATTAATGCCGGATAGTAATATCAAATAGCTTATATGGTGCAGCATAAACTTGAAATGGATTTTCTGTGAAAGTGAGTTAAAAAACGTAGTCATCCCGTATGCTTACGGGAAGACAAGGATTTTTAACGATACAATCTCAGATAACCTATTCAATTTAAATAGCATTTTATAGACTTTTTGATATAAGTTTGACAAAAGAAAAAACTATCCGGTTTTTTAATCTTAAGCTGATGTAAATATAGGATTTAGACTTCTTGAAAAAAGTAAAAATCAGCATGAAAATGGTGATTACGGAGTAGTTCGATAAGAATTATTTGAAGGAAGATAGTTCCTGCTTTCTAGTGGTAATAGTAAGTCTAAATCATTCATTCCATCACAAGCATGAAAAGTGTAAACTCCCTCCCCCTTTCTTTATCCTGATAATAATCACAGGATGGTGCCAGCAAATGGCAGGAATGGCATGAACGCCAGTAACGGGTAAATCTTGTCAAGCCACCTTCCTCTTGATCAGAAATTAATTTGTCGGGCAAAGTTTTTTATTTTCGATCAGGATGAATACCCCATTCATATCGTCTATTTTTATCAAAATGCGGGTTGGGTTCCGGAAATTCCGCCTTTACATCCTTTTGCCAGTTTTTTAACAGGGATAGTAATTCTTGCTTTTTATCCGGGTATAAATCAGAAAGATCATTTCCTTCACTGATATCATACTTCAAATTGTATAGATATGTTTTTCTATTCACCAAATTCTCAATCAGTTTCCAATTCCCTTTCCGCACAGCCCCTGCAGGTTCTCCATGATGATATACCGGATAATGCCAAAAAATACTCCTTTGGTCATCACCATTTCCCGGCCCAAATTCAGGTAAAAGTGATTTGCCATCCAGGATTTGATCTGAAGGTAATGGAGCATCCACCAGGTCTAATAGCGTAGGAAAAAAATCTACACTGCTTACCAGCGCTTCACTTTTCGTACCTGGACGAATTTTATCCGGCCATTTAACTATCAACGGTTCGCGAATACCTCCTTCATAAACTGTTCCCTTTTCAGATCTCAATGGGGCATTTGAAGAAGCGATATATTTTAAAGGGTTGTCTCTGTAAATATCTTCCTTTGACTTCGCAACCAGTGGGATTCTGTCAAAACGACTTATTAATCCGCCATTATCCGAAAAGAAAATCACAACGGTATTATCGTTCAGGCCTTCCGTTTTTAATTTTTCCACTACCGTCGCCACGCTGCGGTCAATGTGCTCTATCATGGCAGCATAAATGGCATTACACGGATAACCATCTACTTTTTCTTTATCCAGGTATTTATTAATCAGGTCGTTATCTGCATCCAACTGGACATGTACGTCGTAATGCGCAAGAAATAGAAAGAACGGATTGGCTTTATTTGTTTCAATAAAATCCGTTCCAAAGTGGGTGATTCGGTCAGAAAGTCGCTCATTTGCATATTCTTCCCGGTCAGGAGTCACCCGGCTGTTGTAGTAACCTTGCACAATATTTGCATCATCAAATCCCTGTGATGCCGGGTGGTGATCCGCATCATTCCCTAAATGCCATTTTCCAAAATATCCAGTTGCGTATCCGGCGTCTTTCATGGCTTCACCAATGGTGTAAATATTTTGGGGTAAATACTGAGTTCGATTTTTGGGTACAATAACCTCTTCGTATGGTCGCCAATGGCCTGTAATAAAGTCCGTAATTCCTACCCTTGCCGGGTATTGACCTGAAATAATACTTGCACGGGTGGGTGAACAAACCGGAGCAGCTGCATATGCATTCGTAAAAGTCATACCCTCCTCTGCCAAACGTTCGATATTGGGTGCTTCATTGAATTCATTACCGTAAACCGGTAAATCAGCCCACCCCAGGTCGTCTGCCAGGATAAAGACTACGTTGGGCCGGGAATCCTGGCTGTAAACACAAAGTGTGGATAGAACTAAAACTAATATACTAATAAGTACTTTTCCTTTCATGGTTTTAATTTTATTGCGAATTTGCTTACACCCTTTCAGGGCTCAAGAATGTATTCTTACCGCAAGTCGATGGGCTACACCCATCGTTACCGGATTACGCCCTCTTCGGGGCTTTTAGTTGTATATATACCATTTTCTTCGATGGCCAGCACCCATTGTTATCAGATCATGTCACCTTCGGGCCTTCTTCGGCTACCTGATCATTTGCACCAAAACTGGTTACAGGCCATACGGTACGAACTCGTGGCTTACTCCTGAACTCCACATTTCTTCATCTCATACCTTATCGGGCGCCCTTCCCCCAGTTCGGGGCAGATGTGCTTGTATCCAAAAACTATTACCTCTTTAACAATTTCCCTTTACTCCTACTATACAACACATAAGCACAGACATAGTCCTGACCCCATTAGGACCCTTTTAGGAAAAGACTGATATCATACAACGTAGGGTGCAGCCTTACAATAATCTCAGCCCTGAAAGGGCGATATTATAAAACGTAGGGTGCAAGCTACGAAAAGACAAGGCCACTAATCAGAGCCCTGAAAGGGCACAAGCCAATTCATATATTTTTTCTTCTTAATCAAAAATACAAATTACAAAAAAATTCCTACTCCACCTTCAATACCCCTTGCATAATCCGCCAGTGCCCTGGGAAAGTACAGATAAATGGATACATGCCCTTTTCTTTCGGTGCGGTAAATTTCAACCGGTACGTCGCTCCGGGATTCACCAACGGAGAAGAATACAGGATTTCTTCCATTTCAGGGACATACCCTTTTTCCTGGGCATCCGGCTGGCTTACCATTTTATCAGCGGCCATGCCCACCTTGTCCGTAGTCCCGGGCTTCAAGATCAATATATTGTGCAACATTATGTCATTATTCTTGAATACAATAGCAACAGGTTGCCCAGACTGAACCGTAATCTCGGCTTTATCATACTTCATCTGCCCCTGAAGCACACCCAGTTCGACAACCTGCGTATCTACCGCTGTTCTTGCAATACCTTCGGTTCTATAATCCTTTCCCTGTAATTGAAGGCTACCAATCATTAATCCTAAAACAATTATAAGTCCTCTCATTTCCTGTCTTTATCTAAAAATTAACTTATTTCAACCTATTTAACGAGCCCCTTGAATCGGTTTAGCTCTTCCTTTACTCCCCTCACCTTCCGGGATTTCTACTTTAAATTCGTTAGCCTCCGGCCCCTCCAAAATAACGATCACCTCATAAATACCTTCTTCCAGCTCTGTTCGTACCCCTGCTGAAGCCATATCAAGTTTTTGCCCGGCCATCCATACTTCCCTTACCGTTGCCCCCGAAAAATAGACTTCTACATTACCTGCACTCAACACTTCCATTCTAAACCGAAGAACCTTCTGCCCTGCTTCTGTATCATACCTTTTAACTTCTTCCAGCGGAAGTCCGCCTGATACCTTGCTATAAATGGGTGTCCAATTATATTCTCCAGGCTGCTGTGCTACTACAGACCAACCATTACTATTAATTTCTTTTTCCTCAGCTTCATCCAGTGTCAATGCCTCCCAATATCGTATGTAATTGTTTGTTGGAACCCTAAAGTCGCCTGGCTCTCCGATCTTCGACAAAAAACCTATTAAGTCTACAAATTCCTCGCGAGACAATCGGCTCGTTAACCCCGGTGGCATCAAGGAACCCGGTACATTTTGATGCGTATTAATTTGATACTTGGGAACCGACACTTCATTCCCCGCTACGTCCCGCAACACTAATTCAGCCTCCGTCTCCCGAACTTTATACCCCATCACGACGTTCCCATTTTTCTTGATGACCTGGTTGAGTTCATACCCGTCCTTTATTTCATTGCCCGGTTTCAATACACTACTAATTATGTAATCTGTAGGTGCATTCGCCCCCAAACTACTCAAATCCGTACCCAGTTTACCTCCGGCACCCCCGATTGAGTGGCAACTGGCACATCCCAATTCCCGGTACACAAGTTCACCTCGGGATGCATCTCCGTACGCTTTTACATCCAATTCCAACCGATCCGCCTCCCGTTCATTTAATTCCTGCGGCATCGTCGGTTTTGCCAATGTAAAATCCCCTTTTTTCAACAAACCTGTCAATGCCATAATATCCGGATTTTCTTTCCGGCGGTTTGACATAGAGCCAATGGCTTCCAATCCCACTTTGGAAACCAGATCGGGAACTTCTCCTACGGACAATGCTTCCACCAATTTTTTTAAGCCGTTTTCATTCCAATAAAAGGAAGACAATATTTCCTTTATTTTTCCTTCATCTTCAAGATCAGCAAGAAGGGACACCGCACTTTTAGCTGCCTGCTGCGCATCCATAGGAATTAATTGATGAATAGCCGCCATTTGCAAATCAAGTTTCTGTCCCGATTTCGTAAATTCGATAAGAAGATTTTCACTCTCTTCGTCTGCTAAACGGGCTATGGCAGTTACCCCCGATTGGATCTTATCTACATTATCACTTTCGGCCCATTCGATAAATACAGGTCTGAATTGGCTCAATTTCCAAAGACTTGCCAGGGTGATAGCTTTATCTTCAATTAAAAAATCCCCCTGTTGGAATAAGGTTTTAATCTCGGAGTATTCTACATCCGGCTTCACATCGCGCTGCTCCGCTGCTGCTATTAAAACATCGAGATATTCATCTATTTTCCCCTCATCAGAAAACATTTTATGGAATATAACAGACAGGTCTTCCGGACTCCCGTACTTAATAATAGCTGCATGGACATCCGGTGTATAATCCTCCGGAACCCGGTTTTCACTATACATTTTCACCAAATCCGAAATAGCTTCGACGTTCGAAATCGATTTAAGGGCATAGGCTGTTTTATGATCGTCACCAAAATATTCTTTTTCTTTTTGATACCTTTCGAACCAAATGGGCTCCAACTCCCGCAGGGTCTGCCACAAAGCAAAATCCAGGTATGGGTCCATGTCGTATTTCAGGACTTCTGTCGCCAATGCCGATCCCGCCGCATCCGAACTTTTCCGTAAAGCGATGACGGCTTCTAAGCGAACTACAGGGTCGGAATCGTTGACCGCTTTTTGAAGGTAATCCATACCTTTTGGATACTTTTCATATTGAAAGTATAATCCCCGAACAGCGGCCGCCCGAATTAAAGGTTCTGAAGCATTTAATAACTCTTCTAATACTTTTTCATTTTTTTTATCAAGTGAAGAATACACCCAAAACGCTTCTAATAAATACTGATGGTAATTTTCGTCACTAGATTTAAGACCTGCAATCCAATTTTCCAGGTCTTCAATAACCTCTTCAGCTCCTCTTTCCCGCAATATCCTTCGGGCCTGGTTTCGTGTCCATGCCTCCGGTTTCTGTAAATAATCCAATAATTCCCTGCTCGAGGCACTCCCCATATCGGGAACTTCAACCAATGGACTATCTTCTTTGGTAATCCGCCAGATACGTCCATTTTCCCTGTCGCGTCTAGGATCCCGAAAATCCACTTCGCCATGCTGAATAATCGGATTGTACCAGTCCGCCACATAGATCGCACCATCCGGTCCTTCCAGAATATCCACCGGACGAAAGGCCACATTATCCGAGTACAATATATCTTCTTCTTGTTTGGATACGTAACCACTTTCCAGTTTCTCCAGTGAAAACCGGTTGATTCGATTCGCCCGAAAATCATTCGTAATCAAACTCCCTTTCCAGGGACCCGGCATATGGCTCCCCGTGATAATATCCAGTCCACTATGTTTTGGTTGTCCGGGGTTCAGACCGCTGATAATCCGTTCCGCACCTGGAGCAGTCGCAAATGTGGCTCCCTGAAAGGCATAATTGATCCCTTCTCCACCGGCTCCATCGGTAAGAAACGATTGTCCGTATTTATTGAATTGCAATCCCCATGGGTTGATCAGTCCTCTGGCAAATATTTCCAGTTCCTTCGTTTCATTTCTGTAGCGCCATACGCCTCCACCTTCTAGTCGCCTAACTCCATATGGCGTCTCCACATGACTGTATATGTAAATAGATTGATTGAAAAATAAACTTCCGTCCGGCCCCCAGCGAAAGGTATGAATCAAGTGGTGCGTGTCTCCGGTTCCAAATCCCGATAGGATCACATGCCTTTCATCTGCCTTCCCATCGCCATCCGTATCTTTCAAATGTAATACCTCGGTGGAATTGGCCACGTATACCCCCCCGTCTCCCGGCAACACCGCCGTGGGAACTCGCAACCCCTCCGCAAAAACGATCGAGGTATCCGCCCGGCCATCATGATCCGTATCTTCCAATATATATACTTTTCCCGATGGCAAGGCTCCCGGCTTCGGCTGGGGATATTGATTGCTTCCTACCACCCACAACCGCCCTTGCTCATCCCAGTTCATCTGGATAGGCTTTTCAATCATCGGCTCTGAAGCAAACAGGTTTACTTCCAATCCTTCCGCCGGATACAAGGTACTTTTTTCGTATTCCGGATCCGAATCGGGTATGCTTTGTAATTGATCCTGGGCTGATAGTTGAAGGGTCAAAAACATACTTACCAACCACAATCCCAAGCGACTCTTTTCGACTACAACAGACACCCTTAAGGGGTGAATCCATTTTCGAATTATCGTTATTTCTTCCATTAGATTATTTAATTCTTGTAATTCGCAACGTTTCGGGCGCTCGATTTTTCTCCTGAAATATCTTCTCTTCCAACCGATCAATAAATATACTATTCACTGCCAATTCATAAGAGTTTTGCCCCTGTTCATACCGCCGAAATCCTACCAAATATGTACGATTTAAGGGTCGGTATTCCCAAAAATACAGGTCATTTATTTCCTTATACTTGGTTTGGATATCCCTGGCCATATCCATAGCCGGCCCCTGGCGAATAACGACTCCTTCAGTAAAGTCAGATGAGGTACAAGCCAACACATGCTCCCCATCAATAGACAAGTTATAAATTCCCTTTTTTAATCCTTCTACAATTATTCTCCTCTTCAATACATTCTCCCCCGCAACCATCACAGGATGCGCTTTCGATTGGAGATTTAAGTCAATTTCCGTTCGGTCTATTGTATTCATGAAGACTTCTACCCCACTTGACGATCCCACTTTCCCTTCTTTCGCATCAATCCTCAATTCCCATTCCGGCAGGGTATAACCCAACACTCCTAATATCCTTTCTCCCATCGTAAAATAGCCCTTGCCATTCAGATGAATCCCATCTGTAGTATATGCTTCATTCCCAAGTGATGACATTACAGAATATAAATCCACATATTTCTTATTGTACTTATCCGCAACTTCACGGATCCGGTTGGAGTATATTTCCAGATGGGTATTCCGATCCGTAACGTCAATAGGCAAATCCCGACCCACTACCTGAGGAATGGTGGACAAAACAATGGACTCAGCTCCCAAACTATCAATATCCGCTATCAACCGACCGAGATTTTTTCCAAATTCTTCCACTCCCGATTCCCCTTCATAGGCCTCCACTCCCCCATATCCAATAACCACAAGTGCCGGATCCAGTGTATCAATCTGTTGTATCAGCAATTCATATGGCTCAGGCGGACGTGAAATATAACTCCGTGCTTTCCCATCTGCCGTATCACCCGACCATCCAAGGTTCCGAAACGTCAGGTCTTTGCCCGGCCAGGCGCTCATAAACATCCATTCCAATATCCCATAGTTCCCCGCCTCTTCCAGCAGTGAATTCCCTACAAAAACAATCCGATCCGATTGAGAAAAATTGAATAAGTTATAAGAATTGGCATGCTGAACATTGCTTTGACCAGCCACTCCGGCCACAAAACAAAGTTGCACAAAAAACACTCCAAACCAATACTTTCTGACAAAACACAGACCTGACACCATTTTATTTTCATGTATTTAACAATCCGAAAATACAATATGGCAGGACAAAACTTTCATACCAATGCCTACTATATATAGGCAAAAAGTAAAAGAATTTAAAATATTAACTTTACTACTATTCTGCAAAAACAACAATTATACGTTAAAATATTTCTTATATGCGAGTAATTTCTCTATTTTTTTCTAAAACAATTAAGGCTAACAATCTATAGTACAATGCATTACCGTATAGTTCTTTTCATAACTCTATCATTGACGATCTGCACACATCTTTATACCCAGTCAGATAGTGCCGAATGGGCTCCTATCGGGACGACCTGGTATTACAATTTCAATAGCAGCAATGTTTATCCACAGGCAAACGCGTTGAAGATGGAGTCGATCAAAGATACTATGGTCAATGAAAAACCGGCGCGTATCATAGAGGGAACCATCTACTATCATAGTGGTGATACGCTTCATGCCCCGGATGTTTTCCCCGAAGGACGAATTATTCTTCACCAACAGGGCGATTCAATTTATTATCTAAGGGAAAATACATTCGAGCTTCTCTACGATTTTAGTCTGGAAGAGGGCGACACCATGAACATCGTTACTCCGGAACCTTATCGCCCAAATATAGAAAACGATACCATGATACAGGTTGTCATTGATTCTACCGGAGAAAGAGTACTAGATGGCGATACCCTGCGCACCCAAATAGTCAGCACTAATTATTCAAGATTTTATACCAGTTACCAGATGTACGGGGAAATTATTGAAAAAATAGGCAACCAAGAATTTCTACTACCAAACTATAACGGCGTTTGCGACGCCTATTGCCCTTTCTCGCTCCGCTGTTACCAGGATTCCACCATTTTTTAAAAGCGAGTGGATATTGCCTGCGATACGGCCTACCTGCTTTCTTCCTCTGAATCCGAACCTAAAGCGCCGGACATCCGGCTATACCCCAACCCGGTGCCGCAGGGATATGCACAGGTTTATATCGATGGAACCGAAAGCCATATACAGGAGACATGGGAATGGATGCTCAGGGATGTGCAGGGACGGACGCTATTTCACACTGACGAGATCCCGGGCGAATCTGCGCTAAGCTTACCCGCTGGCTTGTCGGCCGGAATGTACTTTATCGAAATACGATCCGGAAATGACCGGTTTGTCCGTAAGCTGGTGGTACAATAGCTATACCAGGAGCTCCAATTCCGCTTCACCGTGACCATCCGGGGTCGTATAAAAGGGCCTTTTCTCTATTATGTAATGCGTATCCTGTGGGATCCCCAAAGCGTGATACATCGTTTGGTGGATCCCGTCTATGCGGATCGGTTTTTCGATCGTCTTACAGGGCCGTTCCTCCGCCGTTTTTCCATACACATGCCCCCGCTTGATACCGCCTCCAAACATCAATATCGAACATCCGTCCGTAAAGTGGCGGTGCATCCCATAGTGTTTCAATTCCTGAATGACATCCGGTTGCTTGACTTGCTCCTTTACCGTTTTGTCCGGACGTCCCTCTACCATCATATCCCGACTGAATTCACTCGCTACGATCACCATGGTCCGATCCAAATGACCGCTTTCATCCAGGTCTTTGATTAATTGTGCTATCGGCTTGTCGATCATCTTTTTCATATCCTTCAATCGCGTGTGCCCGTTTTCATGCGTATCCCAGCCTTCAAACGGTATATACTCCGAGGAAACACTAATAAAACGCGCCCCCTGCTCCACCAATCGCTTCGCCATTAAACATCCCAGGCCAAACTTGCCCGTATTGTAGATATCATATTTTTCCTTTTTTTCTTTACTAAGGTCAAACGCTTGCGCCTCCGGGGATTTCAATAACCGGTACGCCTGTTCCATCGACGCTTTTAGCGACTCCTTTTGATAGTCACTCCCGTATTCACCCATTTTACTGGCACTAATCAGATCATTGTACAATTGGTTCCGCTTTTCAAAGCGTGTATTCGACATCCCTACCGGCGGACGTACACTGTCCAGGCCCGATGTCGGGTCCGGAATTGAAAACGGTCCGTATTCACTACCCAAAAATCCGGCACTGTGGTAGGCTTTTAATTCTTCCCCTTCCCCCACATCAAATCGCTGGCCAATATCGATAAACGCCGGGATGACCGGATTCTTCGGCCCCAACTCCTTCGCAATCCAGGAACCTATATGCGGTACCGTCACTGATTGCGGAGGCTCATAACATGTATGCCAATGATACTGGTGCCGGGTGTGGAGAATATGTCCCAGGTCCGCAGCCACATACGACCGGATCAACGTCCCCCGGTCCATAATCCCCCCAAGGGTCTCCAAACCCTCTGAAAATTCAATTCCATCCAGAACCGTAGGTTTCGACTTAAATGTACTCAACACATCATTCGCCTGCATCCCCTTGCTAAACGGCGTATACCGCTTCGGATCAAAGGTCTCCGTATGCGCCATGCCCCCGGCCATATACAACAATATTACCGCATCAGCACTCGATTGTATACTCGGCTTACTACATGAACTCAATAGCCCCGAAAGAGGAGCTCCCATCGCCATGGTCCCTAAAGCAGCCCTGCTCATCTGTTGTAAAAATTCTCTCCGCTTGATTTCCGCACTCATCTTATCTTTTTTTAAAATCTTATCATTTTTTGCCATGTTAATATCCCCCGCTGGCGGGGGTGGTCTTTGGCCGGGGGTGGATATTTCATACACCCCTTACAATAACGTAAATTCGACAAATAATTATTTCTTTCATTATTTGCTTCATATGTTTTTGTCTATCAAATACTTGTCATTGTAAAACACAACATAAAAAGCAAATAGAACTTCTCAATCCACCCCCCTAATCCCCTGCCAGTGGGGGACAGCAATATTACTCCCGTCGAAAGTCCGTTTTAAAATATGAGTATCATCATTACATTTTAATAAATCAACTGAAATTCCGGATGCAATACCATCGCCCAGAAAAAATCCTGAACCTTCCCCGTATCCGGATTAGTCCCCAGAGCCTCAACCGCTATCTTCAACTCTTCAGCATTGGGCTTCCGGCCCAATGCTTTCGCATATGTTGCTGCAACGATTTTTTCACTCGATGAGTGATTCGACACCCACTTCTCTGCACCTTCCTTCAATCGCATATTCAACCGCTCACCGTTTGTTAACTCCAACGCTTCCAACAAACTCGCCTCCGATGTCCGGTCCGTAGCCACTACTTCACGATTGGGACGACCCAATGCCGTCAAAAAAGAATTATTCGCTACCAGTGACGCACGTGTATAGAAAGGAGGTAACGTATCCGTCTTATTTTCACCATAAGGGTTGTACTTTATTTCGTTGTAATCATACACGGGGTAAAACACCTGGCTGACCGCATCTGAAAACTGCTCCGCTGTAACCCGTCTTCTTACCATTCCTTTAAATACAAAATCTTCGGCTTTTAAGTCCGCCGGATCCGCGATCTCTACTGTCGGCATTTGATAAATACGGGAAGTAACGATTTGGAATATCAAGTCCTTCAAATCCGAACCCTTTTCTTCAAAATCAACCGCCAGCCAATCCAGCAAATCTTGACTCCAGGGAAGATTATCCATCTCATCCACAGGTTCAATTATTCCTCGTCCCATCAACTGGGCCCAATACCGATTCACGATTGTCCGGTATAACCTGCCGTTTTCCGGTTGTACCAAACGCTCCGACAATTGTTCCATCTTTTTCTTTCGCGTTGCCGTACTATCAATCGCCCCCAACTCTTCCCACATAATCCGTGTCCCTGCATACTTCCCTATCGGCTTATCACAACGGTTGATCTCTAGTGTGGAGTCCGCAAAAATATTAGCAAAGGCATATGCATCTTCCAATTTCCAATCACTGATAAAACTGTCGTGGCAGGAAGCACATTTCAAATTAAGTCCCAACATTACTTGGGCAACATTCTGGGCCGCCTGCATTTCCGTGCGCTGACTCGCATTCACCGTCCCTCGCCATTGGATCCCTGCAATAAATCCACGCGATTCTTCGCTCGGACTGAGCAATTCCTTTACCATCGCATCATACGATTTATTTTCCTCCAATGCCCTATACAACCATTCCGTAATACTGAAACGTCCCTTCGTTATATATCCTGTACCCGTATAATCATTACGTAAAATGTCATTCCAGAATGATAGCCAGTGCAAGGTATAATCCGCATCCCGGGACAACAATTCTAGCACTTTCTTTTTCCGTTTTTCAGGATCGTCATCCCTGGCAAAGGATTCAATCTCTTCCGGTTCCGGAAGTAACCCGACAATATCCAAATAGATCCGCTTCAGGTAGGTCTTGTCGTCTACTACATCTCTCCACTCAATTCCATGTTCCCGGAAATACGCATCTACCCAAACATCCACTTTGTTTTCAAAATTACGGCTATCCACCGGTACATTCGGTTCTCTCGGGGCTAAATCCGCCACCCGGAATATACCCTGGCCTTCTGCTCCCTCAGGCCATATAGCCCCGTTTTGAATCCACAACGCAATCAATGATTTTTCTTCTTCTGATAATAATTTCCCTTTACTCGGCATCACATCGTCGTGGCCTTCAGGCAAATTAATTCTGCGAACGATATCGCTATTTTCCGGATCCCCGGGAATCAATATTTCTCCATTCTCCCCACCTTTAAAAACAAATTCTTTTTCATCCAATCGCAATTCCCCCTCCATCTTATCCGAACTGTGACACTTATAACACTTATGGGCAAATACCGCCCGCACATTATTTAATAATTTAAGCTTCGACTCCATCGAAACCTCTCCTTCACCCTGAAATTCTGACAGATTCAAATTCTCATCCATGGCAAGGACTTCTTCGTTCGCCCAGGGAGTAACTGAACGTAAATAATCCGAACCGTGGGTTACTGAAGCGCCGAAATGACCTGCCAGTGTCACCCCAATCGCAGTCCCAAAAAGTAACGACCGATACAATAACACCAGGTTCCGATTTTGTTCCTTTATCTGCCATACGGTCCACAGGGTAGCCACACTTAATACCCCCGTAGCAATGCCCAACCACTGATGGAGGTTCAACAAACTGCCACTGATCTCATCATAAGACTTCAATAACAAACCAAACACAATAGATACTATCGAAAAACCCACCCCGGCATAAAGCATCGTATTGATGGCTGTACGATACTTTGATTCATAATTTTTCAGGGAATACAATTCCAGTACCGCAGCCAGAAGAATAAAACTGATGGGAAAATGGACTACCATCGGATGAAACCGACCCAACATATGGAAAAACCAAAAGCCTACATTATCCTTCTCGCCTAATTCCTGACCAAATACCAATTCCGGAAGGAGATTTATGAGAAAAATAAAAACCACTAAAATTACTACAAAACTTTTCTTCCCTCTTGACATAATCAATTTTCTATATTGACACTAGTGCATCAACCACCAGGTTTTGATATAATATCTCGATCCGATTATCAAATTATTTCAAATTTCATATAAAAATATCACAATCATAATAAAAGGACCAATATTATTTTACATCATCTATTATACTACGAGGCAAACTATATATTTACCTACAAATACCTACATGGGTCTTTAGCTATTAAACGGGATACATTTCATAAAAAATCCAAATCGTATCAATTTTTTACCATTTTTCTCACTGAAACCATTTAAAAACAAATTGTTAAACGACATCACTGCAGTAATAGGAAATAACTGTACTCAATGGAAAATCATCCTTTCTTTTCCTAGGGACAAGAACAGAATTATAAAGTGGCTAATAATAAAACTCACCTGTATTCTCTATAAACGCAAGACAAAAAGGTTGCCCAAGATGATTATTTGCTAATCCACAATCATTCAGGGGTAGCAAGAAATTTAAACGAAAGTTGTCCCCCGAACGTAACAAATTACTAAAAAGATATTTTATTTAAAGGTCGCTAATGCTTTATTTGAATATTTATAATTCCTTCCTATTTTTCGCTATAAACATAATTGAATCTACCGCCTGGCATAGTATCACCATTTACATAGAAATCCATAATATTGCCAATATCCTGCATATTATCATTCCATTTAAATTCAAAATCCAGTTGATTGTCCTCAACTCCTAATATTTCTCTATCTATTTCAATTTCCAGAGATTGGTCATTGAGAACATACTTTCCTACTCCCACTTTTTTCCACTCCCACCTTCCGGCAATATTCTTTTCAATAACTACTTCCTTCGCTCCGGGTTGAGTTCGATTGATAATATAATCATACCCTTCCCATCCCGTTGATTTATTGCGATCAATATCAATCATTAACATCATCCAATTCCGGTCTGAGCTGGGAGATATATTATTTCCAGTCTCAACGTAGAAGTATAGATTTTCATCGTCCCGGGCTACTTTTGCTCCCATTAAGTCATTCCTTCCGGTTCGGTTTACATAATATTCATCGTACCTCCCACGGTGGTCACGGTCAAAAGTATTTCCTTTGTAATGTTTAAAATACGGTTTTACATAATCCCACTCACCGCTTTTACCTAGATCGATGGATTTAGAACCAGAAATCTCCTTAGGTTCAGGCAATCCTTTAAACTTTCTGATGTTATTTATGAGCTGATAATAGTAGACATCCCCTTTGTCGCCCCACCCTTTGTTCGGTTCTATATCGCGACTCCTCTCCCAATCAAATTGATCGACAAATGAAAAAGGATCTCCGGTCCACCCATGCTCTGGCAACCACTGACCGGCAATAAATTCATTCCATCCCGTAATCCATACCAATTCAGGATCCAGTTCAAAGGCCCGGTCCCACTGCTCCTGAAAATTCCAACCGTATAAATAACTATCAACACGCGGATCGACTCCCTTTCTCTTTGTATAGCTTCGGCCATAAGAACCGGGCAAATTAAACGCGCTACAATGGCCATTCGTTTCAGGACTTGCATTTTGAGCTATCCCCACAGTAACTTCTTCGTAACCTCCGTTTTCCTTTTTGACGTATCCGTGTTGGGGATAATTTTCCAACCACCCCCATTGATCCGGTCTTTGAGGTCCGTCCACATAATCAGGCTGCCCCGGTCTAAAAGTGAAAAATTCAGCAATTTCCTGATCCTGATCAGAATCAGTCAGGTTATCAGGATATCCCATAATACAGGGTTTCCCTTTCCAGTAAAACCAAAGATTTTCATACCTTCCCGGTTGATAGACATCCCTGTACAATTGTCTCAAAGAAACTAAAGAATGAGGAGCCGGCCCGAAAGGCAAAAGAAATGCTATTTTTGGCACATCCACTCCGTCTTTTTGGGCCTGAGTCCACGTTTTCATCAGTGCCTCATATGAATCTTCCCAGGTTAGACTACCATTCGTGCAATCAAAAAATACAACATCGACACCCGCATCAGCCAACATTTCCGCGTGTTTGCGTAAAACCCATGGATCCGTAGTTTTATAATACCCCAACAATGGCTCTTCCCAATAAAAAAATCCGGGTTTTTTATTTCCCCATGCCGGATGATTATAATCATTCATTGCTTCCGGATGCTCGCGTACAATCTGTGTAATATTTTTCACCTGGTAAGTAGTATCATCATCTCCCTGATGCCAGGTCCAGTAAAACATGGCAATATATTTATCCTGCCTTTTATCACCAGCTCCTTCATACCCTACAAGCGATCTTCCTAATGCATCGGTTGCCGGAAGGCCATTCCCATAATTTATTTCAACATCCTGCGCTATACACACAGAACAAAACAAGATCAAAAATACAACTACTTTAAACATTGTGTTTTATTTATTGGTAAGCACTATCATTAGATAGGCCAAAAATTATTATTCTTCAGCAATAAAAGTAAACCGCCCTCCGGGGGCAACATCACCATTTAAATACCAATCCAAAGGATCCGAATCATTCTGCATATTATCCGACCATTTAAATTCAAGATTCACTTTTCCATCCGACTGTAAATCGGACTTGCAAATAGTAATCATCAATTCATCTCCTTTTACCAGATTCTTTACAATAGCTGATTGCTCCCATTTCCCATTCGTAAAAAACTCCAATACATTGCCCGAAACGACTCGATAGTCAAATCCTTGCCATCCGGTATCAGGTTTA
The DNA here is from genome assembly GCF_021729145.1 of Membranihabitans maritimus. Lineage (GTDB taxonomy): Bacteria > Bacteroidota > Bacteroidia > Chitinophagales > Saprospiraceae > Membranihabitans > Membranihabitans maritimus. Next base: position 211,313 of record NZ_JAJSLW010000008.1, on the reverse strand, counting down.
CGATCTATATTGAGATATAAATTCATCCAGTTTTTATCTTCCTGCGGTGTAATATTATCGGTAGCCCGTATGTAAAAGAATAAAGCTTTCTTACTATGTGCTATTTTGGCAACTTCTAAATCATTCCTACCTGTAAAATTGGTATAATTCGTTTTCGGCGAAGATTGAGCTCCCGGATGATTTCTCGGTTTTGTTTCACCTACATAATCCCTGAATTCTACATTTACCTTTCTCCAATCCTCAAAATTGGAAATATTAGGTACCATTGCCAATTCCGGATTCTTTTCAATTCCCTTATATTTTCTTATATTATTAACCAACTGCATGTAAAAATGATCTTTAATACCGGCAGTTCGAGTAGGTTCTATGTCCCTGCTGTATTCCGGGTTGGCCTGATCACAAAACCAGGAGTGCTCGGGATTGTCGTCATGGCTTTCAAACTTGCCGGCAATCCACTCATTCCACCCGGTCACAAAAACATAAGGGACATCCTGGTTCAAAGCGTAATCCCATTGTTCCTGAAAATTCAATCCCCATATTATATCTTCCGCTGGATTTCCGGGATCATCGTTACTATAACTCCTTCCCCAATTATCTTCATTCCCATAAAAAGCTGATCCTCCCATACCTGCCATTGGATTGGGGTGTTGCGCTACCGAAACATTTATAATTTCAGGTTCTTCGTTGTGATTGTAATGCACTTCCTGTGGACGGTGAAAATCAATCCACGGCCAACCATTCGTTTTACGGGGTTCTGTCGGCCATTGGGATTCCCGAATAGTAAAAAATTCCCCATACTCAGTACCTTTAGCCTCACTAGAATGTCCCAATATAAGGGGCTTTCCTTCTACATAATACCAACAATCAGGATGCCGGAAAGGTGCATCGCTTTTATACATCTTATCATAAATCTCTTGCATCGTCTCGCCAGAAGCTGTATTGGTATAAAATACAATCCTGGGAGGTTTTTTTCCCTGGGCACGGATAGCATTCATAGCACTCATCAATACATCTGCACGGTCTGCATACGTTAATCGATTGGTAGCATCAATCACTACAAAATCAACACCCGCATCCGTTAATAATTGCATGCTTCTCAAATGGACCCAATAATCATCCGCCCGATAATAACCATAAATGGGTTCACCCCAATAATACATTCCTCCCCCACCCCAGGCAGGATGGTCAAAATCATTCAACACTTCAGGGTTATTAGGGACAATTTTACTGAGATCCCACTTCTCGGGTGAAGTGCCGTCTCCATGCCATAAAAAATAGAACATCCCCACTTGCTTATCTTCTTTGGGATCACCTGCTTGTTCATTTTGTACCAAAACCCTACCCAAGCCATCTGAACCGGCCAACGGCTGTGAAAATGATAGATAGCTAAATAAAGACAATAGTAAAACAATCTGATATTTTAATACATTCATACTACAAATTATAATTTACTCAGACGGGCTTGTTGAATATTCAAGTAATCTATTTTATCGCACCTTCAAACATAATTTCACTCCATTCCTCAATTCCTATCACCGTCTTATATTTTGGAAAAACATTATCTTCTGACGAAGTTCCGGCAGCTTCATATACATACCACACAGGCTTTCTTCCTCCGGGATCTTCTTCATTATCCGGAAATTTCCGTAAACCAATCTTTAATCCAAATTCTCCCCGGTTGTCAATCCAATTATGCCATTGCATGGCATCAATTCCATCCAGCTTATCAAGTTTTTTCCAGGCATACGCCAATCCAGCAGCCTGCTCAGATAAATCTTTCTTACTGTAGGTCCGGGAATTCGTACCATTTTCAGACAACCACACCGTTCTCTTGATCTCTCCATTGTATAAATTTTCGGGCTTTTTCACCCAATCATTCAGGACTTCAAGATTTTTAAAAGTAATTAATGGCGTATTTTCACTAAATAATGCTTTATCATCTAACCAGGTTTTGGGTTCATTGAGGTCTTGTGGATACGTATGGTAAGCTAATCCCCAATTAAAATCACCTTCAACCCTGGAATAATCTAATAGAGATTGGATCATTTTTTTGGAACCGTAAAACCGGGGTTCTACCGGTTCGGTCCACGAATGTGTAAATGAGGCTAGGACTTCACCATTCCCATTGTAACTCCTCACTATGTTATGGCACATTCTCATAGATTTCATATAGGCATCCAAAAATACCATCATAGGTTTTTCCCCCATATTTGTCCATGTGAGGCCTGCGTCCACTTCATTGTGCATTATCCATTTATGGATTCTGCCATATTTGTGGTCTGTTCGCGAATACCGGGAAGCCAAAAAGTCCAAAGCAGCTGCGTAACAATGAACGCTTTCAGGGTTAGTCATATTTGGCATAGTGAAAAAACCTTCAGCTTCGTAATTTGGGTGCTCTAACAAATCTCCAATTTCAGGATCAACACTTTGGGAGGCACTGTTTACCAGAATAATTGCTGCTACAGAAATATCTTTTGAATAGGCTACCTGCATAGTTTTGTCAAAATGCTCTATCTTCTCCCGGTCAAAGTAATAGGTTTTTCCGGCATATTCGTGTTCAATCGCATTGGGATGGCCATTGAGGCACATAAATTGAGTAAAGGTGATGTTTACCGTAACGCTTGAAATTCCCAAATCATCAAGGTCTGAAGTAAAACCTCTGGACACCGAAAATCCACCGAGTCCCTTCTTGCCTGTTACCTTTTTCACAGGAATATTTTCCGACGCTTCAATTTCATCAGCGTATCTGGCATGAGAAATTATTTTTGAATATCCTCCATTTTCCTGAACCAACACCCACTTGGATAAAACTCGGTCAAAACCTAAATTGTCTCCGGTAGAAAATCGATCGACCTCAATCGTAAAATTTGGGCTTAGTATCTCTGCCATAGGATCAAATTCCATCTTTGTACTCACATCTTCCGAAGGCCTGATTTCGCTTAGAAAAATCCCTTTCGGGTCCGGACAGTAGCCTTTTATAATGATTGTATGTTTGCTTACATTCACACTTGAAATATCAGCACCAAATGATGTTTTAATATAGTCCGTAATAGACTTTTCCAACTGTAGGTCATTTTCCCTATTTGCTTTCTTCTCTTCCGCCCTCGCTTTTTCTTCCTCATTTCTCTTACGGAAATGTATATTTTTTATTTCCATTTCCACACCGGATTCACTACCCAAATCCAGGCGCAATAGGTCGCCAGTTTGCCCCCAGGAAAATTCATCCAAATAGTTCTTTACATCTATCGAAAATGTTTCCCAGGATCCAGGACCTGGCACAATGTCGCTTTTTACAGACCTTTCCTCTGTTATAGGTTCTCCAAAAAATAATTGCAAAGGACCAATGTCTGATCCGGATTTATATTCAAAAGTAAAAACTACACTTTCGTCATCAAGTCCGTATGTAAGTTCTTTTAGTAAAATATAGGGATCATTTCCCGTGGTGGTTATTTTATATTGGGATCTACCTTTGGTGTCAATTATCAAATCATTACCGGAGGAGGTATTCAAACTTAAATAATTGTAAGTCATTTCACTGGGAACTAAATCAGATGGTCCCTCATTACAAGAAGCCCCTCCCAATAAACTGCACAAAATTGTAAGAAAAAGATACACTCTGTATTTCAACAATTTTTCCACTATTAAATATCTCAGATTTTTTTAATTCCGTTTTATGAATAAGGGGATCCCAATTTGCCTTGAACTACCATCCGGGATTTTGCCAACTATCTCCCGTATGCCCGAGCATTTTATTTACTTCAGCCTGGTCGATCGGGTAACGCAAATATTTATCACTTACACAATGTCTATCTGGAAATTTAAACCGGTTGAACGTAAAACTACTTCCTGTATTTTCAATCCTCATGCCCGTAACAAATTTGTCAGTCTCACTCAGCACATTCCATCGCCTCACATCAAAATACCGGTGCTCTTCAAAAGCCAATTCAATCCTCCGCTCATTTCTATATTTTTTTTCAAACTCATCAATATTCATTCCTTCGGGGAAACCCGGCATTCCCACCCGTGCTCTTACTGCGTTAACAGCATCTCGCGCGCTCAGTGAAATGCCATTTTTTTCCAAAACGGCATCAGGTCCATCTGACTGATAAGCAGATTCTGCAAAATTCAAATACAACTCACCCAATCTCAATAACCGGATGGATCCATCGGCATTATTATTTAACCCTGATCGATAATTATTAAATTTCCTCAGGTAATATCCTGTTCTCGTATGTTTTCGATTTAACATTGAAATACCCTCTGCACCATCTACATACGTTTCAATGGTCGAAGCAATACTTTTTACATTAATTGAAATATTTCGAATTTGGAATTGAATCCCTGCCATTCCTCCGAAATCTACACGTAAAAAATCACCCGGATTCCCCCAATCAAAATCACCGACTGGTGAAGTAATATCCAGGGTATATTCTTGCCAATCTTGAGACGCTGGTATGTCTTCAGGTCGAATAGACCGGTTTTCAGCTAATGCAGGCCCAAAAAATATTTGCAATCCTGACAGGGCAGTTGCACTTTTGTACTGGAATGTAAGAGTAGTCGAAGGGGGATCTTCTAATCCTTCTTCCAATTCAGAGAAAAAGATATAAGGATCACCTCCCGTCGTAACAATATCATAAAAGTCATCTTCCTCTGTAACGCTTAATTGGTTAGCTGTTTGGGTCTGGAGCTCCTGGGAATATTCGTCATCCCTGGATTCACTCAAATTCCTGGGGGCACCATTGTAGTAAATTGAAGCATAAAACCTGGGATCTCTTCCTTCATATGGATTCGCCGGATCATATCCTGAGGATGTATTTATAATTGGTTCGAGATTTGATTCGTCAGAATACCCGGTAATGGGTGTTTCGCCATTAGCCATTTCGTAACTGTCAATTAATCCCTGGGTAGGGCATGGTCCGGCTTTCTCCATACCAGGAGTCGTAGGTAATCCGGCAAACTTCCAAACTTCCATTTGTCCACCTACCTGATAAATGGTTTCTTTATCGACACTCCGCTGGTCATTCGAACTCGTCAAAAAATACAAAGCGTATGCGTTTTGGGCAAAATCAGGATCCGGTTCTTCACTAAACAATTCGTAGTCATTATTCAGACATTGGGTTAATGCTTCAAGGTTCACTTCTGTGGCATCATTCCAGTCATAGGTCCCATCCGACCACAATTCACTCGCAGCATACGTCACCGCCTGGGACTTAATGGCATAGGCTACAGCACGGGTCATTATCTGGAACTGATTTTCATAAACCTCCCAAGGAAACCCTTCTCTTGTATCGGGAGCTTCCAATGCCCGGTCACAATCCGCAACAATAAATTGTACGACCTCCGAAAATGTACTTCGATCATCTATAGAAAAGTTATAATCAATGGGTAAAGGCTCTTCAATAATCGGAACTGCTCCGTATCTCTTAATCAACTGGAGATAATACAAAGCCCTAAGCGTACGTGCCTGTGCTTTCCATCCTTCTTTTTCTTCTTCGGAAGCAAAAACCGTTGCATCTTCAATATTTGCGAGAAATACATTGCACTTACGAATCCCTTCATATAGTTGTCCCCATGGACTGCCATCAGCAGAATATGAAGAAAAATTAGTCGGCGTTATATTTCCGTCATACCAAATACTGTATCTGGATCCGGGAGTTATGTCATCAGCGTCTTGAGCCTCATCCGTATAGGATGAACGATCCATGTAGGGAGCCGGGCAATACCCATAACAAGAATTGAGATATCCCCTCGTCCGGTTATAATCATTAAAAACATCATCCATAGTAATACGACCATCGGAAGGTAATTCCAATAAATCCTTACACCCGGACATAATGAATAAAAACACCAACGTAAATATGATTGTAGAGATATTTATAATTTTCATGTTTCCGTAATTTTTACTTAAAATTCAATATTCAGCCCCAGTGAATACACTTTATACACCGGGAACGAGCCAAATTGGCCCCCTTCAGGTCCAAAGTCACTCACCTTCATTTTGTCCCACGTAAGTAAGTTTAAGCCATTAAAAGACAATCTCAATGTATTGATAGACAAACTCTTCAATACATTTTCAGGTAAAGAATATCCAAGTTCTATATTTCTCAACCGAAGATATGATCGATCAAAACTCACAAAATCATTAGCTACATGATTGACTGATTGTGATAATGACAAAGCAGGCCAGGTAATGGTTTCCCCATTGTCATAACGTTCCTGGGTCCAGGCATTTCTGTGAAGTTCTCCAAAAACACCATCGGAACTCGTTTCCCAAATACCTCTTCCACCGATAATTGAATAATATTGACCTACTCCCTGGAAGTGTAGCTTAATATCAAATGACTTTATGGATACTCCACCCACAATCGCATAAGATATTCGTGGCACAGAGCCTACTCCGATAGGAGCTTCATCCCGCTCATCAATCGTCCCATCATTATTGAGATCTTTAAAAATCAAATCCCCCACACGCGGAGTACCTATAGCATAATCCAAATTGGCATTTTCAAGCTCTTCTTGCGAATTAAAAAATCCATTCCCATTGCTATAATCTACCAGATATCCAAATTCCTGTCCAAACGGAAAGCCATCAATTCTTTTGCCATAAACATAATCATCCGCTCTTTGCGTTTCATTGGAATTAACCACAGTATTTTTAACATCGGTGAAAAACCCACCTATAGTAAATGAAAAGTCTGAAGTAACCGTCTTCCTGTAATTTACTGCCAATTCATACCCCTTGTTTTCGAATACCCCGGTATTGACTATCGGATAATTATTGAGGGGAATTCCCTGATACAACGGGATAGTAGCGTTGGCCCGTACAACCATATTATTCAATTTTTCTTTAAAGACATCTATCGAAAAAGACAACTCTTCCCAGAGGCCAATTTCTAACCCAATATTTTGTTTTACAGCTACTTCCGCCTCGATATTTGGATTTCCTACCTGATTTTCATTAATAAGATACTGTAAGGAACCTATTGGACCTCCTCCCTGAAGTGTTACATTGTCAAGATAGGGGTACCGGGCAAGGCCGCTTTGATCATTAGCCGTTTTACCAACAGAACCCCTCAAACTAAGGTTAGAAAGCCAGTCGATTTCTTTCATAAATACCTCATTACTTATATTCCAATTCAAGGATACAGCTGGAGTAATGGTAAACCGGGTATTGCTTGGATATTGTTCGGAACCCGAATATCCCAAAACGGCTTTGACGAAATATCGGTTATCAAAACCGTATCGTCCCATAAAACCGGAACTAATCCGATTATAGGGTAACAAATTAGGGGGGGTGACATCTGCTTTTGTCAAATTTTGATAAACTCCGTAGGCTACACCTCCAATTTCATGCTCACCAAAATTTCTTGCATAATTTAAAATTCCTCTATAGGTAATATGATAATAGTATTGATGGCTTTTACCATAGGATAAAGGAGTGTTTAATTCTCCTCCTTTCTTAATAAATTCAAGATTTTCAAAATCATTGGTACGGATCCATCTCTCATAATCTTGCGTTGTACTTAATGATCCAACCGAATTAGTCTGATAAGCAAATACCCCTTCAAGGGACAATCCTTTTGTGAGGAAAGCCAAATCCAAATTCAATCCAAACTGTGAATTGATATTCGTGACCGTATGATTAACATAACCGGTTCTATTGAGCATTCCGTACGTTGGTGACTGAATTCTTTCAGTTGTCACCACTTCTCCACCTTCATCAATAATTTCTCCACTCCCCGGATCTACAACCTCTGGCGTTAGCGGACCATAAACAGAAGGAGCGAGATCAAATATACTACTGTAAATAGTCTCATTTCCTACCCCCGGTGTATGTTCTCTTTTAATGTTCCCGCTTAATCGAACATATGCCTTTAAATATTTGTTTAGGAACATATCCACATTAGAACGATAGTTCACCCATATATTCCTGGGATTAGGATCATATCGCTCCTGATCTGTATTAAAATAACCTCCCTGGTGCATGAGATTGACATTAGAGTAAAAAACCACTTTATCATTTCCCCCACTAACATTGACTCCAAGCCTTTGCATTGATGCAATATCCTTGACAAAATAATCGTACCAATTGTTATTGGGGTAAAGTTCAGTGCTTTCGCCAGATTCAAAATTTCTTAGAGCCTGATCGGAAAAAAGATAATTAGATCCCAATCCGTCATTTAAAGCAGCCTGGTTTCTCATTCGCGCATATTCCGCAGACGAGTAAATAGTGGGTGTATAGGCGGCCTGTTGAAATGACTGGTCCAGTCTCGTCTGTATTTTCAATTTCCCCTTGTGTCCTCTTTTTGTTTTAATTACGATCACACCATTCCCCCCCTGAATTCCGTAAAGAGCCTGTGCAGTGGCATCCTTTAAAACTGAAATTGATTCAATTTCACCGGCAGATATATATTCCAGGGTTTGCGCACTATTATACGAAGTAATTATCCCATCAATAACGACCAGGGGATCAACGTTTCGAGCCACAGAAGCACCCCTTATCCAAAGAGAGTTACGAGCCCGGGACAATTCGGAATATGTTTCCTGTGTTTGCAATCCTGCTAGTTTACCGGCAAAAGTCATACTCAAATTGGCTACGGGAACCCCCGCCAATTCTTCACCTCTAGTAGTGGATACAGACTCTCCAATAGACTCTCGCCTTTGGGAATAATACCCGAAATCAATAATTTCTTCTTTATTATGGACATCTTTTGACAAACTTATTTCAACATGATCAATTCCTTCAATTTCTATTTCTTTACCCAGGTACCCCGGTTTGTAAAATATCAATTTTGAATTTTCAATGTCCAACTCAATCGTAAATTCTCCATTCTCATCAGTTGTAGTTTCTGTCCTATCATTTTCGCTTCTGACAACAACTCCTTCCAATACTTCACCAAATTCACTTTGGACTAATCCATCAATTTTCACCAGGTTATCCTGGCCATTGGATAATAAAGGCAATAAACCAAGAGTTAATAAAATTACGCATCGACAAAATTGATTCATTGTTATATATTTCATACAATCTATCTTAATTAAATTCAACATTGATCCAAATTACCATCCCGGATTCTGCCAATCCTCACCTTTAATTGAAATCATCCGATTGACTTCGTTTAAAGGAATAGGCACTCTCAAAAATTTATTCGTAAAACACTTCCGTTCCCCATCTCTTACTGTCTTTCGATTATATTCAAAAGAACCATTCACATTCCTTGTAATTTCCATAGCCGTTATCCATTGGTCTGTCGATGATAAATTTCCGCCCGGAGAAGTCCAGCGGCGAACATCGAAATACCGGGTTTCTTCAAATGCCAACTCGACCCTCCTTTCATGCCTGACTCTTAATCTCAATTCCTCCTTCGATAATCCCGACGGAATAGAAGGCATGCCTACTCTAGCTCTTATATCGTTAACGGCAGCTACTGCTTCCTCCAAATGTCCTGCTTCTACAGCAGCCTCAGCAAAATTTAAGATTATCTCTCCCAATCGAAATAATTTCCAATTGGCTCCGGGAACCGGATTGTCTGAACCAGAGTTAGGGTGTAGAAATTTTCTTTGAAAATATCCTGTCCTTGTCGCCTTCCTTACTGTTTCATGTATTCCGGTCTGTGGTTCACCGATATAGGTAGAAATAATTCTGGTTCTGTTCCCCACAGGACCGGGAAAATTTTCGTGGGACTCCGGAGTTTCAGCAAAATTCCAAAAACATTTCCTCTGGGAACCATTATAATATATTGAAGCATAAAACCTGGGGTCCCTATTTTCATAAGGATTTTGCGGATCATACATAGTATTATCTTCATTGTAATTAGGCTCCAGATGCTGGTCATCTAAATATGGCACAGACAGGTCCAGGATGGTTTGACCATTTTCGGTTTCATAAGCATCTATCATTTCCTGGGAAGGACATGTCCCTGTTTTATAGCCATCCTGAGCACCAATGCCATCTATATTCCATGTATTCCCCTGACCATGGATACTCTGATAGATAGTTTCTTTATCCACAGGGTCAGAGGAATAAGCCATTTGTTGAGTAAAGTATTCATTGTATAAAGCTGAATATTCATTTTTATCGGGTCCAATAAATGCTACATCAGAAAGGTAGGTCTGGGGATAATTTACCGTGTTATATAATTCATAACCATTTGACCTGAGATTTTCCAGCGAAGTTTTATTAATTTGATAAGCTTCTTCCCAGTGATCCTGTCCATCCGAATATAAGGGACTGGCTGCAAACAATATCATTTTTGATTTTATTGCTTCTGCAAATGCCTTTGTTACTCTTCCGGCCTCACTTCCGATAGTAATCCTCCAGGGAAACTCACTTGTATTCAACGCAGCATTACAATCTTCAATAATGAATTGAACTACCTCATAATATGATGGTTTTTCCACTTCGGCAAAATCATCCTCCAACTGATACGACTCTCTTACTATGGGAAGTCCTGTTCCGTACCATTTCAACAATTCTGAGTAATAATAAGCCCTTAATGCATGCGCTTCAGCTTTCCACCTATTTCGATCAGCCTCACTATCTACTGCTGCGCTTTCAATCTTGTTGATAAATATTGCACAATTTCGAATGGAGTTCCAATACCGGTTCCAGTAATCACCATTTCCCGCTTCAGCACTAATGTTTACTATAGGATGATTCGCAGGAGAAGCATCACCATTATACATTCTCCCCGCCATAATCCACGGCTCAGCTTCTGCATCTGTATCCCAGGCTTCATCGCTCCATACTACCGGACCACGACTCCAAAAAAAATACCGGTTTCCCTTTGCAGGCATATTATTATAACACGAATTGAGGAAAGCTCCCGTTTGATCCGGATCTGAAAATACTTCGTCAATACTTAATTTACCATCCGGAGCCATATCCAAAACATCATTGCAACTTTGGAGAACAAAAGCACCCATTAGTGCAAATAATATATATAGTCTATTAGTTTTCATAATTTATTCGTTATGAATGATTAGAAAGAAATATTTAGCCCCATATTAATCATCTTTGTAATGGGATATCCAATTGGCGAGCTAACCTCCGGATCTAAATGCCCCATTTCCATATTATCCCAGGTAAATAGGTTTTGGCCTCCGGCATACACTCTTAATGATTTGACACCTAATACCTGAAGAACATTGGGTGGAAGCGTATATGCCAGTTCAACATTGCGCAACCGGGTGTAGGATCGGTCCATTATAAAGAAGTCATTGGCCACGTGATTGGTCGTGCTCCTTGTACTCAGGGCAGGGTATGTAATCTCCTCTCCATTGGCATATCTTTCCGGTGTCCAGGCTGTTTTGTGATAATCAAAATATGTTCCCTGTTTTGTATATTCATAAACACCTTGATTTGCAAAATGTCCGGAATACCTGCCAACTCCCTGAAAAAAGGTCGAAAAGTCAAAGGCTCCAAGACGGACAGTCAAGGAAATCCCATACGTAAGTCCGGGGATACTCGAAAATCCAATTGGTGCCTGATCCTTATCATTTATCACCCCGTCCTCATTGAGGTCCTGATAAATAAAATCCCCAACCCGGGGGTCGCCAAATCCGTATACAGTGCTGGAAAGGTATGATTCTAATTCTTCGCTGGAATTGAAAATTCCATTTCCATTAGTGTAATCAATTTTATATCCCCAATTTTGTCCTAAAGGATACCCCGTTGATCTGTACCTATACGCATATGTTTCATCTCTTATAGGCTCATCGAGAAACACTACATTATTTTTGTTAAAACCCAGATTTCCCCTAACCTGAAAATCTATATTATTAGTGACAATTTTATTATAAGAAAGCTCCACCTCAAATCCTTTATTCTCTACCTCACCTAAATTCACCTTGGGTATATTACCTAAAGGAACGCCCTGAAATTGCGGTACTGTTCCCCGGGAAATCAAAATATCTGTCCTGTCCTCTAAAAAGTAATCCAATGCTAAACTCAATTCACTATTGAATTCCACATCCAATCCATAATTTTGTTTTTCAGCCAACTCCCAGGTAATGTTTGGGTTGCCCAATAGTCCCTGGTTTACACCCTGACCCCGGCCCAGACTTCCAAGTGGCCCTCCACCAATCGTAATATCACTTTGATACAGAAAACGTGCACTACCTATTTTATCATTACCTACTCTACCTACTGAAGCCCGAAGTTTTAGATTTGTAATTAAATCACTATTCCTTAGAAATTTTTCCTGACTCACCACCCACCCAATTGAGACCGCCGGAAAAAAGCCAAAACGTTGACTGGGCGCAAATTGCTCTGACCCATTGTAACCCAAATTGAATTCAGCTAAATATCGATTATCATAGGCATATGTTGCCCTACCGGCAACTCCCAAAACGTTATAGGGGATTTCTCCAATAGTAGATTCCCAATAATCTCTTTGAGCCAAAATCATTCCCCCTACGCTATGAACATTATTAAAAGTGCGATTATAATTTATGGAACCTTGCAGATTTATACTATATCGGGAATCTGCACCTTTTACCAATGACAATAATGATTCATCATTTCTTTTTATGGCATAACTTAATTCATCAGTATCATAGTTCACATCTGCCAGGAACAACCTTTCTCTTTTACTCCCTTGCATAGCTGTGGTAGCCCGTGCATCATAAGAGACCATGCCTTTTATACTTAATCCCCGGGTTATTGATTCTCCCAAGTCCCATTCCAGTCCCAGGGTAGAATTAAGATTTGATCTTACTTCCCGACGATATCCCATTCTGTTCATAATTTCAAATGCCGATCGATCAAGGTACCCGGGATCAACGATCTGTCCCGGTTCTACTCCAAAACCATCAATAGTCACAGGACCTGGGGTAATAGGCAAAATCGTCTGTGCCTGATACATAAGATCCGTAATCATCCATCTGGTATCGCCTCCTCCATATAGATCAGCGGAAGGCATATTGACCTTTTCTATATAACTTCCGATGTTCAGAAAGGATTTTAAATTTGAAGTTACCTGATAATCGAGATTAGCTCGAAAATTAAATCTATCCATCCACGACGATGGATCATATCCAAGTTCAGACGCTGGTTCAGTTTTCAAATTTCCTCCCTGGTGTAAAAAACCGCCATTAACAAAATATTGTACTTTCTCAGTACCTCCACTAGCATTTACATTGACCCTGGTTTGCGGGGTATATCGCGAAATATATTCCCTGTAATAATCGTGATCGGGATATAAATAATTCCGTATCCTTGCCTTTTCTTCGAAGTCAGGGTCACTCGGGTCTAAACCAGCCAATGGATCCATGTATTTTTGTATTACATCTTCCGGAAACGGCGCATCTACTATCCCATCGTTTTTTGCTGCTTCATTCCGGATTCTCATATATTCTTCTGAGTGAATTCGCTCAGGCTCACGCGTAAAAGAAGTAAGGCTTTGATCCAGGCTGATATTCAAATCCATTTTACCTTCTTCTCCTCGCTTAGTTGTAATTAATATAACACCATTAGCTCCTCTAACACCAAAAACGGCCGTTGCAGAAGCATCTTTTAGAATGGATACCGATTCTACCTCATTGGCATCCAGGGTTCTGATATTATCCCTGGGCACACCATCAATCAATATCAAAGGACTTTGTCCATTGGTGGTAGCTGCTCCTCTCAGATACATGGTAGGATCATCCCTACCCGGCTGTCCTCCACCGGTTTGTATTGTCGTGAGCCCTGAAAGTCTACCGGCCAACGCACTTGCTAAGGAAGCAGAAGAACTTTTTTTAAGTTCCTTTTCATCTACTGAAGTTACTGAACCAGTTACAGAAACCTTCTTTTGAATTCCATAACCAACTACCACAACTTCTTCTATCGTCTGGGCATCTTCTAGTAACACCACATTGATTTCACTACGAGTACCGGTAACGTTAATTTCTTTGGAAGTATATCCCACATATGAAAAAACCAGCGTATCACCTGCATTGATATTTGCCAACACAAATTTACCGTCAAAGTCAGTAATAGTACCTTTTACCTGCTTTTTCAATTTCACATTCACGCCTATCAAGGGTTCCCCTTCTCTATTACTCACCACTCCTCGTAAAGTATCAATTGCTGAATATGACCTGTCGATATTTAAATTTCTGGAACGAAGTCTTTGCGAAGTATTATCTCTATCAAATCTCTTAATTACAATGGCGCTATCTTCAACTACATAAGTGAAAGGCTGATTAACAAAACACAACTGCAACACTTCAGAAAGTGGCTTATTTTCTACCCTAACAGTGACCGGATTCGCTCTTTTCAAGAAAACAGAAGGATAAATTATATCAAAGTCCGACTGTTTCTGAATTTCATCAAAAACTTTCTTCAAATCTGCATTCTCGAAAGAAAAAGACACATTTTGACTCCATCCGGAGGCTACTGCCTGGAAGGCAAAGAATATTATAGAAAAGGCAATATACCTCATCTTACGAAAATGTAAATAGCTTACGAACCAGTTCCTGTTAATGGACACAAAGAGTTGATATACTCGATGCCACCCTTTACCAACCCTGGAGCTGGTATTACAACACCTATATTCCATATTACTGTAATTAATTATCTAAAATTAAATTCTATATCTCCACTACTACTATCATAAACCTTTGCGGACAATAATCAGGTCTTCATCCACTTCAAACTTCACCAGCTCAGTAATTTCCAACAAGTGAAGAACCTCCCTAAGGTTTTTTGTTCTCGAAACACGTCCACCAAATCCCTCATCAGGAAGATTGCCTTCTAATTTAAATTCTACATCATACCATCGCTCCAATTCCTGAAAAATCTCTGATACATTTTTTTCATCGAAATAGAAATACCCTTGCGTCCATGCAATTGATTTTTCTACATCTGCACCTACAACCGTTCGAATATTTCCTTCCTTATTGACCGCAACTTTCTCCCCGGCTTCCAATAATTTAATTTCTTTGTCAGTAGAGACCTTTACACTTCCCTCGACTAATGCTGTTGCTACTTCTTCAGCATCGGCATAAGCAGACACACTGAATTGAGTGCCCAAAACTTCAATCCTTTGATTCTTACTATAGACTGTAAATGGAACTTTCCCTTCAGATTTGTACACTTGTTTCGTCACCTCGAAATATACTTCTCCATTTATAGACACATCCCTGCTCTTCCTATCGAACCAATTCGGGAAGCTGATAGAAGACGCCGAATTCAGCCAAACCCGGGTTCCATCCGACAAAACCACATTAAATTCACCCCCTATGGGCGTTTTAATGGTATGTTGAATATTTTGTAATGGATTTTTTGCTGTTTGATCATACTCTATCGTTCCATCGCCACTCTTTCTTATCCGGGCACCACCGAAATCAATCCACTGACCAATTTGCAAACTATTCAAAGCAATCTCTGCCCCTGATTCAGAAATAATAACAGCTCTCTTATCACCCGGTGATATTGTTTTTAAACTTTCTAAACCATTATTTTTTGAAGCTAATGCATTTATTGGCTCCGGGGATGACTCAGCAACCTGTAAAAAGACACTGATTCTATAGCCCAAAACCAGGATAAAAATAAAGATAGCGACCTTGCCTACAATAGATAATAAAGAATTTGACTTTCTTCGATTGATTAATTTTCTGGAACGCTCATAATCTGAAATTCGGTTTTCGATTAAGGTTTGTAAGTTATTGTCCTTCCTTTTTGACTTATATACTTTTAAAATTTCTTCATACCGATCCATAAATTCTTCCAATGATTGATCATCCAATGTTTTCAACCATTGTGAAATCTTATTTTGATCTTCTATCGTAGCTTGTCCTCCGGCTATTTTATTTAACAACCTATTTATTTCACTTTGCTCCATTCTTATCCCGAATCGTTAATTTGTCATGTAGATGGATAAATAGCAGAAAAGGACACCTTAAAATTGAAAAAAATTCATAATTTTATTTAATATATGTATAAAATAATGATAATCAGCATTAAAAAATAAATATGGCTACCAAAATGGGAAAGATTTCTCAGAAATTTGCTCCCAAAACATTGGGAATGATGTGTTAATTTATTAGTTCAATTTGGTTAGAATGGGCTATGACCAACCTGCTTTGTGACAACCTGAAATAATGATTGGTGTTCCAAGCATCTAAAAAAAAAGATGCATTTCTTTGAGTATTCTGTTTCCCATCTTAAAGGAAACGATTTTAGGAGCCTCAAAATCATTTTACAAAATCAGTCTATGATAAGAGTCTATATCCTTTGTAAGAATACGTTTTTTATGTTTAAGAGGTATGTACTAATATGTTCAATTAGTACATAACAATCTAAATATTGATTGTTATTTCTCATTTTCTTTTCGTGTCTTCCGTCGATGGATACGCAGATGTCCAGATAGGGACAGATGGCGAAAATGAAAGAGTATTACTTTTTCAAAATTAATTGATGGTAACAAATCAAGATTCGGAAGAAGTCAACTGCCTTTTTTATCCCTTTGTCTTGAAACAAAGGGATGAAAATTCAAGACAAATTAATTGCTTTTGCTCATAGCAGGCTCCTGCTCCCACCTATTTTGTCGATTGCCTTCGCACGTATCTTTTATTATTAAAAATAAATTGAACAATATTTCTAATTTATGAGTTCGAAGGTCTTAGGTTTCGAAAATCCCTAACGCTTTATCTTAAATGCAGGCCTTGCCTCCTTCGTCGACCGAAAATCAACCTAGCTTTAGTGGTGGCACAGTCCTACAGGGCCTTAAAGTGTTTGGATTTGATACATATCATTTACATAAGAGAAAAAGTCGAACAAAAATTACAACGAAATCTCCTGCTACCAAATATTCCAAAATCGTTTTTACTGTAATTCTTAATCTACAGGGTATAGGTTTTACCATTAAAAATCTCCGGATCTACATCCTATCTAATAATTCTTGCATTTCATGAATGATTCTGGTATTAACACAAAGCGTTTAAATATCGCTCATTAATCTCACGAAATTTGGTAATTTTCCAAGAGCTGTAAAAATTATCTCTCTTCCAGTATCTCGCTCACTTTTTTGCCATAAGCATTTCCGTACAACTGCATTCCCAGATCATTCTGGTGAGTCCCGTCCACCGTACAATCCATGCACATATTTATCTCATCTTTTGAAAGAAAGAACACATCTTTCATCCCTTCCGATAAAAACGTATGATACATTTCCTTCAAAACGGCATTAATCCTTTCCACGGTATCATATCTACTTTTCCGGGTCACAGCATCTGAATACCCCGCATGCTGTACTAATAATATAGGAGTGTTGGGACGCTTTTCTTTTAATGTATTAACAGATCGGCGGATCCGCTTTTTTAATTCATCTTCCGGATATAATTTTTCACTGGTAAGATTGGGCAAACAATCCAATATATATGCAGAAGCTTCTATCTCCGATATATAATCAATCAATTCCGGTTCTAACCGGCCATTTCCGGAAAATGCCAAATTGATGACAGGTCGTTCAATTTTACGCTGAAGAATAGATGTCCAAGCCATACCGGGGCGGGAAGCACAAGCTCCCTGAGCGATCGAAGTTCCATATACCACTACTGGTTTCGTATTGACAGGTTGTACAGCATTGATTTCATATCCTTCAGGAATACCGATTTCCATCCACTCAACATGATTATACAGTGGTAGGTATAATTCGTATTCTTTCTGTGAGTTTTTAGCATTCCATATTGAATTTAATTCATCAAATGTATATACGATTGTATCCTTAAAGGAATATCCGCCTTTACACCATAATTGGCCATTTGTTTCATTACTCTTCATATACAAATCCACTCCGCTAACACCTGTCGCAGGCATATGGGGCATTTGTACATTCCCGGAAACCTGATATCGCACTTTAATTCCCGGTGCGTCTGAAGCGAAACGGATGGTTATACCTGCTGCATGTCGTGAAAGATTCCACACTGCTTCCCGCACTTTTCCCTCAGCAGAAGAAGGCAGTCTATCATATGGATTCTTGAGGTCATTAGTACTCCAGCCCTGTGAAAGTATTTGAAAGGAAGAGTTCTCGGCGGGATTGAACCAGGTATAGTCCTGTGCTTGAACTAATAAATGGGAAAAGAGGAGAAAGAAAACAATAGAGACTACATACTTCATAAATGGATAATTTAAAATATTACAATATATTATGCTAAAATAATCATTATCCATTCACTATTTTCCCAAAATTCAAATTCCATAACCGCACCAGAGGAATGGATACGCTTCTCTATGACAACCTCCTTTCCTTCCAGAACCATTTCCACAAGTTTTATTACTATTCTTTTGCTTCACCAATATTAAAAACTAATATAATACAAACCCGATTGATGAGATAACCACTAATAATTGTTAAATTATTTTTATGACCAAAAGTTCGCTTATCACGCACTATTCTTCTCTAAAAAATCCTCTAAATACTCTGTTGGTGTCGTTCCTTTTATTTTTTTAAACTGCTTATTAAAATACGAAACATTACCGAATCCACTATGGTATGCAATCTGGGATATAGAAAGTTCACCTTCCAAAAGAAGTTTGCACGCATAGCCTACCCGGATCTCATTTAAATAATTGACAAATGACTTATTAGTCCTTTCTTTAAAAAAACGGCAGAAAGAAGTATTGGTCATATTGATAAGCTCTGCAACTTCAGCTATGGATATAGATTCTTTAAAATTCTGCATAACATACTCATATACCAAGTTAATTCGATGATCCTGATCTGCATCAATGGATTGCATAAAACTGGTACTAGACAAAGGGATAAGACCCGGAGATTCCGATATCCTTTCAAGGATTTGAAGTAGCTTCACAATTCTTTTCAACCCCGTTGTTTCTGGTAACATAATAAGCTTTTCCTTAATGTAGCTTTGAGTAAAAGAGTCCGTTACACGTACACCTCTTTTTGTTTTATCAAGCAGTTCATTGAGTTTGGTAACTTCTGGTAAATTGTAAAAGGACTCACCTATAAAATGATGTTGAAAATGAGCTGAGATACTTTCTGAGTAGAGGTCCGGATTCTTTCGAATATCACTTCGCAGTTCATGCGGAAGATTAGGTCCAATGAGAATTATATCATTTTGATCGTAGTTCTCCATCCTATCACCAATAAACAACGTGCCTCGTCCTCTATGAATATAGGTAATCTCATATTCAGGATGATAGTGCCAGGGATTATGTATATACGGATCACCATTCCTCCAAACTTTGAATGATTCATTTCTGGGTTCGCAGTGACGCATTAAAATAGGTTTCATAATTCTACTTGTTTTATTTTATCAAAACATAATTGCACTTAGAAAATATTGTGTTATCAATGGCGAATATAGCGTTATTTCTAAAACAACAAAAGCTTAATATTTGCTATTGAAATAAATTTTTAGACATTTTGATTACAAACAAGGCATTAATTAGTTAAATATTTTGACACCTACATTGTTTTCTTTCTATCATTTAATACTGGAATAATATATTAGTATGAATACGGTTAACCAATCCGGTAATTTAACCCGGTCAATAATAAACAAAAGTATCGACGACGCGCTCCATTTAATTGATACGCTAGGGTTTCCACTTCCACCATTCGCACAATGGAGATGTTTGGATTGGAAAAATGCCGATCAGGAATATGATGAAATCCGGGAATGTATGTTGGGTTGGGATGTTACCGATTTTGGAAGTAAGGATTTTGAAAATATTGGACGTGTACTTTTTACTGTAAGAAATGGAAGACCAGGCAACAAACATTATCCCAAGGAATATGCAGAGAAATTGTTAATTGACCCTGAAAATCAGCGAGCTCCGGCACACTATCACAAGAGTAAGCGCGAAGATATAATCTGTCGTGCCGGAGGAAACATTCTTGTGCAATTGACAAAAGCTGATGAATCGGGTTTCCCGAGCAAAAAGTCATTTACAGTTCAGGTAGATGGTTGTACCAAACGAATTGAGCCGGGAGAAATTATTCGGCTTATCCCGGGAAGGAGTATAAATATCCCCCCTTGGTACATACATCAATTTTGGGGAGAAGAAGGTACTGGAATTTCTCATGATGGGAAACGGTATACACTCAGCAGTGAAATATCAAGCGTCAATGACGACCAAAATGACAATTTCTTCCTCACCGAATCCGGAGAAAGATTTCCCAGGATTCATGAAGATGAAAGCAGAAAATACTATTTGTGTCATGAATATCCTGCTTCTGAATAAAGTACAATAGAAAATATAAATACAATTAAATTTTTTTGAAGTTGAAAACAACGAATTTAAAATCAAAAACACTATGGGAGATTACAAATCAGTAAAATGGAAATGGTTTAAAAGGTTGATTATTCCATTAATCCTGGTCATAGGGATCAGCAGCAGCCTTTTTTCACAAAATACCGTTAATGGTACGGTTACAGATCAAGAAGGGGAAGCCCTAATAGGTGTCAACGTATTAGTAAAAGGAACTGATAAAGGAACGGCAACAGATTTTGATGGAAAATTTGAATTGGAAGATGTAAATCCTGATGGCATACTCCAATTTTCATACATTGGGTATCAGATTCAAGATATCCCAGTCAATGATAACAATATTTTTACAATTGAATTAATCCCGAATTCCGAAATGCTTGATGAAGTCATTGTAGTGGGATATGGTACTCAAAAGAAAAGTGACTTAACGGGTGCTGTCCAAAGATTAGATGCTTCTAAATATGAGACTCAACCTACAACCAATTTTATAGAAATGCTCAACGGAACTGTAGCTGGATTTAATTCCAATCAGGGTACATCTGCAGCCGGTGGCGGAGGCATGGAAATTAGAGGGCAAACTTCACTAAAAGCCAATAATAATCCACTTATCGTATTGGATGGTGTAATTTATAATGGAAGTCTGAGCGATATCAATCCATCAGATATTGCTTCAATTGATATTCTTAAAGATGCGAGTTCCGCTGCTATATATGGAGCAAGATCAGCTTCAGGAGTGATCATTGTAACTACCAAAAGAGGGGCGGAAGGCAAACCCCAAATTAACTTTTCCACAAAATTCGGTGTGGTTGGATTAACGAATGTGATGGAGCCTTTGGGTCCAGATGAATATTTAGAAGCGAGAGGGAATATGTTTTCATTAATATATGGCGATAGGCCGGAATATTATTATACTAACCCTAATAATCTTCCATCTAATCTTTCTGTAGAAGAATGGAAAAATTTTGATGCAACACCCTCTGATGACCCAATAGATATGTGGCTCAATAGGTTGACTTTGACAGGGACGGAGAAGAAAAATTATAATGAAGGAAAAACCATAAATTGGCTTGACGAAGTACTTCAAAATGGGTTGAGACAAGATTATGATTTTAGTATCTCCGGTGGAAGTTCAAAAGTTCGATATTTCTGGTCAGCAGGACATACGAACAATAACGGATATTTGAAGGGAGACCAGTTTAAAACCGTTCGCAGTAGAATTAATGTGGATGCTGATGTCAGTAGTTTTTTAAAGATTTCTGTAAATGCACAATATGCTGACAGAAATCAGGGATTTCAATCAGCTTCATTAGGTAGTGCAATTACAGGTAGTCCTTTTGGACAAATTTACGATGATCAAGGTAGAATGGAATGGTTTACCCACGAAGAAATCGTTTCAAGCAACCCTCTTATTTATTACGAGTATAGAGATGTCTACAATAAAGTACAATCACTCTTTGCCAATACTTCGGCAACAGTACAATTACCTTTTAATATTTCTTACCAAGCGTCTTATACCAATCGGTTCTCTTGGAATAGGAATTACTTATTCGATCCTATTGAAACTCCTAGAGGTGGACCAAACAATGGATATGGTGAGAGAAACAATAGCTCAGTTTATGAATGGCAGATTGACAATATTGTCAAATGGAATAAGGAATTTATGGAAAACCATAAAATTGACGCAACGTTTTTATTTAACTTAGAGAAGTACCAAGATTGGAGCGACAGACTGACTAATTCCCAATTTGCGCCTTCTGATGCGCTAGGCTATCATTCTATTTCTGCAGGGGTTAACCCTTCTTTGAGTAGTAATGATGAATACAGTACCGGAAATGCCTTAATGGGGCGTATTAATTATTCTATGTTTAACAAATACTTGTTGACATTGACCTATAGAAGAGATGGATATTCAGCTTTTGGGGGAGCAAATCCATATGCCGCATTCCCCTCAATTGCTACTGCTTGGAGACTTTCAGAAGAGGAATTTTTCAATGTTAATTGGCTTGATTATTTGAAGGTAAGGGCATCTTGGGGAATAAACGGTAATAGAGATATAGGCAGATATGATGCCTTTGCGAAATTAACAACTGTACAATATATATATGGAAATAACTTGGCAACAGGTGTCCATAGTAGTTCAATGGCCAATAGGGGACTTAGATGGGAGAGAACTGAAGCGTATAATTTCGGATTGGATTTTAGTGCCTTTGATGATCATTTGTATGGTTCCATAGATTATTACGATATGATAACAAATGATTTGCTGTTAGATAGGACTTTGCCCGATATTATAGGGTATTCAAGTGTCGCTTCTAACTTAGGTGAACTTCAGAATAAGGGCATTGAAATAATTCTTAATTCGAGAGTATTAAACATACCAAATAAATTGTCATGGGAGACAGGTGTTGTTTTTTCAGCTAATAGAAATAAAATTACTGAACTGTATGGTGATTTAGTCGATGTATTAGATGAGAATGGAAATGTAATTGGGCAAAGAGAAGCAGATGATATTTCAAATAGTTGGTTTATCGGACAAAGTATCGATAGAATATGGGAGTATAATATTTTGGGGTTGTGGAAATTAGAAGAATCGGATGAGGCTCTGTTATATGGAAGAAGACCAGGAGATTTTAAACTTCAAGATACAAATGAAGATGGTGTATTACAGCCTTTGGATGATAAAGTATTTCAAGGGTATAAAAAGCCTCAATACAGATTGGGATTTCGGAATGATTTGAGAATATTTAACGATTTTAATTTGTCCTTCTTTGTAAGAGCAGACCTCGATTTTTATAGAATAAATTCAATTGATGAAAATTCTTCTTGGATTGATCGAAGGAATATTTATAAAGTACCATATTGGACACCAAATAATACTGCAACTGAATATGCTAGATTGGATACAGAAAAAAATGCACCCTTCAAAGTGTGGAAAAATAGTTCCTTTGTAAGGCTTCAGGATGTTTCTTTATCCTATTCATTGACAAATCACCTGGAGGGAACAGTCATTAATAATATGAAAGTATTTGTCAATTTTAGAAATTTTGTAACTCTTACAAAGTGGGATCATTGGGATCCCGAGTCTGGTGAATCGCCGATGCCTAAGATTTTTAGCATGGGCTTAAATTTAAATCTTTAATCTTCAATTGAATAAAATGAAATCATTACACATATATAGCTTTATTTTCTTTCTTAGTTGTTTACTTTCCGGTTGCGAGGATGATTGGCTAGAGCCTAAACCGTTGTCCATAAATACGCCCGAGAATATTTATGTTAATAAAGTGGGAATGGAATCCGTCTTACTTAGTTTGAGAAAGGATCTTCGCGCAGATTTTTATGGTAATAATCCCATGCCTTTAACACTTGAACTTATTTCTTCCGATATTGGCGTAGCAGGAGAACAAAGACAAGACATGGTGATTAATCATGATTTATTTTCCAACCCGACTCAAGTAGGTGCATGGACTGAATATAGAAACTGGGAAGTTGCTTGGAGTCCTATACGTGATGCTAATGTTGTTATCTCCAGAATAGATAACCCTGAATGGGAATCTGAGGCAGATAAAAATTCTATTTTATCTGAAGCTTATTTTCATAGAGCATATTGGTATTATCGATTGGTACATCAATTTGGAGATGTTCCATTTATTAATATCGAACATACCAGTCCCAAAAATGATTTTACGACCCATTCTAGGGATGCGATTCTTAATAAAATTGAGGCGGATCTAGAGTTTGCTATTCAATGGTTACCTGAAGATGTAGATCCAGGTAAAATCAATAGAGCTGCAGCAAATCATTTACTTACCAAGGTGTATTTAGCGAATAGTAAGTTTGATCAGGCAGTTAATTCGGCTTCAGAGATTATTGATAATGGGAAATACTCCTTAATGACTGATCGGTTTGGTGCCTTTTCTAGTAATGAAAAATTAAATGTTATTTGGGATTTACATCAGAAAGAGAATAAAAGTGCGTCAACAAACACGGAAGGGATTTTAGTCGTGCAGGATAAATTTGGGTTTCCAGGTGCACAAACAAGTGGTACACATACTATGAGAGTATATACACCTTGGTGGAGTCACGCCAGTTGGTTAAAGGATCCTGATGGGAAAAGAGCATGCGTTGACCCAAACTGGGATCCACAAATTTTAAAGTTTGGCAGAGGGGTAGGAATGTTTAGACCTTGTAATTATTCTAATTTTGATATTTGGGTAGATTGTGGGGCTGATTTGAGGCATGATGAGGACACAAATTGGGTTTCAACTGATAAAATATTAATCAATAATCCGGATTCTGATTATTTTGGACAACCTGTTGATTTTTCGGATAGTAATCCTCAGGATTCAGTGAGAGCCTGGTATCCGTGGCCATATTACAAAGTGAATGTTCCAGATGAATTAAGCCCCCAAAAGCCTACAGGTGGAAATAGCGATTGGTATGTTTTTCGATTAGCGGAAACATATTTATTAAGAGCCGAAGCGTATTATTGGAAGGGAGATTTGGCCAATGCTGCGGATGATATCAATAAAGTGAGAGATCGAGCACATGCTCCCTTAATTTCGGAACAAGACGTAACTTTAAATTATATTTTAGACGAGCGGGCCAGAGAATTATATATTGAAGAACCTAGAAAATGTGAACTGACAAGAATAGCCTTTATATTAGCAGAAAATAATCTTGATGGCTACTCACTTAATAATTTTCATGAAAAGAATTATTGGTATGATAGGGTAATAGAAAAGAATGAATTTTATAATGTAGGGAGAATTTGGGAACAATTTGAATACAAAATTAATCCATACCATGTCCTTTGGCCCATTCCTCAATCTGCCATTGATGCCAATAATGGAGGAAGAATCAATCAAAATATAGGATATGTGGGTTATGAATCCAACATAGAACCCCTGTCAGAAATTACTAATGAACAATAAAACATTAAATAAATTAGAAAAATCATCAAAATGAAAAAAATACTCTTCATAAGTGCGGTCATTTACCTGATAATCTCAGGTCCTACAAACACCCTTATCTCTCAGGAGAATCAAAACCTATTTCTAAACTCACCAAAACTCATTAAAGATCCGGGCCTGTATTATAAGTACTCTCCCGACAGCCGCCGATTCACCGGGATTTCGAGTCTCGCCGTGACTAAAGGTGGACACATCTGGGCTGTCTGGTATGCCGGAACCACTCCCGGAGAAGATCATAATAATTATGTAGTAGTGGCTAACAGCAATGACAACGGCAATTCATGGAATGAAGTTTTGGTTATTGACCCTGACAGTGGCGGACCTGTTCGGACATTCGATCCCGAGGTATGGGTAGACCCCAATGGTAAACTATGGGTCTTTTGGGCACAGGGAATAAGCCAGAAGATCCAGGTAGAAATGGAAGGACATATTGCGGGGGTATGGGCTATTACCACCAATGACGGTGATAATCCAATGCCGGAATGGTCTTCCCCCCGAAGATTAGCGGAAGGAGTAATGATGTGCAAGCCCACGGTATTATCTGACGGAGAATGGATATTGCCGGTTTCCACCTGGTTCCTGACCGACAACAGTGCAAAATTAGTAAGCTCCACCGATCAGGGAAAAACATGGAAGGTAAAAGGCGAATGTCATATTCCCGAAGATATCCGCACATTTGATGAACACATGATCATTGAAAAAGATGACCATTCCCTTTGGATGTGGATCCGGACCAAAGCAGGGATTGGGGAAAGTTTTTCAACCGATGTAGGAAAAACCTGGAGTGATATGAAAAATTCGGAGGTGGAACATCCCAGTGCTCGTTTTTTTATCCGAAAATTGAATTCCGGCAATTTACTTTTGGTCAAACATGGCCCCATTTCCGTACGCACCGGTCGCTCTCATTTAATGGCTTTCATTTCAAAGGATGACGGAGAGAATTGGTCAAATGGTTTATTGTTAGATGAACGACCGTCAGTGTCTTACCCGGACGGTCAGCAAACGCCAGACGGGACTATATACATCACCTATGATTACAATCGCACAGGTGAACAAAAAGTATATATGACCAGCTTTACTGAAGAGGATATTTTGTCTCCTGATTACGATAAAAGTATTCTAAAAGTATTTAATAACAGGAAAGTAATAAGCGATGGCGGGAAGTAAGTATTTATTTAGTTTTCTAATTAATCATTAATGAGTGTATCAAAAATAACAATTTTGATTTTATTTTTGGGTTTTTCTACTAACTATGCTCAAGAGAATAAATCCTACCTAGATCCTCCAAAGATTATCGAAAGTTTTGGGGCTAATGAAAAATATCATCCAGAAAACAGAACGGGAACAGGAATTCCCAGTATAGCTATAAGTAAAAATGGAAGACTTTGGGCTGTATGGTATGCAGGAATTACTAAAGGAAATATTGTGGAACGTTGTCCAAATAACTACGTAGTAATTTCTACAAGTGATGATAACGGGAATTCATGGGAAGAAGTTTTGGTAATTGATCCTGATGAAATGGGACCTATACGAGCTTTTGATCCAGAAATTTGGTTTGACCCTGAGGGTAAGCTATGGATTTTTTGGGCTCAACAAATTCGTTCAATTGACAAAATAATGTCAGGCGTATGGGCCATTACTACAGAAGAAGGAGACAATTCAAAACCCAATTGGTCCGCTCCACGTCGTTTGGCGGACGGGGTAATGATGTGTAAACCAACGGTCCTAAATAGTGGTGAATGGGTGCTTCCTGTTTCATATTGGCATAAAAAAGAAGAAAGTGCCAGGGTGATCGTTTCAAATGACAAGGGAAAACACTGGCATGATATAGGCTTTGTAAAGATCCCATTAGACGCAAAAAATTTTGATGAACATATGGTCATTGAAAAATCTGACGGGACACTTTCAATGTGGGTCCGAACTAATTATGGAATAGGAGAAAGTACATCTACAGATAGAGGAAAGACTTGGAGTACATTAAAAAAAGCAAAAGTAAGTCACACCAGCTCTCGATTTTTTCTAAGAAAATTACGGTCAGGAAAAATACTACTTGTAAAACATGGCCCCATTTCCATTCAGACAGGTCGAAGCCATTTGATGGCATTCATATCTGAAGATGATGGACAAAGTTGGTCAAATGGATTGCTAATCGATGGTCGTTCAGACGTATCTTATCCAGATGGCGATCAGTCGGAAGACGGTACTATATTCCTCACCTATGATTACAGTAGAAATGACAAACAACATATACTGATGACTTCATTTAAAGAGGATGACATTTTAGCATCTACCAGTGATATAAGTATCTGGAAGGTATATAATAACAGAAAAATAATAAGCGATGGTGGAAGATGAAACAGTGTATAATACGCTGTTTCATCTTTACAGAATATTTAGATAGAACATATGAATAATAAAAAAACAACTTTATTAAACCGTCTATGGCTCATCCTTCTTTCCGTGGGTCCTGGTATATTTTGCATCGGCTACACTATAGGTACCGGAAGTGTAACCGCAATGGTCAAAGCAGGAAGTGAATACGGGATGCAACTACTCTGGGTATTGGTCCTTAGTGTCGTTTTTGCAGGCGTATTAATGGAAGCATACGGGAGATATGCAGTAGTAACGGGTGATACAGCTATACATAGTTTTAGGAAAAAATTTAAGTATGGTCCCGCTATTGCTATAGCCGTCATTATTGGCGTAGTCACCGGGCAACTGAATTCATTATCCGGAATAGTTGGGTTATCAGCTAATGCCATTTATGAGTTAATCCATGTCTTCTTACCAAATACTTCACCTGAAAATTACTGGGCGGTTCTGGGGATTTCCATCTTTATTTTAATCGTATTATATGGATTCCTTTGGATAGGTAAATATAGCTTCTTTGAGAAAATCCTGGTAATCTTTGTTACCCTAATGGGGATTTGCTTTATCATTTCCATGTTTGTTGTAATGCCGGCACAAAAAGACATATTATCGGGGTTTATTCCATCCATTCCTTCTAAAGAGGGAGGCAAACTTATGGTTGCAGCTTTTGTAGGAACAACAATGGCTGCTCCCACTTTCGTGGTCAGGCCTTTGTTAATGAAAGGTAAAGGGTGGGGAATAGAAAATAAAAATTCACAATCAAAAGATGCATTTATCTCGGCACTCTTAATGTTTCTGATAAGTGCATCCATTATGATCACTGCCACTGGAGCATTATATTATGATGGGAAAGTAGTTGACAAAGTATTGGACATGATTTATACACTCGAACCTGTTGCAGGAAAGTTTGCATTGATACTTTTTGTTGTTGGCATTCTGAGTGCAGGTCTCTCCTCAATCTTTCCGATACTCATGGTGGCGCCATTATTGATAGCTGATTACAATAAAGGAGAATTAGATACTGATTCACGTCAATTTAAAATCATAACAGGTGTTGCAGCATTAATGGGGTTGGTGGTCCCGGTTTTGGGAGCCAACCCGATAGCCGCTCAAATCGCTACGCAGGTAGCCAATGTATTTATTTTGCCATTGGTGATTATTTTAATTATATTTCTCATTAACAATAGGAAGCTGATGGGAGCACATCGAGCTGGTATCGCGCTAAACATCGGGCTGATTACTTCATTGATTTTTGCTTGTTTTATCGCATATAATGGGGTGATCGCTTTGCTGGATTTAATTTAGTCCATATTAAAACTTAGAATTTTTGAAAAAAATTATATTGTGCTGTGATTGGGGTACCACTTCTCTAAGAATCAGATTGGTTAATAGTCCCAACGGAGAATTATTGGATGAAGTACGTGCTAACCTTGGCATTGCAAAAGTGTTTGATGCCTGGAAAAACCAGGCAACCCTATCAAACAAAAATCGCATTGAATTTTATCTACAGGCCCTTACTCCTTATATAAATACATTACTCAATCAATCGGAGGTTCCCAATCGTGAAATACCCTTGGTAATATCCGGTATGGCTTCCTCTTCTATTGGAATGAAAGAACTGCCGTATGCTGACGTTCCATTTGGTATTGATGGAAGAGATACAGTAGTAGAAGTTTTAAATCGTCCGCAAGGTTTTGATCATGAAGTCCTGCTCATTTCCGGAATTCGTACTTCAAACGATGTCATGCGGGGGGAAGAAGTCCAATTAATAGGGATGGAAAAGCTTATTTATTCCTTTTCATCCGCTGAAGATATTCTTATTATTTTACCAGGGACACATTCCAAACATGTACGGATAAAAGAAAATAAAATCGTCAATTTCGACACCTTTATCACCGGAGAATTATTTGCCTTGATGAACCAAAATGGATTATTAAAAGAAGCGGTCAAGGCTCCTCATGTATCAAATAATGCAACCGATTGGAAATATTTTCTTGAAGGTGTCCACTATTCAGGTGAAGTGGGTGTCCTACAATCCCTTTTCAAAGTAAGAACCAATGATCTATTTCGAAAAACTAATAAAGAGCAAAATTATTTTTTCCTAAGTGGATTGTTAATTGGTTATGAATTGAGATCATTAAAAACCAGGACACATACATTATTAATACTATGTTGCCAAAATGGACTCTTTGACTTTTACAAAAAAGCAATTGAATTTCTGGATATGAGTCATTCAATGTATATGACCGCCCCTGAAGAAGTAGACCAGTTTACAATCTTTGGCCAATTAAAGATTTTTGAAAAACACTTAATTCAACGATTGAAATAATTTATATTCGTATCCCATGTTTGATCATAAAGATTTTCACAAAACCCCCATCATCGGTATCCTTCGAAAAATTAACTCATCTGCGCTACCTTACATTCTGGATACATATGTCAACGCAGGACTTACCACGATAGAAATCACAATGAACAGCCCCGAAGCAACAGATCAGATCAGATACGCTGTTAAACACTTCGGTGACCAACTCTATATAGGTGCTGGCACGGTCCGGAACAAAGACGAACTAAAATCTGCATTGCAGGCAGGGGCCGGATATATCGTGACTCCTAATTCGAATGAAACAGTGATTAATTATTGTAAAGAGTTACAAATACCCATATTTCCAGGAGCACTTACTCCTACCGAAATCTACAGGGCTTATTCCCTCGGGGCAAATATGGTTAAGGTTTTTCCTGCTTCTGCTATGGGGCCAGGATATTTCAAAAGTATATTAAGTCCTCTTGACAACATTCCTTTAATTGCCACCGGAGGCATAACCAAGGAAAATATGACTGAATACCTAAAGGCTGGTGCCACTGGTTTGGGTATAGGAAGTACCCTTTTTGATAAAGAAATGATTCTCAGAAAGAACTGGACAGGATTACAAAATCATATGCACGACTTTGTCGTGAATGTAAATGTCCTTAAAAAACAAACAAATCCAGAAATAAAAGAGTAATAAAAGCTCAGAAATGTATATTTGGCACTGAAAACATAAAAATCACCCTAATGAAAAAAGCCGATTTACTCATAGACCAAAAATGCTCCCTGGGAGAAGGCCCTATCTGGATAGCTGATGAACAAAAACTCTATTGGGTGGATATTCTGGGAAAGAAAATTTTTTCTGCCAACTCTAGTGGAGAAGACATTATAGCATACGATTTTCCCGATTATGTATCAAATATCTACGATACCGATTCTCCGGGAATATTAATTGTTGCTTTATCCGATGGGTTGCATATATGGGACACAGAGAAACACGAGGTTAAGCCTTATGCTCTATTCGAAAATTACAATCCGGAATTGCGTACTAATGATGGATTTTGTGACCCCAATGGCAATTTGTGGATTGGAACTATGGCATTGACAGAAGAAGACGAAAAAGGTACATTGTATATGTTGGATGCCAATAAAGAATGGCATGAGATGCTGACCAATGTAAGTATTTCCAATGGCATTCGCGCCAATACCTCCGGAAATGAAATATATTATATCGATACGCCCACCCATTTAATTCGTCAATTTAATTTTTCCCAGAGTGAAAATACCTGGACTTTTGGCAAAAATCTTTCCGAGATTGATAATGCCAAAGGACACCCGGACGGAATGGCAATGGACACTAACGGCAATTTTTGGGTAGCTTTATGGGACGGTAATTGCGTAGTGTGTATCGATCCTTCTAATGGAAAAATTATTGACGAAGTAGCGGTTGACGCACCACATGTATCAGCTTGTATATTCGGCGGCAAAAATTTATCAACACTTTTTATAACTACCGCCAGAAAAGATATGTCTGATGAGGAATTGGAACAATTCCCGAGTGCTGGCGGCATATTTAAAATAGAATTGGGTATAAGTGGCTCTGAAACTTATAAAGTTAGATTAACCTGAATTCGGCGAATTTTTAGGATTCAAAGTATCTGAGGATATGGAGGTTCGACTAAAAAAGGGGGATTACATAGTGGACTATTAAGTGCTCTTGTCTGGAAGAAAATAGCTATTTTCAGTTAGAAACTCCATAATACAAATTAGCATACCTGGATCGAGAAAGCGAATCTACATTGTTGCTTCCTTCTGAATCTATAACTATTTATAAAGCCCAGGTTAAACAATAAATACGTGCTTTCTATTAATAATGTTTGCTATTCAAATGATAATAAACATCATTAATTTTCATATCTTGCCTAAATCGATTAATATCCAGACTATTATCAATCACCAAACATTCTATATCTGCCAACTCTGCAAAATCTCTCAATTCATCGATTGAAACATTTTGACTCAAACAAGTATGATGAGCCCCTCCTGCTAAAATCCAGGCTTCGGTTGCAGATTGAAAATTAGGCTTAGGTTCCCAATAGGCTCTGGCAACTGGCAAATTGCTTAAAACGTCCTCTACTTCCAGACACTCAATAGCATTTACTATAAGTCGAAAACGGTGGCCAAGGTCAATGAGAGAAACATTGACACAAGACCCACTATTCCCATTGAATACCAATCGAACTGGATCTTCTTTACCACCTATGCCAAGTGGTCTTATTATGCATTGCGGGACTTCAGACGAAATAGAAGGACAAACTTCCAACATATGCGCACCAAGCACGCAAGATTTTTCCCCACCATAATTATAGGTGTAATCTTCCATAAAACTAGCTCCCCCCGACCGGTTCTCACCTAATATTTTCATAAACCGGACCAACGCAGCTGTTTTCCAATCCCCTTCCCCTCCAAATCCGTATCCTGATTCCATTAATCGCTGAACGGCTATGCCAGGCAACTGCCTTATTTCTCCCAAATTTTCAAAAGTATCCGTAAAAGCTTCAAATCCCCCGCTTTCCAGAAATGATTTTAATCCCAACTCAATTTGTGCAGCGTGATACAGGGATTGGTTTTTTCTCCCTCCTTGTTTAAGATCGTCTTCTATAATATAACTATCATAGTATTCTTCAACAAGATCTGAAATACTGAGATCAGAAACATTTTTAATATGCTCTTCCACATCATCCGGACCGTATCCATTAACAGTAAATCCAAATTTAACCTGTGCAGATACTTTATCTCCTTCGGTAACAGCCACCTCTCTCATATTATCTCCAATTCGGGCTATTTTCATTTTTTGAAAACATTCCCAGGCAACTACTAAATCCATCCAGTTACAGATTCTTTCACAAATCCCCGGTTTTTTCCAATGACCTACAATGATCTTGCGATTCAATTCTAATCGCGTAAATATAAATCCAAATTCTCTGCCACCATGTGCCGATTGATTTAGATTCATAAAATTCATGTCTATTCGATTCCAGGGGATTTCAGCATTGTACTGGGTATGAAAATGCAACAGTGGCTTTTGAAGCCTCTTCAGACCTTGAATCCACATTTTAGCTGGTGAAAAAGTATGCATCCAAACCACTATTCCCGCACAGACATCTGAATAATTTGCTTCTTTTATCGTCCGCGTAATATCATCACTTGATGTCAATACAGGTTTGAATACCAACTTAACATGGCATTTACTATCAATATAATGACATATTTCTTTAGCCTGAATCTGCACTTTTTCCAACGTCTCTTTACCATACAAATGCTGACTTCCTACCAAAAACCAAATTTCGTTATACCTTTTTTGAAAATTCATTCTAATGTATGTATTCAAAGATTAAATGAAGTTATCTTCCATTGAAAAGGATCATTATTGCGACTACAATTATTAAGACTATTACGGATGCTATTACATCCCAACGAGAAAAACTCCTTGCATTTGCTCTTTTATCTTCTTCCGATATGGTTCCAAAAGTTAATCCCTGTAATTTTTCAGGGCTTGGTCTTTGGGTCACCAAACTAACACAAACAGCTATTACTACACATAGTAAAAAGAAGTAAGCACTAAACGTTAAAAAATTCATCGATCCAAACTGATACGCCCACCCACCGGGAACTAATGAGTCAACATTAAGTTCCAATACCAACCGAACAACAGCGATCACTAATCCCGCCAGGAGGGTGGCCATTGCTCCTTTAGAATTAATTCTGGAAAAAAAGATTCCCAATAAAAATACAGCAGTAATAGGAGGAGCTATATACGATTGGACTGATTGTAAATACTCATACAAAACACCGGAAATATTTTGCATGATTGGAATCCATAAAATCCCTAAGACCACTACTATTCCGGTGGCAATTCGGCCAATTTTCAACAATCGTTTCTCCTCGGTACCAGGAAACAATTTCTTGTATATATCTACTGTAAAAATGGTTGAACACGAATTAAATACTGATGCAAGTGAACTCATGAGGGCAGCCATCAATCCCGCTGCTACCAATCCCCGTAACCCCGAAGGCAAAAGCGTTGTCATCAATGCAGGGAATGCCTGGTCAGGAGTATCCCAATTGAGCTTTCCTTGTTGTTTTAATGCCAACGCAACAATCCCGGGTATAAGAAACAAAAATATAGGAAGTAATTTCAGTAGCCCAGCGAAAATAGTCCCCCTTCTTCCTTCAGTAATATTCTTTGCTGTAAGGGCCCTCTGTACGATGTACTGGTCGGTACACCAATACCAAATCCCCACCACAGTACTTGAAATTACCAGACTGGGCCAGGGAAAATCGGGATCAGATGGCGGTCTCCACATATCCAGGTATTGAGGGGTTACTTCTGCCTTCAAAGCTCCCCAACCTCCCACTGCATCTAATCCCATAAATGTCAGGAACCCTGCTCCTAATATAAGGACAATGGTCTGCAAAGTTTCGGTATACACTACTGCTCTCATACCTCCCAATATCGTATAGATACCTGTCAATATAACCGTTGACAATGCGCCTACCCAAAATGAGATTCCCAACAAGGTAGATACCACAATTCCACCCGCATAAATCGTCACAGACACCTTTGTCAAAACATATGCCGCCAGTGAAAAAACGGAAAGAAACCAACGGGCTCCGGAGCTAAATCGAATCTCCAGAAATTCCGGCATAGTAAACACCCCACTCCTCGCATAAAATGGTAAAAATACCCACCCCAACATAATGACCAACCAGGCATGGAGTTCATAGATCAACATGGGCATCTTGTCCCCGGCGCCGGCTCCAGCCAATCCGACCACATGCTCTGAACCAATATTGGAAGCAAAAATGGAAGCTCCCACTACAAACCAGCCTATATTTCTTCCCGCCAGAAAATAATCCTCCGTATTTTTTGTCTTTTTCCGAATAACCCACCAGGCAATTCCCAGAAGGATAATAAAATAAATGGCTATGACTATCCAGTCAAATAATTGAAGACTTTTCATCCTGTATTGTATTTATAATTTCATAGTTGTCAGTCTTGTCCGTAGTAAGAATTGGGACCGTGCTTTCGCTCATAATGTTTATTAATGAGCCCTTCTTTCAACTTTTGTGCATCAGGATTAATTTGCCGTGTAATAAATGCCATTTTGGATATTTCCTCGCAAATGATACTGTTGTAGACAGCTTTACTTACTGTAGCACCCCAGGTAAAAGGCGCATGATTAGAGACGAGGATCATTTCAACGTCTTTCGGGTCAAGATTTCGTTCCGCCAGAGATTGGGTTATCTGGTAACCGGTCATTCGTTCGTAGTCCCCGGCTATCATTTCATCACTCATAACGGGCGCACATGGAATATCAACTACCAAATGATCTGCGTGGGTAGTCCCAAGGATAGGTACATCCTTTTGCGACTGTGCCCAGGCAGTAGCATAGGTAGAATGTGTATGTACCACTCCACCAATTCCTTCCCATTCCGTATACAAAACAGCATGGGTCAGTGTATCCGAAGAGGGTCTCAACTCCCCTTCTATTACTTTTCCATCAAAGTCAACTATCACCATATTTTCAGGAGACAATTCTTCATAAGGGACACCACTTGGTTTAATAGCAAAGACTCTACGATTATGGTCTGCGGCACTTGCATTACCAAAGGTAGCTATTACCAACCCATTGGATTTAAGAGCCATATTAGCCTTATAGGCTTCATACCTTATTTCGTCAAAATTCATTAATAAAACTTTTCTTCTACAAAATCTGCCATTTTCACATATTGAGCATATAGTTTTTCATAGCGATAAGCATTTTGGGGGTCAGGTACAAATTCCGTTTCAAAACCGGAACCCATTTTTTCCATTGCTTCCAGTACATTATTGTAAACGCCCGAAGCAGTAGCGGCAAACATCGCAGCACCCATAGCACAGGTTTGCTCTTCTTTTGCTATTCGAATCGGCCGATTCATAACATCAGCCATTATTTGCATGATAAATGGCGATTTCTTGGCTACCCCACCAAGTCCAATCAGCCCTTTTATTGGGACGCCTTCATTTTCAAACCTCTCAACAATTCGGCGAGCTCCATAGCAGGTAGATTCTACCAAAGATCTAAATATTGCGGGTGCGTCACTGGCCAGGTTTAAGTTTGATATCCAACCTTTTAATTCCTGATTAGCATCCGGGGTCCTTCTCCCATTCATCCAATCCAGGGATAATATACCATTGGCTCCAGGTTCAATGACGGAAGCATCTTCAGACAATTGGATCAATAATTTATCATACGTTTCTTTCTTTAATTGGTATTTTGCTTCACTACTCAACAAATCCATTTCCTCAATAAATTTCGCAACACCAAATCCTATGACATCACGGAACCAGGCATAAATATCACCAAATCCCGATTGCCCTGCCTCCATTCCCAAAAATCCCGGAATTACTGATCCGTCTACCTGCCCACATATACCTCGGACCAGTTTTTCATTTTCCTCCATGGGTGCAATCAGTATATCACATGTTGAAGTTCCCATTACTTTACTGAGATAATATGGCTCTACCTGTCCTCCTACCGCACCCATATGCGCATCAAAAGCACCTATACCAACATGCACATCGGTACTTAACCCCAATATACGGGCCCATTTTTCAGATAAATTACCAGCAGACTTTTCCGAGGTAACAGTCTCCTGGAACAATCGATCTACCAAACCATCCAACAGGGGATCAATGGATGCAAAAAAGGAATTGGGAGGCAATCCTCCGAATTCTCTATGCCACATGGCCTTATGACCGGCAGCACATCGACTTCTCTTCATTTTCGATATGTCATCACCTCCTGTCAACAAAAACGTAATCCAATCACAATGTTCAACCCAACTAAACGCATAGTCTCTTACCTCGGGATTAGACCGAATAGTCTTCAATATTTTAGCCCAAAACCATTCCGAGGAGTATATACCACCGACATATTTAGTATAATCGACTTCACTTACAGATGCAGCCTCATTTATTTCTGCCGCTTCCTTAATAGCCGTATGGTCTTTCCAAAGTATAAACATGGCATCGGGATCATTCTCAAAACGCGGAAGTAAGGCAAGGGGTGTTCCTGTCCTGTCAACTGCTACAGGAGTGGAACCGGTTGTATCAATAGATATTCCTTTTACCGAATCGGCTAATTCGGGAGCAGGCAAAAGACATTGCCGTATCACATACTCCAGTCCCTCCATATAATCAAGAGGATGTTGGCGAAATTGATTTTTTACTGAATCGCAATATCTCCCTTCCTTCCAACGGGGATACTCGAATATTGCTTGAGAAATCACATTACCATTCTCACAATCTACCAGAAGCCCCCTTACTGAATCCGTTCCAAAGTCGATTCCGAAAACACAATTTTTTATATCTCCCATAAACTCTCTATCAAAGTAGTTTTATTTATATAATTTTATCAGGATTCGGGATTATACTTAAGAATGCCCTGAACTTTTCAGCATATCTCTCATTATCCAATTTATAGTAATATGCCCCCTTCTTGGAATTTGATTTATCTTTTTCAGCGGTCTTTATAAGTAATTTTGTAGATAATACTTTCCTGCTAAAATTCCTCCGGTCAAACTCTACTTCATAAATCGATTCGTATAAGTTCTGAAGTTGTGGGATAGTAAATTTATCAGGTAAAAGTTCAAATAAAATCGGATGGTTTGCAGCTTTATATTTTATCTCCTGACGGGCCTTATCTACCATTCT
The DNA here is from genome assembly GCF_021729145.1 of Membranihabitans maritimus. Classification (GTDB taxonomy): domain Bacteria; phylum Bacteroidota; class Bacteroidia; order Chitinophagales; family Saprospiraceae; genus Membranihabitans; species Membranihabitans maritimus. The sequence continues at coordinate 173,685 of NZ_JAJSLW010000008.1, read as the reverse complement.
GTTATGGTCAAATATCAAATCAGGTAAATTCTTCAAAGATTTCCATTCTGCTTTGTAGTCTTTACTCAACTGTCTTTCGTATTGTGTAATATCCACAAGGGCAAAATAAGCTACGGAAATAGTTCTTTCTACGGGATCCCTTTCTGGATTACCGTAGGCATGAAGTTGTTCCAGGTAGATACCTCTAAGACCAGTCAACGAATACAATATCCGATTGGCAGCCCTGCTAAAGCTTTCATTTTCCTGGACAAATCCCCCCATTAAACTCCATTTCCCCTTTTCAGGCTCAAATCCCCGCTTGATGACCAGGAGTTTCATTTCCGTGCCATTAAACCCTACAATGACACAATCCACCGCCACCAACATTTTTGTTTGATTCTCGTACTTATTCATTTTATCTTACAACCATTTCAAATTTTTTCTAAAATGCCAGTGATTTAAAACCTGCTTACAATTTCACAGTGAAAGTAAAAAGGAATAAATTATATTCAAGCCAGACCTGATTTTGAAATCAAATGCAAAACATTCAACAACTAATCAAACCAAGAATAAAATACATTCGGTCCTTTTCTCCACATACATTCATTTTTAAACATGATCTTATGTAGTATTTTTCAAGAGGAGTTATTTTAATGTATTAATAATCTCCTTATTAATCTTATATATTTTTTCAGGATCGACCTTCACCTTTTTGCGATCGTATGTCATCAAGCCGTTGACTTCCCCTTCCACGTCAGTAGTCTGGGTGTATATAGCTCCGGAAAACCCTGATTTTACCAGATCAATTAATTCATTTCCAAATTTAATATATTCATCTGTTACCTCTTCTGATGACTTATATTGTACATATCCCCAATTTCTCTTTTCAGTATCCCAAAGATGTTCTTTCATCACCAGACCAATTCCTCCATACTCCCCAAGGACATTCGTACGCTGTGCATCGTACAAATACATTTCCGGATTAGGATAATGGTGCAAATCCATTATATCTCCTGTCATTAGAAAATGATTTCCTCCGCTTGCAGAATTGACTAAACGGGACGGATCGTAATTTTTTGTCCATTTTGTAATTTCTTTCGTCTTGAATTGTCCCCATCCTTCGTTAAAAGGGACCCACACAACAATGCTTGGATAATTATAAAAATCGTCCATAATCTCCTTCCATTCACTTCTGTAAATCTTCTCGGAATAAGTACTTCTTATTAATTCTTCACCATCAAAGAATTTCCGCATTTGCCAATTCGGGTATTCATCCCCATTGGGCATGTCCTGCCATACCAGCATTCCCAATTCATCACAATGCTTATACCATCTGGCAGGCTCTACTTTTACATGCTTCCGAATCATATTGAATCCCAATTCCTTGGTCTTTTCAATATCATATCTCAGTGCTTCATCACTAGGTGCCGTATATAGTCCATCGGGCCACCACCCCTGATCCAAGGTGCCAAACTGGAAGTAGTCTTGATTATTGAGTTGCATTCTTATAATTCCCTTTGCATCCCTTTCCATCGATATCTTTCTCATGGCAAAATAACTTTCGATGTAGTCGACTATTTCACCATTACGGAATAATTTTACTTCCGTTTTATATAAAAAAGGCATCTCAGGAGACCATAAACGTGCCTCTGGGACAGGGACATCCAGGAATTCTCCGACTTTTGCCTTTTGACGCGCTACAATAGTCCCTTCCTCATGTACTATAATCTCAAAATAGTCACCATCGTTACCATTCTCTGTAACCACACCATAGTGCAGGCTTCCTTTATCGATATCCGGCGTTTGACGGATATCAGTAATATACGTCGAATTAACTGGTTCCAGCCATACCGTTTGCCAAATTCCAGAAACCGGGGTATACCATATCCCATGCGGTTCATTCACCTGTTTACCACGTGGCTGTGGTCCTTCGTCCGTAGGATCCCATACCTTGACTGTTAACTTTTGACTGCCTGTCTTCAAGTATGGAGTAATAGTAAATGAAAAAGGATCGTACCCACCGCTATGCTCTCCAATCTTGATATCATTTATCCAGACTTCACACTTCCAATCTACTGCTCCGAAGTGTAAAAGGATCTTTTGTCCAGTCCATTCGTCAGGAATATTAAATTCCCTCTCATACCACAAAATCTTATCCTTACCGAGGGACTCCATCACTCCTGAAAGGCTTGATTCGACTGGAAAAGGAACTAATATATCTCCATCAAAATCATCGGGTTGGGGACTTCCTTGCGACTTGATAGCATACTCCCAGAGTCCATTCAGGTTCATCCATTCGGCCCTTGCCATTATCGGTCGAGGGTATTCCTGTAAAACATTATCAGGATCCAGATTTTCTCCCCATCTTGTTTTGATTTTATCGCCGGCAGCTTTCCAGTTTTGGCCTTTTGTCTCACCCAATAAAAATATCAGAATTAGAAAAATGAATAACTGTTGTATTTGCAAAAAACGCATTTATTCTTAATTGGTTTTAAAAAGGAATTTAGTTTTAGAATGATACTTTTCACCTGGGTTCAAAACTACAGATGGGAATTGGGGTTGATTGGGAGAATCAGGGAAATGTTGGGTTTCCAGACACAAACCTGACCTTTTGTTATAAATCATACCCATTTTCCCAGCCAAAGAACCATCCAAAAAATTACCTGAATAAAATTGCACTCCTGGCTCCGTAGTAAACACGCGCATAAGAATCCCGGAATCCGAATCTGACAATTCAGCAGCTAACTCCATCTCGCTCCTATCAGCATGAGCTAATACCCAACAATGATCATATCCGCCACCTAATTCCAATTGACGGTTGTTTTCTTCTATATCTTCACCTACTGCTTTCCAATTTCTAAAATCAAATGGAGTACCACCCACATCTCTCAATTCACCAGTAGGTATTAACGTACTATCCACGGGTAAAAATTCTCCTGCATGTATTTTTAATTTGTGATTGTTTATTGATGGTTCACCGGAAAGATTAAAATAGGTATGATTTGTTAAATTGACAATAGTGGCTTCATCAGTATTTGCCGAGTAATCAATGACCAGCGCATTGTCGTTAGTCAGAAAATAACGCACAGTCACATGAAGTGCACCTGGATAACCTTCCTCGCCTCCCCGACTTGTATAATTCATTTCAAGTCCGGCACTATCTTTCCTCTCAAGCTCAGTAATATCCCAATATACCTTGTCAAACCCTTTAATCCCCCCATGAAGGTGATTTCCCATATTGTTTTGGGCCAGAGTATACGTTTCACCATTCAAATCAAATTTTCCGTTTGCTATGCGATTTCCATATCTCCCAATCAAACAACCAAAATATGGATTATTATCTACATAAGACATTAAATCATCGAAACCCAGAACCACATCTTTCACCTTTCCATTTTTATCAGGAACCTTCAATGTTGTTATAATTCCACCATAATTTATTACATTAACTTCCATTCCATTTGCGTTCGTCAGTGTATATTTCATTACTTCTTTTCCACTCGGAAGCGATCCAAAACTTGATTTCTTTATTTCAACCTGCATACCGGAATTTTCTGAACACGAAATTGTAATTAATACAATAAAAACTTGGATGTATAATAAATGTGCTCTCATGCAATTTTTTAATTATTTTAATTAAATAAAATTGATTTAAAGATTCCGAATATAACATATATAGCAAAATTTGATCTTGTATTTTGGTGTCTAAATTTCAAAACTACCCTACTATTGAACACTTTTTAAAATTTTTCTTCTAAAATCAAGGAAAATCTTTCAACTTTAAAAATCTATTTAACCGCCGATAAATGCTGGAAATCAAATACTTACAACCAAAATCATAATAAACAATTGTTTTAAATGTTAAAAATACACATTATGAACTAATAATAATACGTATTATTGAGTAAATCATAAAAAATTATTTTACCCACTTAAAAAAAGAAAGAATTTTCCTTTCAACTTCTTTCTCCAGTATAGGTGTTTTGGCTATTGAATCAACTTCGACTTTTGGGATTTCGAATATCACCCATTATTTTGTGCTTCTTTTTGTAAAATTGGAATTTACTTTATGCCCCGAAAGAATATCAAAAAAGTCCTTCCCTCACTCTTTATCATAACAATTCTTCTTGTCACCGGTGGCATACTAGAATATCTCGAAAGGCCTGTCTACTGGCCCGGATTCCTGGCCATGATATTCTTTTACGGAGTCATATTTTTTATTGGAACCTATGCAGCGGGAATGAAAACTGAAGAAAGTGAAACCAGTGTCATGCTGGCGGGTAGGTCATTGCCCTTGTTTGTCGCAGTATTTACTATGAGTGCAACCTGGGTCGGCGGTGGTTATATCAACGGTGCTGCAGAATATACAAATTCTTCAGGACTAGTTTGGGTTCAGGCTCCCTGGGGATATGCCATGAGTTTAATCATTGGCGGACTATTTTTCGCCCGGAAAATGAGAAGAATGGGATTTCGGACCATGCTTGACCCCATCCAGCAAAGATATGGCAAGAAAGTTTCCGCACTGTTGACTTTACCCGCCATTTCAGGTGAATTATTTTGGACTTCTGCTATTCTTACAGCATTAGGTACAACTTTCGGTACCGTTCTGGGAATGGATTTCACACCTGCTATTATTATTTCTGCTTGTATTGCTATCGCATACACTGCCTTGGGTGGACTTTGGGCCGTAGCTTTTACCGATGTATTCCAAATGATTCTTCTATTAATTGGATTGGGTTTGGTTATTCCATTTGCACTGGAAAAAGTGGGTGGCTGGGACACAGCATGGAGTCAATTCAAACTCAATCACGGTGAAATGAGTAATTTATTTCCTCCCCTAGACGGTTGGAAAAAGGAAAAGTGGGGGCACACTTATTGGTATTGGTGGGACACGGCATTATTATTAATTTTCGGCGGTATACCTTGGCAAGTATATTTCCAGCGAGTACTCGCTTCAAAAAATGAAAAAGTAGCCATGCAGTTGTCTATAATAGCCGGATTTATTTGTCTTTTGGCGGCAATACCTGCTATGATGATAGGAGTCATCGGCAATGTAGTTACCTGGACAGATTTTGGAGTTAATCCCCCGGAGGAAGCAGCACTTACTCTCCCATATGTAGTTCGATATCTTACGAACCCTGTAGTAGCCACTATTGGTTTGGGAGCGATTGCTGCTGCTGTAATGTCATCTGTAGATTCCTCTATTCTATCAGCTTCATCACTCTTTTCATGGAATTTGTACAGACCATTGCTCAAACCGGATGTAAGCTCAAAAAATTTATCAAAAATCATCAAAAGAGTCATTTGGATCACAGGTATTTCAGCCACACTCATCGCTCTTCAGGTAAAAAGTGTCTACGCACTTTGGACTTTATGTAGCGATTTTGTTTACTCCATTTTATTTTCCCAACTGGTATGTGCTCTATTCGACAAAAAAGCTAATAGATATGGAGCAGTAGCAGGATTGCTAGTATCTGTTGTTCTTCGATTTGGTGGTGGAGATCCCACATTGGGTATTCCGGCCTTTCTCCCTTATCCGATGATGGAAGAGGGTATAAGCATGTTTCCGTTTCGTACCCTGGCGATGATATCCAGTTTGATAACGATAATGATAGTTTCAAGATTGACACAAAAAATATCCCCTCCATTAGCGTTGAAAAAGATGGATAATTAAAAGAAGCTACGAGCCACCAGTTTCGAGCAATGAGATTGAGTATAAAAAAAGGGACTACAAATTTGCTCGGGGCTCAATAGTTGCGAGCTGCATTCTTCATTCGATCAACATCTTCCAACTTCCGTCTTCTGACTTTCAACCTCACTACCCCTTTTCACTCAGAATAAAATCAGCACACCTTTCCCCTACCATCATGCAAGTAATACAAGGATTTACACTTGTAATAGCCGGAAAAACAGAAGCATCTGCAATTCGTAAATTTTTAAATCCATATACTCTCAACTGATCCGTAACCACAGCCCTTTCATCATCCTCAGGCCCCATTTTGCAAGTGCCCGCAGGATGATATACTGTATTATGGGTCTTATAAATATATTCCTTAATTTCTTCATCCGTCTGGACTTCTTTTCCAGGAGATATTTCTCTCTTCACCCAATCTTTAATAGGTGACTTACCGACAATTTCACGAGCTTTTTTTATTCCTTCTATCATCACTTTGATATCATATCCCCCTGGATCAGAAAAATATTTCGGATCAATCAAAGGAGCATCTTCCGGATTGGATGATCGCAGTCTTACTACACCTTCACTTTTTGCTCTCATAACGTTGGGTGTAAGCGAAAACGCATTTTCGGCAGAAGGATAACCAGCAGGGATTGTATGCATATCAAATGCTTCCGTTCCAAAGTGCAACATAATATCGGCGAAATTCAGGGATTCATGGGATCTGCAAAAAACACCAATTTCATACTTTTGGGCCGTCCTTTCAGGAATTTTTCTATTGGCTTCCCATATGACAACACCTTCCGGATGATCAACCAAATGACTTCCCACACCCGGTAAAGATTTAATGACCGGGACTCCAATATCACGTAAATGTTCTTCCGGTCCAATTCCCGATAACATTAGGAGTTGTGGTGTTTGGAAAGCGCCACCGGATAGAATCACTTCTTCATTAGCATAAAAATTTCCTTTACTGGTATTCACACCTTTTACGTGATCTTTACCTTCAATCAAAAGCTTATGGACAAAAGTTTCCGTGAGAACCGTCAGGGTATGCGGAGATTCATTATATGGATGCAAATATGCAACCGAACTGGAATGTCTGATTGATCCCTTTTTATTCAGCGAGAACCATCCCGCACCTTCATTGTACTTCCCCTGATCAAAATGAACGACTTCAATCCCTGATGCTTCGCAAGCTTTCAAAAGGGCCATTCCACATTCATTCCCGGAATCCGAAAGTTCAAGATTAACTTTTTCTAAGACGCGGTCATAATAAGGACGCACTTCACAGGGAGTCCAACCTTTTATACCAGACTGGCTCCAAAGTTCGAAATCATAGTCTGGTGCCTGGAATGCTATGGCTGAATTGTGAGAGCTGCACCCCCCCATAACTTTTGCACGACTATGGCGCATATTACTATTTCCCGTTTTTTGTTCCTCGATAGCAAAGTCATAATCAAGATCCCCTTCCAAAAGTGTAGACCACTGGGCTAACTCCAGAACATCCGTTCTTTTCTCATCCGTGATTCCCGCCTCTATTAAAAGTACTTCCTTATTTGTTTTTTCCGCCAGGCGATAGGCTGTTACTACACCCGATGTTCCCCCACCAACAACTATATAATCGTATGTCTCTTCCTTCATTTTTTTGCTTTTTATTCAAATGGATTTTGCATCTTCTCCATAGCCACATATACCGTTTTCCTCTGGGTATAATGGTCAATTGCAGCCCAGCCATTCTCTCTTCCCAATCCTGAGTTTTTATATCCCCCAAATGGAATTTCAACTGGTGTTATATTATACGTATTGATCCAACATATCCCTGCTTCTAATTTATTAGAAACACGATGCCCCCTCCTCAAATCTCTTGTAAATACGCCCGCCGAAAGTCCATAAGGTGTATTATTTGCCCGTTCAATTACCTCGTCTTCTTCTTCAAATTCCAAAATCGTCATCACCGGTCCGAATATTTCTTCTTTTACAATTTTCAAATCATCTGACTTTCCAACGAAAACCGTTGGCTCCACAAAATATCCATCTTTACAATCCGGGACATGGAATCGTTCGCCGCCTATAATTAATTCAACCTCATTTATTTTGGCCCAATCAATATACCCCATTACCTTTCGAAAATGATCTTCACTAATGAGCGCTCCCACCTGGGTTTTGGGGTCCAAAGGATTACCGATCTTCAGCTTCCGGGTTTCCTCCACCAATTTTTCAATAAATAATTTTTTGACAGACTTATGGACATATACACGGGTCCCATTACTGCAAATTTCTCCCTGGGTATAAAAATTACCCAACATTGCTCCATAAACCGCTTCCTCGATGTCCGCATCATCAAATACTACAATCGGAGATTTACCGCCTAGTTCAAGAGTAATATGCTTAAGAGTATGGGCAGCATTTTTCATTATTGCTTTACCTGTACCTACTTCCCCGGTTAGTGATATCTTGGCAATGTCAGGATGAGCTACCATCATTTTCCCTATTTCCGCATCACCATGGATTACATTGAATACTCCATCAGGCAACCCGGCTTCGCTATAAATTTCCGCCAATTTCACAGCAGATACCGGGGTCATTTCCGAAGGTTTGAATATCATGGAATTACCACATGCCAAGGCAGGAGCTGATTTCCAACACGCTATCTGTAAAGGATAATTCCAGGCACCTATACCTCCGCATACACCCAAAGGTTCCCTACGGATATAGGCAAAATCGCCTCCCAGATCCATATACTCTCCTTCAATACCCGCCGCTATTCCACCAAAATACTCCAGGCAATCTGCACCGGAAACAATATCTACCACCAGAGTTTCAGATATAGGTTTGCCGGTATCCCGCGCTTCCAATTCTGCTAATTCGTCATTATATAATCTCAATAAATCCGCTGTCTTTCTCAAAATTCTTCCGCGCTCCACCGGCATCATTTCCGCCCATTCCTTTTGCCCCTGTCGAGAAGACTCTAAAACTCTTTCAAAATCGGAAGGATCCGCTGTACTGACCGTATGAAATGGGTTCCCATTTGCGGGTTCAAAATTGGTGTACCCCCTTCCATGACCGGAATACAATTTCCCTCCGATATACATTTTTAATGCTTCCATACCGCAAGTATAAAAAAATATGAGGAGTCGTATAAACGTAAGGTGAGATTACTGTTTATTTCCAATTAGAAAAAGAAAGCCAAATAGTGACACAAAAAGGTTAAAAGTATTTGAAACTTAAAATGGTTACACATTAATCTTTGAGTTCAGGACTTGTGGACTGGGATAGTTGAAATGGCATTATTGTAGAGATCTTCTAGGGAAAAGCACAGTTCGTAATCATTCCAATCCAGATTACCATACTTTAATCGAAACTGAGAAAATATTTCCTCGTCAAAGTACTTTTTTATTTCAGGATGTGAAGCCTGCTCTAGAAAACCTTTAAAATCGACTAATGACTTATGTCCATCATTAAACAACAATCTCATGACAAAATCTCCAATATACTTTGCCTCAATGATATGATAACATTCTGAATGATTTTCGAAATTATATTGCTCTATAATCTCCATATTTAAACATTATATCTTCTTAGTAATTCTCTCAAATTCTATGCCCTTGTTATAAATAAAATAATCAACCCATTTGTTTACAATAGAATCCGAATAGTTCATTATAAAGATTTTTAAATTCTTAAGATCCTTTCCTTTTAAGGGCATACTTCCTTTAACATTTGTAATTATTACTTTATGAATTTCCCCATTTTCAATAAGAAATTCGACTTTACTTTCATACTCTCCTTTTCTAGCATGAACATGTATAGGTTCATGTTCTTTCGAATAGAAAAATAATATTATCCCTAAGTACTCATAAATCTTCGGCATAACAATTAGACCTTATACTATAACAATATAGATCGTTGCTTATCAATATGAATGGTTTTAAAAAAGAAATAATTCCCAATCCCACAAAATTCCTGTCAAATACTATTACTCATTTCAAAAACACCCCGAGCAGAGCCTGAAGGTAATTGAGATACCTGCACATTCAGTTCAGGCATTTTCAATCGCAACATTTCTACAAATACCTGATTGGAAATAAAGCCACCTTCTATAATTATTTTACCGGGCATGTTTGTCCCTGAAGCAAGTTTTATAGCTTCAATCTGCAAATCCGTTAACTGATTCATCATTTGGTAATACTCCAGTTCCCACGAATAGGTCTGATGCTCCAATCTATCTTTTACGTTATCAACAGTCGCCACTTCGGCAAGATAATTTAATTTAAACTTTACAGGTGACACAGAAGACATCACCCGAAAAAGTTTAATATCCCATTCCAGTTTCTGCACTTCTTTCCTGGATACTGAATATTTTTGACAAATTTTCTCTTCCAATTCCTCATATTCTTTCCCCAGGAACAAACGAGCTACCCGCACCTGTCCTCCATCAATACGCAATAGGTTCAAGCAATCCCTGGCAAGATCATTCTCAGATAATTGATCATTCGAATAGGGATTGAGACAAATGGACCATGTTCCAGTGGACAATAAAAGGAAAGGTTCACTTTCTGACTTTAAATACGGAATAAGTGAAGCTGATGAGTCATGTAAGCCTCTTCCTACTTTTACTTTATATCCACTGATATCTACCATTTCTTCAGTGTCTGAATGTACTATTGGCGGAAATAGTTCAACAAGTCCTTCCTTATAAACCCAAAGGTGATAATCACCTTTAGTAAAATCCCATAACCCGGTATGACAACCTATACTCGTATATTCTGAAATGGGTTTCCCCGAGAAAATGTAGCTTAAATATTGCGGAAAATGAAGTACATATCTCACCCTTTTAAAAATATCAGGCTTGGCATATTTTAACCAATACAGCTGAAGGCCAGAATTGAGCATTCCCAAATACGGGCTTGATGTTTCGGTACAGAACCTCTGTTGAGGACCATATTTTGAGAAAAACTGGTCTATTATATCGTCGGGATAGGGCTTTAAATAATTATAAAATACAGGAACTCTTTTCCCATCCCCGTCCAAATAAACCAAACTCGCTCCATATCCGGAGAAATTCATCTTTTTTACCCTGTATAAAGAATTACTCAATGCATCAAGAACTTCCTTTTTCACCCATTTCTCAATTCCTGACAAATCATCCGAAGGAAATCCATCATCGTCCTGAATTTCATCAAACCGCGTGGAAGATTTCTCTAAAACCTCGCCTGTAGTTTCATCAAACAAGTAAAATTTTTTATTGGTTTTACCAATATCAACGATCGCAATTACATCAACCTTTTCCATCCTATAAAATCTATTAAAGCCCCGTTGTCAAATTGTTCCTGCCCCGTTCATCAATCAATTGAGACCTGAGTTCATTCTTTTCAAAAAACCGCACCGCATCCAACGGTGCCCCATGCCGTCTTCTATACTCTCTAAGAATCGATCGTACATCGGTCTGAAAGGCGTCATTAATTATCTCGCTAGCCAAAACTGTATCTTCCTTCAGTTGTGCATCATTCAAGGATTTCGAATCAATTATCCTGGATTTGATATAGGAAAGTCCTATAGAATCCAATGATTGTATCAAATCTACAATCGGGTCTTTTATATTGTGACTGGCATCAATCATATAAGCGATTGGAGGATTCCCGCCAACATTGTCATTCATACCCTGAACAATTTCATTAAAAATAAGGAATAATTGATAAGGTTTGATGCTACCTACAGTCAAATCATCGTCTGCGAACTTGCTGTCGTTGAAGTGAAATCCACCCAGTTTACCCGCGGAAATCAGCGTGGAAACAATTTGTTCTATATTGGTATTTGGCAAATGGTGACCTAGATCAACAAGGGTAAAAGCCCTTTCCCCAAGAGAGGATGCTAAATGAAAAGATGTTCCCCAGTCAGGAATTACGGTAGAATAAAAATACGGTTCAAAAGGTTTGTATTCGATGTACAAACTCCAATCTTCGGGCATATGATTATAAATACTTTCAAGAGATTTAAATGTATTATTCAAAGCCCTTCTGAAGTTGGATTGCCCTGGGTGGTTACTGCCATCAGCCAACCAAACGGTCAAAGACTTCGAGCCCAACTCACATCCATAATCAATAACTTTTTTATTGTGATCTATTGCTTGTTGTCGCACGTTGGAATTAACATGGGACAATGATCCCAATTTATAAGATAATTTCTGGCCCTCCTGATCCTGGAAGGTATTGGAATTCATAGCGTCGAACTCCAGGGCGTTTTCCTTTGCCAAAGCAACAATTTCAGTAGGGTTTTCAGGTATATCCCAGGGAATATGTAAGGAAATTTTTCCCGCAGAATGTGTGAGGTGGTGAATCAACCCTACATCTTTTATTTTCTCCTGAAGATTCCCTGGGGTCCCCCCTTGCGCAAACCTCCCAAATCTTGTTCCCCCTGCCCCAAGTGCCCAACTGGGTATAGCTATCTGTAGTTCTTCCATATCCCTAATTATGGATTCGACATCTACACCCCGGGAATTCAATTTACTGGATAAAAATTCAAATTCCATTTGATGATTGGTAATAAGATCCCTGTTAAAATCATCAATTTGATTTTTCTTTACTTCCATTATTGTACCTGATTTTCTAATTCATTTACCCGAAATAGGGTATAAACATTTTACCTTACGAAAGCTTCATTCATTCCACCATCCACATTGATTATATTTCCGGTGCTTTTATCCAATATTGCTACCAGTGTGTAGACTCCATTAGCGATATCTTCAGGACGTATTACTTTATTTAGCAAATTCCTCTTGGCGTAATGTGCAGGTAATTCTTCAACTGAAATTCCATATGCTTTTGCTCTTCCTTCAGCCCATTTGCCTTCCCAGATCTTACTACCGATAATTACACCATCAGGGTTAACCGTATTTACCCGAATATCATCCGGGCCTAATTCTGCCGCTAGTAATCGACTCATATGAATTTGGGCCGCTTTGGCCGTACCGTATCCTACATTATTGGGTCCTGCAACCAACCCGTTTTTGGAAGCAATATTCACTATGTTTCCACCTAATCCTTGCTGCTTCATAATGGATGTTCCGTGTTTAACAAGTAAAAATTGACCTTCTACCATGACACTTTGAAGTAGATCCCAATCTGCTTTGGTGGTTTCAGCCAAAGGTTTGGAAATGGCCAGACCGGCACTGTGGACAACAATATCTACTCCACCAAATTCCAGACTTGCTTTTTTGAAAGCATCTACAATACTTTGTTGGTCAGTCACATCACATTTTGAATATGCCGATACATCCCTGTTATAGGTTTCATGTGTCTCCTGCGCCCGGCTTTCATCTACATCAGTGATAAAAACATTTGCTCCTTCCGCAGATAGCTTATCTGCTATTGCTTTACCAATTCCACCACCTGCACCCGTAATGAAGGCCACTTTGCGGGAAAGTGGTTTTTCAGGCGGCATTCTTTTTAACTTTGCTTCTTCCAATAACCAATATTCAATATCAAATGCTTCTTGTCTGGGCAATGCCGTATACTCTGATATAGCCTCCGACCCACGCATCACATTAATGGCATTGATATAGAATTCACAAGCTACGCGCGCTGTTTGTTTATTCTTTGCAAAAGTAAACATACCCACACCGGGATATAAAATAACTACCGGATTGGGATCCCGCATATCCGGACTATTAGAACGTTTATGATTTTCATAGTATTCAGCATATCCCTTTCTGTATTCTTCAAACTGGGCAGTGAGTTTTTCCTTTAGTTTTTCTTCATCGTCCAATGCATCAGTAGGATCCAATTCCAATACTAAAGGCTGAATTTTAGTCCTCAAAAAATGATCGGGGCAAGAAGTACCCATTGGGGCTAACGTATCCAGGTCATTACTGCCGATAAATTCCAGCACTTTTTCATCATCGGTAAAATGACCAATCATCGGTTTTTCATTGGAACAGAATCCCCTGAGTAATGGCATTAATTTAGCAGCCTTTTCATATCGGGAAGTCTCGTCAAGGGCCGAAATTTTTTCGCCTCCAAATACGACTCCACCGTTTTCTTTGATTTTATCTTCGATATATTCTGAAGCCTGCTCGATTACTTCAAGACTATTGATATAAGAATCATAAGAAGTATCCCCCCAGGTAAATAAACCATGACTTCCCAGCACTAGCCCTCTCAAATCCGGGTTCGCTTTCAAATATTCTTCCATTTTGACGCCGAGATCAAAACCGGGTCTTTGCCAGGGTAACCAGCCAATAGTTCCGCCCCAAATTTCTTTTGTAATTGCTTCCCCGTCTTTTGCCGCAGCTATAGCTATTAATGCGTCCGGGTGTAAATGATCAATATGTTTGAACGGGAGTAATCCGTGCAAGGGGGTATCTATAGAGGGAGCCCTGCTGTCCAAATCATATAAAGTATGGTAAAATAAACCAACCATTTCGTCCTCGAATTCCAGCCCTCGATACACATTTTTCAACTGGTGCAGCTTATTTACATATAGCCCCGCAATTCCGTTTCTTTTCAGTGTTCCAATATCCCCACCTGAACCTTTAATCCACATTACTTCAACGTCTTCTCCCGTCAACGGATCTTTCTCAATAGTTTTGCAACTGGTATTTCCACCGCCATAATTGGTAATCCTCAAGTCCGCACCCAAAATATTGGATCGGTATAAAAACAACTCTACTTCATTTCCTTCCAATGATTTCGCTTTTTGATCATCCCATAGATAATCAACATATTTAAAGGCAGTTTTTGTCTTCATTTTAATATTTTACATGTACAAAAATTCAGAAAATCAAAATAAATCTAACTCACAAATAAGTATTATCTTTCATAGGGTTTCATATCATGCGAATTATTATTTTTCAAAAATAATTAAACATTGACGGTGCAAAAAATATAATTACATGCTGTACTTAATAAAAATAGACAATTATTCTTCTACTCCAAAATATCAACAAATCTTCAATTGTATCACGAAAGGCATCCAGGACGGGAACATCGAATCCGGTGAAAAATTACCTTCTATTCCTGAAATTTGCAGCGCCAATGACATTGCTAAAAAAACCGTAGAAAAAGCCTACAATTTATTGAAGTCAAAAGATATTATTGAAGCTATACAGGGAAAAGGACATTATGTAAAAGCAACGGAACTCAAACAGAGAAAGCGAATATTCCTCCTGTTCAACAAACTAAGCCGACATAAAAAAATTATTTATGACAATTTTGTACAAACATTGGGTGAGGAAGCTGCCGTAGACTTTTATGTCTACCACAATGAATTCTCAATATTTAATGATTTAATAACCCAACCTCACCATAGCTCAGTCTATTCTCACTATGTAATAATTTCCCATTTCATGTCAAGCGCCCACAAAGCAAAAGATATCATAAATCAACTTCCTAAACAAAAACTTTTGATCCTGGACAAACTCGTTCCCGGGATTAGTGGAGACTATGCTGCCGTATACCAGGATTTTGAAAAGAATATTTTTGAATCGTTGAAATCATTACAAAACCGCATTAAAAAGTACAATAAGTTTAATTTGATTTTCCCTTACGACACCTACCAGCCGCGGGATATCATTTGGGGATTTCAAAAATTTTGCATTGAAGCAGACATATCATATCACGTCATAAATGATATTGCCGAAACCCCTATTAAAGAGGGTGAGGCCTATATAAGTCTCATGGAAGAAGACCTTGTAACCCTTATAAAAAAAATTAAGAAAAAAGATTTGGAGACCGGCAGAAATATTGGCGTTATATCATACAATGAAAATCCACTAAAGGAAATTTTACTTGATGGGATTACCGTTATTTCGACAGATTTTGAACAAATGGGAATATCTGCCGCCCAACAAATATTAAATGAAACTAGATTACATATTGAAAACCCATTCAAGGTAATTGTTAGGAATTCATTGTAAATAAGGTTTTTCGATTTATGTTTCACCCCAATAAGAACTGGTCGACAATTGGTATTGCCGATTGGGATCCTATAAAGACCTGGGAAATGTCACTAAAAAAAGGTACCTATTTACAGCAACCGTATAGAAACCATATTAATTAAAAGACTAAAAATGACAATATATATCAGAACATTAATCACTTCCTATTCCCCCAAATACCTTACCTCACCTCCACTTCACGAAAGGAATTGGCAGAGAGTGCAAAAATCCCATATCCATTTTCTACATTAGAATACACCTCTGAAGGTTCTGCAAAAGGATTACCTTCATTGCTTTGATATTGGTCAGAAGACTCATAAAATTTCACATAATTATCAGACAAATGGCTCAATCTGGCAATTATTCTGAATTCACCGTCAGGGTCCCGGCCATCATAACTTCCAAAATAAAACCGAAACCGATACTTCCCATTAGTAGTCAAATCTTCTTCTGAAAAATCAACGGTTGAATACTCGTCAAACAGCTCAAAATCCTCCTCACTATTATTTTCTTCATAAGCATGTAAATAACTAATCGTACCGTCTTCCCGTGTCACCTGACATACCACATCCAGATTATAAAAATCCAATTTCTCATTTACATCTTCCAATTTAATCTCTATGAATCCACCAAAGGATTTTCCACTTTCCGGGCGATCAATTCCGGCATCCACAACTTCAAAATCAGTAAGCAATGGCATTGTATCTCTAGCGACAACAGGTGGCCATTCGGGTGAAGGTCTTCCATCGGGATTATTGAGGAATTGAGCATGTATCGAATAAGCCATTCCCGGCTCCATCTCCCCCTCCACTTTATGAAAAAACTCATCTATGGAATGCCCCGTTCCAGGTTCATATTTGACAAATGGCGTAGGAAGTACTTCCCCTTCCTCTGTGGCTAGTTTCACAACACCTTCAATAAACAATCCTCCCCGATAGATAGGAGGAAAACTATATGACAGGTATATCCTGTTATTATTCCTTGACCTCCGGTTATTAAAATATCTGCGAATAAACAAGGTGTCACGATCATCCGAATTCGATAAAAAACTAAATAAAACCCCTTTGTATTCATGATCTGAAAAATCCAACTCAATCTCCCTGGTAAAAGACCCATCGCACGCTGTAAGAAACCAAATTAAATAAACTAAAGATAGTATTTTCTTCATACGGATAAATTTAAAATGTAAAACCCCAACTTACATATGGAATAACAGGTAAAATCGCCACCTCTTTCAATTTGCCGTCGTAGTCTTGCATTATGAAAAATGGATTTTTTCTAAAATACGTATTATATGCGCCAAAGGTCCAGGTTGATTCGATGCGTTTCTTTTGTTTTGTTTTCTTAAATGAAATGTCGAGCCTGTGATAATCTGACATCCGATAGTTATTTTTCTCACTATACACTGAATAATCATACGGTCCCGGATAAACATTTGCCGGAAAAGAAAAATTCGCATCCGGTATAGAGTATGCATTGCCCGTTCCATAAATCCACGCCCCGGAAAAAGACCATTTTTTGGAAAGCTCATGAGATATTACCAGGCTTAAATCATGCCTCCTATCGTATTTGAAAGGAAATATTTTTCCACGGTTGATCCCTTCAAACTGACGCTTGTTCCACGACAAAGTGTAGGCAACCCAACCGGTAGTTTTCCCAAATTTTTTCTGAAATAAAAACTCCAACCCATACGACCATCCATTGCCCTGCGTAATCTTGTCCTGCCAGTCCGTATCCGCTCCAAGAATAAAACTAACACCCGGTTTATAAGATAATACATTGTTCATTTTTTTGTAATACCCCTCCAGAGAAATTTCATAATCATCCCATAATGTTTTGGCAGTACCTGCGGCTACTTGCCAACTAGCCTGCGGACCTATCCGACCTGTTGCCGGCACCCACAAATCTGTCGGCAGACTCAGGGATTCATTAGTCAATAGATTGACATACTGTGCCATTCGAGCATAGGAACCTTTTAGTGCCCACCCACCTGAAATCAGATACCTCATACCCAAGCGGGGCTGAAGGGAATGATAGAATTCACCGTCAGTAAAGAACTGGGAATAATGGACACCGGCATTCATCTTGAAACGACCAAAGTCCATATCATCCTCTACATAAAAGGCACTTTCCAACGATTGGATCTTGTTCTGCAGATAGTCCCTTTTATCTACTTCATCCTCGAATTTGAGGTCGAAAGTGAGCGCGCCCGGGCTGTATGTATGTTGAGTCCATTGCGTACCAAATTTCAATGAATGGCCTCCTCCCGGCAGGTAGTCCACAGAATACTTCAGTCCCATATCTGTAATTCCCGAATAATACAAGGAGTTGAAATGTTCTTCAAAATCTTCTTCCTCATACGAGTGAAGGACATCATTATTGAGTCTATACCTGGAATACGTCAGCGTGGTGTTGGCAAACATTTTTGAACTCATTCTATGGTTCCAATTCAATGAACCTATATAGTTTCCCCATTTGACCCGGGCATCCGTTGCCTCATTGCTTCCGTCTTCATACCTTTCATTATATTTTACACCATAATGGTCTGCCCCGTAATACCCACTAAACACCAGCCTGTGCCTGTCGTTTAATTCATAATTGGCTTTGGCATTGAGGTCGTGAAAAAAGGCTGTAGGAAGCACTTTCCCCTGATTACCGGATTGTACTGCTTTGGCAATTGGCCTCCCAATGATATCAATATAAGACCTTCTCATTGACACCAGGAATGAGCTTTTCTCGGGTATTATCGGCCCTTCCAGAAGGAGTTTAGAAGAAATTAATCCAATCTGTCCGCTCCCGTGAAATTCATTGAGGTGGCCATCTTTCATATTTACCTCTACCACTGAGGATAAACGACCTCCATACCTGGCCGGGAAACCACCTTTTGTAATGCTCACATTCTTTATAGCATCAGAATTAAACGAACTGAATATTCCGAGGACATGCGTGGGATTATATATAGGAACGCCGTCTACCAGAATGAGATTTTGGTCAATACTGCCACCTCGGACAAAAATTCCGGAAGTCCCTTCCGCCCCACTTTGGACACCCGGCATAAGCTGAAGGGTCTTTAAAACGTCGGTCTCTCCCAGGAAGGCCGGAAGCTTCTTGATTTGTTCAACTGGGATTTCATTCCGGCTCATCTGGCTTTCTTCTTCAATTCGATTGGCTTTCTCTGCTTTGACGACTAGTTCATCCAGTAAAACAGCCCTTGACAAGCGAACATTTATTACCGTATCCGTGCTTGAATTAAATTGGATAGTATCACTTTGAAACCCGACATAACTCACGACAAGATTAATTTCACCAACGGGTAAAGAAATGCTATAAAATCCGTACTCATTTGTTGAACCTCCACTTAGAGAATTAACTTCCAGAATATTCGCACCAATAATTTTTTCTCCCGAACTTATTTCTTCAACATTTCCACTTATAGTAATGTCTTGTGAAAACAGAAAAGAAATATTTATAAAAAGCAAAGCAGTCGTTTCTAACAATCTCATCCAACACCGTCTTTTCGTCTAAAAACGTATGGAAAAACAAAATGTACTCTCAATTAATTATAAAAAACTAAAATTAACAATGGTTTAACATAAGATTATTTGACAAAAACAGATGCTTTTTGACATATATAGTGAATTATTCATTCAATTTTCTGGTCCCGGATCAAAGGGTAATTTCTTGAGGAATAAACGGCGAAGCATCTCCCTCTCCTTTGATAATCTCACGCACGATTGTAGAAGAGATATGAGAATATTGCGGGCGACTAATAAAAAATACGGTTTCCAGGTCATGTCCCACTATGTTATTTAATTGGGAAATGGTTTTTTCATAGTCAAAATCAGCCGCATTTCTCAGTCCTCGAATTAAATACCCTGCATTTATTCTATTGCAATAATGAGCGGTAAGTCCTTCAAAATGATCCACGGTTACTTTTTCCTCGCCTTCAAATACTTTCTTCAACCATTGAACACGTTGATCCAGGGTATACAAGTATTGTTTTTGATTGTTCACACCAATAGCAATGATAATTTTATCAAATAAAGGCAGAGCTCTGGTTACAATATCCTTGTGACCTTTGGTAATCGGATCAAAAGATCCAGGAAAAACAGCTATTTTCATTATTTGGAATTTTATCCTAACAATACTGGTAACATATTATCATAAAGATTTCAAAAATACGGAATTCGAACTCTTCAAATGAGTAAATCGCATATAAAATATGAAAAAACAATACAGATATATTCACATAAAACATTATACATACTTATAATTCCCCGGTACTCAGAATAGAACATATATGCATTTTATAGCACAGGAAATGTCAAAAAATTCTTCTCTTATTATCGGTATTGTGGCTCGATATTTGTTGATTTAGGATGGAAAGGCCAGTCAAACTTTAACCTTTTCATTATTACTTATATTACTCTGGAAAGTACTGACAACTAATTACTCTGTAATACAATGAAACACATATAATAAATTCAATATATATCTTAATGAGTCCCAGGAAAAAAATACATTATTCAACAAGTAAAATTTCTAAACACAACGGTAAAAGTATATATTTGCCTCGTTTTATTAAAAGTTCTTTACAAGGCTTTTGAGTAAAAAAAAGATATATAATTTAGCACTTGATTTTCAAAGGATAAAAGTGCAAATTATGTGTATTAGAATTTTTAGAAACAATTTTGAAGTACAACCACTTCGAACTGTTTCATCAAATTGAAAAAATTAAAAAGAATGAAGTACGATCTTATAGTTTTAGGTAGTGGCCCCGGAGGATATGTAGCAGCTATCAGGGCATCACAGTTGGGTATGAAAGTGGCAGTAGTAGAGCGTGAATCACTCGGTGGAATTTGTTTGAACTGGGGATGTATCCCTACAAAAGCACTATTGAAAAGTGCTCAGGTTTTTAATTATATACAACATGCCGAAGACTACGGAATCGAAATAGATAAAAGTAAGGCCAACTTTGAAAAGATTATAGGCAGAAGCAGAGATGTAGCCAACTCCATGAGTAAGGGTATCAATTTTCTTTTTCGCAAAAACAAAATTGATGTTATTGAAGGACAGGGTATGCTCAAATCAGGGAAAAAAATAGAGGTTGATAAAGACGGTAAAAAAACTGTATTCGAAGCAAAAAATATTATCGTAGCTACGGGTGGTAGAAGTAAGGAGCTTCCTAACCTGTCCATTGACAATAAAAATATAATCGGCTACAGAAAAGCAATGTCCCTTGAAAAATTACCCAAAAGAATGGTCGTCATAGGTGGTGGTGCCATCGGAGTTGAATTCGCCTATTTTTATAAGTCTATGGGAACCGACGTCACAATAGTGGAATTTCTTGAACAAGGCGCTTTACCACGGGAAGATGCGGATATATCTAAAGAGTTAAATAAAATATTCAAGAAATCAGGAATTACCGTTCGTTCCTCGACAAAAGTTAACAGTGTCGAAGAAAAAGGAAAATCCCTTTCTGTAGAAATAGAAGATGTAAAAAAAGGGAAAAAGGAAACTCTTGATTGTGATGTAGTATTGAGTGCAGCCGGAATTGCTCCTAATACAGAAAATATTGGGCTTGAAGAATTAGGGGTAAAAACAGAGAATTCAATGATTGTAGTTGATGATTTTTATCGTACCAATGTCGACGGAATTTTTGCTATTGGTGACGTGATACCCGGACCAGCACTAGCTCATGTAGCTAGCGCTGAAGGTATTATTTGTGTTGAAAAAATGGCAGGAGAATCGCCCAATCCACTTGATTACAACAACATACCGTCTTGTACTTATTGTACACCGGAAGTAGCTTCAGTAGGATATACCGAAACAGCAGCCAAAGAAAAAGGATATGAAATAAAAGTAGGAAAGTTCCCATTTAGTGCTTCCGGAAAAGCAAAAGCGGCCGGAACTCCAGAAGGCTTTGTCAAGGTTATTTTTGATGCAAAATATGGAGAATGGTTAGGTTGTCATATGATTGGGAATAATGTAACAGAAATCATAGCAGAAGCGGTCTCTGCAAGAAAATTAGAGACTACGGGCCATGAAATAATCAAAAGTGTTCACCCACACCCAACTATGAGTGAAGCAGTTATGGAAGCTACAGCTGCTGCATACGATGAAGTTATTCATTTGTAGTTAAAAGAGAAAGATGGGCTTGTAAATTGACCATTATTGATAAAATGTAAAATAATTTTTTTAATTTAGCAAGTGCAATAAGGCAAGAATAAAAGTTTTACCCGATGAATGTTCCAAAAACCTATGTATTATTCTTCTTTGCTTTATTTGTAATTAACACTGGATTTTCTCAAGACCTCAGATCGATTGATGGCTCGGGAAATAATATTCATAATCCGGAATACGGTGCTACGCATCAACCGGTTTTGATCCAGACGAGCCTTCAATATAGTGATGGCATTGATAGTCCGGCTGGTGTTAATAGAGCAAATGCGAGGACCATAAGTAATGAATTGTTTGCATCCGTGAATCCCAAATCCGATGTACACAACCTAAGTAATATGGTATGGGCATTTGGGAAATTTTTAGAGCATGAGATTTCTTACTTTGAAACCACATCAAATGATCCTCTGTATGTAAAAGTTCCCAGGTGCGACCAATTTTTTGACCGTAATTGTTCAGGCGACGGAAATTTGACTGTTCACAGAATTTCGGCTCTTCCGGGTACAGGAGTTGGTACTCAAGTTCCTCGAAATGTCGCTAATCAAAGTACCTCTTGGATTGATGGATCTTCTATTTATGGGACCACATCTGAGGATGCAGCATGGTTGCGAACAAATAACGAAGGAAAATTAAAAACATCTGATGGCAATTTTTTGCCTTTTAATACTTCCAACGGTAAATTGAATGGCATTACAGATTCCAATGCCCCAAAAATGGACCTAAAGGATCCCGCCCGATACAGATATTTTGTAACTGGTGATCCAAGAGCAAATCAAAACCTGGTGTTACTTTCAATTTACACCCTGTTCGTACGCGAGCACAACAGAACCTGTGATGAAATTCTCCTTGAGAATCCAGGTTTGACAGATGAACAAGTCTACCAAAGAGCCCGAAGGAAAGTAGCAGGTATTATCCAGAATATTACTTATAATCACTGGCTCCCTACAATAGGAGTTACACTTGAGCCATACCGTGGATATAATTCAAGTGTTAATCCTAATATTTCAAATGAATTTTGTGCCGCTGGATTTAAAATTTGGAATACGTTGCAGAATGATTATGTTTCACTCCTGGATGATCAATGCAAAAACAGCCGGTTCGGCAATTTGGATTTCAATGACTTGCATTACAATTCCATGTTAATGCTGCAAATTGATCTTGATCCCCTTTTGAAAGGTTTATCCAGTAAGCCACAAATGAACATGGATTATGAAGTAGTTGATGCCATTCGGAATTTTGAGTTTAATTCATCAAATATCAATATAAAAACCGATTGGATAGCCATGGATATTATGCGTGCAAGAGAGCGGGGTTTACCAGACTATAATTCCATGAGAAGTCAACTCGGACTTGCCCCGGTAGAAAGGTTTTCTGAAATCACCAGTAACGAGAGCGTACAACGAAAATTGATAAAATTATATAAAGATGTAAATAATATCGATCCATGGGTTGGACTGATTGCGGAAGATCATTTTCCAAAATCCATGATTGGTGAGACGTTAAACATTCTAATTAGAGACCAATTTAGCAGATTGAGAAATGGGGATCGTTTCTATTTTGAAAATGACCCCGCCTTATCAGAACAAGAAAAATCAGAGATTCGAAATACTACACTTGCGGACATTGTTACCCGGAATACGGATTTATCTTTTATTCAGGACAACATATTTAAAAGTGACCCCAAATGTCTAGAATTAGAAGTTGAAGAGAAACATTTATCCGGAATTGTTTTTCCCAATCCTGTAGTCAATGAAATGGATATTTCAGTATTTTCTCGAATCGAAGGTGCCGCAGAAATGAAAATCATGGACACTTACGGAAAAACGATAGAGACTCAACGGGTCGAATTGGCGCCGGGAAGAAATATCTTACACTGTCGAATCAACAAACAGTTAAGTGCTGGCATGTATTTTATCCGCATACAACAAAATAACAAAACAGGCCTCATTAAATTTATTAAATCGAGTTGATCCAACAAATTTGAAAATCTATAAAAATGACATACTTACCTTAGTGGGATTTATCCTTTTTATTTTAGGGATGATGTCAGTGTTTCTCTCATTGGTAGGTGTACATTTTTCATTTTTAAGATTCCTAGAAAACTGGAGCGGCCTGGCTTCATTTCTATTTAAATTAGGTATGGCTATATTGGGCCTAATTCTGGTATATATAGCTAAGACACGAAGTTTCTAATCTGATAGCAAACGTGACTTACCGAAATAAAATTATTAATTGACACAGTCGGTCTTTTTCACTACCAGGGCTTTTGGATAGCCAGTAAGAAATCAAGAATTATTTGATTTCAAATAACCCAAATTTGAATAATATTTTAAACTTTCAAATGATTTGACCAATTAGGATCCACTGCCGATAGGAATCCTCTGTATACCTGAAAATGGATTCGATTTGATGATCCCATAATTTCCGTGAACAATGGTTTTCCTTGATATTCATTCAGAATTAATGAGTTTAACCTCTCCTAAAATAATAAAATACGCTCCACGGAAGGCTGATTTACCCGATCATACTCACGACAAAAACTCGTCACCTCTTACCGGTCTAAGAATTTCTTATGGATCACTTCTTCAACGGACTTGTTTTTTATCTTACTTTCCAACCAGGAAATAATGTCTAAGTATAGAAAAAAGCGATTTTCTATCGGATCATTTTGTAATTCTTCCAAATCAGACTTCAATTGACGAAAATGATCTTTTACTTCCAACAATTTCATGGTAGGAAGTTTTCTCAAAAATGCAAAAATAAATTTGTGAACCTGCTGAAGCTCTTCCATTTTGCCCAGAAACCGGTAGACGGATTTAACCTGGTATTGAAGTAGTCTTTGATTACCCAATTCATAATGGGCAATTAAATTAAGAATACGGGCATAACTTTGAATATCTACTCTAATGTCAAAAGTCTTTTGATTAATCACTAAATTCAAAAAATCTATTGCCCGGCTAAAATTACCTCCTCCGAAATATAAACAAGCAATTTTGTAATAAAAAACCATCACTCTGTGAAGATCCCAGTTATAGGGATTCTTCTCTACAAGAAATATAAGGTCCGGAAGCCAGTCCCACGACTTTTGAAAGGTTCCTTCCAGTACATGAAGATCAATTTTATGCAAATAATAATACAAATAATACAGACCTTCAATGTTTGCTTTATCTGGCTTTACCTCTACTCGCAGTTCCTCAAGTTTTTGAAAATGATATTGATAACGATTATAGCTATTGAGAAAAAATAAAGCATTGCACAAATTGTGTATAGCCTTCATATAAATAGGCAATTTCACATTCTTCATCAAAGGATACATTTCAAAGGCATCCACAAATTTAAGGCAGTGGCGATAATAGTTTTGAAAATCCTGACTGATATAATAATACCACATGTGCGATTGGTGGTAATAAATTAATTCATAAAAACTGGCAGTAAAAAGATCAATATCAATATTTTCATTCTCGAAAAAAGCCTTTAATTCGTTCTTTTCCCTAACATTCTTGACATATCCATTTTTTAGATACCAATCATATAATTTCAGGGCTTTATTCGATAGAAAATTAATTTTTTCCATCTTTTTAAAATAAAAAACTGATTCTTCTGACAAATTATTTGCCCTTTCACCAACACTTCTTGTAATGTATTGACTTTCTATAAATTTTTCAAACTGCAAAATATCTGCAAGTAAAAAATACTCCTGCAGTTCAATTGCTTTAGCCTTTATTTTTTGCAGCTGATCAAGACTTTGGAAATACAACCCCTTATCATACAAAATTCTGGCAAAATCAAATCCCTCCAGTAAACTAAAATAATCCTTCTTTGAATAAAGATTTCTCAAACAACTCAAGATTTGCTTGTAAAGATTAGCTCTTATATTTGGCAACTGGCTTTTCTTTAACCCAGGTATTTGTTTAAGCATTATTTCATCATCAAACTTCTTGCGTTTGTTAATCTCCATAAATACATTGTAGTAATACGTATTATCTGAAGAAGTAGATCCCCGCTGCACATAAATGCTAAATGCTCTTTTTTCAGCTTTTGACATCGACATTATTAGCTGAAGCAATGCGTCTGATTTGCTACTGGGAGTTGTATTTTTAAATTTCATTAAGTTCTGTAAATCAAATTATTAAGACTCTTTTCTATAACTTATGACCTGTAAGACATTATTTGAATTAATATAAACAAATACAGGCTTATCTTTATTTTAGTAAAAGTAAATTATACAAAAGTAAGAGTTATATGACGAAAATACACATTTTCGATACAACATTACGGGACGGTGAACAAGTCCCAGGATGCAGATTAAACAAGGAACAAAAGCTAATTTTAGCTACCCAGTTAGAAAAGCTTGGAGTAGACGTAATTGAAGCCGGATTTCCTGTTTCATCACCAGGTGATTTTCAATCTGTACGTGAATTAGGGCAAAAAATAAAAAAAAGTACTGTTTGTGGACTTTCCAGAGCAGTTAAAAACGATATAAAAGTTGCTGCAGAAGCACTGGAAGGATGTGCGCGTCCCAGGATTCATACGGGGATAGGTACGTCTGAAAACCATATAAAATACAAATTTAAAAGTACAGAAGAGCAAATTCTTGAAAGGATTAAAGATGCTATATCCTATGCTAAATCATTTGTAGAAGATGTAGAATTTTATGCCGAAGATGCGGGTAGAACGCGAAATGAATTTTTGGCAAGAGCTTGCCAAACTGCGATTGACGCAGGTGCTACTGTCCTTAATATACCGGACACAACAGGGTATTGCCTTCCCTATGAATACGGTGAAAAAATCGCTTTTCTAGCTGCCAATCTAAAGGGTCTGCAAAACGTAATTATTTCTACCCATTGTCACAATGACCTGGGCTTGGCAACAGCCAATAGCATTTACGGAGTAATCAATGGTGCCCGACAAATTGAATGTACAATCAATGGAATTGGAGAAAGAGCCGGAAATACTTCTCTGGAAGAATGTGTAATGACGATTAAGCAACACGATGAATTGGGTTTCTACACAGACATAAATACACCATTATTGCAAGAAACAAGTAATATGGTCTCACGGGAGATGGGAATGATTGTACAGCCTAATAAAGCAATTGTTGGCTCAAATGCTTTTGCCCATTCTTCAGGTATTCACCAGGACGGTGTAATTAAAGAGCGGTCAACGTATGAAATTATTGACCCGGCTGAAGTAGGTGTTGATAAATCTTCAATCGTTTTAACCGCCCGAAGTGGTAGAGCTGCTCTAGCATTTAGATTAAAAGAGTTTGGTTGTGAAGTAACAAAATTAGAGCTGGATGCGCTCTATGAAAGATTTTTACAATTGGCTGATGAGAAAAAAGAAATTCGAGAAGAAGAATTGACTTTTCTTTCTGAAAATAAAGATTCCATTTACGCTGAATATTCAAAATAGTTATGGGAAAAACATTATTTGATAAAATTTGGGATGCACATGTTGTCCACCAGGTAAATGGCGCCCAGGATGTCCTTTATATTGACCGCCATTTTATCCACGAGGTTACAAGCCCTCAGGCATTTTCTGGTTTGAAAACCCGGGGTATTCCACTGTTTAGGAAGGACCAGACTGTAGCTACTGCAGACCATAATGTACCGACAATCAACCAACATTTACCAATTTCGGAACCATTAAGCCGGAAACAGGTAGAAACTTTGTCTGAAAACTGTGAAGATTTTGATGTCAGATTATACGGACTTGGACATCAAAATCAGGGAATAGTGCATGTCATTGGACCTGAGTTGGGTATTACCCAGCCCGGTATGACAATCGTTTGCGGTGATAGCCATACATCTACTCATGGTGCTTTTGGAACTATAGCTTTTGGTATAGGAACTAGCCAGGTTGAGCAAGTTTTTGCAACGCAGACCCTATTAGTAAGTAAACCAAAAAGGATGCGTATAACCGTAAATGGTCAATTACAAAATGGAGTGCTATCCAAGGACATTATTCTATACCTTTTATCCAAACTTTCTGCTGGTGGGGGAACGGGTTATTTTATTGAATACGCCGGAGAAGCCATTCGCAGTCTCAGTATGGAAGCAAGAATGACAATTTGCAATATGAGTATAGAAATGGGGGCACGAGGTGGTCTGATAGCTCCGGACCAGACGACCTTTGATTATATTAAAGGTCGAAAATTTGCGCCTGAAGGTGAAGATTGGAGTCGATCATTGGAATATTGGAAAACACTTAAGAGTGATGAAGATGCGAATTTTGATATCGAATACTCTTTTGAAGCTTCTGATATTGAACCTATGGTAACATATGGTACCAATCCTGGTATGGGGCTTAAAATTACAGAGATTATTCCAGAGAAAATAGATACGGCAAAACCCGAATCATTCGCAAAGTCTCTAAAATATATGGGTTTGAAGCCCGGACAACCGATGAAAGGAATTACTATCCAGAATGTATTCATTGGAAGTTGTACGAATTCAAGAATTGAAGACCTTCGTATTGTTGCCGAATATGTCAAAGGGAAGAAGGTAAATGAATCCGTTAGAGCCATGATTGTACCCGGATCGCAAAGGGTTAGTAAACAGGCAATCGAAGAAGGTTTAAATGTAATCCTTACAGAAGCGGGATTCGAATTCCGGGAGGCAGGATGTTCTGCTTGCCTGGGAATGAATGAGGATAAGATACCTGCAGGAGAATATTGTATTTCGACTTCTAACCGAAATTTTGAAGGACGCCAGGGCCCGGGAGCCAGGACTATTCTTGCAAGCCCGTTAACAGCGGCTGCAGCTGCGATTAGTGGAAAAATTGTTGATGCAAGAGAAAATTAAATTCTTACTATGGAAAAATTAGAAATTTTACAAGATACCGCGGTCCCTATGCCAATGGAAGACATTGATACGGATCAAATTATTCCTGCCCGTTTTTTGAAAGCCATAGACAAAGAAGGCTTTGGAGACAATTTGTTTTACGACTGGAGATATGATAAAGACGATAAACCCAACGCTGATTTTATTTTAAACAGTCCGATCTATTCAGGTTCTATTTTAGTAGCTGGCAAAAACTTTGGATGTGGTTCAAGTCGGGAACACGCTGCCTGGGCTTTATATGGTTATGGATTTCGCGTAGTAATATCAAGCTTTTTTGCCGATATTTTTAAAGGCAATGCTCTCAACAACGGAATCCTGCCCATACAGGTTAGTCCAGAATATCTTGACCAATTATTCAATGCTATAACGTCCGATCCGAATACTAAAATATCCGTCAATTTACCGGAACAATTTGTAAAGATATTACCGGACGGAAACACCCAGCCCTTCGAAATAGATGAATATAAAAAAATGTGCCTTCTCAATGGGTATGACGATATAGATTACCTACTTTCTTTGCAAGATAAGATTGTACAATTTGAGCAAGAAAGGGAATATATCCACAAGCCCCTCTCTTAGGCAAATCTTGTGTTGAAAAGTTAAATTAAAAAGTGTTCCGGACTACATTTCGCAAAACCTTTACTAAAAAAACTACCTCCCGGAATCTATAAATATATAATATGAATAAAAAAATAGCCGTTTTGGCCGGTGACGGAATTGGACCGGAAGTGACGAAAGAAGCACGAAAAGTACTCGATGCCATAGCAAAAAAATACAACCACACATTTGAATATCAGGAAGCGGATGCAGGAGCTATTGCCATTGACCGACACGGAGACCCACTGCCTTCCTCTACCTTAGAAATTTGTAAAAACACAGATGCTGTTCTTTTCGGAGCCATTGGTGACCCCAAATACGATAATGATCCAGAAGCAAAAGTGCGACCAGAACAAGGTTTGCTGAAATTGAGAAAAGAACTCCAACTCTTCGCAAATTTGAGACCGGTTATGGCATTCGATTCTATTCTCGATCTCTCTCCTTTACGAGAAAACAGAATAAAAGGATGTGACTTTATTATCTATCGCGAACTAACAGGAGGAATTTATTTCGGTGAAAAAAAGGAAGACGATGGATCCGGGAAAGCTTCTGATCTCATGTACTATGAGGAAGAAGAAATACAACGGATTGCAAAACTAGCTTTCGAAGCTGCACAAAACCGCAGAAAAAAAATAACTCTTGTAGATAAAGCTAACGTCCTGGCGTCATCCAGGCTATGGAGAAAAGTGGTTCAAAAATTGGCTTCTGATTATCCCGATGTCACATTGGACTTCCTTTTTGTGGACAATGCTGCCATGCAGGTCATTCTCAACCCATCCCAGTTTGATGTAATTCTTACTTCAAATATGTTTGGCGATATAATTTCGGACGAAGCATCTACGATTAGTGGTTCATTAGGGTTGTTACCGAGTGCTTCTATTGGGGTGTCAAGCAGTATGTTTGAACCTATACACGGTTCCTATCCGCAAGCAAAAGGACAAGATATAGCCAATCCTATGGCTGCAATCTTATCCGCGGCTATGATGTTAGAACACTGGAATTTATTTGATGAAGCAAATTCAATTAAAGAGGCAGTCAATACATGTTTGGAAAATAATTACGCAACTGTGGATATCAATCCGGGTTCTGCAAAAAAATGTTCTGAAGTTGGAGATTATATCGTCCATAATATTTTAAAAGATTAACATTTTATTTACTGAAAATACAATACCTTTACTATAAGATTGATAATTGTAGCGATAATGCCGAAATTTGTTTCTGACTTTGCTATATGTGTATCATTCGGTTTTTCGAGTAATTATTTTTTTATATAATATTTTAAAAATGAACATTTTTGTAGCAAAGCTTAATCCAAACACCTCAGATTACGAGTTGGAAGAAGCATTTAGTCAGTTCGGCGGGGTTAAATCCGCAAAAGTAATAATGGACCGTGAAACGGGTAATTCCAAGTGTTTTGGATTCGTCGAAATGTTTGACGATGAAGAAGCTAAAACAGCTATTGAGTCACTTGATGAAAGCGAATTAGATGGAAATACTATCGTGGTTAAAGAAGCTCGTCCAAAAGAAAACCGCGGTGGCGGAGGAAGAGGAGGATTTAACAAGAACCGTAGAGGCGGCGGAGGTCGCGGACAAGGATCAAGAAGATCATATTGATCGCATTGTTAAAGATTATTTTGTCATATAATTAATGATCCATTAAAATCGGGATCAGATATATTAGATGAAGAAAAGACTAAAGCCCTGTCAATTTTGATAGGGCTTTTTATATTTACCAGTATGTATAAACTCGAAAAAAAAACCATTATTCCCGTAAATATTAATGAAGCCTGGAGCTTTTTTTCAGACCCACTAAATCTGGATTTATTGACACCGGACGATATGGGATTTCAAATAATAT
This sequence comes from Membranihabitans maritimus, assembly GCF_021729145.1. Lineage (GTDB taxonomy): Bacteria > Bacteroidota > Bacteroidia > Chitinophagales > Saprospiraceae > Membranihabitans > Membranihabitans maritimus. The sequence goes on along the minus strand of NZ_JAJSLW010000008.1, from coordinate 142,615 downwards.
CAACCGAATTATCCCCTATGTATCCCGGACAGATAATACAATACATTGTACGCCCGTTTTTGAATATTCCCATGAAGTGGACTACTGAAATCACCCAAATCCATGCCCCAGATTTCTTTATTGACAATCAAATCACCGGTCCGTATTCAATATGGCACCACCAACATTTTTTTAAACAAATTGATTCGAACCATACCGAAATTAAAGATTTATTACACTATAAATTACCCTTTGGAATCCTTGGTGAATGGGTTCATTATCTATTTGTAAAAAACCGGGTTCAAGAAATTTTTGAATATAGAGAAAAGAAATTACTGCATCTGTTTTCTTCCTAATGAATAGATTATGAAGATAAGCATTCAGAAAGCCTGCCTTAAAGATGTTTCTACCATTCAAAACATAGCCCTTAAAACGTGGCCCGATACATTTGAAAACATTCTCTCTCACAAGCAAATACAATACATGTTGGAGTGGATGTACAATCCCCCTTCTCTTTCAAAACAAATCGCAGATGAAAATTTTTATTTTTACCTGGCATTTATTGATAAGATTCCCTGTGGATTTATTAGTGCCGAAGTAAATTACAACCACTCTCAAACCACCAAGGTCCATAAATTATATATCTTACCAGCATACCAGGGACAGGGGGTCGGTAAAAAACTCGTCAACAAAATCCTGTCCATAGCTACACAAAATAATAATATTAAACTTACTCTCAACGTCAACAAAAATAATCCTGCTAAATACTTTTACGAAAAAATTGGTTTCATACTGGTTAAAGAAGAATTAATTGATATAGGGAATAATTTTTTTATGAATGATTTCGTGTTTGAAAAGTTGATCAATCGGCAATAACATAAAATATTGTACCCTTTGGAATTTTATTTAGTACGTTCCTGTTGTTTCAGCATCTATGGGGAGAATTGAAGAAATAATAGATAATTGTCAGAAAGAATTATGGTTCACTACTGCCAGATCCGGTGGTAGCGGAGGACAGCACGTCAACAAAGTGGAGACAAAAGTCATCTTACACTGGGATATTTTCCAGTCTAAATACTTAACCGAAAGGGATCGTCATCTTATATTGGAAAAACTTCAAAAATATATTGTCAAAGGAAGCATTATTCAATTACAAAGTCAAAATGAAAGATCTCAGGTCCTTAATAAAGAAATCGTAACAAAACGTTGGAAAAGATTAATTCGAAACACTTTTCAAAAGAAAAAAGTACGTAGAAAAACACACCCAACAAAAGCCAGTAAGAAGAAAAGGAAAAAGGATAAAAAACATCAATCCAAGTTAAAGCAATCACGAAAGAAGCCAGATCTTAATGAACCTTAGAAATTCTATTCGTAATATCCCGAATTCATTGAATACTTAGGATCGATACCACTTTATTATAGTAATCGTAAACCATATGGGGCTTATGCTGACAACGAATATAGCCCATTATTCAGAAATATAATCTCAGTTTTCATGGAGAAAGGAGATCCTAACTCGTAAACTTGATCAGGAACGTCTAATTTACTCCGGTTTCCCCTTTTCCTTTATTCTATATAACTACAGAATTATGGCGCCAAATAAAGATAAAGGTTTGCAACTTCCTTCCCCTTCTTATTCATCAAAAACTATAATTATTAGGGAATTCAGGCCATATCTATTCGATTGGATGAGAGTAAGTCTGTTTAATTCCAATTATCAATCTTAATATCCCAGGGAGATGGTTTTCCCGTTCCGGTTTCTACTAATTCCTTGAGACTAAGCAAGAAAACTGCCCACTTCATACTGCAATGTGCGGTAAACTCCACCGCCTTTTTCCAATTTTTATGTTCAAATAAAACAATAGTATAATCTCCTTCCTCATATAGATTGAATACTACCTCTGTATCAATCCACTCATCAGGTCCTGCTGTAAAGTACCAATGGATCTTTTTACCGGGTTCTAGTGCTTTGATAATCATTTCCATATTACCAACCTCATCTCCTTCTGGTGAATGGAATTGCACACCCATTATTGTACCCACTTCAGAGGTCCCTGAAGTATTTTGCGTCCACCATTTGCTAATACCTTCAGCTGACGACAACACCTTATAAACTTCTGACACAGGGGACATAATACCTATACGATGAATAATATTTACCATTTTTTTTTCTTTTATGCATTAAAAATCCATTTCTTATTTACGATCGTATTATCAATATTATTCAAATTTAATGTCTATAAAATATATTATTAAGGTGTAATATAGACTTTATTACAGGTCGATTTAGACATAAAAAGTTTTAACTTCACAAAAAAATCAGATGAAAAAATTATCGATACTGGTACCTGAAGGTCAGAATAACCTGAGTAGTATAGTTGGCCCATATAAAATATTCAATAAGGCCAATAGTTTCTGGATAGAAACGGGTAAAAAGCAAGTGTTTGATATAAATCTGGTTGGCACCTCCAGAGAAATAGATTTCTATGGTGGATTATTTTGCGCTAGACCCCAGACCGATATATCATCTATAAAAAAGACCGACCTGGTAATTATTCCTTCACTCAATCATAATTATGAAAGTGCAATTTGTTCGAATCAGGTACTTCTAGAATGGATTAAAAAACAATACAAAAACGGATCGGAAATAGCGAGTATCTGTACAGGAGCATTCCTGCTGGCTGCAGCAGGTCTATTGGATAACAGGACTTGCTCAACACATTGGGCCGCTTCAGAAAAATTTAAAAAGAAATTTCCCAAAGTCAACTTACAGACTGACAAACTAATTACCGATGAAAACGGAATCTATACCAATGGAGGCGCCTATTCTTTTCTAAACCTGATGTTGTACCTTGTGGAAAAATATTATGATAGACAAACGGCAGTTTATTGCTCAAAAGTCTTCCAGATAGAAATGGACCGCAATAGGCAGTCTTCCTTTATAATATTTAAAGGTCAAAAAATGCATAGTGATGAAATTGTAAAGGAAGCACAAATGTTAATAGAAAATGAATGCTATAAAAAAATCTCCATTGCCAAAATAGCTTCTAAATTTCCAGTTAGCAGAAGACAATTTGACCGACGGTTTATCAAAGCTACTGGGAATACCCCCCTTGAATACGCCCAACGGGTTAAAACTGAGGTGGTGAAAAAAGCACTTGAAACCACTCGTAAAACGATTAATGAGGTAATGTACGAAGTGGGTTACTCCGATGAAAAGGCTTTTAGACAAGTATTCCGAAAAGTAACCGGACTAAGTCCTATGGAATACAAAGAAAGATATAACAAGGATAAGGTAATCTAAAGCAACTTCTTTTTGCAAATCAATACAGTAAATAAAACTCAACTAAAAAGTTTTACCTTATTTATTGCAACAAACCTTACCATCAATTTCTCCCCAATAATACCTCCACCGCTTTTTTTAACTGGGGATCCTCTCCAGTAGCCTTCACCCCCGGAGGATTAATAATCGTGTAATCCGGAGTCGCCGGTGTTCCCTCCATATTTTCATCAGTAGCTTTGACATACCACGCCCGGAATGGTAAACGGATAAAAGACCCATCTAACAAGCTTTGTCCTCCCGTGGAAATTACTGCTCCAAAAGTCGGCTCACCTACCAACGGCCCTCGTCCAAGGGTTTTGAATGCATGAGAAAAAATTTCCGCATTAGAATATGAAGAATGGTTGCATATAGCCGCTGCCGGTAAGGTCCAGGCTGAAAGCGGAAGCCGTTCACCAAAAGGATAAAACTCCCTGTAGGCCCGATGATTTTTCAGACTGGGAGTAGCTCCCCTTGGGATGGTATAAGCATGTTGTTTTACAGACAGTACAGTCATCAACATATCCGTCGTCCACCCACCACCATTAAACCTAACATCTATTACCAAACCTTCCTTGCCATAGCCCGAAGCCGTAAGTTCTCGCTCAAAAGCTTCAAAACTCGGCCAATTCATCCCCTGTATATGAATATATCCCAGGCGGCCATCAGAATATTTTTCAGTAAGTCGTCTCCTTTCTTCTACCCATTCATTATATAAGTCGGAATTGATAGAAGAAGAAGGCCTTATATAAATATCTTTGACAGCTGATCCTCGCTGCACTTTCAACCAAACACGTTCTCCCGATTTTGCCATCAAATGCATCCAGAAATTATCCCCATTCGTCAATACATGACCATTGATTCCTAAAATTATATCTCCCTCCATTAATTTACTTTCTTGCCTGTCAGCGGAAGTACCCGGGACCACATGAACTACTTCAATACCACTATCTTTGGGCTTTACCTCTACTCCCAATCTTCCTGTGGTTATATCTTCCGTTTCTTCCGGATTGCCACCATACAATCCCATATGCGAGGCATTTAATTGTCCCAGCATTTCATTAACAATCGTTCGAAAATCTTGTTTGGTAGATGCTTTCATCACCCAGGGCCGATATTTATCTTTTAATTCCTCCCAATCCTGGCCGTGGAATTCCGGATCGTAAAACCGGTCTTTTAGTACTCGCCATAATTCTTCAAAGACCTGTCTCTTTTCCGCCTCCCGGTCAATACGGATTGAAGCTGAAAAAGGGATATTCTCTGACGTATTATTCTTAAGGTTAAGTTTCATCATTTTCCCCCGTGACAAGTAAAATATCCCCTGACCATCTTTGGACAGTTGTGTAGTGTGAATTGAAGAATTCAAAACAGTCTTGAGACCTGTACCATCCCATTTAATAGAATAAAACTTTGAACCCCCTGTTCCGGAACCATTGAAATAGATTTTCTCTCCTTCAGGACCAAATACGATATTGGATTCTGTCCCCGGCATAGAAGTTACCTGAACCAGTCGCCTGTAAATATTATCAAAATCTATCTCGATGGAATCTTTTGCCAGGTTGTCTTCCCCCTTTTCTTTCTCCTTATTCTTTTTATTCACAGGTGTAGGAGCATATTTTTGTTCATCCCAATCTTGCTTTGATTTCTCCCAATCTTCCTTTTTCAACCAGACAAACCAAATATCATCATCTCCGTTATTCCGATTAGAGCGAAAACCAAGTTTACTTCCATCCCTACTCCACACCGGGTCAGAATCCCCCCGGGGATGCATACTTACATTTACAGGTTCCATTTTACCTTCTGCATCTGAAATAAAAATATCTTCATTGAAATATAAATTATCCATTTCATATGCCAACCATCTACTATCAGGTGACCAACTTATCCCTCCCGGCGTAGCCCAACCACTCACTATCTCTCTTTCGTTTGTCCATGTACCGGTGGAATCAATGTCATACACCAATAGTGTATTGTTATTTTGTAGAATAGCAATTTTCGATAAATCAGGAGAAGGGAAAATACCCGTTTCCCGTTCTTCGGTATTGCTTACATTTTGCAAATCAAACCGGAAGGAATGATAAAGATCTGAATTACTATCCTCTGCTGATTTCAGGGCAAAAATTTCTTCAGACCCCGTTCGATCTGAAATAAAGATCAAAGATGAATCAGAAGTCCAGGTAGGGTATTCATCTTTCCAGCTATGGTTGGTAATTCTTTGGGCCCGGGGATTTTCTTTGTGATTCTTAATAACGAAAATCTCACTACGGGCAGCGATTGTAATATATTTCTCATCAGGAGATATAGAGTATTCGCTAATATCATTATTTAAAGTCTCGAATTCCTCAGGAAAGAAATGAAAATCAAAGGTAAGATTTAGTTTGATTTTTGAGGATCTACCCGAATGTATATTCACATTTTCAAGTCCATCCCTACGGCCAACAACTAACCTTTTCCCGTTACGAGAAATGCCAAATGACCTTATCCCGACATCCTTATACGTTGTCAACGCTACTGGCTCACCAAATGTCATATTTGATTTGACCTGAACTTTATAAACATTGTATTTACCACTTCGTGATGACATAAAGTACAATTCATTATTTTTTCCCCATTGCGGATGAACGTCTTGCCCTTCATCACTTGTCACCTGGAAATATTCATCCGTTTCAATATTATAAATCCAAATGTCCCTATTAGCCGGACCACGATATTGTTCCCTGGACACCCGGCAATTGCCTTTTACAAATGCTATCAAATTGTTATCAGAAGAAACTACAGGCTCAAATCCAAGTGAATTTAAATACCGGTACGGAGTTGCAAATTCCTTTTCTAAAACAAGGATTTCCGGCTCGCGTTCAAGCTGATTATAAGCCCGTTCACTGTTAAAATAAATATTCCCATCGGAATCAAAGGATGGATTTGCATCATTAGAAGAATGAAATGTTTTTTGCGCTATTTTTCCACTTGAAATTTCAATTTCAAAAATATCAGAATTGCCATATCTATTTGAAATAAACGCTAGTCTTTCACCATTTGAATCCCATACAGGATGAGCATCATAACTCTCGTTAACCGTAAGGCGAGTTACATTTTTTGTTTCATAATCATATACCCATATATCTCCCTGCCATGAAAAGGATAATTGAGTCCCGTCGGGGTTTAACGCCGGATGCATAGCCAACACGGATTCCTGGCTATATAATTGGTTAACAAAAAAGGTAAATGTTGTGAGTAATAGGAAATATAATTTCATGTAACCCGGTGTTTAATTAGTTATCATTTCTTAAAAGTCCACGTAATTTAAATCTCGATTAAATATAGCTACTATTCTATGCATCTCCAAGGCCGCTTGAAATGCCTAAATCACATACATTAAAATATTTTCCAATTCAGTAGGGGTAATACTAATCTGCTGTGTCACACCAGTGAAATATTCAAATAATAAAAAATATATGAAATGAAAAATTTACTAATTTTTATCACCCTTTTTTATCTGCAATCTACTTCACTTTTCTCCCAGAATACAGACACCCTATCGCACAAAAAGGCACAATTCACTTTTGCCTACCCTGTAGGAAGTAATGGGATAAATTCTACAAAATACTCAAACAATGTATCATTTAATGTTCTATACGGTCTCAATGGAGGATTCCAGGGTGTAGAAATGGCTTCTTTATTCAATTATAACCAAGGTAATGCTTCTGGAGTTCAATTGGGCGGAATATTGAATTTTAATACCGGGGTTTCTTCGGGGCTTTTTCTCTCGGGAATTACAAATTATTTGGGCTCAAATTCCAGGAGTTGGCAATTTGCAGGCATCTCAAACATTGGAAGAGGTTCGGCAAAAGGTGTTTCCGTATCCGGTACATTTAATTTCAATCTAGGTACATACGAAGGGGTTCAAATTAGTCCGATAAATATTGTGCAAGATACTGTAAAAGGCTTTCAACTAGGTGTCGTAAATATTGACAGAAAGCTGGAAGGCTTTGGTTTTGGAGTCATAAATATCCTTCAAAATGGAGAATCCGGCATTCCTTTTGGAGTTATAAACATTGTGAAAAAAGGTTATTATGCATTGGAAATTTCAACGGGAGAAGCGATCTATTCTAATCTAACTTTCAAAATGGGCGTTGAAAAACTTTATACAATATTCAAAGCGGGATATTCTCAATTCAACAGCGAGCCTATATATTCTACGGGCCTGGGTTTTGGAACGTTGATTTCTTTAGCTGACAAACACAAGGTATCAATTGATTTATCATCGAGCCATCTTATTTACGACAATAAATGGGAGTCGGACTTGAATTTACTCAATAAAGCAGACGTAAACTATCAATACTATATTAACGAAGCCTTATCCCTTTATATTGGACCATCAATAAATGCTTATATTACACAAATTGTAACGGAGGAAGGATTTGGTACCATTAATATCCCTTATTCTCTGTTTTCCAGGGAAAACGCAAGCCACAAATTTACAATGTGGGCAGGGCTCAATGCCGGGTTTTCATATAGGTTTTGAATATAAAAAGGAAGAAATTTCCCCAACTGGAAATAAAAAACAATGACCACATTTGACAATGAAAAGATCATTCGAATTCAAAGGGAGGATGAGTTCGAAAACCTGTTTAAAGAAAACTTCCAATCGTTACACTCCTATGCTTTTACTATAATCCAGGATCAATTTTCTGCAGAAGAGGTAGTACAAACAGTATTCTTGAAATTATGGGAAAAAAGGGAGAATATTAACTTTCATACTTCTATCAAAGCGTATTTATACAAATCGGTTTACAACTACTCTCTGAATTTTATTCGAGACCGAAAAACCAGGAAACAACATTCTATGGAAAGCATGAGAAATACACCATCTCATACTAAAGAAGACGAGAATCATGAGACCACTTCTGAGCTCATGCAAAAAATACAGGAGTCTTTGAAAGAGTTGCCTGAAAAATGTCGAACTGTATTTTATTTGAGTCGGTTTGAAAATTTAAAATACCGGGAGATTGCAGAAAAATTGGATATTTCAATTAAAACGGTCGAAGTACATATGGGAAAAGCATTAAAACACCTGCGGTTGAGTTTAGCCGAATACCTGCCGCTATTAATATTAATTTTATCAATTTTGAACAGCCATGAATGATGAAATACTTATCCGGCATCTTTTAGGAGAAACCAGCGAGAAAGAGAACAAATCTATTTCGGCCTGGATTAATGCTAACCCGGAACACAAAAAGCAATACAATCACATAAGGCATATCTGGGAAACCAGCAAGAGCCTGCCGTATAAATCAAACATTGATCCGGATTCGGCCTGGATACGGTTTCAAGAAAAACGTTCATATAATTCCGATACAAAAAACAATAAATACAAGTCTTTACGGACCATTTTATTCCCTTTGCAAAAAATGGCAGCCGGATTCCTTTTAATATCCCTCATTGCTTTTATAAGCTACTGGTTTTGGTTCCGGGACAGTGGGTATTTGTTTGTGGTGCATCTTCATTCAGAAAGTGTCGCCAAAACGGAAAGATTAGCAGACGGGTCCACAGTCACCCTCAATAAAAATACAGAAATTGAATTCTCCCGACCCATTTTTGAGAACTTGCGCAGTGTACAAATGCATTCCGGGGAAGCTTTTTTCAAAGTAGTCCACGATCCCACGAATCCATTTATAGTGAATACAAAGGAACTCACAATCACTGTATTGGGCACTTCCTTTAATGTCAGAAAAAATGATTCCATAACGGAGATTATTGTGGAGACAGGGATCGTCAGGGTGGATGCAGGGAGTGGACCTAATAGACTGGAGCGAGGGGAAAAGCTTACTTTGGATACGCGTTCGGAAGAATTGGAAATCGTCGAATCACAAGATCAGTTATACAACTATTATATTGACAATACTTTCGAGCTCAAGGATACGCCCTTATGGCGGGTTGCTGAGGTCCTTGAATCTGCATTTGGGAAAGAAATTGAGGTCCACCCGGAGATAAGTGATTTACCTTTGACCACTACGCTGAGAGCCGATGACCTGGATAATATATTAAGGGTAATTCAAACGACCTTCAAAATAAAGATCACAGAAAAAGACAATAAGATTGTCATGTATTAGGTAGTAATAATGTTGTAAATGAAACTAATTAGGCCTTTACCTTGCCAATGGGTATTAATATTTGTGACCTTGACTATGGGAATTGCTTCCTATGGCCAAAATTATCTTGCCCGTCATATATCCCTGGACCCGATACAGAAGACTTCTATAGGAAATATTCTTGAAAGACTACAGGAAGGGCAGGATTTTTACTTCTCCTTTAATAGTGATTTGATCCCTGAGGATAGCATTATTTCTGTAGATGGTTTTCGCGGGACTTTGCGAAATTACCTCCAAACCATATTTGATCAGGACTACGAACTGAAAACTACCCCGGGCTACATTATCATCCGTTTTGCCCCGCGCTCCATGGAATTAAACGTAAATATTGAGCAAACCGATCAAGCATTGGTTATAAGTGGAAAGATTTTAGATGAGATCAGCCAAACCCCCATTAACAATGTAAGCATATATGAAAGAAATGTTCCAGCATCGACATTGTCAGACAAAAACGGTTTATTTTCACTTTCATTAAAAAGGCCAGGTTCTTCAAATTGGATCACAATAAGCAGGGAAAATTACAAGGATACTACTTTACTTATTTTTTCACCTGTACAAATCCAATCCAGTACAAATGCAAGAAAATATGTTTACTTTCCTGAACAGAATAATAATGGCTCCAAACTTTTTGAATCTTTTTTTGGGAGACTATTTATTTCATCCCGGCAGCGAATCCAACAAATGAATATCGGTGGATTTTTCGCATTTAGTCCCTACCAAATTTCACTTGCACCTGGCTTTAGTACCCAGGGATTATTTACCAGTCAGATAGTTAACCAGGTTTCTATAAATCTGACCGGCGGCTACACAGCCGGTGTAAATGGAGTAGAAGTCGCCGGAGGATTTAATATAAACCACAAAGACGCAAGATATGCTCAGGTAGCAGGCTTATTTAACCTTGTAGGAGGACAGGCAAAAGGGGTTCAACTGGCAGGAGGTGCAAATATTATTATGGAAAAAGTAAAAGGCGTTCAGGTTTCAGGTATTTTAAATAGTACCGCAGCTTCCAATGGACTCCAAATCGCCGGTGCAATAAATCGTACAAGAGAAGCCAATGGCATCCAGATAGCAGGCATTTCCAACACGGCTTCCCTACAAATGGAAGGAGTTCAATTAACCGGTCTATACAATAGAGCTAGCAGTATAAATGGACTTCAGTTCTCCGGTCTAACAAACCACGCCAAAAAAATCTCAGGTGCGCAGATAGCCGGATGTATGAATATCGCAAAAAAGGTACAAGGGATCCAAATAGCTCCATTGATCAATATAGCCGACAGTAGCGATTATCCAATCGCCTTTTTAAATTTCATCAAAAATGGACAAAAAAGCATTAGTCTGGCAATTAATGAATCCGGAATACCCGGAGCAGCATTCAGGTCAGGAGGTAAAGTTTTATACGGATTTATAGGGGTGTCTTACCACTCATCTCCCCAAAATAATCCTTTGTATTCCCCGGAAGGGGGTATTGGTGCACGGCTATACAGGAGCTTAATTTTTAATTTGGATGTTGAAATTACTAACCGAACAAATACTGATTTCAAGAGCCAGTCCTATTCCCAGGTTTCCTTCAGGATTCTTCCGGGAATAAATATTGGGAACCATTTGAGATTTACCATTGGCCCTTCTGTAAATTTTACTTACGGGAATCAAATTACTACTGACCTGGTCAAGATCCCGGGATGGATCCTGCATAAAAGAATCGGAGAAGAAAATGTTCGTGCCCTGCATGCTGGCATCCGTGTTGAATTACAATATTTTTGGTAAAAATTATTTTACAACTTAAATCCTATATTATTTAGATCCTTGTGATCTGAAACTCTTGAATACAATAAAATCTGAATGATGGCCCAATATAAATCAGGACGTTTAAACAATTTCCGGTGCGGCGATAGATATTTACCAATGGAAAAACACTATTTAGAATATATTTGCCGAAGAAATGAATTCTTTTAATTATTCATTAAATCCAGTGACAAAATAAGGGTATCACAATCTTGCTGTGTCCTTTCATTGAAAATGTTTCCTTGCGACTGGGGTGTCCAAAAAATGAATTTAAATAAACATCAGAATATCCAAATAAAAATGATAGCTTGAGAACTGCTTTTCGGTCAAGAGAATTCCTGTATAACCTTCAAAATTTAAAATTATTAATTCCAAAAAACTCCTATTCCAGATAAAGTACTCCCTGGCCTTTAGCCTGATTTATACTATAAGCCTGTTTCCAGTATCTTTTATAAAAATGACCTTTGGCAAAACATTTTATTTCTTAACCTACCAAATTTTCAAGTATCGATATGGTGTCATCATTCAAAATCTATCCCGTGCCCTTCCCGATAAATCCTACGGTGAGATTAAAATAATTGCCCGCAATTACTACAAACACCTGTCTGATATCACAATTGAAATCCTAAAGCTCTGTTCAATCCGCCAAAATCAACTTGAGGATCGAATGAAAATACAAAATCCGGATTTGCTTCAAAGATATTGCAGTCGAAATGAAAACGTTATTATCCTATTAGGGCATTACGGAAATTGGGAATATCTGAATATAGTACCGGCCTTATTACCCGGCATCAAGATGAATGCGATTTACAAACCGCTATCCAGCCCAGTTATGGAAAAGATATTCTGTCGAGTTCGAAGCCGATTTGGGATGAACCTAATAACTGTAAAAGAAGCCCCCAGATATTTGATTCAACAAAAAAATTCTGCCCAACTAACTTTTTTCATTTCTGATCAATATCCGGGTAAAAATGCTAAACACGAATCTAACTTTATGCACCAATCCACACTGACCTTTACAGGTGCAGAAAAGCTGGCTAAATTTACCAATGCCGTTGTATTATATGCAGAAATCAGCAAAAGTGCTGAAAACAAGTGGGCCGTTATTTTTCACCCGATTACGGAACACGCAGCAGAAACCCGAATTCAGGAAATCACCAGTTCATTTAACAAAAAATTACAATCCACAATTGAGGAAGAACCGGCCTATTGGCTATGGTCTCATAAAAGATGGAAATAACGAATTATTTCCTGTCATTATAAAACCATACTTCCATTTTGGAAGGACCGTGGGCACCTCTTACCAATATTTGTGCAATATCTGCAGTGGCTGAAGGACCGGCAATATAAATTCCAAAACCAATTTGATTAAGATCAAGATGATCGTATGCTTCATGAAGGTGCTTGTAAATTTTGTCCTTTTGAACCAATACAATCAGGCGCTCTCCCAAAAATGGAACAAATCGTTCGGGCAAACGATCAACGTTTACAAAAACAGCTGCATTTTCTACTACTGCCAATTCGCCATTTATTACAGTTGTTTCAGGCTCCTCATCATTTAGGACCCTATCTTCAGAAACTAAATATTTAACTACATTTCCTTCCAGTTTATCAACTTTTTGAAGTGCTTCGGTATAGGATTCCACCAGTTGAACTTCCCCTCCAATCTGTGACAATTTAACCCCAAAACGATCAATGGGATCCTCCCCAGGCCATGAAAAGTCAGGGATTCCGGGATGTTCAATACTATCCGGTTTATTCTTCCTTATTTTTCCTAAAATAATTTCCCTACTTGTCATTTTTCTTTTTGTTTTTTATATACCAGCTTCTAAAGCTTTCTTTGGGCACTTCAGGAAGTTCTCTCCCCCGGGTCCAGTCTTTCACCATTGAAGAAACTAATCCCGGAAACTGTTTCATAACTTTTCTGGCTATACTGCCTGCAAAACGATACCACGAAGGCTTAGATAACACTTTGCTGCCCATTTTCATAGGAATGGATTTGGATTTATCAACTATCCCATGGTCTACTATCACTTCCCTCCACTTCAACAATTGACCATGTATATCAATTTTTACAGGACAAACATCACTACAGGAACCACAAAGAGAAGATGCAAATGGAAGATCATCATATTGATTGATATCTCGAGCAGGTGTGATTATACTTCCGATCGGTCCTGGAACCGTATAGCCATAACTATGGCCGCCACCAGAACGATATACCGGACAGGTATTCATACATGCACCACATCGAATACATTTAAGCGCTGTCCAGAAATCTTCCATTCCCAAATGTTTTGAACGTCCGTTGTCAACTAAGACAATATGCATTTCACCTCCTGGCTTCGGCCGTTGATAATGACTGGAATAAGTAGTTATTGATTGACCGGTAGCACTTCTTCCCAGTAATCGCAGAAACACGCTCAAATCCATTTGCCGGGGAACCATTTTTTCCAGCCCCATGCAATGGATTTGTACCGGTGCCTTATTTACGCCCAAGTCTGCATTACCTTCATTCGTAGCAATCGTCACCGTCCCCGTTTCTGCTACTCCAAAATTCACTCCGGTTAGCGCTGCACGGGCATTCATAAATTTTTCTCGAAGATCTTTTCGGGCGGCAAGTGTCAGATATTTGGCATCGAGATTCCCCTTCTCTGTTTTCATTGTATCGTGAAACAACTCCGAAATATCCTCCCGGGTCTTATGCATAGCAGGAACAACAATATGGCTGGGTGTTTCTTTGGATAATTGTACTATCCGTTCCCCTAAATCCGTGTCAAACACATCGATTCCCCTTTTCTCCAGGTAGTCATTAAGATGACATTCTTCCGTAAGCATTGATTTACTTTTCACCAAATAAGGAACCTGGTGTTGGTCGAGTATACCATAAACTATTTCATTCATTTCATTGCCATCCTGCGCCCAGTGTACTTTCACACCATTTTGAGTAGCCTTTCGCTCAAACTCTTCAAGATATTTATCGAGATTCGACAAAGTATGCATTTTAATTTGGGAAGCGGTTTCTCTCAAATGCTCCCAACCCGGTACATTTATCACTTCCCTGTCCCGTTTTTTACGCAAATGGCTGGCGGCATTATGTTGGGCCTTGGGATTCTTTGAATGGTGTATATAATTTGCGGCTGCTTTAGCGTGTTTAACTCGGGCCATCACATTACTTTTTCAATTAATTCTGCTAGGTGTAAAAATTTTATTCCATCTTTTTGTTTACGGGAAACGCCTTCGAGGTGCATAAGACAGGAACTATCCATAGATATTATATATTCAGCTCCGTGGCTCTGATGGTCTTCCAGTCGCCTTCGTCCCATATCCACTGATACATCACTTTCGAAAACGGAAAAAGTTCCTCCAAAACCGCAGCATTCATCTACATTTTCAAGCGGCACCCATTCAATATCAGGGATTGCATCGAGAAAGGGTTTCACTATGGAGTGAGGTTCTTCCACAAGTTCACTTGATGAACCCAAACGAAGTCCTCTGAGGGCGTGGCACGAAAAATGGAAACCTACCTTATGCGGAAAAGATTTTGTCATTACAGGTACATCCGAATGTTCGGACAAAAAAGTAAATAATTCAAAAACTTTTGGCTCCTCTTCATTTTCCCCTATTCCGGCATGATGAATCAAATGATGTACACAACTTCCCGAAGGTCCAACTACGTAATCAAAATCTTTAAAGACATTTTTAAAATGATTTGACACCTTTTCCCCCTCCTTTACAAAACCAGAATTTACCATAGGCTGTCCACAACAACTCTGATCCAAAGGAAATTCGACATCAAACCCCGATCGTTCTAATATTTTCAAACTTGCTTTGGCTACATTGGGATAAAACTGATCAATATAGCATGGGACAAACAATCCGACCTTCATATGTATTTCATATTTCGTTGACTAAGAGGTATTTTTTATTATAAATCATGCAACTGTAATGACAATTATAACCATACCGGGTTAAATTAGCTTTGTTGATATCATACCCCTCCTACAATTTAATTTTACAATGTAGGGAAGAAATCGAAATAAACTTTCATATAGTGTCATATATTCTTGGGTATAATGCAATATTTTTCAGATTTTGCTGTAACCAAATTCTCTCGAATTTGACTAAATAATGACAAGTTTGCCTATCGAATAAAACGATATATTAATCTATGAATTTGTACAGGCTCTCGATAAAACTAAAAGGAAAATTAAATTTTGAAACTTTTCACCCTATTTTCGTATTCATAATCTTGAAATATTTTAAACTAATTGCTATTGAAGTTCGAAGTCTACCGAAATAGAAATGTAAGGGAAACAGGGCAAAACTGTAAATTCACCCTTTATTCCCAACACTGTTTCGAATTTCGGATTTCTGAAATAAATTTAAACAAATGAAAAAATCGAATTGGATTCTTATTGGAATATTAGTAGTTCTAGGATTGATTATATATCAGACTTTTTCAGGAAGTTATAATAAAATGGTTACCATGAATGAAACCGTCGAATCGGCATGGTCTACCGTTGAGACACAATATCAAAGGAGAACTGACCTTTATAACAGCGTAGTAAGTACAATACAGGGATCCAAAGAATTTGAACAGGAAACCCTTACCCAAGTAATAGAAGCAAGGAGTAAAGCGACTGGTATCAACATAGATGCCAATAATCTGACGCCTGAAAAAGTTCAACAATTTCAGAATGCCCAGAACGAATTAAGTGGTGCATTCAGTCGGTTGATGGTATCAGTTGAAAGATACCCGGAACTACAAACTACACAAGCGTTCAGGGACTTTCAGACGCAAATCGAAGGAACAGAAAACAGAATTAACAAAGCTCGCAATGACTTCAATCAAGAAGTTCAGGCCTATAATACCTATATTAAAAGATTCCCATCCAACTTAATGGCAGGAATGTTTGGATTTGATGAAAAAGGATATTTCAAAGCGGATGCAGGATCTGAAAACGCACCCGAAATTAATTTTTAATGAAAAACCCTTTAATACGCGATTATTTCTCAAAAAGTGACAAAGAAAAAATAGTAAAAGCTATTCAGGAAGCGGAACTCAATACTTCCGGAGAGATCAGGGTATACTTTGAGAATTCTACAAAGAAAATGGACACTCTGGATAGAGCATACCAAGCTTTTAAAAAACTTGAGATGGATCAGACAGATCTTCAAAATGGTGTATTGATATATATTGCTTTTAAAGACCATAAATGTGCCATTATTGGGGACGCTGGAATCCATAAAAAAGTGGGGGATGCGTTTTGGAAGGAAGAACTTGAGATAATGAGATCCCATTTTCGAAATGGAAAGTATACGGAAGGTCTAACAAAAGTCATCAAATTAGCAGGTGAACGGTTATCCGAGTATTTCCCTTACCAAAGGGACGATAAAAATGAATTAAGTGATGATATATATTTTGATGAGGAAAACTAATCCTAACAATAAGAAAGTTCGCACCAAACCTTTTCTTGGAATTACAGTCTTCCTTATTTTCTCCTTTGCATTTTCAGTATCAGCACAAATACCACCCCCTCCTACCCCTCCCAAATTAGTAAATGATTTTGAAGATATCCTTACTGACGCGGAAGAAGCTAACCTGGAAAGAAAACTTGTATCTTACAATGATAGTACTTCTACTCAAATTGTCGTAGTTACTTCTTCCGATTTAGGAGGCTATGATATTTCTCAATTTGCAATAGAAATAGGTGATCAATGGGGCGTAGGGCAAGGAGGGAAGGACAACGGTCTGGTCATTGCCATATCAGACGCAAACCGGAAAACATTTATTGCTACCGGATGGGGATTAGAAGGAAGTATTACCGACGTAACAGCTAAAAGAATTATTGATCAATTTTTAATTCCTCACTTCCGGAATGGAGACTATTATTCCGGTATCAATGAAGGAATAAATGTAATCGTCCAAATTCTATCCGGTGAGTTTGACCAGGAAAAATTAAATCAAAGAAATGAAGGACTTCCCATTGGAACAATTATCTTTCTGATTATCCTTGTAGTCATTATTTTCAGTTCGTTCGGTGGCGGTAGCAATGGAGGACACCTCAATAGGCGAGGCTGGAGTGGACCTATCATCATCGGAGGTGGTGGAGGTGGGTTCGGAAGCAGTGGAGGTGGATTCGGAGGAGGCGGATTTGGTGGCTTTGGTGGCGGCGGATTCGGAGGAGGCGGTGCTGGAGGGGGCTGGTAACTAGAAGTATAATCCCGGTTAGGACACTACACTGTCTTTTTCTACACTCTCAGAATGCTTGATCGGAAAATCAATCCGGACGAGGGTACCCGAGGATTCATTTTTATTAAATTTATCGATAATCTCAATTGATATTTCGAATTCATTTAATCCTTCCAAAACTTCCAGTTTTTCCTCAATTATTTGCATGGCTCGGGATCGATGCTGAATGGGTTGATTATTTTTAATTTGACTCGCTTTCTTTCGGCCTATCCCATCATCTTCTACTTCGCATACAATTGAATGCTTATCTTTTTTTACAAATCGCAAATTTAGATTGCCTTTACCCATTTTGTGAAATAATCCATGATTTATAGCATTTTCAACAAATGGTTGAATCATCATTGTAGGTATAATGAGGTTTTTAGTATCTAATTCCGGATCCACAAAGAAATAAGCTTCCACTTTTCCTCCGAGTCCTACTATCTCCAAATCAATATACTTTGTAAGAAGATTTATCTCCTGATCAAGTATAATATAGCTGCTTTTTGATGAATCCAGATACATTCTCATAAGCTTGGTAAAAGACGTCAAATGTAGGTCAGCTTTCGCGATATCTTTTGATTGCAAGTAATATTGAATGGTGCCCACCGTATTAAAAATAAAATGGGGATTTAACTGGGCTTGTAGAATTTGAAGTTCAAGTTCTGACATTCTCTTCTGTAATTCAGCTGCCTTTCTTTTATTATTTTCAATCTGTTTAAGCCGAAAATAAATGCCCCCTGAAATAAAGAGAATAATAAAAAAAATAACTAAAAAACGAAACCAAAATGTATTGTAGAAATAGTCTTTCACACTGATTTTATATCGCTTGACCTCTTTCAATAAATGTCCAAAACGATCATACGCCGACAATCCGATTTCATATGTTCCCGAAGAAAGATCAGCTATTAAAAAACCCTTTTTAGCAGTGGAAATTACTGTGTCTCTCGTCGTAAAATTAATAAGTTTGAAATAGACATTATCAGTGGAAAAAGCAGCTCTCGTCTCTGGTAAAAGAGTAAAATAGGATGCATCCCGCGGTATTGTTATTTTCTTGTTATTGACTACATGTCCAACCTTCACTAGTTCATCCTTGTTATCAAAATAGGAGAATTCCGAAATTTTAAATTCTCCGAACACATCAGGCATAGAATCCGTTAAATCAAATTCCATCACACCATTTGTATATCCAAAACAAAATTGATTCCCATTTTTTAATGAGGAATTTAAATTAAATTCGTTATCAACAAGGCCATTCTTGGTCGTATAATTAATTAGCAAATGGTCCTTTAAGTTTAATTTTACAAGGCCGTTGAATGTGCTGATCCAATAATGATTTTTCTTTTCTCTCACAATACCCGCAATATTTCCGACAGGCAATCCCTCTTCTCTGCCTAAATGCTGAAAACTTGAGTTATGAAAATCATACATGTAAAGACCTGAATTGCTTGCTAAGAAAAGTTTGTTATCAAATTCTGAACTGCTGTATATTTTACTGGTACCTATTGCTTTCCCAGAGCCCTCTAAAAAGAAAATAGAAAATGTTTTTTTGTGTATTCCGAATATTCCATTGTCCGTGCTAAGCCACGCTGTATCACCTGATGAAAATCCTATATGATTCACCTGTCCTATTCTTGTTGATAGAGGTTCTTTATGAATGATACTATCCAAAAAGACATCATACACGCTTAAAGACCACTTCCCCTCTCCTATTTTATTCGAAAACCAAATATATTTATTTTCATCAATGGACATCGCCGTCAAAGTGTTTTCCATCTTAACATATCGCACTGAATCATTCAAATAATCATATGCAACCAGGAAGTTCTCTTCACCATCTATCCCATGGCAGGTAGAAAACCATACATTTCCAGCATGATCTTTTTCCAGGGTCCGTAAACAGTCAAACCTCAGTTTTTCATTAGTGACCGGATGGTAAAATTCAATTAATCGTTCTTCCCCGTTTTTCAAATTATGTACCAAAAGACCTTTATAACTTCCCAGTACAAAAAACATGGAATCTATCGTATTCATTCCCCTTGCAATAAAATTCCATTTTTGTCCGGGACTGCTCCGGTCAACCAAGTTGCGGACAAACTTCCGGGGAGTAAATCGTACTATTTTCAACGCATTTTTACATCCGATATAAATTTCACTATTAAAATCCCTGCCGGCAAATAAATGAATATCGTTGTTTGATCTCAAAAGATCTGACAAGTCAATCCAACGATTTTGGGTATGAGAATACATTATTGCCTGAGAGATATCTACCGGATATGCAAAGTCTGTAAAAATTAAATTCCCTATTTCATCTTCATAAACTTTTTCACAACTGTTGATGTCTAATTCCTTGTTTAAGGAAATGCCCGAATCAGCGTAATCAAGCCTATAAATAGCATTATCTTTTGAAACCCAAATTTGATCATTCACATCCGTATAAAAAAGATTGACAACACTGTCAAAGACATACCTTATTTCAGGGGTATCCCATTTTTTATTACTCCTGGAGAACCCGATCAGTTGACGGTTTTCCAACAGTAACCACACCATTCCATCTGAGGTCGCAAAATCACTTACGTTTTTTGTCAACCATGGGATATTCCAATTTCGGATAATTCCCTTTTCGGCATCAAGCTCCCTAACAAAATAGCCCCCAACATTGTATTTTCTTAGTTCATAAGCCATTCCATTCTTCTCCACATCGTAATGCTGAAGTAAACTGTCAGTTCGCTGAATAGAATCATTAGCCGTTAATTTAATGGTTGGAGAAAAAGATAATTTGTACGAAATATTCACCTCATTATTAGCACGGTCAATCAAGTAATGAGTGGAATCATTCCAAAAGATGCCCTCATGAATATGGCCTTTATATCCTTTGGTAAGCCCTGACAACTGTTCATAAGAATAGAATTGGGTTCCATTTGTCCTTTTGAATTCATGTAGAGTAGACATCCACAGATTACCAAATGGCCCGGAAAACATATAATCAATTAAATTAAAGGAATAAAACGCCTCTTCTGCCCTGTAATTGGTATAATCCGGTGTGAAAATCTCGTATTCAGGTAAGGGCGATAATTGACAATGAGCTATTTTGCCAAATACTAATAACCATATGATTATATAGATGCGATCCATATTCCTTTATTGGTGTAAGCCCATGTTCATAAGTATTCCCAATAACTTTGTTTATTAAGGCAAATTAAAAAAAGAGTATGACCTGATCAAAAGGAATAGTCTAAAATAGAAGAAATAATCACTTATCTATCTATGAACATGGTATCAATGCTAAATTAACATATTCTACTTCCAATGATAAGAAAAAACAACAAATGCTGCTAATTTTTATCTATTAATACCCATATGGATAGAGCAGAGATCAGTCTGTTTCATTATTGTATATTCATTACTAAGATCCAACTGATACCGAAAACAACAACAAAAAGAAGGGTCGAAAGAGACAATTGCTTCAACAGAGGATCCAGGTCTTTTCCGCCTTTTGGGGATACTTTTTTGAAATGAATAAAAAAAAGAGGAAGGGTAACTACAAACACAAACTGAAGAATATGTACATAGTGAAGAATGGAATATAATATGATACATATCCAGGCAGAGGCAATCAAACACAGGTGATAAGTTTTTGCAGCGGAAAGCCCAATTTTGACAGGAATCGTTTTTTTACCGTGTTCTTTATCAGCTTCCAGATCTCTCATATTATTCAGGTTCAAAACCCCAACTGCTAAGAGTCCACATGAGATGGCGGGTAACACATTCTCCCAGGTAAAAACACCTTGAATGATATAATTGGAACCAAGGACAGCTACAATTCCGAAGAAAATCAAAACCGATATATCTCCTAACCCTCTATATCCGTAGGGATTATTACCAATAGTATACGTTATCGCAGCCCAAATCGCTAATAAACCAATAATTAGCAGAATGATAAATGATACTGTGCCCAATGAGGAGATCAGCAATAAAACTATACCACTAATAAGAGATAAAATGGCTGTGATACTAATCGCCACTTTCATTTCACTTTTGGTTATAACTCCACTTTGTAAAGCTCTCTGAGGACCAATTCTGCCGGAAATGTCTACACCGGAAGCAAAATCCCCATAGTCATTGGCAAAATTAGAAAGTACCTGCAGGAGAATAGTCGTTAAGACACACATGGCAAAAACAAGGCCATCAAAAGCTTCATTTATTACCGCTAATATCCCGCCCATTGAAATGCATGCGAGTGACAGTGCCAGGGTCCTTGGCCGGGCAGCATTTATCCAGGAACTGATCTTCGACATCAGGGAAACTTGGGATATTGGTCGAAATCAGGATCGCGTTTTTCAATGAAAGCATTTCTTCCTTCCTGAGCCTCTTCCATTAAGTAATACATCAGAGTTGCATCACCTGCAAACTCCATGATTCCTCGCTGTCCGTCCAATTCCGCGTTAAGGCCCCGCTTTATCATCCTAAGGGCCATCGGACTCCTTTTCTTTATAGTTTCACACCAATCGACAACGGTATCTTCCAGATCGTGCAAAGGAACCACTTTATTTACCATGCCCATCGTTTCAGCTTCAGCAGCAGAATATTGCTCACATAAGAACCATATTTCACGCGCTTTCTTCTGCCCTACATGACGTGCCAAATAGGATGATCCAAACCCCGCATCAAAACTACCTACTTTGGGACCAGTCTGTCCAAAAATAGCATTATCTGATGCAATAGTCAGATCACAGACTACGTGTAGTACATGTCCTCCCCCAATTGCATATCCATTGACCATAGCAATTACAGGTTTGGGCAAGGCACGGATCTGCTTATGTACATCTAAAATATTTAATCTCGGAACCCCGTCTTTTCCTACATATCCACCCAGTCCTTTTACATTTTGATCACCTCCGGAGCAAAAAGCTTTATCACCGGTACCTGTAATCACGACTACTCTTAAATCAGTTCTTTCTCTGCAAATATCAAACGCCTTTATAATTTCGTTTACTGTGGTAGGGCGAAATGCATTGTATACTTCCGGACGATTTATAGTAATCTTTGCTATTTGATTATACTCCTCAAAAATAATATCTTCAAACTCGGCTATGGTTTTCCAATCTCTTTTTTCCATCATTTAAGATTTCGATAGATTATTAAAATAGTTCTTTAAAACTTTATCATTTTCCTTTCTAGGTGTCACAATTTCCAAAACTGCCAAACCTGAATGGGTTGCAAATTTAGAAAAAATACCTTGCAATGCCTCCAGGCTATTTGCCTGAAAACATTTGATCCCATAAGATTCAACTAAGGGTTGTATGCTCCTTGTATGTGTTGTTTCCAAAAACTCATCCAACACTTCCGTTTCCGACGGTCCTGCTATAAAACGAAATATTCCTCCTCCGGAATTATTAATTACAATGACCTTTAAATTCTCAGGTAGTTCAGATATCCAAAAAGCATTGCTATCATAAAGAAAAGAAATATCTCCGGAAATAAAATACACCTTCTCTTCCGGGGCTGCGATACTATATCCAACTGCTGTACTGGTACATCCATCGATTCCACTTACTCCTCGATTAGCAAAATACTTCTGGCCGCCTTTGCCATCAAACAAGAGGCTATACCTTATGGAAGCACTGTTTCCCAGGTGCACTGATATATCCGACGGTATATTCTGCATTAAAAACTCCCAGGCTTTTAAATCTGACCACTTGGTATTCTGCAAATATTTATCGTGATAATTCTTTACTTGAACATTCCGCTTCTGCCAGGTTTTTAAATAATCTTTACTTTTAGCCTTAAAGTTCAAAATTTTATCCAGCGTCTCTTTAGGTTCCGTATCGATAACCATCGTCAAACTACCAAATGTATCCCTCTGTTCATCTGTCTTTCCAATGTGCCAATGATTCTGAATTCGCTGACGAAGTAATACTTTCTTTATTTTTTTTGATACAATTTCTTTACCAAATGTGATTAACAGATCCGGATGAAATTCAACCCACTCCTCTTTGTCCAATGCAAAAATACATCTGTCAATTTGATGAATAAACAACGAAGGTTTATATAAATTGGAGGTATGTTCTGTAAGTACTGCAACGTTTTTTTGCTCAACTATTTTTGCTAACAATTTATTTAGATCCGGGTCAGGTGCTTTTTGTCCTACTAAAATCATCACTTTATTTGCCTGATCCCAGTTGTCTGCCAGTCTTTTAATTATATTTTCAGATAAAATTTTTTCCGAATGGAAATAGTCTATAATTCTTACATCATCCACTAATTCATATCTAAAGTCGTATAATGGTTCATCAAGGGGAAGGTTGATATGGACGGGCCCTTTGACATATCCATTCCCCATGTCTATTAATTGATTGACCTTAGCATCAATAAACCAACTATTCTCTTCCAAATACTCAGGTAAGTTAAGTGAACCCCGGATATAATTTTGATATACATTCTCTTGTCGCATTGATTGACCATGCCCCTGATCAATTAAATGAACTGGACGATCTGCCGAAAGAACAATCAGGGGAACATTTTGATAATAAGCTTCAACCAAAGCCGGGCCGTAATTCAATAAAGCTGAGCCCGAAGTACAGGTAAGAACAACTGCCTTTCCCGTTTTCATAGCCATTCCCAGAGCAATAAACCCTGCTGATCTTTCGTCGGATACTGAATACATCTTAAATCCACCATGCCCGAAGAAAGACTGTATTACAGGGGCATTCCTGGACCCCGGGCTGGCAATTACCGCGTGTATCCCTCTGGCATGAAAGATATGAACAATCCTGTGTATGATCTCCTTATCTGAATACATTACACTTCTTCTGCTTTGAGCATTTTGGATCGCAATGTACTGAATTTATATTGAAGCTCAGCCCATTCCTTTGCAGGATCAGAGTCTTCCGTTATTCCTCCACCAGCATACAAAACAGATTTGTTTTGGTATACTTCCATACACCTTAAGTTTATAAAAAACTGAAAGACGTTGCTACCATTTACAGGTCCGAGAAATCCAGAATAATACTTTCGCGGACGCCGTTCCATCTGCTTTATTAATTGAATTGATTCATTTACAGGATATCCACTTAGAGCTGGTCCGGGGTGGATGTCAAAAGGGGAACCATTAAACTGATCAATGGACCATCGGTAATGGGATGACAAATGATACACTGGACCGGCTTTGACCGGTAACGGTCCTTTTTTCACATAGATTCCCGGCGACAATTGCGTTTCAATAAAACGTTCCACAAACCTATGCTCTGCTATTTCTTTCGCTCCCCAGTTTTCCCATTTAGACGCATTTTTCAAGGTTCCCGCCAATGCGACTGTCTCCATTTTTTCACCATCGGAATGAAGTAACAATTCAGGACTTGCGCCAATCCACAACCCTGTCCATGAAGAATAGAAATAATACACAAAAGCATTGGGATAATGGAATCTCAATTTTTTAAGAAGCTCTTCAAAATCATCTAAAGAATGTGCCTCAACTTCAGAAATGGAAAAAACCAGTTTGTCTATATAACCTGTACGAATCTTTTTAACAACCTCCTTGATTGTTGTCACATAAGAATCATATTCAGTTTCTTCAGGAAAGTCTTTCAAAGTAAAAAGATCACTATTTGAAAGAAGATTCATTCCTTCTGTTACCACTTCAGCTTTCCCAAGAATTTTAATAATTGGTAAATCTTTATTATCGAATGGTGCAAAAATAAACCCCTCGGAATGATCTGCCTTATAATCGGAAACTTCTACTATATTACCACTAAGTTTATAAAAATTCTCTTCCCCGGGAAAAGAGTAAACAACTAATCCACTAGTATTTTTTTCCATACCCTCTTTCGTGATTCAAATACAAAAATTATGCAAAATAGTGATTTTTTAATAAGGTTTGAGACCTGTCAATCTTACCACTACTCGTATATTGTATTTCTCTAACAAAAAATACTTCTTTCGGTTTTTCATATTTTTCCAGTCGGGTATCCGCTATTTTCCAAATTTCATCTTCATCCTGAATTCCCCCTTCTTCAACAACTAATATAAGGCGCTGTCCCAGGGCTTTATCCGGTACTCCATAACTAAAAAAAACCTCTTCAATAAAACCAGATAACTTATTCTCAATTTTCTCTGGAAATAACTTTATCCCTCCACTGTTTACTACAAAATCCGCTCTACCCATCCATTTAAATTTTTGATCAGAAATTAATTCTACCATATCGTTAGTTTTCAAGTATTCTCTTCCTATGTGTGGTGCATGAATAATTAATTGACCGTCCTCCTGGTCAAAACGTACATTGGGAACAGCTTCAAAAAAACTTTTCTTTTCCGGATAAAGAGATTTTATAGCGATATGGCTATATGTTTCAGTCATACCAAAAGTCTCAAAAACCCGGCTTTTAATTCCAACTTCCTCCATTTTTTGTATCAAATCAGCAGAAACCGGAGCCCCTCCCAGTAAAATGAGTTCAATTTGGCCACCTTTGTTTTTTTCCGGTTCATTCAATAAATTACCAAATTGATGAGGAGTAAAAGCCGCCAAAGACAATAATGTCCCGGGAATGTCAGGTACAGAAGAAGGGGAAATCATTTTAAGGTTTAATTCTCCGGCAATAGCCCGAACTATCATCATCCTACCGGCGATAAATCTTGCAGGCATACTAAGTAGTGCATTGGTTTTGGGCTTTATCTTAAAATACGACAGTGTGGATAATGCACTGGCCCAGCAATATTCCTTTACCAAACGGATTAATTTAGGAGTGCCAGTGGACCCAGAAGTAAACCCTGGAAACTCAGCGGAATCATCAAACCAATTTTTTAGGAATAATATGACTTCCCGGTCAAAAAAATATGAAGGCAGTGAAGATATATCAGATGTCAAGATCTTATCTCGACTCCACCACTCGCCTTCAATCCAAATGCCCATTCCCGGATACTGCATAACATTTTCAATTTAGCGGTAATTTTCCCCATTTATTGGAGGGTATACAAAATACTTCTCCGCTTTTTTCGGTAAATGGCGATGATATATTATTTGTAAAAAGTTGTCCTGTCCCCAACCCTTGTGGCATACTTACATTCAAATAATCTGAAAATTGCCCTAGAATATTCAATCCCACATTGGATTCGAGCGCCGAAGTCATCCACCAACCAATTCCCCTATTGTCAGATAAAGAAATAAAATCTTCTGTCTCAGCAATTCCTCCGATCAGACTTGGTTTAAATATCAAATATTGCGGACGAATTACATCTATCAATCTTTTCTTCCATTCTTTTCCATGCAAACCGATCAATTCTTCGTCCAATGCAATGGGGACAATATTTTCCTCACAAAGCTTAGCCATTTCCTGCCATTTCCCAGTTTGTATCGGCTGTTCAATTGAATGAATTTGAAAATCGCTAAGAATTTTTAGACGTTCCTCTGCGTTCCGGGTTGAAAAAGAACCATTTGCATCAAGCCTTAATTCCAAGATATTGCCATCAAACTGGGAGCGTATATATTTTAACAATTCCACTTCATCATTAAAATTAATTCCTCCAATTTTCAGCTTTAAGCAGTGATATCCATCTTGCAACTTCTCATTGATTCTGGCAAACATTTCTGACTTAGACCCCATCCATATAAGCCCGTTAATGGGAATTTTGGTCCTTCCCGAAACAAAGTCCCCGGGGAACCATACCCTTTCCCCGTTATTCTGCAAATCCAAGTACGCTGCCTCCATCGCAAAGCGAGCTGATGGAAAAGAATTAATTCTATTAATTGTATCCGTCGTCAACGTTTGTTTTCCAAAATTATCCATAAATGATTTGAAACTACTCCCCCCATTAGCCAATTCAGTACTTAATCCTTCCAATGGAGCAGCTTCTCCCCATCCCTGGGTACCATTATCTCCTTCAAGAACCAAAATGTAGGTATTTCTTTTTCGCAATACAGATCTGGACGTTCCGGCGGGAAATTTAAAATTCAATGTTAACGGGATAATATTTAAATTCATATTTTCGTCTTGATACAAATCTGAAGTAAAAATAAAAAATTGAAGAATGGTCTTAAATGTATGTAAAAGTGTTCAAAATCTACTTTTGTTTATTATGATAATCTCCGGTTTGATTTCTTGTTCGTCTTCAAATGACTCCCTGGAAAAAGAGTTGATCGGTAAATATAATGGTCAGGTTATTTCGGCTTCTTTCAATCCTGAAGTAAAGTCTATGGCACAATCAACCCGTGTAAAATTTGAATTCAATGCTGACAATACGGCTGTTTACGAAACGTCTGCCATGGGACAAAACAGGAGAGCCGAAGGAAAATTTAGGGTACAAAATGATAGCTTATATATCTATGACCTTGGCGTAGTACCAGATGGATACTTCAAATTGACTAAACTTGATAATGGACAATGGAAATTGAATGGGATAGGAAACTTCCTTCTGACCCCGGTTGATAATCAATGAACAATAGCACTGGATATTTTCAAAAGTGAATTAATTTCTCAACACATAATGAGCTAACATTCAATAGGAAGAGATTGAATGCTTTGATAAAATGAATTTCCCGGAAGAAACACGGATTTTTGTTGTGGTTTTAAAAATCACTAAAGACGTCAAAACTTGTTTCTGTTTCCAAATCATAGCACATTCGAAGTGACGATATTTGTAAAAAGATGTACCAATAATGATATTGTATTTATATATAAATTCCCGTATCCATTAGGCCATCAGCTACAAACACTAACACTTATAGTAATTAGGATACTTTCATACCACGGTAGAAAGCATAGTTAGAAACCCTGGATCAATAGAATATATACGAGGAAATGGGAAGATTCAAAACTTTGTGTTTCGCACATAGTAATAATAAGGGGAATCATTTATTTTAATGACAAAAAAATTAAATACTGATCAATAATGGATTCTACTACTTTATAAACATCCATATCAAAGATTTGTAAAAAAGTTGTAGCCCTGTAAACCGGATTCTGTCTAGTCCTATCATTTATCTAGCTCCGACGTCACCATCGGAGTCAAGCTGCCGACCCCTTACGACCTTAAAAATTTAAGCCCCGGCGAGCAACCAGGTATGTCATCAAGACAAATCGAAATATATTTGGCATTTCAACCCACAAGGTTTACCCCAAAATACCATTGCTGGTATTCTGCGTGCGCTCTTACCGCACGATTTCACCCTTATCCCACAAGCCTGCGGGACGGTATATTTTCTGTGGCACTGTTCTGTTTCTTCCTTTGAAGAACCCACCCGTTAGGTGGTGTGGCGCTCTACGTTGTCCGGATTTTCCTCTCCATATGATAAAAAAATCATTGTGGAACGATAGGATAGGCTACAACTTATTAAATATTATAATTATATATTTACATCTAAAAATAAACCTTTGCGAATACAAAAAATAAATATCATTATTGGTTCACTAGCCATGCTTTTTTTTTGTACTGCGCTGCTGACCTCAATTTTCAAAGATAAGTTATCCAATCCTGAAAATCTTAAAAAAGTTTGGGAAAGAAACATTCTTTCTACGTATTCATCACTAAATGAAGTAACTAAAAATGATGAAGTAATCAAACTATTGTCCGATTTCCCTGATTCGGGACAGACCTCGGATATTCGGGAATTTTTCAGTGCATTTGACCTAGGGAAAGGTTATACTATAAATTTATGGAAAAATGACGATTTAAAGTACTGGAAGAACCGGGATTTTAATTTTCAATTTGAAATTATTCCCCGGTCAGATACGGTAAAAATCCTGACCAAAGACCATGAATATTTTGTAAAAATTGAACTCGCTGCAAAATCTACTGATAATATCAGTGTAGTTTATATCAATAGTTTGAAAAATTTAGCCCCGGCTAAAAACACATCCCAGATAGAAGTTACTTTACCTCTTGAGGATATATCAGATGTAGTAACTAAGAGTAGTCAAACCAGGTATGATATTGTAATTATATTTTCATTCCTTCTGGGATACTTCCTGGTGATTTCATTTATTTTCAACCTGTCAAGAACCTACATTATAAAATGGGGTTTTAAAACGGTTGTACCCATAGTAATCAGCTGCCTGGTTGTATTGAGAATTCCCAGCCTGTTTTACCCTCTTCACACTTCTTCGAACTTAATTATCTTTAAACCCTATTTCTTTAGCCCTGAAGTTAAAATCAGTCTGGCCGATACGATCATCAACATCATTACGCTATTAGTATTTTCTATATTTTATTTTAGGGACTTTAAGAGTTTTTCATACGATAGCCTTTCGAAAAACAGGAAGTATTTTTTCACAATAACCGGATACCTTATATTTTGTTGCTTGAGTATGTTCTATTGTTTATTTATAAAGGCCATTGTAAATAACCAATATATCCCTTTAGACATAAACATAATTCCTAACCTGGACGGGAATCATATCATCCTTTTCTGTGCTATTTTTCTCTTGTTAATAGCATTGTTTGGCATAACCATTAGAATATTCCTTTCAATTCGATCTTTCGATCTGGCCTGGGGAAAAAAACTCGGGTTATTTACTATTTCAATGCTAATTAGTTCGCTATTTTTTCTCATAGATCCTGTAGAATTGAATATTTGGATTTGGATGTTTTCTCTATTGATTACAATGCTATTATTTGATTTATTCCTGGATACTACGTTAAGGGATTTCACCTGGATTTCGGTATGGTTGCTTACGCTTTGTCTATTTACAACGGTTCTATTTTTTCATTTTTACAAGACCAAAGTATCTAGCTTATCTCAAGTTGTATTAGAAGAAAAAATAAATTTTCCCGATTCTGTCCTCATTAAAGCCATTGAACAAAAACATCCTCAATTTAATAACAATTTAGCTGCATACACGGCGCTCAATGACATCATTTTTGAGAAGCCCATCATTCAAAAAAATTATGATATCAGGATAGTTGATTCAATACAAAGCCATGAGCCTGATCTTATTAGTAGCGACAACGATGCTTTTACTATTTACAGTGACTATAATTGGCCTATATCATATTATTTTCAGAACAATAAAGTCACCTTAAAAGCTACGTTAAAGGTTTCCAGTCTTGACTACCAAAATAACCTATCATCCGGAAAGCAAAAATTCTACAATGCCGGAGATTGGACCATTTATAAAGGAAATAAAAACTTAATGGCAGAGAGTTTATTTTTTCCGGACAACCTTACCCAGTTCAATATATCGGACTCAAACAACACAAATTTCGTCAATGGAAATACCCTTTATTCTTCAGCACGGAACGGAGAATTTACAATTATAGGAAGGCAGAAATATAATGATCTATTATTGCCTTTTTCATTTTTTTCATTCCTATTCGTTTTTGCTCTATTCATTCTCGCAATATTAGTGGGGATGCAATCTATATTTAAAATTTTACCATCAGAATTCAATCATTATCTTATAGAAAATCTTACTATAAGAAATAAGATTCAGTTTTCCGTACTCTCCATTTTGGCCGTTACATTTGCTATAATCGGAATTGTAAGTTCGAATTTTTATAAAAGAACTTATAAAGAGTCCTTGCGAAATACTGTAAAAGAGTATTACCAACAAATTCATAAAACGAAATTATCGAATTCCAACCCTTTTGAACTAGTAAGGAGCCTTCCGGGCAATTTCGTGCTATATGACCAATCTGGAAGATTAATATCTCAAAATATTTCATCGAATGACACCCCCAAAAGAATGGAGTTCAACACATTGGCAAAACTTAGAGGATCCGATTACGCTCCGTTACTCGACGAGTCGGACCATGAAGAATTAATTTTACCTTTAACCAACAATCAAAATCTCTCATTTCTCGTATATCCGGAGTTCAAAAAAGTCCCTTCCGGATTTTATAATTTTCTCAACTTACTATTAAATGCCTTTGTTTTCCTACTTCTGATTTCATCAGCCCTATCCTACTCCATATCCAATTCTATAATAAGTCCTATCACTGAATTGGGAAAGAAATTAAAAGAATTTTCTCTCGGAAAGCAAAATGAGACGCTCAAATGGAATCAAAGTGACGAACTTGGAACGCTCATTCAGGCTTATAATGAAATGATTGGTAAATTGGAACACAGTGCCGAATTATTAGCCCATACCGAACGGGAGGTTGCCTGGAGGGAAATGGCAAAACAAGTGGCACATGAGATAAAGAACCCCCTTACGCCTATGAAACTCAGTATTCAGCATATGGAACTCCGGATACAAGAAGCCAACGAAGAAGAAGCCAGGCAAATCGTCAAAGAAGTCTCCAGTGTATTAATAGAACAAATTGACAATTTAAGTCGTATCGCCAGCGAATTCTCTTCTTTCGCCAAACTACCAAAACCGGAATATGAAGAAATTCTGCTAAACGATTTGGTCGCCTCTGTTCACGATTTATTCCAAACACGAACAGATATTAAGTTTAATCTATATGTGCCAATAGATGAATTATTCGTTAAAGCAGACCGTACGCACCTTGTCCGTGTATTGAATAATCTGGTAAAAAATGCTTTACAAGCGATCCCCTCCGATAGAAAAGGACATATTTTTATTCGTTTAAAAGAAGAAGATCAAAAAGCAATTGTACAAATTGAAGACAATGGAAAAGGGATACCCGATGAACTTAAAGAGAAAGTATTCTTTCCCAATTTTACAACCAAATCTTCAGGTACAGGTCTCGGGTTAGCCATTAGCAAGAATATTATTGAGACTTTCGGAGGCACAATATCATTTATACCCAATAATCCTCTGGGCACTATTTTCACATTTGAACTTCCCCTGGTTGAAAATGGGAATATAGAAAAATCGTAAACAATTTTTGTCCATATCTACTTGAACTATTAAATAAAGATCTAAACAAATGACAAAACTCAAAAACAAAGTTGCATACATTACAGGTGGGACTAAAGGTATTGGGCTGGGGATAGCCAAAGAATTGATAAAATTAGGTATGCGAGTTGCTATTTCAGGCAGGAATTATGCAGATGTAAATGTAGTAGCCAAACAATTAGGAGAAGTGGATGACCGGGTTCTTCCATTAGAATCCGATGTACGTAACATAGAGGATGAAAAGAAAGCTGTGCAGACAATTATAGATAAGTGGGGACGACTGGATGTGCTAATTGCTAATGCAGGATTAGGGAAATTCGCCCCGATCTCAGAGATGTCGATAGAAGACTGGAATTCTACTATTGATACTAATTTAACCGGGGTATTTCACAGCGTAAAGGCCTCTGTAGAAGACATTAAGAAGTCCAAAGGCTACATTATTACGATTGCCAGCCTGGCCGGGACCAATTTCTTTGCAAGAGGAGCCGCTTATAATGCCAGTAAATTTGGCCTTGTCGGTTTTTCACAGGCGATAATGCTAGACCTAAGACAAGACGACGTCAAAGTCAGTACTATCATGCCCGGTTCCGTAGCTACCCATTTCAACAACAATGAACCCGGAGAAAAAGATGCATGGAAAATCCAACCTGAGGATGTAGGGCAATTAGTAGCAGACCTTTTGAAAATGCATCCCAGGACCTTGCCGAGCAAAGTGGAAGTACGACCTTCGAAGCCACCAAAAAACTAGTAGACCTCAATAACTGATCAAAAACCAGGGAAACAAAATATATTTTTTCATTATTTTTAATGGCAAAGTCAAGAAACTATGGTCACCACCGATTTATCTCCTGCTGCTCAAATCTATATACCTTTTTTATATATTATCTGGGCAGATGGTTTATTGACGGCTTCCGAATTATCCGTTATCAGATCAGTAATTTCGGATGATCCGCACCTCAGAGGACAAGAAAAAACTATCCTTCTGGATTGGTTGCATCCCGGACAACCACCGGCTGAAACACAATTCGAAGAGTGGAAGCAACTGATAGAATTACAGAATGCCAGCATTTCATTGGAGGAGGAATTTCCCCTTGCAAGTTTTTCCAGCCGCTTTTTACCAGAGAAGACCAGTAGTTCTTTAAATATACAGGGGTTGGAAAAAATCGAATATAATTTAGGCATCCAGCCGAACCAATACAAGCATTTATTTACCGTTGATATTCCTGAAAGAATAACAGAAAGTTCGTTTTCTGAACAAAGGATGTCAAAAGTCTTGAAAGGGAAATACGCCACAACCATCAAAAAAGTTCAGGTATTGACAGAAAATGAACTTTTTGATTGGACCATAACAAAAGATAAAACTTTCCACCGCCAAAAAGTATCCGCCCAACTTCAAGAAGTAGGTAAACACGGTTTGGGAGCTGTCTCCTATTCCCCTGATTACGGCGGAAAAAGTGACTTGCAGGCCTATGGACATATTTTTGAACAATTAATGTTTGTAGATGGAAGTTTAGCTGTGAAATTCGGAGTTCAATTTGGTTTATTTGGTGGAAGTGTATTTAGTCTTGGAACCAAAAAGCATCACGACAAATGGTTAAATAAATTAGGTCAGGGAAAACTTCTCGGATGTTTTGCAATGACTGAAGAAAGACATGGATCCAACGTGCGAGGATTGAAAACAACAGCTACCTATATCAAAGAAAACGATACTATAGAAATCAATACACCTTCCTCCCGGGATTATAAAGTCTATATTGGAAATGCATTAGAAGCAAAAATGGCGACCGTTTTTGCCCAATTAATTGTAAATGGGACTAATGAAGGCGTTCATGCAATTGTAGTTCCTATTCGCGATGAAAGCCATAATCTCCTTCCGGGCATCAAAGTAGAAGACAACGGCTACAAGCATGGACTTAACGGTGTAGACAATGGAAAAATCTGGTTTGACTCTGTTCAGGTACCCGTTGACCATTTACTCGATCAGTTTGGTCACATAAAAGATGGCAAGTACTCATCTAATATAAAAAATCCTGATAAAAGATTTTTCACTACACTGGGCACCCTCGCCGGGGGAAGAATATGCGTTGGGAAAGGAGCGAATGCAGCGGCAAAATTGGCACTTACAATTGCAATAAAATATGCATTAAAAAGACGACAATTTGGCTCTGAAATCCACAAATCGGAAACAGCCATAATAGACTACCCGACTCATCAGATGCGTTTGTTCCCCAGGTTAGCCAAGACTTATGCGATCCATTTTGCACTTGAAGATGCCATGAGTGAATATTCTGCCCTGGGCATACATGATGACAAACGCAAACTGGAAACCCAGATAGCTGCACTTAAGTCTATAGCCACCTGGCACGCCAATCAAACCGTTCAGGAATGTCGCGAAGCATGCGGCGGAAAAGGATACATGAGTGAAAACAGGATACCCGACCTAAAATCTGATATTGACATTTTCACGACATTTGAAGGCGATAATTACGTTTTATTACAATTGGCTGCCAAGGGAGTTTTGTCAGAATTCCAAACCGATTTTAATGCTGAACATTTTACCGGTGTAATTAAATTTTTACGCAGAAAATGGTCTGATTTATTGGTATCATACAATCCAATCTTTACTTCGAACATAGACCTCTCCCATTTATATAGCAGATCATTTCATATGGATGCATTTTCGTACAGGCGGAGAAGATTAACCTTTTCTATTGCACAAAGGATCAACAATTTATTTAAAAAAAGGGTAAAACCCTATCAGGCGTTTTTGAAAGTACAAACCCATATGATTAATCTGGCAAAAGCCTATGGAGAAGAATTAATTCTCATTTCAATGCATAAAGTTATATCAGAAACTGAAGACGAAGATGTAAAATTTATGTTGAAGAAATTAAGTGCTTTGTATGCTTTATCCACTATCCTGGAACACAAAGGATGGTACCTGGAACAAGGATACATTAGTGCCAAAAAATCCAAGGCTATCCGACAGTTAGTTCATCGGCATGCCCAACAACTCGTACCCGATGTCAATGCATTGGTCAACGCTTTCGGAATCCCCGGAAAATATATCAATCTACCTATTATGAGTTAATTTAGCAGCTAAAGAATGAATAAATTGAATTAAAATACCGTTAATGGGATTCAAGAGGTTATTTTTATATATCGGTTTCACCTTCCTTTTTAGTTCTGTGCTCAAAGCTCAAATTATTAATGTTGAATCAGCAAGAAAAGTTACCGACACTTCAGGTTGGGCCGGGGATTTATCTATCTCAGGTGCTTACCTTAATATAAATACACCTATTTGGAATTTTTCTACCAAATCAGACTTACAATACAAAAACAAGAAACACCTGGCTATGTTTTTGACAGATTGGTCACTGGTTCAATCCAAAGAAAATGATTTTAACAACGCTTTGTATTTGCATTTACGCTATAATTACAAAATCAATGCCCTGATAAGAGTGGAAGCCTTTACCCAATATCAATTTAATAAAATCAAGAGAATTGATTCCCGTTATTTACTGGGAGGTGGCCCCAGATTTAAACTATTGGAAAAGGATTTTTTAAAAATATATTTTGGTAGTTTGATTATGTCAGAATGGGAAAATCAAAATAATAATATTGATGAGATTGTTCACTTAATCCGATCCAGCAGTTATTTGTCCTTTACCGTGTTAAAGGACGACATGATCGAGTTTTACAGTACTACCTATTATCAGCCATCATTTTCACATTGGAAGAACTTTAGAATATTTAATGAAGAAATTCTAGAGATTAAAATTACTGAAATATTGACTTTTATTAACAGATTCGGATATAGTTTTGAAAGCTACCCCATTTTGGATGCACCAAAATCTACCTTTCAGTTCTCGTTTGGTTTAAAATTGGAATTCTAAATAAAAACGGGGAATTGATTCCTTCAATTCCCCGCTGTTGTTGATCAAAAAACAATCTTACCAAAGCCAAAAGTCGATCAAAAGTGGTTTGTTTTATAAATTCCTTTTTAAAGGTTGTTCGTTTTCGACGAAAACACCTTTGTATATACGGGTGTCCCAGTTAAAAGTCACACCTCACGCACTAAATATTTTGGATAGTACATAGAAATACAGAAATGGACCTTTGGATAGAATATTAGAATTAGCCTGGTGACTATAACATTATGGTTGATAATAGGTTTTTTTCTTAGTCCTGATCATACCCACTTTTCTACAAACTGATATCTGAGAAGAAAATATTCAGGAGAAATAAATCAAATCCCAAAACTGTTTTATTCATAACCAACAATTGAAAACTAGTAAAGATTATTTGAAAATAATTGAGAGACTACAAAACTTCTTTAGTTCAACCTACTGGCAATAGGTATCAAAACACCTCAGTTCACAAAACTTTTTTGCATAAAAAAACCTTATTCCCTTCAATTGTCAGACTCCAAAATAGTAACATTATTCCTTGCTACAAGTAAGACCCTATTAATTACCTGTGGACCTGGCCAACGATATATACTCAAAAAGATCCCTTTTACGCTCACATTAACTAGGACCGCTGAATCAATGCTTCAGGTAGCAGCGAATGAGAGAAAATTGATTTTTTTTTAAACCTCTACAACAAACACATTTAGTGAGAATTTTTCGGATACTCGGTAGGTATCATTATTCACTTGAATTTCAAGAGAATTGTCAAAATCCTGTTTTTTGATTATTCGAATCAGTGTTTTGAGGTTCATTCCCAGTTCACTTACGTATTGCAAGAAGGCTGCTGAATTATCCCGAACTGAGATAATTTTACAGCTATTTCCCTCTTCAACTTCAGCCAATGTTTTCTTTATAATTTTTTTAACATTTCCATTTTCGTCAGGTATTGGGTCCCCATGAGGATCAACTTTAGGATAGCCCAAAAATTCATCGAGCTTAGCAATTAATTTATCTGATCTGATGTGTTCTAATTGTTCTGCAATTTCATGTACTTCATCCCATCTAAAGTCTAGTTTTTCGTAAAGAAAGGTTTCCCATAACCGGTGCTTCCTTATAAGTTTCATAGCAATTATCTGTCCCTCATCAGTCAGGCTAAGATTCCCGTATTTCTTATAATTCACCCAATTCTTCTCCTTTAGTTTTTTGAGCATACTATTAGCTGTTGCCGGCGCTACACCAACCGTATCTGCCAACTGATTAGTACCTACTTTATTTTCTGGATTTTGCCACAAAAGATACATAAGCCCTTTGAGATAATCTTCCTCCTTTTTTGTAATCCGCCTATCCATTAAGCATTTTTTATCATTGCAAAATTTTCTTATCAATATATCTGTAAAGACAAATTTAAACTAAAAAAAAGAACGAAAGATTTTACTAGTCATAAGCTGATTAGAAAACAGATTAAACCCTTATCAAATTTGTGCATCTAATCTACGGGATGCTGTTTAAATTTTATTAAGTCAGCTGACAACTTTACAAAGACTCAAAGGTTATAAAAATAATAGACTATTCGGATTCAAAGATTTAAGTACTTTTTTAATTAAAACACCAGTAGGAAAATGAAAATCATTTTCAATTATTTTCGACATTTATTAAGTGAACAAAAATTAGTTATGACCATCTCACGGAGCGTATTCATTTTTATCTCGTTTTTTATCATTCCTACTCTCTATGCGCAAAGCCCTTCTAAGGAACTTTATATTGATGGCACCATAACAGACGATCAAAGCGAACCACTACCATTCGCGGCAGTAATGGTATACACGCCTGACACTAATCTCATTAAAGGCCTGACAACAGATGAGAATGGATATTTTAAGGCCGTACTTGACGAAGGGGAGTATATGTTGAAATTGGAGTACTTATCA
Source organism: Membranihabitans maritimus (assembly GCF_021729145.1). Taxonomy (GTDB): domain Bacteria; phylum Bacteroidota; class Bacteroidia; order Chitinophagales; family Saprospiraceae; genus Membranihabitans; species Membranihabitans maritimus. Next base: position 104,517 of record NZ_JAJSLW010000008.1, on the reverse strand, counting down.
TATAATGATCAATTCATAAATGAACTTACCCTCCAAAATACTCCTCTTTCTCTAGATCCTATCATAATGACCACGGGGGATCTCGTTTTAGAACAAGTAGAAATTACCGCTCAAAAAAGCCAAATGGAATTCAAGTTAGATAAAAGGGTAGTCAATGTGGGTTCCAACCTGGCAAATTCAGGGGCTAACGTAGCTGATTTATTAGATAATATACCTTCTATTTCTTTAGATATAGAGGGGAATGTAGAATTAAGGGGAAGTCAAAATGTACGTATTCTTGTTGACGGCAAGCCTTCCGGCTTATTGGGCAATAACGTAGCTGATGCTCTTAGGCAATTGCAAAGTGATATGGTGGAGAGAGTCGAAATCATTACCAATCCATCTGCACGCTATGATGCGGAAGGAGAGGTAGGTATCATCAATATTGTAATGAAAAAAGAAAGTAAAAAAGGTTTTAACGGATCAATAGATGCTCGGGTAGGTGTACCACATAATCACGGGGCAGGAATAAATTTCAATTACAGGAGAGATTGGATAAATTTGTTTCTCAACGGGGGTTTGTATTACAGGAAGTCACCAGGTAACGGCGCAACATATCAGGAGTTTAATGGTCCGAATGGGTTGCAAATTTACGAAAGTCAATCCGATAGGTACAGGTCCGGATTGTCCAACCAATATCAATTTGGTGCAGACTTTTTTATCAATGATTACAATACATTAACCGCATCCGGTGTATACCGATTTTCAGATGGGAAAAATCGATCCGATATCACTTACAAAGATTATGACAGTGATTACAATTTAATTCAGGAAAGTATACGTACCGATTTGGAAAATGAAAACGGAAACGACCTTGAAACATCATTAAGTTATGTAAAGACCTTTAAAGAAAAGGACCGGAAATTAACCGCCGATTTTAAATGGCTCAAGAATGAAGACCTGGAAATTTCTGACATAACAGAAGAAATAATCAATACCAGTGAAGGTGCCTTGGAACAAAATTCTAGAAACCGGGAAGGGGAGGAAAATTTTCTACTTCAATTAGACTATGTTGATCCGGTCGGAAAAGAAGGACAATTCGAAGCTGGTTTCAAAGCCAACCTCAGGGATGTCACAAATAACTATCTCGTAGAACAATTAAATGAAAACAATAACTGGATACCACTAGAAGGATTTGACGACAACCTGATCTATTTAGAAAATATTTATGCCGCGTATGCCATTTATGGAAATAAATACAAAGCTTTTTCATATCAATTTGGTCTTAGGGTAGAGCATTCGGACATTACGACCGAATTGATCAAAGAAGGACTCGAAAATGATAGGAATTATACCAATTTTTTTCCCACATTGCACTTTACTTATGAACTCAACCCGGAAAATCAATTCCAATTGAGCTATAGCCGCAGGTTGAGCCGCCCATGGTTTCGTATGCTATTACCTTTTTCCAATTTTACCGATAGTCGTTCACGAAGAGTAGGAAATCCGGATTTGAATCCCGAATATTCCAATTCCTTTGAAACTGGATTCCTAAAGTATTTCACTAATGGTTCTTTACTCTCAAGTGTATATTATCGATATAGGACTGGAGTAATTGACCGTATTAGCCTGGTAAATGAGCAGGGAATTGAATTGGAATTCCCGGTGAACCTCGGCATACAAAATGCCTATGGTATCGAGTTTAGTTTTAATTATGATTTCACAAAATGGTGGCAATCAAATATCAATCTTAACTTTTACAATGCGATCACGGAAGGGACCTACCAGGATGTAGAATATAATAGTAATGCGAAAACAATGTCCGGCCAAGCCAGTACAAAATTTAAATTACCAGCAAATTTTAATATCCAGGCCTCTTTTAATTACGAGGCTCCCGAAGAAACAACCCAAGGAAGAAGAGATGCACAATATTCTATGGACATGGGTATGTCAAAAGATATTTTGAAAGGTAAAGGAACCCTGATTCTTAGTGGCCGCGACATTTTCAACACCAGAAGATGGGCAGGATATTCAGAAGGTCCTAATTTCTATAACGAAGAATGGGGACGCTGGAGGGCACGTCAAATTACACTCAATTTTAATTACAGAATCAATCAAACGAAAAGAAACCAAAACGGAGATATTCCAGGAATTGGTGAAAATGATGATTTTTGAATTTAAATAATCGTACTTTCTTTATTATTTTAGCAGCATAATTATTAACTCCAAAATTTACTTAATTCTCTTTTTTTAATAGTAAAGAGATTTAATAACGAGTGGAAAATTTATGTTGTATGTTTGATTTTCCTTTAATAAGGTCATACCCGGGATTCGTATACTTTCTCCTGAGTACCTAATGAAAAAATCAATTACATATCCGACAAAGAGGCACCCATTGTTAAGTCGCTTTCGAGATTTTTTTAAAATACAAATATGTCAGGATTAAATTTAATCACATGGAACGTTAATGGAATTCGAGCAGCAATGCGAAAAGGTTTTGAAGAAAAATTAAAGGAATTAAACCCGGACATTTTGTGTATTCAGGAAACGAAAGCACAAGATGATCAGGTGAAAGAAGCTATTGAATCTATAAATGATTATCATATTTATTACAATTCCGCCGATAGAAAAGGCTATTCAGGAACGGCTATATTTTCCAAATCAAAACCTAATAATGTCATTCCAGACATCAATGTCCAACACCATGATACGGAAGGTAGAGTACTGCTTGCAGAATATGATGACTTTAATCTTGTAAATGTATATGTACCTAATAGCGGAAGTAAATTAAAAAGAATTGAATACCGGGAAGAATGGGACGAATCGTTTGCCAGTTATCTACAAACATTAGCTAGCCAAAAACCGCTTATCCTGACAGGAGACTTAAATGTTGCGCATCAGGCAATTGATTTGGCACGACCTGAACAGAATTATAATAAAACAGCAGGCTATACCCAGGTAGAAATTGATGGATTCGAGCGATTGCTCAACTTTGGAATGCATGATGTCTATCGAGAAAAATATCCTGATAAAATTGAATATACCTTTTGGAACCAGAGGTTTAAAGCACGCGAACGGAATGTCGGATGGAGAATTGATTATTTTTTACTGACAGAAGATATAGTAGGTAGATGTGAAGATGTTAAAATTCTCGGGGAAGTATACGGGAGTGATCATTGTCCCGTTTTATTGAAATTAAATTAATAGATCATATTTTCGTATATGGCTAAACGGAAAATAATATTATATACTGCTGTTTCACTTGACGGCTTCATAGCGAGGGAAGACGGAAGTTATGATTGGCTGCATGATGATGATTATGCTGAAGGGAAAGAAGATTATGGCTATGATAAATTTCTCAAAAATATTGATACTATTCTCATGGGATTTAATACCTATAAAGATATTATGACCCAGGGTGAAGTATTCCCCTACCATAGAACGCAAAATTATGTTTTTACGCGGCGAAAAAATATCCCTGATGACCCACATGTAGAATTTGTTTCTGATGAAATTGTTGAATTTATTACTGAACTAAAAAATAGTCAGGGCAAGGATATTTGGTTAGTAGGAGGCGGTCAGATTAATAGCATATTGACAAAACATAAACTTGTAGATGAGTTTATTCTTACTTATATACCCATTACCCTTGGGAAGGGTATCAGAATATTTCACGGAGAATCATTCGATAACAGATATAAATTAAATGACGCCGTAGTTTATCCCAACGGTTTTGTACAACTCTATCTTAAATAACCCATTCGCTTAAATTTTAGCATTTTCACCCGGAAAATAGCAGTGTAATGCTGTAATAATTCATATTACAAAAAAAACCTATATATTTAGTTAAATATTTAAAAATTGCTCTTTTTTTTGGCAATAAAAAAAGACATTTGTGGTTTTAAAATTCAGAACAAAAAACGTTACCATGAACAAGATTTTTTTACTTTTATCTACTTTATTTTTCATTTCAAATGCCACTGCGCAGGAATACACACCCTTTTTTGGTGAATCTTCTACGGGTTGGTACCAATACCTGGATGCTGCAGATTTGGATGGAAAAATGACCCTTACTTTTTATACAGATGGAGATTCCATAGTTGATGGTATTACTTACCATAAAGTATATTATGACCTGGCTGGGGAAACGGATTCTATTGAATATCAACTTGACGGTCTATACAGAGAAGACATAGAAGAACAAAAAGTATATGCTCTTAATGCAGAAACAGCTTTGGAAAGAGAAAAATTGGTATATGACTTCAGTAAATCAGCAGGAGATACCATTCGACTGGGTGTTAATATTGAATTACTATTGGATTCTGTATCAAATACACTTCATTTTTGTGGTCAGTCAATGGAATTGGAAAGCCAGGTCTACTACCTTAAGAATAGCGCAATAGAAGATAGCACTGTAATATGGATTGAGGGTGTTGGCAGCTTGACTAGTCCTTTCCTTCAATATTCAGGAGTAAACTGTGACAGTATTACTGAAGCCCTTTTATGTAAAATGACTGATGAAGAAATTGTATATCATTTCAATGAAGTAGAAGGATTTGAAGATTGTCCATTTGAGGTCAGCTCATCCAATGAATCCAGGCCGGAACCATTGGAACTGAAATTATTCCCCAACCCTGCGACGAGTAGAATATACATTTCAGGAGACCCTAATGAGTTAGGTAAATCTACTTTTAAAGTTTATAGTCTGACCGGGCAAGAAATCAAAAGAGGTGTTTTAGATTATTCCCAGCAAACAGAAATAGATGTTACCAATCTTAATAGCGGTGCCTATATGATAGAGATCTTCAATAAAGAGAAGAACTTGCTTTCGATCAAAAAATTTATTATCGCTCAATAAGATAATTCATTGGGTTTTTATAAATCAAAAAGTTATACCTTTATAACAGGGGTATAACTTTTTTTTATGTCAATATTTCTTTACTTCTCACTTCTCATCCTGGTATTTATTATTCTTGATTTGTTTGTAATAAATAAATCAGTAATAGAATTAAAAAAAGCAAGAAAGAAGGCCACTATTGCTACTGCTTTCTGGATGAGTCTTGGCCTTTCGTTTTCCATAATTGTTTATTTCGGGTATAACAATCACTGGTTTGGACTTGGTAATTCTGTCGGTTTAAATACTTCCGGAAAAATCGCGATGATCGATTATATAACGGGATTTCTATTGGAACTATCCCTAAGTATTGACAACATTTTTGTCATGATACTCATTTTCAAGTATTTTAAAATTCCATTTTACAATCAGCACAAAGCTCTAATTTATGGCATTATCGGGGCAATAATATTTAGAGCTATTTTAATTTACCTTGGCAGCTATTTGCTTTCCAAACTTCCCTGGTTCAACTATATATTCGGCGCGATTCTTTTGTACTCCGGTATTAATTTGTGGAGAAAAGGAGATAAAGACCAGGATCTGAATCAAAACAAAATAATAAAATACCTCAGGAAGGTGCTTCCCGTCATCAAAGACCCTGACAATCCGCACTTCATTACCAGAATAAGAGGAATTTGGGTAGTAACACCTTTATTCCTAACTGTGATCATGATCGAATTTACAGATATTCTATTTGCTTTTGATAGCATTCCTGCCATTTTCGGAATAACGAAGGATCCATTTATAGTTTTTAGTTCCAATATTTTTGCGATTTTAGGACTACGATCTCTTTTTTTGGTACTCAGCTCTTTTATTGACCGGTTTCATAATATTAGATATAGTCTGGTCTTTATTCTAATCTTTATTGGAATTAAAATATGTATTGAGCACATATTTGAAATTCCGGCCATGGTATCATTAATAGTTGTTGTTATGGCACTAGCAGGAGGGGTTATTACTTCCATTAAAAGAAAATAAACACCATTATTCTACCTCGTAGTTAATACTAATCAATTTAGTAATCGAACATGGGCTCGACGAATAATTGTTTGATACATTATTTTTGCGAAAAAAGCAATGCCAGAATTGAGGAATCCACTAATTTTCCACCCAGGATTATTTATATTTTGCTCCTTGCTCCACTGCTAAAGCTATAGGCGTCACGCAGTCAGGTCTCTTATTTTCTCTGTCGAATTTATGATAAACTAATTTTCCGTTCTCTCCTGGGAAATCCATCACCTAAAAGGGAAAGACCATCCTATTTAGAAAGGATAGCGTATTGAAGATAAACCTTCTCATCGAAGGTCATTTCGAATGATTATACCATAGCATTTTACTGACTACCTGTAAGGAATCCATAGTCTATATTCTTAGTTCCTTTATTTATCATCGCTCTTTGGACTAATTCAGGACTATTTTGGATTTAATGTCAATTTATATAAGACTAGAAGGAACAAAGACAGCTTACTCAATACACTATATACCAGTATATTACAAACCAAAACATCCATTTTCAAATACACAATATCAAAATTTTAGCAATTTTTTCGACAAAGCTTCAAATGTAATTTAGCTTCCGTAATCAAAAAGGTATAGTGTTAAAAATTCATTTATACCAACTTTTAATATAATCACGACTCAATTAAAAAAGTACACCAATGAAAAAAATCGAAGCCATCATTCGCAAAAGCAAGTTTGAAACCGTAAAGGATGCTTTGGCGAAAATTAATGTCAAATTCTTTACAACCCAGGATGTAAAAGGATATGGTTTGCAGAAAGGGGAAAAAATGGTTTACCGCGGATCTTCCTATGGCACGGAATATATCGAAAGGATACAAATGGATATATACACTACGGAGGAAAAGTGTGATGATATTGTAAAAACAATTTTAGATTCCGGGGCTACTGGAGAGATAGGTGATGGAAAGATAACAGTTCTGCCGATAGAAAAAATATATAGAATTAGAAATGCCGAGGAAAACGCAAAGGCTATTTAAAAACCCACAAATTAATCAATAAAAAATGGATACAAATTTATTTACCACGAACAATTTATGGCTCCTTGTAGCCACAGTACTAGTTTTTGTAATGCACCTTGGATTTGCCACATTGGAAGCAGGGCTGGTGCAACGCAAAAATGCCGTCAATATATTATTCAAAAACGTAATGATAATTAGCATAGGTCTTATCAGTTATTACGTAATAGGTTTTAGCTTGATGTATCCGGGTGAATCCTGGAATGGCATCATTGGGTTTGCACAAATAGGCCTGGCTCTCCCAGAAGGTGAGTCTATAGCTTACGCCGACGGAAGTTATACCTATTGGACAGATTTTATCTTCCAGGGGATGTTTGCTGCTACTTGTTGTACCATTGTATCTGGTGCAGTAGCTGAGAGAATGAAGTTGGAGAGTTTCTTAATAATTAGTTTAATTTTTGTTTCAATTTCTTACCCTATTACCGGTATGTGGAAATGGGGCGGAGGATGGTTAGACTCCCTGGGATTTTATGATTTTGCAGGTTCGACTCTTGTTCACTCTGTAGGAGGTTGGGGCGCATTAGCTGCAATTATTCTATTAGGTCCAAGATTGGGAAAATATTCCAAGAATGGTATCAATCCAATACCCGGGCACAATTTACCATTGGCGGCAGTAGGTGTATTCCTCCTTTGGTTTGGTTGGTTTGGTTTCAACGGAGGTTCCGTACTGTCTGCTGACCCTGATTTAGTCTCTCTTGTATTTGTTACTACTTCATTAGCAGCGGCGGCTGGTGCTCTAGGATCTTTCTTTACATCCTACGCACTATTTAAGTCTCATGACCTTACAATGGTTCTCAATGGAATTTTAGGAGGATTAGTTGGAATTACTGCAGGAGCAGACTTAATGTCTCCATTCGAAGCCATTATCATAGGATTGATAGCCGGTATAATCATTCCATTTTCCGTAGTATTTTTCGATAGAATGAAATTAGATGATCCTGTAGGTGCCACATCTGTACACCTTGTGTGCGGTATTTGGGGAACTTTAGCCGTTGGTATATTTGGGTCGTTGGCCAGTATTAATCAGCTATGGTACCAATTTGTAGGGATTGTAGCTATTGGTGCCACTACATTTATATTCATGTTTATAGTTATTTATATTGTAAAAGCAACTATAGGTATCCGTGTAAGTACCGAAGATGAAACTATTGGTTTGGATACAGCAGAACACGAAATGCCTGCATATCACGATTTATCGCCAAAACCTGAAAACCTGGCGGTAAAATAAACTTGACCTATTCCATTATTGTATTTTATATATTCTAGAAGACGACCCGGTATTAAAGAATACCGGGTCTCTTTATTTTATGAAAAATATAATATTCTTTCAATAATAATTTAACTAAGCATTTATCTGTATACCTTCTATAATTTGTATATTAATCACAATAAATTTATGTACAATGAAGAAGATATTATTACTTACTGGTGATTACGCGGAAGATTACGAAACAATGGTTCCTTTTCAAATGCTTGAAATGGTAGGATATGAGGTACATGCCGTCTGCCCTGAGAAAAAGAAAGGACAAACCATTAAAACAGCCATCCACGATTTTGAAGGCGATCAGACCTATTCCGAAAAGCCGGGACATAATTTTCAATTGACCTATTCATTTTCCGATGTAATTGAAAGTAATTATGAAGGGCTCGTTATCGTGGGAGGAAGAGCTCCTGAATACCTCAGATTAAATGACAGAGTATTAGAAATAGTCAAAGCCTTCTCTGCCAAAGACAAACCCATTGCAGCTATTTGCCACGGCATACAAATTCTGGCTGCAGCTGAAGTCATTAAAGGTAAAAAGCTCACATCGTATCCAGCCGTAAGCCCCGAAGTAAAATTAGCTGGAGGTGAATATGTAGAGGTGGCTCCTACTGAAGCTGTGGTTGATGGCAATTTGGTGACCTCTCCTGCCTGGCCCGGACACCAAAAGTGGATTGCTGAATTTTTAAAAGTACTGGGTGTTGAGATAAAATTGTGACCGTATATCTATATATGATCTGGAATAAAAGAGCGATATTATTTGCTTAAAATATAGAATGAAAATCTATATAAGATTCTTACATAGAAGGTATAAAATAGGTTGGTTCGTATTGAAATGCATAATGGTTAAAAATCTGAAATAATTTTAATACCCCTTTCTATCATTTGTTTTTTGGCCTTCAAGTACCCCTCTTCAGAAATATACCTTGTACCGTTTTCAATAAAATAAGTTTGAAAACCTTCTTTTATTGCATCCATGGCTGAAAAATATACACAAAAATCAGCGGCTAACCCTGTAAAATACAATTTCTCTATGCCTAACCCTCTAAGGTAATGGCTCATTCCCGTGGTCTCTAAATGACCATTATCATAAAAGCAACTATAACTATCTATTCTTCTATTCATTCCTTTACGAAAGATGGCGCGAATACTTCCCGTTTTTAAAGCAGAAGAAAATTCAGCTCCAAAACTACCCTGAATACAATGATCTGGCCACAATTTTTGCAATAGTCCATCCCATTCAACTTCTTCAAATGGGTTTTTACCTGTGTGCTGTGATGCAAAACTCAAATGATCATGCGGATGCCAATCCTGAGAAGCTATAATCCAATCAAATTCAGACTGCAAGTCATTAATATAAGGAATTATATCATCACCCCCGGGAACACCTAAAGATCCACCCGGAAGAAAATCATTTTGCATGTCAATAATTACTAAAGCTTCTGATGTATTTCCCATATCTACGCTGATTTTACCGCTCAATCTCAATATATTTATAGCCTTTGAAATAAAAAAATCATGTTTACAAAAATTCCATAGTAAAGCAAATTATTACTATATTTTTTCTGTCAATTTTTTTTTTGAATTAATACCTGCTATATGAAGTTTTGGAGTGAGTTTAAAGAATTTGCCGTAAAAGGAAGTATGATTGATATGGCCATCGGAATAATCATAGGTGCGGCTTTTAGTAAAATTGTTGATAGCCTCGTCAAATTTGTTCTTACCCCTCCTCTTGGGTATTTAACTGGCGGTGTAGATTTTACTGATATGAGTTGGACAATTCAGGAAGCAGTTGAAAATAGTAATGGAGAAGTAATTAAACAACCTATAATTATAGAATACGGCCAATTTATCCAATCGGGAATTGATTTTTTCATTATTGCTATGACAATTTTTCTTCTTATAAGAGCAATTAATATTCTGAAGCAAAAAGCTGAAGACACAGAAGATCCCTCCACTCCAACACCAAAAGACATTGAATTACTTACAGAAATACGGAACCTACTTAAAAGTCAGGGACAAAAATAAAAGGGCAATCCTTTCGAATTGCCCTTTTATAAAAAAGTTTCTTTTCAAATTCTTATCTCTACATTTCAAGACTTTCAATCAATTTCTCATTTAACATGACATAGTGATCATTACCAGCAGCCTTAGCTGCTTTTATTGATTGATTTGCCGTTTTTATTGCCTCATCCTTTTTACCAAGTTCAGCCTCTATTTTTGCTTTCGCATGAATCACCCAAAATTGACTTCCGTTGCCCATTTCCACTGCTTTAGTAATCCATTTATGAGCTTTTTCCAGCTCTTTCCCAGCCTCCAGGTAATAACTGGCAGCTGCGTGGTAATCCCCTGCTGACGGGCCACTCATAACTTGTTCTATACTAGCAAATACTTTCTCATCTGTATTGAGAGACACTGGAATACTGACACGTGTATTTTCCCAGGACAAATCTATTGTTGCAGTATTATTACGTACATTTGCTACATTAATAGTAAAAGTTTCTACCGTTTTCTCCAATGGTTCCGGCTGTATCATTACACGTACTGCATCATTACTCTTGTCATATCCATCACCGCCGGGTAATTGCATACTATTACTAAAAATCACAGTCCATTCATCCATCCCTGGGTAAGTAAATAATGAATAAGTACCAGCCTTTAAGTCCTTTCCGGCAATCATCACATCATCTGAAAATGTAATCTTTGTAGTTGCATTTGCACCCGTCCGCCAAAATGTATTGTATGGAACCAATTCACCAAAAATGGTGCGACCTTTTACTCCGGGTCTGGAATATTCAATTTCAATTTCTGTCAATCCTACATTTTGGGAAACCTTAGACATAGGACTAGGTGCAGGAGTTTGAATTTGCGCGTTAATGCCAGTAAATACAAATGCAAAGAAAACAAGTACACATAATAATTTTTTCATAATCGTAATTTATATATTTTAATCAAAAAAAGAATCGTACTGATTGTCACGATTTTGGGGTTCCTTGATAGGTTTTTTAACAGGTTGATTCAGGTCCAGAATATCATCATTATCATTTGCTTCCAGCAACAAACCTTCTTTTTCTGGTCCGAGCAAAAGTGATTCTGATTCCTTTTCCCACTTCTCCAGTAACTCCAGACCTTTCTCTTCAAATACACCATTTTGTAGATCAATGGAATTCATAAAATCCTCAGACATTTCCATAAATTCTTCCATTTCACCTACTTTTTGACTCACATCATCTGCCACAGCCTCCAGTGCTTTGTCAAATAGTTCCTTTTTATCCTCATCACCTTTGATGATATCCATAGCTGACCGCATAGCATTTTGACCAGCAATGATTGCTTTACGTTCCTGATCCTTTAAAAAAACCTGATCTTTTACATCTTCGAGAAGGATTTCTGAATTTTCATACATTTTTCTTAATACCCGATATAGTATTTCCATCCGGTTATACAATTCTTCAAGTCGCACATTTGACTCTTTCAACCTCCCCGCCTTTCTAGACTTAAGAATCATAACATTGCGTTTCTTTCTTGCTTTTGCTTCACTAGCCTGTACTAAATTCGCTTTAATCTGTTTTTGATTATTGTAAATCATTTCTTTTAGTTGATGCATTTGCCCACGCAATTGGGCAATTTGACGGTGCATCTTTTTTACATTTTCTTGAAGATCAGATATATAGGACTTCAAAATAGAGATAGGATCAATTTTAACAAAAAGTCCGGTAATCCATCTCATGGTGTTTTTGTAAAAATACCAGATTAGATTTCTCATTTTGGGATCAAGAAATAAATATAAAACAACCCCCAACACCATAAGGGCCACTGCCAACCCCAAACCGCTCTGAAAAGCTCCAATCAAGAAAGGCCAAAGTGAAGCAACTAAAAATGCAACTCCCACAATAATACCACCGAGGATCAATCCCCCGGTTACACCTTCAGGTCGTTGCCAAAATGATTTACCTACTTTACTTGATGACATTGAATACTTTATTTAAATCCAATTACCCATAGATTATTTGTACTTAACAAAGGTACTAAAATTAGAAAACAGCTATAACAAAATCAAGGATGTAATTGCATATTATACGAATACACAATAAGTAATGATAAACAGAAAAATAATAATTTATGTTTAATTCATTGGATTTAACTAAGCCTTAAATTATTTTTGAAGTGACATTTAAGTATGTAAGAGTCTCCTCCCAATTATTCACCCTGAAAAACCTGGTTTCACCAGCGTTATGTGGAGCGGAGAATAAAATGGGACTTCCTTTAAAATATTCAAAATTGTAAGCGTGATCGTCAATAAGATATTTAGCATCTAAAAAATATTTGTGCCCACAAAAAATTCTATGCTGCCAATCTATAAAAGGCATATACTCATCCAGCCATTCATTTTTCTCCGTGAGACATTGCGGGAATTGTTGAGCTGCAGTCACAATAAAAACATCGTATTCTTCTTGCAACAACCTCATTCCTTCAATTGCTCCGTCTATAGGCTTAATCGTTCGAAAAAAGCCCTCAGTAAAAAAATACGAATTAATTATGTCAATTTGGTCTTCTGCTATGACATCTCCCAGATATTGACCCTCTAATTCTTCTTTAGTGTATTTGATACCAAAATCACGCTCATACCAATCTAAAGATTGCTGGTAAGAGTCAGCCAATACATCATCCATATCAACTCCTAAAATGGGCTTCTTTAATTTCATACTATACTTCTTTCAATTATTAAACCTGAAAATACATAAGCAGGCAAAAATGTTTACCAGATTATGGTTATTAATTAATTAATTTCCCGGTATATTATTATACTTTCCCATGGTTAATTTGATCACTACTCCCCCTGATATAGATATACATTATAAAATAGTGATACCCTGACGTAACTACTATTCCTCCCTGATAAACTCAATTTTATTCATATCTCATTGTATAGATCTACTACAATAATTTTTCCCCAGTCCTCACCACAACTTCCATTTGCATTCGAACAGGGTAATAAGATGACATTATTATAATGAAAAAGAAATAAATGCTACAGTACTATGCAACGGCCAGAATCTTCTCTAAAAGATAGAACAAAAACAATCCTCTACTTTCGATTGATACCAAAAAGCAAACTGGTAAGGCATTTAAATGAGAGGAGAGTATATCCTTTATGTATTGAATACCACAGGGTGCTACTTGTTCAAGCCTATTATTATCCCTCTCAAATAAAGGTTAGAAGAGCCAATATATATCCCACATACATACGAAATAGTAATACAAAAAGTAGTTTGCCAGACCATGCCTGGCCCCCAAAATGCCAAGGCAAAATCAGACTCGCCAACCCAAATCCCTCTTTTCAATTTTTTACCAATTCGTTTTGAACCTGCCCTTCGACAAGAAGGAATAAAAGAAACTGAAATGTCTCTTGATGAAATCAATACAAAATGCCTTCCCCCCTTATTGAGCACTACTAATATTTATTGTTCCTACTCTAAGGAATTGTAAAAGAATAGCATACATAAACAACTTACACTCATAAATTATTAGAATTTTAAATAACTGAAATGCCATATTCCCAATGAATTACAGGACAAAATCGGTTATTTCATGATGGCTATAAAGACTAATATATTGGTCAAAAAGATGATTAATAAGAGATATGGTTGGACAAATCCTCGAGGTAATTCGTTCTATAAGTCGAACATTCCATCCGTTTTACTTTGTGTAAAAACGGACATGATGATAGCATTTGAAAAACTTTTTTTAGGCCTTGATCATTCTTTGAATTTACTGGTCAATGGAGATTGAGACCAATTTAGTAATCTATATTATGAACAGCCTGCGATCAATATTTTTAAGATAGCCAAGGGATGCAACTAACTATTTCATAAATCATAAGAACTAAAAAGTATTTGCTTTTAGTATAAAAGGACAAAAGGATATATCCAGGTTTACTACATATAATAAAAGAAATAGGTTCTACCTTTTCAAAAACGCAAATTCGTTAACGCCCCTGGCGAAAAAGACCTTAAAAGAACAGATTTATTGGATGGATTTGCAATTCTATAATTGGTACTAAAAGGGTAATGGAACAGAAATTGCATTAAAAATATCTTATGATGGCTAAAAACTCAAAATTCGTTATAGCAGACGATCATCCTTTATTTTTAAGAGGATTGGCTGACTTTTTACACCAGTTGGGCTATAATGACATCATCCAGTCTCATAATGGAGCGGATGCACTCCAAAAAATAGTTGATCACCATCCAGACTTTGCAGTAATAGATATCCAAATGCCCTATTTATCAGGTATAGAAGTAGCGCAAAAGGCTTCAGATCAATCACCAGATACCCGCATCATATTAATATCCTATCACAAAGATCCTGTCATCGTAAAAATGGCAATAGAACTAAACGTATCGGCCTATATTTTGAAAGAAGATGCACTTTATGAATTAAAAAATTGCCTTGATGAACTCTTAAAAGGGAATTCATACTTTAGCAGCAAGATTTTGGGATATTCGGAAAAGAATATTGAAAATGATAATTATATATCATTTCTTACTCCTACCGAAAAGAAAATACTTCGATTAATTGGTCAGGAAATGACCAGTAAAGATATAGCCAAAGAATACGGTGTATCGATCCGGACTATTGAGAAGCATAGAAGTAATATTATAGAAAAATTATCTTTGGAAGGGACACCTACTTCATTGATAATGTGGGCAAAAAAGAATAAAACTATTTTATAATATTATCCATACGTAGTACTACGTACGATTTTGCGTATATCCACGTATTGCACATCACATTATTGTAAATTACATTTGCACATAAGAAAGCAACTAAAGAAACTTAATGAACGGATTAATCCAGTAACCCAATTGGGCTAATATTTACCTTAAGCTAAACCTCCCGAAGCAGGCCTCTTGGGGAACAAAAAGATCGAATGGGGTATCATCAGGAAATATAAAACAGATGATATCCCATTCTTATTTTAGAGAATTATACTTTACTTTCCAAATAAATAAGTAATTTCACGGAACATTTCTTGTAAAGGGGGTGTTCAACTACAGAAGTTCTTTAAAATACGGGGCTGGCTTGGATTTGACAGGAAAGATTTCTGGTCAGTAAGCATGTCGGAGCATCTTGATTTACTCCGCAACAAATAATCATGAACTTATTTTAATTGGCAATAGAAACTTTGCCTTGGCAGCCTAATTCAAGGAATTAGAAATGCCTTTGTGCCGCACGCTTGATGTCTGATATACAGCGTAGCCGCACACCATAAACTTTCAGACTAGGTAACAAAATTGTTCCGATCTGTTACTAAAATTTAGGAACTAAGGTAATCTGGCGGTTTGCATTGGAACCTATATTTTACCCGACAAAACAATTCAATGCTAAGCATGTAGAAAGCTGATGAGTGCTTTGACTGGACCCGGGTTCGATCCCCGGCAGCTCCACTATTTATTTACACAATTTCTTTAGTGCCCTTTTTTATTCTGCTTAACTTAATTTAGACTTAAAATCAATTATAGGTTTCTGTACTATCCATATTATTCGTACTTTCGCAACAAAATATTATAAGAATAGGCTTAGCCCATGGTAAAATAACAATACAAGTATGCAAGTAAATCAAATAAAAAAAGATCTCAAAGACTGGAAAAATCTAATAAAACCTTATCAACAGCACGATACAAAATTAGCCATCACTCAGATTTTAAACACATTCTTGCCCTTTTTAGCGCTTTGGACAGTTACATTTTTTGCCATGGATTATGCTTTTTGGGCAGGGATCCCCTTAGCAATTTTATGTGGCTTTTTTATGGCGCGGATTTTTATTATCCAACACGATTGCGGTCACCAATCATTTGTGAAGTCAAGGCAATGGAATTCGATAATCGGATGGGGATGTAGCATTTTCAGTACCATTCCTTATGATTATTGGTACAAAGTTCACAATTATCATCACAGCCATAATGGTCAATTGGAAAATAGACATATTGGTGACGTACCTATGCTTACCGTAAAAGAATACGAAGCACTTAGCTGGTGGAGAAGGTTAGCATACAGAATTTACAGATCACCTTTAGTTCTTCATTTAGTCGTTCCTGTAGGATATATTTTATACGTTGTTCGCACACCACTGGTTACTGAAAAAAGCGTAAAAAAAGGTCATAGAACATTATTTAATAATAATATTCTTATCCTTCTTATATATTTATCCCTTACTTTCTTATTGGGATGGAATTTCCTCATCACCCAACTTACGATTCTATTCTTCTTTATTGTGATTGCATTCTGGTTCTTTTATGTACAACATCAGCATGAAGAAACGTACAAAGAATGGAAAGACCGATGGGACTATTTAATAGCCTCCATAAAAGGTAGTACTTATTATAAATTACCCAGACCCATTCAATGGCTCACAGGGAATATAGGTCTACACCATATACATCATTTAAGCCCGCGAATCCCCAATTATTTCCTGGTGAAATGTGCAAAAGAAAATCCCGTATTTCAAAAACACGTTACTATTTTGACATTTAGGGATAGTCTCAAATGTATGTTTAATAAATTATGGGATGAAGAACAAAAGAAAATGATTAGTTTTTGGCAATATTCCAAGTTAAAAAGAAACTTAAGTTATACAAAATAAAAAAAAGGCCACTAATTTTTAGTGGCCTTTTTCTTTAATACCTTTTAAACCAGGAGATTACATGGCTTCCTTTGTTTGAATCTCTACAGAAATTTCAAATTCATCATAGATGGTTTTATCTCCCAAATTATCGAAAAATGAGCCGGATCCATATCTTACATTGAATTCACTACGGTCAATTTCGATATCCGCTGTAGCCAAATACCCACCGGCATTTTCTTTTACTTGAGCCTCAAATTTAATCTCTTTTGTGATTCCTTTAATAGTTAGGTCTGCAACAACTTTGTAAACGCCACCAGTATAAGGAACAACGTTGGTTATGTCCAAAGTAGAATGGGGGTGACTTTCAACACCAAAAAAGTCATCGGACTTTAAATGGCCTTCCAATTTCCCCTTAGAATCTCCCGAAAGATCATCTGATACGATCGTAGCCATATCAATAGCAAATTTACCATCTACTAATTTACCATCCTGAAAAACTAACTCACCGTCTTTTAGTTGAACTGTTCCGTAATGCTCCCCGGTAACTTTGTAGCCATGCCACTTAACAGTACTTTTTTCAACATCTACTTTTGCCGTCTCCGCATCCTCAGTAATCGGATTATTATTGGTAGCTTGAACTCCTGCCGTCAATAAAAGACCTGCCAATAATAAAAAAACATTTCTTACAATCATTTGATAATATTTGGTTAAACAATTAAAGCAAGAACAACACGCAATTGTACATTGTGTTCTATTAAATAGAAATATTTAACAAAATATTTTAAATAGTGGGTTAAAAAACCGGGTCCACGGGGCTCGAATGAGAAGTCAGGTACATTCTTAGTCTATGAAGAAAACTGTTTATTAAGTGGCATTATATCATCGCTCGATTGACGATTTTCACTCCTTATTACAATACAACACCGTATACCTCTTACTTACAACAAAAAAGCCGGTCTGTTTTTCAACTAACCGGCTCTTGTCTTTGTAGCGGGGGCAAGACTCGAACTTGCGACCTTCGGGTTATGAGCCCGACGAGCTACCAACTGCTCCACCCCGCGATATTAACGGATTGCAAATATAGGATAAAAATTGATAAAACAAAAATTAATATCCTTGAACTCTATTAAAAAGTATTCAAATCAGTTTAAAAAATCTATCATTCAAGGCTTTACAATATGTAATTCTTTCCCATTCCTGGTTTATCGTCCAACAATACAAATCCCTTATTTAAAAATAAGGCCTCCTGAAAATCAAAATCAATTAAGTATTCTCCATCTACATCCAAATAATCAAAGTATCCCGCCAATTGACATATTGCGCCAATTCCAATCGAAGATTCAGTCATACATCCTGCCATTATCTTCAAATCCATTGCCTTTGCCTTTTCAATGATCCGAAGTGCTGGCGTAATTCCCCCGCATTTCTGTAGTTTTACATTAATTACCTGATATCGCTGATTCATTTCCAGCAAGTTCTCCAACCCTTGAAAGCTCTCATCCGCTACAAAAGGAATTCCCGGATCAAATTCACTTAAAAATATATCTTCATTCTTTGGAACAGGTTGTTCTATTAATTCAATCTCCAAATCTTTCATAACGGCCAAATTTTTCTCCATATTTTCCTGGTTCCAACCACTGTTAGCATCTATTCGAATTACACCATCAAATTTTTTGCGAATTTTTGTTAATAATTGAATATCCCCTCTAAATCCCATTTTCAGTTTTAATATCGGCCACTCCCAATCTAACTTTTCTTCCCAATCATCCTCTGTAATGGTCAGGCTTGATAAAACAGGTACTTTTTCTTTACCACCTACCAGCCTCCATGTAGATTTGCCATGCTTCTTTCCATACAAATCATATAGAGCACAATCGACGGCGGACCTAATAAAAGGGTCCAAAGGCAATTTGGCCACCATTTCATCATACAAACCCTCAGGGGTCCAATCTTCGGAAACAGTTGATAAGTATCTTCCTGAATCCTCAAATTCCTTCTTTATTATACCTTCATCCTTATTGTAATATGGAACAACACTCATTTCGCCCCAACCTGTATAACCGCCTTCCTCCAATTTCACCAAATATCCCACTCTTTCAGTAAAAGTTCCATAGGACAATTTAAAAGGATACTTCAGAGGATAGACCTTGCGAATCAAGGATAGTTTCATTGTTAACTCTTTAATTCATTTAAAATCTTATTGGCACTGCCATCATCAAGTGATTTAAAACGATCTTCACTCAGGGGCTCATCATCAGATTTACACCAAGCCTTGAGGCATTTCACATCACTTTTCCACCCCATTCCATCAAAAAATTCCAGGGATTTAAAATCGCGAACTTTATACAGGGAATGAGCACCGTAACATGTGCCTAAGTAACAATAATTTCTCCCTGTTTCTTTTGCCATTTCAATAGAATCCAACATCAACCATTTTCCCAATGGTAATTCAATGTACCGATCAAGACTAAAGAAACTATACCAATAATGCAACATACTGTCATTCATACAAGCTAGTATAAATGCAATGTGATTGTCTCCTTCTGAATATTTAATAATATGCGTTGCAAAGGGAGAATTTAAAACATATTGCAATCGATCTGCGGACATTTCTCCACCCTTAAATCGCTCTTTACTATAATCAGTACAAAACTTCGTAAAATGGGGGTCAAGAATATCAAATTCTTCGATAGGAATTATTTCTCTATCAAAAGAAATACCTTCAAATTTACGATCCACCCTACGGTTCTCAGAACTGCGTTTAAAACCTTCTAAATCAACTCGAAGACTTCGGGCCATATAACACATATAGGAATCCAAATGAACATTTCCGGTATAGGGTAAAAAACCCAAATGATAAATATCTTCTAATTTGTCCCCCTTTTCATACATGCAATACGGTGCATAAGAAAAAGTATACGATGAATAGTCTTTTAAATACTCTGAATAAACAATTTTCATATAAAAATATTTCAATAAGTTTTGTTTCCAATAAGTTCGATGAATTTAATTATTTAAATTTGATTTCAAAATACGATCTACAATTACCAATAATTTTCCCTTTTGAACAATTTGATTTCAAATTTTTTTTACAACTTATTGGTCATTGTTTTAAAACTATGACACTATGATTGCAACTATATTCGCTTTGGCAGGAGGTATTGATTTATCCAATCCATATGTCTTATTGATTTGTGCATCCATCATTTTAGTGCTAAGTTATTTTTTCAATAAGCTATCCGAAAAGACAAACATACCCTCTGTTCTACTTCTTATAATAACGGGAATACTTATCAAATTCGGTGTTGAGCAAGCCCATTATGATATGCCAAACTTAATGCCATATTTGGAAATATTAGGTATCGTAGGATTAATAATGATTGTTTTGGAAGCGGCCTTAGACCTGGAACTCAATCCGGAAAAATATCCCCTGATAGGGAACTCATTATTAATTGCATTTTTATGCTTAATAGCCACAACTTTTGCTGTAGCCTATTTTCTGTATGCCCAACTTGATCTTACCTTCGGCATTGCTTTTCTCTATGCAACCCCTTTGACCATTATGTCCAGCGCCATTATTATCCCAAGTGTCACAGGATTGGTTTTAGAGAAAAAAGAATTCATGATTTATGAATCTGCATTCTCTGATATTCTTGGAATTCTTTTATTCTACTTTGTTATTTCGTTTCTGGAAGAAGGTGGTGTAAAAGCGACTTCACAGTTTTTTATCAGCCTTATTATGACAATTTTGGTAGCATTGATCGCCAGTATAATATTGATATATTTATTTAAAGATTTAAAAAGCCAGACCAAATTATTTCTTTTGACAGCCAATTTGATCCTTTTGTATAGTCTGGGAAAGCTTTTTCACCTATCCCCCCTTATTATTATTCTTGTATTTGGACTGGCACTTTCCAATCACGGCAAGTTTAAAAACATCCTTAATAAATACGGGATAGAGACCAGCAGTATTGAAAAAATAGAAAAAGAATTTCATCTTATCACACTGGAAACTGCTTTTCTTGTACGTACTTTTTTCTTTGTCGTATTCGGTATGACTATTGATATTCAAAACCTTTTGAACCTGGAGGTATTTCTTATAAGTCTTGCTGTAGTAAGTTGTATCTTTATCTTCCGGTCAGTAATGTTATATTTTTTCGCTCGATCCAATTTTTATCCGGAAGTATACATAGCCCCCCGCGGATTGGTAACAATTCTTTTATTCTTCCAAATACCGGAGCAATTCATCAGTTCGGAAGTAAAGCCTGGCATAGTCCTTTATGTAATAATTATTACCAGCCTTGTTATGACATACTACCTAATTAAAGACAAAATGAATCGAAACCAACAAACTGACAAAGAAGATAATACCTCAGAAGAGATAGATGCAGCTGAAAAGGATACATCATTAAAAACTGTTTAAGACCCCAATTAGTGTCACAGGAGTTACTTTTCCCAATCCAAATTTTACTGATCTTCAAAAGGGCTACAACGTTTTTTCTCACTGTTAAAACCAAATAATCTCCCTTACACCTCATTCCTGATTTCGAAGAATATTAAGAATTCAGACTGCTGACTGTATCCCGAAAACACCGAACGCAACTGCCCGAACACTCAATACGGACAAACAGGCCCCGCCTCGAATAACGACGAAATAAACCAGAAGGACTGGGTAAATATCTTACTTTCACCTTGCTCCCCGGTTGAAACAATTCTTATTCGAACGTGAGTCCGACAGAGAAAATAAGAGCTCTGAAGTGCCTGTCCCGAAATGAAATTGTCGGGAAGCGAAATATACCTACCCCTGGGAGACCAAACCAGGGTGGGAAACAAATCTTTGTCGAGCTCACGTTATTCGATGAGTTTAGGTTTAATATTCTGCTGGCTTTACTTGATTTTAAAAACATTCCAGGGGTTTCGTCCTTGCGTTAATCGGTAAAATAAAACTATTCATCTAAATTACTATACATAAAATAGTAATATGCTTTGCAAAGTACTATATCATTCTTATGTTTACAAAGTCAATTATAATTAAAATGCATTTTACCTTTTTATAATTACCAGCTATTAATCAATTATAACATGAGAAATTATGAAAGTAGAGAATATTAAAGCCCAAATGAGGAAGGGAGTCCTGGAGCTCTGTGTCCTGGGGATTCTATCCGAAAAAACCATGTATCCATCAGATATTATCCAGAATTTAAAAACCCGTCAATTAATAGTAGTAGAGGGTACACTATATCCTTTACTTAACAGGTTGAAAAGAGATGGATACTTGTCCTATCATTGGAAAGAATCAACCAGTGGACCACCTAGAAAATATTATGCTATTACTGAAAAAGGACAAGAATTAAAATCTGAATTAAAAAAAGCCTGGGAAAAATTATCACAGGCCGTAAATTTTCAAAACACTAAAAAAACAACCGAAAATGAATAAAATAGAATATATCAACCTTGGAGGTATCCCCCTGGCAGTCGACGTTGATGCAGCCCATCATTTACAAAACTACTTATTGGGATTAGACAATTACTTTGGCAAATCAGAACACGCCAATGAAATAATTGATGATATCGAACTTCGTTTGGCCGAACTTATGGAAGAATCCATGGGATCAAGGAAAGTAGCCAACATGAAAGACGTTAAATACGCTATTAATATTATGGGTAGTCCCGAACAATTCGACAACCTGGAAGATACTGAAGAATTTGCAGAATCAGTAGACCACGATTTTTCAGAGGAAAGGGAGAGCTATCAATATAAAAGGAAACTTTACCGGAACCCCGATGAAAAATTTATTGCAGGCGTTTGTTCCGGAATATCCGCTTACTTCGGGATAAATGACCCTATTTGGATTCGATTAGCGATTGTTGTCTTTACAATTACCGGTGGTGCGGGAATACTATTATATATTATTTTATGGATCGTAATGCCTGAAGCACGCACTTCCATAGATAAATTGAGAATGAAAGGAGAACCCATTGATCTTCAAAATATAGAACGAATGGTAGAAGATGGTTTTGACCAAATTTCAGATTTAGCAGACCGGGTATCTGAAAAGTTTACCAAGAAAAAGAAGAAATGGTAAAATTGCTTTTCCTTTTAAAACTACCACTATGAATACCCTACTAAACTGGCCTTTTTTTCTTGTGTACCTTTCAATTATACTTGTAGATCCTGTAAATTGTCAAACACAATCTGAAAAATTTGACCGCTTATTGGAAATGCAATTTTCACCTGAGGGACCAGGGGCCACGGCCCTGGTTTCCCAAAATGGAAAAATCATCTATCAAAGAGCATTGGGGAAGGCGAACCTTGAGCACAATGTGCCTATGGAAAATGACATGATATTTGAAATAGGTTCTATTACCAAACAATTTACTGCTGTAGCTATTTTAATGCTTATGGAAGAAGGGAAACTAAGCCTTCAGGATGATATAAAGAAATACATTATGGATTATCCGGTCCAGGGCTATAATATCACTATCCACCACCTTCTCACCCACACTTCCGGTATTAAAAGTTATACATCCATAAAGAAATTTAACCCCAATTTTTGGCGATTGGATCATACGCCTGAAGAAATAATAGATTCTTTCAAAAATGAACCCATGGATTTTGAACCTGGTGAAGAATACAGGTACAATAATTCAGGATATATCCTTCTCGGTCATATAATTGAAAAAATATCGGGAATATCATATGAAGAATTCATTGAAACAAGGATTTTCGCACCGTTGGGAATGAACCATTCCCGGTATGGTAAAATGTCAGAAATTGTTTCAGGTCGAGCCAATGGATATCATAAACAAGATACTTTTATCAATGCTGAATACCTTAGTTTAACAGTACCTTATGCTGCGGGGTCCGTTTTGTCTACCGCTAAAGACCTCCACTTATGGAATAGCGCAATTACCAATAACGAACTAATTTCCCAATCTACCAAAGAATTGGCATTTACGAATTACAAAACCAATAATGGGGAAAATATTAATTATGGTTATGGCTGGACGATCAATGAAATTAATGGTAGCAATACTATTGAACATGGCGGAGGAATATTTGGATTCTTATCTAATTCCATCTACCTCCCTGAAGAAAACATATACGTCGCTGTTTTCTCCAATTGCGATTGCAGCAGTCCGGTAGAAGTCTCTACCCGCATGGCAGCTATTACAGCCGGAAAACCCTTTCCAACTGTAGAAGATACGATTTCAATAGTTCCTTTACATTTAGCAAAATGGCAGGGAATATATCAATTTCCCGATAGTTCCGAAAGAATAGTTGAATTTAGTGATGACCAATTATTGACTTATATTCCAGGGAATACCAAAGAAAGATTATTGCCTATCGGACCAAGTACATTTATTATAGCAAATACATTTGTCAAAATCTCATTTGGAAAAAATAATTCAGGAATTATCTCCCTGGAATACAGTAATCGTATCGATAAAAAAAGGGGATTGAAAACAGATAAGCTCATTGAGAATCCAAAAGATATTGAAGTACCCGCTGATATTCTGAAAAAATATACTGGAATCTATGAAATACAACCGGGATTTGATTTACAAGTAACACTTGAAGGCACCCAATTATTTACACAGGCTACAGGTCAACAAAAATTTGCCGTTTACCCCAAATCTACAACCAGATTCTATGTCAAAGATTTTGATGCTGAATTGGAATTCGAAAAAGATGAATCCGGAGACTATACTATTTGTAAATTATTTCAGGGGGGTAGAATTGTACCCGCGACTAGGAAAAATGACTAGATATCCTATACAGAGAATGGTATTTTTTCCTTTCTGCCAGTCATTTCAAAAATTACCCTACCTTTGCACGCTCAAATCGAAATAGGAATGAAGCTAAAAGACGAAATAGCAAAAAGGAGAACATTTGGAATTATTTCGCACCCTGATGCAGGTAAGACAACCTTGACTGAAAAGTTACTTTTATTTGGAGGAGCAATCCAAACAGCAGGTGCGGTCAAATCTAATAAAATTAAAAAGCATGCTACATCGGATTTTATGGAAATTGAAAAGCAAAGGGGTATTTCCGTAGCAACATCCGTAATGGGGTTTGAATACAGAGATTTGAATATAAATATCCTAGACACTCCGGGTCACCAGGATTTTGCCGAAGATACCTACCGGACACTATCAGCTGTCGACTCTGTAATAGTAGTAATCGATGTAGCAAAAGGTGTGGAAATTCAAACTGAAAAATTGGTTAATGTTTCCAGGATGCGGAATATCCCCATAATAGTTTTCATCAATAAATTGGACCGCGAAGGAAAAGATGCCATTGACCTTTTGGATGAAGTTGAAGAAAAGTTGGGACTTAATGTACTTCCCCTTAGTTGGCCCATCGGCATGGGACAACGTTTCCAGGGGGTTTACAATCTATATGAAAAGCAACTCGTTCTTTTCAATCCACATGGGCAGCAAGACGAAGATGAAAGTCTGACAATAAAAGAACCTACATTGGAAAATCTTGAACCTCACATAGGTACTGCTGCTGCGGAAGAATTATTAGATGAGCTGGAAATTGTGACTGAAGTATACGATCAATTTGATAGAAAAGAATATGCTGAAGGAAGGCAATGCCCGGTTTTTTTTGGTTCTGCAATAAACAACTTCGGCGTGAAGGAACTCCTGGATTGTTTTGTCGAAATTGCTCCCAATCCCCGCCCTAGAATTACTGAAGAACGCACAATAGCCCCTGAAGAAGAAGCTTTTACAGGATTTGTATTCAAAATTCACGCTAATATGGACCCAAAACACAGGGACCGGATAGCGTTTGTCCGAATATGCTCCGGTAAATTCGAACGCAATAAATTTTACCATCATGTACGAAAAGATGCCAAGTTGCGATTTTCCAATCCAACAACTTTTATGGCTTCAAGAAAAGAAATAGTGGATGAATCCTACCCTGGAGATATTGTAGGATTATACGATTCTGGGAATTTCAAGATTGGTGACTCTATTACAGAAGGTGAAAAGTTAAATTTTAAAGGGATTCCCAGGTTCTCTCCGGAATTATTCCGCTATGTAATCAATAAAGACCCCATGCGATTCAAACAATTGGATAAAGGCCTGATAGAATTAATGGACGAAGGAGTCGCACAGTTGTTTGTCAAAGTAATGGGTACTCAAAAAATTATCGGTACTGTAGGGGCTCTCCAGTTTGATGTTATAAAATACCGGTTGGAAAATGAGTATGGCGCCAATTGCGATTATCAACCTATTAATATTCACAAAGCCCTTTGGATCGAAGTTATAAATAAAGAAGAATTTAAGGATTTTGAAAAAAGAAAGGCCAAAGACATTGCCAAAGACAAAGATGGGAACCTTGTATATTTACCCGAAACTGCCTGGTCCCTTAAAATGGCCCAGGACAATTATCCTGGAATTGTCTTTCATGAAACATCGGAATTTTAATTTTTGAACTTTGAGGTTGGTAGTCTTTGGGTCTCCGCTTTTCACTTAACAGACGGTCCATTTTTTGATTAAAATTAATTCTTATAAAAGAATATTATTATGGATACCTTGCTAAGAATTGCTCTATATTTCCCATCCCTTTCAAAAGAAAAACAAACTCTTCACCTTGCATTAGTGCTGCACAATACACATTCATGGGACAATACCCCATGCCATTAGAAGGTACTAATTGGTTCATTTGCTAATGCTCCAAAATCCAATACCTTTTGATACATTTTCAGTTATTTAAATTCAAAAATGATACATGCTTCTCCCGTAGGGATAAAATCATTAATTAATATAATAAATTCTATACACTTTGAAGACTCATCAACTCCCAGTATCAAGTGATCACTAACTATCCTTCAATCCTTCGACCAATCCCTCCAATCTTTCTACCAACTATAGTAACTTTTTAGAAACGCAACCCGTCTTATCAATACTACAAACTACCAACTATAATTTTTATAAAATGAATCATTTAATCTTACTACCAGCTATCTTTATTTGGGCATGCCTCACATCGGCTAATGCCCAAAGTCCTTTTACCATTACAGGAAACCTCAATGACGAATCCGAAGAGGTAATATCTTATGCTAATATTGTCTTATACGATGGTGCCGACACATCCATTGTCAAAATGAACTATAGTGAAGATAATGGAGACTTTTTATTAGAAACCGATCAGGCAGGCTCATATTTTATTGAGATTACTTATATCGGGCTTCAGGGGTATCGATCCCAACCTTTTGAATTGAATCCTGGTCAACCTACAAAAGAATTTTCAACGATTACCTTAAAAGTTCAGGGAGAAACGTTGAAAGAATTAGTCGTTACGGCTAGAAAACCCCTTCTGGAGGTAAAACCTGATAAGATGGTGGTCAACGTCGCCGGAAGCATTAATGCTGCCGGAAATAACGCCCTGGAATTACTGCGCAAATCACCGGGCGTCATGGTTGATCACAATGAAAATATCAGTCTTATGGGAAAATCGGGTATTCAAATTTATATCAATGGAAAAAGGTCTCCCTTAAATGGAGACCAATTAGCCAATTATTTGAAGTCACTCCCTTCAGAAGATATTGAAAACATAGAGCTCATTACGCAGCCTTCTGCTAAATACGATGCTGAAGGGAATGCCGGTATTATCAACATTGTACTCCGGAAAAATCAAAGTGAGGGATACAATACAAATATTGCTACTGGGTATTCTCAAGGGGAAAAAGCCCGATACAACGGTTCCGTAAACACCAATTTAAAAAAAGGAAAATTTAATGTTTACGGTGCTTTAAGTTATAATAACAACCAATGGCCCAATTCACAGGTTATTTACCGAGAACAAAATGGGATGGTCTTCGACCAGCAATTGAACACCCTTTCTTCAGGAGAAGGCTTGAATTACAGAGGAGGGATTGATTATAGTCTTTCGTCCAAAAGCATATTGGGAATTATGATTCATGGGAACACCAATGAATGGGACTGGGCAAAGGAGTCCACGGCTTATATCCGCTCCACAGACCATTCGGAAATAGATAGTATTCTCATTTCCGATGGTGGGAACTTCAGTAAAAACACCAATACCAATTACAATATCAACTACAAATATACCGGAGAAAAAGATCAATCCCTGAATATTGACGCAGATTATGGAGTTTTTGGGCATAAAAATCATCAGGACCAGCCCAATATATACACCGATGCATCGGGCCAGGAAATCCTTCAACGCAGAGATTATTATATAGAAGCACCTTCTGAAATAGAGATTTTAACTATAAAAACAGATTATGAACAACCGGTGTGGGCAGGCAAAATGGGTACAGGACTAAAATGGTCTAAAGTTCTTACTGACAACACTTTTGACTTTTACAACGTCTTCAGCGGTGATAAATTCCAGGATATGGACCGTTCGAATGATTACACTTATGATGAACAAGTTTTTGCCGTCTATTTGACCTACAACACAAAAATTAATAAATGGGGTATTCAAGGCGGTCTACGCGCAGAACACACTAGATCAAGAGGAATTTTAGAAAGTCAAATGCAGACCGAACTCAACGATGTGATAAGGAATTATACAGATATTTTTCCATCACTGGGATTCACCTACGACCTGTCTGAAAAAAATGTACTACAATTGAGCTATAGCCGCCGAATTAACCGCCCCAATTACAATTCACTCAACCCATTCGAATTTAAACTGGACGAACTTACCTACGAAAAGGGAAACCCCTTTCTTTCGCCTGAATACACCAACAAGCTACAACTGAGCCACACGTGGAACCATATGATTACATCCACCTTGGGTTACAGTGAAACAAAAGATATGATCTCCCAACTGATTGAAGTAGCAGACGGAAACGCTGCTTATCAGACCTATCAAAACCTGGCTTCTCAAAAAGATATATCTTTTAATGTTAGCGGCTCAATACCCATAGTAGAATGGTGGTCTGCATTTTCCAATGCCACATACAATTACAGGGAAACTTTTGGGGAAGTAAACCAGGGACAAGAAGCCCGATTACATCTTAATTCATTTAATTTTTACTCCCAGCATACATTCACACTGCCTTCAGACTTTTCTTTAGAATTAGACGGTTTTTACAATTCTCCTACCATCTGGGGAGGACAATTTGTATCAAAACAACAATGGGGCATAAATCTTGGTGTACAAAAGAAATTATTTGACAACAAAGCCAATCTCAAAGTAGCCATCAATGATATTTTTAATACTATGCGATGGGAATCCAATAGCAAAGTGGGAGATTTTTTCCTATTGTCCCGGGGCAACTGGGATAGCCAACAGTTAAAAGTAAGTTTTTCATATTCTCTGGGAAATAACAAAATTAAGTCCCGTCAAAGATCCACCGGGCTGGAAGACGAAAAAAACCGGGTGGGAGGATAATGTCTAAATAGTAAGCAACAAATTAGTCGAGACTAATTTGTTGCTTTCATTCCCCGGCATTATTTACTCTTCAGTGAAACTTTGCTGACAGGTAATCATTTGACTTTTTGCTCCAATCCGAATTTTTCTATGAGCTGTGTAACTTGAAAATGAAGGTTTTTACCAACTTCTGCTATAGGTTCTGAAAACTCCAAATTCTCTTCTTCCCCTTTCACCTTTCTGAATAACATTTCCCGGTCTCTAGAAGGAGATTGACTAAAGATTTTTCGCAACATGGGTAAATTTTCTTTAAAAGACTTTACTTCCATATTAGATAACCATGTATTCAACTGACTCAAAAAAATATCATCGAATAACAACCATAAAATGCCACCTGAAAATAAACCCTGTAACCAATCAACCGTTTCCTCGGGAGTAGCCCGTGTAAGGTGATATAAAAAATGTCGCTCCACTTCATTCCGCCTGAGCCCTGAATCATCCATACATACTCTGAGTGCCTTACCAGAAAAATAATCCGTCACATTGGAATGTGTAAGAATTTCCAACCATGCCTCCGCCAAAGTTTTCCGTAAATGTAAATACCGCACCCCAGCCACACCAAAACTAACCGACTCCAATAGAGATTTCAATTTCTCCTTTTCATCTTCAGAAACAGAAAATACCACATCGGGTATCTGGTAAGCGACTTTGGAAACCATACGATCCAAAAGGCTGGATACATCTGGAGACTCTTTCCAACGTATTGAACCATATTCATTGATAAAAAGTAACGAGTTGATACAGCTAAGCAATGGAAAAATAGAATCCGTAACAATATATATTTTAACAAGTTTATTGTAAATAATATCAAACAAAGGCTCAAAACCACATAAAAATGATTCATCCAATAAGCTTATCAAGTCTGACATATCTTCTGTTTCCTGGATAGACTCCAGTAATTTAGCAGAAGCTGCAGAATAGATTGTTGTCCCGAATGTTCCAGCCTGGATTAAAGCCCATTCAGAGACCGGATCCCACTCAAGATCCCAGGTTTCCTTAAAATTTCCATAAGAAGAATTCGATCGTTCAACTACCATTGCGAGGGGAATTTCCAGTACCCTGGTACAAAATAGAAAACGGGATAATTCCAAATGCTTCGTATTTCGCAAATCCAATGTTTTGGAAATTGGAAAATGATCCTTGAACAACTTCGACAAACGAGCACTTTTTAATCGCTGTCTAAAATCCTTTTGCAATGGGACCGTAAAAAGGTCTTCCGGGACTACTCCTCTTACCTTGCCCGTAAAAATTTCTGCGCCGTGTATTTCTTTCCACTCTTCACTCCCTTCATAAAAAACCGCTGTGACGACATCCTCCATTTCGGGAACCCCCAAACTCTTTTTCCCCCTGATATCACGCAGCGCCCTCGCCAACCGCACCCCTTCCAGGACATGAGCTGCACTTAATACTTTTTCAATTCTTATCACCCTCATAGATTTTGAAAGCCAGTGTACAGCAGCATCATGACCATACTTGAAAAGTGATTCATACCAGGAGGGAAAAGCAATTCCTGCCCCATAACCACTTTCCCGGTCCATTCGAGCATATGACCAGGGGACCCACAATGCTTCTGTTTTTTGAACTTTTAGCTTATCAACTTTTTTCTGCCATTTACTTTCCCCCCTGTCATAGTCTTCTAAAAACGGCACATGGTAGGCACCACAAATCACTGCAATCTTAGCAAAACCCGCATCTTTCGCTTTCTCCACCTGGCTGGCCATATACCATTCCCTCAGGCGCGTATCCTGAGACTCCTCCACCCCATTCCGCACTTCTCTTATCAGAGTAGAAATATCTTTAAAAATCCTGGTGTCATCCGATGCGGATTCCAGGTAATGATCCCACCACTGTTCCACATCTTTAAACTCCGATGCTTCAGCCAAAACAGCAAATGGATTAAGACTCCTTCGACTTCGTCCCAATTTATTCTTCATTACCGCTCCCATCGGTAAGTCTATAAATCGAATCGGAATTTTTTCATTAAATACATATTGCAAAACACACCATTCAGGGGAAAATTCAGCCAAAGGGAAATAAGCTGCACGCTCAAAATTCTTGGGATCGTAAATCAATCCGGCTACCGGTGGTTTAATCTCATAGGGATTGAAAAAATCCATCAATGACTGTGCATCAGAAGGTGCTTCCAACAACACTATATCGGGCTTCCACTCAGACAGCGCTTTCCGTACCCGCAAAGCAGAACCCGGGCCATGATGTCGTATTCCCCATATTTTGAGTTGTTGATTTTGTGAATCTTTGAGTTTTCGGGTCATTGATTTTGTTACTTTCCTTTTGCTTTAGATTTAAGCTTTGGATCCAGACATGAACAAAGCTTGCCCCGGATCCCGACACCTTCCGATATACCTGGAGCCATAGACATCGAAATCCAATCTATGGGCTACTGCCTTTCAACTATATCCATTGATAGATAAACTTATGCTTTCATCCTTTCATCTCCTCCTAATTCATCGTACAAATCCTTCCATTCTTCCCTTTTAGCCAAAACCAACCGCTTGTAATCCATCCAGGGCTTCTCATCTTTATCCGGATTTTTAACAATTGATCCCGGCAGGGTAGCTGCCAGTTCCCGGGCCCCCACCTTTGAATTTCCAAAAAAGCCAGCCATATAAATACAGTGTTCCAGGGTAGAAATTGCCTCCGCTGTACTCAATACACTTTCAGTTGTACTAATTTTTTGTTTTCCATCCAAAGTCTGACCGGACCTTAGTTCCCGATATACCTGGACCACCCTCTCTATTTCTTTCCTTGATAATTCGACTTCGTCACTGAATTGCACTGTATCTGACTGGAGTTTGAAACTTACAATATCTACTTCTTCTTCCAATGTATCCGGGAAAGGCATTCTAACAGTATTAAATCTGCGCTTCAAGGCGTCACTAAGTGGATATGTCCCCTTATCCTTGTCATTCGATGTAGCAATTATGTTAA
This sequence comes from Membranihabitans maritimus, assembly GCF_021729145.1. Taxonomy (GTDB): domain Bacteria; phylum Bacteroidota; class Bacteroidia; order Chitinophagales; family Saprospiraceae; genus Membranihabitans; species Membranihabitans maritimus. The sequence continues at coordinate 72,351 of NZ_JAJSLW010000008.1, read as the reverse complement.
ATCCTTTTCGCGCCCGGACCTCCAATTGCAGTTCCGGGACTACTATTACTTTTTCAGACAATAGGGATAACAAATTATCCTGGATCATCGCAGGGATCCTGCTTAATTCCTCGATACGACATATAGCCCCTGCTTCCATTGCTCTATATACCGGTCCCGGCACCAAAGCCTCTTCCGAAGGTCCTTTTGCAATCAAGGAAGCATAATTCCATCCAAATAATAAGTCTTCCTCAGCAGTTGCACTACTACCCTGGATCAAATGCGAAGTCTTACCACTCACTGCAGCACTCAAATGTTCTGCCAACCAACTCTTTGCTGTTCCCGGCACACCGGTTAACAGTAATGCCCTATCTGTAGCTAATGTAGCAATAGCCGTCTCTACAAGGTGGCTATTTCCTATATATTTGGGGGTAATATTTACGCCTCCAATCTCTCCCCCCCCCTTGATAAATTGTAAAACAGCCCGGGGAGACAAATACCAGTTTTCGGGTTTCAAGCCTTTATCATTTTTTTGGAGTGCATCCAGTTCGTCTTTATATAAATTTTCTTTGCGCTCCCTGAGAATTTGAGATTCTTTTGTCATTTAGGATAGATTTCTTTTAATATCAGTCTCCGTGTATCCAAAATTCCTTTGGCACTTATCTTCCACTCTTCCTCGCCCACCAAAATATCATCGTACAATATATTCTTGATGTAATTGGGATGGATTTTACTGACCACTGTATCCAAAGGTATAAAATCGTGAAAAAAGAATTCGGATAATTGATACTTTAAATGTTTCCAAATCTTTTCCGACTGATCAACATTTAGAAAAGGGAAAATTTTATCCAGTGTCTTTTTGAATAGGGTGCTTCCCCATTGCACATCACGCAGTAAAAATGTATCCATCAAAATACTGCACGATCCAGGAGTCAAGGCCTCAACTACACTATCTTCCAACATACCTTTTTGTCCATCCAGGATATAATCCATCAAAAATTCCTGGTCTCTATGAAATTTTGCCCCCTCAACCAAAAATTGACCTTCTGGCCCCTCTGAATTTGTCAATTTACAATCTCCGGGATCAACCACTTGCAATAAACGCTCCCTTACAGCGCCGTCCAAAGTTATCGCCTTCAGGTCATTGATTCTAAAATTCAACTCTTTCAGGGCCTTTTCATGCGAAAGGCTTTCTTCATTGACATATATTCGTTTAACTATTTCCGCAACAGGGTTGTATATAGTTTCGTCTTTTGAGCGCAGTAAAGACTTCAGGGCTGCTATCCGTACTTCTTTGCTTCCCGTTTTCAATTTTGATCGCAAAAATTCCGCTAGATGTGGTGCATTATCCAAAGCCAGGATTTTAATCATTTTGGCTTGATGATGACTTGAAACAATATCGAACTGATCCAAAATAAATTTCTCTGTTTTTACGGGAAAAATCAACATGCGAAATTGCAAGCATTCGTAAAATTGATAACTACCCACTATCAGGTCTATTTCCGGATCAAATGCCCGGCTATAAAATTCCCATTCCGGATGGGAAAGTGATAATTTTAAAGCTAATCCATGACAATTATTGTATGCCAATCGCCATAAACCAGGTGTATTCTTGATTTGCGCTAATAATTCAGGTAAAATAATACCGGGAAATTTCATTTTTGAGCGTTGCAAATGAAAGAACAACTCTTTCATCATTCCTTCCATTTCTCCACTACGGATAATAAATCTGCACTCCGATTCAATATTAGGTTCTACAAAATCATCTTTAGTGAATCCGTCTAATACCTCATCTTCTTCCTGGCCAATAAGTAGTCTGGACTGAAAATAATAGTAATTTAAATCATTGGAAAAATCTTGTGCGGTATAACCGCCTTCATTCGGTTTGTTTTCCAACAATAATTTCTTCCTTAAATGATCGCTACTCAACATTCTATAAAGTAGAAAATTAAATTTAGTAAAACAAAATATAACTTAAAATCAAGTAAATTCTAATAATCACAAGGGCCGCAGAAAAATTGATTTCAAAAACACAACTCCCACTAAATATACGTTATAACAATAACTTTTACTTACAACAGATCCAACTATGAAAAATCACCATCTAGTTATTATACTCCTCGTCATCACACAGGCTTGTAAATCTTCCCACAGCGAAATTGAAGCCAATACTTTTAATTCATCTTCCGACACACTGGTAATTAACACAAAAAAATTCAAAGGAAACAGCCTTTTCCCCGATAGGGCAGGCTATATGAGTTTCAGGGACTTTTCTGAATGGGAAGAAGAGTTGGATTGGTTTGATTTTGAGTTAACTTATCCTGAAAATATGCAAAATGCAGAAATTGGATTATCAGGTATAATGTTAAAACCAATACGATTTTACGACAAACAGGGAAGTGATACGATTCAATTAAATACTTCGAGATCCGAAAACATTAGATGTATAGCCAAGGGCAAAATAGATAATAAAGAAATTTTTATAATCGATGATAATAATAATAAGGATTTTCGGGATGATTCTATTCGGACATTTCAAAAATGGAACTGGAGATCTGATGATAGCTTAATCACATATCGCTTTACTCTAGATCTAGAAAATAGTTCTCATCAAGATTCCGGGTGGATAAAAATAGGACAATCAGAAGGGAGTTACCTTTTCTCAACATGTGAGCATCATGAAGGAGAATTCAGCATCGATGGAATCCAATATACCATAGGGATTGTTGATGAAAATTCGAGTTCCTTTTGTTACTTTAAACCCGCATTTGCTTTAATAGAAGAAAATGGTCTGCAAAGGGACACCCTTTACAAAAATGATATCCTGGCAAAAAATGAATACATCAAATTAGGAAACTCATACTACAAGATAAATGATTTCTATCCGGGTTCAGGTACAATTAGGCTCACCAAGGAAAAAAACTTTGAAAGTCTGACGGGTACTCAACTCGGGGCCCAGGCACCTCATTTCACCGCACAAACTCTTTCCGGAGATACCATCCAAAGTACAAAATTAAATACCGAATACCTACTTATAGCCAACATGTCCGGATGTACACCGCGCTCGTACGATGAATATGGGAAAATGATCCAAAAACTGAATGGTAAAATGACAATTATAGGTATGGAGTATAAAGTCCCGGAGAATTTAGGTGGACTTCTCGTAGAAATTGAAAAAGATGTCAATCAGGATTTTTATCAAAAATACAGAAATGCATATAGCAGTTATGATTGCTATCTCATCGACAAGGATTATCGTATCGCTGATAAATTTAGCTTATTTGATTGGGAAACCCATCTAACCCAATATATTGAACATTAAAATTTATTAAAGAGCTGTACATCTTAAAATAAATTTCTACGTAAAGGATCTGGTTTTCAAAAGGAATCTTCCATTAGCATATTTTTTTAATTTATAATTTATAAAGTCCCCGGACTTTTTGCCATTAAGAGAAAAGAATTATCTTTGCGGAAATTTTATGACTGATTCAAAACGCAACATCTAAAGAATATGGCGAATATAGGTAAAGTAAAACAGGTCATTGGTCCCGTAGTGGACGTTAGTTTTCAAGCTGAAGGTTCACAATTACCGGATATCTTGAATGCTTTGGTGATTAAAAGAAAAGGATTTGAAGATTTGATTCTCGAAGTTCAACAACATCTCGGAGAAGATAGTGTAAGAGCAGTAGCTATGGATGCGACTGACGGACTTGTAAGAGGTCAGGAAGTCATCGACACCAATGCTCCCATCAAAATGCCGGTAGGAGAACAAATCAAAGGAAGGCTTTTTAACGTGGTTGGAGAACCTATTGACGGTTTGAAACAAGTGGTAAAAGATGAAAATTCTTATTCTATACACAGAAAACCGCCAAGATATGAAGACTTATCTACAGAGACCGAAGTCCTTTTTACCGGGATTAAGGTAATTGACCTTATTGAGCCTTACGCCAAAGGAGGTAAAATTGGTTTGTTCGGTGGTGCTGGTGTTGGAAAAACCGTTTTGATTCAGGAGTTGATTAACAATATTGCCAAAGGATATGATGGGATTTCTGTATTTGCAGGAGTAGGAGAACGTACCCGTGAAGGGAATGACCTTCTTCGTGAGATGTTGGAATCAGGCATTATCAAATACGGTGACGACTTTATCCATTCCATGGAAGCAGGAGGCTGGGATTTGAGCAAAGTAGACTACAAGGAATTAGAAGATTCAAAAGCTACATTTGTATTTGGACAGATGAACGAACCTCCTGGTGCTAGAGCACGTGTGGCTCTTTCAGGTCTGACAATCGCAGAATATTACCGTGATGGAGATTTGAGTGATGCTAATGGAGGAAGGGATATTTTGTTTTTCGTAGATAATATCTTCCGGTTTACACAGGCGGGGTCTGAGGTTTCTGCCCTTTTGGGACGGATGCCATCAGCAGTTGGATACCAACCAACCCTGGCTACGGAAATGGGATTTATGCAGGAAAGGATTACCTCTACCAAAAGAGGGTCCATTACTTCAGTGCAGGCCGTATATGTTCCTGCGGATGATTTGACAGACCCCGCTCCGGCCACTACATTTGCCCACCTTGATGCAACTACGGTATTGAGTCGTAAGCTTTCTTCGTTGGGTATTTACCCTGCGATTGACCCTCTTGATTCATCATCTAGAATTTTGGATCCGAAGATCCTGGGTGATGAGCATTATAAAACAGCACAAAGGGTTATAAACTTATTACAACGATATAAAGAACTACAGGATATCATAGCTATCCTCGGTATGGAGGAATTGAGTGAAGAAGATAAACAGGTCGTTCATCGCGCGCGTCGGGTTCAACGATTCTTGTCACAGCCCTTTCATGTTGCAGAACAGTTTACCGGTATTCCAGGTGTAATGGTACCTATTGAGGAATGTATCCGTGGATTTAATATGATCATGGATGGTGAGGTTGACGAATATCCGGAAGCTGCTTTCAACCTGGTAGGAACTATTGAAGAGGCGATCGAAAAAGGGAAGAAAATCATTGCTGAAGCAGAAACTGCATAATTATGACAATTGAAGTATTAACACCAGGTGAAAAAATATTTGAAGGAGAAATTTCCTCTATTTTAGTACCCGGGGTAAACGGACGATTTCAAATTTTAGAAAATCACGCTCCTATCGTTTCGGCACTCGTTGCGGGTACGGTAAATATTAAATTATCAAGTGGTGGCGAGAAAAATTTCTTGATTGAAAAAGGATTTATTGAAGTCTTAAATAATGAAGTTTCTTTGCTGGTCCATACACCCGTCGAAGAGAATGTATAGAAATTACAATGACATATCAGCATAAATGCAAAAAGCCGGAAAAAATTTTTCCGGCTTTTTTTATTGCAACTTTAAATAGAAAAATTATTCCACACTTATTGGCAAAACTGCCTTTTCCCATTCAACGACAATGGCGTCATCCTCTATCCTGTATTCAAGACGTTCTGTAATGTCGTCTTTCAATTCAGCTTCCACATCCACTCGCAAGGCATCTTTGGATTCATCGTAATCATATGCTCCCCATTGTTTGGCTACTGTATTAAATATAACGGTTGTCGGGCCTTCTTCCCTGGGGATCAGAAAAAAGCTATACTTTCCAGCAGGCAACTTTTTTCCCTCAATCATCAAGTCTTTATCCGTTTCCAGGGTAGTGGCATCATTTGCTCCCGCTCTCCATACTTTGTTATAAGGCACCAGGGCTCCCCAGATAGTTCGTCCTTTCACCCCAGGTGAACTGTAATTAATTGTAATATTTGCTCCATTAATGGTTCCTTCTGCCGTCATCGGGGGACTGGCCGGTTTCTCTTTATCCTGACTCCATGCAGCGGAGGTCATCATAACAGCCACAAAAAGAAAAAATGCTGTCTTAAATGCTTTTGAAATTTTCATGATCTTTAAAATTTTTAGTTCTAAGTTTAATTTTATAATTAATATCGTTTCAATGTGAATGTATTTTATTCACTCAAATGGTATAACGACAATTTTTCAAAAAAAATATATAGGAATTAACATTTTATAAAAGATAGAAAAATAATTAAATGGCCTACCTTTCATTTAGATCCCAATTATATGCTTTATAAGATATTTTCGCCTCAGGGTCTATGTTTTTATTTGAATACTTATTCAAAAATTCGATTATTGTTCCCTCCCTGGTAAAATCACCGGAAAACCATTTAAAAATAGAAGAAATTTCAATATTGTTTTCAGCGATATTATTTTTCGAATTATTATTAATAAAAGTTTTGGCTGCGGACGATAATTGGGCATTAAGATTTTCAGCAGTGTAAGCATAAGGACTTAATGAAGGACACGATATAGAAGCGCAATTAACGGCAAAATGAATTCTCGGTTCATCAAATTGCTTGCGAATAATTCCATGTTCTATATTATTCAAATCGTAAGTTCTCTTTTCAATAGTAATAAACTTTATATCCCACACTGAATTGACAAATGACACTCCCGGCTTAATATCTTTAATACTTTGAACCGGATAATTGTCGACAATCAATTTAATGGTAAATGCATTATACGCATTGATCCAGTAGGCAAGCTGGTCATTGTCCGACCAATATTTATCGTTGGGATGATTTCGGGAAAGTAATTCCAGATATTGATTTAATTTTGAAGAATCACTAATAAAGCCTTTGTAATCTACAAAACCCTCACCATCGACGTGGGATTGCAAAAGAGTGTCCCATATTTTGTGGGAAACAGGCTTCGAATCTCCTTTATATTTTGAAACCTTACATGAAAATATCATGAATACTGAGCAAATAATAATTAAATTTTTCATAAAGGTTGTATTTCACTTATTAAATTATGATCATTACATTAAATTATAATAATCACTAATTAGTATAAAGATGTTAAAAGATATAAATGTTTTGGCGGTAGGTGAAGTTTTATTTGATGTTATACAAAACAACTACAAACTGGGTGGTGCTCCTTTCAACGTGGCAGCACATATGGCACAACTGAAAAATAATAGTTACATATTATCTACGGTCGGGTCTGACCATCTTGGAGACCAAATTGAAGAGGAAGCCAAGGAACTGGGTGTACACACAGATTTTCTTGTTAAATCAGGTCAAAAGCCCACCGGTACTGTGGAGGTAGTATTTAATGACGGAGAACCGGATTATGAAATCATGGAAGATGTAGCATATGATTATTTACAAGTAAAGTACGACCATCTTGAAAGTGTCAATTGGGACATCGTACTATTCGGGACTCTGGCACAACGCACTGCTAACAATCAAGTATTTTATGAAAAACTTTTACATACCATTGAGGCTGATTGGATCTATTTCGACGCCAATCTACGAAGGGAATTTTATAATAAAGAAGTGATTGAAACTTCCTTAAAAGCTGCCAACATTATAAAATTTAATGAAGAAGAAATAGCAATACTATCCAACTTACTGTATGGTGAAAAACTAGGCCCTGAATTTTTTGCTGACCTTTTGAGATCTGACTATAATGTAGAAATTTGCATATTTACATTCGGTAAAGACGGATCCAAAGCTTTTTACCAGGGTAAAACGTATACCCAACCCATTGTAAAAGTTAGAACTCGCGATACTGTAGGTGCCGGAGACGCATTTAATGCAGGATTTTTGGATTCCTGGGTACAGGAAAAAGATATCCAAAAAGGATTAGCTGCCGGGAGTAGATTGGGTGCCTTTGTAGCCGGCCAACGAGGAGCTATACCTAGATATGATTCTGAAATAAAATCCTTTTTCGGTATCGATGAAGAAGAATGAAATCGATTTAGTCGATAATTCAACTCAATCCGACGATCTTTTTTCTTGAGGAATTTATTCCCAAATACATTTAGAGTATCAGTATATTGAGTACATTAATATCTGTTACAAGAATTTTGCATGATCCAACTACGGAATATTAAAAAAGCATACAAGACTGAATTTACCAGCTTACAGGTTCTCAAGGGAATTGACCTCATTATAGAAGAAGGTGAATTCGTTTCAATTATGGGTTCATCGGGTTCCGGGAAATCGACATTACTAAATATACTCGGCATATTGGACGATTATGACGAAGGCACCTACACACTGGCCGGAGAATTAATGAAAAACCTGTCCGAAAAGCAAGCTGCCTACTACAGGAACCGCTTTATCGGATTCGTATTCCAGTCTTTTAACCTCCTTAATTTTAAAACAGCAGTTGAAAACGTGGCTTTGCCATTGTATTACCAGAAAGTCAATCGCGACCAACGGTTGGAAAAAGCGATGCACTACCTTGAAATGGTGGGACTGAAAGATTGGTCTGACCACCATCCCAATCAACTTTCCGGTGGACAGCAACAACGGGTTGCTATTGCCAGGGCAATGGTAACAGAACCCAAAGTTCTTCTGGCTGATGAGCCTACTGGAGCTCTTGATTCCACTACCTCGCATGAAGTTATGAACCTTTTTCAGGAAATTCATCAAAATGGTAAAACTGTCGTATTAGTTACCCACGAACAGGACATAGCTGAGAAAACGGAACGCATCATAAATATTCAGGACGGTTTGATATTAAATTCCAACGAATGAAATTTTTTGACCAGGACAAATGGAATGAAATTTTTGTTTCGATACAGAAGCATAAACTCCGAACCACCCTTACAGCACTCGGTGTATTCTGGGGAATATTCTTGTTGGTCATACTATTAGGTTCTGGTCAGGGCATGCAAAATGGAATCGAAAAACAATTCCGTGGAGATGCTCTCAATAGTATATGGATGTACGGTGGTTCTACTTCAAAAACTTTTAACGGGCTACCCAAAGGTCGAAGGATCCAATTTAACAATGATGACTTTGAGAACTTACAGGAACAGTTTCCTGAAATAGAATATCTTGCAGGCAGAGTCTTTTTAAGTGGTACTCAAATTTTGAAATACAAAAAGAAAAATCTTTCCTTTTCAGTATTTGGAGTGTCACCCGATATGATCCATGTCGAAAACGCACAAATTACTTCCGGCCGTTTCCTGAATAAGACCGATGAACAAAAAAGAAGAAAAGTAGCAGTCATTGGGTCCCAGATCAAAGACGAAGTTTTTGGAAATGAAGACCCAATTGGAAAAGATATTTTACTCGGAGACGGGATGTATCGGGTCGTAGGTATTTCACACGACCCGGAAAGCAATCAGGCACAAAGAGAAATCTATATTCCAATGAGCGTTGCCCAGGTCGTCTTTCACGGCAATGAAAACATTAGCAATCTGTCGTTAATCGGAGGAGATCTTAGTGAAGAACAGGTTAACCAACTCCAGCAAGGAATTACAGAAACATTGGCTGCCAACCATCAATTTGACCCAACAGATAACAGGGCCTTATATATCAATAACAGATATGAAGATTACAAAAGGTTCCAGAATTTGTTTTTGGGGATCAAATCGTTTTTGTGGTTTGTAGGATTGGGAACCGTACTCGCGGGAATTGTAGGAGTAAGTAATATTATGTTGATTATTGTAAAAGACCGGACAAAAGAAATCGGGATACGCAAAGCCCTGGGTGCCACACCAAGGTCCATTGTCTCCATGATACTCACGGAAGCAATATTTATTACTTCCATGGCTGGGTATTTTGGTCTGGCGGCTGGCATTGTAGTTTTGAGTTTATTAGATAATTTAGACTCTGATTTTTTTAGCAGTCCAGAGATTAATCTTGGAGTCGGATTAGCGGCTATCATAATTTTGGTAATTGCAGGGGCTTTGGCGGGATTAATTCCATCAATGCAGGCCGCTAAAATCAATCCAATAGTGGCTATGAGGACGGATTAGGCCGGACCAGTTGTGTCCCCTAAGTCGTAAGCATCAAGCTCACTAAGATGAATAAGTAAAAAAATGAATATTAATGAAAACAAGTTATAACCTACAAAATCAAGAAATCCTTCCTTGTAAATTGTAGCCTATAGCTCAAAGCTTATAATATATGTTTGACCGGGATACCTGGCAGGAAATATTAGCAACGATACGAAAGCACAAGCTTAGGACAGCCCTTACTGCTTTGGGTGTATTCTGGGGTATCTTTATGCTAATATTTATGTTGGGAATGGGTGAAGGACTGAGAAATGCAGTATTCCGTGACTTTGGTAGCAGGGCTAAAAATGTCATGTACGTGTGGTCCAGCCCTACTTCAAAACCATATCGCGGATTCCAGCCGGGACGGGTTCCCCGATTGAACCTTGATGACATCACATACCTTGATGAAAATGTAGATGGTATAGATTATATTGCGCCCCGAACGACCATTAGTGGCAGCATTAGTTATAATGAAAATGTTGAAAGTTACAACATCAGGGGTGAACTTTCAGATATGATTACGGTAGAGGGATATAAAGTGTATAAAGGTAGATATATACAACCCTCAGACATTGAAGAATCCCGCAAAGTTATAGTCATTGGAAAGAGGGTTGCTGAGGTATTGTTCGGCAAAGGAGAATGGGATAAAGCAATTGGTAAATACATTACGGCCAATGGGGTCGAATTCCAGGTGGTAGGAATTTTTGGTCCGGAATTCCTCAAACCCTGGACCCAGGAAGACCTCGAAGCGACAGTAATTCCACTGACAACCATGCACAGGGCTTTTGGTACAGGGGGACAAATCCACTATTTTGCTGTTTCAGCCCTTCCCCAATATAAAGTAAGCGATATAGAGAACGATGTAAAGTCAATTTTACAACAAAGACATAGTGTTTCCCCGCAGGATCCCCGAGGCATAGGTGGATTCAACCTGGAAAAAGAATTCGATAAAATCACCGGATTATTTAATAGTATTTCAGTTTTTTTGTGGATTGTAGGAATAGGAACCCTAATTGCCGGGGTAATAGGTGTCAGCAATATTATGATGATCGTAGTTAAAGAACGGACAAAAGAAATTGGTATACGAAAAGCCCTGGGCGCCACGCCGGGTGTAATTATCAGGTCCATACTGACTGAATCAATTGTCATCACCTTAATTTCGGGGTATCTTGGATTACTGGCAGGAACGCTACTAATAGGGAGTATTGATTATATAATGGAATACAATGAAATAAATGTTCAAATGTTCTACAACCCGGAAGTAAGTTTACAAGTAGGCATTGGCGCCCTTTTGATACTAATTATTTCAGGTACTATAGCTGGATTTATACCGGGTATGATGGCCGCGAAAGTAAACCCTGTTTTAGCGTTAAAAGACGAATAAATAAATGAATCGTTATAAATATTTTGGAACAAAATTTCCTAATCAATTGACTTGGATTCCCGAATATCTGTTAAATAAATAGAACAATATGAAGAAAGGATGTCTTTTTAGCACAATTGCAGCACTGGTAATTCTCACAGCGGGGTTGGTATATTACTTTGTCAGACAAAATAAAACCCAGGCAGAAAATACAAATACCAACACACCTGAATATCTGGATATATCCCGCAAAATAGTAGCTACCGGGACGATAAATCCAAGACAGGAAATCAATATTAAACCCCAGGTATCCGGTGTAATTGACGAACTATTTGTGACCGCAGGAGAAGTAGTCGAAAAAGGGATACAGCTGGCACGTATAAAATTGGTACCCAGCCAGGTAAATATCAACCAGGCCCAATCCCAGGTAGAATTGGCCAAACTGCGTTTTGAAGATGCGACAAGAGAACTGGAACGTCAAAAAAATATCAACCAAAATAATCTTGATGTAGAAAATGCCAAATCCAGTTATGAAAATGCTAAAAGAGAGGAAGAAAGACAACGACAACTATTCGAATCTGGGGTGATTTCCGAACAGCAATACAACCAATTCAAATTGGATCTCGAACTAAGTAAAACCAATTTTGAAAATGCCAAAATCACCTCATCTAACAGCCTTAGCCAATTTGAAACACAAGTAAGCATTGCCGAACAAGAATATAATAGCGCAGTGGCCAACCTGAAATTATTAAAAGAAGGAGTCGATCAAAATTCCAAACAAGTAGCCAATATCGTCAATTCCACTGTTTCGGGAATGGTACTGGATGTCCCGGTAGAAGAAGGGACATCAGTCATAGAAAGGAACAATTTCAATGAAGGTACTACCATCGCTACCATAGCCAACATGAATTCACTGATTTTTGAAGGGACCGTGGATGAAGCCGATGTAGGAACTATTAAAGAAGGGATGCCCATTATTCTCAAAATTGGGGCCATTCCAGACAAAGAGTTTAACGCGGTTTTGGAATTTATATCTCCCAAGGGAGTAGATACCGAAGGAACGGTAAAATTCGAAGTTCGTGCTGCGGTCCAGCAATCAGAAGACAACTTTTTACGAGCCGGTTATAGTGCCAACGGTGACATTGTAATTAATAAAAAAGACAATGTCCTCGCCATTAAAGAGCGCGACATCCTTTATGAAGAGGAAAAGAAATATGTAGAAATCAAAAACGGTGAAGAATTTAAAAAGATCGAAATTGAAACCGGTATTTCCGATGGTCTGAATACCGAGATCGTAAGTGGATTGGATACTACAATGCTCGTCCGGGTCCAGCAAGAAAGTGGGGTACCTCAGTCATAAATGACTAAGAAATACGAACCAGACAATATAAAATCCATAACAGGAAATAGGTAAGTACTAAGTTCGTACGCCTAAAGGTTATCATTAATACCTGTCCTGCGATCATTTGAGAAGGACAATAAATCAGCCAATTTATAAAACCTTAAATAAGACACTAATAATTTGTAAAGGTTGGTTATTTTCATCTTCCAAAACCGGAAATAAATGACCTATATCAATGTGTTTGAAATGTTTAAAATCGGGATTGGGCCCAGTAGTTCCCATACACTCGGGCCCTGGAAGGCCATGCTTATGTGCCTAGACTCTATTCAGGATCATCACAAACTGGAAGAAGTTTCCGATATCATGATAGAACTCTATGGTTCCCTGGCCAAGACAGGAAAAGGACACGGCACGGAAAAGGCTCTCTTACTCGGATTAATGGGAGAAAATCCCACAACAATTCCCCCGGAATCCATCGATAAAAAACTTAAAGCGCTAGAATCCGGCACCCTACTCCTGGGTAACAAAACACCTATTCCGTACCATAAAGAATCTACTATCATATTCAATAAAGAAAAGGCACTAGACTTTCACTCCAACGGTATGAAAGTATACGTCAATTATATAGATGACACTACTTCGTGCTTCACATATTACTCCATAGGTGGCGGATTTGTCGTTGAAGATGGGACAGATCCTGAAAACGATGGCAAGGGAGCACCCCCCTTCCCCATCCAGTCTACTACCGAAATGATTCGACATTGCAAAAATGAAAGCTTGAGCATTTGGCAAATTGCCAAAACTAATGAACTACAAATTCACTCCGAAGAAGAACTGACTGACGGCCTCGACCAGATATGGGACGTAATGAGGAATTGTATGTTCAGAGGTTGTCATACGGATGGGATACTTCCCGGTGGTCTGAATGTCAAAAGACGGGCTAATTCACTATATCTAAAAAGAAAATTGACCGGAAATTACTCCAATTCTTCGGAATGGATGCAAGTAATACAATCGCACAGAGTCAGCAATTTCCAGGAAATAATACATTGGGTGTCAGCCTGGGCCATAGCCGTAAATGAAGAGAATGCTGATTTTGGCAGGGTAGTAACAGCGCCTACGAATGGGGCTGCGGGGGTAATTCCCGCCGTACTCGCTTTTGCGATTGGTTTTACATCCTTTTCCGGACGAGAAGAAATCCATCGATTTTTGCTTACAGCATCTGTAATAGGAAGTTTGTTTAAGCAAAACGCCACTATTTCAGCTGCCATGGGTGGTTGCCAGGCAGAAATCGGTGTATCCTCAGCTATGGCAGCGGCAGGGTTAGCTGAATTGATCGGCGGCTCACCCGATCAGGTGTGTATGGCCGCAGAAATTGCTATGGAACACCATCTGGGACTAACATGTGATCCGGTTGGTGGATTGGTACAGGTTCCCTGCATAGAACGAAACAGTATGGGAGCCGTAAAAGCTATAACGGCTGCTTATCTCGCTGTAGAAAGTGATCCGGCCTTTGCCAGGGTTTCTCTGGATGATATTATTGAAACCATGTGGGACACCGCCCGCGATATGAATACGAAATATAAAGAAACTTCAGAAGGAGGGTTGGCCATAAAAATACCGGTGAATTTCCCAGAATGCTGATTCAGTATGGCGTTATGCAAAATCAATTAACTACCAGACTATCAGACTACCAGACTATCAGACTACTAGACTACTAGACTACCAGACTACTAGACTACTAGACTACTAGACTACTAGACTAACCAACTACCAGACTACTAGACTAACCAACTACCAGACAACTAGACTAACCATCAACGTTCCTGGCCGTTACCGTCGAACAACAAAAAATCCGTTATGGCAGTAAACATAGGGATCATTGAACGGTAATCGGCCACTACTTCTTCCACAAAACCAGGATTCAAAGCCAACTTCGCAGGATATTCCCTACTTACAACAAATTGTTTTTTTCGGAGAAGATCTACCTCCTCATGGTCCTTATCATACCCCCGGGGAGCCGTTTTCAATTCTTCACCCCCTAAAGCGCCAAATCTCTTTTTAAAATCAGATTCATTTATTGCCTTTCGAAGTTCAGTGGAATCCGCCGCAATTCCCTGCCGGATAAACTCCAGATCTTTCCTTTCCGGTTTCCAAAAACCACCGGCCACAAACACTTTTTCAGGAGAAATTTGAAAATAAAAACCACCCCTCCGAAATTTACCCGAACGCACAAAATGGGCAGAAAAATGGGTTTTATAAGGCGTTTTATCCTTACTAAAGCGAATATCCCTATATATCCTGAAAATTTTGGACCTCTCAATTTCGTCAAATTGCATCAATTGGATCTTCAGCCCCTGAATAAAGGCCTTAAAATCCTCCAATCCTTTTCTGTATAGTGGTTTATGTTCATTGAACCAATCCCGGTCATTATTCAAAGCGAGGTCTTGCAAGAAATCAAGGGTTTCCGATTGAATTCCTGTAGTCATATGATTAATTTATTGTTCACTTTAATAATAATAATAATCCTGGAAATAAAAGACCTTCCTATTAGATACATGCACTGTATTACCTCAAAAATATCCCACAAAATGAAATCATTTCATAAAAGCTTGTTTTTTAAACATCATTAAATACCAACTGCCTTCATCAAAAATTTCATCTACAAACTATTAATTCCTTTATTGGAGTTTACTGATTTTTCAATATATTTAAGAATAATAATTGGGCTCCAGGAATTATCCTGACATTTGATTTTTTCAATCTAATTAAAATAAAGAATATGGCTTACTATTTCAACAAAAAAGTATCCGTCGGAACTTTTGAAGAAGCGCTTGATCTGGTTTCCGCAGCATTAAAAAAAGAAGGCTTTGGGGTATTGACCGAAATAGATGTGCAAGACACGCTTAAAAAAAAGATAAATGTTGATTTCAAAAAATATACAATATTAGGCGCTTGTAATCCTCATTTTGCTAATAAAGCCCTCCAATGCGAAGACAAAATCGGCGTTTTACTTCCATGCAATATAATCGTTGAAGAAAATAATGATGGGGGTATTGAAGTATCAGCTGTCGATCCGATAGAATCCATGTCCACAGTCAATAATGAGTCCCTTTCAGAAATTGCTTTGGAAGTCCAGCAAAAACTTAAGAATGTAATTGAGAGTTTGCCTAGTTGACCGGATACATGAACTGTAGTAAGTTGGTTCCATTCCCGATTGACAGGTGAAAAAAAGGGGCTATTTACATTTATTTTTCAGTGGATTGATGAGTATTCCTTTTTCCTCTCCATCCCTGCAGACCACCGGTATGTATAAAAAGAACTTTTGTTCCATTGCCAATTAAACCGAAGCGTATAAATTCACAAAGGGCATACATAGATTTCCCGTTATAAATGGGGTCCAATTCAATCCCGGTAGATTGCAAAAATTGGCGTATAAATCGTAACAAACGCTCAGGAGTCTTACCATATCCTCCCCAGTGCCATTGGGTCAATACCTGTATTTCTTTTCTTTCTTCTAATGACCATTTTTTTTTCACCTCAACAGAAAATTTATCTGATTTCAACGCACTTATGCCCAATAATCGTTCACCTTCTTCCAGTCCTTCAGCCAATCCCGCCAATGTCGCCCCTGTGCCTACAGGCACTATAAGAAAATCAAATTTATCTACCACTCTTCTGGATTCAAGAAGACCTTCTTTTACGCCTTCTATTGCAAGTTGATGACTTCCACCCTCCGGAATAATTAAATGCCCCTTGAATTGAGATTCAATCTGCCTGAGATATTGATCAGATTCGCGTCTTTTATATTCCTGAGGAGAAACAAAAACTACCCTTGCCCCCCACTTAAGTATATCATTTATGGTTTCATTGTGAATGGCTTTTCCTGAAGCTGATCGTATAAACAAGGTACAGGGTATCTGTTCTGCATAACAAACAAATGCCAGCGCATGAGCATGATTAGAAAAGGCACCACCAAAACTGATGATGCCCGTATGCTTTATGTCCCTCTTACATTCCTTGAGAATATATTTGAGCTTTCTAAACTTATTTCCCGATACTATCGGATGAATGAGATCGTCCCTTTTGACCCAAACACATACCCCATATTTATGAAAAAGAGGATACTCAACCTGTTCTATTGGGGAAGGAAGGTTCATTAGCTTTTCTCAGCACGCACTTTTTTTAGTAAATCCACCGTTTTCTGAATTCCTGTCATTTCATCATCATTACTTCCTTCGTACTCAATGCCTACATACCCATGAAAACCCGCATCCAATACGATGTCCATCATTTTGTTGTAATCTGTATGAACTTCCATCCCATCGGAATCAAAATCATGAGATTTCGCACTAACAGCAAGGGCAAACGGCATTAACTCTTTCACACCCTTATATCGATCATATTCTTCTGCACAACCATCTTCACTTCGTTTGATACAGAAGTTTCCAAAATCAGGCAAAGTTCCACAGTTGGGCATATTAACCTGTTTCATTACACCTGCTAACCATTCTCCGTTTGAAGAATATCCACCGTGATTCTCCACAACTATATTGATATCATAATCTTTTGCAAACTCCGATAGCGTACCCAAACCATCGACGGCTGCCATTTGTACGTCTTCAGCAGAACCTTCTCCGTACGCATTTACCCGAATTGTTTTACAACCCAGATATTTTGCAGCCTCCACCCATTTTTTGTGATTTTCAACTGCTTTCATTCTTTCCTTTTCATCCAGATGAGCCATACCACCTTCGCCATCGATCATTATCAAATGCTGGTATATACCATGGTCGTCCGCCCTTTTATTCAAATCATCGAGATAAGCCGTATCTTTTGCTTTGTCCTTGAAAAACTGATTGACATATTCTATTGCATCAATATCGAATTCTTCCCGGGCAATTTTGGCAAAATCAAGATTGGAAATTTTCCCCTCGAATATAGATTTGTGCAATGACCATTCTGCCAGGGAAATCATAAACAAATCCTGGGTCAAATCCCCTCCTCCATTTGAACTCCCCCCAGCATTTTCCTGGCTATTTTTATCTTCAGGATTTCCACCACAAGCTGCCAGTCCGAATAAACTTACGCCTGCTAAAGCTTGGGTAGAATTTTGTAAAAACTTTCTTCGCTTCATGTTAATATTTTGTAAGGATGATTATTGTAATTCTGTTAAAAAGAAACCGGAAGATATTAATTTTTTAAAAATATCCGAAATATGATCGATCACAATTAAATTGAGATACAGCTAAATTTTTATCTCAAAGTGGCCTCCAGACATATTTTTCAGCAACCTAATACTGGGTAAACCCTATATGGTATTTCTTTTGCGGCGATTATGTCAAAGATGATAATGTTTCTACCCTATTTGCCCCGTTTTTGCCCCACTATTACATATTCACAGAGTGTCCTAAAAGGGCATTTTAATTAGATACACCCTGTAGGTAAAATGATAAATAAGTTGGTTTATGGCCGTGTACCAGGTTCCGTGCATATCAAAAGACATAATAGAATTTGTAATAAAAGGTCCTTTCAGTGTATACCACCGACAGAGCACGGGTCTGGGTCTTCAAACCTATAAAATTTTCAGAATCAAAGTAATAGAAATAGGAAAAGATATATTACTTATTTTTCCTCCTGTTCTTGCGGAATTTCCGATGGGGGTTTTTCTTTTTCCTGGATTTCCTATTCTTTTGGGTAAACTGTGAAGGTCTAAAAGTCACTTCCTCCCCCTTGTAGGTTGCATTTTGAAAATCTCTTTCTATCTCTTCCTGGTAGTCTTTATCAATTTCTACCAGGGAGTGGTTTTTAAAAATCTCTATATTTCCAATCTCAAGCCCCTTGGATGACAATTGGTCATCTAACAAACGAAATATAGATTTGGGATTCATTTTGTGTTTTCGACCACGATTCAAGAAAAATGTGGCAAACTGATCGCTATTGGTTTCTCTTCTTCTAGAGTCTTTTCCATCCTTTCCGGAACGATCAGCATTCAAGTCTTTTGACTTTTTGTAATAAGATAAAAAACGGTTAAATTCTACCGAAACGAATCGCTTAATCAGTTCTTCCCGAGATAACCAATCAAGCTTTTTACTGATTTCATCGATAAATACCCCGATCTGATCTTCGTTTACCTCCACATTCTCTACCTTATCGATCATGGTAAATAGCTGTTTTCGGCAAACTTCCATACCATCGGGAATCTTCTCATACGAAACCTTTTTTCCCAATTTTTTTTCAAGGGATTTGATACTCCTAAGTTCACGGGAATTTACCAGGATTAGTGAATCCCCTTTATTGGACCCTCTTCCTGTACGTCCACTCCTATGCACATATAAATCCAGGTCATCCGGAAGATTGTAATTGATGACGTGGGTCAGATCGTCAACATCCAATCCCCTCGCGGCAACATCAGTAGCTACCAACAGTTGAATCTGGCGGGAACGAAATTTATTCATCACCAAATCTCTTTGAGATTGGGACAAATCTCCATGCAATGAATCCGAATTATAACCATCCTGAATCAATTTCTCTGCCACTTCCTTGGTTTCCCGACGGGTCCTGCAAAATACAATCCCAAAAATCTCAGGATGAACATCTGCCAATCTCTTCAATGCAGCATAACGATCCTTATTGTTCACTACAAAATAGGCATGGGTTACATTCTCAGCACTTTTGTTCTCCGACATCACGGTAATAGAATGATGATCCTGCATATATTTGGAACACATATTTACAATTGCCTTGGGCATGGTAGCCGAGAACAACAATGTCTGCTTATCCGAAGGAGTGCCGGCTAAAATAGCATCCAGGTCATCTTGAAACCCCATTGACAACATTTCATCCGCTTCATCCAGCACCAAATACCGAATAGATGTTATTTGTAGTTTATTTCTCCTGATTAAATCCAATGTCCTACCCGGTGTCCCAACGACAACCTGGCACCCTGACTTAAGTTTTTTAATTTGGTTTTCAATACTGGTCCCTCCATATACGGCTGCAATTTTCACGCCCTTCAACTGGGCAGAAAAAGATTGCAAATCCGTAGCCACCTGAAGACACAATTCTCTTGTAGGGCACAGGATGATAGCCTGTACACTCTTATCTTCAATATCAATATTTTGTAAAATAGGTAATCCAAAAGCAGCCGTTTTGCCTGTACCCGTCTGTGCTGTAGCTAATAAATCTCTGTCAGTCGAAATCACATGTGGAATAGCCTCGGCCTGTATCGGGGTTGGCTTTTCAAATCCCAAATTCTTTATAGAAGAAAGTAATTCCTCCTTCAATCCCAAAGTATCAAATGTATTCATCGTGCGAAGATAGACGAATTATCTTATCTTTTGCTGATTATCAAAGCTTTGTTTCAAAATAATATTTGGCACCAATGTGAAAAAATGAGTATCATTGGCCATTTTTATGTGTATAGAATTTTTCAAAAATTTTTTCACTAAAATTCCTGCCACTAAAAGAAAAATTTTCTACAAATATTTTTTTTTAAGGATGATGATGGAATTTTCTACTACAGAACTGGAAAATGTTAACGACCCCCTAATCTCCGGAAATAGAAAATTTTTCTATTTAAAATATAATTGCCTAAATTTGATGCGACAATTAAATAATTAAGACATGATAACTGTCAATAACAACTTCTTTTATTTTTACTTTTTTTCCGGTTCCGGAGAGGGGATCTGAAGTTGTTTTGATGTAATTCAAAAATAATAATCAGGTCCCATAAATTGGGGCCTTTTTTTTTGCACAATTATGAAGAGAGTATCAATACAGGGTTATCCGGGAGCATTCCATCACATTGCCGCAACATATTACGAAGGGCAAACCGTCGATGTAGTAGGAAGAAATACTTTTGAAGAAGTAGTGGAAGATGTTATGTCTGACGATTCTATCCACTATGGCATGATGGCGATCGAAAACAGTATAGCCGGGAGCCTAATGAAAAACTACAACCTGATACAGGATTCGGGAGTACAGATAATCGGGGAAACCTATCTCCGGATTCGCCAAAATTTATTGGCTTTACCCGGAATCCCTATTGAGAAAATAAAGGAAGTTCACTCACATCCAATTGCATTAGCCCAATGCGAAAAATTCTTTAAGAACTACCCTCACATTCGCCTGGTGGAATCAATAGACACAGCTGAGACCGCCCACCGGATAGCTGAGGAAGGAACCGAGGAAATCGGTGCGGTAGCCAGCACCTTAGCTGCAGAATTGTATCAACTTGATACCTTAGCTGCAGGTATAGAAACAAATAAAAAAAATTATACGCGTTTTTTGGTATTGGACGACAAAATGCCGGACCTGAAATTTGATAAGATTAGTATTTCATTTACCGTATCCCATGCTATTGGTAGTTTGTACAGGGCATTGGAAAATTTGGCAAAAAATGATTGTAATTTAACGAAGATACAGAGTGTTCCAATTTTGGGAAAACCCTGGCAATACCTTTTCTTTTCTGATTTCATATTGCGAAATCCCGAAAGATTAGACGATATTCTTGCCGACCTTTCTCCGCATGCCAACCAAATAAAAGTATTGGGAAAATATAAAAAAGGAATCCACCATGAAGGTTGAAACGGCACATAGAATCCAATCGGTAAAGGAATATTACTTTTCCAAAAAACTCAAAGAAATTGCATCTTTGAAAAAAGCCGGAAAAAACATTTTGAATCTGGGCATCGGTAGCCCGGACCTTCCGCCTGATCCCTCTGTTATAGAAACCCTTAACTCAAGTGCTGCTAATATTGAGAATCATGGATACCAAAGCTACTATGGTATTCCGGAACTCAGAGTCGCGTTTGCCAACTGGTATAAAAAACGATATAGAGTTAGTTTAAACCCCGATAGTGAAATCCTACCACTTATAGGGTCCAAGGAAGGAATTATGCATATTTCCATGACGTTTCTCAATCCCGGAGATGAAGTCCTAATTCCGGACCCGGGATATCCCACGTATTCGTCTGCCACTCAATTGGCAGGAGGTACCATTCGAAAATATGACCTGGATGCAAAAAATCATTGGTATCCAGATTTTACTGCATTGGAAGAGCTGGATCTGTCAAAGGTCAAACTCATGTGGATAAACTATCCCAATATGCCTACCGGTAGTCTTCCGTCTAACCAATTATTTGAAGAGTTAATTTCATTTGGCCGAAAACATAATATCATTATTTGCCACGACAACCCCTACAGCTTTATACTCAATAACACCCCAATGAGCATTCTTTCATTTGACCGGGCTAAAGAATGTTGCCTGGAATTAAATTCGCTGAGTAAATCTCATAATATGGCGGGTTGGAGAATCGGAATGATCGGAGGATGTGACGACTTCCTGAAGGAAATCATAAAGTTTAAATCCAATATGGATTCAGGAATGTTTCGTCCTTTACAGGAAGCAGCTATCAAAGCACTGAGCCTTGGAGACGACTGGTACAACCAGATTAATGAAGTATATAAAGAAAGAAAAAATAAAGCATATCAACTACTGGACTTGTTAGGATGTCAGTTCCAAAAAGACCAGGCAGGACTATTTGTTTGGGGTAAAGTACCTAAGTACTATAAAGATGGATTCGAATTAAGTGATCGATATCTTTATGAAACCGATGTTTTTATTACCCCTGGTGGGATTTTTGGTGATAACGGGAATCAATATATTCGAATTTCAATTTGCTCCAAATCCGAAGTGTTGCAAGAGGCAAATTCAAGAATTAATGCTTTTTTAAACCGTAAAATGGACTGAGTTATGAAAATCGGTATTATCGGGTTGGGATTAATCGGAGGATCTTTGGGATTAGCACTCAAAAAAAGTGGTTTTGCATCCAAAATTATCGGGTACGATATTAGTGAAGACCATATGGATGAGGCTAAAAAACTAAATATTGTTGACTGCAATGCCAGTGATATGGTTTCCCTAATTAAATCCTCTGATTTAATTATCCTGGCAGTCCCGGTTCAATACATTGAAACGCTATTACCAGATATTTTAGACTCTATTGAAAATCAGATAGTTACAGATGTTGGAAGTACAAAATTGACCATAGTCAACAAGGTAAAAGAGCATCCCAAAAGAAGTAATTTTGTAGCTTCCCACCCCATGGCAGGAACAGAATTTAGTGGTCCCCAGGCGGCCTTACCCGATTTATTTAAAGGAAAGGTTTGTGTAATTTGTGATCGGGAAGAAAGTAATGCCAATGCCGTGCAAACCGTAGAAGCTATGTATACTAGTATTGGCATGAACATTGTTAATTACAGGTCGGACGATCATGATGTACATACGGCTTATGTATCGCATATCTCCCATATTAGCTCTTTTGCCCTTGCATTGACTGTCCTCGAAAAGGAAAAAAATTCCAACCGAATATTTGAACTGGCAAGTGGTGGGTTTTCAAGTACTGTTCGACTCGCGAAAAGTAATCCCGAAACCTGGATACCCATTTTTGAGCTCAACAGAGACAATGTTCTTGACGTTCTTGATGAGCATATAAACACCATAAGTCAATTTCGAACGTTACTGATCAAAAAAGATTTTAAGAAATTTTACCAATTAATGGAGAAAGCAAATAATATTCAAAAAATTTTAAAATAGATAGTTATGAAACTCAAACCCATATTCGAAGACGTAAAGCGCCCTGTTCAGATTCTGGGGCCCTGTAGTGCCGAAACTGAAGAACAGGTTTTGGAAACGGCCAGACAATTAGCAGAAAATAATGCAAAAGTTGATTTATTTAGAGCGGGAATTTGGAAACCACGAACACGTCCTAATTCATTTGAAGGAATCGGAGCAGAAGGCCTACAATGGCTCAAAAAAGTCCGGGAAGAATACGGATTTAAAATCACTACTGAAGTAGCCAATGCCCAGCACACCTACGAAGCACTAAAAGCGCAAGTAGATGTATTTTGGTTGGGTGCCCGTACAACTGTGAATCCATTTAGTGTACAGGAAGTCGCGGATGCATTAAAAGGTGCTGATGTTCCGGTCCTTGTTAAAAATCCTATCAACCCTGACCTCAAACTTTGGATGGGAGCAATCGAACGATTGTACAACGTAGGAATTACCAGAATTGGAGCTATCCACCGTGGATTTTCGAAATTTGGTAAAAGTGTATATAGAAATATCCCCCAATGGCAGATTCCATTGGAACTAAAAAGAGAATTCCCTGATATTGAAATAATTACGGATGCATCTCATATTTGTGGTAATCGCGAAAACCTGTATGAAATTAGTCAGTTTGCACTTGACCTCAACATGGACGGCATCATGCTTGAAACCCACCCGACTCCGGATGATGCCTGGAGTGATGCAGCACAACAAGTAACTCCAAAAGTTTTGCAAGAAAACATCTTAAGTAAACTAATCGTAAGAAGTGAGGGAGCAGATGATCCTTTATTCCTGCATAATATCGAGGACCTGAGATCGCAAATTGACCTCATTGACAAAGAGGTTATTCAACTTTATGCAGATCGAATGAACCTGGCTGAAAAAATTGGTGAATTTAAGTTGCAAAACAACATTGCAATTTATCAGCAAGGAAGGTGGAGTGATGTATTGGAACGCGCAATGGACAAAGCCGGCCCGTTGGGATTGAGCGAAACTTTTGTCAATCGTATTTTGAAAGCAGTCCATCAAGAATCCATTGACCGACAGGAAGAAGTAATGAAAGCCAGCCAGGGAAAGTCAATCGAAAAATAAATACAATATTGAAAGGGAAAAAGAAACACATATAAATTTTTTGATTTAACAAGTTTCAATCGTACATTTGAAATTATTCGAGTGCTTGTTGAGTATATTATTGGAATTGATTTCTATTCCTTTGCATTTTAATTTGAATAGCTTTGGTTTCAAAGTAAGACAGATACTGATGTCTTCAAATTAAACAAATGATTTCAGTTTTACGATATACCCCAACTAATAATAAAAATATATATGTTTTTACTATCTATTTTTTTATGTGTATTCTTTTTTACCGGAGGCGTAATAATGTTTACTAAATATGGACGAAAAATTTAAACTATTTTGTATTCGCAAACATTGAATGTTTAGTTTAAATTTTTCATCTGTATTTTTAATATATGAAAAAACTATCTGAAGCCAGTATACCTACTGAATACGGGACGTTTATCGTTCTCGCTTTCGGAGATAATGAAGATGAATACAGCCCGCACCTGGCACTTGTATCCGAAAATATTGATAAAGAGAACCCCATTTTGCTTCGTATCCATTCCGAATGTTTAACGGGAGACATATTTGGTTCGAGAAGGTGTGAATGCGGAGAACAACTTCATACATCACTCGAACAAATCGGAAAAGAAGGAGGAGTTTTAATTTATTTAAGGCAGGAGGGACGGGGAATTGGACTAATAAATAAACTAAAAGCATATCAGTTACAAGACAAAGGCCTGGATACAGTGGAAGCCAACATCCATTTGGGATTTGATCCTGACGAAAGACATTATGATATCGCCATTGAAATTCTGGAATTACTTGATATCAAATCAATAATCCTACTCACTAACAACCCTGATAAATTACAATCCATCAAAGATTCTACAATTCATTTGGAAGGAAGAAGACCTTTGATAATCCCTCCCAGAGCCACTAATAAAGATTACCTTGACACCAAAGAAGAATTTTTTGGTCATCTTTTCAAACATCAGTAATAGTCACAATGGAATATGGTAAAAGATTCGTATTTATAAAGTCCTGATACCGGTTTGATTTGTTATTTAGATAATTCGGGATCTGCACATTCTTCTCCCGGTTTCTTGCCACACACAGTACATTCACCCACCTTGCTTTGTAACATAGGATTATTGTTGGCACAAGTCCCCCTGAACTCCTCTCCTTTTACAATATGCCTGATATTAATCAGTAAAAAAGAGACTCCAAAAATAGTAAATACGATAAGTAGTGTCTGCAAGAAATCTGACATAATTTGTCTTTTTAATGTATAACTAGAACAAGATGACTTGTCAATTAGTTTTTCAATTTGCAAATATATTTGAAATCCTTGAAAATCGAGTTTATTAACCTAATTTTAGGAAAGAGCTTTATTACAAGATCTATAAATTGAAGTGATTTAATTATTGGGAAATAAGTACTTTTTATTAAAATTTTTCCTGGTACTATACCAATTAAACTACATTTAGTTGACATTTTTAAAATTCTTTCATGAAACATTCTTCAGACCCGAGAGCTATAGCATTTATCCGACTTTTAGACATCATGGACGACCTAAGGGAAAAGTGTCCCTGGGATCGCAAACAAACTTTCCAAACCCTTAGAAATCTAACGATAGAAGAAACTTACGAATTAACAGATGCGCTGTTGGAAGAGGATTTACCATCTATCAAAGAAGAATTGGGAGATCTATTATTACACATTGTTTTTTATTCAAAAATTGGTGCCGAGAAAAAAGCATTTACCATAGAAGATGTTTTGAATTCAATTTGTGAAAAACTTATCCACAGACATCCTCATATATATGGCGATACGGTCGTAAATGATGACAATGATGTCAAGCAGAACTGGGAGCAACTTAAATTAAAAGAAGGGAAAAAATCCATTCTTGAAGGCGTTCCTAATTCACTTCCTGCCCTGATAAAAGCCCAACGTCTTCAGGAAAAAACGGCCCAGGTAGGTTTTGAATGGGAAAATACGAACCAGGTAATAGAAAAGGTAGAGGAAGAGCTACTTGAATTCAAGGATGAAATAAATAAGTCCGATCCATCTCAGGAAAAAATCGAAGAAGAATTTGGCGACTTTATGTTCAGCCTGGTCAATGTAGCCCGATTTTTGAAAATAGAACCGGAGTCGGCATTGGAAAAAGTAAATAAGAAATTTAAATTCCGATTCGAATTTATTGAGAAGAATGCTGAAAAACCATTGGTTGAAATGTCTCTGCAAGAAATGGACCGTCTCTGGAAGAAAGCCAAGGAATGCTAATAATAAAAATAACTCCCGGATACAGAATTAATACCAATCGTGACATAGACATAACCTAAGCCAATCAAAAGATTTCTTCAGAAATAATTGTATTTCATAGTATTAAAACTTACCTTTGCGCCGCGCTATACGTGTATTGATATTTTAAATCACAAAATGGTAATTTTATTATGGGTATTTATTTAACTAAAGAGAAAAAAGAAGAAATTTTTAAGGAATACGGTGGGTCTGAAACCAACACGGGTTCTACAGAAGGGCAAATTGCCCTGTTTACCTACAGGATCCAATCATTGTCAGAACACTTAAAACTCAACCCGAAAGATCAATCTTCCCGAAAATCCCTGTTATCACTAGTTGGTAAGAGAAGAAGATTGCTTTCCTATCTAGCGAAGAAGGATATTAAAGGATATCGGGAATTAACTTCTAAACTGGGAATAAGAAAATAATAACATAGAGAGTGCCTTAAAAGCACTCTTTTTTTTATATTTTGGTTGAATATTATTCAATTTCATTCAGTAACACTATACTGAAGTCATTCTTAATAATTTCTATTAGAGTTAAACAGGCTCGATAAATAGCTAAAAATTCCTGCCTCTTTTTAACCATTTAAAAATGTAAATTATTTATGGGACAACTTAATCCTATTCGTCAAAGCTTCAATTTGCCAGATGGCAGAGAAGTTACACTGGAGACAGGAAAACTCGCAAGACAAGCAGATGGATCTGCCCTTATTAAGATGGGCAATACTATGTTATTATGTACGGTAGTATCTGCGAAAGAAGCGAAAGAAGGACAACCCTTTTTTCCACTATTTGTAGATTATCAGGAGAAATTCGCTTCGGCTGGAAGGATTCCAGGCAATTTTTTCCGAAGAGAAGCACGGCTCAATGATCACGAGATTTTATCATCTAGATTAGTAGACAGAGCCATTCGACCATTATTCCCTGATGATTATATGAACGAAACCCAGGTAATTATCAATCTTATATCCGCTGACGAAGATGTACTACCGGATGCTTTGGTGGCTCTGGCAGCTTCTACAGCATTAAGTGTTTCCGATATTCCTTGGGATGGACCTATTTCAGAAGTTAGGGTAGCGCGAATAGCAGGAGAATATGTCATCAATCCGGGAAGAGAAGCATTGGAAAATGCTGATTTGGACATTATTGTTGCTGCTACCCAGGACAATGTAATGATGGTGGAGGGAGAAGCTGACCAATGCAGTGAAACCGATTTAATTGAAGCTATAAAAATAGGACATGATGCTATCAAAGTGCAATGTAATGCCCAGTTAGAATTAGCTCAAAAAGTCGGTGATAAAGCATTGAATAAACGTGCAATACCCGAGCCCGATGAAAATGAAGAAATAAAAAATTATGTTCAAGAAAAGGTAGCCCAGGCTATTAGTGATACAGCTCACGGTCAATTGGAAAAAGCTGAAAGAAAAGCTCAATTTGAAGAAATTCTTACTGGTCTCAAAGATAGTTATCTCGAAGAGACAGACGAAGAGACTTTTGAAGAAGCAGAACCTTTTATTGCAAAGTATTTTGATAAGCTTAAGAAAGAACTAATCAGAAAGATGGTGGTTTCAGAAGGCGTACGACTTGACGGAAGAAAATCGGATGAAATTCGACAAATTTCGTGTGAAATAGATTTCCTTCCCACCACTCATGGTTCAGCACTCTTTACAAGAGGGGAAACACAGTCGCTTACTTCGCTTACATTGGGTAGTAAACTCGATGAAATGATGGTAGACACGGCCCTTGACAATTCCAATGAAAAATTCATCCTTCACTATAACTTCCCGGCTTTTTCCGTAGGAGAAATTAAACCTATGAGAGGCCCAGGTAGAAGAGAAGTAGGCCATGCTAATCTCGCAGGGCGATCTTTGCGTAAAGTACTTCCTGCTGATGAGACCTATACAATCCGGATCGTCTCTGACATTCTGGAATCCAATGGTTCATCTTCAATGGCTACCGTATGTGCAGGGTCTTTAGCACTCATGGACGCAGGAATAAAAGTTAGTGCCCCTGTATCCGGCATAGCAATGGGTATGATCAAAGAAGGTGACGACATTGTAGTTTTATCCGATATCCTCGGAGATGAAGATGCATTGGGAGATATGGACTTTAAAGTCACCGGAACATCCAAAGGTATTACTGCCTGCCAAATGGATATCAAAATAGACGGATTGCCCTACGAAGTATTAGAAAAAGCTCTATTGCAGGCCAAAGCAGGGAGAATACATATTCTGGACAAAATGTCCGAGGCGATTTCCGAACCTAGAGAAGACCTCAAACCATTTGCTCCTAGAATATCCCAGGTCATAATTGATAAATCCTTCATTGGAGCTGTTATCGGACCGGGTGGTAAAATTATTCAGGAACTACAGAACGAAACCAATACTGTAATTACTATAGAAGAAGTGGACGAAAAGGGAATTGTTCAAATTGCCAGTTCGAATAAAGACGATATAGAAGAAGCCAAACGGAGGATCGCTCAAATCACTTTTGTACCGACGGTTGGAGAAACCTATGAAGCAAAAGTTACAGAAATGCTTCCATTTGGGGTGGTAGTTGAATTCAACGGCAAAAACGGATTATTGCACATTTCTGAATTTTCGCATAGCCGGGTGGACAAAGTAGAAGATGTCTTTAGTATGGGCGATGCTGTAAAAGTTAAATTAGTCGGTATCGACTCCAGAAATGGAAAACTTAAATTAAGTAGAAAAGCATTGATGCCCAGACCAGAACGCAGTGGAAACAATGACGACAGAGATCACGGTAATAACCGGAACCAAAATCGTGGAAACCGGGGAGGTGGTCGAAGATAATACGATACTAATCAAAAAAATAAAAAGCTCTGTAATTTCAACAGGGCTTTTTTTATATTACATTGTTTTCGTTCGGAATTTTCAAAAATATTTCCCCCCTGGCTATAGGAGAAGGTAGATTATTAAGAATATTTGCTCATAACTTTCACTATCGTAGGCTACCTACTGATTTCAAATTGAAAATATTTTGAAACTTCCTTTCGAGTCCTGAGTTATACTAATCACCGAAATGCAAATGTTTTGAGGATTAGGTATTATTTATAGCAAAACTATGAATATTTCGGGATAAGAATTTTTGGTTAAACGACGGGATTTGTATTTTTCCCGGCAATATTTTAATGATATGCTGTTGTTTTTTTTACTTGGATTATTGATATCAATCTTTATTATTAACAAGATTTATTTCGGTAAAACCTCACTGGAAACGATAAAAAAGGAATTAGAAAAAACCAGAAAAATCTATAAAGAGGAAATTCCAAAGCTCGTTTCATGGACAGGCAAAGAAATAGACCTTATGTCCTACCATATATTTCAAAAATCAGAACGAAAAGGATTCGGATATTCCTTTCGGGGTATTTTCACATCCATCTACCAGGAAAACATGATGATTGTTCAACATAAAATCCCATCTGGAAAAAAGAAAAACGGATTTACCATCATGATCACAAAAAATCACGAGATATTATGTGACCCCAAAAACAAGATATATATTAACGGCGAATTACTAGGATTAATAGATAAAAAGGGACGATTCCTCAATCCAAAAATTAAACGGATTTTCGGTAAATATGGAAGTGAAAAATTTAATAAAACAGACATTTTAAATGAAGATGGAATGATACTGGGTGCCGTAAAATCACCTGAAGATTGGGAATTGCCATTCCCCCGGGCAATGGAAGCTTACGAAGAGATGGATACACATAATCTAATCGTGTTTAAAGTCCTTGCAGGAAAATTGATGCTGGATATTTATCTTGCAAAACACAGTACGCAAAAGTAGTGCTGCAGGGTACAGGCAAATTTCCTAAAATTTTATCTTCCTCAATATGTTTACAATAATTTAACTATATTTGGAATTGGAATAATTTTAAAGCGGCAATTCAGTACTTAATGAGTGTTAAAGATTTGGCAAAGGTAGTCATCTACAGGATGGCAGAAAAAGGTCTCGAAATTTTATTGATTAAAGACGAAGGGGATCCCGATGGACAAAAATGGTCATTACCCAATGGTTTTGTACAGCCCTCTGAGATGAGTGAAGACATAATTCATCTGGAAGAAACGGAAAAGGTTCCGGCTGATTCCCGAACAGTAGCCGTTGAAAAAGATGAAAAAGACCTACCTTCTTTCCGTTCAATGATACTCAATGATATGAAATATGTAAAAAAGAGGCTAAAAGACTATATCACTGAATTTGATGACGCCTCTTATGTTTCCATAAAAGACGCTGTCAAGAGAGTACTTCCCCACGAATATGCCAAACTCAAAGAACTGAAAGACATCTTGTCAGATAAGAATTCTGTAGAAAATATTTAGTCTACTTTTTCCTATATGAATGCCATTCAACGTACTAATTTTTCATTTGCTCGCGAAGATAAAATCTACCACGGAAAAGTCAGGGACGTTTATGATCTTGGCGAAAGGTTATTAATGATAGCAACCGACCGAATCTCGGCATTTGATCATATACTGCCCAAACCTATCCCATTTAAAGGCCAGGTATTGAACCAAACAGCCGCTTACTTTCTAAAAAAAACCGAGGACATTGTTCCCAATTGGTTACTAGGCAGTCCGGATCCTAACGTATCCATCGGCCTAAAATGTGACCCGATAAAACTAGAAATGGTAGTGAGAGGTTATCTCGCCGGTCATGCCTGGAGAGAATACAGAGATGGTAAACGAATGATTTGTGGTGTTCCCATGCCCGAAGGAATGAAAGAGAACGATCAATTTCCAAGCCCCATAATTACACCTGCTACCAAAGCGGAAGAAGGACATGATGAAGATATTTCAAGAGAAGGCATCTTGAAAAATAAGATTGTGTCTGAAGATATACTCAATCAATTGGAGAAATTTTCCCTGGCCTTATTTGATAGAGGCACCCAATTAGCTGCCAAACAAGGCCTAATATTAGTTGATACCAAATATGAATTTGGATTTCACGAAGGTAAAATTTACCTAATTGATGAAATACACACCCCTGATAGTTCTCGATTTTTCTACTCCGAAGGATATTCAGATCGTCAACTAAAAGGAGAAAAACAAAAGCAGCTAAGTAAAGAGTTTGTACGTGAATGGTTAATGGAGAATGGCTTTCAGGGATTGGACGGGCAAAAAATGCCAGAAATGCCGGACAAATTTGTCAGAATTGTAAGCCAGCGATATATTGAGCTCTACGAAAAAGTAACTGGCCAAAAATTTGAAAAAGCCGACACCAGCAATATCGAGGACCGTATTCAAACCAATGTGGAAAATTGGTTGGCAGAAAATAAATGAGTTTAGTAGTTTTTTTGGACTTCCGACTCAGGGCTCCCAACTTCAAGCTCCGGTCTTCAGACTCCTGATTTCGATCTCCAGACTCCTGCCTCCCCGGCTTCATTACTTCCCCTCTCCTTTGAAATAATCTTCTTTATCCTGGAACAGTACATTGAAAGTAGTCAGGCTACCGTAAATTCGAGTGATGTATTGTTGTAGGTTCACCTTTTCTTCATCGGTCAACCCTTTACTTGCATTGATTCGTTGTTCCATCACCCGGATACGATCACGTACCATTACGATTTTGTGAAAAAAAGTAGTAATGGGAATTTCTTTAGATTTCACAGTATCGCCGGGCGACTTGATTTCCAACATTCCCCCTTCCCATTTATTTGCTAATTCCACTTCCGCAGGCAAAAGATCGTTAGCAATCAAGACCTTTTCAATACTTTTTTCAAGGGTATTCATTGAGATAGACGCACCGGCTTTTATTTCTTCAATCACATCCCAATTGTCATAGTTTTTTCCAATGGGTTTTATCCCACTATCAATAAAACAAACATCGTAAGTACTTTGATTTAAAGCTGTAATTACCCCCTTTCCATACATGGGATGGCGTACGCGTGATCCTACACCCAAGACTTTTTCCATAACTCTTTTTATTATTAATAAATAGACTGGTAATATAATAAGCTTACGTCAATTGTGCAATGATTCAATCATACAATGCTCAATAAATCAATGTAGAATTATACAATTGACCGATTCCTCATTCATTAATTCGTAATTATCCGATTTATCATTGTAGGATTCTTAATTATCCGATTTGCTATTGCCTCCTTCAACGTAGTCCTTCAAATATTGATAATCTGGTCCCAGTTCTCCGTCCCGGGCGATAGTAGCCTGCAGTAAGACACCTTTATCAAATAACTCAGACCTGATTAAAGGGAAAATATATTCAATAAATTGTTCCCCGAATGATGTACTTGCATCCCGGGGAAGCTCATTGGGCAGATTGTCAATGGTCATCATATCTATTGTCCCCTCCTGAAAGGGTGCTACCTCTACCTCTTCTTTAGCATCGTACCCAAATACCGGGTCTGCGATGGTAGTTGCCCTTAGAGTGGACGGGATGGATGCTACCGGAGCAATATCACAAGTAACATCAGCTATAACTTTCAGGTTGAAGAGGCCTGATTTCATTTCCTCTTTTGTAAAAAAAGCCGGGGCATTATTGTCCCAATAGATACCATTGATCATAATATCAGCTACATGGGTAAATGGTTCAAATGCTGATTCAAACATTTCTGGGTTTGCAAAAAATTCTGCCGCTGAAAATTCCCGTCCGTCTTTTTTTCTCGCATATCGGTCAAAATCAATTACTGTGTATACTGCTTCGTCAAATTCTTCCTTCAAAAATTCGTCCGGATTTACTGCTTTTATCCCCATATCATTCAACACTTTGGCCGCACCTTGACCTACTCGACCTTTGCCCGTAAGGACAATTTTTACAGGAGACCACTGATATTTTTTATAGTTATCCCTGACTTCTGCATAATCAAAAGCGTCTTTCATTCTACCTAGTGCAAACTCTCCTGTTCGTTGTCCATAGGTATACAATGCATTATGAGCACCTACCATCCCCGCAAAAAAACCAAAAGCGATCAGTCGTTTTCCTTTCTTATCCTTAAGCAATTCATAATCTATGAGACGGATATTCTTTTTCAGTATCGACTGCAATAAACCCCTGTTATAGGGTTGCTTTTTATACGTATGTGAAAAGAAAAAATAAGACGTATTAGGGATTAAATGATCAATAGGTACTTCTTTTACTCCCAATAACACATCGCAATCGGTCACATCATCGACTAATTGTACACCGGCTTTTTCATACTCTCGATCCGAAAAACATCGATGAAGTGATTTTTCTACTACGATTTCCTGCCCAAACTCCTTTTTAATAAAAGCACATTGTTCCGGATTAAGTGGAACCCTTTCATCCCCGGGGATCTTTCGCTCTTTGATAATACCTATTTTCATGACGGTAAAGATAATAATTCAATTACGAACATAACCACCCATTTAACTCTATAGAATAATTTCATTCAGATCACAATGATTAAAGGAAGAGCCAAGCTGTCAATAAATTCTCCCTTCCTTCAAATAATTCCGTACATAATCTTCTACACCATCTTCCAGGGAGGTTATCGGAGTCTCATAGCCAGCATTAAGTAATTTATCCATCTCTGCTTCCGTGAAATATTGATATTTGTCGCGAATGTCCTCCGGGGTATCGATAAAACTAATATTTTCTTCCACTCCCAGAGCATTGAAGGTAGCGCGGGTAAGATCCAAAAATGTACGTGCCTCACCGGTACCAATGTTGTACAATCCGGATTCAGGTTTTTCATTCAACAAAAACCACATCATATTGACCACATCTTTGACGTAAATAAAATCCCTCAATTGTTCCCCGTCTTTGTAATCAGGGTTGTGGGATCGGAACAGTTTCATGCCACCGTTTTTCCGGATTTGATTAAAAGCACCCAAGATCACAGAAGACATCCGTCCTTTGTGGTATTCATTGGGCCCATATACGTTGAAGAACTTCAGGCCGTACCAGTGCTCAGGGGTTTTTTCCTGCCCCAATGCCCACTGATCAAATTCATTTTTCGAGTCCCCGTAAGGATTTAGAGGAACTAGCGAATCCACAATATCATGATTGTCACTGTACCCGTGCTCCCCTCCTCCATAAGTAGCAGCAGATGAAGCATACAATAACGGGGTATTATGGCTTTCAGCAAATGTCCAAATCATTTTGGAAAAGGCTACGTTTAACCGTTCAAATATGGAACGATCAAATTCGGTCGTATCTGTTCTGGCCCCCAAATGAATTATGGCATCTACCTTTTCCCCATTTTTTACTAACCAATTTTCGAAATCACTGCGCTCAATCTTGACCGAATATGATTTATTCTTCCAATTATCTTCCTTATTCTGCACTGAAAAATCATCCACAATTCCAATATTGTGAATACCTTCTTCATTTAACTTCTGTACCATACAGGAAGCAATAAATCCTGCGGCTCCGGTAACTATTATCATTTCGTGTTATTTACTTTTATAGTGATGTAACAAAGATAATTAAACATATTGGGATGAATTAAAAGGGACCTGCCCATTAAACAATCCATACATTTCTAGACCTCCACTGTTTTCCACTTACCTTTCCTGAAAAGAACAACAGCAATAATAGCGATTAATGTTTCTGCCAATGTGATGCCCAGGTAAACACCTAGTGGCCCCCAATTCAAAACAAGAGCAGCCAGGTAAGCAAAAGGCAACTGAAATACCCAAAAACAGAACAAATTAATAATCGTTGGCGTCTTCGTATCTCCGGCGCCATTGAAAGCCTGAGTAATCACCATTCCATAGGCATAGAATATATACCCCGCAGCAATTACCTGAAGACTCAAGGCACCTGCTTCCACTACTGCCGGTGAATCATTAAACCACGAAATAATTTTCTGGGCAAAAAGTAAATAAAATAGCGATACGGTGACCATGATATAGGCATTGTATTTACCCGTTTTCCAAACGGATCTTTCTGCCCGATCTACCTGTTGGGCACCGAGATTTTGTCCCACCAACGTAGCAGCCGCATTACTGATACCCCAGGAAGGCATTAAGGTAAACATCATTACCCGAATAGATATAGTGTAGCCGGCAAGTACTTCGCTACCAAACTCCGCCATTATCCGCATCAAAAATACCCAACTGGAAGTTCCTATTAGGAATTGGCCGATTCCTCCGAGAGATATCCGCACCAACTTTTTGATAACTTTAAGTTTGAGAACAAAATCACGATACTTTAATTTTATTCTACTACTGCCATAAATTAAAATAGCCAGTTGAAAAATAACTGCTGTTCCCCGACCTATGGTAGTAGCTATAGCAGCCCCGGTAACCCCATATGCCGGTACAGGTCCCCAACCGAAGATAAACAACGGATCCAATATAATATTTAGTCCATTTGATAAAATGAGGGACCACATCGCCATAGAAGCATCCCCTGCACCCCGAAATACCGCATTAATGATAAATAATAATACGATAGTCACATTTCCGGCTAATAATATCTGGGTATACCGAAATCCTTCTTCGATTAAATCGGGCTCTGCTCCCATTACTGACAAAATTTCCCGCGGATACATGACACCAACAATACTTACCACCATAGCCACAATAACCCCAATAAGAATAGCCTGAACAGCAGACTCACGAGCACCTACCACGTCCTTTTCACCAATCCTGCGGGCTACAATTGCCGTCGCCGCCATACTCAAACCAATGGCAACTGCATAAATTAACGTCACTACAGATTCTGTTAACCCAATGGTAGCTACTGCATTGATACTTACTCTGGACACATACATGATGTCTACCAGGGCAAACACCGACTCCATCAGCATTTCAATAATCATAGGTACGGACAAGAGGAAAATAGCCCGGGATATACTGCCTGAAGTAAAATCAAGTTCCTTACCGGTTAAGGCAAGTTTTACATTTTGAAAAAGTCTTTTATAGGAAAAATTTCTATGTTGTTTCATTTACTATGAGAATTAGGAAATCAAAAATGTGTAGAAGAGTACCACGGATCAACTTACGCAGCGAATCGATCCCTCACAGAAAACACCCTTATGACAGGTATTTGAATGGTCTTTATTTTTGATAATATTCTCATAACTTCATGATAGCGCAAAGATCAACCATTTTTTTGAAACCAACAAAATTTGATTGTAGAAAATTAAAAGATTTGTTTAACTCTCATAAATAGTAAACAATTGATCAATTGCCTTCCGATCCATACACGAGATATTTAGATCTGTAAATCTCTGGCCAGGCTTTATCGTTTTCTCACTTACAAATCTCCCAGAATTGGCCTAATAACAACATCCTCCAATACTGCTTTACCTTGTAAGTCGGTAGCCACTTTCACAATCCTGGCTATATCTTCTGGCTCCATTAACCGATCTTTCGGTAAATCGACACCAGCCCAACTATTCGACCAAGTAGCCCCTGGCATTACATTCGTTACACGTATACCAAATTCTTTTAATTCTTCTCTCAGGCATTTACCCAATCCCAACATCGCGAATTTGGAAATAGAATAGGCCCCTCCATTGGGATAAGCTTTCAAACCTGCTACAGAGGAAATATTAATGATATGTCCGCATTTTTGTTCGATCATAGATGGAATAATGGCCCTTGACAAATGGTAAGCACTGTATACATTCGTCTCAATGGTTTTTTCCAGGACCCCATCCTCTTCACGATATATCTCACCTGGTATAAAAACGCCGGCATTATTTACTAAAAGGTCAACAGCACCCCATTCGGCCAATACATCTGCTGCGAATTCCTGTACCTCATTTTTTTTTGAAACATCTACCGGCTTTATAAAAACATTCTTGCATTCAGTTGTTTCTAGTATTTGAGATTTTTGTTTTACCAGGTCATCTAAATTTCTTGCGCACAGCGCCAGACTATGTTCGGAAAAAGCGAAAATATTGGCAACGGCTTTACCTATGCCTTTTGTAGCTCCGGTAATAATTATTCTCATGAATCGTTTTTTGTTATTATACCTAATTTAAAATTGAATCCCTAGATAAAATTAGATTAATTTATCATATTTACAATCCTATGATCAAAAGCTTACTATTTCATACGGGCAGATATGTGTTTATGATGTTTTCAACTTTGAGGAGACCCTCCAATTTTAAAATGTATTGGAAAGAAGTTGTAAGACAAATGTATGACATTGGCGTCGGCTCTATTACAATAGTAGCACTTATTTCTATTTTTATCGGAGCTGTAACAGCAATTCAATTTAGCTACCAAATTGGAGGTTCATTTATACCCAGTTATTATATTGGCTATATTGTACGAGACATAACCATTATTGAATTGGCCCCTACTTTTACCGGATTGGTACTCGCCGGAAAAGTGGGATCAAATATGGCATCCGAAATCGGGGGAATGAGACAAAAAGAGCATATTGATGCTATGGAAGTAATGGGAGTAAATACCGCTAGCTACCTTATCTTACCAAAAGTTATTGCAGCTGTTTTTATTATACCAGTTTTGGTGAGCATTGGTGCTTTTGTAAGTATTTTAGGCGGATACATTGCCTCTGTACCTTTTGGAGACCTTACCCACCCTGATTATGTAAAGGGATTACGGTCTTTTTTTGACCCCCTTAATGTAACCATGATGCTCGTCAAAGCAGTTGTATTCTCTTACATTTTGACTTCTGTATCTTGTTACCAGGGATACTATGTGGAAGGCGGTTCAATAGAGTTGGGGAAGGCCAGCACAAATGCCGTTGTATTCAGTGATGTATTGATACTTTTGGCGGATTATATTATTGCACTAATACTTACCACGTAAAATACTCTGCATGATATCAGCTAAAAATATAACAAAGAGTTTTGGAGAAACTGAAGTTTTAAAGGGAATTTCCATTGATTTCGAGGCCGGTAAAAACAACCTGATAATTGGAAAAAGCGGTGCCGGCAAAACGGTTTTACTCAAAATTCTTGTGGGATTACTAAAACCAACAAGTGGTACTATTTCATACAATAGTTTAAACTTTCTTGACCTTCACCATAAGCAACTCCAAAATCTTCGCCTGGAAGTAGGGATGCTCTTTCAGGGATCAGCATTATTTGACTCTATGACTGTCGAAGAAAATATACGTTTTCCCATGGATATGTTTACATCCATGACCCGAAAAGAAAAAAAGAACCGGGTCAATTATTGCCTGGAAAGAGTTAACCTTAGTGGCATTAATAATAGTTACCCCTCTGAAATTTCCGGAGGTATGCAAAAGCGTGTTGGAATTGCCCGATCCATCGTATTAAAGCCTAAATATTTATTTTGCGATGAACCAAATTCCGGGTTGGATCCAAAGACATCCATTGTAATTGATGAATTAATTAAAGACATTACTTACGAGAATAATATTACTACAGTAATTAATACCCATGACATGAACTCGGTATTGGAAATTGGTGATAAAATCAACCTGCTACACCAGGGAAAACTGGCGTGGCAAGGGTCAAAAACTGAAGTATTAGAATCTAAAAATGAGGAATTAGTCGATTTTATTTTTGCTTCACCATTCTTGAAAAAACTCAGAGGCAAAGCTCTGAATAGCTAATACCCGAATTCGATGAATATTTTTATTCGGATTATTTGACACCTGTGAAATTCGAAGAAGAAGTATGGTTTCCTATTGAACTATGTAGATTCCCGTTTTAGAAAATAGATTGGTGTTTTAATGGACAAGATATCGATGAAAAGCCTGATGTCATAAAGAACTGAACAAGAATAG
Source organism: Membranihabitans maritimus (assembly GCF_021729145.1). Taxonomy (GTDB): domain Bacteria; phylum Bacteroidota; class Bacteroidia; order Chitinophagales; family Saprospiraceae; genus Membranihabitans; species Membranihabitans maritimus. The sequence goes on along the minus strand of NZ_JAJSLW010000008.1, from coordinate 33,192 downwards.
TAAATATAAGCGGTTTCCTCCCCTTACGTTATCCAGATATTAATGAAACCAACCTACCATATCTCCCCTGGTGAAAGCATGAATGTCCAGGGAAACCCTGTTCTATTCAGCTCCTCCGGAAAGCCTTCGTATTCCTGGAATTCACGTCAACAAATCAAGCTTTTACTAAAACATTTTTGCTACGGGAAACTTTGAAAAAGCGAAAAGTCAACGTAATGGCTACAATGGAAAGCCCGGTAACGAGGCCCAACCAAATTCCCCTGGATTCCATTCCCTGGTAAAATGCTAAATAATATCCAAAAGGAATACCAATCACCCAGTAAGCTATCGACACCCAAATCGTTGGAATTTTAACATCATACAATCCTCGCAAAATTCCGATATCTATGGCTTGAATGGCATCAGAGATTTGAAAAATACCGGCAAAGATCAAAAGGGCAGCTGCATACTCAATTACTTTAATGTCACCCGTAAAGAACAAAGGTATATACGCATTGGTAATAGCAAAGAAGACCGCACAAAACACTCCGTAAACCAGTCCCATAAACAGTGTATTCTTCCCAATAGTCCGAGCATGTATCAGATCCTTTTTCCCCACTGCATTTCCCACAAGTATAGATCCTGCTGCAGACAGCCCCATCGACACCATAAATGTCAGGGATGCCACACTAATAGCTATCTGGTGTGCTGCTTGTTGTGTAGCACCAAACCAACCTATCATAATACCTGATACTGCAAATGCACCTGATTCCATAGCGTATTGAATACTCGAAGGAATACCGATCTGTAATAAATTTCGAATTCTCTTTTTACTAATAACCAGGGATCGGTTCAATTTTTGCCTGTAGATTAAAAATTTCTCACTTCTGAGTATTACTGTCAATAAAGCAATAAATATAATAACCCGGCTGATTAATGTTCCTATCCCCGCGCCAAATAAACCGTAAGCTGGTACACCAAATTTTCCAAAAATAAAGATCCAATTAAGGAAAGTATTAATCGGGATAGACAACAAAGCCCATGTCATAGCGACCCTCGTGTATTCGAGACCATCGGTAAATTGTTTGAGTGCCAGAAACATCAACATAGGCACGGTAGACCACCCCATAATTATCAGATAATCAACCGAAGCATTAGCCACCTCAATATCCTGGTCAAGATGAAATACAATATTTGAACCGGCATGGATTCCAATGCCTACGAACAGAGCAAAAATAGTACATAAAAAAAATCCATTAAACCCTATTGCCATACACCTTTGGTAATTTCCATTCCCATTGGCCGAAGCCACCATTGGAGCAATGGCATAAGATAACCCCATTCCCATAATAAAGGGTATGGCAAGAATATTATTGACCAGGGATGATGCCGCTAACAATAAAGCATCAATGGAACCAACCATGGCACTATCAATTATACCCAGTATTATTTGCGTAAGATTCCCCAGTACTATAGGAATCGATACCGTTATGATGCGTGCATTGATCGATTTCATTCGACAACCTCTATTCCAACAATAAAAATTTAATATTCCGCTTCAAAAGTACAGAGAGTATATCATTATTTTATGAATTACTCAATCTTTACCATTTATTAATTCTACAGTGAAATTCAAATGACTAAAACAAAATTTTATATGGAAACTATTGATAAAAAATTGAATCCAGAGATCATAAAAAAAGGGATACAAAATTGCATCCCTTTCACTATTTCCTTCCATTTAATTTTTGGACTTTAACCACACTTACTATAACCACAACTTTTACAAGTCAGGCAACCCTCCTCATATACCAGACCTTTGGGGTCTTCACAATTGGGACATTTTTTATCCGAAACTTCTACACCATCGAGTATATATTTTTTTAGTGCCCGTGCAACCCCGTTCTTCCAGGTATTGATATTCTCATCATATAAATTAAGTCCTATTATTAAGTCTACTACATCTTCAATCGGCATATTATGGCGTAAAACACCCGAAATCAACTTGGCATAATTCCAATACTCCTTATCAAATGACCTGGATAGCCCCTCAATAGTTATACGATATCCATCTTTATCAATGAATTGAAAATCATATCGACTGTTTCCTTTATCTGTCTTATTTTTAATCACCCAGCCCTTATTAACAAAAGACGGCAAATTGAAAGAATCTTCCATTTTACCCGTGAAAATTTCATAAGGCATTCCATCTACTAATCCAACTACGGCCAGCCATTTTTCATATTCATTTTGAAACCTTACTACGTCAGCCTCGATTTTTTTAGGCCTCTTGGGAGGGACGTAAGCTTTTTCCTGAGTATCAATTTCTTTATCTTTTGAATCTTCATTTTCATCATTGGAAACTAAAACTCCGCTCCGGGATCCATCCCTGTAGACAGTGATTCCTTTCAATCCTCTTTTCCAGGATTCGATATAAATATTACCAACTTTCTCCACAGTCACATCTGAAGGCAAATTAATCGTAGAACTGATCGAATGCGTGACATATTTTTGTACAAGGGCCTGCATTTGCACTCGCTGAAGCCAATTAATTTCAGGAGCTGTGGCATTATGATAAGGACTTTTAGCTTTATCCTTCTCTCCTGTAGCGTCCATCCATTCTTTCAATTTCGGGTGATATACAACGAATTCTTCCCATGCGTCACCCATATCATCTACAAAACTAACTTTCGCCGATTTATCAGATCCATTTACTTTACGCCGTCTTTTGTAGGAAAGTAAGAATACCGGTTCAATACCTGACGACGTATGGGCCAACATACTTAGTGTACCCGTTGGTGCTACTGTACTAATCGATATATTTCGACGTCCGTATTTCATCATCCTCTTGTAGAGATCACTAAACTCTTCTTTCATCATCTGGACAAATTCAGATTGGTCTTCAATAGAGGGATCAAAATCTTTAAAGGGACCTCTTTCAATAGCCATATCAATGGAACTATCGAATTCTGCAGTCATCTTTGTACTCATTACCTGTTCCACTATTTCAAGGGCCTCGTCACTGTCAAATTTAAGTCCCAAAGCAGCACACATATCCGCTAAAGCTGTAAAACCCAGTCCTGTTCTCCTGCCATTCTTACCATTTTCATATAGTAATTTCCAGGTATCTATTTCTACCTGCTTAATGTGAAGCGGTTCAGGATCTGATTCTACTTTGGTTAAAATTCTTTCAATGGCTTCAAGCTCCAAATCCACAAGATTATCCATTAAATGCTGAGATTCATAGGTAATCCGGTAAAATTTATCAAAATCAAACTTCGCTTCCGGACAGAAGGGTTTATCTACAAAATTGTATAAATTAATCGCAATAAGCCGGCAGCTATCACCACCTTGCATGGCTATTTCGGAACACGGATTGGTAGAACTATTTTCAAAGCCGGGGTAAACTGAAGAAGTACTATACTTATGTTGCCTGTCCCAGAATATTAGACCTGGTTCCGCGGTATTATGTGCACATTTAATTACTGTATCCCATAATTCCCGGGCTCGAACATTTTTCACATATTCAGGTTCCGGTGAATCAATTGGCCACCTCAATTGAAATTCCTCATCGCTATCTACAGCATTCATAAACTCATCGGATAAGCGTATGGAAATATTTGCACCTGTGACTTTCGATAAATCCTGCTTAATCATCACAAAATCTTCCACATCTGGATGCGCAATGTCAATAGTTAACATCAAAGCGCCCCGGCGTCCATTCTGGGCCACCTCACGGGTAGTATTTGAAAACCGCTCCATAAAAGAAACCGCGCCGGTAGTCGTCCCGGCAGCATTGGAGACATAGGCATCCTGGGGTCTTAGACCGGAAATATCCACTCCCACTCCGCAGCGTCTTTTGAATAATTGTGCCAATTGCTGATCCGTATACATTATTCCCCCATATGAATCAAAAACGGGAGGCACCACCACGCAATTAGACAAAGAAGCTATCATCTGATCATTTCCCAAAGCAGCCATTACACTTCCTTGAGGAATTACATACTTAAAATCCTTAAATAATTCATATATCCTCTGTTCATCTAATAATTCCCTCTGCTTTCCATAGGGCGACAAATGAGAGGATTTCTTACCATCCTTTTGATATTTCTTTTCAATTCTGGCAAATTCACTGGCCATTCTCATATGCATATCGTCAGGAGAAACTTCATAATAATTACCCTCAATATCCTTGACTGCATATTTATTAATCCAGGTTGTAGCCGCCAGTTCATCCCCATCAAAATAACGTATAGTCCTATCTAGAACTTCGTTGTACGAAAAAGTTTTCTTCCTGGTAGTAATTGATGATGGTTTCATGATTTATCTTTAGTAAGAAAGTAATCGAATTGGATAAAATAATGTTCACATGGAAAGCAGAAAATCACATTGTACAATTTTCTTTACACAACTTATTAAAAAAAATCATAACATAAAAATCATTTTTTCCGAGCTGTTAATAACTTTATATTTTATTAACATAACTAATATACATATTTAATAATCAATTACTTACACATAAATATTAAAAACGAATTAAAATTATCAATAATAAATATTTTTTTGTATATACCCGTGTCATTAGTATTCGCTTCTCTAAGGAGTAGAGATAAATAGAATTCATCAAAGAATGGCGAATAAAGTAAAGGCCGGCAATAAAAGGGAGCCAAAAGCTTGGCATCCCTTAATCAAAGTAATTTTGAAAAACTTTGTCAAATAATTCATATTTCGCCTGAATTCGACGAATTATTATATTAGTTCAGAGGTAATGGAATGAGAATATACAACGATTGCCCCGCTTTTCGGTGGCAGATTCTTTTTGCTTTATCGGATAAATCAAAAGGAAGGGAACATAGTGGATTCACTTTCTCGATCCAAGCCTGGGAATTTATCATATAGAATACCCCATTGTAAACAGCTACCTTCTTCCAAAAAGAAACTCTAAATAGTCTATACTCCTTTTAGTCGAACCATAATTTTGTCAAGTGCTCTGAATCCTAAAAACGCTTCGAACTCGGGTTATTTAAATTTCACACAGATTCTATAGCTCTTTCAACCGCAAATTTCTAAATTTCACTTCTGACCCATGGCCAAGAAATCCCAGGTGGCCTTTGTCTTTTCGAATACCTTTGTGTTTTTTTCCATCCATAGTACCTCCTTTGGTTACTTCTTTCAGATCAACATCCAGAATAACGGTCCCATTTAGAACAACTTTATATCGCCCATCCTGAATAACAACCTCTTCCTCGTTCCATTCTCCTACGGGCTTTAAATAGCCCCGCTTTGCAGGTGCGATACCATACAGGGAGCCATGATACTGGTACGGCTCAAGATTAGCATAGATACTGGCCGTATTATCTAAAATCTGAATTTCTTTGCCATCATAGGCAGCATTTCCTTCTAACGGTGCATGAATGCCCAAACCATTATTGGCACCAGGTGTCAATTGAAATTCAAACTTAAAGTGAAAGTCTTCGTATTCTTGTTCAGTAAATAAATTTCCGTGACTACCACTCGCTGCAGGATCTACTACTATCATCCCATTCTCGACCGTATACTGCGATTTGTTCCCAACCCATCCATCGAGGTTATACCCGTTAAAAATCGGTTCAAAGCCTGCACTTCTTTCTTCATCACTCAACAAATCCTCCCCGGAAGGAATTTCATTGATAAAAATATTCTTAAATCCAATATTTGTTCCATGAGCTTGCAATTCAATAGGGCCCGTAGGGAAAATTGGGATGGACCGATCCCAGTAATTTTCCATCACCACATTATCTACTACCAATTCACCGTTTAACCAAACCGAAACCTTTTCACCCATCATTTCAATCTTCATATGATTCCAGTCCCCAATGGCCAGGTCAGCTAACTTAGAAGGTTTACTCTCATGTTCTTTATTATTATAGAGTCCCCCGGACCCCACCTGAGCCCCGACATCTACTCTGGCCGTATCCCATATTTGTACCTGTGGAGTGCCACGCAAATAAATACCGCTATCACCTTCTTTATCAATTTGCCAATCTACAAGCATAACGAAATTTCGGTAATTTTTATCTGACACCAGGTTCTTACCATTTCCTTTGAAGCGAATTTCCCCATTTTCAACCCACCAATGTTCCTTCATCTTTTGGTTGGCTTCCTCCATCTTCGATTCCAACTCACTTTGTGACATTTCTTTCAATTTGATAGGGTTCTCTACAAATCCATGCCAGCCCGAAAGGTCTTGACCATTGAACATTGGAACAAATCCTTCAGCGACATCCTCCGGAATGGATTCAATATAGGTATCTATATTTTCTTTAAAATAGCTTGCATCATTTCCGGTAACAATATCACGTGCATTTTTCAAAAGATTGATGGCCACTTCTCCGGTCATTCCATCATTGTTCTGGGGGCCAGGCATAACTATTGACATCACAGCCATAGCAGCAGCATTTTGAATTCTTGAATATTTTGAATCCAAATACTCGCCTACCAGGACCAAAGCATAGAAATCTTTAAACGAGCCCATCTTTTGAATTGCCATAATTTTCTCATCCGGTAGTACAGCTTTATTACAGTATTTTTTAAAATAAAGTAATTTTTTTGCAACCGGCCATTCGGAATCCTCGATAGTTTCTAACAAGGCTTTAAAAGCAGATTTATGAGTAGCTGCATTATCCAGTAAAGGAATTATATCGTCAATTAATCCATCATCTCTCCATGATGATATTCTGTTCAATAATAAATTTTGATTGACTACATTATCTCCATGGAGAATTTTCTTCGCCATAGAACGGGCTTTTGATTCCTCCAAATACGTAATGAAGGGGATAAATCTCGTATTTTCCTCACTATCAATCGCCGTCTCCAGGTTAATAGCCCAACGGTCTGACTCACTACTACTCAACATTTGCTCAAGAGAAGATTGCCCTACTTTGAGATTTTCACCTTCCAAAAATTTTAATAGATCAATCATTCTCGATACCTCGGTATCACTACCCAATTTTGCCAGTGCGGATAGTGCACTTGATTGTAAATTGCCAGAAGAGGACTGTGCAATATCATAGACCGTATTGAAGTCACCTTGATTTCCTCGCATTCCAATTACAGGTAAAAGTAAAGCTTGTTTGGTTGAATCAAAAGATGATAAGCTTTGGACAATATTTTTGACATTATCTGTGCCAGTAGCCATTTTCAATGCCACAACACCGGCATTAAGTAAACGTTCATCTGAATTATTTTTTATAAATTCTAATATCTGATCCTGTACATCCAATCCTTTTGCCACTGCCAGAGCCTTTATGGCTTCTTCTTTTACATTATCTTCCGCAATACTTAATAAAGCTGTTGCCAGATCTGAAGTACCAATCCAACCTTTTCTCGATAATATCCGCAGTCCCGTGGCCTGGGCCATAGGATGCGCTCTTCCAAGAGTCTCTCCTAATGCATTCCAATAATTTTTATCGAGATTCGCCAAACTATGAGCAGCCGCCACAGCTATATTCTCGTCCTCGGAATGAAGAGCCTTTTTGATAAGTTCGATCGATTTTGCAGCATCTACAGCAACTAGCTCTTTCAATGCCAATGCCTTAAACTCAGTAGACGCATCATTTGAATTAAAAATAGACTCCAATAGGGAAAATGCCTGGGCACCGTTACCCTCTTTAGCGGCATTTTCAGAATATTTCAAAATAGCATCAACAGAGAAATCATCGGGCATCCCTTCTGATAATTCTTTAAAAAAGTTATAATACTTTTGATCACCTGTTTCAGCCATTCCGTTCATAATTACCTTCCCAAGATCCGTGCTGGACGAAGCTCCGCGCGCCGTGAGTACATTAGTCGCTTGTCCAAAGCTGGGATCTGATAAAATTTTATAGGCCTTGTATTTACTCCGATTACCTAACTGATCCATAGATTCATAAATCAAAGTCCCCACTTCTTTCCCGGGATGATACTCGAGAATATCCAATACTCTCATCTGTTGTTCTGGCCTGGAAATAAATGGTTGTAAATCCATGACCTTTTCACCAGGTATAAAATACATTAATTCTTCCAACAATATATCCATCAAATCATTGTCATTACTTTCATCTATTGCAACAATAAAAGCATCCGAAAAAGTAAGTTGAACGGCATTGGAAGCAGAAGATAAGTATTTCCCAATTCCCGAAAAAGCATACTCCAGTTTAGCTTTTTCATCTCCGGAACTTGCGTTATATAATTGCGCCAATTCGGCTACTACATCAGGTCCTAAATTGATAAGACCTTTGGTGGTTTCCGTGTAGGTATCAAAATTTTCCGCTGGTAAGACATTTAGTGCATCTGCTACCTTCGTCTCGAATGTTCGATTGTCCTGAGCTTCAAGCCCATGGAACATTGAGACTATAAATAAAAGAATAGATATATTTCTAAAACTCGTAGTACTTCTCATTATTTTTAAATTGACCAATGACCTCTCATCGGTTGGTGAATCAATTTATTTGCTCCTTCATCATTAATAAACACCTGGTTCTCCGGATCAAATTTCAGATTCCGTCCTAACCGAAGTGCTATTTTACCCATATTTATTAGATTACAACTCCGGTGACCATTCATTTCATTAAGGGCAAACTTTTGTCGGGTACGAACGGATTCACTAAATGTTTCTATCTGAGGAATAGGAGCCGGCAAGCTGTCTATTAATTTGTGAATATTAGGGATAGATGATTGCATTCCTTTGTTGAGTGTACCGTCAGGACCTTCAATAAATACCGCATCCTTGTCTTTATTTTCTCCGTCCAAAATAATTTGACAACCATCGTCATAAGTATATGTTATTCTCCTCCATGTACTCACTGCCTCCGGATGTTGTTGAGGAGCATCCACCTCTACACTTATAGGATTCGTATGATCTTTTTCCAACAAATACTGAACCGGATCCATATAGTGTTGTCCCATATCTCCCAGTCCTCCTCCGTCATAATCCCAATAACCCCGGAAGTTCAAGTGTACCCTATCTGCATTATACGGTTTGTACGGTGCTGGTCCCAGCCACATATCGTAATCCAACTCCTCCGGAACTGGCTGCGGCTCCAAATTGGTTTTTCCACTCCAATAAAATTTCCAATTAAATCCAGTTGTCCCACTTATCGTCACTTTTAAAGGCCACCCAAAAACGCGGTTTTCAACAAGTTTTTTAATTGGCTCGACAGGCACACCCATTCCATAGAATCCGGCACGAAATCGAAACCAGGTATTTAACCTAAACATTCTATCATGCCTGTTTACAGCATCAACTACTGCCTGGCCTTCTCCAATCGTACGGGTCATTGGCTTTTCACACCAAATATCCTTACCTGCTTTTGCCGCTTCCACTGCCATCAAACCATGCCAATGGGGAGGAGTGGCTATATGAACTACATCTATATCATCATTTTGCAATAATTCCCTAAAATCAGAATATGTAGTGATTCCATTACCTGTTATTTCCAGCGCTTGTTGGATATGACCTGAATCAACGTCACAGATTGCAATTGTCCTCCCTTCATAATTGAGATGTCCCCGACCCATAGCCCCTACACCAATCACTCCTTTCGTCAATTGATCCGAAGGGGGGGTAAAATTCTTCCCTCCGAGTACATGTCTCGGAACAATATAGAAACCGGCAACGGCTACCCCTGATTTTTTTAAAAAATTTCTCCTGCTTTCTTTTTTCATAATAAATTATATTGCACAGTATCGTTATTTGTTGTTATCCCATTGACCAAAGAACCGGTAATATTACTCCCATTTAAAAATAATCTAATGGATAAATTCTCTGGACCTGGATAAATTATTCCATCTGAAAATATTGTCTATACTAACGAAAAAAATTAACTCTATTTTCTTTTTGAACTAAAATTCTTCAATCATAAAGAACGACGGCAGGTAAATATAGAAAAAATTATAGCTTTAGTGTATGCGCAAACACTACTTAATTATGAAAGGAATAATTCCAACTGGACTCATAAAGAGTTGACAGCCTGCCCCAAAGAATAACTATAATTTCAGATGTAAAATGGGAGGAAAACAAATAAAAATTAGAAATGGAACACAGTCGAAACTTTTTTAAGACGTCTAATGCTTTTCATACCCAGATTCAACAGTATCATTCCAATTATGGAACAAATAGTCATTACCAAAATAATTGGAAAAATGGTTCCATTCACAGATAGTAATACACTCACCAGCCCCGTAATTAATGCGCCGGCGAGCATTTGAATACCTCCGATTAAAGCGGATGCTGTTCCAGCCAGCTTTTCAAATGGAGCCAATGCTTGAGCAGTGGTATTTGGGGTGATAAAACCGAGACAAAATAAATAAATCCAAATCCCGGCAATCGTTATCCCCTTTGACAATACCGGTATAAAAAAAGAAATGACCATAATTACAGCTACCATTGACTGTAATAACATCGTTCTCTTACATACCAACGAACTTGACCAACGTTTCAAGAAGAGGCGATTAATTTGTGCACCCCCTATGTAGCCTCCTGCATTAAGACCAAACGTCCACCCGAATTGCTGTTGCGACAAACCAAAAACATCCATATAGATAAATGAAGCACCACTTATGTAAGCGAACATTCCAGCATATGCCAGGGACCCTGCCATACTATACCGCAAAAACCAGGAGTTTAAAAAAACAGTCCTATAGTCCTTCGCTACAGCTAACGGTTTCAAAGAGACGGTAGGGTCAACTCCTTTACTTTCTTTCAATAAAAAAGTTACAGAGAAAAAAATAATTAAAGAATAAATAGTCAATAATAAAAAAATTGATCGCCACCCAAAGGAAGCCACCATAAACCCTCCGATAGTAGGTGCAATTACCGGGGCGATTCCCATCACCAGCATTAAAAAAGAAAATACTTTTGCCGTGTCTTCCGGCGGGAACAGATCTCGCACAATTGCCTTGCTGGTAATCATACCTATACACCCACCCAAAGCCATTAACACCCGGATCCCAATAAAGAATTCTATATTGGGAGTATTGTAAATAGCGAAGGCGGATATCAGAAATACCCCAAGGCCTATCACTGTGGGCCATTTTCTCCCATAGCGATCCGTCAAGGGACCAAAAAGCAATTGCCCAATTCCTATCCCAATAAAATAACTGGTCAATGTATATCCCACCTGCGTTTTGTCAGTATTCAACCCCAAAGCAATATCATTAAAAGCAGGTAAATACATATCGATACTCAATGGGCCAATGGCAGCCATGGAACCCAAAATCAATATCAATCCAAGTGTACTATTTCTTTTTTCATCTCCCATCAAATTATATTTAAAAATAGACTGTAAATACATTACCTACGGGCCTAATGATGATGAACAATAGGCCAAAAAGATCAAATACAATAAAAAGCGTTTTACTGATTTGCAGAATTAATATTCACCTTCCCAAAGACTTTCCAGAGTATTCGGCGATCTTTCTATCGTCCATGTAGTACCATCTATATATCGCATCCCCTCATCCATTCCATACAAAGCTTCCATCTCTGAAGGACTTAAAGTAATATCTTTGGCTTCGAAATTCTGTTTAATTCGCGATGGGGTTACAGATTTAGGGATAACTGATATTCCACGTTGCACAGCAAATGCGATTAAAATTTGTGCTGGTGAAACACCTTTGTGACTTGCAATATCAACCACTACCTGATTTTCAAGCAATATGGGTCTCTGGTCTCTATTGGCCGTAGGGCGATCCGCACTTCCCAATGGAGAATAGGCGGTTACGTGTACGTTCTTTTCTTTGCAAAAATCAACCAACTCTGTTTGTTGTAAATAGGGATGTAATTCTATCTGGTTAACTTCGGGAACAGCCCCGGTAACAGAAATTAAATGGTTGATTTTTTTGGAATTAAAATTTGAAACTCCCGCGTGCTTAATAATTCCCATATCTCTCATTTTCAGCATTGCACTCCAGGTTTCTTCCAGGGGAATTTCTTTTAAGGAAATAAAGTCCGCGCCACTTTTGGGAAAACCTATACCGTTTTTGATAGCTACCGGCCAATGAATCAGATATAAATCCAAATAATCAAGTTGTAAATCAACCAACGTGTTTTTTAAAGCATCTTCGACCTGATCATTCCTATGACTATCATTCCATAATTTTGAAGTAATCCATAATTCTTCACGCCCAACGACTCCATCTCGAATTAATTCGGAAATGGCTTCACCAATCTCTTTTTCATTACCATAAATTGCGGCACAATCTATGTGGCGATATCCAGCACTGACAGCATACTTTACTGCATTAAAAACTTGTCCCGGCTGAGACTTCCAGGTTCCTAAACCAATAACAGGCATTTGATCTCCATTCAAAAAGGTCAGATTTTTCATAATTCTTTATTTTGCTAAATTGTAAACTATCACTCAACTTCATAAATAGCCTAAGTGATATGGCTTAAATCGATTAATTCTTTTTCCTTATTTTGAACAACCCCGTAAAATTTGTGCTCATATAAACTGACACAAACTAAATTGCTCTTAAATGGTTTACTGATTCTACATTAATTTAATATTACTTCAACAATTTGCAACTATTTTCCCGCCAGATTATTCGAATACTAACAGTCAATAGCTTTGTAACCTTATATTATGAACAGGATTCAAACTCAAAAAGAAGAACGTATTAATACCATTACTCACGGAGTTCCCTTTCTGTTTTTTGTATTATTAATACCCTTCCTGTTCTTTTCAAAACTATCCGACGACTTCCCGAAATTTTGGCCTATCCTTCCCTTTTTATTTGGTATTATTTTTACTTACATTTCATCTACTACATATCACGCCACCCGCAATCCCAAACGCAAAGAAATATTTAAGATCCTGGACCATATCAGCATATTTTTTCTAATTGGAGGTACTTATACACCTGTGATCACCAATTATGTAAGCCACCCTACCGCCACCATATTCCTGATATCCATGTGGGGATTAATAGCACTGGGAGCTATTGCCAAGATATGGTTTACCGGTAGATTTGACAATCTAAGCACTGGGTTTTATGCCTTTCTTGGTTGGATGTTGATATTTGTCATTGTCCCCATCTTCAAAAACACACCAATTAACATTTTATTATTGCTAGTCGCTGGGGGGCTCTCCTATACGCTGGGTATATATTTCTACAAAAAAGATCATCAGCCATACTTTCATTCTATTTGGCATATATTTGTAACAGCGGGTACCATAAACCATTTTATTGCTATTTTCCTCATGTATTAACCTTAGACCGGAAAAATTGGAATAACAATTCACCAGAAGGAATTTTTTTTGCCAAATAGTATCAAAAAATAACAGTATAGCAATAAATCAGTACGAGTTTGATTTTTATAATCAGTAAGATATCCTTAATTTTATCTCCTATTTTCTAGTAATTAGTTAGTATGAAAAAAAGGATATTCTTATTTATTTTGCCGGGTATTTTATTTTTTTCATGTATTGAACCCAATGATAATATGCAAGGTACATTTACACATTCCGTTTATTTTTGGTTAAAAAATCCTGATAATGCAGAAGACCGCGCTGCATTTGAAAAATCAATTACAAAATTTATCGATAACTCAAAGTATATTAAGACCCGATATTTAGGAACTCCTGCTAATACTCCTCGTGAAGTAGTTGACAATTCTTACACCTACTGTCTTATCGTTTCCTTCGACGATAAAGAAGCTCAGGATAAATATCAAACAGAACCCGTTCATGACAAATTCAAAGAAGAAAGTGAACACTTGTGGACAAAAGTTCAGATATATGACTCCCTTAAAGTGTGGTAGGCTGTATTCAACTACTTATAAGGATTCAGGTTGGGAATTAAATAAGTTCAAAAATTTCTTTGGAATTACGTCTCACTTTAGGTGCGCGTGCAAAAATATCCTTGTCTTCATTTCTGTATCCCAATGCCAACAAAACTACCGAATGTAACTTCCGATCTTTTAGTTCAAACAATTTATCCATTTTTTGGGCATTAAACCCTTCCATGGGAGTAGCATCTACTTCGCTCATAGCGGCAGCATCTATCGCTGTACCAAGGGCCAAATAGATTTGTCTGGCAGACCATTCACTTACCTGATCCTTTGTCCTGCTGCTGAGAAAAGAAAGGATACTCTTTCTAAAACCTGACAACTCTTCCATTCCATGATTTCGTGTTACAGCGATTCGATTCAGGTAATTATCAACCTGCTCTTCTGTGACATCAGACCATCCATTGAAGATCAATAAGTGCGAACACTCCAGTATCTGGGGCTGCTGGCAGGCTTCTTCAAATATCTCTTTCCGAACTTTTAGGTCTTTAACAACAGTGACCTGAAATGGCTGTAATCCCATAGAGGTAGGAGCTAACCGTATCGCTTCCAAAATATTTTCAATAATCTCATCAGGTATCACTCTACCATTCATTCGCTTGGCAGAATACCTCCATTGAAGTTGTTTGAGTAATTTCATAAATACGATAGTTTTTGTTGGCCGAACTCACAATTAATGCAATCTTGGTTTATTGGTTTAAGAATGAGTATAACATTCCATGGAAGGAATTGTTACAGCAGCCAGCGCCCAAATCTATTATAGATAATTCTCGGGCCCCAATTCCTGTATCTGAAGCCCTATTTACAGTTTTAAATTGGACGTTTCATAATCATCAAAACCTTTTTGCTACCAGGCTGTAGGTGATTTCAATTTCTGGACTTGATACATATCAATCTCCTCCATACTTTCCGGAACTAAAATCGCTTAATATCAGGTCACCTCCGACCTGGATATTATCTTGTGGAATAGATTGGGCAGGAACCTTTTCACATGAACACCCAGCACTTCATATTTACCAATATAAGCTTCCTTTTTCCGCTTTCGTATAGCATTAAGTACCTTACTACCAAATTCTTCCGGAGTCAGGCCTTTTGAGGTTTTATTATCCATTTTTCCCTGGGGATTTCCATTTGCCGTTAGTGCATTTCGGGATACTTCGGTCTGGATAAAACCCGGACAAATGATAGATACATCAATACCATTATCCTGAACCTCAAATCTCAAGGAATCAAAATACCCATGTAAGGCGTGTTTACTGGCAGAATATGTGGAACGTAAAGGACTTCCAAATTTCCCTACCACACTTGATATGACTACAATATGACCACGATTTCGGTCAATCATGGATGGCAATACCTGTCGGGTTAATTCAATGGTACCAAAAAAATTAACTTCAAATAACTTTCGGGCAACTTCGGGTTGAGTATTAACAGCCTGTGCCCTTTGGCTTATTCCTCCATTATTAATTAAGATATCGATCGCTCCTCCAAAAGAAAGGGCTTGGTCGACTTTTTCCGGGAATTCACTTTCACTCTGAAGGTCAAGAGTCAATATCTCCTTACGCCCGGTTCCTGTGCATTCATTGCGTACATCTTCCAATTTGTCCACATTCCTCGATGACAAGATTAAGTTTGCATTTTCTTTGGAAAATACCAGGGCCATTGCCCTTCCCAATCCAGAAGATGCACCTGTTATCCAAATCCATTTGTTTTCAAATCCAGCCATTAATCTTTTACCCGGTTTAGTGAAAGTGCCTTAAGCATTAATTTCGGTAGTTTCTTTTCCGGTTTGCGTTTTCTCAAGTCCAAATACCATCCAATTTTTTTCATAATTGGAATTTTATGGGTTTCTACAAATTCTATTAGGGTCCCATCAGGGTCCTCTACATAACTAAAGTGCCCAGCTGCTTCCCCCATATCAAAACTATTACTGCTATCAACCGTAAATGGGCTGCCAAATGATGCACAAAGTTCACGCATTTCATTCATTCCTACAATATCAAAACACAAATGAATAAATCCAAGATCACCCCAAAATCTATCCGCATAAATTTTCTTTGGTTCTCTTCCCTTTACCTGAATCAACTCAATTTCTGTCTTTCCCAACATTTCAGAAAATGGACCGTGATAGGGTGCTTCCCTCGTCAGCAAAACCCTCCTGAAAGAAAACCCATCGGAATTCCATTCTCCAAAATCATTTGCAGAGTCCTTTATATCGTATTCAACTTGATTATAGCCCAGGATTTCTTTATAAAATACCATCGACCGATCGATGTCAGAGACACCTACCACCGCACCCACGATTCCTCCATTTACCCTGTAGCGTTGACCAAACCACTGGTCTGAATGAACAACTTCAAATATATTATTATAAGGGTCTGAAAAATAAAAATGTTCCTTTCCCCTTGGATCGGTTAAACGTTCAGATAATAGCTTTACTCCATTATTCTTTAACTTATTAAACGTTTTACTGACATCACTTGACTTTATTTTTGCGATATTAATACCCAGGTCCCCAGGTAAAATTTCAAAACTGGGTTTTTGAGGTGTCCTCCCCACATACTGCCATATCTCAAAACCGCCACCACCATTCAGATTCATTGCTAATACTGCGTGTCTCTTGCGCGGTTCACCACCTGTATAGGGCAACATGAGAGAAGCCTCTGCAGCTTCTTCAAAAATAGGAACATCTACCCCCAGGTTCTTCCGATACCATTTCCAGGCTTCGTGAACATTGCCAACACCAATCCCCATTTGTTGGATACCACTTATATAAGGTTTCTTCATAATTCTATTCTGCTGTTTACTATTCTGCTAGCCTTCGGTATTCAAAAGTGAAACAAGATTGAACACATTAAAATATTTATGTAGAATTATTAATCCAAATAAACAATTATACAACAAATATGAAACCACCAGAAAACACATTTGGTAACTAAACAGCAAAGAAAGGGAAAACACTTGAATTTCCGCAAAAAACAATTCGCTTTCTGAATCTTCAAGAAATCAAAAAGGATATTATTCAGCCGTTTCTAACACTTTATCTGCTCGTTTTACAGCTATTTCCTCTTTTAAAGATTTCCATTTGGATCCCATTATCTTATTCATCCCTTTATCTACAACAAAATGCCTGGTAATATTCATTAATCCTCTGGCCCTGGTCAATAAGGAAGCATTTGCCCGTAAACTAAGGGAATATCCACCTGTAACATAGTGCATAAAATGCCAACATCCCATCGGCATGAAAAGGGTCTCTCCATGCTTTAAAATAGTTCTATACCCAGTGGCTTTTTCCAAGGCGGGAAACCGCTCATAGTCAGGATTCAATAAATCAACATGGCTTTGTACTGTAAAAGGATGATTGTATAAATACACCGACTGTTCCTGGTCAAACAGGATACACTCTTTCTCTGTTTGAAAATGAGTATGAAACACACAAGAATAATCGATATCGTAGTGAAGGTTCACTGTAGATCCCGCTCCTCCAAAAAACATAAAAGGATATTTACTCATAAAGCCCCCCATGACCCCAGGCGTAGAAAAGTCGTGAACCAATTCGGGTGCATGTTCAAAAATATTATATAAAAACATCCTGTAATCGGTAGGCTCATTCTGTATGAGGGTAAGGTAATCACCAAACTTCATTTTTTTTGCCGGAGACATATATCCCTTCCCGGGTTTGTGATAGTCCTTGGAATATAATGGAACCTCTAGATGCCCATAATTATCTCTAAGGAAATCCCAAGTCCATTTATCCTTAGCGGGCCAATCTGAAGTAATGTCAGTAAGTACAACCGGAGTTTTTGTTTTTAAATACTTCTCCTGAAATTCACCTGGTGAAATTCCGGATACTCGTTCAATAGGTATTAGTTTCATAACCTTTCAACATTTTCTATTATACGCAGATAGTTAACTAAATTATTACGGTCCAAAATCTACTTCATCGATCTTTTCTTTTCCAGATTGTAAATGTACCTGATTTACGGATAATTTTACCCACACTACAAAGTTTTCAAAAAGAAATAACGATAAGTCAAAATTAAATAAAATCACATTCTACTGCCAATAGAAATTATGTAAATATACAAATATTATTAACCATCGAAACAGTAAAATATCCTATAAAGTTCAATGTTCTATTCACATTCTGTAATTTTTATATTTTCTTATCGAGAAGTAACGAGCAAAATAAAAAAACCTTCATAATGCAATAAGCAACTGTACTCCGACAACGTAAATCGCACCGAACCTAAAAGTTCAGTACGCACAGGTATTATCGTAAAAAGCCATACCTTTAATTAAAAATATCAATAGAAATCCATTATATGAAAACAAAAAAAGAAATCGTCAGAGACTGGCTTCCAAGGTATACCGGAACATCTCTGGAGAATTTTGGCAAATATATCATCCTCGTCAATTTCAATAATTATGTAGAGATGTTTGCCCAATGGTATGGATGTGAAATAAAAGGAGAAGGTCGCGCCATGAAATCCGCAACTCACGAGGATATTACCATCATAAACTTTGGGATGGGAAGCCCCAATGCAGGTACTATTATAGACTTACTTACCGCCATAAAACCCAAAGCAGTGGTTTTTCTGGGTAAATGTGGCGGCCTCAAAATGAAAACAAATAAAGTAGGAGACCTTATCCTGCCGATTGCGGCAATCAGAGGAGAAGGAACCTCCAATGATTATCTGCCTCCGGAGGTACCGGCCCTTCCAGCTTTTGCTTTACAAAAAGCCGTTTCCACAACGATCAGGGAATACGGCGAAGACTATTGGACAGGAACTGTTTATACAACTAATAAAAGAGTCTGGGAACATCGTGAAGACTTTAAAAAATATTTGCGCTCATTACGTGCACTGGCCATAGATATGGAAACTGCAACTATTTTTGTAGCGGCATTTAAAAACCATATACAAGCCGGTGCACTACTTCTTGTATCTGATATTCCAATGGTACCCGAAGGAGTAAAAACCGAAGCCAGCGATATTAATGTTACAAGAAACTATGCCGAAACACACTTACGGATTGGAATTGACAGCCTGAGACAACTCATTAACCGGTCTTTAACGGTAAAACACCTGCGGTTTTAATAAAAAAGACCGGTTCACAAAATCCCCCTGTAAGAACCGGTCCAGACCATGAGTAAACTCGTAAGTTCACTTACGAGTTTATTTACAATTTAATAACTATCCAAGTTTAAATATTATTTTATTCTACAGCTACTATTTATCCATTACTCTATTATTATTTACAAAAACAAATCGCAATCAGGACATTTTGACAGCAACATGGGAATGGCACATCTTTTGAACATTTTCAACTATATTTTGGACAACTAAAATCATAAGTAATAGCATGGAAAAAGGTCAAATTTCAGTTCAATCCGAGAATATATTTCCTATAATAAAACAATATTTGTATTCAGACCAGGAAATATTCTTACGCGAGTTGATTTCTAATGCCGTTGATGCCACTCAGAAGTTAAATACATTAGCTCGAAAAGGTGAATTCACGGGTTCTGTTGAAGGATTAAAGATTGAAGTAAAACTAGACACTGACAAAAAGACACTTACCATTTCAGATCAGGGAATTGGAATGACAGGTGAAGAGATGAAAAAGTATCTGAATCAATTGGCATTATCAAGTGCCAATGATTTTTTGGAGAAATACAAGGATGAAGGAAGTGGGATCATTGGCCATTTTGGATTAGGATTTTATTCGGCTTTCATGGTTGCAAAAAAAGTGGATGTAGTATCAAAATCCTGGAAAGAAGGTTCAGAGGCCGTTAAATGGAGTTGTGAAGGAGACCCTTCATATGAACTGGAAGAAGCCACTCGTGACGAAATAGGAACCGATGTAATCCTGCATATAAATGATGAAGACGAAGAATATCTTCAAGAATCAAGAATAGAAGAATTACTTACAAAATATTGTAAATTTTTACCCATACCCATAGAATTCGGTACGAAAGAGATACCTGTACAGGATAGCGATGAAGAGGAAGATGCAGAGCCCAAAACAGAAACAGTACCTAATCAAATTAACAATACACATCCCCTTTGGAAGAAAAATCCAACAGATTTATCTGATGAGGATTACTTAAATTTTTACGACGAATTATATCCCTACAGCGAAAAGCCACTATTCTGGATACACCTGAATATTGATTTTCCTTTTCACTTAACCGGAATTTTGTATTTCCCGAAAATAAACAACCAACTGGAAGTGCAAAAAAATAAGATTCAATTGTACTCCAACCAGGTTTATGTAACTGATGAAGTAAAAGAAATTGTTCCCGAGTTTCTAACCCTACTTCACGGTGTTATTGATTCGCCTGATATCCCTCTCAATGTATCTCGCAGCTCCTTACAGAGCGACAGGAATGTAAAGAAAATCACGGGGTATATCACCAAAAAAGTAGCAGAAAAGCTGAAGGAGTTATTTAATCAGGATCGCGAGAGCTACGAATCAAAATGGAAAGACATTGGCGTTTTTGTAAAATACGGAATGATCAGTGAAGATAAATTTTACGACCGTTCGAAAGACATAGCGCTCGTGAAAAACACAGAAGAAAAATATTTTACCCTGGAAGAATACTTCGAGAAGATCAAAGAAAACCAAACAGACAAAAACGATGTCAAAGTAGCTATTTATACATTTGATTCAGAAGTTCAAGACAGTTATGTCACAGACGCCGTCGAATATGGATATGATGTTTTGGTTCTGGACCAGGTGCTTGACAATCACTTCGTACAAACCCTCGAACATAAATGGGACAACGTTCGGTTTGTAAGGGTGGATAGCGAAACGGTTGATCGATTGGTCTCTAAAGATGAAGAAAGCGAAACTTCATTAAGTGAAAAAGAGACGGAAAAACTTAAAAAATTATTTACGGAAGTTCTGTCTATCAATGATAATCAATTCGAAATTCGCCCCCTCCCTGCAGAATCAGCTCCTGTCCAAATTGTGAAGCCCGAATTTATGAGGAGAATGGAAGATATGCAACGATTGCAGTCCGGTCAGGTTCCGACACACAACCTCGGAATGTATCAGGTAATTGTGAACGGGAACCACCCATTAATTTCTCAGAAACTAATAAATATGAGAAGTGAAGAAAAGAAACAAGATTTCACAAAGTACCTGTACAACCTTGCCTTACTAAATCAAAATATGCTCAATGGTAAATCATTGACGGATTTTGTTAAACAAAGTTTGAACTACGCGTCAAATTAATGTAATAATAACCATTATAAAGAGAAAGCCTGAAGCAATTATGTTTCAGGCTTTCTTATTAGAAAACATAAGGTAGTTAAATTATAATATCATCTCCACTTCAAGGTGCTATCCCCCAGTGGATTAATTTTCATTTTTTCTCCAAGCGGCAATTCTAATTGCCACCATTTTTTATAAGCTTCATAGGCTTTTATATGGTAACCGTGATAATAATTATAATCTTCATTTTGAGGGTCATTCATAATAAGTAGAGGGTCTGCAGAGGGATAAATTAATTCCTCCGAATCTTCCAGGAAACTCCTTCGAATAGATTCAATAGTCCACAAGACTACCACTCCTACTTTTGTTTCCGCCTCTGTCATATAGCAAACAACAGGGTTATGAGGGAACGTACGGGTAGGTATTGTCTCATTTCCAAATTCTAATAACTGGGAAATATGGTTAGCTGAAAATGAAGGGAATTTAAATTCCTGGTATTGATTTGCCTGTAACTCAAAAATGTATTCTTCTACCTGATTATTGGGTATAGAATCGATTTTTGTGTCACAACCGTGTATCAATAATATAAAAAAGGATCCAAGTAGGAATTTTGCAATAGTCACACCTGTGTAATATAGATTAAACAAATATTTACACATAAGACGGACTACTATGGGAATAGGTTGGTAGGATTCAACATTTTTTTAAAAATCCATACCCAATGATACGTGGATGTGCGGTTTTCCAATGGTGCCGGAATCAATACCCCATGCATAATCTCCTCTCAGAAAATAACCAAAAAGATTAATTCTTACACCTCCACCATAGCCCATGGCAAACGGGTCTCGAAAATATTGGACCTTGGCATCCAGAATTGGCGGACGATGTATTTCAATATAATTGATCGGATTATTGGGATCATAAGGATTCCTTCCTTCCCATGCCATACCAAAGTCAAAGAATCCAACGAGTTGAAAATCACGAAGGATACGACTCCTCATATTTTTCCCGAATAAATATTGGAAAACCGGTACTCGCAGCTCAACATTGGATAAAAGATGATTGTTTCCACTTCTTACGTTACTCTGAAATCCCCTTAGATTCGGGGCTATCGTTTGAAAAGCATAATTATACCTGTAATTAGTGCGGCCCTGATCATTAAATTGGGGTATAATTTCATTATCAGCCCCTCCGAGGTAGTATAGGATTTTTTCAGAACCAAGGCTGGCTGCTGCGCCTACACGCAGTGCAAAAACACTATGCTTCAAAACAGGTATATAGTGACGTGCATCTACCCCAAAAACGGATAAATAACCATCTGCTAAATCAAATTTAAAATCTTCAATCAATTGAATTTCCACCTGCTTCATCACCTCCCCAAAAAATTTCACCCTGGAGCCGAAACGAATGTTAGTAGAGTAAATAAACGAATTATCAAAAACATACTCCAACTTCAACCCGATTCTTTGGGATATATCGGGCGCAGAATTCAGTTCCATTATATTAGTAGGTTTTATCAACCGTTTATCCTGTCTAAGGGTGAATTTTGCCCTGATACTATTGAAAAAATCCAGGGGATAACTCACCCCGGCCTGACCAAGCAATACTTCGTACTTATTTCCGCCCTGCAATCCCGTCGGAGTGGGGAATCTTTCTGATTGTACTTTTCGATAAAATGCTAGGCTCTTGTCCAGCCGTACTTTCTTATCTCTATAAATAAGATAATATTCTGCCGAATTGAAATTAGGGGGAAACCTTACCCCTCCTTCAAATTCATAATCCTCAAACAAATCCTTAATTTCCACCTTCCCCAGTAATCCTGTCGGAATTCGCTGATAAGTCCCTCCTTCTCCGGCATAACTATCCAATCCGTCAAACAATAATTCATTACTCGGCTTGAAAGAACTTTCAAAAATACTAAACTGCCATCGATAGGGAACAATATTTGATCGATCAATATTTACGAAATCATCCCTTTGAGGCACATAAGAACTTTTTCCATCAAAGGACAAATTTGTAAAAATCTCTGTTTTCGATCGAAATAAGCTATCCAGGTAATCTGAATCAAATACGTTATCATATTCTGTCTGGAATGCCTGATTGGGATCCAAAGCAAGGAGTTTCATCGAATCCTTCCTGCTTTGTGCGTCATATTTTCTCTCCAGATATTGATAGTAAGCCACCGGTGAAACCGTATCCACTTTTATTAATCTATCATCGTAAAATGAATGATATTTTTCATCTACCTGAATAGTGTAAATTGCAGATTCGGCCTGATCCGAAACGATCGCACTCTCCAGATGCGTATTCATATCTGTTAAGAATTGGGTAGGAGAAATGTGTGTCACATATTCTGAGAAACCTGACAAAAGTCCTTGGTCTACTGTGTCTTTGAACTCTTTTCCAATTCTATAATATTTGCCAAGATTTCTTCTCAGGTAAATAGAATCTTTTTTTTCAATCTGATATTTCAGACTGGTTAGATTTTCAATACCCGTTTCTGAAGATAAAAAGTAAACACCTTCAGCAGTAGCTTTTACTAATTTTTCATTGTTGTTAGAAGTCTGATATAACGGGAAAAGATTCCTATGGTTCTCTAATTCCATCATCCAAATATCCGAGGTTGTAATCCCCGGAATACTATCTGATTGCCACTGGGTCCAGGACATTCTATCCCTATTGGACTGAAAAACAACAAATCTACCCAGTTCGTGGTTAACAATCTCAGGATTCATATCTGCGAAATAATCCTGCATATACCGATCTGACTGTCGGGTACGCAAATCATATCGATACAAATCTATATTCCCCATATCTAATGCAGAAAGTAAAATATATCGCTCGTCAATAATATCAAAACCAAAAATTCGCTCAAAACGCTCCGGAAATAATTGCTCAAAGAACTCACCTGTTTCTGTATTTATTATCCGGATATATATGTTGTCCCTCCTTTCATATATAATATACAAATCCCTTCCACTCTCTCCCCATCTTACACTGGGATAATTTTCGTCCATTGGCAAAAACGGATTTCTCGTACCATATTGAAATACCTTTTTTTTGTCACCGGTAGTTTCATCCTTAATATATACCCTGTATTTGCCCTCAAAATTAATCACATAGGCAAGTCGGTTACCGGAACGCTCAAAATCCCCTCCTGTAATTTTTGCACGCCCTCTTTTCCATAGCTTTAATTCCTGGCCCTGTGCAGGCTTTACTGTATCTCTGTCTTCAATTTTATAAATAGATTCGAAGAAGTTCTTCCACTGAACGACCATTTGGTCAATTTCAACCCCGAAAACAAAAACAAAAGCATCGTCCAAATCCCGATTCAACTTTGTCAGATAAAGCAAATTAGGGATTATACTCTTTCCATACGTACTTGCTAAAAAATACCAGAAACTATGCCCCGTCAAAATAGGATGACTTCGCTGCATTTTTTTAAAATTCAATTCCCCTTCCTCTCTTAAATATTGACGAAATTCATTGTCCTTTATTTCATTCCAATCGGCACCAGCAAATGAAATCAGTCCATCCAAAAACCATTCCGGAAGTTTTTTGGCATAATTAGCCTGCAATCCTGCTTCCACCCCTCCTCCAAAAAACATATCATTGACTAAAATACCACATAATCCTTCACGAATCCTTTGTTCAAGAGTTTTAAGATTTCCATCATAATGAACAAAAACTTTGCTATTGACTATGGAAACTAATTCATCTTCATTGTAAAGAATTTCATCATCCCCTATATTACTTTGATTTTCATCGCTTAAATCTGAAAACACCAACAATTCTATCTTCTGATTGATCTTGTGCTCAAGGAGATCCAAAATTTCAGGATATTTTTTCTCTGCTATTTTTGCTGCAATAAACCCGACACTCCTGGATTTACCATACCAATACGTTTTTACATTCTCACTTTGATAATAACTCCACTGGCTAAAATCATCGTGGTACTGAACCCTATTCTTTCCAAATTTCACACTTGACACCTGGGAAAAGGATTTAGCTGTAAGAAATAATAAAAATGATATTATTAAATAATTTAATCTCAAAGTTGTTATTTACATTTACTCAATGCGTTGATAATTTCAGATTATCACACTCTTATGTCAATTTACAAATAAATTCGTTTCAAACCCAGCATGCATGAATGAAATAAATATAAAAAAATTTACTTTCAACGATTTTCAGGAAAATACCTATGTTCTAAACGATACGGAAGGGAATGCCATTATCGTAGATCCCGGTTGTTCCAATTCTGCAGAAGACAAAACCTTATTTGATTACGTAAAGAAAGAAAGTTTACAAATACACCTATTGTTTAATACACATTGCCACATTGATCATGTATTGGGTAATTATTCGATAGTAAAAAATTTTTCCGTCCCATTTTTAGCCCCAAAGGGAGAAGAAGCCACACTTGAATCCTGCAAAGTTATTGCTAATATGTACGGAATGTATTACAATGAATCACCAAAACCGGATAAATGGTTAACTGATCAAGACTCCATCAAACTAGGTAATCACACATTTAAACTCATATCCTGTCCCGGGCATTCGCCGGCCAGCCTGGTACTTTATATACCCGAAGAATCCATAGCTATAGGCGGTGATGTATTGTTTCGAGATAGTATAGGAAGAACGGACCTCCCCGGGGGTAACCACCAGGCTTTATTAAACAATATTAAAAACAAAATCTATACCCTACCCGAAGATACCATAGTATATCCCGGACATGGACCAGAGACTACTATTGGATATGAAAAAAAGAATAACCCCTTTGTCAGGGAATGAGAAGAAAGTGCAGAAACTATAGTCTAATACGGAAAGCAATAGTTTCAGGATATAATCATAATGTATAAAATTTTTTTACCCCCCACGGAACCGGGATATTCCGAGTGTTATTGAAAATTCTTTGAAACTTGAATTCATTGAGAATAATACGGTCGCAAATCCTGGATTACCAGGTAAAATTTTGATCAATCTACCTGGACTTCGCAGTTACACCTGTTCAAAATCAGTAGATAATACACGCAAAGTTTCGTCCTATCGTTTCGAATTTACTTCTGGATAATTTTACCGGATGAATGAGACACCATATCGTCAGAATCTTTACATTTCCTTTTTACCTAAACTCCAACACTGGACATGGGTTGATTTGACACAAAATTCTTTTTGTAATTTATTTCATATCCATAAAAATAATACAAACCACAGCGTACAGACCAGTCAATTTACCAACCTCCTCCCAGTGCTTTGTACAATGAAACCAATCCGGATAACTTATTGAGATGGGAAGTAATAATACTCAACTCTGCTGCCAGTGCCTGATCCCTTGCACGAAGGACTTCCAGGTAATTGGCCAAACCGTAATTAAGCAACTCCTCTGAGTATTCTGTCGCTTTATTCAATGATTCCAGTTCCCGTTGCTGAAATACAATTTTATTCTCGGCGGCTTCAATATTATACATAGCATCAGATACCTCTTTAACGGCATTTACAAAACGATCTTCATAATTCAACACTGCTTGTTGGTATTGCAACTCTGAAACTTCACGTCTTGTTTTATTCACCCTGCGGCTGACAATAGGCTGGGTCAAACCAGCTGCCAAATTTCCAAATATAGACCCCGGGCTTAACAAGGTCCCCAAATCGAGGGTTTCAAATCCGGTACCGGCCGTGATGCGCAACGTAGGATAAAAGAATGTCTCAGCTACGTTCGTCATTTCAAATGCTGACCGGATATCGTATTCAGCTACTCTCAAATCCGGTCTGTTTTGTAATAATGCCGACGGAACTCCCACCTCTAGCAATTCAGGAAAATTTGTTTCCGCTAAGGCAATCCGGGCAACAGGTTGGTGTGTTCTCCCCAGTAATTGATTCAGGGTATTTTCAGCTAATTGAATATTTTTATTTAAATCAACGATCAGTCCCTGGGCATTATATAATTGCGCTTCCGTCTGTTGTACCGCTACTTCTGTAACATTACCGGCATCCTTTAATGATTCTATAGTCTCAATACTTGCCTTTCGGTTTTCAATAGTGCGCTCCGTCAATTCTTTTTGTGCATCCAAAGCTACCAGTTGGTAGTACAGAGAAGCTATATTGGCAATTAATTCCGTCTGAACTACCTTTACGGAAGATTCAGCCGCAAGATAATCTGCAAACGCAGCCTTTTCCTGAGCTCGTAACTTACCCCAAATATCTGCTTCCCAGGAGGCCGAAACACCCAGTTGGTATGATTGAAAAATTTGGTCACCTAAAAAAGAACCAAAACGGGAATTCGTAGAATTTCTGGAAAATGATGGTTGGAAACTGGCATTTATTTCAGGCCAATAAGCCTGTTTTCCCTGCAAGTAATAGGCATTGGCAATTTCTATCGAACGCAGGGCTATAGATAAATTATAATTATTTTCAAGTCCCGAACGGATCAGGCTTATCAGCAATGGATCATTGTAAAATTCTTCAATATCCATTGCTGCCATAGAAACAGTGTCGATATTTAAAGTATCAAAAGGGAAGGTTTCGACTACAGATTCAGGTTCACCCTGGACATAGTCGCGCGTAACCTTACAGCCCTGAAATATAACAATGGTCAAACTCAATATCGGGAGCAATAATTGCTTTGTCATTTTTCTTTAATTTTCTCGATTTAAAGAATCTGGAACATTGGATTCAACGGCCTCAGGTACTCCGGAAACCCGCTCTTGCAACCACTGAAATGCCACGAAAAGTATCGGGATTACAAATACTCCCAGTATAGTTCCTATCAAAAGACCTCCGGCAGCACCGGTACCGATTGACCGGTTCCCTACAGCCCCCACACCATTGGCAAAAACCAATGGAGTCAGCCCCAGTATAAAAGCGAAAGAGGTCATAAGGATCGGGCGCAAACGAGCCCGTGCTCCCTGGGTAGCAGCTTCATACAATGAAAAACCTTGCAACCTCCTCTGCCGGGCAAATTCTACTATGAGTATGGCATTTTTGGCCAGCAGACCAATTAACATTATCAGGGCGATTTGGAAATAAATATTATTTTCCAACCCCATTGCCCAGGTCGAAAAATAAGCACCCATGACACCAACTGGTAGTGACAACATAACCGACAAAGGCAATAAATAACTTTCATACTGAGCGGCCAGAAAGAAAAATACAAATACGATACTCAATCCAAATATAATAGTTGATTGTCCTGCTGATGCAATTTCCTCCCGGGTAATACCAGCAAATGCAAAGTCAAATCCCTGCGGTAAAACCCGGTCTGCAGTCTCCTGGATAACTCTTATGGCGTCCCCTGAACTAAATCCTGGCGTAGCCTGACCGGTAATGGCCACTGAATTGAAAAGATTGAAACGATTGACCGTTTGAGGCCCATATACCCGATCCAGATTTACGAATTCAGAAATAGGAGACATTTGCCCCTGGTCATTTTTCACCATCATGCGATCAAGGTCCGCCACCGTACTTCTATCCTCAGGAGGCGCCTGTACAAAGACACGATACTGTTTACCAAACCTACTAAAATCAGCAGCATAAAACCCACCAATATATCCTTGCAATGTACTCAAAATACTGCTTACAGATACACCGGCTTCTTTGGCCTTAGCCACATTCAAATCAATTTGGTACTGCGGAAAGTTTGTACTAAAAGAATTGGAAGCAAAGGCTATTTCAGGGTTCTGCATTAATTGCTGTACAAAATTGGTAGCGGTCTCATCCAGGTTTTTAAAACTTCCTCCTGTCCTATCAAGAACTTCTACATCAAAACCATCTGCCCTGCCAAATCCCCTAACGCTCGGAGGAGTAAAGAAAATAATATTAGCATCTGAGATAGCTGTCGATTTTTGATTTAATTGTTCGATAATGGCATTAACAGAGGCGTTCTTCCCCCGTTCTTCCCAATCTTTTAACAATATAAATCCCATAGCATAGGATCCACCCCCTCCTGAAAAAAAGTTCCTACCAGCAATTAATGTTTTCCCTTTTAAGGACTCCAATCCATTGATAGAATCATTTAATTCCTCAATTACTTCGTAAGAACGATCAAATGAAGAGCCCTCAGGTAATTCTATATTAATAAATATAACTCCCCTGTCTTCAGAGGGTATAAATCCCGAAGGGGTGTTGTTGTTAAACCATAGTGTACCTCCTACGGCAGCTAATAAAATAACTGCAGTGATCCATTTGTACTTTAATAAGAAACTAAGTGAACCTACATATTTATCCCGCATGGCATTAAATCCAGCATTAAAGGCATCGTAAAATCGCTGGAAAAAGCTCCTGTTTCCATTTTTCTTCTTGTCCGCATGTTTCTTTAAGAATATGGCGCAGAGAGCTGGACTCAATGTAAGGGCATTCACAGCAGAAATTAAAATAGCGATAATTAGGGTGACCCCAAATTGTTTATAGAATACACCTGCTGATCCCTGCATAAAGGTAACGGGTACGAATACGGCAGACATAACCAACGTAATGGACACAATAGCACCTGCTATCTCGCTCATCGCAGTTTTGGTAGCCTCTTTCGCATCATGTACGCCATCTTCCAGTTTGGCATGGACGGCTTCTACCACCACTATGGCATCATCCACCACAATACCTATCGCCAGCAGCAATGCAAATAAAGTCAAAAGGTTAATTGAAAATCCAAACATATTTAAAAAGAAAAAAGTCCCGATAATAGATACGGGTACAGCAATGGCCGGAATCAGTGTGGACCTAAAGTCCTGAAGGAAAATGAACACGACAAAAAACACAAGTAAAAAAGCCTCTACTAACGTATGGACTACTTTGTCAATGGAAGCCGTAAGAAAATCATTGACATTAAAGTTGATCAAATACTCGACACCGGGGGGGAAGTCCGCCTGTAATTCTTCGAGCCGGGCTTCTACCTTTTCAATAATTTCCTGGGCATTGGATCCCGGTGTCTGAAACACACCGAAATTCACACCTGGATAATTATTAGCTATAGCTTTGGCACTGTAGGATTGCGCATCCAACTCTACATCTGCTACGTCTTTTAGCCTCAACAACTGGCCATTATCCAATGACTTAATAATTATATCACCGTATTCATCTGCTTCTTTGTACCTTCCCGGGTATCTCAATACGTACTCAAAAGCCTCCCCGGAATTTACTCCAAGGGATCCTGCCGCTGCTTCAAGACTTTGTTCATTCAGGGACTGGATAACGTCGTCGGGGGTCAGATTGTAAACAGCCAATCGATCCGGTTTTATCCAGATCCTCATAGCATAGGTTTTACCACCAAAGGCTCTTACCTCACCTACCCCATTGATCCGCTGTAGTTCCGGTATTACGTTTATGTTCAGATAATTTTCAATAAACTTTTCATCATAGTCCGGATTCGTGGAGTACATCGAAGCATACATTAATGAACTATTCTGTTGCTTTTGGGTGATCACACCACTTTGCACTACTTCACGGGGCAACAATGCGTTGGCCCTGGATACTCTATTCTGTACATTTACCGCAGCAATATCGGGGTTAATATCCTGTTCAAAAAAAACTTCAATCGTCGCAGAGCCGTCATTTCCTGCACTTGACGTCATATACGTCATTCCCTCCACTCCATTGATCTGTTCCTCTATCGGGATAATAACACTTTCCAAAACCGTCTGTGCATTGGCCCCTGCATAATTGGCAGTCACACGGACCGTAGGTGGGGCAATATCAGGATATTGGGTCACGGGCAACGTAGTCAATCCCAGGAATCCAAGGATTAATATAATGATGGATATTACTGTAGATAGTACAGGCCTGTTTATAAATTGATTTAACATGCTCTCTTATTTAAATACCGGTTCGATTGTTCCGGCATAGTCGTCAAATGATGCGGATTGGGGATTGATTACCATTCCGTTTTTTACTTTTCCGATCCCTTCGGCCAATATTCGATCTCCCGCTTCCAGTCCGTCCGCTAAAACGATGACTCCATCAACGATGTCCAGGTAATTTAAAGGAATCGATTTCAATGAATCGTTCTCTCCGATCTTGTACACAAATTTTCTACCCTGCATATCATAGGTAGATTGCTCCGGAATCAAAACAACAGAATCATACTGCTTGGGAATCGAAATAGTGCCACTGCTGCCTGACCTCAGCTTGTGCTCCGGGTTTGGAAAGGTAGCTCGAAAATTAATAGTACCTGTTTGGGGGTCAATCTGACCGGTAACAGTTTCGATTACTCCCTTATGCTCATAAACTCTACCATTAGCCAGGATTAATTCCACATCTTCCATTGACTCTATCTTATCATCAATGGTTTCCCCTTCTACAGACTCCATAAAATCCAAAAAATCTTTTTCATTCATCGCAAAATATGCATAGACCTTTGAGATGTTGGATACTGTAGTCAGGGGTTGGGTTTCTGTCCGCCCCACCAAAGTGCCCTTTCTATAGGGCAGCATGCCTATCACCCCATTTACCGGGCTGACTATATTGGTATACCTGATATTCTCTGTTACGCTTTTATAGTTACTTTCACTTTGAGCTAATCTTGATTTTGCAGATTCCAGGTTCGCTTGAGCCGTTTTGAGCTGGACATCGCTTATTATGCCTTTTTCGACCAGGGGTCTTAATTTATCTACTTCAACCTGTGCGGCATTCACTCCGGCCTCCGCCACTTTAATAGATGATTGTGCCGCATTAGCATCCTGAGTAAGGGATTGGGTCTCTAGCTTGAATAATTGCTGGCCTCTGCTTACAAAATCCCCTTCATCTACATAAATTTGTTGGATATATCCATCAACTTTAGCTCGAATTTCAATATTCTCAATGCCCTCTATGCTGGCAGGAAAATGATCCGTACTTCGAATATCTCCATTTATTACTTCAATTACAGGAAATGAAGGCGTCTGTTTTTGCATTTCACCCCCTGTCCCTGATTTCTCACTTTGCTGACAGGAAACAAAGAATGCTGATACACATAAGAAATATATAAACAACTGATTGTAAAATACCTTTCTATTCATAGTTTTTATTTCAATATATAAGTTTGCAGAGAACAGAGTATTTAAGCACATTTACTCGTATAGAATTGCACCATAAAAAAGCTCTTCTACTGCCAAGATAAGTGAACCCAAAGGTAAGCATAAAGTCCAAAAAAGGGTTCTTGCTAAATTTACTTATTTTCAATTTTATTAGTCAATAACAGCATTTTAATATTTCCTTCACATATCAAAAAAATCAAATGTTCTTCTTTCTGGAAGTCTTTCCAAATCTATTCTAAAATAATCCCATCTTTTACATAAAAATCCATAAAAACAGAAAATCACTGAATGTATTCTAAGATTCCACAAGCATAAACGAATACCAAATTATGAGTCAAATGTAAAAATACTTTTTATTATTCAAAACAATTACTTTGTTTATTGTAGTTAAGTGCTATGATCCTATACAGAATAGGTTTCTGAATTGAATCCTATCGCTGGTCTCAAACACAAGAGCAACTGTAGACATTGAATTCACAGATAGTTGTTTCAAGTTTATTTTATACTTTTGATCCTTAACTAAACCACAATAAAATACCAAACCATGAAATATTTTACTCTGTCTATCTTTCTTATAATATGCTTTACTAAAAATGCCACCAGTCAGGAAAACTTATCATATGACCACCTTGCTATAATTGTAAAAGATGTAGATGTAAGTGCCGATTTTTATGAAAATATACTCGGCCTGAAAGAAATTTATTGTCCGCTTGATCTGACAATTCGAAGATGGTTTTCAATGGGAGGTCCCATACAATTGCATTTAATTGAAGAAGAAAAATTGGATATCCCCAGGCATAAATCTTCTCATTTTGCATTGAAAACAACTAATTTTGATGGATTATTGAAAACTCTCAAAGACAAAGAGATCCAATATTCTACGTGGGATGGTAAAAAAGGAGAATTTACAATCAGGCCGGATGGTGTCCGTCAAATTTACATCCAGGACCCTGATGAAAATTGGATAGAAATAAATGAAAGGAAAATGTAGTTTAGTCTTTTCCCTACCACTCTTCAGATGTTTCTATTACCTAAGAACCGGAGCATTGAAAGGGAAAACATATATTGTGCCATCGCATTATATACTTGATCAGGGATATTCAGTAGTAAGGTACAAATGAGTAAGATAATGGAAGAAGTTTTCTTTGGCCCTTCATTACAGATACCCTT
>NZ_JAJSLW010000089.1 GCF_021729145.1 Membranihabitans maritimus | reverse complement strand
AAGCAGCCGTTGGGTATCCACGATTACGAAGAAGCGTATAGCAAATTAGGCGGTGTGGCGTATCAATTGCCAGCATCCATTATAGGTGCGGGGTTGATCAATGCCTATGCACAGGGAGAGAATGTATGGGAAGAATACCTGGAGTGCGTGATTTTGAAAAAAGTAGACGGTACAGAGATTACTATTGGTGATATAGTAGGAGACTTTGGAGGAAATCCATTTGATACGGAATACGTTGAGTATTTAGCAGATAATACGAATAGCAGTCAGTTAGGATATGGCTTTTTGCACGCGATATATGAATTGGGCGAAGACCCTATCAATCTAGCGATTGGGGTATTGCCTCCGTTGAGCTATTTCCCTTACCTGT
>NZ_JAJSLW010000088.1 GCF_021729145.1 Membranihabitans maritimus | reverse complement strand
TGAAATTCAAAGGGTTGTGATTAATTTCATAACCCTTTTTTTATGTGTGTACAAAATTGTGTACTAAATAAATTAACGCGCCTCCTGTATCGTATGCCATAAATTTCAGCCCTCAATTCTTTTCTTGATAAATAATATTAGTAATCACCATTAGATTAGGTCCTACATGTTATATCGTATTATTATAATAATGGTGCATAGAACTGGACAATCTGTTTGATACTCTTTTCTTTTGCTTTTATTTATCTTATAGGTTAATGGTTTACGTTTACATCCTCTTTTCCGAACAATTTGACAAATATTATGTCGGCCAATCTATTGATGTAGACAATAGAATATACCAACATAACTTTGATGATTCCAATTCTTTCACCTC
>NZ_JAJSLW010000087.1 GCF_021729145.1 Membranihabitans maritimus | reverse complement strand
GGGGATCTTCCGCCTGGTAGATACCTACTCTGCACAGCGATTGGAACAAGCTTGTAGGCGCTGTCAAAAAGTCGACACCGTCAACTACCGAATGTTGAAAAACATACTGGTACGCAACCTGGATCAAAACGAGGAACAAGGGGAGCTTTTTACACCCCCTCAACATGAAAATATTCGAGGCCCCGAAGCCTATCAATAATCTAATTTTTATAACCCGTCATGGATCTAAGTCCTGGCACAAAATGTACAAATATGAAAAACGCCTCTCTGGAAATCATGAGACAAATGAAACTGACCGGCATGGCCGATGCCTATGAAGGTCTGTTACACCTCCCGGTCAATCAGCAACCCGAAGCCCATGAATTGTTGGCCCGATT
>NZ_JAJSLW010000086.1 GCF_021729145.1 Membranihabitans maritimus | reverse complement strand
ACCCAGGCTTTACCCCAGTTACACCAGTAATCCATAACCAACAACTCTACCATAGGCTCTTCACACGCATCTTCACATTTGAACGGAACGGATGGGCTCCATCCACCACCTAAGTATGCTACTTCTTTTCCATATCCCGGTACCCCACTCAATCGATCGAAGAATCCTTCCAGCTCTTCTATGACCAGTGGATTGCCGTGCTCATCCGTACCACCACAATGCTCCGCTACATACCGTGCTATATCATACAACCAACCGTGTAACACTAAGGGGCCACACTCCTGGCCATCTTCCCACAACCATTTCAATTTCTCATAGTAGTGGGCTTCTACTTCTTCATGTTCTAAGAAGAACTCATGTAATTTCTCGATGTCATATGC
>NZ_JAJSLW010000085.1 GCF_021729145.1 Membranihabitans maritimus | reverse complement strand
TGGATAATCCGGAGTTGTTGACCCCCTGAATCCGGGATGTTGACCCCCTATGTGGAAAACGTACAAAAAAACATGACTAAGATAAATGTTTAGAAGGAGACCGCAGACTTTTTCCTTTTAAATCAATGCGGTGTCCTTTGGGAATAATACGATCCAATATAGCATCGGCGATCGTAGGTTCATCAAAATATTCATGCCATTTTCCTACGGGTAGTTGTGAACAAATGAGTGTAGCGGCTCTTTCATATCGATCTTCGAGGATTTGTAGGAGAATGAGTTTTACTTCATGAGTGATGGGTTGCAGGCCAAAATCGTCCAGGATAATCAGTTGTGCTTTTTTAATTCGGTCCATCCATTTGATGAGTGATCCGTCGGTTTTGG
>NZ_JAJSLW010000084.1 GCF_021729145.1 Membranihabitans maritimus | reverse complement strand
GCGTACATCCCGGAAGGGCTGCCAGGTAATATCCGGGAATTCAGTAATCCACGCTTAAGACGTGGTCGGTGGTCGGTAAAATTGTAAATGTTTCATAACATTCTTTTTTAAAAGTTAATTAATAATTCCAAGGGGCCCAACCCACCGGTTTCTGAAATAAGACTCATGCATGTTGTCTATATTATTTACAGGGCATACAATGCCCTAGTATTATTTTTTTACGTCATAGTATCCCACTCTCATAGATTACACAGACTTTTCTTTCCTTGCTTACTCTCCTGCGTATGCAAGAACCAATCTCTTTTCTTATTATCTGCGTACAAGATCAAGTGCCCGGTACGCCTTTTGATCTCCTCTCATCCTGTCCGGCATCACTGCCTTCCTCCTGTA
>NZ_JAJSLW010000083.1 GCF_021729145.1 Membranihabitans maritimus | reverse complement strand
ATTTTGTACACACATAAAAAAAGGGTTATGAAATTAATCACAACCCTTTGAATTTCAGCGCCTCAGATAGGGCTCGATTCCGCACCCCAGTAGGGGCTGCGGAATGACCTACGGGATTAATCCCGCATGTTTGCGGGACCGCTCTAACCAGAGGTATTAATTTTACTGAGGAGAAAAGACCTGGGATTGTGATGAGAGATGATCCATTAGATGAAAGACTTACTTTTACGTTTTTTAATAAGTCGTTCAATTTTTAATGCGGAAGATCGATTGGGTAGAGGAATTGACCGGGCTAATTTCCAGGGACGGTATTTGGAGGTGAAAGAATTGGAATCATCAAAGTTATGTTGGTATATTCTATTGTCTACATCAATAGATTGGCCGACATAATA
>NZ_JAJSLW010000082.1 GCF_021729145.1 Membranihabitans maritimus | reverse complement strand
TCTCCGATAAAAACATGATAGTCCCGGCGGACCTTGGAACGGGTCGTTTTTTTGATCTCAAATAAGTCCGGGGGCAAGGCCTTCATCTCAGGCCATTCAACCGACTGGAACTCGGAAGATCGGCAGCCGGGTTTTTGTTGATACGGCCGGTTATTGTGGTCTTTGAGCGATTGAATGATGCCTTCATTTAAAGCGTCCGGGCTGTGGAAAATTTCGTTGCGAAGCGGACCATATATGCGGTTATAAATAGTCGATACCAGATTTTCTACACTGGCCTTGTCTTTGGGTTTACGTACCCGGGTAGCTTGCAAATCAATTTGATAGTAGGTCGCCAATTGCACACACAAGGCATTAAAATCCGGCTCATATTTATCGGCCCGGGTCACATAGGATTTCAAATT
>NZ_JAJSLW010000081.1 GCF_021729145.1 Membranihabitans maritimus | reverse complement strand
TGGGCAAAGGTCACAAAACCGTTTGCTTCTGATACCCGCTCCAACCATACTGCTCGACCGTTCACCATCGCTTTTACATGATGTACTCCGCTGCACTCATCTTTTAATGTTACACTGGGAACATATATATCAGCAGCGCAATCGTGGCTACCTGTAGTGTATACTGTAGCATTACAAAACTCCCATCTTTTTGCCTGTAAGTTTTGAGTTCCATTTTGAATTGAATTTAAAATTCTTTCATGATCCCATTCAGTTGTAAGAAGACATCTTTTATCTCTGCAATCTACATCGTCTTCACTAAATCCAATGGGATAACAAAAATCAAAGATGGGGCCAATCGTATCGATCAACGTCAACCATTGAGACAATACAGCAACCTTCTTCTTATCACTTTCGAAGTCAGA
>NZ_JAJSLW010000080.1 GCF_021729145.1 Membranihabitans maritimus | reverse complement strand
CGGACAGTTGCTGGAATGTGAGTGAATGGTATAAATTTATAGAGATAAAAGATGCTACGCCTCCTACGGTAGTAGTAGATGATGAAATACGGGTAAGTTTGACGAACAAAGTAGCGTGGGTGGAAGCAGAAGAAATGGACGAAGGCAGTTGGGATAACTGTGGAATTAGTTTGCGCTTGGCGCGGAGAGTAGACTGGTGGGCAGATACGGCTTGTGTGGACTTATGTTCCAATGGAAAAGAATATGATAACTGGGTAGACTTATTGGTAGACTTAGGATTTGCAGAAGGCCAGGTAGAGAATGTATTAGGGGGTGATGTATTGTGTGGAGAGTATGCATATGACATCGAGAAATTACATGAGTTCTTCTTAGAACATGAAGAAGTAGAAGCCCACTACTATGAGAAATTGAA
>NZ_JAJSLW010000007.1:13066-317408 GCF_021729145.1 Membranihabitans maritimus | reverse complement strand
CTTCGCTAAACATGGAACAACCCTAGCACAAATCCAAAATACTGATTTTGTCCACCAATTTATACGCTATTTTGCCTCCTACTCTAAAGACAAAAAGCGAACTTCACATTGTGAAAAAATATATTTGTTAAATCTTAATTCTTCCTAATGCGATACATATCGGGAGAGAGCTCCGCCTCGAGGGTGGGATGAGCCCAGCTTTGTGCGAAAGCGATTAATTTTTCTTGAATTTTCGTCTCTTTGTTTCAAGACAAAGCGACAAAAATATGTTACGAAATAAAAATTGATTACGCCTTGTACCCTTGTACAAATCTGAAAGTAACAAGATCGAAAAAAGCCCCAAAAGAGGTATATTTAAAATCGAGGAAACCTTAGTTTAATAGGATTGAGATCCCAGCCAGGGCTGGGCCCAGCTTGCCCGTCTAGATCCGTGGTTGGGGCTTTTGGCTTGTTTTCGCCGCCTGTCCCGAAATTCATCATCGGGTGGTACTCAAAAAAAATGAACAATTATTAAATAATACATTGTATATCAATTATTTGCAAAACATCTATCGATGTTCTTTAAACGTTATTCAAGTATTATTAGGACTAATACCTACCTGTATTAAAATGAAACAAAAGCATGTAGTAAAGATTCTAGGAAAAGTACAGATAAGGTAATTTCAGATGATACCTGAAAGCCAAGTCATGGCAAGGACAATAGTAAGTACGATATCCGAGTCCAATTGAACATACTTCTTTAAGGTCTTCAAAGCTGCAACCATGTGGTTTTTGACAGTATTGGGTGAAAGTTCCAATTTTTGGGCAATTTTTCTATGTGATAATCCTTCCTCACGGCTCATTTCAAAAATAATTTTTTGTTGAGGTGTGAGTTGATTGATGGCTTTTTCCAGGGTATTATCGTATTCTTTTTTGAGAATTTGGTCAAAGGTGGAAACTTGTTTTTGAGAGATTACATCCCACATTTCTTTTCTTAAATTTTGATCTTTTGCCCTCTTTCGTAGGAGATCGATCACTTTGTGGTGAGTGATTTGGAAGATAAAGGAACGAATATTATTTATTTTCGAAAGGTCCTTTTGACAAAGGGCAAGAAAAACTTCCTGGACAATATCGTTCGCTGCACTTTTTGATTTTAGGTTTTTAAAAGCAAAACCAAAGACCTGTGTGTGGTAGGCTTTAAAAAGTTCTTCAATTGAAGCATTATTTTTAAGAGATTTAATACTATTATTCTTCTCCATCTTCACATAGATATAATCAGTTGTGTAATTTAAATAAAAAATAATGAAAAAACAACTAGTCCTGTTTAGATGTTTTTTCGACTTGGTTATATAATTTAGGGATACAATTAAAAAAAAGTGGGTAGAATACAATATTTGGAATTATACAAAAAGTTTCTCGAGAATCGTATTTCTGAGGCAGAGTATAAGGAACTAATGGAATGGGTGCAGCAATCGGAAAATACAGGACAATTGAGAAAGTATATGGAGAAATATTGGGAACTAGAAGATCTGACCGTTGAGGAAAGGGGGATAAATTGGGAAAAGTTTGTATCAAAGGTAGAAGGTAAAGATGATGACCGGGAAGTACAAAGTAAGAAAAGCCTAATGCCAAAAATATGGTATTATGCGGCAGCATCTTTAGTGATTTTGATATCTATTGGCTATGGTTTGTCCCAATTCACCGGTACGGATATCGTAGAATATCGGACGGGCTTTGGTGAAACTCAAAATATTGTTCTTGAAGATGGTAGCACAGTTATTCTAAATGCCAATTCTACCTTGAGTTGGAATGGTAGCTGGGAGCGTGAGGAAATTAGGAATGTGGAGTTAAAGGGTGAAGCTTTTTTTGATGTGGTGCATTTGGAGGAAGATATTGCTTTTGAAGTAAAGACAAATGAATTAAAGATCAAAGTCCTGGGGACTTCATTCAATGTAAATAGCAGACGTGATGTAACGGATGTATTCTTACAATCGGGAAAGATCGAGCTCAACCTTGACCGTCAGGAAGAGAATATCTTGAGTATGGTCCCCGGGGATCGGGTGGATTATTCAAAGAAATCGAATACATTGGTTAAAGAAAAGGTTGAGGAAATTGACGAATCTATTGACTGGGTTAATGGGGTATTACGATTTGAGGAAGTCAAGGTAGATGAGATGTTTAAAAAAATGGAGGATTTATACGGAAAGAAATTTATTATAGACGACAAAAAATTATTATCCCGTAAGATGTTTGCCGGTATTCCATTCGAAGATTGGGAAGTAGCGTTGGAAGCCGTTGAATTATCGCTGGGAGTAAAATTCGAAGAAAATGAAAAAAATGAATTAAGAATTAAAAGTGAGTAAGCTTACCTTTTGGTGAAAGGGAGTCAAAGTTTGGCGGCTTTATCCTTTTCGAAGAAAAGCTTACCCAGCATTAGAAAACCTATTTAATAGATTTGAAGGTGAAATTAACTTATTTTACTCAAATAAAGGTAATGATTTCTTTATTAATATCATTTCTGTTCTGTTTACAGATGCCCCAAGTCCAGGGAGAGAATGTAAATACAGAAGAGAGTGATGATATTTCTTTTATGGAAGCAATCCGGGATATTAGTGCTAGGTTCAACGTGTTTTTTACTTTTGACCGGGCACTGGTTGAAGGCCTTACGGTAGAAAAAAGTTATACGGAAATTCCGAATGTCGATGATGCAGTGGCTTTTGTGTTGGAGGACACCAATTTGAAATACCGTATTATTCAGAAGCGGTATGTCATCATATACCAAAACAATGAAGACGATGTTAATTCCATGGAAGAGATGATTCGCCACATGGAAGGAATGATCGAGGTAGAAAGTAAAAAGAGTAAAATTCGGGCAAATAATAAGGAAGTAGGCTTGTTGAAAACAAAAGAATTACGTAAAATCTTCAATAAGCGTTTAGTGTTAAATATATCTGGAACTATAGTAAATGAATACGGTGGTCCTTTGGTTGGGGCCAATGTAATCGTAAAAGGAACGAAAAAGGGGACAGCTACTGACTTTGATGGGAGTTTCCTTTTGGAAGATGTAGGTCAAAATGCTGTTTTGACTATTACGAGTATAGGATATCGATCGGAAGAAGTAAAGGTTTCCGGAAGGTCATCCATTGATATTAGATTATCTTCCAATGCCCAGAAGCTTGATGAAATTGTGGTGACCGCGCTCGGAATTAAGCGGGATGAAAAATCTTTGACCTATGCGGCTCAGAAGGTTGATAACAATGATTTTTCAGTGGCAAAGGAAATCAATGTAGTAAATTCTCTACAAGGAAAAATTGCCGGGGCCGTGATTTCGCGAAGTGCTACCGGACCAGGTGGCTCTTCCAAAGTAATACTGAGAGGTAACAGATCTATCACTGGTGAAAATGAGCCATTATACATTATAGATGGCGTTCCATTGAATACGGGTCGGCGATCCTCGGGAGGGGGTGATTTCGGAGGTCGAGATGGAGGAGGGGGAATTTCAATGCTCAACCCGGACAATATTGAAAGTATGACCGTACTCAAAGGAGCCTCAGCTGCTGCTCTGTATGGAAGTGCCGGACAAAACGGAGTTATTGTCATCAATACAAAGAGCGGAAAAGCGGGTAAAATTCAACTTGAGTATAACGGAAGTGTTATTTTTGACAGGGCTTTTTATCTCCCGGAATTCCAATCGCAATACGGGCAGGGGGATGGCGGTGTATATTCCCCTAATTCTGAACATAGTTATGGTGCGAAAGCTGATGGAAGAGAAGTGGTCTTGTGGAATGGAGATAAAGTACCTTATAGTAACCACACCGATAATATGGCCAATTTTTTCAGAACTGGAATTACTTACAATAATAGTTTTTCTGTTACCGGAGGCAATGACAAAATGAGAACCTTTTTTTCCTATGGGAATGTGACAGCTGGTGGAATTATGCCAAATAATGATATGGTCCGGCATAATCTTGATCTTAAAATTGATAATGAAATAAATGACAAACTTTCTTTAACTACCAAATTGACGTACATATCACAAGAGATTGATAATATGCCTCATACCGGTGAAAGAGGGTATGCTCTTGCCTCTATTTATCGTGCTCCACTTTCAATTCCTCTTGATAAAATGAAAGAGTTTAATTATTTTGATGAATCTGGAGTAGAACGACAGAACTATTGGAAGCCAAATTCGGCAATTTTAGAGAATCCTTATTGGGGTTTAAATCGGGTACTATTTTTTGAAAAAAAGGATAGGGTGCTGGGGTTGATTCAAGCCCGTTACCAATTTACAGATTGGTTGGATTTAATGGTAAGAGCAAATATTGATCGCACATTTGAAAAAATTGATGATCGTTTCTATAACGATACCTACCAGGCTTTTGGACTGGGTTCTAACCTAAGTGTAGGTGATTATTTTAGAGAATCAACGAATATAGATGCTTTACTCACAATGTTAGATCGAAGAATATCAGATGAATTGAGATTGGACTTGCGAGCCGGTGCTTCAATGC
Source organism: Membranihabitans maritimus (assembly GCF_021729145.1). GTDB lineage: Bacteria > Bacteroidota > Bacteroidia > Chitinophagales > Saprospiraceae > Membranihabitans > Membranihabitans maritimus. Next base: position 312,918 of record NZ_JAJSLW010000007.1, on the reverse strand, counting down.
GTCAGGGCAATGCAAATTCCTCAACAACTGATGCAAATGGCTTGTATAAAGTAAACTATTTCTTTTTGTCGAATGCAAAAAATCCGATTTCATCCCAATCAGCTTCAAAGTCACCGCAAGTTCAATCCTTATACGGACTTGCCACTCTTTCATATAGAGATTATCTTTATTTAGATCTTACGGCCAGAAATGATTGGTCTTCCGCTTTACCCAAAGACAATTGGTCTTATTTTTATCCTTCCATTGGGATCTCTTGGTTGGTCTCGGAAATGGTGAATCTGCCCTCTTGGGTTAATTATGGTAAAATCAGACTCTCGTATGCAGAATCGGGAAACGGAGGTGGTGCCTACCGTACTCGTGATTACTATTCTGTAGTCGCTGGGGGAGGTATACAAACTCCGACAACAAAGAATCTTCCGGATTATAAACCAGAACTTACTTCATCTTATGAGATTGGTGCGGAATGGTGGTTTGTGAATAGAAAATTAGGTTTTGATTTTACCTATTATACAACAGATACAAAAAATCAGTTAATTACTATTACTACGCCTCCATCTTCTCTTTTTAGTTCACAATATATAAATGCAGGCTTGATTAATAATCGCGGTATAGAAACCTCTTTGTTTCTCACCCCTGTGAGTGTGGAAAATTTTACCTGGCGCTCAACTTTTAATTTTTCAAAAAATATAAATACTGTAAAAAGATTGTCTCCTGATTTGAAGAGATTTATTATAACAGATGAAAGGGTGGTCATGGTTACAGTGGATGAAGGAGGAAGTTATGGTGATGTTTATGGTACCGGTTGGAGGAGAGATGAACAAAATAGGCCATTGGTGGACGCAGAAGGAATGCCCCTACTGACTGGAGGGAAGGATGTATATCTGGGAAATTACAATCCGGATTATATGCTGGGATTCAATAATACTTTACGATTCAAAGGAATAAAATTAAGTTTTCTAATCGATTACAGGAAGGGAGGGGTAGTGACGAGTCAAACGCAAGCTTTGTTAGATGCAGATGGTCATTCGAAGGCATCCCTTTGGGGAAGAGAAGATGGAATTGTTCTCGATGCCTATACGGTAGATGGGGAGAAGAATACGCAGAGAATTGATCCCCAATCTTATTTTGGGTTGATCGGAGAACGATATGCTTCCGGTGAATTTTACTCATATCAGGGAACCAATGTTAGACTGAGGGAAGTGACCATTGGGTATGATTTTAATAAAGTTATGAGCAAGGATAATGTGTTGGCGGGTTTACGGGTGTCTCTAGTGGGTAGAAATTTGTTTTTCTTATACAATGAAGCTCCTTTTGATCCTGAAGTTCTTACTGGTATAGGAAATTATGGAGCTATTGAATATGCGGCTCTTCCTACATCCAGGAGTATAGGAATTAATGTGCAATTGTCCTTTTAATGAGTATGAAAATGATAAATGATTGATTCAACAAAAATAAAAAAATATAGAATGAGGCAAATTCCTGTTATAGGATTGCTTTTCATGATTGTTGTGCTTTTACACTCATGCACGGAACATTTTGAAGAAAGGAATACGAGTCTTACTGGATTGGATGAACTTACTCCACTGGATGTCCGTGCTTTTTTTCCCACTGCTGTGTATGGTGGAATGTCTTTGGCCTACCAAACAGGTCAAAATCTGGCGGCAGGAATGTATTGTCAATATTATTCGTGTACACAGGTAGCGTTCTCCTCTCATCGATACGTAATGAATCAACAATGGTGGGCGAATACCTGGAATGGACTTTATGTAAATGTAATTTCACCACTTACAGTGATTATAGACGAAACAGAGGATAAGCCAACGATGAATGCTATCGCACGAATATGGAAAGCATTTATGTATCATCGCTATACCGATTATTTTGGTCCGATTCCTTATTCTAAAGTGGGGAATTACAGCATTGGGGAGGGCGTTCCTTTCGATAATCAGAAAGACATATATTATAATTTATTTTCAGAATTAGAAGAGGCTGCTACCCTATTAAAGGATAATATAGAAGTACCTTCTTTTACCAATGGTAGTGATTATATTTTTAATGGAGATAATAGGAAATGGTTGAAGTTCGCTAATTCTTTACGATTAAGACTAGCCCTGAGAATATCATTTGTGGAACCAATTAAAGCCAGGCAGGAAGCATTGGGAGCTCTTGCAGGTGGGGTAATGGAGAATGCCGGGGATGATGCTTTTATGGCCGCTGGTGTAACTCATAGAAATTATCTGAATTATATATCTGCCTGGAATGAATTTAGAATGAGTGCCAACTTTGAAAGCCTTTTTAAAGGATATAAGGATCCGCGGATGCCTTTATATTTTTCTCCAGCAGTAGAAGATGAAGAATACCGTGGGGGGAGAGCGGGTTTAATACCCGGGGAACAAATAATGACCTATAACAGCTATAATTGGCTTTCTGATCTGGGACCAAGATTTGATCCCAATGATATGTTTGAAAATCCCTTTCTGGCAATGTATGCTGCGGAAACTTATTTTTTGCGTGCGGAAGGTGCATTAAATGGATGGGATATGGGAGGGACTCCTAAAGAATTGTATGAGAAAGGGATCGAAACCTCAATGCAATCCTGGGGAATAACTGAACAATCAGTCATCGATGAATATATTAATGGAACCAGCCTTCCCGTGACTCCGGCTCCGGAAAGTGGTTGGAATACGCCTCCTTTAACTGATATACCCGTTAAATTTTCTGAGAGTGAAGAGGAACAACGCGAGCAAATTGGAACACAAAAATGGATTGCCCTTTTTCCAAGTGATATGGAAGCATGGGCAGAGATGCGAAGAACAGGATATCCCCGGATGTACCCTTTGATACATTCCGACAATCCCGATATGCCTAGAAATCAAATGATTAGAAGGATCGTATTCCCGGATCTTGCAAAACATACAAACGGTCCTGCAGTTGAGGAGGCGATACAACTATTAGATTCAGGTGAGGATAAAGTAAGTACTCGCCTATGGTGGGACGTAAAAGAATAGATATATGAAAGATTAGATATATGCTAATATAATTTTGAAACAAGCGCAATAATCATATAGGTACCCAATGCTAAAGATGGCAGTAATTGGGGGTAGATAGTATTGCCCCAAAAACATTAATAACATGAAGAATACATTTCAGTTTTTACGAAAAACGTTATTTCACTCAGATCTTTTTGGAAGTGAAGATGACGTAAGAAAAAGTTTGTTTACTAATAAATCAATAATTGACATTCAATAAAATGTGACTATGAAACTAATTTTTACAATAGAGTTAATGCTTGTGTCAATGTTTATTTTTGCACAAGATCACGGTGAGATTCAAGGAGTAATTCGCGATGCAAAGTCAGGTGAGCCAATATCTTATGCCACGGCTCATATAGAAGGTACGGCGATGGGTGGAATTTCTGAAGATAATGGGTTTTATTCCATTGTAAATGTCCCTCCGGGAACATACGATCTGGTAATCTCTTATATCGGATATGAAAAAATGTCAAAAACGATAGAGGTGCAATCCGGACAGGTGACAGAGCAGGATTTTGGATTGACTTTTACCAGTATTGTGGGAAAAGAAGTAACTATTACTGCTATGGCATTGGGACAAGCGAAAGCTATTAATACGCAATTGTCATCTACGAATATCAAAAACGTGGTTTCAGAACAAAAGATTCGGGAATTGCCAGATGCCAATGCGGCTGAAGCACTGGCCCGTCTACCAGGGGTTTCTGTGACAAGGGATGGAGGAGAAGCCGTAGCGGTAAAAGTCCGTGGTGTCAGCTCAAATACTATGTTTGTAAACGGAATGCGATTGGATGGTGGTTTAGGTTCAATAGCTTCCTCTATGATCGGAAGCATTGAACTTAGTAAGGCTTTTTTGCCGGACCAGGATGCGGATGTACTTGGAGGGAATATTGAATTTAAAATGCGGGGGGCCGAGCCGGGATTTAAAAAGGATATTTGGCTTCGGACAGGCTATAATGGATTTACCAATTCATTTAAAATGCATGATGTGAACGCCCTTTTGAGTAATCGGTTTTTTGATGATAAACTTGGCGTGATGTTGAGCTTGAATTATGATAAAAAGGACAGAGGGCGTGATGTGTTGACAGCGGGATATCAATCGATAGGTAGTTCTGAGAATTCGAATGAAGTTTTACCTGTTAGAATTACCAGCTCAGCATTAGATAGGACTGAAAATCAAAACAACCGATATGGTGCTACTTTATACACCGACTTTAAACTAAAAAATGGTAAACTTTATTATCAGGCATTTTTCAGTAAGTTCGATTCAGAAAATTATACGGTAAGCAATAATTATACTACTGCCGCCAGCGTGACTTACAGTGCATCTTTCGATAAAAGTGTTCAGCAGAGCTTTTTGCAAGGTGTGGGTGGAGAACATAATATTTTTGGAGCCAATGTAGAATGGTCTGTGTCTAAATCCAACCGGGATACTGAAACTCCGGAAAGACTCAGTTATTCAGCCATTAACAGGGAGGCAGTTTCCGGGGCTGGAACAATTGATACTACCAGTACCATCAATGATCTTGTTGGGCTGGCAACGCATGATCTGGATGTTACGGGTGCCTCTACCCTGGGAGTGACCAGAACGAAGACTTATTCAGAAGAACTTGCCGCCAGGTTAGATATAAAAGTACCATTTAATTTAGGGAATAATATTAGTGCCTATTTTAAATTCGGAGGTAAGTTCAGAGATTTAAGTCGTGGAAATGATGCAAATTTCAGGGCTACAGGTTTCCAATTTCAAAATGGAGACAATGTAGCGGATGAAATTAAACAGAGAATGCCGGATTTTGGGTGGACCTTTATTCCCGATGGTAACATAAGTCACAAGGTCTTTGCTTCCGGGACGACTGTACAGGACTTTTCAATGTTTGGTCTTAAGACCTATATGGAACCCAATTTTGACAGAGTAAGAGTAGCCGCGAACTCAGTAAATGATTTGTTGAACAAAAGGTTGACAACGGATGTGAATGATTATACAAATAGTGAGCAATACTTTGCCGGCTATGTGATGGCAGGATTTGATATTGGCCAGTTGATTACATTTACACCAGGTATCCGATTTGAAAAATATGATTATTCTACTACCGCTAAGTGGGCCTCTTCCACTATTGGATATGGTCCCTACGAGACACAAGGAATTATAAGAGATACTTCTGCCGGACATTTTTATGATCAGTTTTATCCAATGTTGCATTTAAAGGTAAAACCTTTTGAGTGGTTTGATATTCGTTTGGCAGCTACCAAAACTACTACGAGACCAGGATTTACGCAGATGAGTCCCCGATACTACAAAAATGCGAATCTGGATTTAGTAACCGGAGACATTTTTCTCAGGCCTCAAACCAATTATAATCTCGATTTATACTTGTCCTTTTATACACGTAAATCGGGTTTGTTTACGGTGGGTGCCTTTTATAAACAGTTGACTGACCAGGTGCTTGATTATACAGTACGTGTTATTAATCCTGAACAGTATGGGCTGACGGAGGTTTTTAGGAATAAAAATTACACGTTCCCTCAGAACAATCTACATGATGGATTTGCAAGGGGACTGGAATTGGATTGGCAAACCCACTTCTCTTATCTCCCCAAACCTTTGCACGGTATAGTTCTTAATCTGAATTTAACCCTTATGGAGTCTGAAACGAAATACCCATTTTATAGTTTTACCACGGTTGCCATCTCTGAACCTCCTTTCCGGAAAACAGAAGGGAAAGACGATTTTCGTGTCAACAAGGTAATAGGGATGCCCGATGTAATTGGAAACATAGCACTAGGATATGAGTTGGGCGGATTTGCCGGAAGGATTTCTGCGTACTATCAGAGTGGTACCATTACTACCGCGCAGGCGAGTAACTTGACATTGGACGTAGATAAGGACGAATTACTTAGGTTGGATATGCAGCTTTCTCAAAAAATAGAGAAAATTCCTGGTTTAGCTATTTATTTAAATGTCAATAATATAACAAACAATAGAGACCGTAACATCTTAACACATTATCCCGACCGAGTAACAAGACAGGAGCTCTATGGTGTTTCAGGAGATATTGGTGTTAGGTTTAAATTCTAATAAGTACTATGAATTCAATGAGACGACCAGGAATTAAAATATGAATTGTTTTTAATGTTAAAATTTAGAGGATAGGATATTATTATTTATTATAAAAATCATATGAAATGAAAAAAAATTTACTAAAAATTAAGAGAATAAGCTTTGTGTGTGCATCACTGATGATGCTGACGTTTGGTCTCGTAAATGGACAGACGAGAGTTACCGTTGAACCTGGCTTTAATACCTTGAATGATGCTGTTGCAGCGAATCCAGGGGATACCTTACTACTTCTAAGGGGTGGATCTTATGTAGTTGACCAGGAGGTGGAGATTACAGTTCCCACTGTCATTATCGGAGAAGCAGGTCCAGAGGAAGATCCACCTGCTGTAATTAGTCTTTTTGCTGATCCGGGAGAGGCTGCAGGTCAATATATGGTGGCGCTATCTGCGGATTTTACGTTAATGAATATAGGTGTGCAGGGAATGACATTTGATGGACAACAAGCCAATGGATTTATCCGGGTTCTTGCAGAAGATTTAACAGTCAGGATAGATGGTTGTGTTTATCAAAGTGTTCGTTTCCAAATAAATACTGGAGGAAATAATGGTTTACACCTTATTCAGGAGAACAATATTTATTTCAATCAGGGGGGACCCATTTGGGATAATTCAGTCGGTTATGGCCCTATATTTGGGGGAGACAACCATATTGTTGAGAATACCAACAATACCTATTTCGTAGGTGGACGTATTTTTGGTAATGCGGGTTCAGGTCCTAATGGTGGTCAGTTTATGAATCACAACTCTTATATAGCTACATGGGGAGACCAATTCTTTCCTGTAACGGACAAAGACTTTGAATTAAAAAACAGCCTTTTTTATGATGCTGAGATTAGGGGATATGTAGGGGTTCGTACCAATGAAAATCAAGATACCATTTGGGCTGGCGATTTTATCGACTGGGCATATGGAGAAGATAGTATGTCCGGTAATTGGTGTGTTTATCCACATGCGCTGGATTCTACCGATGGCCGACTCGTAAATGTTGTTAACAATTTGCAGATGTTGAGCCCTACTGTCCAGGCATTTCATGAAGCAAACAACGTAACCCCGATGACTTTTACCGCAGCCAGTGTGTGGGATTTAGCAGAAGAGTTTGATTGGACGATTGCGAATAATTGGTTACAAGAGAATGGAACTGAAATAGATCCGGGCATTGATTTGGAAGATGGAGTTTATACGACTTCTTTTGAACAGCGGATTGCACGTATGGATACAGATCTGGATAATGTGGAAATCGCATGGCGACCTGGAGGAGAAGAACGTGGAGTGTGGATCTGGCCGTTACCGTTTGATTTGAAACCAACCAATGAAGAAATTTGGAATTTAGGAGATGACGGATATCCTCTTGGAGATCTTAACTGGTTTGGAGAGGAAGTGGTTCAAGCCTGGAAAGATGGTCTTCCAAATCCCCTTTTAACAAGTTCATTACAACCTGAGAAATTTGACTTTAAATTGTATAATTATCCGGATCCATTTAGTTCAAGTACCATGATAAAATATGAGTTACCTAATAGTAGCCATGTAACTATAAAAATCATTAATATCTCAGGGATAGAAGTCGCGACATTAATTGATCGAAATCAGGTTGCGGGTACTCATCAACTTGAATTTAACAGTGACAGTTTATCTCCGGGCATGTATTTCTGTAAAATAGTGGCTGATAATAACTTGACACAAGTTCATAAAATGTCTGTAGTAAAATAATTATTGATTTAGTGTTGAACGCGTTCCGTTTACATTATTGAAAAAATACCGATTGGGAATGAAAGATAGTTAATATTTGGAGTCATTTACACGATAAAATGTTGTGTGATTGGCTCCTTCATTCCTACAATGGGATTTTGTTGACCACAATTTCATGGGGAGAAGAAAATTACAATTTACCAGGCCGGATAAGGCACGCATCTATCGGGTTGGATTATTGGTTTTGAGTAATTGGTGTTTTAAAAAAAATTGTGTTAGGGCTTTATAAGATTGCGAAAGAAATGGGTTTGTCTTATGGTGATTTAGTATGATTATGAAATTTCAATGATTTATATAGAAGCTGATTTGGACAACCTGGTAATGATATAGAGACTATTTCTAATTTGCGAGTAAAAGTCCAGGACGCAAAAACATAAGTGGAAAAGGTTCAATTGGTCCTACAGAGAGTGCAGATAGGTTACATTTTAATAATATCAATAAAATTGTTAATATTTTTATTTTGAAAATGTCAAAAGTAAGAAGGATTTTAGTTGTGGTGGGATTCCCATTGTACATGCTATGTTTTGTACAATGTAATAGCAACAATGAGTTACTTCATGGAGACACTGATAATGGAGGTTTAAACTTGCCCGATGGTTTTGATGCAATAGCTGTGGTGGATAGTATCGGTTTTGCCAGACATATTGCTGTGAACACAAATGGTGATATTTATGTCAAATTAACGCGTACGCTGGACAGAAACAAAGGAAATGTTGCACTAAGAGATACCGATGGGAATGGTACAGCGGACAGCGTTGTGTATTTTGGTGATTATGAAGCGAAAAGTACGTATGGTGCTACTGGAATGCGTATATATAATGACTACTTGTATTTTGGTTCAGACTATGCGATATATCGCAATAAGTTGACACCAGGTAAATTGGTTCCTGAAAGTGAGATCGAGGTTATACTGACCGATGATTATGAAAACAGCGTTCATGGATATGAGCATATTGCCAAAGCTATGACCTTCGATACAGAAGGGAATATGTATGTTCCATATGGCGCTCCGGGAGATGTTTGCCGTATAGAAACAAGGGTTCCTGGATCACTAGGTATGGATCCTTGTCCGGAATTGGAAGAGCATGCCGGAATTTGGAAATTTGATGCGAGTAAGAAAAATCAGACCCAAAAGGATGGAGTCAGATATGCGACAGGATTGAGAAGCATTCTGGCATTGGATTGGAATCGTACTAATAGCACTCTGTATGCCGTTCAGCATGGGAGAGACGGGTTCCTAAATTCATGGCCAGAACTATATGATGCCTGGGACAACGCCATGTTGCCGGCTGAAGAGTTTTTTGAAATACCTGAAGGTTCAGATGCTGGTTGGCCATATTACTACTACGATCAGATTCAGGGGAAAAAAATTCTGATGCCAGAATATGGGGGAGATGGTAAAAAGGAAGGAAACGGGAAGGATTATTTGCAACCACTGATAGGTTTTCCGGGGCATTATGCACCCATGGATATGCTGTTCTATACAGGAGATCAATTTCCGGACCGATATAAAAATGGGGCTTTTATCGCTTTTCATGGTTCGAACATTCGAGCACCCTATCCGATGGCGGGAAATATGATTTGTTTTGTTCCATTTGAAAAGGGAAAACCCTCAGGACCATGGGAGATTTTTGCCGATGGTTTTGCAGGACGAGATACAGTACTAAGTTCAAGTGAGTTTGCTTATCGCCCCATGGGACTTGCTATGGGTCCAGATGGGTCTCTTTATGTGACGGATAGTAACAAAGGAAAAATCTGGCGGATTTTGTTCAATGGAGACAAAAAACAGTTTGGTGCAGAGCAGTTAGCTGGTATGGAACGTAAAAGGCAGTTATTAAATATAAAGACACCTGATAAAACCAAGGATGATTTCAGTATGGGCAAGCCCGCAGTGGGTGAAAATCTTTACAACATCCATTGTAGCTCTTGTCATCAAAAAGACGGTAAGGGAGATGGGCTCAGGTTTCCACCTATTGAAGAGTCAGAATGGGTATCCGGAGATAAAAGTGATTTGATTGATATAGTATTGAATGGCTTACAGGGTTCTATTGAAGTAAAGGGTAAAAAATACACGGGGGTAATGCCTGCTTTTAATGCACTTTCTGACGGTGAAATTGCCAGGATATTATCCTACATCCGGCTAAATTTTGGTAATACTTCGAGTGCCGTAAGAACCAAAGAGGTAACAAAAGTCAGAACAGGTCAAAGTACTATTAATTAAAATTATTAAGTAAAATTTTTATGTGTATGAAACCTAGAATAATTAGCCAGACTCGACGCGATTTTATGGAAAAATCATTGGTTGGAATGATTGGCTTATCTGCGTTTCCTTATTTAGCAAATGGGAAAGATATCGATAATAATTCTGCAAATGCATCTGCCATGACGGATGATGATAATACCCTTAAGATAGCGTTGATATGCCAATCCTATTTTAGACTTTCTCATGCAGATGTGATCGGAACTAAATTCTTTGTTGGGTTTCCTACGGATGATGGGATGTTATCACCAAAGGTGAAAATTACATCTATGTTTCTAGAACAAACCGGACCAAAAGACATTGGTGTCCGGATTGCTAAAATGAATGATATCGAAATATATCCTACCGTTGCAGATGCATTAATGATGGGGGAAGAGAAATTGGCTGTAGATGGAATCATTTATATCGGAGAGCACGGAGATTATCCCTATAATCGTCTCGGACAAAAATTATATCCTAGAATGCATTATTTGGAACAAATCTTTAGGGTATTTGATGCATCCAACAAGTCGGTTCCTGTATTTTCTGATAAGGCGCTGTCTTATAGTTGGTTGGATACGATGTGGATATATAACCGCGCCAGGGAGTTAAATGTCCCTATGATGGCTGGTTCCTCAGCCCCGTATTGGTGGCGTAATCCCAATTTAGTACATCCGCTTGGTACGAAAATCTCGGATGCGGTAGCTATAGGGTATGCTTCTCTTGATGCATATGGCTTTCACGTCGTAGAAATTCTCCAATGTATGGTTGAACGCAGGGCTGGTGGTGAAACAGGTGTCTCTATGGTTGAGGGTCTTAGAGGAAGGCAGGTCTGGGATGCCCTGGATTCAGGAAAAATCTCACAGGATTTGGTCGATTCTGCTTGCGATACAATAAAAAGCAAAGCCGATGGTTCAATGCGAGAATTAGTTAAAGATCCTTCCGCTGTAGTTGTTCATTATAACGATGGAACCAGGGGGGCTTGTCTTATGTTGGATGAATATGTAAACAGGGGGTGGGCATATGCTGCTATAGCTGATGGTAAGACCGTAGCAACAGAATTTGTTTACGATCAAACCACTCCGGTATATGCGGCTTTTAGTTATTTGGATCTCAATATTCAGGAATTACTCGTAAATGGGAAACCCCCTGTCCCTATAGAGCGGAATGTTTTGACCAGTTGTGTAATTGATTTGGCCATTCGGTCAGCTCATGAAGGAGAAGCAAAAGAAACGCCTTTTTTGAATATAAATTATAATGTAGAGGATTACCACTCCATCAGACCTTCACTTACAGGTCCCAGAGGACAGAGTTTAGGTCCGTGGCCACCAAAAGGGTATGAGTTTGTCATACCGGATCGCTTTAAGAATAAATAGAATGATTTTGTGTCAATGTGGTGTCTTTAAAATGAAAATATGAACCGTAGAAAATTAATTAAAAATTTGGCTTTAATGCCTTTGGCCGGGAATGCATTTACAAAAACGGCTTTATCCAATGTGGATTTGTTAGAAAAAAGTTCTATAACTTCCTTACATGAATCATCCGGGATTCATTATCCGAAGTTTGTAATGGACGGACACATACATGTAATGTCCAGACAACTTTTGGAAGGACTTGATATCGGGCAAAGATATTCTGACGGTATGGTAGATTTACCCAGAATTAAAGATGGGAAAATTAATGCTATGTTCTTTTCAGTGTATACCCCAGAGGTATATTATCCCAGGCATTTTGAAGTAAAGAACACCTTTCGAGTAATTGAACTTGCACTTGAACAGATACAAAAGAATAGCGACATAATTGAGTTGGCAACAAATGCGACCGAAATTGTGGATATTAATAAAAGAAATAAAATTGCGGCTTTTTTGGATCTGGAGGGAAGTTATGATATGGAGGGAGACCTATATCTCCTGAGAGCACTATATCGATTGGGATTGAGATCAATGCAACTAACTGCACATAACGAATCCAACAGCTTTATTGACGCTTGTTCAGGCGAACGGTTGTGGAATGGGATTAATAACAAAGGCCGGGAGATTATTGCAGAGATGAATGATCTCGGGATGGTCATCAATGTAGCCCATGCCTCATCGGAAGCAATAGTTCAGATAGCTGAGGCGAGTCGTCAACCCGTAGCATATACCCATGGAGGCTTCCGAGGAATGATAGATATTAAAAGGAATATTTCCGATGAGGCTGCTAAAGCTGTAGCATCAAGGGGCGGTGTTATTGCATTACAATTCGGTCACTATTTCAATTATCCCAAGTATTATAACTGGGAAACTTCAAAGCCCAATGCCCTGGCTTTAATTGAAAAACCGAAAGATGTAAAATCAATTGAGGAGGCGGATAAAGAGGTAGCCAAGGATTTGCCCTTTGTTTCTCATCAAGTAATTCCTGAAGAATACAAAATGAGTGTTCATGACTTTGTCGAAGCTATTGATTATGGAGTACAGCTAGTCGGAGAAGATCATGTTGCATTGGGCTCTGATTTTGATGGTGGGCTATCTTTACCAAAGGAAATGAAAGATGCAAGTGATTATCCTCAAATGTTTATTGCTTTGAAAGATAAAGGGTATTCTCAATCAAGAATTGATAAAATAATGGGATTAAACTGGCTTCGATTAATTAAAAAAGTCACTGAAGGGAAATGATGTATTATGTTTCTTATTACAGGTTTTTCAATAATCAAAGTTGTTAAAATATATAATATGATGATTAAAATTTTCAATTCATTTTGTGTACTCATTCTTTTATGTATTGTGTTTCCTCAATTCTCTTATTCTCAGGCTACAGATCCTGAAACGCGAATACAGGAACTTGGTATTTCGCTTCGGACCCCAGGACCTCCAACTGCTAATTTTGTCGGTGCAGTCCGGGTAGGTAAAATGGTATATCTTTCAGGTCATGGGCCACTCCAGGCCAATGGAAAATATATGATAGGAAAAGTAGGTGAGGTCTTTAACCTTGAGCAGGCTCAGGAAGCGGCCCGATTGACAGGGATCAATTTACTGGAAGCTTTGAAGGCCGAAGTGGGCAATTTGAACAATGTTAAAAGAATTGTAAAAGTATTAGGGATGGTTAATGCCACACCCTCTTTTGATAATCATTCGCAGGTAATAAATGGTTTTTCTGACCTTATGGTAGAAGTGTTCGGAGAGAATGGTAAACATGCTCGATCTGCTATTGGTTTGGGATCTCTTCCGAGAAATATACCTGTAGAGATTGAAATGATTGTTGAAATGAAAGAATAGAACCTCAAAATCAAAGAAGTAAAATTGTGAACTTACACAAGACATTTATAATAGTTGCCATTGTATGTGGAGTAGTTGGCATTGTTTTAGGATTAGCTAATAACATTGAACATGCAGGTCCTTTTTTTATCGGTTTTTTTCTGTTCTTAGCTATTGGCTTTAGAAAGTATCAAATTCTTAAAGGCTATTCCTATTCTTTAATCATATTTTCTGCTGTGACGTTGGCTCTATATTATCCCTCTAACTTTGTTGTGTTTAATGGCTTTAAATTGTCTAATCTCATCATTCCTCTGATCCAGATTATTATGTTTGGTATGGGGTCGTCCATGAGTATTAAAGACTTTATCGGCGTGATTAAATCTCCCAAAGGGGTAGGGATAGGAGTTATGTGTCAAATAACGATTATGCCAATTTTGGGATTGGTTTTAGCAAATTTGAGTGGTTTTCCACCCGAAATTGCGGCAGGTCTTATTCTTATTGGATGTTCTCCGAGCGGTCTTGCCTCCAACGTAATGAGTTATTTAGCGAATGCTAATTTAGCACTATCTATCACCATCACTACGGTATCGACCCTCTTAGCTCCTTTTTTAACCCCCTTATTGATGCAAGTTTTGGCAGGAGCATTTGTAGAAATTGACATGATGGCTATGATGTGGGGGATTGTTAAAATGGTCATTTTCCCTATCGGCGCCGGTTTAATCTTCAACAAGGTATTTAAGAACAAAGTGAAATGGATTAATGAAATAATGCCTTTAATTTCGATGTTTGGGATTGCAGTAATTATTGTCATTATCACTGCCGCAGGGAGGGACAGCTTATTAAGCATGGGACTTTTATTGATATTATTGGTTTTTATTCATAATGCATTGGGATATCTTTTGGGCTATTGGGCTGGCAGGATATTTAGATTGAGCGAAAGGGATTGTCGGACACTATCTTTTGAAGTCGGGATGCAAAATGGTGGATTAGCCTCCGGAATTGCAAAAGAAATGGGGAAAATTGCCACACTTGGACTTGCTGCCGGGGTGTTCGGTCCGTTAATGAATATCACAGGCTCAGCGTTAGCATCCTATTGGCATCGAAATGTACCAAATAATAAAACCTCGTCAAATTTAGAATGATATGGATGGATTAATTAAGTATACAATGTTTTTCGGACTGGTGGTTTTTATGATTTTTAGTCCCAAAGAGCCAGAGGAGTCCGATAGTCAGGAAATTGTGTCTATTGTTGAAGATTTTAATAATGCCTTAATTCACTTGAATAAAAGCGGGCTCAAAAAAATGACTTCAGAAGATTTGAGTTATGGTCATTCCGATGGCTCGGTTCAGGATAAAAATGAATTTATTGAAGGAGTAATGAATGGTTCTTTCCGTTTTGTAACTATTGATATGTCCGAGCTCTCAGTTCAAATGGTGGATGATATTGCCATCGTTAGGCATGTGTTGGATTCGGATTACCAGAATCAACAGGATGAAGGGCATTTGCAAATAGGAAATTTAATGATTTGGCGAAAGGATGGCCGGAAATGGAAATTACTGGCAAGACAGTCATTTAAACTATAACAAGACTGAAAAAAAATAGTAACAACCTAATATTTTAATGAATGAATTCTACGATAACATACAAGTGGTCTCTTATTGGATCTGTTATTTCTTTACTGGTTGCCGTATTAATTAGTATAATAGGTAGTATTAGTCAGGCAGGTCCTTTTTTTATTATCTTTTTCCTATTACTAGCCTTTGGTGTACGGGGTTATCCATCGGTAAAGGGGCTTTCATTTACTATTTCAATTTTAGCAGTAGTGACCACAGCCATGTATTATCCTTTTCTTTTTGATAAAATCAATAATTTTGAATTGGCATTGTTAATTACCCCGCTTATTCAAATTATAATGTTCGGTATGGGGTCTTCAATGGGCTTGGGGGATTTTGTAGAATTACTTAGGCGACCAAAATCGGTTATTGTAGGAGTAGCTTCTCAATTCACTATCATGCCGGTGATTGGTTATATTTTAGCGAGTATAAGCCAATTTCCATCAGAAATTTCTGCCGGTTTAATTTTATTGGGAACTGCCCCTACGTCAGTCACCGCCAGTTTATTTTGCTACCTGGCGAAGGCCAATGTAGCATTAGCCATCACCATTACGGCTATAACTACCTTGTTGGCTCCGTTTTTACTTCCATTAATGATGAAAATATTTGCCGGTGGATTTATTGAAATAAATGTACTAGATATGATGTGGGGGATGATTCAAATAATTATTATCCCTATTGGAGCGGGTTTGTTGTTTAATCATTTCCTAAGTGGAAAAGCCAAATGGTTGGATAATGCTATGCCTGTAGTATCTATGGTAGGAGTAGCATTTATAGTGGCTATAATTATTGCGGCAGGGAGAGAGAGTTTGTTGAATATCGGATTCTTTTTGTTATTCATTGTCACGGTTCACAATATTTTAGGATATATAGCCGGCTACTGGGTGGGGCGGTGGTTTCGATTGGATGAAAGAGACTATAGGGCAATTGCTATTTCTACGGGTATGCAAAACGCGGGACTGGCTTCGGGTATAGCGAAAGTGATGGAAAAGATTGCTACAGTAGGTTTGGCTCCCGCGGTTTGCGGACCGATCATGGGATTTACTGCATCCATTGTAGCGTCTTACTGGAGCCATTCCACGGTAGAAAATAAGGACCCAGAGGAAGAAATGATTAAGGGAGAAAAAGAACAATATGTATAAATGCGAAGTCTCAGGGAATAATTCATTTCTGGTTTTGTCAGTATATGGACAATTATGAATTAGGCAAAATGGGTGGAGTCCATGGTTACATTGGAAGTGTGAATATGTTGCTGTAAAACTAAATCGTAAGTTATGAAGAAAAGAATTGCCCTAATGGGCATATATCATGAATCAAATACTTTTGTACCTCAAAAAACCACGCTTGAGCATTTCATGGGAGGAAGGTATTATAAAGGAAAAAAAATTTATAAGGAATATCAAAATGCCCATCACGAAATTGGCGGCATGATTGAGATGCTTGATCGGGATGATTTTGAACTGCTTCCTATTTTTTATGCTGAAGCTACCCCGGGTGGCCCTATTACGAGTGATACCTATGAAAAAATGAGGCAGGATTTAATGAAGGAATTGGAAAAAGTACTTCCGGTGGACGGTATTCTGGTGGTTCCCCACGGAGCGGGTGTAAGCGATATACACAGAGATATGGATGGGCATTGGTTGAGCGAACTCAGGAATAAAGTAGGTTTAGAAATTCCAATCGTAGGCACTCTGGACCTTCATGCAAATGTCAGTCCACTCATGGTGTCGTCCACTGACGCTTTAGTTTCTTATCGTCAAAATCCTCACGTGGATCAACGACAAAGAGGGCGCGAAGCTGCCAACCTTTTGATAAAGAGGCTTAACCACGAAGTGGCGTTGTCACAGGTATTAATCCAGGTTCCTGTAGCCATTAGTATTGAACAACAATTGACTGCTAGTGAACCTTGCAAAAGCCTTTATGCTTTTGCTGAAGAATGTAAAAAAGAAGGTAATATCCTATCTATTAGTATTCAACTCGGTTTCCCATATGCTGATGTAGAGGAAATGGGGACCTCTGTAATAGTAGTTTCTGATGGAGATCCAGATCTTGCGATGGAGATCGCTCAAAAAATAGAAAATTATATCCTGGATCGAAAACAGTCTTTTGTAGGAGAGATGTTGGATGTTACGGCTGTTATTCCAAAGATCGAAAAAAGTGAAAAACCAGTGTTGTTACTTGATATGGGAGACAATATCGGAGGAGGAGGACCCGGTAATAATATTTGTATTATGGAAGCACTGGAAAAGGATGGGAGGTACCCATATTTTGTATGTATATACGATCCGGAAGCAGTGCTTACATTGCAAAATCAAAATAGGAATGAATTTAGTGAAATACAAATTACGGGCGTTAATGGACGGGGAAGTGTACAATATACAATACACGCTAAATTAGTACAATTAACGGATGGAAATTTTCACGAAGAAAGCCCGAGGCATGGTGGACAGGTTAATTATAAAATGGGAAATACAGCCATTGTAGAAACTCAAAATGGGAGTGTGATCATGTTAACATCAAAACGAACTCCACCCTTTAGTCTTCAACAACTGATGGCTTTTGAAATTGATCCTGTACAATTTGATGTTATAGTCGCCAAAGGGGTAAATGCACCCATAGCTGCATATGCACCGGTTTGTCCCACAGTATATCAGGTAAACACTCCTGGTGTTACCCAGGCAGATATGACTATGTTCAATTTCGATCATAGGCGAATCCCTTTATTCCCATTTGAAAAATAATGCTTTTGTGTAACGCATCTAAATAGATCTGGATAGGAAATAAAGAAAGTATTAACCATTAAAAAATTTAAAAGGTATCTAAAATGAAAAATAATAATCGAAGGGAATTTATTAAAAAATCAGTGCTAGCCTCTACAGGTTTGAGCCTTGCACCCGGCGCGATATTTTCACAAAGCATGGATCGAGATGTATCGATTCAGGCCAATCAACACGTTGCAAAAGAAAAAGCTGGTAAGAATATAGCTTTTATTACGAATATCTATCGGAATAGTGCACATGCGGATGTGATCGGTACAAAGCTTTTTTTGGGAATTCCAAGCGATGAGGGTATGGTCGAACCGGCTGTTAATATTGTATCCATGTGGATTGATCAGATCGGCGAAAATGATACGGGTGTTCGTATTGGTAAAATGAACAACACCAGGGTTTATCCCACGATTGAAGAGGCTTTGTGCCTGGGAGGAGAAGAGTTGGCAGTAGACGGGGTGGTTTATGTGGGTGAACATGGGGATTATAAGTACAATAGGTTGGGGCAGAAAATGTATCCGAGAATGAATTACCTGGAGCGGATTTTTCGGGAAATCGATGCCGCCGGAAAACCTGTTCCCGTTTTTACAGATAAGGCATTATCATATAATTGGCTGGACAGTAAATGGATTTATGAGCGAGCCAAAGAGTTAAAGGTCCCTATGATGGCGGGATCATCATTGCCCTATTGTTGGCGCGATCCAAATCTGGTTCATCCCCTTGGGACTCAAATAACCGAAGCAGTAGCTATTGGGTATGCTTCGCTTGATGCTTATGGCTTTCATGTCACCGAAATTTTACAGTGTATGGTCGAACGCAGGGCCGGGGGGGAGACTGGAGTGAAGAGTATAGAAACACTCAAAGGAGATGACGTATGGTCTGCCATTGATTCAGGGAGAATCTCTAAAAAGTTGGTTGAAGAAGCTTGTAATGCCATAAAAGATAAGGCGTCCGGGGCAATGCGCGAAGTCGTTAAAGAACCTTATGCTGTTTTAGTGCAATACCTGGATGGTACGAAAGGAGCAATTCTTACTCTGGATGAATATGTAAATCAAGGGTGGGCATATGCTGCCATAGCAGATGATACTTTAGTAGCTACTGAATTTGTATTGGACCATAGTATGAGTTATTCCCACTTTAGTTATCTATCCCTAAACATTCAGGAATTTATGGTGACAGAAAAACCACCTGTCCCCATTGAAAGGAACCTACTTACCAGTGGTATAATTGATATGGGAATCCGTTCCCTGGCTGAAAATAAAAAGATAATGACGCCCTTCTTGAATATTGAATATTCGGTAGAAGGCTATGAATCAATACGACCAAAAAATCCGCGTCCCACGGGCCAAAGTGTAGGCCCTTGGCCACCAAAAGGGTATGAGTTTATTATACCGGATAAATTCAAAAAATAATCACCTCTAATATATTAGAGAAATGATATACATATGGTGAATAGTTGTGGTTTTCCAATGTCCGGCTTATTGAATATATTTTTATTTTTTTAAATAATTGAAAACAGTTAAAATTTTTTAAATGACCAATCAGATTTTTGCCATATTTATGTTGTTAATGGCTTTCCTTACCTCCGATAAGGAATCCAATATTAGTACTGAAATCAGAAAGTTTGTGATATCAAGCGAGGAAAGTTATAAGGTGAAAGAAAGGGGTGGGCCCATCGTCATTGATGCAGACTGGGATAAGCCTGTATGGAAGCGAATTCCAATAATAAAGTTGAAAAACTATATGGGTAAAGTTCCTTCTTTTCGCCCCAAAACAGAAGCTAAAGTGATGTATGACAAAGAAAATATATATGTTATTTTTCGTGTCAGGGACAAATTTGTGCGCAGTGTAGTCCGGGAATACAATGGGAATGTTTCAGGAGATTCCTGTGTCGAATTCTTTTTTGCCCCGGACGCTAATGCCCCGGAAAAATACTTTAATCTTGAGATAAATGCAGGCGGGACTCCCTTGATATTTTTTGTGTCAAAACCCTGGACCGATTTTGTTAAACTAGACCCTGTTGACATAGCAAAAATAGAAATAGCTCATTCTATGCCAGAGGTAGTTGATCCAGAGATAACTGATTCTGTTACCTGGACTATTGAATATCGGATTCCTATTGCCATCCTTGAAAAGTATTCCCCTGTAACTACTCCAGAATCAGGAGTTATCTGGAAGGCGAATTTTTATAAAACAGCCAGCAAAAGCACGAATCCGCACTGGATTACATGGTCTCCGGTGGAGTATCCAAAGCCCAATTTCCATTTGCCTCAATATTTTGGCAAATTGGAATTTCAATAGATATTTGGATGTGATAGAGGGGTTGAATTTGTAAATGATATCAGTACTAATAATGAATGTAATAATATTGTAAATGGACCAAAATTTGAATTGCGTGGGAATCCTACTTTACCGTAGGATGAAAGCAGTGACGAACCAGTAATTTCCAATGAGAGGTACCAAAATAAATTTTAGGTGTCGATAGAAAACAAAAACATGAATATTAATTTTAAAGATTTAACCGATCGGCTGTATTCGGCAGTAATTTGCGATGCACTGGATAGTATGGGGTATTCAGCCCAATCACCCCGTATCGAATTTTCGGGGTATACAGGGGTTCAAAAATTGATGGGAAGAAGTAAAACAACGCTATGGGTTGATATGTACCACGAAGATCCCGAACCGTATGATTTGGAATTGCAAGCAGTCGATTCTTGTCAACCCGGGGATGTCCTTATTGCAGCAGCAGGAGGATCCGTGAGGTCAGGTATCTGGGGAGAATTATTGTCTACCGCTGCCTTTAATTCAGGATGTAGAGGTGCCATTATTCATGGAGCCATACGGGATATTGATAAAATGGAAAGAATGAAATTCCCGGTATTTGCCACTTCCAGATGTGTTTATGACAGCCAGAACCGGCAAAGAGTAGTAGATTTGGACGTACCTGTGGAGATTGGGGACGTTAGAGTATATCCGGGTGATCTGGTCTTTGCTGATAAGGACGGATTGGTTTTTATCCCTCAAAAAATTGAAGTCGAGGTTATAGAGAAAGCACTAGAGAAAGTATCTGCTGAAAATATTACCCGGGATGCTATAAAAGCCGGAATGAAAGCTACAGCAGCATATGATAAATATGGGGTTTTGTGACCAAATATTCTGTTGATTATCAATAGTAAATAGGGAGTTGTCTAACCAATGATAGACAAACTTAAGCCTGACAGGAAGGAAAAAGTCCAGGAATGGGTCGAATAAAAAATAGGAAATTGGATTAAATTGAGCCGATTACACCCCTAATTGAAAATATACATAAGTGCTAGAAGGGTGAAATTTTGAGTGATACTTAGACGTATTAATGTATTATTGTTTCGAATCGGTATTCGAATTTGCACTTAATGGGGATAAATATTGTTCTTTTTTTCTGGATCACTATAACATGAACAAAATCTAATATCAAATTGATTATTGGCTGTAGCATAAACTTGAAAAGTATTTTCTTTGATAGTGAGGTAAAAAACACCCCGAAGGGATCACTTTTTGGTAGCCATCTAATTAGGATAGGGGATGACGAGGATTTTTAATGATGTTACTGCATAAATGCAATTCCATTTAAACAGTATTTTATAGTCTATTGGGTGTAATATGGCAAAATGGCACAAGACCTGATGATAATCAGTTCAAAATTTGAACACATTGTTGATTTATTTTTTCTGATGGACGAATGTAATAGGCTTTATAAATTATAAAATGTTAGAAGATAGAATTATGATTTCTACTATTGAGAAAGTAATAAAAACAAATTCAAATTACCTGGAATTCTTACGAAAAGTATTTTTACCGGGTCTAATATTATTCGCTTTTGTACCGATCGTTGTGGGCCAGAAGGTGCCTGCAGGAGAACTTTATATTGCTAAGGTCTTTACTCCTCCAAATATTTTTACCTCCGGAATAGAAGGACCTGCGGTAGATAAGAACGGGAACTTATATGCGGTAAATTTTAATCAGAAAGGTACCGTTGGGATGGTCAATTATAAGGGGGAAGCTAGTTTGTTTATCAAGTTGCCAGAAGGAAGTACTGGTAATGGAATACGGTTTAATTCCAGGGGGAATATGCTGATTGCAGATTACGTGAAGCATAACATTCTTGAGGTAGATATGAAATCCGGAAAGATTAGGGTGTTGGCTCATGAACCTCATATGAATCAACCTAATGACATCGCTATTGATAATAAGAATCGCGTGTATGCCAGTGACCCGAATTGGAAAAACGGAAGCGGAAAAATTTGGAGGATAAGTGACAAAGGGGAGGTTACGTTGGTCAGGGATAGTCTGGGAACCACAAATGGAATAGAATTGAGTCCTGATGATAAAATTCTCTATGTAAATGAAACCGTGCAAAAAAAGATTTGGGCTTTTGATATTAATCCGGATGGATCATTAAAGAATAAGCGACTATTTATTGAATTTTCTGACTTTGGAATGGATGGTATGCGATGTGATGTAAAGGGAAACTTATATGTCACTCGTTATGGAAAAGGATCTGTGGTGATGTTGTCCCCTAAAGGTAATCTCTTGAAGGAGATTAATTTGAGGGGTAAAAACCCCAGTAATATTGCATTTGGTGGGGAAGATGGTTGTACGGTATATGTAACTTTACAGGACCAGGGAAATATAGAATCTTTTCGCGTGCCCTTTGCCGGAAGAGCGTTTCGAATGAATAACATGGAAAGAGAATAAATTAAAGTTTAATTTTTTGAAAAATTAAATTTTATGGACAAGATACAAACGGGGCAATCCAAAACATCCCGGGTGTATTTTAGTATATTTCGTCATTTGATTTTGTATTGCGATTAATGGGCTATGCCTGGATTAAGACTAGGCTTGACAATTTTTATGAATGCCAGAGGTGATCGAATAAAATCGATAGAATAATGGTAAATCAGATTCGGTTGTTTTAGAAGAACAAATTTTTATCGATAAATTTTTTCTGTACACACCTATTTTTTCTATTGACTCCGGAGTAAAAATCGAATTAGGATCCCTATCTATATTTGAAAGGATGGTAGGCGTACACTGGAATAGTTACTACCTTTTATCGTTTAGGGTTTTCAATGGATAAGTAAGAACATTACATTTATCATTTTTTTGTTATGTTGGATTCAAAGACCGAAAGTACAGAGCCGCATTGCCATCCTAGTGAATAAGCCGATAGCCAGGGTGCTAATGATCCCGGAGGTGGGCCATTTCCGGTAGTATGAATTATTGGAATCGCCGGTAAGGTCCTAAATATGGTTTTTACCGGGCGACTTCGTGGCGGAATATTTGTGAATTTAGCGTGTTTACACACCGAATTGCCCGCTAAAAGGTACTTTTTTGCGCTCGGCAACGCCACTTTCATACGCTGCTTTCTTAACAGCCTGGGCGACCATACGGGCTACCTTTTTATTGAATACACTGGGAATAATATACTCTGTCCCCAGATCATTTTCATCGATACAATTGGCAATAGCATGTGCTGCAGCTAGTTTCATGGGTTCGTTTATATCCGTAGCCCTGCTATTCAATGCGCCCCGGAAAATACCCGGAAACGCCAAAACGTTGTTAATTTGATTGGGATAATCACTGCGGCCTGTGGCCGTAATACGGGCAATGTCAAAGATGGCCTCAGGTTGAATTTCGGGAACCGGGTTGGCCAGTGCAAATACCATTGGATCCTGTGCCATTGCTTCTACGTCTTCGCGGGTAATAATCCCAGGTCCACTTACACCTATCAATAGATCGGTATTTTTCATAGCATCGTGTACGGTTCCTGATTCATTGAGGGGATTGGTATTTTCGGCCAGCCATTTTTTAATACCATCAGTTATGTCGCTTCGTTTTCGATCTATTACTCCTTTGCTATCACACACCAAAATTTCTTTGGCACCCGCTCCCAGCAAAATACGAACAATAGCTACCCCTGCAGCTCCGGCCCCTACGATGACAATACGTATATCTTCCAGTTGTTTTTTCACTACTTTTAAAGCATTTATGGTTGCCGCGAGGGTTACCACTGCTGTGCCGTGTTGATCATCGTGAAAGACAGGAATATTGAGCTCTTTTTTAAGGCGCTGCTCGATCTCAAAACAACGTGGAGAAGAAATATCTTCCAGGTTTACAGCCCCAAAGCCCGGTGCCATCCATTTTACAGCGGAAACAATCTCATCTACCTCCTGTGTATCTAAACAAATAGGATAGGCATCAATATCCGCGAATTCTTTAAATAGCATGGCTTTCCCTTCCATCACTGGCATGGCAGCTTCAGGTCCTATGTTGCCAAGACCCAATACGGCCGATCCATCACTTATCACAGCTACAGAATTTTGCTTGATCGTAAGTGTATTGGCCTTTTCCTTGTTTTTTGCAATGGCCTCACATACCCGACCAACTCCCGGAGTATAGGCCATGGAAAGCGCATCCCTTGTGTCTACGGGTACTTTGTTTTCAATGCGAATTTTTCCTCCAAGATGCAGTAAGAAAACCCGATCCGAAACATTCCGAACTTTGATGCCTTCGATTTTCCTGACCGCCTCTACAATATTTTTTGAGTGGCTTTGATCTCTCGCGCTTACGGTGATATCCCGAACCTTATATTTTCCTTCTACTTTGACTACATCCACTGCGCCGGGATCTCCTTTTTCTTGTCCAATGGCTTCCAGTACTTTAGCCAGCATGCCCGGTTTATTTTCAATATATAAACGCATCGTAAAACTGTAACCTGCACTGGGCTGAATTTCAATCATAATCCTTTTTTTTATACTCCTCTATTTGAGCATGATGTATTTTTATTACATGCTAATATAACTTCAATGGCCGAAAGATACGAGTCTTAGTAACAAACGCAAAGAATATTTTTGTTTCAGATACCATGCGGCTATAAACAATATCCCCTGTCTCGAAAAGGTCGAAGTGGTGGAAAATACGTAACTTTACTCATATAGTAAGTCAATGGAATAAATTCTTTCAACCTAACAAATACTGTCAACACTATGACCAAACGTAGATCCTTTATTAAAAAATTGGTAGCAGGTACGGTTGCATATCAAACGTTACCCGAATTATTAAAAGCGAATAAAAAAAATAGTGTTTCTACTTTTTCAATCGGTAAAAGGGGAACTGACTCCATACGCCTGGGACTTATAGGAAAGGGGGGAATGGGAACTTCCAATGCGCGGACTGCCCTCCGGGTGGAAGATACCGAATTGATAACTGTATGTGACCTGTACGACGGCAGATTGGAAGAGGTAGCAAAAACCTGGGGAGATAAAATATCAACTACCAGGGAATACAGGGAAGTATTGGATAATCCGGACGTTGATGCCGTCATTGTAGCTACTCCTGATCATTGGCACCAAAAAATTGCCATTGACGCGATGAAAGCAGGGAAACATGTGTATTGTGAAAAACCTGTAATACACAAGTTACAGGAAGGAGCTGACTTGATAAAAGCACAGGAAGAAACCGGGAGTTTATTCCAGATGGGAAGCCAGGGGATGGCTTCTTTGGGAAACCGGGTAGCGAAAGTATTGGTCCGGAATGGGGCAATCGGTAGTGTAAATTCAGTGGAAGCAAAATTTACCCGCCCACCGGGATCGTTGGATCCATTTGTGGCGCCTGATGGGGCTAGCCCGGAAACGATTTGGTGGGATCGATTTATTGGCCCTGCACCAGATCATTCTTATGATGCACAGCGGTTTTTCTCATGGCGGAATTGGCGGGATTACGGAACGGGTTTGGCAGGTGATTTATTTGTTCATGTCATTTCCAGTCTCCATTTCATTACAGACTCTTTGGGGCCTCAAAAAGTGTATACTACGGGGGATATCTATCATTATACCAATGGTAGCAGGGACACACCGGATATTATGCTTGGTTTTTTTGATTATCCCAACCGGAATAATTTGGGGGCCTTTACTATGTCCCTGGGCGCCAATTATGTCGACGGGATATCCGGAGAATGGGGTAGTACAGACTTTGATATTATAGGGAATAAAGGGAAGTTGGAAGTGGGATGGAATACAGTAGTGCTGAAAACGGTTGATTCGGCTGATATGGATACTTTCAGAGAATTAAGTAGTGTGGGGCAAGGGATGGACCATCCCCGAAAGGTTTCGGATAAAGAATTTGTTTTTCAGGCGGAAAAAGGATATAAAGGGGGACATTACGACCATTGGAACAATTTTATCACCGGGATCCGTAAGGGAGGAGGCATTGAGTCAGATGTGAAATTTGGCGTAAGAGCTTCGTCGGCTGCATTATTAAGCTTTAATAGTTACCTAAAAGAACAGCCGGTTTTTTGGGATCCGGAGAACATGAAAGAGATATAGAATTAAGAAACTTCTCATAGGTAATTAGTGCTTGATATAAAAATTATATGGTATATGAGAAAGTATAATTGTAAAAGAGGAGATAAATTTACAGTTGAATTTTCTTAAGCATAAATCATATCCAATTGATGAAATTTTACCAGTAGGATGATTAACTGAATTTGCCGCCACAATGATTGAAAATTCGAAAACTATAATAAATAGTCTAAAATCTTTGCCAAGAAAGTATTTCTTTCACAGAAGAATCGTAAAAAGTGCTTAAATTATTGAAGAATGAAAATGTATTAAACAAATTTTTTATATGTCAAAAACCCTTTACCCTTTGTACGGAATTGTGACCGTATTGAATACTCCTTTTGATAGATATGGCAATATTGATAGGAAGGGAATAGAATTAAATGTTGCCTATGCATTGGAAGCTGGTGTTTCCGGATTTTTGGTTCCCGGGCTGGCGGCTGAAGTAACCAAACTATCCAATGCTGAGCGATATCAACTGGTCGAATGGGTAATGGAAGCTGTAAACGGTTCTGTTCCCGTCATTGTAGGAGCCGGCGATCCTGATTTTGAAAATGCATTGGAAATTTTAGATACCTTTTTACAAATAGGATGCGAAAATGTATTGTTTAATTATGCCTTTTCAGATGAAGAGGACTATCGCTCTCAATTTTTACGTTTTGCAGAACTCAACCCTGAAATGATAATGATCCAGGATTGGAGTGCGAGTGGATATGGACTACCAGATGCGTTAATATGTCAACTTTTTGAAGAAGTAGAGGCCTTTCGCTGTCTAAAAGTGGAGACCGTACCGGCAGGGGTAAAGTATTCTCGTATCCTGGACCTTACTGATGGTAATTTAAACATTAGTGGGGGGTGGGCCGTGACCCAAATGATAGAAGGTCTCGAAAGGGGTGTTCATGCTTTTATGCCTACTGGGTTGCATTATACCTATGTCGCAATTTATGAATCGTTTCATGCCGGGAATGCAGAAAAGGCTTCAGATCTTTTCGAAAAACTCATTCCTATTCTCGCTTTCTCCAATCAACATTTGGATATTTCTATACACTTCTTCAAGAAATTACTTTTTTCGCAAGGAATTTACCCCACAGACAGGGTTCGCGAACCGATACTCCCATTCGATTCTAATCATGATAAAATGGCAAAAAAAATGATAAAAAGGTCAATGGAATTGGAGGCAGAAACAATGGGGTGAACTCGTATATTATGTTCTTTGTTGAATTCCATTGAAATTATTATTGTTTTCCCCCTAAAATTTAAATATATCCTGTGTGTAATTTGAATACATTCCGTATAATTGCTGCCTGATTACTGTATTTTTTTCTTGGATGGTTGTTAAGGACCATATTCTAATTGAACCTATGATTTTGAAAACTTTCTCTTTTGGTATTATATTTAGCTTTTTATTTATAAACTTTAGTTGTTTCAATATGGATTCACAGCAAGATGATGATGAAATCAGGTGGCAAGACCGACTTTGGAATGAATTGCCTTTATTGGGGCACCGCAATTGGATTCTCGTAGTGGATAAAGCATTTCCACTGCAATCTGCTAAGGGGATAGAGGTCGTTTACACCAATGAAAGTATGGACAGTGTATTGACAGAGACGTTGGATTACCTTAGTACGCAAAACCATATTCATCCTATCGTTTATACAGACGCAGAATTGGAATACTTGTCTGATAAAGAAGTACCGGGGATCGTTTCCTATAAGAAAATGCTGGATGATCAATTATCTGAATTCAATGTTCGATCGATCCTTCACGATACTGTATTTACTAAAATAGATGAGGCTTCGAAGCTATTTAAAATTTTTGTATTGAAAACCAATGCTGTATTGCCTTATTCTTCAGTGTTTTTTGAGTTGGATTGTGGGTATTGGGATGGGACGATGGAACAAAAGTTGCGGGAAAAGATGGGGGCTCTACAGTAGGGCAAAGTGGAAGACCATGGGATTTGACTAGTATTTTCCCAGGGAGTATCCCCGTGGTTATGGGCCTTGAGATCTGCAGGTCTGAAAGCTTCTTTGTGCGCTTCGACCGAATGTACCGTATAGATCTCAGCCTCGGGCCGCTTGTCAAAAGTCCTCGAAAGGAGTTGCCTGAAGAAGAAGACAGTGCCTGTCAAAAGTTCTTGATGGCTACGTTAATAAGAATCATAAACACTCAAGACCTACAAAGCCATAGATTTTTGTAATTCTATCAGAATGCAATAATCTGCGAATTTGGTATCAATTCTATAAGGAGGAACCGAGGACAGAAGTAACTATAAACCTGATAACATTCAGTTGTTGAATTATGGGATTTCCACTATTACTGTCCTGCTGCTATATCCTGACTGGTCGAAGGCTTTCAGTTGGATCACCTGAAAATCATTGGATAAAGTAATAGGTTCGGTATACGTTTTGGAATTTCCGTCGGGTTCTGAACCATCCGTTGTATATTTGATCGTTACCCCCGGCCAATAGGCATTAGCGAGTACTTGCTCTTTTTCGATTTTACCTCCGGGAGGTGCCAATCTGTAATTGATCTTATCATCGTATACTGATTTTAACATAGGGATTTGATATTTACCTATATTGTATCGGAAGTTTTCCCAGTCAGTTGCGAAAGAACGGGATGAAGGTTTACCCTCCCATTTTGGAGATGCGTTCCAGGCTCTTTCAAATAATCCGAAAGCTTTAGGAACAAGGTAATACTGAAGAGCAGAAAAAGTGGATACTGTTTCAGACCACAATTGTCCCTGTATTCCAAGGATATTTTCTTTCTTTTCAATATTGGTTTTGCCTGCAGAACTTTGATCCAATGGATGGCCAAAAGGATCTACACTTGTACTGGTGTAAATATTATAAGGCTGCATTGTAAAGGTCTTTTTCATGTCCAGGAATCCGGACCAGTAAAATCCGGGTTCATCTGGATGTTTGTCATAAGCAAAATCAAAATAGAGGTTGGGAGCACTGCTTATTACTACCTTAAAGTCATTATTAGCCAATTTATAAGCCAATTCCTGACTGTCGTCTGGGCTATCGGGATCCCCGGGCATTGTGTTCCAGACATAAGGTATGACCTGTCCTGACTTGTCCGGATCAAGGTGGTGTTCACTATCCAGTGCCACCTCTTGCCATCCGGCCATAATCATACCTTTATCAGTTAAAATTTGTTGGATCCTGGTAAGGAAATCACTCCACAATTGATTTTTGGGAATATTGTTTTCACGAATCCATTGTTCGCATGCGGGGGATGCAGTCCAGACGCCCCGGGGAACTTCGTCTCCTCCAATATGTATTATTTCAATTTCAGCTCCGGCTTTATCATAATAGGATTGTATTTCCGTAACAACTTTTTCAAAAAACCGATAGGCTGAGGGTTGGCATACATTAACGACATTGTCATTATAGTTTTGGATAGAACGGTATTCAGACTGATCCTCCGGGTCGTGAAGCAGATATTCTATAGCTTTATCAGGTTCAGAATCTTTATATTTTTGATATCGATAATCCATACTTTTTATAGCTGCCCTGGAATGACCAGGGAGATCAATTTCGGGAATAACCTTTATGTGTCTTTTCTTAGCATATTGTAAAATTTCAACAAAGTCCGAACTTGAAAAATAACCGGAACCCGGTGAGCTTTCCACATCCGAGCCGGATCCGTACGAAGGTTGTAAATTTTTGCTTTCATCCGGAGAATAGCCTCTTTGGGCGCCAAATTCAGTAAGCTCAGGCAGGCCTGGTATTTCTAACCGCCATCCTTCATCGTCCGTCAGATGGAAGTGAAAGGTGTTGAGCTTGTATCTACTCATAAGGTCCAGAACCCACAATACCTGTTCTTTTGATTTAAAATTTCGTCCGACATCGAGCATAAATCCCCTGTATTCGAGATCCGGATAATCTCTGATTATCATTTTATCAATTGTAACGGTTTCTTTCTGGTATTGGTCGGGATTTAGTAATTGTAGAAAACTTGCAATACCATAAAAGGCCCCTTTTTTGGAAGGGGATTTAATGGATACCTTATTTTCAGCAATGGATAACTCATAACTGTCTATTCCGGATTCCGGAGTAGGCATTTGTGAAAATTCAATATTCAAATTATTGTTCCCTTTGGATAAATTGGGCAGGAGTTTTTTCATTTCCGCATCCAGGTAGTGTATTTCATCCTGAAAAAATTCGTTTTGGTTAATGTTG
Source organism: Membranihabitans maritimus (assembly GCF_021729145.1). Taxonomy (GTDB): domain Bacteria; phylum Bacteroidota; class Bacteroidia; order Chitinophagales; family Saprospiraceae; genus Membranihabitans; species Membranihabitans maritimus. The sequence continues at coordinate 282,607 of NZ_JAJSLW010000007.1, read as the reverse complement.
AAATTATTAAAAGCAACAACGCCATCTTGAACAGAAACATACTTGGGTTGAGGAATAACAGTCCTTGTAAAATGTTGGATGTCAGTAGAGTTTTTATTTATGTCAAAATAAAAACCGGCATCAGGAATGTCCACCAAATCATTATCTGACCTAATCCACTTTGAACCGGGCTCAGGTACGGAAATAGAAAGGTTATTTACTTTTACCGTCATATTATTGTCGGTATTAACAAAGAAAAATCCTGAAGGGAAATCGGAGTATTTTATAGCCCAGGTTTGTGTGGAATAATGGAATTGAATGGTATCCCCGGGTTGTAGTCTGAAATTTTCTTCAGGTACAATTTTAAAGTAATCCCCGTTTATTAACTGTATGTCTAGACCCACTGAGTTTTCAGTTTTTACCGGACTTGCTCCTTTATTAAAATGTAATTCCCAATTATCGCTAAGGGGTGAATTAGCTGAATTTATTAATTCAATTGTCGATGCATAAGAGGGGGAATCGGAAGGGGTATTTCCTTTAAAAATATATCGTACCTGTATATCTTTTAAGTCAGCTGCCGGAGGTGTATTACAACCTATACAACAGAAAAAACTAGCCACTATTGAGAGTAAAATCGATGATTTAAACATCTATTATATATTTGAATATTTAAAGTCTCAAATATAGTAAGCTCTGAAATGCAAATGAAATATGTTCTGATAATTATTAAATGAACCTGTGTTCTATGAATTTTTAGGATTCAGAGCACAAGTGTGAATAGTGAGGTTTGACTTAAAGAGGTGGATAGATAATTGACTAGCTAGTGCCCCTTTTAGAAAGAGAATCGTTGTTTTCAATTGGTTAGCTCTATAGTACACATAGCCATTCAAGAATAGACAAGCTGAATCTACTGCGTTCCCTTTCTTCGCTTAGTCCCGGTAACCCTTCAGAAATTTGCGACCGAATAATGGGGCAAGCCTAGTATATTCCGCTTCCGCTCCCCCTGAACCTATAATTATTTATCTAGGCCAGATTAATGTACAGGTGACAAGATTCCAAAGTATTTGATAATGAAGTATTAACATTAAATTTACTCCGGATTACAAATTTCTTTAATATGAAATTTTATCTTTAGTAAAAATTATTTATATGGCATGGCAAACATTCTCTGGAGCACCCCTTAAAGATGATTTATTTAAAACCGTAGAAGAAACGATTATAAAAGAGACAAAGCAGGGAAATCGCCTAAAAGTTTGTATCGGTACCGATTCCCAGGTTAAAAATGGAACAATCGAGTTTGCTACTGTTATCGTCTTTTTGCGAGAGCGAAGAGGGGGTTTTATGTATGTCAATAAGACCAGAGAAAAGGCCAAAATGGAGTTGAAGCGAAGGATGATTATTGAAGTGGGAAAATCTGTTGATATAGCGTATAAATTGTGCGATTTGTTAGAAAAATATGATATCCCTTTGGAAGTACATGCTGACATCAATACCGATCCTAATTTTCAATCCAATTCAGCACTCAGTGAAGCCATGGGCTACATCCTATCCATGGGTTTTGTCTTCAAAGCCAAGCCCAATGCCTTTGCAAGTTCAAGTTGTGCAGATAAATTAGTATAATTGTCAAAAAACCCGATGATACAAATATTTATCACAGGAGGTACATTTGACAAAGAGTACAATTATATTACAGGTGACTTGTCTTTTATGACCACCCATATTCCCGAAATGTTGAAACGAGGTAGGTGTAGTCTTGATATTGAAGTGGAAACAATCATGATGAAGGACAGTCTGGAAATGAATCTTAAAGATCGAAAGGAAATTGCCCGGAAATGTATTGAAAGTAAGCATCAACAGATTATTGTGACACATGGCACTGATACGATGGTCGATACTGCTAAGGTCATTTCAGAAGAAAATAAGGCAAAAAGTAAAACAATTGTGCTGACCGGTGCGATGATACCCTATACTTTTGGAGTATCATCAGATGGATTCTTTAACCTGGGAAGTGCATTATCTTTTGTTCAGATTTTAGAACCAGGGGTGTATATTACTATGAATGGTAGGTACTTTTCCTGGAATAATGTCCAGAAGAATTATAATACGGGGATTTTTGAAAGATTAGTTGGGGAGGAGTAAGGTATGTAGTATCAGGTTCTTCTCTTCTTTAAACCATTTCATTAAAAATTGTATTTTTATATTGGTAAGTAAAAGAGCATTTCTGATTATCCAATTTGGGTTCAAAAATCAGGCACTGTGTTTATTTACTATGCATACAATTTTTACATTATACTCAAAATTTTTAAGAATGCACTGGAAAAATACTTTTGTTACTCGTACAGGCGGCTTGGTTTTGACCACGGGAATAAACCTGTTTATTCTTTTTTTTGTACTGCCAAATCAATTCTTGGCGCAGGAGGTTTTGACACCAGAGTTAGTCGCTAAGTTACAATCGGTTGGTTCTTCTGACATATCTCCGGATGGGAAGTATATTGCTTTTACAGTATCAGTTCCTTCTGATCCTTATAAAGAAAATGAATCAGCAAAAAATTATTTGCACGTTTATGATACTGAAACCGGGTCGGTAAAGCCGTATTTTACGAGGTCAGGTGTGCATGCTGTAGATTTCAGACCCCAAAATTTAACAATAACTTTCCTGGCAAGTAAGGATGGGGATTCCAAAACTGTGTTGTACGAAATACCAATGGACGGAGGTGAAGCGACTGTTGTAAAAGAGTTTGAAAGAAGTATTTCAAGTTATGCATGGCACCCTTCAGGTGAAAAATTGTTTTTTACCGCTTATGATAAGAAAGAAATTTCGGATGTTGATATGCCTTATAGTGCTGATATCTATGAAGAAAATCAACCTTTACAAAAAGGGTATGTTGAAGATCTCTCACAAGATGGTGAATTACATAAAATAAATATTGAAGGAACGCTGGTGCTTGCGGAGTGGAGTCCTGATGGTGATCAATTGGCCATTTCCGTAGCTCCGTCCTCTGGAGTAGATGATTATTATATGTTTCAAAAGGTTAAAATACTGGATGGTGAGCGTTTTGAAATAAAGGGAGAAGTTGAAAATGAAGGGAAGCTTGGACAAATAAGTTGGTCTCCGGATGGTGAAAAACTCGCACTAAAAGCTGCGGCTGATATACACGATCCTACGGATGGAAGAATAATGCTTGTGTCTGCCAGGGGAGGGAAACCTCGAATAATTGATAGGAATTTCAAAGGAAAATTTGAAGAAATAAAATGGATCGAGGAAGATAAAATTTTGTTTTTAGCCAGTAAGGGTACAAGTTCACTAATAGGAAAAATGAATCCTGGTACCGGTGAAAAGGAGATTTTATTTGAGGGGAAGGATTTCAGTATAAGTTCAATTGACATTGCAGAGTCTGAAACAATTGCCCTGGTTGCCAGCACCCCACTTCATCCGTATGAATTATTTTTACTTGAAAATGGGACGGTTGAAAAAGTTACGAACCACAATCTATGGCTCAAAGATATTGAATTTGGCAAACAGGAAGTTATAGAATATAACAGCCGGGATGGTAAGTTTGTATTGGAGGGAATTCTTATTTATCCGGTTGATTATGTAGAAGGTAAAAAGGTTCCGATTATTACCCTGGTTCATGGAGGCCCTGAATCTCATCATCTCAATGGATGGTTAACGAGTTATTCTATGCCCGGCCAAATGGCTGCGGGAAAAGGGTATGCTGTTTTTTACCCTAATTATAGGGGTAGTACCGGCCGGGGAATTGAATTTTTATACAGTAGCCAGGGAGATCTGGCCGGATCAGAATTCGATGATATCGTGGATGGGGTAGACTTTTTAATTGAAAGAGGGATAGCCGATGAAGATCGAATCGGGGTTACAGGAGGATCTTATGGAGGTTATGCTTCTGCATGGATGAGTACGTATTACTCTGAAAGATTCGCAGCTGCCGTCATGTTTGTTGGAATAAGCAATAACCTGTCAAAATGGGGAACTAGTGATATTCCGGAAGAGTTGTTTCTCGTACATGCGAGGGAACGGATTTGGAATGATTGGGAAGGGTATCTCAAGCGAAGTCCGGTATATTATGTTGATCGGGCTCAGACACCACTGCTTATAATGCACGGGGCGGAAGATACACGGGTATATCCTGGACAATCCCTTGAGTTATACCGGCATATGAAAGTTCGAAAGCCGGAAGTTCCTGTTCGGTTGGTGTGGTATCCCGGTGAGGGGCATGGAAATAGACGTTCGACAGCCAGGTACGATTATTCTTTGCGCTTATTAAGGTGGTTCGATACATACCTTATGACGGGTAATAAGAATGCCCCAAAACCGGATTGGCAGGCCCCCGTCCAAAAGAATACGAAATAGTAATGGTCGCTGCTTCTGAGAATATTTTTATACAGTGATTAATCTTTTTTTTCACCCAGCTGTTAAGGGTTGTATCGACGGAGATTAAAGGGTTGCAGTCTCCTCTTTACGAGGTGAATTATTAACTTGAATTGGATTTTCTGCGAAAGTTTTTCAACTCCATGGTTATCCCTTAGGAATAGGGGAAACCTGAGGCGTTAATTGAAACTTTTCTATCGCTGGAAGCGTCTGACAGAGAAGATTTTCGAGTTTGGTTGCATTTTTTGGTCTAGTTGAATTTATTAATTAACAATCAATTAAATAGCCAATATGGAACTAGGAGTAAGTATGTTTGCTGATTTACCGGTCGATCCAATGACGGGTAAGCATGTAAAGGCAAAGAATCGCTTAAAAGAATTATTGGAAGAAATTAAATTGGCTGATCAGGTAGGTCTTGATGTTTTTGGGGTAGGGGAGCACCATCGAAGTGATTATGCTGTTTCCAGCCCTGAAACAATCCTGGCTGCTGCGTCAACAATTACACAGAATATTAAATTGGGTAGTGCTGTTACGGTATTGAGTTCATCGGATCCAGTCAAAATTTATCAACGTTTTGCAACCATAGATTTGATCTCGGATGGACGCGCAGAACTTATTGCCGGTAGGGGAAGCTTTGTAGAATCATTTCCGTTATTTGGTTATGATTTGAAAGATTATAACCGATTGTTTGAAGAAAAACTGGACCTGTTACTTGCCATCAATCAAAACGAGGAAATCTCATGGAAGGGCACTGTAAGACCAGCTCTTACAAAGCAAAAGGTGTTGCCCCGGGCTTCCGGAGGGGGATTGCCGATATGGATAGCTTCCGGAGGAACCCCGGAGTCTATACTAAGGGCAGGGAAAATGGGGCTGCCATTGATGGTAGCTATTATCGGAGGATATCCCAGCCAATTCAAACGCCATTTTGCATTCTATGAAAATGAATATAAGAAACGGGGATACGATATGACCAAATACCAGGTAGGTATTCATTCACATGGTTTAATTTCTGACGATCGTAAAAAGGTAATAGAAGATTATTTCCCTCTCTATGCGGCTCAAATGGACAGAATAGGAAGAGAACGGGGGTGGCCGGGATATACGATGGGCCAGTTTGAAATGGGGATAAGCCCAATGGGAGCTTTATTCGTTGGAGAACCTGCCGAGATAACGGACAAAATATTAGCACAGGTAGAAATGTTTGGATTGACCAGATTTGTAATGCATATGGATGTAGGAGGGCCTTCTCATCAGGATTTAATGAAATCGATTGAATTGTTGGGAACTAAAGTAGCACCCGAAGTCAGAAAGGCTGTATCTAAATAGAATTTTTAGTTTTAATTAGGTAAGACCCTTCAGACAAATATAATGTAACTGAAGTCGTGGTATGTACGGTGATTATGTGAATCTACGGGCAAACAACGTATGGGGATAATTGCCGTGTGTATCCCCCCTGGAGGATAAATACAGCCGGTTAACCCGGTCTTCTTTTACCAGGGTGAATTTAGACATCAATGTTGTAGCAATCCGGGTAATAGATTAATGTGAGTTCAACAAATAATTGTTTCTGACATTATTTTTTCGAAAAAAACAATGCCCAGGGAATTACTTGGTGGAAATCAATGCCAGGATCGTTGATTTCACTTGTTTCCCGTCCTGGGGTCCCACCCAGGGTTAATTATATTTCGCTTCTTGCTCCACCGTTAAAGTTAAGGGCGGCACGCTGTCAGAGGTCTTATTCTCTCTGTCGAACTCCTCAAGATAATAAAATAGTACATTTTAATGTTTGACCATAAGTATAAAATGTACAACCTATACCAATATCGATTATGCGGTTCGACATAATATTGAAATGTATTTTCTGCGATGATGAGGCTAAAGATGCCCCGAAGGAATCCCATTTTGGCTGTCATTCCGTGAGGATGAGGCACGAATAGGATTTATAATGATTTTATTGCAGAACCACTCTTTTTAATGAAATAGAATTTCAAAACAAATTGGTGTTATGTTGTTTTTTTGCTATGCTATGACAATGCTTTATTAGCGGCTTTCTTGCGCTCGTGTTCTTTTAAGAAGATTTTTCTTAATCTGTAATTTTCAGGGGTTACTTCCAAATATTCGTCATCGGCAATGTATTCCATATTTTGTTCCAGTGACATTTCAATGGGTGGAGCCAATTTAGCTTTATCATCAGCTCCTGAGGACCGCATATTGGTTAGTTTTTTTGTTTTGGTAACGTTGACTACCAAATCATTGTCCCTGGTATGTTCACCGACTATTTGTCCTTCATAGACTTCCTTTCCTGGCCCAACAAAGAATTTTCCCCGGTCCTGGAGCTTGTCCATGGCATAAGGAATCGTCGTCCCTCCCTCCATTACAATAAGAGTACCTTTATTCCGGGAAGGGATTTCACCCTTGAACACATCGTATTTCAAAAACCGATGTGCCATAATGGCTTCACCTGCTGATAAATTCATGATAAGTGTTCTCAGACCAATGATCCCACGGGAAGGAATTTCAAATTCCAGGTGCATCAAATCACCTCTGGGCTCCATGACCAACATGTCACCTTTACGCTGACTAATCAATTCAATGATTTTTCCACTCACTTCCTGTGGAGAATCAATAGTCAATTGTTCTATTGGTTCTTGTTTGACCCCGTCTATTTCTTTTATCAATACAATGGGTTTTCCCACTTGAAGTTCATAACCTTCTCTTCTCATGGTTTCTATCAAAACACTCAAATGCATAACCCCTCTGCCGTATACTTTAAACGAATCAGGCGATGATGTCTCCTCCACTTTAAGTGCTAGGTTCTTTTCTGTTTCTGCATACAATCTATCGCGTAAATGCCGTGAGGTTACAAATTTTCCTTCACGTCCGAAGAATGGAGAGTCATTTACCGTAAATAACATACTCATGGTAGGTTCATCAATAGAAATAGGTGGCATAGCTTCAGGATTTTCAAAGTCGGCAACTGTATCACCAATTTCAAACTCTTCAATTCCACTCAGAGCGCAAAGGTCACCGGGTTCTACCATTTCCACTTTTTCCTTGGCCATTCCACTAAATGTAAAAATGTCCTTTGTTCTGGATTTTACTGCAGAACCATCTCTTTTCATAAGGGTGACGGGCATATTGGGTTTTATTACTCCTCTTGTTACCCTTCCGATGGCTATTCTTCCTATATAATTGGAATGATCTATTGATGTAATCTGAAGTTGTAGTGTGCCTTCCGATGTTTTGGGCGCTGGAATAGTATCGATTACTGTATCGAGAAGTACCCCGACATCTTCTGTTGGTTCTTTCCAGTCTTTGCTCATCCATCCTTGCTTTGCAGACCCGTAAATGGTTTCGAAATCAAGTTGATCTTCTTCTGCATCAAGGTTGAACATAAGGTCAAATACTTCCTCCTGTACTTCTTCCGGGCGACAATTTTCTTTATCAACCTTATTAATGACTAAAATGGGTTTTTTGCCTAATGCAATAGCTTTACTAAGTACATACCGCGTTTGTGGCATTGGACCTTCGAATGCATCAACAAGTAATAGCACACCATCGGCCATATTTAATACTCGCTCTACTTCTCCTCCAAAATCTGCGTGACCGGGAGTATCAATGATATTGATTTTATGCCCTTTGTATTGGACAGAGACGTTCTTTGACACGATGGTTATGCCTCTTTCTCTTTCCAAATCATTGTGGTCCAGAATGAGGTCCCCAGAGGAATTTTTATCGTGGAATTGCTCCGTATGAAACAGGATTTTATCTACCAGGGTCGTTTTGCCGTGATCTACGTGAGCTATAATGGCTATATTTCGTATGTTTGTCATTTGCTATCATTTAAAAAACGCACAAAGGTAATCTTTTAAATTGATATACAAATGTTTACTGGATATATTCCGTATTAATTTTATTTAAATGTTTTGACCAAAATATACAGATTGAATTGAAATGCCTATACGATCAAAAAGGAAATATATAAAAGACAAAATAACCAGTTTTGAATTTGATTTTGATGATCTTGCAGGATCTGTATTTGAATTTCAATATAATAATAATTCCCTTTACAGGCAATATTGTGACTATTTAGGCCGGATACCCGGCAAAATTAATAGCCTTGAAAATATACCCTTTCTCCCTATTTCGTTTTTTAAATCTCATGAAATTGTATCGGGTACCTTTGATGCGGAGGTGGTTTTTAAGTCTTCTGGAACAACAAGAGAGCAAAGGAGTCAACATTTTGTAAGGGATTCCGGCCTTTATAAAACCGTATCAATCAAGCTCTTCGAAGATGTATTTGGTGATCTCAGTCAATTTTGTATTCTTGCATTATTGCCTAATTATTTGGAACAAGGAGATTCGTCATTGGTATACATGGTGGATTTATTCATACACAAATCAGGTAATAAAAACAGTCGTTTCTTCAAATATAATTTTGAAGAGCTTGTAAAAGAAACGGAAAGGTTAAAAAGTAAAGGGGAAAAACTGTTGATAATCGGTGTCAGTTATGCTTTGCAAGACCTGGCTGAAAAGTGGGAAATAGACTGGCACAATCATATTGTATTAGAGACCGGCGGAATGAAGGGCAGGAAGAAAGAAATGCTAAGGGCGGAATTACATGATGTCTTAGGTAAGCGTTTTAATAAAATGGAAATTGGATCTGAATATGGGATGACGGAATTGTTATCCCAACTTTATTCAAAAGGAAACGGGGCTTTTGATTTTGGTCAAACGATTAGGCCGCTTCCCTTTGAAATTAATGACCCTTTTACCAGGGAAGGCCCAAATAGGGTAGGTAGATGCCATATTATTGACTTGGCGAATTTGGATAGTTGTTCTTTTATTGCTACGGAAGATCTATGCAGCGTAAATGAATATGATAGTATAAAGATATTGGGCAGAATGGACCATTCTGAAGTCAGAGGATGTAATCTTCTATATACACACTCCTAATATTTTTATTTTACGAAAAATTTGCTTTTATTAAGGTGATTTAATTTTCAAATAAAAAAAGCGTAAAAATGGAAGAATCTTTAAATTGGGTAAGTGAAATTATTGCTGAATATGCACCCAAGTTAGCCTTGTCTGTGGCCACTTTAATTATTGGATTTATTGTAATAGGGTGGGTGATTCGAATTTTTAAGAAGACTTTGGTGCGTGCAAATATCGAAATTTCTCTCCAGAACTTCTTGTCCTCTTTGGTAAGTATTCTTTTAAAAATTCTATTGATCTTCAGTGTTGCTAGTACTTTTGGAATTGTAACAACCAGTTTCGTTGCTATTTTAGGTGCAGCTGCTTTTGCCATTGGGATGGCATTACAGGGGAGTTTAAGTCATTTTGCATCTGGTGTTTTGATTCTTATTTTTAAGCCTTATCGTGTGGGGGATTTTGTCGAAATAGCGGGTAAGTCGGGAACGGTGAAAGAGATTCAAGTATTCCATACGATACTTACTACGCTTAATAATAATATGATCATAGTCCCCAACGGAAGTATTTTATCAGATCCAATTACTAATTTTACCAGCCTGGGCGTCAGAAGATTTAATATCATTTTTGGAATTGGGTATGATGATGATATAGACCAGGCTAAGGAAATAATTATTCGATTGTTTAAGGGACACGACCTGGTTCTCAAAGAAGAACCCATTGAAGTAATGGTGGAAAGCCATGGAGATTCTTCCGTGAACCTAGCTGCGCGGGCATGGGCCAAAAGTGAAGATTATTGGGGGATTTACTTTTATATGATGGAGAATGTCAAAAAGGAGTTTGACAAAGCCGGTGTTGGAATACCATTCCCTCAAATGGATGTCCATTTCCCGGACAAGGTCGAACAAAACTAGTTCCTGCCGAAAACTCTTTTGTACGTTTTATACCATCTTCTTGAAAAGATCAATTTTTAATTATCTTTGATAGATTTTGACATTCAACTATTACCTCGTACTAGTTGACAGGTAAATAGCCGTACTAGTCAATTTGGAGAAATTTAAATGTTATAAAATTTTAAAAGTTAAGTTCTTCTATCTCTTTGAATCTTTTTTATAATTTTAAGAAGTTTTAGATATTTTTATATATTTTCATGCAGGATGAGCAAAAGATCGGTATATAAGCGCAAAATAATTAAGCACTTCTATTTCGGAAGAAGTTATTCAAGTACGGAGTTGAGTTTGCTATTGAATAAAAGTATACCTTTTACGACCGGCGTTCTTGGCGAGATGGTAGAGGATGGGGTAATTGAGGAAATTGGATATGCGGATTCCAGGGGTGGACGCAGGCCACAAATGTATGGATTAAAGGCGGACTTATTGAATATTGTGGCGGTATCCATTGACCAGATAAATACAAACATTGCAATGTTTGACCTTCACAATGAAATGGTCCATCCCAAGAAAAATATTGAATTTAAGTTAAGCAATACTGATTATAATGACCTGGTTCAGATCACGAACCATATTGAAAACTATATTGAAAACACAGGGATCGATCCTGATAAAATCCTGGGAATTGGAATTAGTATGCCAGGTTTTGTCGATGTAAATAAAGGGGTAAACCATACTTTTCTCAAATCTGCACATGGAAGTATTGTAGATTATATTGAAGATCGGATCGGTTTGCCGGTTCTCATTGACAATGATTCGAGTTTAATAGCATTGTCCGAATTGCGATTTGGTGCTGCCAGGGATAAAATGAATGTAATGGTTTTGAACCTTAGTTGGGGAGTAGGTCTGGGCATGATACTTAAAGGTGAAATATTTAGGGGATCAAACGGTTATGCCGGTGAATTTAGTCACATTCCTTTATTTGATAATAATAAACTTTGCCAATGTGGTAAAAGTGGGTGTCTGGAGACGGAAACGTCACTGCTGGTATTAGTGCAAAAAGCAATTGAACAAATTGAAGAAGGCAAACTATCTTTAATAAAAGATATTTCAGAATCAGATCTGGAAACAGCCGTCAATAAAATAATGAATGCTGCTAAAAGGGGGGATCGGGTCGCGATTAATTTGTTGTCGGATATTGGTTATACGATAGGTAGGGGAGTAGCGATTCTCATACACTTGCTTAACCCTGAAATGATAATTCTCAGTGGTCGGGGAGCTGAGGCCGGAAGGCTTTGGGTAGCCCCTATTCAGCAAGCACTTAATGAACATTGTATTCCTAAAATTTCTGAAGGAATAAAACTTGAAATTTCTAATTTGGGATACGAAGCGGGCTTAATTGGTGCAGCGGCGTTGGTAATGGAGAAGTATGATTCCCTTTCGAAATTTGAAAAAAGGATAAAGGTTGTGCAGAAGTAAGATTTTTGTCTGTATTGAAAACTTTCATCTTTGATCGCATTTTGCGCCAAATCTGAGAAGGTATTTATTTTTCTGTCCGACTCAGTAACTTTTCTTTGGTTTTCTAAATTTGACTACATAGTAGATATTGCTTTCCGCATAGGTACGGTATAACTGCCATTAAAATTTATTTCTAATCACACACCAACCTTTAGTATTGTATGAACGTCTTATTAGAAAATTATAGTTATATGAAATATTCAATTTTCTTTGTCGGTATACTATTTTTTAGTTTTTTTTCATGCGAAAAGTCGGCTATTAATAGTTTGCAGGAAAACAACGACCTTAAGTTGGAAGAAATGAATTTGTCTATGGAACCATCTGATCAGTTCTTCAAAGAATTGAGTAGTATTTATAATGGTAAAGATTTTGTTCATTCTCCTTTGAGTATCCAATTAGCATTATACATGGCTTTAAATGGAGCTGATGGTGTTACTAAAAAAGAGATTAAAAATTTACTTGGGGAAAGTGGAAATGCAGATTTGGTGATCAATCAGAAAGTAAAAAGTATACAGGCGTATTTTAATGAATTGTTAGATAAAGGGACCATTGATATCGCTAATGCCGGGTTTTATGATAAAAATAGAGTGAATTTGAATGCTGATTTTTCAACTATTTTGAATGATTACTTCGGTGCCTCTATTGGCGAGCTTGATTTCAAATCGGAAGAGGCCGTTGCAGAAATTAATAACTGGGCATCGGATAATACTAATGGCAAAATTGAGAAAATCCTAGAATCTATTTCGGACGAAGAAATACTATTCTTATTAAATGCCATATACCTAAATGCTGATTGGGATTATCCTTTCGATCCGGAAGCCACCAGGGCGGATAAATTCTATGTGTCGGACCAGAAGGAATCGGAAGTAGATTTTATGTTCAAAGATGGGGGTTTTGAGTATCTTAATAATGATATGTTATCATTAGTGAGGATGCCTTTATCTGATACCTCCTTATACGCTTGGTTTATTATGCCTAAGAATGTAAGCCTGCAAGAATGGAATAAAGAGTTTCGGTATGCAAATCTACAATCGTATTCCAAAGACTTAAACTCGGGTAGACTGATGGTGTTTCTCCCCAAGTATAAAACCAAAATGCACCAAAACCTAAATTCTATTTTGGTAGAAATGGGAATGCCAACGGCTTTTGACCCTAGTAAATCAGATTTTACAAATTTGGGCGAGGTAAATACTGGTCAAAATATTTATTTATCCAGAGTAATACACGACGCATTTCTTCAGGTGGATGAGAAGGGGGTTGAAGGTGCAGCAGTAACATCAGTAGGTTTTGGTGTGACATCTTTGCCCCCGGTCGTAAAGTTTGACCGACCCTTTGCTTATTTTATTGTCGACGCGCAAACTGACATCCCTTTGTTTGCTGGACAGTTCTACAATAACCCATCTACTGATGAATGGTGATTGTCGAGGTAGTAAAATTGAAATTACTGGATGGATATAAAGAAAGGACTTGAATTTTCTGGAAAACCTTAATTTCGTTGTTGTTCGGTAGTGTCTTCCTTTATGAAATGATTGAGTAATCTTAATAATGAATTTTTGTTTCATCATTTATCCTTAAGAAATGGGTTGGTCCTCAGAACCTATTATTCCAATCGAATGTCCGTTCTTTTCGATGGGATGTAATTGACATACGGTTTATGAAAAGTTCATAAATCTATTGGTATAACTCATGTGTGAGTATTAAGGATTCTCCTTTAAGAGGAATCAAACTTCAGGTATTGAATACTGGATCAAAAGGTCGTAAAACCTTTTTTACGAACTTATTAATGTGGTTTTAGAAATATTTTTTTGTTTGAAGTTTGAATAAAAATGGGTTAACCTCAATTGAAGCTAACCCATAAAAAAATCGCTGTATATGTAATCTTTGTCCTATTAAAAGGAATAGGATAATCCGAGTTGGAAGTCCCTTCCCGGTTCGTATTTTTCAAATATTTGATCAGCTGAACCAAAAGATTGATAAAATCTTTGTCTTTTTTGATCTAGGATATTATTGATGGAAAAACTCGCTCTAAATTTCTTTTCCAGACCAAATTTTAAAGAAGTTTTAAAGTTGAGGCTGTGAAAAGGCATATCAAAAATATCAGGATTTCTACCGATACCTACTATAGTCAAGCTTTTGCCCTGTACATTGTAACTGAGGTTAGCCTCAAAAATATTTTCACTGGAGTTATATCCTGCAAAAATATTTAGGAGATAAGGGGATTGTCCAACGAGATTTCGAGTTCTGGAGATTTCTTCTCCGTCCCTGGCATTGTTCACCCGGGAGGTATATTCAGCTTCGCTCATGTCTACTTCCGATTTAATAAGAGACACGTTACTGCCCACAGTGAATCCTTCCAGGGCCGTTTCGCCAAAACTCAGTTTTTTTCTGACTTCAATCTCCAGGCCAAATACATTTGCCTGGTCAATATTCCTGGGCTGGAAATCATTTGGTGCGACTTCGGAGTAAGCTACTAATTCGATTGGGTTGTTGAACTGCTTAAAGAATCCACTAACCGATAAGACCTGTCCGAAATCAAAAAAGTTTTCCCATCTTACATCAAAGTTGTTGACTTTTGTCTCTAAAAGGTCAATATTCCCTATAAAAGTCCTTCCTGAAATTAAATCCTGTATTTGAGCAACGGACTTTTCTTTAAAAGAAGGCCGGGCCAACGTACGGTTATAGGAAGTTCTGAGATTCATTTTCTCAGTTATAGACCACACTAGATTGAGGGAAGGAAGAAAGTCAAGTTCATCCAGGACTTTAGCATTGTCAAAAACTTCATCTCCCAGATTGTTCTGGCCAGTATAATAATTATCAGATTTTTCAACTCTTATTCCATAAATTGATTTTAACCTATCACTTAAGGGCAATTCATTCATTATAAATGCTGCTAAGATCATTTGTTCTGCGCTGTAAGTATTAGCAGGTTCAAAGTTGCCTCTTACATACGTTCCTGCTCTTTCATCTGCATCCCATATTGCAGAGGGGACAAATAACTCATCGGGGTCTCCCTGTAAGTCAAACCTGTTGGATCTTTCCATACGGAAGAGAAAGTTGCTTATACTATAGTCCCTCTCCTTTAATGTGGCCATCACCCCGAATTTGAGTTTTGATTCCTGTTCGTTCCATTGGTCAAATTTGTAGGTGGCATTTACTTTCCCGCTATAATTTTCTTCTTCAAGTGCTCGCCATACTCTTGAAACACCTGCGCCTACACTGGCGTTTAATTCATATGATAGCTCTTCACCTCTGTTCATTAATTCGTAAGCTGTAACGCGGTTGTCTGGCTCTTGTATTTTTGAAAAAGTAGGGGAAGCGCTCCAATCCAGTTCAAATTTTCCTTCCTTAAAGGAGTGTTTACCAAAAACAAAAGCGTTTCTAATCGACCGCTCTTTATATTCCAGGTTGTTTCTTACGATAGTGGATGGATTTGTTTCATATGTAATCTGAGTGAGGTCTGCCGTACTGGAGGTTCCGTTTTGGATGAGAATGAAATTAGCACCAATTTTATGATTCCTGTTTTTGTAAGCCAGGCCTGCCATTCCACTGATCAACACGTTTTCATCACTTCTTGGCCCTGAAATTCCCCGGTCGATAAAAATGTTATTTTCTGACTTTTCTGGTCTTTTTAGGTACGTATTATATTCTACATTGTCATAATATGTATAATCCGCATTATAGTTAGCAGATGCATTGATCCCTATGGACCCGGATCCTATGGTCAATTGATTTCCGTATGAAATACCGAAGGATTGGTTCAGGAATTTGGAATTTTGTCGGGCGGACATTACATTTCCAAATTGTCTTGTTAAATCAGATAAATGTGGGTTTCTTTCTGATGGATCTGGTATTTCAGATTTTATATCAAAAGGTATTTTTCTACTTCCATCATCAAATCCTAACCAATCGGTCCCTGATCCCTCATAAGTTAAAAATTGATCGTTTAGGTTCATTCCCGGATTATGTCCTAATGAAGCAGAAACGTTAAACGTCTGATCTTCAGGAAAATCTTTGGTGATAATATTCACCAAACCTCCGGTAAAGTCACCGGGTTGGTCAGGGGTGAAAGATTTTAAGACAATAATGTTATCAATGAGATTAGTAGGAAATATGTCCATTTGGACGGAGTTCTTATCCGGGTCCAGTCCCGGAATATCTAATCCATTTAATATGGTTTTGGTATAGCGGTCACCTAGTCCTCTTACATATACATGCTTACCGTCTTCAATGGATACTCCTGTTACTCTTTTAATAGCAGCAGCGGCATTACCGTCTCCTAGTTTGCGAAATGATTCGCTGGATACTCCGTCGATGACATTGGGTGATTTTCTTTGAAGAGTAAGGATAGCTGATTCTGTATTTCGTGCCTGGGTGGCGGTGACTACAATTTCTTGAAGGGTCTCAGCTTCTTCACTGATTTTTGCATCCAGGACGGTAACTTCACCTGCTTTAATTTCTACTTCGCTAATGGTCATGGAAGCATATCCCAAAAATGAATATTGAATATTATGAATTCCTGAAGGCAGTGACAATTCGTATACCCCATCCAGGTCGGTAGTGGTACCGGTTCCCTGATTCGATTCAAGTAAAACTGTGGCAAATGGGATGGTTTCCCCGGTGTTTGCATCATAAATAGTACCTCTTAACGTACCGTTTTGTGCAGATAAACAGGTAATAGTAGAAAAGGTGACTACAATGAAAGTAAATAAGTTTTTCATATACATACGATTTAAATAGTAAAAAGGGCCGGATAAGCTCCAGCCCTTAATTTTATATGGATTGATATCAGTCCAAAAGTCCCTGATTTTGGCTCCATGTCCATCCTTCAAAAGCACTGTAATCAGCACCTTTACCATCTGTTTTTTCGGTAACTATGGCATTATTCCATTCAGCTATTTTAGCGGCTGCATTTAAAACCATTTGATTGGTTACTGCATCGCCACAATGAGGTTCTTCCGGATTTTCAGGATCTTCATCCGGATTAGGATAGATACTGAATAGTGTTTCTACCGTACCCGTTGAAACGATTTCCGAATCTTTAATTACAAAGGTAGGTGTCTCATCCATCATATGGGAAAAGGCATCTTCTTCCGGAGAGCAGTTATTGTCAACATCAAAACTTGCCCTGATTTTTAGGGTGGTATTTTCTCCATACCCTGACCAAACGCAATTCTCAAAAGTCCCTTGTGCATCAGATTTAAAGTCGGCACCTGACCCATTTCCATCAGTTTTGATAAAAGTACCGTTTCTTAATGTGAAAAGACCGTTTGTAGCAGTACCCTCAGGTCCATCAATTTCTAATGCCTCGTCGGAATCATCGCCGCCATGTATGACTAATACATTTTCAATGGTACCTGAATAGTTTTGATCGATATCGATAGCATCGTCGCCCTGATATGCAACGATAATATTTTTAGCATTTACTGTACCTCCGAAAAATTCTACTCCGTCGTCAAGGTTTCCTAATACTTCAATATTTTCTATTGTAGTACCATTCCCGACACCGCCCAGGGTCAAGCCATTTATTTCATTTCCGTCTCCGATAAGAGCACCACCGTGACGAATAGAAATGTATTTTAAGCTACCTGAATTATCAGCAGGGTCATCTCCTCCATATTTACCAAATTCTTCGTCTCCGGGAATTCCTTCGATCTGAGCTTCCGTGTCTCCATCTCCCGCAGAAATAGGAGCTTTGCCCAGGAGAATCAATCCGCCCCATTTTTCACGATCTATTTCAATTAAGTTGGCACCAAATTTTTGACCTACAGTGATATCATCCAATACAGATGTAAAAATAATTGGATGGTCTGCCGTTCCTTCTGCGATGAGTTTGCCTCCCCGTGCTACTATAAAAGCAGAAGCTACGGATCCTGTACCCTCCATTCCTTTGAGAATCGTTCCGGGCTCAATAGTTACTGTATGTCCGTCGGATACAACAAACTTTTGGTTGATTAAGTAGATCTTATCAGATGTCAAAGTCATGTCTCCAGTAGTCAAACCCGAAAGAGTAACTGTTTCAACTTCCATTTCCTCAGGCGTCAAAGCTACATCAATGGTAGTTCTGTTATTTACATCTTCATTTTTTGATATAAATCCTTCTTTGGAAAAAGATAGCAATCCGGCCTTGGGAGCAGTAACTGTATAATTTCCGTCAGCATCTGTAGTCGCATTTGCACTTCCGGCATCTACACTGACATCGGCAAGGCCTGAACCATCTTCTGCATTTGTTACAGTTCCAGAAACTGTAATATCAGTGGGTTCGGGTTCCGGATCGTCATCATCTTCACATGCCACAAATACAAGTGCTGTCAAAGCAAACATTAATGCGGCTAAGAATTTAGTAATCTTCATGCGTTAATTAGTTTTAAGTTTTATTAATTTGCAGCAAAAGTAATTTTGGGTTATTACTCACTCGTTAACTAAAGATTAACTTTATGTTAAGTGGTGTATTAAATGGGTTGAAAATGAATGTATAACCAGCTTTTAGTCAAATTTTTAAATATTGAATAATTAATTTGAAATCGTATTTTACACTTGTAAAGAATAGATGGCAACGCGACAGGAGGGATATAGGAACCTTGCTTTCCACATTGCAATACCTATTGGCAGCTACTTTTATCGTGTATCTTATTTTTAGAGATCTGAGTGCTCAAATGTGGTTATCGCTTTATTGGATTATTGCAATTTTTTCCCTGATTAATGCTTCTTCTACTGCCCTTAAATCTGAGCTAAAGGAGCATCATAAAATGCTCTTTCAATTAGTAGAACCAGAAGTTCTTTTATTTTCCAGACTTTCCATTGGATTGGTGAAAAATACCATCCTTTTAGTTGTTTTGTGGGGATTAATGAGTTTTTTCTTTGGACAGGTCGTTCAGGATTTTTGGGGATTTTCAGTAGCTATAGTGTTGGCAGCTTTGAATTTTAGTGCTATTACTCATCTTGTAAATGCAATTGCATACAGGAGCGAAAAATCTCAAAGTTTGTATCCGGTTTTAAGCCTTCCTGTAATTATTCCGGTGGTGTTGGAATTATATAATATAGGTGCTATTGCTGT
Source organism: Membranihabitans maritimus (assembly GCF_021729145.1). Taxonomy (GTDB): domain Bacteria; phylum Bacteroidota; class Bacteroidia; order Chitinophagales; family Saprospiraceae; genus Membranihabitans; species Membranihabitans maritimus. The sequence continues at coordinate 263,850 of NZ_JAJSLW010000007.1, read as the reverse complement.
GGATATTAATCCGGTGGCCAATGATTGGGGATCGGATGCATTGATTTTGGGAGGGCTGGGATTGGCGATGTGTGTAGCTTCTCTTTTTTTATTTCCATATCTTTGGACGGATTGATTATTAAGAGGGAAGTTTCAGGTGTCGTAACTTTACTTTTGAAATTTAGATAAGACAGCTTTGAAATGGAATTATTTTTACTGGGCACAAAAATGGTTCTGAACCGGACTACCAATGTAGTGAATTCTATAAAAAAGATTAGTAATTAAGCAAAAAATGAAGAACACATAAGAACCAAATTGACAAAGCGTGGTTATTATGACTTTATTCAGCTGAATTAAAATGAATTATTTTAAAATACAAGCAGATGAAATGGTGGAAAATTCTGGCGATTGTCATTATTCTTTACGTGCATATTGCCGGGTTGTTAATCCCAATCGGAATTGGAATTAATAGCGTGAGTCCTTACCAGGTAACTGGTGGGGAAAAAGTTAATTTGAATATTGGGACCTATAATGCTGACATCAAAAATGGGGAAGGGGTTAGAGCCTGGCTAAAATATGATGATGACCATTTAATTACTTCAAAAAGAATATTCTCTGAAGCCCCTACCAAATTAATGGCTGAATTTATTCTTCCTGCTTCCTTGCCCGATGGAAAAAAAGGTAGTGATTTGTCTTTAATTATTGATTTTGAAGACCAGGGAACTGCAGTATCCCCCGGAGCTGTATATTATACAGGTACCGAAAAGTCAAGTGTCGAAGAATGGATGCCGCTGGAGCTTTCGGATTTGAGTGTGGTAGCTAATTTACATTTTCCCTATCGATCCATATTGATTGAAACCATTAGAAATACTTATTTCCATGTCAGCCTATGGCTTTCCATGATGATTTTACTTACCGGGGCTGTCGTGTTTGCCATCCGGAATTTAAGGAGTAAAAATCTTCTGGATGATTCCAGGTCAAGTGCCTTAACCGAAGTAGGGTTCCTATTTGGAATCTTTGGCGTTACAACCGGGATGATCTGGGCTGAATATACCTGGGGAAAAGCCTGGTCCTGGGACATTAAACAAATAACAACTGCTATTGCATTGTTGATATATTCAGCTTATTTTTTGCTTCGAAATTCAATGGAAGACCCCTATAAAAAATCACGAATATCTTCGATATTCAATATTTTTGCTTTTATAGCCCTTATTCCTTTGTTGTATATATTGCCTCGGATGTCTGAAAGTTTACATCCCGGTAGTGGAGGGAATCCGGCCTTGGGAGGCGAAGATTTGGATAGCACGATGAGAATGATCTTTTATCCGGCTGTAATTGGGTGGGCGTTGGTAGGTCTGTGGATGTCAGAAATACTCTCAAAGTATAAAACAGTAAAAATTTTGTCTCTTAAATCATGATTATTAAATAATAATTTATAAATTTCACCTCATAATGTTTAATAATATAATAAAACAATTTTCTATGGTAATGGCTAGTGACTTTATGCATAACATGGGAAAAATGTATGTAGTAGTAGCTGTTATTATATTAATACTAATTGGATTATTTCTTTATCTATACTCACTGGATAAGAAAATTCAAAAATTGGAAAAAAAGGTGAAACATGGCCAAGGAGATTGAACGTAATTTTTTTGAGAGTGTATCCAGGCATTTTGATAAAGCTGCAGAATACACAAAAGTCAACCAGGGAATTCTCGATCAGATCAAAGCGTGTAATTCCGTCTACAAAATGCGGTTCCCGGTAAAAATAGGAAGTAAGTATGAAGTGCTGGAGGCATACCGTGTTCAGCATTCCCATCACCGCTTGCCCACGAAGGGTGGAATTCGTTATAGTTCCAAGGTGAATCAGGAAGAAGTGATGGCATTGGCTGCACTTATGACATATAAATGTGCTTTGGTAGACGTCCCTTTCGGAGGGGCTAAAGGTGGAGTAAGAATTAGTCCCCGGCAGTATACCCCTTCACAGTTGGAGAAAGTAACGAGGAGGTATACTACCGAATTGATAAGAAAGAATTTTATCGGACCGGGAATTGATGTCCCTGCACCTGATTATGGTACAGGTCCGCGTGAAATGGGGTGGATTCTGGATACTTACCGATTGCTTTGTGAAGAAGATATCAATGCTATTGCATGTGTGACCGGAAAGCCTGTGCAGTTGAACGGAATAAATGGTAGGACCGAAGCGACTGGGAGGGGTGTTTATTATGCTATTCGGGAGCTATTAAATGATCCTGAAATGACAAAAAAAATAGGTGTAGAACCCGGTACCTACGATAAAACTGTAGTTATCCAGGGTTTGGGAAATGTAGGTTCCTATACGGGGTCTATTTGTCAGGAAGAAGGCGGAATGAAAATTATTGCGGTTGCAGAATATGAAGGAGCAATTTACAAAAAAGACGGTATTGATATCAAGAAGTTGTTGAGGCACAGGGCTAAAACAGGATCTATACTGGGATTCCCGGGCTCTGAGGAATTGAAGGAACGTAAAGAGGCTTTATTTATTGATTGTGATGTACTTATACCAGCTGCCCTGGAAAATCAAATTCACGAAGAAAATGCCCATAAGGTTCGTGCAAAGGTTATAGCAGAAGCAGCCAATGGACCAGTGACCTCAGATGCAGAACAGATCATTCTTGATAAAGGAATTGTTATAATTCCTGATTTTTATGCGAATGCTGGAGGGGTTACCGTTTCTTATTTTGAGTGGTTGAAAAATTTGGACCACGTTCGTTTTGGAAGATTAGACAAACGCTTTAATCAGGAAACATACCAGAACCTCGTTGAATTAGTGGAAAGGATGACAGGTAAAAAAGTGTCTGAACGAGAAAAATCTGTTCTGACAAGAGGAGGCGATGAGATTGATCTGGTGCGCTCGGGACTGGAAGAAACAATGGTCAATGCCTACACTCAAATAAGGACCCAAATGAAAAAACAGAATATTCCGGATTTAAGAACAGCAGCTTTTGCCGTAGCCATAAAAAAGGTAGCCATGGACTATACCCAATTGGGTGTTTTCCCGTGATGTGGAATTTAAATGTCCGTACATTTATTTTGTTGGAGTATTTTTCTATCCTTTCCTTAATATGGTAAAAATCCAATCATTATTTGTTTCCTATTGTTGGCTTAACATATATAGAATGGTGATTAATAACAAATTGTAAACATTTTTATTGATGATTGTTAAAATTTAAACATTGTTTTAACAATATATTATTCTTGAAATTTTACATATACTAAATATTATTCTATCTTTGCTTTCGAAATTGAATAGCTTTTAATCATTAAAATCGAAGATATGTCTGAAGTTAAATTGGATGCAATAGACAAAAAAATCATTAAAATTTTACAGGAAAACTGCAAGATAACAAATCTTGACTTGTCAAAAAGAATTGGTCTGTCACCAGCTCCAACCTTGGAAAGGGTGAAAAAATTGGAAAACCAAAACGTTCTTTCCAGTTATCATGCAAAAGTAAACAATTCTTCAATTGGATTGAGTGTGCAAACGTATCTACTTGTTGATATAGCATGGCACAAAGAGAATGCATTGGATAATTTTTTGAAAAAGATCAAAAGCATTGACGAGGTCGTAGAATGTTATATCATTACCGGTGAGGCTGATGCATTGATGAAAATAGTTTGTAAAGATATTCCAAGCTATGAAGAATTGTTGTTCAGAACATTATCTAAAATTGATGAAATAGAGCGCCTTAAAACGCTTATGACTCTTTCTCAGGTAAAAGATTCTAAAGTACTGCCGTTTGATTACGGATCAAACTAAAGATATAAATTAGGTATTGACTTTGAATAATTCCCTATTATGGAAAGTTGAATCCGGGCAGGGCAGGGTTTCCTATCTTTTTGGTACTATGCACGTGCGTAATGAGGTGGCCTTTAGGGATCTTGAATATTTGAAGTCTAAGATTCTGGAACAAAATGTATATTATTCAGAACTTGATCTGGATAGCGGCAATATGTCGGCAGTGTACAATAGTCAGGTGTTACCGAAAAACAAGACTGTTGAAGACTACTTTAAAAGAGAAAAGTACCGCAAGATCCGAGAAATATTGTTGAAATCCTTCAAAATTGATATTGAAGGTTTGAAGCAATTTTATCCCATGATCATTACTAATTTCCTGTTGACTTCAGTAGTGGAATCTAACTCGGATTTTATTTTAGATCAAGTTCTTTATAACTTTGCTAAGGAAAAAAATAAAGATCTTCGATATTTGGAGAGTGCAGATCAACAAATTCAAATTTTTAATAAGATTCCTATGGAATTGCAATTAAAAGCGCTATCCAAATTAGCAGCCCATCCTGCAAAAGCCAAAAGGCAAATGCTGAATTTGATGCGGTATTATGAAAATAAGGATACACGTAAGTTGTATCAGTGTTCCAAGAAGCAATTGGGGAAATTGCGGAAAATGCTATTATATCGCAGAAATGATAATATGGCCAGCTTATTATTACATGAGTTGGAAAATACAGAAGCTTTTGTCGGTGTAGGTGCTGCCCATTTATTTGGTTATAGCGGAGTTTTACGACTACTAAAACACGGTGGTTTTAATGTTCAGCCAGTATATTTGTAGAATTAGTCAATAAAATAGAATTTACTGAGTATGAAAAAATCGAAAATAGATATTGTAGTAGAATTGGGAGAAGACCGCGTACCCCAAAAGATTGAATGGAGAGCTGAAGACAGTCCGGAAAAGAATTTCAAAGAAGTGAAAAGTATTTTTCTTTCCCTTTTTGATACAGAGAGTGAAGAGACCATGAAAATGGATCTTTGGACCAAAGATCTTCGCGTCGATGAAATGGATAAATTTGTATTCCAGACTTTGCGAACTATGGCTGATTCTTACCATAGAGCCACGAACAATTCAAAATTAGCTAACCACATGGTAGAATTTGCCAATTTTTTTGGGCAGGAAACCGAAATAATTAAACCGGAGGAATGATACGATATTACCCAAAAACCTCAACTTTCCACATCTTTACTTCCTAATCACTAGAATTCTTTTATAGCTCTTAATTTTTCTGATTAACAACCTGAATAATATATAAGCCGTCATCTTGTTGCTCCAGTTCAATTTCTGATACATCCTATGCGATGCCTTTCCACACTATCTTTCCGACGTTATTAAAGACAATATATTAAAAGAGGCTTTGTCCGAAAGAACAATTTTTTCGAAAGAGGATTGGGAGAAATTTAGAAGACTATTTGAAAATGTTTATTCGGGTTTATCTATCAAGGCATAGAAAAAATTTCCTGAATTGAGTCCTGCTAAAATACGGTTTATGGCTCTTACCAGAAGGCATTTGACAGCTGGGGAAACGGCAAGGATGTTGGGGATATGTCAGAATGACGTCTATAGGACCAAAAGTCGTCTGAAGACAGAACTGCATCTGAGTGAAGGTATTGTATTGATATAGAAGAATGGACTGATAATAGATAGATGAGCAAACTGGTAAAGATGGAGATTTATTTGCTTTAAACCTGAATATTCAGCTTTTATTTGCCTGTGGCATTTAGAACTAGAAAGTTACAGAAAAACACCTTAAATATTTATCGTATACTATAAGGGGCGCAGGGTTTGGATAGATATTTGGATTGAAAAGAAAATTGCATTTAGCTGAGAGAGCTCCCTCTTTCCTTTTTCTCCGCAGGTTACCCTATCTTGTACCCTTTTAGGTTCTTTTCTACTTGAGAAAAATCATATTCCGTAAACCTTAACTTCACATCTTCCAGCTTGGCGATAATGTTGTCATTTTGCAGGTTTCCGATACTTCCTTCATGCGTGTGGTTTAATTCGGGTTGCGTTTCCATTCCTTGTTCCAATTCCTTTTTGACCGCTAAATATGCATCCCTAAAAGGCATTCCTTTATCTACTTTTTCCTTGATCATTTCTACTGAAAAAGCTTGTGAATAGACGGGGCTTTTCATTAATTCGTCTTTAACTTCGATTTTGTCAATAACGAAAGTTAGAATATTAATGCAGGATTCAAAAGTGGATAGTTTTGGAAAGATCACCTCTTTTAACAATTGATAATCCCGGTGATACCCTGTTGGTAAATTTTGTAAGACGGTAGCTATTTCAGCTGGCAGTGCAGTCAGGTTGTTGAATTTAGCGCGCAATAGTTCAAAAACGTCCGGATTTTTTTTGTGTGGCATTATACTGGACCCTGTTGTATATTCATCGGGTAGGGTAAGGAAACCGAAATTTTGGGAGTTGTACAGGCAGATATCCATGCAAAACTTCCCAAGGGAAATAGATGCTGAGGATAGAGCAGTGGCTATTAAATATTCAGTTTTTCCACGGTTCATGGAAGCACTGATAGAATTGTACTCCAAGTCTTTGAATTGCAAAAGTTCTGAAGTCCTTTTCCGGTTGATGGGGAAAGAAGATCCATAACCTGCCGCAGACCCCAGGGGATTGTAATTGATAACTTCCAGGACATTCCTAATTTGGGCGTAATCCTGAATCAGGGTTTCGGCGTATCCCCCGAGCCACAGCCCAAAAGATGATGGCATGGCGACTTGCATGTGGGTATAGCCCGGCATTAAAATATTCTTGTATTTTTCAGATGCTTCTACTAATTGACGAATTAAGACCTCCGTTTTATCGGCTATTTCCAGTAACCATTGACGGTAGTACATTTTTAAATCCACCAGAACCTGGTCATTTCTGCTACGGGCTGTGTGCATTCGTTTTCCTGCGTCTCCAATTTTTTCAGTCAGTAATATTTCTACTTGCGAGTGGACATCTTCTATTCCCGGTTGGATCGAAAAATTCCCTGCTTTGACATCGGTATAAATCTCGAAGAGACCCTGGAGAATTTCCTGTAAATCTTTTTTTGAAATAATTTCACACTCATACAACATTATAGAATGGGCTATGCTTCCCTGAATATCATATTCAGCTAGATAAACGTCGATTTCGGCATCTTTACCTATTGTAAATTTTTCGATTTCTTTGTTGATGGAATTATCTTTCGACCATAGTTTGCTCATGAAACTGTTTTTATTAATTCATTAATAAGGGCCTGATATCTATGGATACCTTCTTCAATTTCCTGTACAAAAATAAACTCATCTGCCGTATGCGAACGTGCGGAATCTCCCGGTCCCATTTTCAGGGTAGGGAAGGGCATTAACGCCTGGTCGCTTAAGGTGGGAGAGCCGTAGGTGGGAATTTGTAAATGTTGGATAGTTCGGAATAAAACGTGTTCTTTTGGAAGGCGAGAAGGATTGAGCCTGAAGGAACGAGCTTTGAGTTCGGCAGAACAATTTTTCTCAAGGATAGCAAAAACCTCACGGTTACTATACAATTCGTTTACCCTGACGTCAATTACAAAAGTACATTGGTCCGGTACTACATTGTGTTGGCTACCTGCATTTATTTGCGTAACAACGGCCTGAGTATCCGGCAGATATTGCGATTTGCGATCAAATAATATATTTTTTATTTCTTCAATCGCCTCGATTCCTTTGTAGATAGCATTGATACCTTCCTGGCGGGCAGCATGTCCAGATTTACCTTTTGACATCCCATCGACTACCATTAGGCCCCTTTCCGCTACAGCTGCTTCCATCAGCGTTGGTTCCCCAACTATTCCTCCCATTATCTCCGGAAAGGATTCAAGTGCGAGGGCAATTCCATTGACGCCTGAAATTTCTTCTTCCGCAGAAGCAATTAATAGAAGATTAAATGGAAGGTTATCGTAGTCACAGAAGCGATTAAATGTCTGTATTAGCGAAACAAGTGCCCCTCCAGCATCATTGGAGCCCAAACCAAACAGTTTTCCATCCTTAATTTCCGGAGAAAAGGGATCATTTGTGTAACTTTTGGCAGGTTTGACCGTATCGTGATGTGAATTCAATAATAATATTGGAAGTTCGTCGTCCCAGTAAGTATTTTTTGCGATCACATTGTTTTTAATTCGGTAGGGATTTGATCCTGTATCTACCAAATGTTGATGGATTATATCAGCAGTTTGATTTTCTTCCCTGCTAAACGAAGGGGTTTTGATCAATCGGCTTAACAACTCAATCGCTACATCTAGTGCTGACATATTTTGCTGCCTTTTATATCAGGATAGGAAAGAAGTCCTTCCAGGTTGGAGATCCATACATTTTCGACGTCATTGACGAGAGCGTAAAACGCATTATCCATTTTCGGAATAAGGCCAAGCTTGATTTTTTCCTCCATTTTTAGAGTTTTATAAAGCTTGTAATTAACTTCACTAATAAGAGAAGTTTCATCATCGGGGTCATCCATGACACCTGGTTTGTCCATACAGTAAAAGAGATCTACATCGTAATAATCCGTGAGGTGGGTTGACAATAAAGTGGCAATAGTATCAGCATTGGTATTAAGTAATTGACCATCATTATCGTGAGTGATGGCGCAGAAGACCGGTACTACATCCAGGTTGAGTAAATCCTGAATGGCATCAGTATTGATATTGACAATATCTCCTACGTAACCATAATCAATAGCTCGCACCGGCCTTTTTCTAGATTTTATCAAATTAAGGTCGGCACCACTCAATCCCAGGCTTTTGATATCATTTTTTTGAAACTGAGCTACCAATTGTTTATTGTATAACCCGGCATATACCATAGTGGCGACGTCAAGAGTCTCACGGTCAGTAATTCTTCTTCCTTCAAAAAGTTTAATTTCCAGGCCCAACCTTTCACTTATTTCCGTAGCTTTTTTCCCGCCCCCGTGCACGACAATTTTATTTCCTGCGATCTTTTTTATCAAATTCGAAAGGTCCTGTAAGGTACTTTCAGATTCCAGGAGAGCCCCACCTATTTTTATTACGGTTAATTTTTCTTTCATAACAACATACAGTTTAGCCTTAGAATTAATGTTAATGTTCCAAAATCGATTTAAGGACACTTTGTGCAGCAAAAACTCTGTTTTGTACTTGCACGTCAATTATTGAATTGGGAGAATCGATAACGGCGTCTTCTACGACTACATTCCTTCGGACTGGTAAGCAATGCATGAATTTACCATTATTGGTCAAGTCCATCTTATCTTTAGTAATCATCCAGCTTTCTTCTTGTAGCGTGGCCCCGTAATTGTGATAAGAAGACCAGTTTTTTACATAAATGAAATCAGCGTTTTGGAAAGCTTCTTCCTGGCTATGGGATACTTTTGCATTTCCGTTGTATTTTTCAGATAACTCCATTCCTTCCGGGCAACAAATGGTTAGGTCAAAACCAGCTTTTTGAATGGTTTGGCTAAAGGAATTAGCTACGGATTGTGGCAGTTGGCGTGGGTGCGGAGCCCAGCTAAGGACGATTTTGGGTTTTTCTTGTTGCTTTTTCTCCAGAATGGTCATTAAGTCGGCCAGACCTTGCAGTGGATGGAGAGAACCTGATTCCAGGTTTACAATAGGTTTTGAAGCGTATTTTGCAAACTGGGAGATAAAATCATTAGTATAGTCCTGGTTGGGATCTTTTAATTCCGGAAATGCCCGGATGGCAATAATATCAGAATATTGGCTAAGGACCATGGCTTGTTCCTGAATATGTTCTGCAGTTCCTCCATCCATTTTTGCTCCTGGTTTCATTTCTAATTTCCAGGCGCTGTCGGTAGAAAGGTTTATACAATGCATCCCAAGATTGGTGGCAGCTATTTCAGTACTTAATCGGGTCCTTAAACTGGGATTGAGAAAAAGACAGGTAAGAACTTTTCCCAAACCGGGCTTATTAGCTAAACCTGAATTATTTTTCAAATCTAATCCCGCCTGGGCCAATGCCCGAATGTCCTCTATGTTTTCAAGATTTAAAAAACTATTCATCGACTTTCTATTATTTCTTTTAAAGATGATATAAAAATATTAATTTCTGTAATATTGATATTCAAAGGTGGAAGGATTCGCATCGTATTTGGCGATTTTGCGGAACCGGTAAACACCTTTTTATCGAAGATCAATTTTTTCCTGATATCCTTTATGGGAAAATCAAAATCCAGTGCTATCATAAGGCCAAGCCCCCTTATTTGTTTGATTTGGGGTATTTTTGCTAGTTCTTTTTGAAGGATTTCACCCATTTTATAGGCATTAAGGATAAGGTTCTCTTTTTCAATTACCTCTAATACGGCAAGAGATGCTGCACATGCCAGATGATTGCCACCAAAGGTAGTACCCAATAGTCCGTATGAAGACTCTATTTCAGGGTTGATAAGTACGGCTCCGACCGGAAATCCGTTACCCATACCTTTGGCGACCGTGATTATATCCGGTTTCAGGCCTGGGGCATATTGATGTGCAAAAAACTTTCCTGACCGACCGTAACCACTTTGTATTTCGTCCAGAATTAATATGGAATTATGGTGGTTTGTTAGTTCTCTACAAGCCGTAAGAAATTCATTGGATGGTATATGTATTCCTCCTATGCCCTGGATACCTTCAACAATGATAGCTGCTACATCATCATCCATGGATTGTTGTAATTGGTCGATATCGTTTAGGGGGAGTGTTTTTACTTCAAATCCTTTGTTGATGGGGGCAATAATCTTTGGATTATCTGTGCATTGCACGGCTGCTGATGTCCTTCCGTGAAAAGCCCCGCTAAAATTAATTACTTTTTTCTTGCCGGTATGGAAAGAAGCTAATTTAAGCGCATTTTCGTTGGCTTCGGCACCTGAATTTACGAGAAATAGCTCGTAGTTATCGTATCCGCTTAGCTTGCCCAAATGATCCGCTAATTCTTGCTGAATAGGCATTTGGACGGAATTACTATAAAAGCCAAGATTATTCAATTGCTCTGACACCCTATTTATGTAATGTGGGTGAGAATGCCCAATACTCACTACCGCGTGTCCACCGTAAAAGTCGAGGTAACGGATACCATTCACATCTTCGACAAAAGACCCCTGGCCTTTGGTGATTTCTATATCAAATCGGGGATATACATCAAATAATTTCATCGATTTATAATTTTATTTAGAAAGCAGATGCTTTAAGCAAAAGTCCTGTTTCTTCCGGCCATCCAGCTATTATATTGAGATTTTGAACGGCTTGTCCTGAAGCTCCTTTTATCAAATTATCCAGAATACTGGTAATGTGAATTTTATCCTTTATGAGCTCAATCTTTAGAAAGCAAAAATTTGTATTAACGACTTGTTTTACATCCAGATTGTTGCTGGTAACTTTTACAAACGGATGGTTTGAGTAATATTCTGAATACAAGTCATTTACATCTTTTTTGTCCAGGTGATTATTATCTAGATAAATGCTGGCTAAAATCCCTCTTGAGAAATTTCCTCTTACAGGAACCATGTAAATTTCTTTGTCAAAAGTATTTTGAAGCGCTTTGGCACTTTGTTGTATCTCGGGAATATGTTGATGAGTGAATAACTTGTATATGGATACATTATTATTTCGCCAGCTAAAATGAGATGTAGGACTCAATGATTGTCCTGCTCCGGTGGAACCTGTGATTGCCGTGACGTGAATATCTGATCGAATAAGATTACTGCTGGCCAATGGCAATAAACCCAATTGAATCGTAGTAGCGAAACAGCCGGGATTGGCTATGTTGGTAGAATTCGCAATTTTGTCCTTTTGCCATTCAGGTAATCCATATGTGAAAGAATGTTTCCCATCCTCAAATCGAAATTCATTGGACAGATCAATTACGATTTTGTCAGAAGATATATTTATCTCTTGTAAGAACTTTCCTGATCTCCCATGCCCCATACATAAAAAAATACAATCAAAGTTCTCGGTCAATTCAGGAGAAAATTCGATATCCAGAGATCCCAATAAATCCGGATGGATGTCCGTGACGGGTTTTCCTGCCTGGCTATTACTTAATACTTGGGTGATTTGTATTTCTGGGTGATGGACAAGTAGTCTTAGTAATTCACCCCCCGTATATCCTGCACCTCCGGCTATAGCTACTTTCATAATTCGTTTAATTTACCAAATGGTTCCAGTTAAATACGGATCTTATTTGTGCATTCATTCTGGTATTTTAAGATGTGACAAAATACCGGATCTTGAAAATAAGCCGTGGTACTACTGGGATTTCTTATTTAATTTATTCTGCACCCGTTTTATGCAATTGATGGTAAATGATGTCTTTGTTCCCATAAAGTTTGATAAAACCTTTGGCGTCATCAGCTGACCATCCCTTGTTAACTTCTCCATATTGCCCGGCTTTCGAAGCCATTAAATCAAAAGGGGAATTAATACCTAATAGTTCAAACCGGTACGGGTGTAATTTAACTTTTACTTCCCCTTCAACATTCTCCTGAGTAGATTCCAAAAACATTTCAATGTCACGCATAACGGGATCCAGAAACTGGGCTTCGTGAATCATCATTCCATACCAATTGCTTAATTGTTCTTTCCAGTACATTTGCCATTTAGTTAATACATGCTTTTCCAGGAGATGATGGGCTTTAATGATGATCATGGGGGCGGCGGCTTCAAACCCTACTCTGCCTTTTATACCAATAATGGTGTCACCCACATGAATATCCCTTCCAATAGCATATTTTTCTGCTATTCTTTGCAAGGCTTTTATGGCATCTATTTTTTTCCCAAAAGCCTTGCCATCAACATGTGTTAATTCACCTCCGTAGAAATGAAGAGACAATTCCCGGGGAGATTTTTCTTCTAACGGGCTGGGATAAGCTTCTTCCGGTAAGGGCGTATTGGAGGTCAAAGTCTCAGCGCCTCCCACACTCGTTCCCCAAAGTCCTTTATTGATAGAATATTTGGCTTTTTGCCAGGATAAATTGATTCCGTGTTCTTTGAGGTAATTCATTTCCTCTTCTCTGCTTAGTGAAAGCTCCCGGATCGGGGTGATTATTTCAATTTCAGGCGCCAGGGCAGAGAAAACCAAATCAAATCTTACCTGGTCGTTTCCTGCAGCAGTACTCCCATGAGCTATTGCTTTAGCTTCGATTTCTTTAGCAAACTTCACAAGGGCCAGTGCCTGGATCATTCTTTCGGCACTTACAGAAAGGGGATATGTATTATTTCTCAGGACATTGCCGTAAACTAAATATTTAATGCATTTTTCATAGTAATCCTCTTCTACATCCAAAACCCGAAATGAAGCTGCCCCCATTAATCGGGCTTTTTCTTTTGCTTCACTTATATCATTATTGTCAAATCCTCCCGTATTGACCATGGCTGCATGAACTTCATATCCTTTTAAGGAAAGGTATTTAACACAAAAGGATGTATCAAGCCCACCGCTATAGGCCAATACTAGTTTATTTTTCGACATTTGTAACAATTTTATTTGTTAGGTTAAATTTCATTTCATCTTCTTTGGATGGAGCCAGCATCCCCGTGCACAAACACATTTTCATGTTATTCCGGTTGAGAATATCATAATTGGGACAACTTTGACAGCCTTTCCAAAAAGCTTCGTCCTGTGTAAGTTCTGAAAAGGTAACGGGTTTGTAACCAAGTTCACTATTGATCTTCATTACTGCTAAACTGGTGGTAATCCCAAAGATCCGTGCCTGAGGATATTTTTCCCGGGCCAGGGAAAAAGCTTTTTTCTTTATCTCCTTCGCTATGCCGTATTTTCGATAGGCTTCTTTGACGATCAATCCCGAATTGGATACGTATTTTTTATTCTGAAAAATCTCAATGTAACAAAAGCCTACAAGCTGGTCACCGTCCAGAGCAATAATAGCATTTTCATTTCTAAATTTTGTCCGGATATATTCTGGTTCCCGTTTGGCAATACCTGTCCCTCTTACCTTTGCAGATTCTTCAATTAGCTGACATATTTCTTCAGCGTAAATAGCATGTTTTTCATTACCCTGTATTATTTGAATATTCATTATTGTCTTAAGTTGCGATTTTGGAAAAAATCATTAATTGGCCAAATAAACCATGCGGGTTTATACGCTAAATGTTTGAAGTGTATAATTTAGGGCCCCAATGGGCCTGCTCAGATGTGAATAATATGTACTGAAATTTTCTCTCATTTCGGAGGTAAAAGTAGGTAATAATTATAATTATAAAGCACTGATTTCAAATAAATTTTAAAGTTATTGTCGATATTTACAGGTGCTCTCTTTTAATATTTGATTTTTTCTTTTAATAAAAAATCAAATTGACATTTAATACGGTGAATTGATGTTTAATAAAAATTATAAATATGCTTCTATGAATAACCTAAAAGGTCTTAAGAAAAAGATAAATTTTTGATCTTGATTTATAGTTTGAGCTTTCAGCTAATACAAATGAAATGTAGAAAATCCTTTAAGTATCAATAATTAGAGTCAATTATTGTAATTTGGCCAACTGTTCTTTTAATTCTAACAATGAATCAGTAGCTTTCTTGGAAATAATGGTCAACTTATCGCGAAGGCTCATTTCATAATTTATATTGGGGCTGGGATCTACATAAAATACGGGAATATGTCCCTGACAGTATTGAGTCAAACCAGCTGCAGGATATACTTGTAAAGATGTTCCGATTACCAAACAAATATCTGCTTCTGTACATTTCTTGATGGCCATTTCCATAGCAGGGACTGCTTCACCAAACCATACAATATGGGGACGTAACCGAGAACCACCAGGGGATCGGTGTGAAAGTAACAGGTCAGATTCCCAATCCAGTATTTCCTGCTCATTATCAACGCTTCGAACTTTGAGTAATTCCCCGTGGAGGTGGATAATGTTTTTACTCCCGCTGCGTTCGTGAAGATCATCTACATTCTGAGTGATTATAGTAACCTCAAATGCATCTTCCAATTCCGCTAGAAATTTGTGGGCTGAATTGGGTGAAACTGAAAACAGTTGTCTCCTGCGTTGATTGTAAAAGTCTAGAACCAACTCAGGATTTTTTCGAAATCCTTCTGGTGAAGCTACTTCCATGACGTCGTGTCCTTCCCACAATCCATTCTCATCTCGAAAAGTCTTAATGCCACTTTCAGCACTGATACCTGCCCCTGTTAATACAACTAATTTATTCCTACCCATAACCATTTATCTAATAAAAGCTTTTGAAAGCTCTTGCCTGAGCAAATTTTGACTAAATAACGCAGCAATTTTTGCCGCTTTTTCCTCATCGACTTTCAGAGTATCTGAGGATTTGAGATCTTCATAGAACCGGATTGAATAAGTCCCTTTTTGAAATTCATGGTGTTTGAATACAAATTTCCCAAAAGGAATAGTGGTATCAATACCTTTAATTTTGCAGTCTTCCAGCACTTTTAGAAAATGGTTTATTGCCTTCTTACGGTTGGTTGCATAAACAGTAAATTTTGCTATCATAGGATCAAAATACAGTGTGACTTCATTCCCAGCTTCGAACCCCGAGTCTATGCGCAAGTCTTGCAAGACCGGAGTCTCAAATATTTCAATAGTCCCGGGCGAAGGAGAAAAGGTATCTAAATAATCCTCAGCGTAAATTCGTAACTCGATAGCATGGCCGTGAATATTAATTTCATCTTGTTGGAGAGGAAGTTTTTGGCCTTCTGCAATTTTAATTTGCCATTCAACAAGATCTACGCCTGTAATCATTTCCGTTACGGGATGTTCTACTTGTAGCCGTGTATTCATTTCCAGGAAGTAAAAATTCTGGGATTCATCCATCAAAAATTCTACAGTTCCACTACTGTAATAGTTACATTGTTCTGCAAGCCTCAATGCTGCATTACACATTTTCTTTCGGGTAGCTGGTTCTATAATCGCACAAGGTGCTTCTTCTACCACCTTTTGATGCCTTCTTTGAATGCTACAATCCCTTTCATAAAGGTGAACACAATTTCCATGCTGGTCTCCAAAAACCTGAATTTCAACATGTTTGGGATTTGGGATATATTTTTCTATAAAAACATCATCATTACCAAAAGAACTTAAAGCTTCGCTTTTGACAATGTCAAAAACCTCTTTAAGTTCTTTTCCGGAGTGAATCGTTCGCATCCCTTTACCCCCTCCTCCGGCAGCTGCTTTTAGCAGAACTGGAAATCCAATACTATTTGCGTATTTGAGAGCTTCTTCTACATTTTGCACGCCATCGACAGACCCGGGTATCAGAGGAACTTCGGCTTTTTGGGCTAATATTTTTGCCGAAATTTTATTGCCCATTTGAATTATACTCTCTTCTGATGGGCCGATAAAAATAAATCCCGAATCTTTTACCTGTCTTGCGAAATCCGGATTCTCACTGAGAAAACCGTACCCAGGATGAATAGCATTTACTCCGGATTGTGTAGCCACTTTAATAATCTTCTCAATATTAAGATAAGTTTCAGAAGAGGTATTCCCTTTTAATTCAAATATTTCATCAGCTTCTCGGAGGTAGGGAAGTTGCCCATCAACTTCGGCATGTACTACAACTGTTTTTATCCCTAAGTTTTTGCATGTTCTTATTATGCGTGCGGCAATTTCTCCCCTGTTTGCAATTAACAATTTCTCAATTTTCATTATCTTTTATTGTATTAAAAAAGTAGTAGAACTGCTACAATCTTCATCTTTAAATTGAGATCTTTGTGACCGTTGCTACAATGATTGGAAAAAATAAGAAATATATTTAATCGAACAAATTTTTAAATACAATGGGAATAATTGCTTCAATTTTTAAGATGAAATGTCCAAAATGCCGACAGGGTGATTTATTTGAAAAACCTTTTTCATTTTCTAATGCATTTAATATGCCTGACCATTGCCCCGTCTGCAACCAAAATTATTTTCCTGAGCCCGGATTTTATTATGGTGCTATGTTCATCGGATATGGAATTACAGCATGGACATTCTTTTTTCTTGGAGCTATTTTAATATTCTTAATTGGAATGGATTTTAATAAAGCCATTATCCTAATTGTTATTTTTGCTGCTCTGACTTTTATTTATTTTTTTCGACTCGCCCGGTCGGTTTGGATACATATTTACGTAAAATACGACCCAAAAACTGCATTGCAGGATGAGCCGGGAAGTTGATGCGATAATAATTGGGGGAGGATTGGCAGGAGCCAATTTGGCTTTGAGTTTTTTAAATAAAGGAATTTCTTGTGCAGTTTTTGATAAAGAAGATCTTGAGTCAGCTTCTTATGTAGCGTCCGGAATTATAAACCCTATTACCGGCAGACGGTTTGTCAAAACCTGGTTGTATGACCAATTGAAGGAATATTTTATTCCCTATTATTCCACATGGGAAGATCGATGGCAAGTCTCTTTTTTCAATGAGGTTAATATCTTTAGATCTATTCCCGACAATAAATTAGTTAACGATCTTGACGCAAAGTTAGCCGACCCGGATTATGCAATGTATTGTCGACCTATGGAAGCATCTGAAGGAGAATTCCTAAGACAAAAGATCAATTTTCAATTGCCGGGATATGTTTTTTTCGGGTACCAGGTAAATACTTCAATTTTTTTGGAAAATGCCCGGGATTATATAACGGAAAATGCCTTTTGGATAAATGATAAAATAAGTCTGGATAGCGTTAATAGCACAAATGGGAAATATAAAATCAAGGACTTTTATTCAAAAAGATTAATACTTGCTTGTGGGGCTCAGGCCCTGGATAGTTCGTGGTTTAATTGGGCAGGGCTTAATCCCAATAGGGGAGAAGTCCTGAAAATTACCTCGAATATACCCCAGCTTTCTGATCTCATAAAGCAAAAAATTTTTTTAGTACCCGAAAGCCAAAATCAATATTGGGTCGGGAGCTATAGTACCTGGGCTCCATCAACCGAAAAAGCTAGTGAAGAAGGTAAAAATTATTTAATACGACATCTGAAAAATCTGATCGGCCTGGATTATAGGATTGATAACCATTTGGCCGCATTCCGTCCGGCCATTACAGACAGACGCCCTGTAATTGGGGAACATCCACAGAAAAATGGACTTTATGCCTTCAATGGTTTTGGTTCTAAAGGAACGAGTTTAATTCCCTACTTTGCCGATCATTTCTACAATTATCTTTTTGACGGGAAACCGTTGGCTGAGGAAGTGGATGTCGCTAGATATTGGTCTTCGAATTGAATTTGTGCTCTAAGGATCCCTTATTTATAGAAGTATAATCTTATTTCTGAAAGATGATTCGGACCATGAAGACAGGAGTCCCAACGCGCCCGTAAAGCCAGATCCCAGGATTTTTAATTTCGATAATACATATATAATGACACATGGAAGTCACGGCATTAGTTGCCTGGAGCTCACTAGCGATGTTTCATCTGCTATCTACGACCGTTGGGGGCAAAGATGTAGACTGTAAATGTCTGTGCGGAATATGTTGTGTATTTGCCGGTCTAATTGTTATTGTCTTAAACTTACGTTAATTATCATTTTATTTTGACTAAATTATAGCTTGAGCCCATCTTATAAGCACAGTCAAATAAAATTTAATTTGGCAAATAGCTGATTATAAAAAGACTACTATGAATAAATTTCGCATTTTTATTATGGTGATAGGTTTAGTTTATGCTTATTCCTTACAGGGACAAAATGATCAAAATTTGAACTGGGAAAATACTTTTGAATCGGATTGGGATAAAATAGATGCCTTGATAAAAGAGGGGAAGAGAGGATCGGCCTATGATTTGGCAAAGTCTACTTTTGAGAAATCATTGGATAAAGGGAATGTTACAGGCGTAGTAAAGGGGCTTATCGCTATGACTGAAAATTTCTATTATGTCAATGATGAAGCTTTGTACACGATTATTGCAGAATTGGAAAATGTGGTAGGCGATCCGGTAATAAAGGCATTTGTCGATTCTTATTTGGCAGAAATGTATCAACTTTACCTGGAGAAAAATCGGTATAGGATCAGTCAGAATACTGAAGTTGGACCAGAGGCAGAAGATTGGCGATTATGGAATGAGAAACAATTTTTGTCAAAGATTCAAAGGTTATACGAATCAAGTCTGGAGGGTGAAGGTGTAATGAATATTTCTTCGAAGAAAGCGCACCATTTTATTAACGGGTCAGAAAATGCCTTGTACGAATTGAGACCTGCTGTCTTTGACTTGTTGATAGATCGATATGTTGGTTTTCTCACAAATGTCCGTTTACAATCCGGTTTAGTACCCATTTATCTCCGGAAAGACTGTCTGGATCAATTACTGAGTTTTGAAATATCTTATTGTGGAAATATTGATTCTGCAGGAAATGATGGATTTCAGAAAACGCTGGAGATGTTTGAAAAGTGGGAGAATGTGCACAGAAGGGCCGGAAATACCTCAGCACTTTTATCGATTATAGACCAAAGGTTGGATTATGTAATAAATTCAGTGCAAAACACCAGAGACTCTGCCCATATAGATGCCCTGGACCGATTAATTACAAAGTACCCGGATGATAAATACCTTACATTATTGTATTTCAAAAAGGCCCAAAAGTTTTTTGCTGCCAGCGAGTACACCAAAGCCATAGAAGTAATTGAGGAGGGCTTGAAATTGGATTCAACTCATTACTATTCGTTTGGAATTGAAAGATTGGAGCAACAGAAGCTCCAAATCCAAGCGAAGGATTTGGAGGTCCAGGTAGAATATGCTTATCCGATTGGCCAGCCACCTTTGTTCTCAATTAATTACAGAAACATTGACAAAGTACACTTTGATGTATTTGAATTGAACGAAGAAGAATTTATGGACCTTGCTTTTTTTCTCAAAGGAAAGAGTTCTGTCCAGGAGGTTGTTTCAGGAAAGAAACCTATATGGAGGGATGAAATTGGACTACTGTCGTCAGATGATTATGCCCGGCATACCACGGAATGGTATATCGATCAAAACCTAAAAAGCGGCAGGTATTTAATTTGTTATTATTTCGACGACGATAGTACAAAAATAAAGGGAACCTCCATTTTTCAGGTTTCAAATATTAAATTAGTTGATGTGTCACAAAACATTGGTAATAAATATTTTGTGCAGGATCGTTTAACAGGAAAATTGATTACAAATGCTGAAGTTATATCCAAAGTTATAGAGGACAGAAGACTCCTGCATAAAGAAAATAATAATCTGATGGTGCAATCCGAAGGGTATTATTTGATGCCGGATAAAAACAGTAATAGAAGAGTGGCTTTTAAAATACGTTCCGGAAAGGATGTGTTTATTTCCCCGCTATCATATCAGAGGTCTTATGTTCGACATCCTGCCCAACAACATTCCCGGACGGTATTTTTCACAGATCGGGCTGTTTATCAACCAGGACAAACGATCTTTTTCAAAGGATTGACTGTTTCTTCAAAAGAGTTAACCAGTGACCTGTTGGTAGATAAAAGCGTTACTGTATACCTCAGGGATCCTAATGGGCGGGAAGTTTGGAGTAAGTCCTACAAAACGGACGAATGGGGATCCATAACGGGTGAAATACCCTTGCCAGTAACGGGGTTAAACGGCAATTGGTCTTTGAGTTCCAATTGGCAGGGACAGCATTCTGTCCAGGTCGAAGCGTATACCCGGCCAAATTTTGAGATTGAATTTAGGGATACCAATTTAAAGGTATCGGAAAAGGTAATTTCAGCTGATGGAAAGGTTTTGACTTATGGTGGTTTTCCTATCCAAAAAGCTACAGGGACGGCGGAAATATGGTTGAAAAAATCCCGTCGCTGGATGTATTTATCAAATGACGGAGATTCGGAGAAATTGGATGTAATTCCTTTGGTTACAGACATAAATGGAGATTTTATGTTTGAATTTGAACGGGTTAAAAAACCGGAATTAGGCCATGGGGATTGGTCTTATTATTATTATGAGGTAAAAGTGACCATTGAAAGCCCATCCGGAGAGATACGAATTAAGGAAATTCAAATTCCCCTGAAAAAAGATCTCATGATCGTAAATTTGAATCTGGAAGAAAGAATAGATTTGGAGGCGGAAGGAGAATTGGTAATTTCCGCAACTAATACATTTAATCGTCCCGCAGAATTCGAAGGGAAGATGATAATATATGAATTGGAGGTGCCCGAACATTTTAAAGTAAATCGATTCTGGAATACGCCTGATCAGAGGATTATTGGAAAAGGAGAATTTGGGAAGAAGTTTGGATCCTATCGTTTTTATGATGGTGATGACGGGTCGGAGTGGCAATGGGAAGAAAAGGATAATATTTGGGATAGTTGGCCAAATAAAAACAGAGTAAGTACCCAAAACCTTGCTTTTACCGGAAATTCGACGGTAGATTTACGTTCCGAACTACCCGGACGGGGATATTTCCGAATTGAGATAATATCAGGGGAAGGAGACACTGTAGTTTCTCAAAATTTCTATGCTTACAGTCGTCAATCGGGTTTTGATTTGATGCACAAAGCTTTTGAGGTTATTCCAGATAAGGATACTTATGTTCCCGGTGATTTAATGGAATTGAAAGTATTGAAAAATTCTAATCTGGCTAATGTTATTCTCGTATTTGAAGGCCGGGATCGGAAATTGCAAACCCGTGTGTTAAAAGGGAGTAAATTTGAAATCAAATTGTCGGAAAAAGACCGGGGGGGGATACAATTTATAATATTGGGACAATTAGAGAATCGAAATTTTAGAGAATCAGTTTTCATAGATATTCCATGGAAAAATAAAGATTTGCATATTCTGAGAGAAGATAGTATTTCATCTATAGATGTGCATACGGAAAAAGAGCTTTCTTTTAGCGTAAAAGATGTAAACGGCAAAGGAATTCAATCTGAAGTTGCTATTGCGATTTACGACGCTTCACTGGATGAATATGCCGTTAATAATTGGAATGTCGATAATGTTTTTTTTAAACAATTTAATTCTTATATACCAATTGTGGATTTGTCGGGTAATTTGGGTCTTACCGTTAGCCATGAAAATAATTATTGGAAAAGAAATAACAGGGAAATTAAAGAGATTGTAATCCCTGTTTTGCCTCCGGTGTCTATCCTGGCACATAGGCCGATGATGATGCGTGGTGGGGATATGATGCATGAAGAAATAATGGTGACAGGGTTTGTTAATATGGCAAAAAATTCCGTACCTGACGCCGTGGAGGAATCGGAATCTTCAGACCATGATCCTAAAGAAGAAGACATTCGTCAGGACTTCAGTGAAAATTTAATTTTTGCCGGTAAGGCATTGACTGATTCGGCCGGAAAAATCCATTTCCCAATTACAACCAATGGTAAAGTTGGACGGTGGAAAGTTTTAGTTTTGGCTCATGATAAGGAACTGGCAAGTGGAGCCAGTAGTTATGAATTCACCACTAAGAAAGACTTATATCTCGAAGATTATTTGCCGGAATACCTAAGGCAGGGGGATGCTATTAACCTGCGGTTTTCCGTTTTCAACACTACTCAAAATACTGTTAAGGGTTCGTTGGAATTGGAGGTTAAGTCTCTCGGAAACAAAGGGGAAGCTTTGTTCACTCAGTTGAAGAAAATTGACCTAAATGGCAGAGGTTCAGATGTTTTAGATTTCTTGATTGCAGTGAATCCGGATCAGGGTACGCCCCTGGTTTTTGATGTATCGTTGGTAGGGGAAGACGGGAGTATATGGGATCGGATGCAAAAGATTGTTCCTGTCTTTCAGGCAAATGAGACGGTACATTCAGGATGGGTATATGTTTTGGAACCAGGGAAAAAGTATGAACTTCCTGATTCTTTAAAGAGTGATTTGCAGGGTGAAATGAGGATTCGGGTGGTGCGAAATATGTACTCCGAATTGTTGAAGTCATTACCCTACTTGCATAACCGTTCTGCCAAAACAACCGACCAGTATTTAAGAAATTGGATGTATGCTAATTTGGGTTTAAAGGTAGCGAAAGATTTACCGGATTTTGAGAATATCTACAATGAGTGGAAAAGAAAAGGAGAATTAGAGGGTAGGTTGTCTGATCAGCAAGATCAGAAATACGAGGAATTATCCAGTACCCCCTGGGTAAGACAGAATAATACACAGGAAGAACAAATGGCATTATTATCCTTGTATTTTGACAGAAACCATATGGTTCGTACGATACAAACAAGTTATGATCAATGGACTTCTAATCAAAATTCGGACGGCGGATTTCCCTGGTTGAAAGGATGGCCATCAGATCCGTATATTACAGGCCGTATCCTGGAGAATATTGGAAAGTTGATGGAGCATGAAATTGAGTATGAAAAAGACGACTTTGATAAGATCGTTGGCAGAGCTATTGACTATTATGATTCCGAGAACTTCAAGTTGTGGAAGAAGTGGAAGCAAGATACATCAGGGATTGACAATCAATGGTATATATCTCCTGACTTTATGCGGTATTTTACTACAAGGGCTGCGTTTGTAAAAGACCACCCAATCCGGGGTGAACACCATGAATTTTGGAACTCATTACTTGTAGAGTTTAAGGACAGCTGGGCAGAAAAATCCTTCTTAGATCAGGCAGGAATTGGAATAGCTGCATTTCATCTTGGGGAGAAATTATGGAGTGAAAAAATCGCAGAAGCTTTTGCGGATAATGTGATTGAGTCGGAAGTTTTAGGTGCTTATTGGAGGTATAATCACCGTTCGATGCAATCCAATTATCTGGACTTGCATAGTATGGGTATGGAATTACTTCAGTTGAATAACATTCATTTATTGGATCAAAAATTGTTGCAATGGATTTTAGTCAATAAAATGACCAATGACTGGAGCGAAAACCCATCGGTTTTTCATATGATTTTATCGGCTATGGGGGCTGGCAAAAATTCATTTACGACCTCTAATCAGGTTGAGATCGTCAACAAGAAAGGAGGCGAATTTGGGGAAGATCATTTTACCCTGAGTCCTGAAGAAAGGCTAGGATTCAAAGTTATTAACCGGGGAGAAAGTCCGGTGTGGGTTGCTGTGCAAATATCTCAGGAGGTGGCCCTAAATGAAATTTCTGAGGATAGTGGAACGGAATTAGATGTTGAAAAGCTGGTTGTATTACCCGAAGAAAGGGAGAATATAAAAATGGGAGACCGTCTCTCCATTCGTTTGGTTTTGAGGGCGGACAGGGATCTTGACTACGTGTACCTCGAAGATCCTTTGGTACCTGGTGTGGATGAAGGGATTTCGCTAAGCGGTTTTCAATGGAAAAATGGATTGTCGTATTATCAAACTTTTGATTTTGACAAAGGACAGTTTTTTATACGGCATCTTCCAAAGGGGACCCATATTATCGAATATGAATTGGGGGTTGTAAGATCCGGTGAATTTGGATTACCGCGAACCAAGGTGCAATCTTATTTTGTACCGGAGATTAGTGGGTGGGACCACTGGAAGGCACTGTGGGAGATAGGGGAGTAGTGTTGGGAAAGAGTTTTTAGCAGGAAGTTGCTCACAGGTTCAAGCCTCAAGCTATGAGTTTCTAATAAAGTCAGTTTACAATATTTTTCAAGGTAAATCTTACCGGGATCCATGAATTTCTCATGGATAATTATATCTCACGAGAATAAACCCAATATTGTACTGAAGACCTCAAATGCAACGAATTTACGTATAAATCATTTTTGAATATTTTGTGTAGTTTATTGGACAACCATTAGAGCATTCTCCTACAGGGATCAATGGTCTTAAGCTATCGAGAACTTGACGAATGATTGTTTCTGTCATTATTTTAGCGAAAAAAGCAATGCCAAAGGCAACAATCTGTGGAAATCATTGACAGAATCGACGATTTCATTTGTATCCCACCCTGAGTTGGTACCCAGGGGTAATTATATTTCGCTTCCCGACAATTTCATGTCATGACAGGCCCTTCACAGTTATTATTTTTCACGTTAAGCTAAGAATTGTTACCGGATTACAGCGCGCTACAAAGTGGTCCGTAGGGCAGATATCGCAGACCCGCCTGAAGAGGGCAGGTTTCCTTAGAAACAGAATGGTTATCTGCGCTAAGCCGCGTAGATAATTGGGAAATATTTGTAATCTGGTTCGATTTATCTCTTAAGTGCATTGAGGGGGCCCAATGGGAGAGGCTGTTATTGTTAGTTCTTCTAGCCTTATTGCCAGAGGGATCTGGCGAGCCCATCCCTCTCGGGGCTATTGGGGCTAATACTCATATTTGTATTCAATTTCGGGTTAATGAAGTTGATTATATTCAGATGAACTTATTTGGTATCGTTTGCTATTCCCTGGAATTCCCATTAAATTCGCACGGTATGTCAATAACTGAAATAAAAAATAATCAAGAATACCAATTGGTTTTAGAATATCTGGAACGGTTTCTTGGTAAAGATCCTACAAATTTAAATCCTGCGGAAGTAAAACGTTTAATCAAACTGATAGAGGAATATGAGGCATCTATCAAAAAAGAGGGACAGACTTAGTTTCATATTTATACTTTCAATTAGTAAACATTAGAAACTGATCTTTTTTCCGGACCCCGCAGCTTCATAGATAGCTTCTATATAGATCATATCTTGCAGTCCATGCTGGCCGGATGCGATTATCTCCGTATCATTTAAAATATTTTGGGCAAAGGCATCCATTTGAACGGCCTGTTGCTTTCGACTTGTTTCTATATTCATTGAGTCCCCGTTAACCATTCCCTTTAGTCCCCCGTAAGAAAAGGCAGGTTCGATTCCATACCTCCCGTTTTCAGTAGAAACCCATACATAGTTTCTTCGGGCTACATAACTACTTCCACAATTGGCTATCATGCCATCGGGAAATTCCATTTGCCAAAAAATACTTTCCTCCATACCCGGTAGTTTATCCTGAATGGTCTTGTATTTTTGCGCTGTAATCGAGATCGGTTCTCTCCCCGTGGCATAGCGGGTGGCTTCCAAACTGTAAATACCGATATCCATTAAAGGACCGCCACCTGATAAGCTGGCGTCTGTGAATCGCCAATTACTGCCATTTACACCGTAAAAAGAGAAGTCCGTATCGATTACTTTTACTTTCCCGTATGTTTTTTCTCGGGCCCATTTCATGAGTTTTTGGTGCCGGGGTTCGTAACGGAGCCTATAGCCGATTTGCAGTTTTCGGTTGGCCTTTTCACATGCATCGATCATCTTCCTGCAATTTTCGGAAGAAATTTCCATAGGCTTTTCACAAATGACGTGTTTGCCTGCCTGGGCTGCTCGAATAGTGTAAGGCATATGCAATGCATTGGGGGTTACCACATATACTATATCTATACTGTCATTGTCAGCTATTTCATCGAAGTTGTCGTAGTTGTATATATTCTTGTCGGGGATATTATATTTTTCTTGCCATTCAGGTACTTTGGAAGGTGTTCCTGTGACTATTCCGGCGAGATAGCAATATTCAGTTTGTTGCAGAGAGGGTGCTAATTGCCCTCCTGCATATCCACCTAGCCCCAGAAGGGCTATACCCAATTTTTCTTTTTTCTTTCTGTGAATAATAGAGAATAGGTGTGGTGTCGCAAATGGGGCAGTAATTGCCATAGCGGATCCGGTTTTTATAAATGTTCTTCTATTTGTCATGTTGACTAAAATAAGAATTTATTGTGAAATTGCGGACGGAGGTTACCCTGTTTCAAGTGAAGCAAAGTTTTTATAGAAATTGATTTTGAAACGGATTTGAAGTTCACTTATTAATTATAGAATCCAAAAAGGCTTATGTCGATTATCAAACAAGTAAAGTAGAATAATTTTGTGTCAGTCACTTCGTAAACTAAAGAGGTGTATTTTTGAAATTAAACATCTTCTGTACTTATTTACATATTATCGATCGGAAGTGCTTGAATTAAATAGGGCAGCATTTTGATTTATTGAACCGCATCATCTATAGCGTCAAAAAATTGATTAACATATTGATCCCCCCAAACTTTTTCAATGATTGATACCTTTACCGAAAGAGTTTCTCTATAGGTCTCAGTAAATTCAACGTCTTTACGCACGAAATAAATTTATTGTATTGATTTACCATTGAGAATTTCACGATAGGATTTAAAGCAAAGTAATTTACCTTCTGATTTATCAGATTCTGCGTGTTCAAATAGTTTTTGGTCATGGTTACGAAGCTTCTCTGTATCATAATCTATTTCCATTGCTTCCAAAACTTCCTTGATGACGTTCCATTTTGTCAGAATCAATATGTAACAATACACGATTCATTAATAACAATCTGTTATATTGATTAAGATGTGTAAAACAAGTGAAATTTTATAATATGTTAGTAAAATAACAGGCAAACAGGTTCGAGTGTAGCATTAAAAGTCGAGTCAATAAGTGATAATTTCCCTGTCACCGGGTCAAGATCAAATACAGAAATATTTCCGGAGTTTTGATTGGCTACATATACAAATTTTCCCGAAGGATCAATGGCAAAATTACGTGGCCAGTCCCCCTGTACAGAAAAGTGGTCGATTAAGTCCAAACTTCCATCTTCTTTGTTTATTCGAAACCCTACCAGGCTATTATGCCCACGATTTGATCCAAATAATAGTTCTCCATCCGGATGGATATGAATATCAGCACAGTAACTTACTTCTTCAAATTCATCTGGAAGTGTAGAATACAATTCGATTTTCTCCAGGAATCCTGTTTCACTGTTATATTCAAATGCCTGTATAGTGTTCCCCAATTCGTTGATCACATAGGCATAGGGTAGGGACGGGTGAAAAGTCATGTGCCTGGGGCCGGATCCCGGAGGCAGGCTAATATCCCTGAAATCTGTTGGTACTACTTTGTTGTCATCGTGTAGAATACGAAATACATGAATTTGATCTGTACCGAGATCTGGAATATATAAAAACTTATTATTGGGCGATATTATTGCCTGGTGCGGATGTGCACTATTTTGATTAGGATGGGGGCCGGAACCCGAAAATTCAAATTTATGAAGGGGTTCTGTAAGGCTGCCGTCCTCATTGCGGTTGTAAACCGCTGCTACACCACTACTGTAATTGGCGGTAAAAACAAATTGGCCTGTTTGGTCCAGAGAAACATGGCAAGCTGAATTACCAAGCGAAGATTGTTTATTTAAAAAAGTAAGGGTTGTATCCGCATTAATTTTAAAAGCGTATACCTGGCCGGTAATTTCCCGATCGTCATGGCTGTCTCCAGAGGCATATAGGAATTTTCGGTCCGGGGAGAAAGTAAGAAAATTGGGATTGTCTACTTCTGCCAGCAAATGCCCCCTGATGATTTCACCTGTTTCGCTATTGGTTTTAATTCCGTAAATTCCTTTAGAACCTGTTTTGGAAGGTGCTGGCTCGGTATAATTTCCTACAAATGCAAATTGAGTATTTATTTTATTCATAACGTTGTTTTCAGTTTTTGAAGATTGGGTGTTACAACCATAAAAGATAAATGGTAATAAAATAATGAGAAGTAAGGAATTGTGAGATAGTTGTGGCATATGGAAAAATTTATGAAGTCAACATTGTATAATATAACTTTTCAGAGATATCAGAATACGGCCTGATGGTTTTGCCGAAATTACTGTATGAATTAAAGACTTCTTTGATTAAATCATCTTCGGATGATAAATTCTCCAGTGTTTCTTTTGTTTTATTTTGCAAGGCAGCTAAAACAGAATCATCGAAAGTCCTTATATCGAGTTTTGAATTATTTTTCATTTCTTCCAGTGCCTGGGCGTTTTTCCAGAGGAATTCCGAACCCATTTGGTCGTTCAGGTGCCCGGCACAAACTTCAAGAATTGCTTTCAGGTGATCCGGGAGGCCGTCAAAGTCTTTTTTGTTGACGATTAATTCCAATGAACTACCGGGTTCATGCCATCCTGGTGTATAATAATATTTGGCTATACGTTGAAAACCCATTAGCTGGTCATGGAAGGGGCCCAACCATTCTGTGGCGTCAATTACACCCCTTTCCAGGTTTGTATATATTTCACCACCTGCTACTAATACCGGTGTCGCTCCGACTTCTTTTAATATTTTGCCAGCCAGTCCGGGAATCCGCATTTTAAGCGACTGGAAATCTTCGACTGTGTTAATCTCTTTATTAAACCATCCCCCCATTTGGATGTTTGTATTGCCGGCAACAAATGGAACGAGATTATAGGACTCATATATTTTTTTCCATAATTCGATACCACCACCGTGGTGAATCCATGCTGACTGTTGCTGGGAATTTAATCCAAAAGGAACCGTAGTAAAGAATTGTGCCGCAGGTACTTTGCCTGTCCAATAATAAGAAGCTCCATGCCCGATTTGTGCAGTCCCGGAACTGACGGCGTCAAATACTTCCAGTGGCGGAATTAATTCCCCTCCACCATAGACACGAATTTCCAATTGACCTTGTGACATGATATTCACCAATTCCGCGAACCGGTTAATACCCGTACCGATGATTGGAAAGTTCGGAGGCCAGGTGGTGACCATGTACCACCTGTATTTTTTATTGGAAATTATATTTGGTGCGGTAGAGGAGGATTCATTCGAACCTGGTCCACAGGAAGCAGCTACCAATGATGCAGCCGAAACCGTGGAAAGTTGTCGAATAAAGCTTTTTCTACCTATTTTTTTCATAATTATTGGACTTCGGCTATATATTTATTTTTCTTCCCGTTTTCCAATAATACATATTTTTCATGGAGAATATCTGATTTATCCAATACGAAATCTATATTTTTTACTTTTTCTTTATTGACAGCCAATGCATTTCCCTTTATTGCCCTTCGTGCGTCACCATTACTTTTGAACATATTGTCATCTCCTACTAGTTGTGATACAAATCCTGTCTTTTCAATCTCTGACAGGGATATTTGTATCATAGGAATTTCCTGGGAAATAGCATGTAATTCGGCAGGTGAGAGATCCAGTACAAATGCTCGATCGACTTTATTATTAAACAATAGCTCAGAAACTTTTAATACACTTTTGAAATTTTCTTCACCGTGAATTCGAATGGTTAGTTCTTCTGCCAGAATTTTTTTCAGATTCCGGGGATCGGTTTCGTTTTCAAAAATTCCCTGGAGTTCTTCAATACTTTTAAGGGAAAATATTTTCAGGTATTTTTCTATATCCCGATCGTCCGTATTAATCCAAAACTGGTAAAATTTATATGGGGAGGTTAGTTCGGGATCAAGCCATATATTCCCTTCGGTAGATTTTCCAAACTTCGAACCATCTGCTTTGGTAAGAAGTGGAGAAGTTAATGCATACGCCTTTTCTCCCAGGTTTCGGCGAATAAATTCCGTTCCTGTAGTAATGTTGCCCCATTGATCGGATCCTCCCATTTGGAGTTTTATCCCGAATTTTTCATAAAGGAGCTGAAAATCATATCCCTGGAGTATTTGATAACTGAACTCAGTAAAGGATAATCCCGTATCGATCCTCTTTTTTACACTCTCTTTGGCCATCATGTAATTAACAGTTAGGGTTTTGCCGGCGTCCCTAAGAAAGTCCAGGGCATTCATATCTTTATAGAAATCGTAGTTATTGACCATAATGGCCCTATTGTCCCCACTTTCAAAATTTAGCAACTGGTGAAATTGTTTTTTTTGATGGTTGAGATTTTTTTCAATTTCTTCAGAAGTCTTTAAGGATCTTTCTTCATCTTTGAATGAAGGGTCTCCAATCCTTCCGGTTGCTCCACCCATTAGCACAACAGGGATATGGCCAGCTTTTTGGAGGTGTGTCAATGACATTATTTGGACATAATTTCCAATTGTAAGTGAAGGGGCAGTAGGATCAAAGCCAATATATGCTTTAATTTTATTTTTTGCTAAAAATTCATCGAGGCCCGGTGTCATATCATGCACCATTCCCCTCCATTGGAGTTCTTCAATAAATGTCATAATTCGTCTTTAATCTTCAATATTTTAAAACTAAATTCAGTAATGTTGGCAAAAATCTAAAGAATTTGCCAAATTGCATAATCAATTTCTATGAGATACATCTGGTTTATAGCAAATAAGATTGGTTTCGGTAAGGGGGCCCGGTTTACAAAATTCATGCTTTTACTGGGCATACTTAGTGTGTCCTTGAGTATTATGGTAATGGTGTTGACGAGTGCAATTACCAATGGATTCCAAAATCAGATTACAAATAAAGTTTATAATTTTTGGGGACATATCCATATTAGCGGTGGTTATCTTGACGAATTTTTTGATTCTGATCCCATTACTTTGTCTTCATCGATTGTGGATTCGATACAGAACCTTGATTTGACAAGTGAAGGAGCTCATGGAAAGGTGACCAATGTAAATGGAATAATCCAGTACCCTATTATAATTCAAAATTCTGAAACGCTGGAAGGTGCTATACTTCGTGCTGTGGATTCCACATATCGGTTTGATATATTGGAAAAGTATATTGTAGAAGGGAAATTAGAAATGTTTAAGCAAGAATCCAGGTCAATTCTTCTGTCAACTACAATTTGCGACCGTATTGATGCTGAAATTGGTGATAAGCTTATTTTATTTTTTGTAAAGGACAATAGGGAAATTCCTCGGAGATTTGAAATTGTAGGTACCTACAATACCGGACTAACTGAATTTGATGAAGAATTTGTATTTCTCAGGCATTCAGACGTGGCGGAAATATTGGGTTTTGAGAGAAATGAATATACAAGTTATGAAGTGACACTTGATTATCCAGAAGATATATCTATCTATGATAATTATTTGTATGAAGAAGTGATTCCTTCGGACCTGTTCAATTTTAGTATAGAAGATCAATTCGATGAAATATTTAACTGGGTGCGATTGCAAGAAGTAAATGAAAAAATTATCATCGGGTTACTAATGTTAGTTTGTGTTATCAATATGATCACGGTTTTTCTTATTTTAGTAATGGAGAAAGTACAATTGGTGGGGATTTTCAAGGCATTGGGGGCGACTGACGGACAAGTCAAACGGATTTTTATCTATTTGGCATTGCGGATTTTGGTTCTGGGATTAATTATTGGAAACCTGGTAGCTTTGACATTAGGATATATCCAGCAAAAATGGAAATGGATTAAATTGGATGAAACAGAGTATTATCTAAAAGCTGCCCCTATAGAATTTAGTTGGCAGTTTATAATTTTGATTAACCTATTATGTCTTGTCGTTTGTCTTCTTTTTATGTTTATCCCAGCCATGGTGGTATCAAAAATTAGTCCGGCTAGAACCTTGCGATTTAGTTAGCAGTAGTCTACTACAAAGTCTTTGAGTGAATGTTCTATCGAAATGATGACAAGGGATCGCTACATGTTATTTCTGTTTCAAAACCTGGTTTAAAATGGTTTATTTCCTTTATTAGATAGGTTTTGTAAATTATTTTAGCCCTTTTTTGAGAAAAATTATAAAAATTTAAAATCAATGTAAAGTTGGTTTTTTGTAATGTTATCTATTTGATTGTTAAATAATTACAATTGCAATTATAGTGAGTAGGTGTAGGTTGAATTGGAAAAGAAAATATACTATTTAAAATTCTATTTGTTTTCAGGAACAATAGCTTTATAATTGTATTCTATACCCGTATCGATTTGGTTTTTATACAAGAACCGATTAGATTAAATAGTTATAATGAATTGCTCACTTTATTAATGGAATCAAAAAGCTATGATTCAATATCTGGTCAAAGAGAAGGGAAATGTCATCGAGCTGGATTCTATTCAATCCGGTTGTTGGATAAATATCAAACCCCCATTCGAACCGAATGAACTCAATGACCTTGCAATATTTTTCGAAATCCCTGTTGATTTTTTTACAGATGCTCTGGATATTGATGAGCGCTCGAGATATGAAAAGGAAGATAATGCCCGTCTAATATTAGTCAATACCCCTATAATCAATGAAAAAGAGCAGGAAAATGAAGCGATTTATTTGACGGCACCTATTGGAATTATACTAACGGATTTTCATATTATAACTATTTCAGGACAAGAGGATCCTGTTTTACAGCGTTTCATTGAAAGTAGAGTTAAAGATTGGGATCCCAGTCAAAGTGAATTATTTGTTTTAAGATTGTTTGAACAAGTCGTATTGAGGTACCTTGCTTGCTTGAAAAAACTAAATCTGAAAAGGCATCTTATTGAATCAGAACTTTATAATAGCAGTCAAAGCTCTGATCTGAAACAATTATTACGAATTGAAAAAAGCCTGGTTTATTTCTTAAATTCTCTTAGTTCCAATGAACTTCTGAAGATGAAAATGAAAAGAACTGATTTTTTAAAATTGAGAGATGACGAGGAATTGACTGACCTTTTCGAAGATGTAATAATTGATAATTCCCAGGCACTGGAGATGGCAAACATCCATACCAATATTCTCAATGGCACCATGGAAGCGTACGCCTCAATTATTTCCAATAATCTGAATCTTTTTGTAAACCGTTTAACAATTATTACAGTAGTACTCCTTTTACCTACTTTGATAGCGAGTTTTTATGGAATGAATGTAGAGGGGTTACCCTTAAGTAATCATCCGTATGGGTTTTATATTATTGTCGGCGTATCCATAGGTGTGTCCCTTATCCTGCTTTTCTTTTTTCGAAAGAAGAATTTATTTTAAAATTATTGGATGGCCCCTGGTGAATTATTCTTTGTGGTAATAATCATCTAAATTTTTCACTTTGGGGACACCGAGTTTATTCAGTGACTTGGCGACTATCATAGATACACTTGCGTCACCTGTGACATTTACTACCGTCCTGCACATATCAAGGGGGCGGTCTACAGCAAATATTAGTGCCAGACCTGCTTCTGGTATCCCGACGGATCCCAAAACAATAACTAACATAACCATTCCTGCACCGGGTACAGCGGCTGAGCCAATAGAGGCCAGGGTCGCAGTAACTACAATCATTAATTGATCTGAAAAAGTCAGGTCAACATTTAGGGCCTGAGCTATAAAAATAGCTGCTACGGCCTGGTAAAGACTGGTTCCATCCATATTGATTGTTGCCCCAATAGGTAGTACGAAACTACTTACTTCTTCGTCAACACCGATATGCTCAGTCACTCTCTCCATTGTGACGGGTAAAGTGGCAGCGCTGGAGCTTGTGGAAAATGCCAGTAATTGAGCCGGGGAAATTCCATTGAAAAAACGTCGGTAGCTGAATCCGGTAATGAGTTTAGCAGCGACCGGATAAATAATAAAAATCATTATAGCAAGTCCGAAGAGTACACATAAAGCATACCATAATAATGCCTGAAACAAGTCCAGGCTAGGTGCTTCTACAACTAATGCGGCCAACAATGCAAAGACTCCATAAGGCGCTCCCAACATAATGATGTCTATAATTTTCAACACGGCTTCATTAAGCCCTTTTACAAACTTCTTTACCGGTTCGGCATCCTTTGGGTCGATCAAAATGAGCGCAATCCCAAAGAGAATGACGAAGAAAATCACCTGCAGCATACTTCCATTATCCGTCATGGCCTGGAAAATATTGTCGGGAACCAGGTCGACTAATGGTTTCAAAGGGCCGTCGTCCTTCTGACTCAAAGCTACTTCAATACTTCCACTGGCATCAGTAGCATAATTTTCCAGTAAATCTTCTCGTGTATCTTCTGCAATTGTATACCCAGGTTGTATCAGATTGACTGTCAATAACCCAATAGTAATGGCCACTACAGTGGATACCACATATATCACGATTGTCCGGCCACCCATTTTAGATAATTTGGAAATGTCCTGTAAGTCTGCTATCCCATTGAGCAGGGAGGCTATAATCAATGGAACTGCTATAAGTTTTAGCAAATTGATAAAAATAGTTCCAAATGGTTTGATCCAATCTTCTATAAATGTAGTACCGTTAAATTCCACGGCAAGGAAACCGGCTAATACTCCAAGAACCATTCCGATCAGTATTTGCCAGTGCAGGGCTAATTTCTTCATGTGGTGTTTGATTTAGGTCGCATAAGATAAAAAAAGAAATCGACCCCGTAAAATTAATTAAAGCACCCCTGCATTCAAGGTGATATCAGATGCCAATAGCCTGGATATACGTTTACAGCAAGGGATGCCGATTCGCTGAATAAATGAGGTAAACATAAAAATCCTTGTTAGGTAGGCCCGATTTACATTTGAATATTTTACTAAATTTTTAATTCGATGTTTAATGACGTACAGGTTAAAACTTTAGAGTTTATTTATCGTCGCGAAATAGAACTTTTTTTGAGCTTTCGAACTGCGCGGAAGTAAATGTGGAATGGAGTGTATTACGGGGCACCTGTTTTGATATGTATTTATGAATACACTAATGTATAAACCAATAAATTAATCCCGCAAGTAGACGGGGACAAGTCTTGATCTTTAGGTACATTTTCCCGTCTCGCAGACATGCGGAATACGGGGTTTTGTTTCAGTCATCCGGTTAGAAATAGGGACCAGTAACTTCCTTCAACGCTGCATTGATTTGCCAAAAATATCTGCGATTATTACCTTAGCAACTTAGTGTTTGACCCGTTAGCTTTTTTCGATCGGTACTATTTCTTCAAGGTGTTCAATAGAAACATCCAGATGGGACGAATGATAGATACATCTTCCTTTGGAAATTACCAATAATTGTGGGGATTCATGTGTAATTGTAAACCTTTCTGCTATTAGATTACTAATTTCTCTATGTTGTATTAAATCCAGATAATGGATGGGATAGTCTGATATCCCTGCAAGCGATTGTTTTTCCAACCTGTTTTTTATAAAACTACTGATATTGCACCGGGTACTGTGCTTAAAAATTATTTGTGGCGAATGTTGAGAATCAGAAATTATTTGCTCCAAATTCTCTTTACTCTGTAACGATTTCCAATTTTCCATGTAGAGATAAACCCACTAAACTAAAATAAGTTTAAAATATATTCAGCGAGTGAAAATTCTCCCGGGCACCCATATCCGCGATTACAACTTGAAAAAAGGAAAGCGATACATATGATAGCCAAAAGAAGGGTATAGGTATTATTTTTATTTTTAACCATGATCTTTTTTTCTTTTCAACGCAAATATTGTAAATATTATTAGCACTTTGCCTATATTTTCTCTTGTTTTTTAGGTAAAACGTTGATTTTTAGCCAATTTTTGCTTCATTGAATTAATAATTTATGGTAATTAAAGATAAAGTATTTGTTGTTTCCGGAGCGGCTTCGGGTTTGGGATTATCCACTGCCAAAGGATTAATTGACAAAGGCGGGAAGATAATAGCTTTGGATATTTCCGCGGAAAAACTGGATAAACTGGGAAATGAATTTCCCGAATCGGTACTTACCTTTAAGACTGATGTGCAAAAAGAGCAGGATATTGCCAATGCCCTGGAAATTTCATACAGTAATTGGGGTAGGTTGGATGCGGCTATTGCATGCGCTGGCGTAGCTCCTGGTGAAAAAATTTATAGTCGTTCAAAGGGTTCCCACTCGAGTGAATCATTTGAGAATGTAATCGGAATAAATCTAATGGGTACTTTTAATTTATTGAATGTTAGTGTGCCCTATATGGTGAAAAATGAAGGTGATAGTACTGATGGGGAAAAAGGGGTTTTTATCGCTACTTCAAGTGTCGCTGCCTATGAAGGGCAAATTGGCCAGGTAGCATATGCTGCTTCAAAAGGTGGTGTGGCATCGTTAATACTTCCTGCTGCCCGTGAGTTGGCTAATTCAGGTATTAGGGTAAATGCCATTGCACCCGGAATTTTTAAAACTCCGATGGTGGAAAATTTTCCGGAAGAAGTTCAGAGTTCATTAGCTCAACAAATACCCTTTCCTCGGCGATTGGGCCAACCGGAAGAATTTGCAGCTTTAGTTGTGTCCATATTGACGAATAAAATGATCAACGGCACGATTATCCGCTTAGACGGAGCTGTGAGGATGGGAGCCAAATAATAGTCCTGAGGTACTGGAAGGCGAATCCAGCAAAAATTTTATGTCATAAATGTTTTATGTCAGAACTTAAAGAAGTAAGGATAGAAGCATTAACCCGTCGGCGTCCCGGGGATCTGGTGTTAATTTGATCCACAATCTCATCTTAACGCGCTCGAAGAATAATTGTTTTTGTCATTATTTTTGCGAAAAAAATAATGCCCAAGACATCGCTTTGTGGAAATCAATGCCAGAATAGACGATTTCACTTGATTTCCACTTTGGGTTGGCAACCAAGGTTATTTATTTTTCGCTTCACGACGATTTCATGTCGGGACAGACGCTTCAGAGCTCTTATTTTCTTTGTCGAACCCTGGTTAAAATAGAGGTCATTGTCTTTTACCCGGGTTAATTCCCCTGGAAATTAGGTTTTCGTTTTTCTAAAAATGCGGAAATACCTTCTTTTGAGTCCTCGGTATCAAAAAGTTGGGCAAAAGATTTGCTTTCATACTGATATCCTTTATCGGGGTCTATAGTATTTAAATGAGTGGCTTTCAATACATGTTTTACGGATAAAGGGGCATGTTCTGTGATTTTGCGAATGACTTCCAGTGATTTGGTTACAGCGTTTCCGGGAGTGGTTACATAAGAGACGATGCCGAGGTCTTTTGCCTGTCTGGCTTCCATCATTTCTCCCGAGCAAATAATTTCTATGGCTTTGGCTCTTCCTACAAGATGCGTGAGCCTTTGAGTCCCGCCATATCCCGGTATCAATCCGAGTTTGCATTCGGGAAGTCCCATCCTGGAAGTACTGGATGCAATTCGTATATGGCAGCAAAGAGCTAATTCAAATCCACCCCCCAGGGCATATCCATTAATAGCTGCGATAACAGGGACCGGGAAATTCTCAATTTCTTCGAACACCTTTTGTCCTTCAATGGATAGGTCTTCTGCTTCCCTGGAAGTTATCGCAGTAAACTCCTTAATATCCGCACCGGCTGCAAAAGCTTTTGATCCGGCACCGGTGATAATAATTGCCTGAATGGCATCATCCCCCTCTAGAGGAATGGTGTCTAATAAAGATTTTATTTCTTTGAATGTATCTTTATTGAGCGAGTTTAACTGCTCTTCCCTGTTAATGGAAATTATTAAAATATCATCGCTTCTCTCCGTTGAAATATTTGTCATAAATAATTCTTTGGCGAAAAGATAAGACGTTTTATTTATTCAAACAATAGAAACTATTTGTGAATTTTAAAATGTATGTCTCGTAAAACCAAGGAATAATTATGCAGGTATATTAGACCACAATTGTTCCCTTACACGAAATGTCATTGATACTCAACCATTCACTATTGGATTGACAACGGATGATTTTGTACAAGTCTTTTGTGAGAATGAAATTAAAAAAAGGTCGTCTTGTGAATCAAGTACCTTTCATTTGTTTTATATCTATTTAGTTTAAATGCGTCTGTGAAAAACCTATATTTAGATCTTTTTCGAGACCAGTATATTAATTAGATCCAGGAGGGGTCAAAGTACCACTTAGTTTGGATAGTTGTTGTAGGGATATGGCCCCCGTTATTTGCATCAGAACGAAGCTCTCTTTGTCGCCCGTCAATAAAATAACCTCGGATAGGGCATCTTTCCCGTTATTTTTGCCAAAAATCCTGACATTACTATTTTCTTCTTTGACGGACATCAGTTCTTCCATTTTATTCAATTCGATGGAACTGATGGCTTCACTGAAGTATTTGGTCCCGTCCGATTCTTTGGTAAGGATCTTCATACCCGTAATATTTTGTAATGCTGCTTTTAGGTCAGGGTCCATATCTTCAGCCTCCAGGCCTGAGATGAGCGAGAACATCTTGGGGCTAATATTTACTACCGTAAAGGATGGATCGTCTTTATATTTGGTGATAAAGTCATTGACGGATTGACTTTTTGCCCCGGTAATAAAAAGAAGAATTAGAAATGTGCTCAGAATAATATTTCTCATTGTAATAGATTAATTTATTGGTTAAAAATGGCAATATATTTATTTAAATTATCCAGTTCTTTTACATTTTTTAATGTCGGATCGGTTCCTTTTTTCATCTGATAGGAAAAGTATTCCAGTGCTTGTGCAGCATTCTCAGCAGCGATATCAGGGGATTGGAAAGTATCTTCATCAAAAGTGTTGGTATTTTTATTGATAAATACAAAAAGGCCGATTAGGATAACAACGGAAGCTGCGGCGTATATCCACGAAAAGGATATGACCCTGGCCTGTCCTGAGGCGGAATTGGCAGGGTTGTCAAAATCGGGAATTTCCGTATGTTGCTTCTCGGCATCAAAATAACTGAATACTTCTTTGAGGTAATGATATTCTTCAGGAACATCGGAACGCATCATTTCTCTTTTGAGGGTATACTCTTCTTCCAGGGAGGTTTCCGCATTTAGGTATTTATCGATAAGCGTTATCAAATCTGTCCTGCTCATTTTATAATTGTTTTTGTAAAAGTTCTCTTAATTCCAATCTGCCTCTGTGTAAATTTACCTTGACTTGCGCCATGGTTAAATCGGTCATTTTCGATATTTCTTTATAGGTATACCCCTCCATGTCTCTGAGTTGGATGACCATACGTTGTATATCATTTAATTTTTCAATTGATTGTTTAATAATTTGATGAATATCCCCCGCTATTGCCTTTTGGGCAGGTCCCCGGGTTTCAGAAGGAGTATCGTATCCTTCGGGAATCGGGCGGAGTTGATTATTTTTACTTTTAAGTTTGTCCAAGGATAAGTTTTTAGTAATGGTAAAAATCATGGCATTCATATTATTCCAATCTTTCCAGTCTTCTCGTTTGTCCCATACTTTGATCAAAACTTCCTGTACTACATCTTCCGCAATGTCGTTTTTTCGGACAATGCTTTGGGAGAATCGGTATAATTTATCCCTTAGCGGGAAAACTTCTTCATTAAAAATTTGGTTGTAATTCATTACAATATATTGACGATTCTTACTGTATATTTGTTACAAATTTGATTGACATAAATTTGAAAAAACTCGATAGACTCATAATATTTGAAATCCTACCGGTATTCGTTGTATCATTTTTGATATCGGTATTTGTCCTAATGATGCAATTTATGTTTTTGTATATAGACGAAATTGCAGGAAAAGGGGTAGGGATCTTCACTATTCTTGAGATGATGTTTTATATGTCTTTGACATTTGTTCCCATGGGAATGCCGATCAGTATATTGATTAGTAGTGTTATGGTATATGGGGCTTTGGGAGAACGCTACGAGTTGGCAACTGCCAAATCGGCGGGCATATCTTTTCTCAGAATGATGTATCCTTCTATTGTTTTTGCACTTTTAGTCTCGGTCCTGTCTTTTATTTGTTCAGAATATATTATTCCTGTCGCCAATGTAAAAGCACGAAGTAGACTCTATGATATTTCAAAGAAAAAGCCTACTCTTAACATAAAGGAAGGAGTTTTTAATACGGATTTTGATGGTTATGGAATTCGGATAGGTGAAAAAAGTAGCGATGGTAGTGAAATAAAAGATGTAGTGTTGTATAATTACAATAGTAATTACGAGGGAACTTCAAATATTATTATTGCAAAATCTGGTGAAATGATTGTTACCCCGGACCAGAAAGCTTTTGTAATGGTCCTAAAAGATGGGAAACAATATCAGGAAGTAAAAAGGTATAATCGAACGAGGTCTTCAGAGGATCCGTTTATGGTGACTTCTTTTGAAAAGTACCAAAAAGTGTTTGACTTGTCTGATTTCCAACTTCAGAATACAAATGAAAATTATTTTAAAGATCACCAGTCTACAAAAAACACCCGACAACTGAGAAGTACCATTGATTCTACAGAAAAGAAATTGGAGGCCCAGAGGGATAGAATCGATCTGGAAATATCGTATGACCTCCCTTTTATTGAGTCACGGATATTGCAGGAACGGGAAATGGAAAAGGAAGAAAAGCAAGATTCCCTGGAAAAGATTGATACGATCCGGGAAAGGGGGGATTCTGTAGACGGAGAAAGGATTGATTCCATTGTTGAAGATGGCAATGTAAACAGGGATGGAGAAAGGAATCATATGGCAGGGGCCAAGAGGGTGGAAAATACGGCAGCCGAACGAAACAAGAAAGTAAATACTACAAGGACCCAGTACCAACTGGATTGGCAAAAATTGACCCCGGAGTATTTGATGGAATTAAGTGAAAAAGATAGTTTGCTTATAGAAGTTATTCCCAATAAAGATAATTCACTGGATTTAATGGGGTCCCTGCGTAGTAATATTCAGAGCATGAAAGATCAGGTAGGGTATAAAACAAAGCAAATCGAATCAGACCGAAGCCGGATTGTAAAATCTACTTATGAACTTCACTATAAATTTGTCATGTCTATTTCCTGCCTGATTTTTGTGCTGATAGGGGGTTCTATGGGGTCGATTGTGCGTAAAGGTGGATTTGGCTATTCTTTGTTGATAGCAATTGTCTTTTTTGTAGCGTTTATTATGATGTCGATAACTTTTAGAAAATTATCAGAGGGATATAGGATTTCACCGGTTTTAGGGGCTTATTTACCTATTATTATTCTTCTGCCAATTGGTATGTTTTTGGTTCACAAGGCCGTTAATGATTCAAAGATGTCCCTTGATTTTTCCAGGATTGTAAGATATTTTAGGAGGGTATTGCCTTTTTTGAAAAGTGAGAAGGAGTAAAATCCGTAAACTAAATTTTTTTTCGACAAATCCGGTATTATTCAGGATATAAGGTTGGTGAAAAATTGAGTTCAAAAGAGTTGTATCTGTACATTTACTTTAAAAGAGTATTCTTGAAAATATTACAAACCAATCAACTTTCGAAAAGCTACGGCCGGATCCAGGCATTGGATAATCTGGACCTAATCGTTAATTCCGGTGAGGTGCTTGGGATATTAGGTCCCAATGGAAGTGGTAAGACGACCACACTCAGTATTGTGCTCAATGCCATATTTGCCGATTCCGGGACCTACTCCTGGTTTGATAAATCCCCTAATCCGGATGTATTGAAGAGAGTAGGGGCCCTATTGGAAACGCCCAATTTTTATCCGCAACTCACTGCAGTGCAAAACCTGAAGATTATCGCCCACATTCGGGGGGTGGGGTTGGATGATATGGATGATGTTTTGAACCTGGTTAATTTGTCCGACCGGAAAAATTACAAATTTGGTTCTTTTTCATATGGTATGAAACAGCGTTTGGCCATTGCAGCCGTCATGTTGGGGGATCCTGAAGTATTGATATTTGATGAGCCTACTAATGGCCTGGATCCCAAAGGAATTGTGGAAGTACGGGAAATTATGGTACGTCTGGCAGCAACCGGGCGGACGATCATCATGGCTTCTCATATACTGGATGAAGTCGAGAAAATTTGTAGCCATGTGGCGATCCTGAATAAGGGGAG
Source organism: Membranihabitans maritimus (assembly GCF_021729145.1). Taxonomy (GTDB): domain Bacteria; phylum Bacteroidota; class Bacteroidia; order Chitinophagales; family Saprospiraceae; genus Membranihabitans; species Membranihabitans maritimus. The sequence goes on along the minus strand of NZ_JAJSLW010000007.1, from coordinate 221,779 downwards.
ACTTCTGGCACAGGGTAAAATTGGTGAGATTCTAAATACGAGCCCCATACTGGAGTTGTGTAGCCCGGATCTGGGAAAGCTGAAGAAATGGTTGGATTCGGTAGATTGGTGTACTTCCTGGAGTGAGAGTAATGGTCTGGTCCAGGTACTTGCAGCAGGGAATGTGGAATCATCGGAAGTCAATGCCCAGGCTTTTGAAAATGGGATTGTATTGTCTCACATTCAATCGAAGAAGCCAAGATTGGAGGATGAATTTATTCACTTAATAGACAATGCTTGAAAATGGGGATCAAAGACTTGTTGGAGTTGGAATGGCTGAAATACCGGAAGAATAAACTATTGTGGTTTTCGGTAGTGGGTTTTGTTGTATTGTTGATGGGAATACTTATGGCTTACAGCCAGGCCAGGGTAAATGGCAGTGATCCGTCCGGGGGAATGATGGATTTAAACAGATATCTGAAGTTCCCCAAAGTGTGGGAATTTACTGGTTATATTGGTGGAAACTGGATGGCCTTTTTCCTGGACGGCTTTGTTGGGGTGTATTTGATTGCTTCTGAATTTTCAAGAAAGACGGCACGGCAACAAATTATAAGCGGGTTGAGCCGTTCCCGGTTTGTATCGGCCAAGTTATTGGATTTTCTCCTCTTTTCTATTATTTTATCGAGTATCTATTTCCTGGTTTCCATTGCTTTCGGAATGGCATATACAGGAGATGTTTCCTGGGGAAGTACGGTTCGTGAAGGAATTTTTATGGCCGGACGTTTTGCTTTAATGAATATGGTATATATTACCGGCGCTGGCCTTATAGCACTATTATTACGCAAGTCAGCCCTTTCGATGTTGATTTACATGCTATACGGACTTTTCCTGGAAGTTATTCTCCGCTGGTATGTTCACGGGAAGATTTTAAGTAATGAAACCAACCGTTTTTATCCTTTTAATGCCGCAGAGGACCTGATGCCCAATCCCGGCCGCGAGATCTTCGATATGACCGGTGTAGGTGCCGAATTCCCTTTGTATTTGGAACCGGGCCAGGCTATCGTAACTTCTTTAATATACCTGGGAATATTTGTGGGTTTGATGTACTTTATTGGCAGCCGTACTTCGGTTTAGGTAATTTGTAGTATTAACTTTTTATGCCAGAAACCTAGCCATTTTTATCTTCAGGCGATAAAAAGTGAAGTATAAAGCCAGGTTTTGTTTTAGGTTGAAATATTTGGTTCTATTATTAGTAATGTAAATTAAGTAGCGGCTCTACGTATTGTTTGTTAAATTTTGAAATTGGTAACGTTACCTCAAGTCCGTAGTTTTTATTTATGTGATATTATAAATATCTTTTGAGAATATATTTTTGTGATATACGAGGCAGGAGTTAGATAAGGGGCGTCCCCAAAGAGCCTGTACAGGTAATGAGTGCCTGTGTATGTATTCTGGCTGATATCGACATGGATCACTTCTCGGCTAACCTTGGAAAATGCTATTGAGATGTGCGACAGATTCTGAGTTGATAATGGACCTGGGTCATTCTACTATCAAGCCAGGCTGCAAGGAGTCTTAATAAGTGGTCAGAAATGTCGGTGGATTCATTGGACTATATGTCGGGGATTACCATAGGGTATAGGTTTTGACAGCTGCAATAAATTTGGGTTATGATAAAATATTATCTATCATGTTTTATCTATTTATTTTTAGCATGTATGACGGTTTTAGCTTGCGAACGTAACAAAATTATTGATGGGGAAGAAGAGTGTGGTAAGAATTGTGACACCCTGCCTGATGAATTAATACGCTGGGAAAGTCCTTTTTTGGGGGACCAAACACTTAAAGGTTTATTTGCTGGGCCACCTGTAGTAGTTGGAGAGAATGTGGTTTTTATCAGCAGAACCGATTTTGAGGAAGATTTGGATAGTGTTATGATCAATTTTATTGCATACGATCGCCTCAGTGGAGAGAGAAAATGGACAACATCTGTTTTAGAATCCAGGCTAGGAATACTGTTTACGGATGTGATACCTGTCGTGGACCAATTAATAGTCCTAAGTGAAAAATTATTTTTAAATATCAATAGTGAAGACGGGTCCATTAATGCTCAAAGATCGGCTGAAGATTTTCCCGATGGCCCATATTTCAAAACCATCGTAGGAGATCGTATATATTTTACTTCCCCGCCTGTAGATCAAAACGATAAATATGTAAAAGTAATGGCTTGTGACCTTTATTTTGATAAGTGGGAAATTATTACTGACATCGAAGAAGAATTACCTCCTCATAATAACTATGAGTACTTTAGGGGAAAGAGCTATTTCAAAAATCAGGACGGTGATCTCATCGGAATTTTTATGGATGAAAATTATTGAGATTATCAAGGTAAATCTGATATTATTGCCCTGAATCTAACTTCCGGCGAAAACCAATACGAAGATCGACGGTTGTGGAAAAGAAAAATTGAAAGCAGTAGTAACATAGCTATATATAATGCTTCTAATGTTTATATAGATTCTCTTTTTGTACACTTAGGCGAAAGTGAAATGTATGGCTTAGATCTGGAAACGGGATTGCTGGCATATAAAGTAAACCTGGGACGTAATATAGAAAGTGAACCTAGCGATCTTCCCTTATTGAAAGACAAAACTATCCTGAGAAAAAATCATTTGAAGGCGAGTATTATTGATATTCGGAGTGGAACGAAGATTGGAGAAGTAAACAATGTGTTGGTACCTTATTCCGGAATTATACCGCATAAAGGACTTTTTTATTTTGCAAACGGAGAAAGATTGATCTCCCTGGATCCTGAAAATTTAGAAGTTGTCTGGAGTTTTATGTCACGGAATTATAATAATTCTGTTTTTAGTCGTTTCCCAGTTGATAATGGAATTGTAATAGATTGGGATAATGATTTATTATTTACAACTGATTTGAGAAATGTAATTTGTGTGGATTTGCCGGAATAATAGAAAAGGCTTTTGATATCCCTATGACGCTTGATACACCAAACCCCGAGGAAACGCTAACGTTGGCACACATCTTTTTTACCCATACGTTTCTGAATAAATTCTACTGAATTTACCTTCTGTAGGGGACTATGGCACGCGATATAATGTCTCTACTCTATTGCTAAACAAGCTTTGTCCCGCCGGGACATTTTCGGAGAGTGCTCTAGTACCCACACTACGTAGAAAGTGGATATAATTATTATCTGTATTAAAAGCGGGCTAGATTTTTTTACAAAAAAAGTCGTCATATGTTTGAATACTAGCAGTCAAACATATGTTTGAACAAGTATGAGACTTTAAATGTTATGGTAAGTAAATATTTAAAGAGGTTTTATCATGAGTACTAATTATAAAAAGGTCAGGGCGTTATTGGCGGCTACTGAGATTGATATGGGAGGTATGCCGGTACGGCAACCATTCCCGACGAAAAGATTTCCCGATATAGATCCCTTTCTATTGTTACACCATGCGGATATCAAAGTACCTCAGCATCGGGATCCTACGAAAACAGGCGTCGGGCCGCATCCGCACCGGGGATTTTCACCGGTAACTTTTGTATTCAAAGGAGGTGTTCACCACCGCGATAGCCGTGGTAACAGCCAGGCGGTATATGCCGGTGGCACACAGTGGATGCATGCCGGTATGGGGATCGTTCACAGCGAGCGTCCACCTGAAGATATTTTCGATCAGGGAGGAAGGCAGGAGATTATACAGTTATGGGTAAACAGTCCGGCAAAGCACAAAATGGACCAGCCATCCTATTTTCCACTAACTGCTGAAGATACCCCAAAGGTGATTTTGGACAATGGGAAAGTAGTCTTCAATATAGTTTCCGGTGAATTTATGGGGACGAAAGGACCTATCCCTACATTAAGCCCTGTTACGACGGCGACCGGCTCTTTACAGGCTGGCGGAAGTGCTTTTATTTCTGTGCAGGAGAACTACCAATCTTTTTTGTATTTATTAGATGGTAAAATTCGGATAGATGGATACGGCATTGTAGAAGGTGAAAATGCGGTTTTATTCGATACAACGGGTAAAGACATTGGAATAGAAGCCCTTGAAGATACACGTGTCTTGTGGGGAAGCGGGCAACCTATAGGGGAAAAAATCATGACCTATGGTCCCTATGTAATGAATGATCAGACCCAAATTCTGGAAGCCATGAGGGATTACCAGATGGGGAAGATGGGTGTGTTGGTGGAGTAGGTTAGTGGGGTAGTGGGTTAGTCTGATAGTAGGTTAGTGGTGGAGTAGGTTAGTGGGGTAGTAGGTTAGTCTGATAGTAGGTTAGTGGGGTAGTAGGTTAGTCAGGTAGTCTGGCATTTACTTCAATGTCTACTGTCTAAAAAACTGATAAATTTGCAGCCTCTATAGGCTCATAGCTCACAGTACTTAATTTTCCTTTATTAACTCGTCGAGGACTTTTTGAATCTCGAATTGGGATGGATGCATCGCATTGCCGTCTATAACGATACCGTTTTTGTCGATCAAAGCATAGCGGGGAATAGTAGTTATATTGAAAAATTTAGCGATGTCTGATTGAAATGCTTTTGTAGTTATCAATTGAAGCCCACCCCAATTATTATTTGTTATAAACTGTTGCCAATCTTCAATACTCGAATCCAGTGAAATGCTGAGGAATTGTATGGGTTGGTTTTGATATTTCTCCTGTAGCTGTTGAAAATGTGGGTATTCTTCAATGCAAGGTTTACACGAGGTAGCCCAAAAATCCAGGTACAGAAGGTCTGAAAATGTTTTGAGGTCCACGGTATCGCCGTTCAGGTTAGTTAGACTTGTTGTCGGTATTACACCTGTGGGTTCTGTAGATTTAATGGATTCTACTAATTGAGAAATGATTTCATTATGATTTTTATTGCCATTTAGTTTTTTAAAGTCTTCTAATTCAGTTGTTATATTACCATATTCGTTTTCATTAAAGAAATCCAGTATTGTCGAATAAAGAGCCATATCCCTAATTTTTCGGTCTGAGATAGCCTGAGCATTTTGAAAATTAATTTTGAACTTGTTAGAATTTTCATACCACTCTGATAGAGATTCAGTTTCTCTTATTGCCAGGGTATTTCTTACATATTCCCGGAAGTTGGGATATCTCATCAAATCATGGTCACTTAAATCAATTTGATCAATTTTGTCCTTGATTATTTCTTTTGTTATGGGTTTGAAATCAGGTTCATAACGGGTCATGGCATTATGAATACCTGTATATTTTATATGGTCATTAATGAAATTCCAATTGGTGAATTTCTTTTGTAATTCTACAAAGTCAGCGTCATTGATAGCCTGGGCGTTTTTTTCTATATACTCGATAGTTTTTTCATTAAGTTCGCTGGTGATCTTGTCAAATTCCAAATAGGGTAATGAAAAGAGGTAATTGGTGAAAACGGTTTGGTGTTGATCCATATAAGTGAATTTTAAGCTATCATTTAATTTTCGTAATGAATATGTAAATTGATTTTGTCTGACGTTGGATCCTTTAAATTTAAGATTGGGACGTAGTAGGTCCGGATTATCTATAATAACGTATATACTGTCCCCGGGTTCTATATAGATTGGAAATGAGTTTCTGGAGATATTTAAAATTACATATTTTGACTCTGCCAATTTGGAGTTAAAGGCGAAAGCCCCATTATGATCTATATGAGAAGATTTCCTATTGATGTAATGATCGGTTACCAGGTAAATGCTGTCTGAATTATTACTTTTTACAATTCCCGAAATTTTTATTTCGTCAGATATAGTATTTGAATTTTGACATGCACAAAATGAAAAAGCGAAGAAAAGTAATATGGAAATTGTATCCCTGGATTGGTGGTGAATTAAAGACTTCATGGACTTTCTGATTTTAAGTGGTCTTTAAATTAAGAAATTTTTCACTAAAAAAGTTTTTCTTACGAGTACATATCCCCCAAAGTAGATTTCTTAAACCTGAGGTAGTTGATTATCCCAAAATCCGAATGCCCAAAGTTCATGACCTCCTAATACCCAACTTAATTCACTGCTCTTCCACTGACCATGTGACCAAAAAAGATGGCATTGGCAAATAGTTTGTTCGTTCCGTACCAAAAAGCCCGGAAATTGGGATTGTCAGCAAAATTGATAATTCTTCCCCGGCCTTCCCCGCCAACCTGCAGGGCGCTTCCCTTGCTAATTATTTCCCTGTTGGAAGAATGAAGGTACCCGCTGATCAAGGGGCTCTCCGTATAGGTCAATGGATTTTTAAATTGTTGTTCCGATGGTTCGAATACATAATTGTTGTTTTTGAACACCGGAAGGAACTCCTGTTCGAAGCCAAATAGTATGGGATGGCTGGGATCAATCTTTGTCTGCATAATACTCCCGCCAGTATATCGGGCCCCGTAGTAATCGCCAATACCGGCATAATTTACCGGAACTTCCTTTTCTGACGGGGAGTCCTTATAGGTAAATTTGCCAATGTTTTGACCGGAAATCCATTTCCCGGCAGATCCCATAGTAATAAAGGTTCCGCCCTTCCGGATCCATTGCTGAAATTTATTTTTATCGAAACTGGAAATTCTACCACCGGCCAGGATAATTACATTATAGGGAGTGAGATCGAATGAAGAAAATTGGCTGCCGTCCAGTTTAGTAATTGGTATCTCATATCGGGTATCCAGCAAATGCCATGCTTCTCCAGATCCTGAAGATGAGGTGCCTTCTCCCACTATAATTGCGATATTGGGTTTTCGGACGGTTTGGAAATTCAGACTGCCAAGGTTGACCTTTTTGGTTGCACCTGTGGATATAGCATTGACAGCCAGACCGTCCTCTTTACACACGATGCCTAATATTTTTTCAATGGTGTTTTTATCCTGGTTTTGCAAAGGTATCATCAACGTTCCATAGCTGTAATCTATTCCATTGAAAGCAAAGGGTTTTTGACCCACTTTTACACGAATTCCGGCATCGAGAAGGCGAAATAGGGCTTTCGGTGCCAAGTATTGATTCCAGGGGATAAGATATGCGTATGTTGCGTCTGTTGAAAACGATGTTGAAGGAAATCTTAGATCGGATACTTTTACCTTCGCCTTGACATTACTTACTTTTTGATAGGGGAGGTTAAACGCCAGGGGAAAGGTCCAGGCGGATACATCGTAAAACAAACTGTCCTGAAAAGAAGAATTGGTTTCAAAAATGGCTTTTACCAGAGTTTGTTGTCGTTGGTCCAGGGGAACATAAAATGAGGATTCCGGAGTAAAAGTCTGATTGTCTACCTCTATATTTTCTCGCAGCTCGTAGAAATCAATGGTATGTGCTTTTAAAATCTCAGCCAATTTATAGGTTTTATAGGAATCCCTATTTCCTCCAAAAACATATCCTTCCTTATTGCCCTTTATATTTTTATAAAAATCGCGTTGATAGGAAAGAAGCTCTTGTCTCAGTTTTAATCCTGCCCTCAATGTAGAAAGGGAAGTGACAAATTGGTTTCGGATGGTAAAGGGAAAAGTCAGAATTCCATTTGCCGAATGCTGGATATGACCACGGGAACTGGCTTGTTCGAATAGGATACCGATACAGCCCTGGATGTCAGGGTATGTAGAACCTTTACCATAGTAGAAATCGTCGTAATTTTCCTTTGAATAATATAATGATCCTATGCTATCCAGAGATTGGCTGTGGAATTTACCAATTTCTTCGGTTAGTTCTTGGTTGATCTTTGGAGTGAGTGGATGGGTCCGTGACGGGATTCCCGGTTGGAAAAAGAAGGAAGAGTTAGTTCCCATTTCGTGATGATCGGTCAGAATATTTGGACGCCATTCCTGGAAAAGGGCTATTTTAGCTTTGCTTTCGGGTTGTTGAAGCGGCAGCCAATCACGGTTCAGGTCAAACCAGTAATGGTTGGTTCTTCCCCCTGGCCAAACTTCTTCGTATTCGCGGTCTTGATTATCCGGAGTGAGCACTTTATTTTTATGACGATTTACCCATGACGAAAATCGCTGCAGTCCATCCGGATTGAAACTGGGATAAAAAATAATTACCGTATTTTCCAGAATATCTTTGATTTCACGGGTATTAGAGGCAGCTAAATAATAAGCAGCTAACATGGCGGCATTAGATCCGGATGCTTCGTTCCCATGAATGGAGTATCCTTGCCATATCACTAACGGTTCCTTTTCGATCTCAACAGATTTTTCCTGTCCTGGAGTTGATATTTTTATATGTTCTTTTTTTATGGATTCCAGATTTTTTTGATTTTCCGGGTCGGTAATGATAAGGGCAAAAAGGGGACGGTTTTCGTGGGTTTTCCCGTGTTCAACATATTGGATGCGCTCCGATTCATTGGCAAGTGTCCGCATGTAGTACAATAGCTGACTGTGATTTACATGCCATTCCCCGATTTGAAACCCTAAAAATTCCTCCGGACTGGTTATTTTCGTGTCGAGATTTCGCGTATTTGGCAAATAATAGGACAGTGGAATTTGGGAGAAAGAGTTGGAGAAGTACAGGAATGCAATTAAGAAAAAGAGGTGTTTCATAGAAAACTTTAACTAATGAGAAATGCTTCAAAGATAAATAATACAAAGTAGATTATAGGATGCAGCTTAAACTTGAAGTGGATTTTCTTTTAGTCCAAGCCAAAAAACATGCGTAGCCGCGGCTATGGATAGTGTTTTTAACGATATTTTCGTGGAAAAGCCATTTAATGTAATAGTATTAATCGAATGAACAGAATGGTAGGCCCTGTCTATTGTTGTAAAGAATAGTGGCAACAACCCATTGTAGTTAAAAGGATATAATTCAAGTATCTGAATACTAATTCCTGCCTTCATTAAATAGAAAGTTTTACCTTTCGGTTATAATTGACCATTTAATGATTGTAAGAAGTTATAGTGAATAAATTGACTTCGTTTTCGTAGTCCATAGATAAATATTGAATTTTATATTATCCGGGTTAGGATCCCCATAATTATTCAACTTGAGGAATAATATAGTGAAGAGTTAAAGCATTGCCACTGAATTGCAATCTACTTTACCGTATACAAAAAGGAAAAGAGAAGTCCATAATTTTCGACCTAAATCTAGAATATTGTTTCCATAATAAGCCAGATTGATTAATTAAGATAGGATTATTATAGAATTTTATATTAATTTTTATCTATTCAGTGCTATTAGATACCTAAAATTGTTTTTCTAATTATATTGTAATTTAAATTATTTGGAAATGATAAATTAATAAATCATATTTACAGTCCCTTTAAGAAAGCTAAACCAAATGGCTTGCTATCTCTTTTACCCGATGGAGATATATAAAATATCAACTGAAAACACACCCTGATAGAATAAAATTTTATTCTGAAAGAAAACTCATGGGCCATAGAGTTTTAAGTATGAGGTATACGATTCAATTCAAATCGTCCATGAGCTAATCTCATCTTTAGGGTTACAAGATGTGTGAAGAGGCCTATAATGTTAGGCCTCTTTTTTTGTATGTAGGAGAATGTAAAGTTAAATCAGTCGCGGAAAAGCTAAATAACTTTTGAAAGAGAATTGAATATGACTCAGTATACTTTATATTGTCCGAAATGACCTGCGATAGGTTTGGTAATACTTTGGGTTTTTATTTTTGCAGAAATATTACCTCCAAGCTCCTAAAATCCAACCCATGACCATAAAACTCAACGTGACATATCCACCGTGAACCAATAAGTAGGAAGTAGGCCTTCTTTCGAATTGTCCGATAACCCACACGGCCATGGTTGCCCAGCCTCCGCCTGCCAGAAGTCCTGCCATCATTCCCCAGGCACCAGTCGTGCTTTCTTCATTGAGAAATATGGCAAGATTAAATGCCATAATCATAGAAAAGAGAAAAGTAAAACCAAATATTTTGAGAGGAGTCCCACGCTTTACATCATCTTCCCTGAACCCGTTGGCTTGCATCCATATTTTACCGAAAAGAGCGGGGGAATACCAAAGTCCACCAATTAAAAAATTTGAAGTGGCTGCTACGATAATAGCCCAAATGTTGAGTGTAGATAGATCCATATTCTATTTTCTGGTAAATGTAAATAGCGAAACCGGTAAAGTATTGTAAAAAATTAACCTTCCCGATCAAGGGGAAAAAAATTTGGTAGAGAGTCATTGTAATTGTTCTCTATATATTTAGAAGGATTGAACCCACTAAATCGTTGGAATTCTTTAATAAAATGTGATTGGTCGGTGTAGCCCGTTTCATACACAATATCTGTCCATACTATTTTTTCCTTTTCATGGATAATATTCAAAAGCGCATTGAACCGGAAAATCCTATGCAATACTTTGGGGGAAATACCACAATATTTTTTGAATTGGTTGATAAGGTTTTTTTGTGTTTTGGGATATGTGTTTATAAGGTCATGGTGCCTGGAAAAGGGAGCATTGGTGAGTAGATCTATCATTTGGCTAATTTCTTGTGGGGTGCTATATTGTTGGTCTATAATGTCGCTGAGCCACCGTTCGACTAGTTGAAATTTCCCATTAACCTCTGATTTTTTCAAAATAGCTTCTCTTAATAAATGTATCGAGGAGCCAAAGTAATAGTCTGTCGACCGGATGGAATCCGTTAATTCATGAACCGGTCGATGGAAAAAGGGCATTGCTCCATCGGGTTTGAATTGGATAACCATCATTTCAGAATCGCGGTGGGCGGAGATATTTATATGGGCTTTTTGTATTCCCGATACCCAGCTATTTCGGAAGTATCCATCGGGATTGAGATCGTCATCATAGGTACTGCGTTCGAACCCGTCCAATTCAATAAGGAGAAAAATATTCCCAGTCGGCACTACCCGTTCAATGCTATGGTCGGGAATAAAATTTTTGTAGTGAAATATGCGGTCGATATAATTAGACAAAGGTAGAGGAATATCATATTGTTGGTATTTCATATAATGATCAACGATGCCTGGCTGCAATCCGCTGTGATTCGGTGATGAATACTTCTTTTTAATAAATAGAATTACTTGTTTTACCTTTCGATATTTTTTATCCTTTACAATCGCAAGTGGCTAATTTGTATCCCGGAAGATTCAAGGAACACACATTTTGAAATCCAAGCCTTTCCATTGTAGGGTTTAATGTGAAGAATTTGGCTCCAACCGGCATTTAATGAAAATTGTTTTCATTCCTTGATTCTATTGTTGTATTCTATAGGGGGGATCTTGACAATTTCAAAAGTAGCCGAGGCGAGTTTTACTTTTCCATCCGTTTGATCAATTCGTTCCCAAATTTGTTCTTGAAGCTGATGCCTGGTCATTCTCCTTTTTTTATAATCTACAATATACCTGAGGTTGAATTGAATCCAATTATCTGTCAGGGTGATGGCGAGTAGAGGATCGACCTGAGCATCCTCTACGTAATATTTGTCGACTACATCTTTCCATGTTGAGACGGATTCATTGACATATTTTGATAATATATCCCTGGCAACAGCAATTACTATACTTTTGGCCAGATCGGTATCCGAGCCGTACCGGATAGGTAAATTGAATTCGTCCCAGACAAATGGGAAATCCTGGGAATAATTGTAGACGGGACTTTTGAAAACAAAAGCATTACTGAGTTTGACTATTCGACCGCTATAATTATCGCTTGATACCCACTGACCTATTTCCATCATTGTTGTATATATGCTATCAATATCTATTACATCCCCTTTTATACCGTTTATTTCAATTCGGTCCCCTGGCTTGTAAACACGGACAAAGAAAATATAAAATGATCCGGCTATACTCAAAAAAAGTTCTTGCAAGGTGAGGGTTATCCCCGCAGTCAACAATCCTATGGCAAGTCCTAAGTCCTTGATGCTTCCCGTAAAATAGGAAATAGTAATAAGGAGGACGAGGAAATACCCTACTACCTCTATACCTTTTTGAGCTTTGTATTTAATAGCATTATCCGGTAGTCTTTTCTTTAAAAATCTTCTCAACCAATTAATAAAAAAGAAAATGATAATGATCCATACCAAATATTTGATGATCCCTGTGGATTCGGGGTGCTCAGTAAGCCAATTTTTTATATTTTCAATCAAGGTGAGTGTTTTTATGCGTAATAATAATTGAATGATTTCCTATCCTGTTAAATGAGTAAAGTAAGATGTTATATTGTTAATTTTTGGTTTTATTCGGTTTTTATTGTGTTTTATTGATCTTTTTTCTAATTTTATTTCTTTATGTTATAACGGTGTATGGGGTTGGTTTTACTGGAATTATATAAATTTCTAATGACTAGTAAAGATATAAGACCTACTTGATGAAATACTTTCAGCACATGATTTTCTTATTTTTTGTAAGATAATAACGTGGAATCTGTCGTCTATGCCAGAAGGACACAGATATTTCAGTGATGAGAATATGGCAAAAAAGGTAGAGTTGCCGCATTATAATATGGATATAACTCTTTGTAAAATATACTAATGGAAGAGGTGCAATTATCCACTAAGACTATTGTTCAAGGGTGAACGGAATTAATATTGAATCAATTGCAGACCGATTGATTAACTAATGAAAAGATATAGTTTTTATAACGATGTAATAAGGAAAGGGGCAGCTGTCATGTTGTTGACGGTTCTGTTGCATTGCTCAATATATGGTCAGGATTTTTATGACGAATATCTTTCGTCTTCTGAGCTAGATAGTGTGTGGAAGAAAAGTGAAAATGGCCAAAAAGTAGCTGCATTATATTCTTTTATTGGAAATAATATAAAAGCTATTCATTGGTACTCCCATAGTAGGAAAGTGAAAATTGGAAGGGAAGATATTATAAATAGGATAAAAGGGGCGGAAAATTATTTCAAGCCTATGGATGACTTTTATGATATTTTGAGCGATGAGAAAATCGTCATTTTTAATGAGGCGCACCATCTACCCAGGCATCGGGTCTTTGTGACCGGCCTTCTGCCCAAACTGAAGAAAATGGGATATAATTACATTGGCTTTGAAGGATTGACTCCCAACTATCAGGATACCACCCGCACCATGATGGATACTTTATTACGAGATCGCGGCTATCCTATTGTCAGTGGATATAGTGGGTATTACATAAAGGAGCCGCAATTTGGAAATTTGATACGAAGTGCTATTCAATCGGGATTTCGGATTTTTGGATACGAAAAAGGGCCATCCGGGATACCACGGGAACGTAAACAAGCACAAAATATCGCCCGGGTTCTTGCGCAAGATCCGGATGCGCGAATCGTTATTTTTTGCGGATATGATCATTTAATAGAAAAAGATACAATAAAATTAAATGATCAATATCCGGACTTTACATATATGGCGGGCTATCTAAAAAAAATGACGGACATCGATCCTTTAACTGTAAACCAGGTAATATTATCGGATTATTTACTCCCGGGATACAATATTTATTATGATCACCTGGAATTTAAAGAAGAAATGTTTGTCTCTTCGAAAGATTTATATGGAATTGATTCACTGAAATATGATTACCTGGTGTATCATCCGCGAACGAAATATAACAACGGCCGGCCGGATTGGGTCAAACAGCAAGGATATAAATATGTCGATATTACAGATCGACTGGATAGGGAGAGATTGCCTTGTGTTGTGAGGGCTGTTAAGCTTGACGAAAAGATAAATGCCGTTCCGATGGATATAATAGAGGTGCAGAAAGATGCTATGTCGCAAGGGATATTAGTATTACCCATCGGAAAGTACAATGTGTATCTCCGATATGATGATAATTCAAAGGATCACTTTGAAATTCATGTAAAATAAGAGTGCTATAGGCATTTAATTTCCTACCTGTTGTATTGGGACAGTTACCAAGGACTTGTATTCGCATTACAAAACCCCCAGGAAAAGGGGAAGAATGCGTGTTACCCGGACATCGCAATTTTTGCCTTCATTTGAATCATTTTGCCCAGGAGGCTGGTATGGATGGTGGAGTCGGATTTTCCGGATTGTTGAGCTAAGCGGGTGATTTCAAGATTTAAACTATCTATTTCTGTCCTTCTTTTGTGGCGGATATCTTCATAAGTAGATATCAATTGGCCTTCTGCCCGCTGGCTGATAAGAAGTAATTTGTTTTCAATGGTTTTCGGGTCGAGTTTGATTTGATAACTGGTAGCCACTTCCACGCATTCTTCAATTATTTTTTGTGCCAGTTCCAGGACGGTTGGGTCCCTGTGGAAAATTCCGTTATCAGTTTCCAAAAGAGGGCAAATAGAATTGAAAGCGCAATTGGTAATTACTTTTTCCCATACCAGTTTAACAATATCGTTGTCCTTTCGAAAGCCAAAGTAGGGGGTGTTGATTTGAGCGACAATCTCGTCAGGTATTGGGTTTTGACCGAAAATTGGTCCGATGGGAGAATCGTCTACCTTTTTGAATGTGATGTTATGAGGCCCATTTAGCTGGCTGGTAGAAAGGAGGACACCCCGATAGACATTCTGAAAATTTTCAAATGGTTTTTCGATATGTAGTCCGTTTTGCAGTAGAACGACGGAAAAATCCCCGGTTATATCTTTTAATTTGTCTGCAATATCCTCATTGGCAAAGGCTTTGGTCGCAATGAGTACAATTCCATTAATGTTCGTTAGATTACTGAAGGTAGTAAGGATAATGTCCTGTTTGAATTTGCGATTGTTTTGGTCAGTTAGGGTGATAGGAACTTTCTCCGCGGGTTGATTGTCCGTCCTTCCCCGGATAAGTAAAACGTTTTTGTTTTCAAGTTGTAGGAAAACAGCGAGGGCTTTGCCTATGGCCCCGGAACCAATAATATAGATGGTTTGATTTGTCATTTATATTTAAAATTTTAAATAGACCAATGGGTTTATTTTTGAATAAAAAAATCAATTCTTTATATTCAAAATCATTTTTTCCAAATAATTCATGGCGATTGTGAGTTCGGTAGTCCTTCCTGATGCCTTTGCTTGCATAAAGGCACCTTCAATCATAGAAATCATGATCACGGCAAATTCTGTGGCATCGGTTTCCGATTTTATTTCTTTTCGTGCAATGCCCCTTTTGATCTGATTCTCCAGGGCTTTTTTCCATACCTCCAGGGCTTTTGCCGCCCGTTTTCTCAATTCCGGATGAGTATCATCTGCTTCGGTAGCGGTATTGAGTATGGGACAGCCTGTTTGCAGGAAAGGAACCTCCTGATAACTTCGGTATACATGGGGGTAGACTCTTAGTCGTTCGATGGAGTGGTCTGTCGCCAATAGCTTTCCCTTGATATAATCGGTGATTCTATTAAAATTGTAGTCAAAAATAATTAGTGCAATTTGGTCTTTATTTTTAAAATGGCCGTAAATACATCCTTTGGAAAGTTCAGTAATTTCCATTATATCGCGCATTGAAGTTCCAGCATAGCCTTGAGTGTTGAATAAGGGAGCTGCTTTTTCAATGATCCATTCTCGGGTTTCTTCTGCTTTTGACATCTTGAAATTGCTATTTTCCATCAAATGTAACAAAAATAAACCAATCGGTTTATTTTATGGAGGAAATATATTTATGACAGTGAGGCAACGTATGAACCGGCACATATTACCGTGTGCATGGTTGTTCAGTTTGTTGTCTTGGGTTTGTATTTGCTTGTAAGGTGTTAAAGAAGGTATTTATGCTATCCTTTGAGGGTGTATAGTTACCGGTTTGGTGATGCTTTCTTCCCGGATTCCCAGTTTAATATTTGTCAGGATAATCATTTACTTGTTGGTCTATGGTTACTGGAATATTTTCATAATTTCATTTATTCAGGAACCATACATTCTATATACGGATAATGTTGTTGACTAACCCAGGTACATATGGTCGTAAAACAGAGACAGCCATCTATAGAGATTTCCATTGTCTATTGGATAATTCGGGGATTATCAGAGTGGAAGATAAGATTCCAGTATATCAGACATAGCGGCTTTCAAGGGAAAAAATAATTAGTTACAGAATTCATTTGATGCTAATATTGCAATGGTAAGGCCATATAGCAATTTTGCACCGATGTCCGTTTTTGCTATCAAAAGTCTGTACACATTACCTGTTAACCATTATGTAATAAAGCCCACTACATTATATATCAACCGGAAGGGGGAAGAATGAGCAATGGATGCTTGGTTTCGCAAAACCCAATTTCTGGTGAACCTCTGGATATTATCCTGCCAGTAATTGCAAATAAGGTATTAATAGTCATCGATGAAAGAAGGTGTTTAGGGTTCTATTTCCCATTTTGTTTTTGGTTTTACTGCCTGTTTATTATATATACATCTTATCTGAAAATTCACTTCTCCCTTTGAGAACCTGATATCAATATTTCTTCAAATTAAAAGTGCATTATATTTTCTTTTTATAGGGCGTAGTAGGAAGCAAGTCGTGGTGAATACGAAGTGAAGAGATTTTCTGAGCATATAACGTGTGTTCTTTCTTTTGACCTATTAATGAAACCAGTACTAATGTGTGAAGTAACTGCTACACCCAATTTACTGTAAATCCGAATGAGTTCCATTCTTGTATAGTAGATTCGGATTCCGGTCTGTCCATAATCAGGCAATCGATGGACTGGATGGCGCCGATTTTACCGATACTGATTTTTCCAATTTTAGTACTGTCAACCAGGGCGATCAACTTGTCAGCAGATTGTATCATTCGACGGTTGAGGGAGGCTTCGTAGGTGCTGGCTGTAGTCATACCCCGTTGGACGTCGATACCGTCTACACTTAGGAATAATTTACTACATACGTATTGGTCCAGCATTTGTTCGGCAATCATTCCTATGGAGGATGCAGAAGTATTGCGCAGTGTCCCGCCGAGAATAATGATATTGTTGGTGGGATTGTCGGTAAGGTCAAGGGCGACTTGCAGCGAAGACGTGACTACAGTGAGATCATTGATGTTTTTGATCTGGTTAGCAAATATCGAGAGGGTCGTTCCGGAACCAATTAACAGAGAGTCTCCCGGTTTAACCATTTCGCGTGCTTTTTTAGCGATTTTCAGTTTTTCAGGATAATTGAGGTGAATTTTTTCTGAGACTCGTTTTTCCCGAATGTACGGATTTTGTAGACTGGCCCCTCCGTGTGTCCGGAATAATAAGTCTCGATCTTCCAGTACAGTTAAGTCTTTTCGTATAGTGACCGGAGAAACCTGAAGCTCTTCGCTGAGTTCGCTAACATAAATATGCCCCAGGGCTTTTACTTTGTCAAGAATATATTCATGTCTTTCGGAAAGTTTCATTTTGGTTTCACTTTATAGCAGTAAAAGTAATAATATTTTTATAAATTTGGCAATATCCGAAATAATATGATATATTTAAGTGTCGAAAACTTTTGTTTTGAGAGATAGAATGGACCGAAAAGCTTTTTTGGAAAAACTAAGAACCGGGGAAAAAGAGTATGATGTTATTGTCATCGGTGGGGGTGCTACCGGTTTGGGAATAGCGGTAGATGCTGCGTCCCGGGGGTTTTCTACCGTATTGCTGGAGAAAACCGATTTTGCAAAAGGAACTTCCAGTCGCAGTACAAAATTGGCCCATGGTGGCGTGAGGTATTTGGCCCAGGGGAATATAAAATTGGTGTTGGAGGCCTTAAAAGAGCGGGGACTGATGCGTCAGAATGCCCCAAATATGGTGACAAATCAATGTTTTGCCGTACCTCTATACCAGTGGTGGGAGATTCCCTTTTATTTTATCGGGCTCAAAATATATGATTTACTCTCTGGAAAGCGAAGTTTTGGAAAATCGCAGTTTATTAGAAGAGGAAAAGCGTTGGAAGCGATGCCCGGTATTTCTAAATCGGGATTAAAAGGTGCTATTCTCTATCATGATGGTCAATTTGATGATGCTTTGTTGGCTGTTGCGTTGGCCAAAACAGCTGTCCGAGAGGGTGCGTTGGTGCTCAACCACGCTGAAGTGGTAGAGATTGACAAAGTAAAGGATCAATTTGTTTTAACAGTTAGGGAGAGTCTTGATGATTCGTATTTTACATTACGGTCTAAGACCTTGTTCAATGCCACAGGTGTTTTTACCGATGATATATTGAGTATGGAAAATAGTAGTTCGAAGCCTATCATAGCTCCCAGCCAGGGAATCCACCTCGTGGTAGATAGTTCATTTTGGCGTTCGGATTGGGCATTAATGATTCCAAAGACTTCTGACGGCAGGGTATTGTTTGGTGTGCCGTGGAATGGGAAGGTTCTTTTGGGAACCACGGATACCCCGGTCCAAAAACCAATCGAAGAACCCATTGCTCTTGACAGGGAAATAGACTTTATACTGGCTACTGCAGATCATTACCTTGATCGCAAACCAGGGCGGGAAGATGTTCTTTCCATTTTTGCCGGTTTACGACCACTGGTGGCTCCCCGCGAAGCGGGAAAAAGTACAAAAGAAATATCCCGTGGACACAAGATATTGATGTCGGAGGATAAAATGATTACTATTATAGGAGGGAAATGGACAACATATCGTAAAATGGCTGAAGATGCGATTAATGAGGCCATAGCTTCCGGGTTGATAGAGGCCCGGGAGTGCCGAACAAAAAATCTGGCCATTGAAGAGATTAAGAGGCCATTGTATGATGAAGGAAAAAACGAGGGGGGGTGTTCAGGTTTTGAATTAACGAAGGGGGACATTCGACAGGTAATACGAGAAGAAATGGCATGTACCATAGAAGATGTTCTTGCGAGAAGAATTCGTATATTGTTTCTCGATGCCCGGGCTGCAATAGCGATGGCTCCGATAGTAAGCGAAGTATTACAAGAACAATTGGGAGATCAGTATAATGCCGGAGAAGATTTGGCCCATTTTATAAAACTGGCTGAGAGCTATCTGGTAGAAAACTACAATCAATTAGACAAAGAATAAATTAAAATACAATATAATTATGTCAGATAAGTATATTTTGTCTCTTGACCAGGGAACAACCAGTTCCCGTGCGTTAATATTCGATCATTCGGGTGCGATCGTAGCCATGGCACAAAAACCTTTTGAACAGCATTTTCCCAAACCAGGCTGGGTAGAGCACGATGCCAATGAAATTTGGTCTACGCAATCTTCTGTAGCGGCAGAAGCTGTGGCAAAGGCCAATCTGTCAGGTCTGGATATTGAAGCCATCGGAATAACGAATCAGCGGGAAACGGTCATTGTCTGGGATACGGAGACCCAACAACCGGTCCATAAAGCGATCGTATGGCAGGACCGACGGACATCTGAATATTGTGAAACACTCAAAGAGGAAGGGCACGCCGATATGATTCGGGAAAAAACAGGATTGATAATCGATGCGTATTTCTCTGCTACCAAATTGAAATGGATTCTGGATAATGTAGAAGGTGCCAGAGAAAAGGCCCGAAAGGGGAAATTAAAATTCGGTACAGTGGATTCCTGGCTCATCTATAAATTTACCCGGGGAAAAGAACATGCAACTGATATTACGAATGCTTCGCGGACCATGTTGTTTAATATCCATGACCAGGAGTGGGATGCTGATTTATTGGACCTATTTGATATCCCCCCGGAGATGTTGCCGGAAGTAAAAGGAAGCAGCGAAGTTATTTGTCAGACTTCTACAACATTATTTTCTTCTAAAATACCGATCAGCGGAATTGCCGGGGACCAGCAAGCGGCCTTGTTTGGCCAAATGTGCCTGAAAGAAGGCATGGCCAAGACGACTTATGGAACGGGATGCTTCCTGGTGATGAATACTGGGAGTAAACCTGTGACGTCAGAAAACAACCTGTTGACAACTATTGCTTGGAAAATTAATGGTACTGTGACATATGCGCTAGAAGGAAGTGTATTTATAGGTGGCGCTGCGATTCAATGGTTGCGGGATGGGTTGCGACTTATTCACGGGGCGGTAGAGACTGAAGCGATGGCATTGTCGGTAGCCGATAACGACGGAGTCTATTTTGTCCCGGCTTTATCAGGGTTGGCAGCACCGTACTGGGATCAGTTTGCCCGGGGAACCATAATAGGGCTTACCCGGGGGACCAAAGCTGCTCATTTGGTCAGAGCCGCCCTGGAGGGAATTGCTTACCAGGTAGCCGATGTGCTCAAAGCGATGGAAGAAGATCTGGGTGCTAAAACCCTTGAGATGCGTGTGGATGGAGGGGCGGTAGCAAATAATTTTTTGATGCAATTCCAGGCTGATTTGTTACAAAACGAAGTGGTTCGTCCCCAAATATTGGAGACTACAGCTATGGGAGCTGCATATTTGGCAGGATTGGGGACCGGATATTGGAAAGATATCAGTGAAATTCAGGACCAATGGAAATTGGACCGGACGTTTTCTCCGGAGCAAGATGTGGAGAAAATCAATCTTTTAATGGACAAATGGCATGATGCGGTTAATCGATCCTTAAACTGGGCTAAATAATATACAATAATTAAGTAAAACAACTATAATGACACCATTTATCGCCGAAATTGTTGGAACCGCTATTCTCATTTTATTGGGAAATGGTGTGGTAGCTAATGTAGTACTCAATGATACCAAAGGGCATGGGTCGGGATGGATAGTAATTACCACTGGGTGGGCGTTGGCGGTTTTTACCGCTGTAGTAGTGGCGGGACCCTATAGTGGTGCCCATATTAATCCTGCAGTGACTGTGGGGCTGGCTATCGCCGGACAATTCCCCTGGGGGGACGTAGCATCTTATATTATAGCGCAAATGATTGGTGGGGCGCTGGGTTCGGTATTGGTTTGGTTGTTCTATCACGACCAGTATAAGCGAACTCCCGATTATGAAGCTCAGAAAGCTACTTTTTGTACAGCACCGGCGATCCGGAATAATGGGAATAATTTCTTTTCAGAAGTGTTGGGTACTTTTGTATTAATTTTTGTTATACTATATATTACCGGAGCTTCATTGGAAGATCCCAACCAGACTCCTATAGGGCTGGGAGCGATAGGGGCTATTCCCGTAGCATTTCTCGTTTGGGTAATCGGACTATCGCTAGGTGGAACAACAGGGTACGCCATTAACCCTGCACGTGACTTGGCTCCACGTATGGTTTATGCCCTATTACCTAAAAAAGTGAAGGGTGAAATTGGATGGGACTATGCCTGGATACCAGTTATGGGACCAATAGTAGGGGCTGCGATTGCTGCCGGGTTGTTCCTGGTATTGTAATTAGTGTATAGTTTCCGGTATAGATCTGTCCGGGGCTCTTTGAATATACCTTTTATTTCGCTTACCTTCAATGGAGGTATTTAATGCCATTCCATAGATCTAACAGCTAAACAATTTGTATACTGAAAATGGAATATTACATTTTGCCTAGCAACATTTACTTTTTCTCAAGACCAGTAAAAAACGAAAGTAGCTCTCCAGGATGTGGGAGCTACCTCGATACTGTTGTGGTTTTAATTGCCGTAGAAGGAGTATTCACCACATTTAAAAACAAAAAAAGATAAGGTATATACGATGCAATTGGATGGTTGGATGTCATCATCCGTTTTATTTTTTTAGTTTTGTCGTGATTATTGAATGGGAAGGGAAAAAGGACATATGATCAGAGATACAAATCCTTCAGAGCTATTGATATATAAGGTTCTTTTGGTGTTGGTGGTGATAGTAAACGGCCTTGGCTTGTTTAATATCATATTTACCGGGGATAGTGCATTATATGCAACCATTTCCAAGACAATCGTTACTTCCGGAAATTATCTTGATTTGTATGTGGGGGGAGAAGACTGGTTAGATAAACCTCATTTCCCATTTTGGATATGTGCACTTTCAATGGAACTATTTGGTCTGAATAGCTTTGCATACAAATTGCCTTCCTTCATTTTCTTTTTAATGGCATTGTGGTATACCTACAAATTGGGAAAGGAATTATATTCCCTGCGAGTTGGATGGGTAGCAATGATAATTTTTGGGTCGGCTCTACATATTATGATTTCGAATAATGATGTCAGGGCAGAAGCGATATTAATGGGAGTAATTATGGGAGGCGTTTATCATATGTGGAAGTGTAGTTTATCGAATTCAGTGATCCATTTCCTGCTGGCAGCTGTCTTTTCAGCGTGTGCTATTATGACTAAAGGAATCTTTGTGCTTATTATAGTATATTCTGCTGTTCTTGGTGACTTATTGATTCGTAACCCGAAAGCTCTTCTTTCTTGGAAGTGGCCTCTGTTGGTTTTGGCAACCGGCGTATTTACTTTACCGGAACTATATGCGTTGTATCATCAATTTGATGTACATCCTGAAAAGGTGGTTTTTGAGCGTACAGGCGTATCTGGTGTTCGTTTTTTTCTGTGGGATAGTCAATTTGGTCGTTTTTTTAATACCGGTCCCATTACCGGTAAAGGGGATCCTTTGTTTTTTCTTCATACCTTCCTTTGGGCTTTTGCACCCTGGGCATTCCTCGCAATTATCCCACTTTTTTATACAGTCAGAAATTTATTGGGATGGAGAAAAGACCGGGAGTACGTCACATTTTTTGGCTTCATCATCATGTTCCTGGTGTTTTCAATATCCGGATTCCAGTTGCCCCATTACACAAATATATTATTTCCGTTTGTAGCTATTCTCACTGGCCGGTACCTAGAGAATTTATTTTCTAACTCCAATGTAAATCCGGGGTTGAAAATGTATGCGATTATTTTGTCTGTTCTTTTCATAATTGCTGTTTTAGGGATTCAATTTCTTTTTGCCCCTGGTAAATGGGGTGTATTGGTTGTCCTTCTTTTGGTATTTGTCGGAGTTTTTTTGGCCTTGAAAATACAGAGCGGAAGATTCCAATTATTGCAACCATTTATCGGATTGGTATTGGCGATTTTATTGGTTGGAGGATACGTAAATACGGTTTTTTATCCCCGGTTATTGTCCTCCTATCAAGCGGGATATTCAGCTGCGCAGTATTATAATTCTTTAGAGACTACGGCACCGGTTATAGCGCTTGAAGAAGATTGGCTATTGACATTTTATATGGATGGAGAAGTATATTATGATATTGAGAAAGGAAAAAATGAAGGTTACAAAGAACTATTTATCTATGGGTCTGATCAAACGATTCATCGATTAGATAAGGAAAGAAAACGGATAAATGAGGTGAAGACTTTTCCCTATTTTCATATTACAAAAATAAATGGAAAGTTTTTAAATACCCGGACACGAGCGGAGGTTTTAAAACAGAAGAAACTGTATAAGTTAGAAGGAGAGTAGTAATAGTATGTAGCCCAAATTTCTGGTCTTTTTCTAAACTTTTTAGCCCGGGTTTTCATCACAATCCCGAAGACATTCGGGAAAATAATAACGATATTGCTTTTTAATGTGAATGAAAGGAATAATCTCTTAGAAAATAGGTTGCAGGACACTGGCAGTATATGCAAAATATTTTTTGCTAAATGTAGGGAGTTGCACAAAACTGACAAATTAGCATTCATTTTATAATTTTCCCGTAATTTATATTTTGCCATTAGCCTGTCCTGCGGATTGAATATGTTTTTCAATTTCCGGGGTTGAGGTGTGAAATCTTCAGGAATCACCGGCTTGTTTGCTTTTAGAAATGTCGTTATTGGATTTTGTTGAATTCTCCCAATGACAAATCCCCCGTGTCGAATCCTCTTTTGAACCAATACATCCGTTGTTGAGAACTTCCGTGCGTAAAAGCATCGGGAACCACATATCCCTGCGTTTGTTTTTGAATTCGGTCATCTCCTATAGCATAAGCAGCCTGAAGGGCTTCTTCCAAATCGTTTTTATCCAGTAAATCTTGCATGTTTTCTGCATAATACCCCCAAATGCCAGCCAGGAAATCTGCCTGTAACTCCATTTTTACGGAAAGTTTGTTGTATTCGACTGTACTCATTTGTTGTCTCATACTTTGTACTTGCTGAGAAATACCGAGAAGGTTTTGGACGTGATGTCCCACTTCATGAGCTATAACGTACGCTACTGCAAAATCTCCCGGCGCCTGAAACCGGGTTTTTAGATCCTGGCAAAATGACAAATCAATATAAACTTTGTTATCGCCCGGACAATAAAAAGGCCCCATGGCACTTGATGCCTGGCCACATGCACTTGAAGTAGCATAATCAAACATTACCAGGTTAGGTTTCTGATAAGTACGGCCTTGCTCCTGAAATAAATGGTCCCATATATCTTCTGTACTGGCCAAAACAGTGCTAACCATTTGGGCGGTTTCGTCGTCTGGCAAAGACTCTCTTTTGGGCTCTGTGGTTTCTATAGTGGGGCTTTCTATAAATTGTAAAAGGCCGGATAAATCAGTTCCCGTTACCAGTGAAAGAATAAGTATGATTATGGCCCCAAGGCCGCCTCCAACTGCTACTTTGCGTCCGGAGCTTCTGCCTCTTCGGTCTTCAACATTTTGGCTTTGCCGTCTGCCTCTCCATTTCATATCGAATTAGGTTTACTTTGGATATAAAGGGATTAGTCCCTGTTAAATAATAGGTTCCATTCTCGTTTTACGGGTATATGGGAATTAACACAAAGAGGATGTTTCAATTTGTGTGGTTATATCAGGGATAATCGAGTTAAATATACTGAATATATTCTTTTTGAATGCGAATATCTGTTAAGTAATCTGACGATTTTACCATAAGTTTGCAGTATGAATTCATTTCAATACGTAGAGGATAAAACGCATTTAAAACCGAAGGGAATTCGCGCTGCCATCAATTTGTTGTCCGATGGAGCAAGCATACCTTTTATTGCAAGATATAGAAAGGATATGACTCAGGGGTTGTCGGAGACAGAATTGCAGTCGGTGAAAGAACATTTAACTGTATTTGAGCAACTTAATGACAGGAAAGAATACATACTTCAGGTAATTGAAGAGAAAGGGCAGTTAACTGGAGACCTTCGGCGAAAGATTGAAAGTACTTTAGATAAGAATGTCCTTGAGGATTTGTATCAGCCTTATAAGTCTTCCCGAAAAACAAGGGCCTCGATAGCAGAAGAAAAGGGATTGGCACCATTAGCAGAATTAATCTGGACAGGTAAGGTGAAAAGACTGCAGGATTCTGTACGACCGTTTTTGGATGAAAAAGTTAACAGTCAGGAGGAAGCTATTCAAGGTGCAAAAGATATTTTGGCGGAGAAAATAAGTAATAGGGTAGATGTAAGATCTTCGGTCCGTGATCAATTTTATAGGTATGCACAGGTCGAAGTAAAAGCTAAATCCGGGGTTGAAAATGAGGGAAAGGATTTGGCAAAATACAGAGATTATATTGATTATTCCGAACGTGTAGATAGAATCCCTTCACACAGGTTTCTGGCTATTCAGCGAGGGGCCAACGAGAAAGTGTTGCGCTTTACCATTCGTCCGGATGATGAAAAAACCATTTGGTTTATCAATAATAGAATCAATACCAATTCCGGAATTTGCGGAAAGTTGATTTTTGAGACAGTAGAGGATAGTTATAAGCGATTAATCCGGCCATCAATAGAAAACCAGGTCATTGCTGAAGTGAAAGAAAAGTCGGACCGGGCAGCTGTGGAAATATTTAGTAAAAACCTTGAACAGTTGTTAATGGCTCCGGTGTTACTGGAGAAAGCCGTATTGGCTATGGATCCTGGTTTTAAAAATGGGTGTAAATGTGTGGTATTAGACAGTAAGGGAAATCTCCGTGATCAATTTATTATATATCCTATGCCTCCACAGAATCAAAAAAGTGTATCCCTGGAGAAGGTTAATACTGTTCTTAAAGAGTTTACCATTGAAAATATTGCAGTGGGTAATGGAACGGCAGGAAAAGAAATTATCCAGTGGCTTAAAGGTGAAGTCAGCGGCCAGCCTGCGATTCATTATGTGAGTGAAAGCGGAGCTTCGATATACTCAGCATCGGCTGTTGCAGTGGAGGAATTTCCTCATTTGGATATTTCCTACAGAGGTGCGGTCTCGATTGGACGCCGATTACAGGACCCGTTATCCGAGCTGGTAAAGATCGATCCTCAGTCAATAGGAGTTGGGCAATATCAACACGATGTCGACCAGAAAATGTTGAAAGGAAAACTGGACGAGGTGGTAGTCAGTTGTGTAAACCGTGTGGGGGTAGATTTGAATTTTGCCAGCAAATATTTATTGAGATATGTATCCGGATTAAGTGAGAGGTTGTCTGAGAATATTGTAAAGGCCCGGGAAAAAGGGGGAAGCTTTCATGATCGATCTGAACTATTATCTGTTGATGGAGTAGGGGATAAGACATATGAACAATGTGCCGGTTTTCTACGAATTTACAATGGGCATAATCCCCTGGATGCTTCATCTATTCACCCAGAACAATACAATTTAGTCGCAAAAATGAGTGATGTGGCAGGTTGTTCTGTAAGGGATTTACTGCAAAACGAAAAGCGTATTGGGCAGTTGCGCGGGGATAAACTACTGGAAAAAGAAATCGGAAAGTATGCATTTGATGATATATTAAAGGAGTTGGCTCGTCCGGGTAGGAATATACGAGGCGAAGTTGAACCTCCTGCTCTGTCCGATCAAATTCATTCAATTGATGATTTGGCAGAAGGGATGTCGCTGGAGGGTGTGGTGACCAATATAACCAAATTTGGTGCTTTTGTCGATTTGGGCATAAAAGAAAATGGGTTGATACATATATCGCAGATGTCAAGCCGATTTATCAAGTCGCCTCATGAGGTAGTTAACCTGGGACAAAATGTCAAAGTAAAAGTTCATGGTATTGATCGAGAAAGAGGGCGGATCCAATTGTCAATGAATAATTTATAATAAATTCCAAATCATTTAAATGCTAAGAGACTGAATAGGACTAATAATTTTGTTTTCAGGTATTGTAGGGGGGATTTGGACAAGGTTTGGCCTATTATTCAAGCTGGTCAATGGTTGTGCATTAAGATATTCGGTTACCGTATCTAGCCCTATAAAAGCAGCGGTCTTCTCATAAAGATTCTATCGTCGAGCTATATATTGGCCATTTCAGATTGTTTGCGAATAGATTCGGGAGTGCTCTACAGTCGGTTGGAATGGTGAATTGGGATTTACTTGTTTTACAATCCAACTAATTCTCATGAAGAAGCAGTCTATAATGATTAGACGAGCTTATTTTTCCCTGTAATATAAAGGGTGATTATTTGGAATATGAACTTGTTTCAAATAAACGAATACTCTGAGTAACGTATCCTCTTCAGGTGGTCTCCTCGATTTCGTACATTTACCCACTTTTATGTAGTCGGAAAAATAATGACGAAATTGCTGACACAGTGTTGTTGATTTTCCATAATGAGACATCAGGTCAAAGAAATTTTAGAATCCAGGGCATTACAGAAAAGGGAGGATTGACCCCAAAGGGCGAATACATAGTTTACTATGTAGAGCGCCCGTAGGATGAAGATCGCTGTTACCAAGTGTTCATTCCGTGTTTACAATCCTCAAGCCTGGATGCTGAAAGTATAACTACTGCATTTTCTCCCTTTACTTTTTCAACGATAAAGCTTCGGGAAAATGGTTTGATGTTTGCGCGTCTTAAGGACCTATTCCTTTATTTAGAGTCAGATTGCTGTCAGTCCAGGCATTGGAATAAGGGAGTTTTCGGTCAAGTATATAGGCCCAGCATCATATAATTTCCTTTTTTTCTGAATGATTAGGGGCTCCAAGAATCCAAGTAAACATATATTTTTTAAAAAATATGAATTTGGATTTTGTATTTTAATAATGATCTGTATCTTTGCAGTAGTTCAGTTGAGATTTTGCATAAAGAGTGCAAGATTCAATTGATTTATAAAGAAGAGGTTAGAGACAGGCTCGATGATCCTCTGGCAGCCCCAGTAATGGAAGGTGCCAAATCCTGACTTTTTAAAAGTAAATATAAATCATTGAAAATTTAAAAAAGATGTACGCACTAAAGCTTATTCAAGCCCATTCGACAAAATCGAATCATTTCCAACAAAATTCTTCTAATAACATTTTGGTAGACTACAATAGCCATGTGATGTGCTGTTGTTGCTGTTGTTGTTAATTGAACCTGTTAAGAAGGTTAGCAGATATTTGGCCTGACGGTTAATATGTATTAATTATTCTTTTAATAGGTTTTAATTATCAATGATCCCTGTATATGGGGATTGGATAATTCTATTTCGGATGGTACAATCACAAAAGAGAAATTAATTAAAATGGAAATACTCAAAAATATAGATATTTTAAACGACATCCTTGGAAAGACAGGACCTATAGAAGCTTTGCAGTGGTTATCAGAACACTCTTCTTTTAATGTTACTTTTTCCACTTCATTCGGACAGGAAGATCAGGTGATAACAGATATGATTTTTAAAAATGACTTGGATGTAAATGTTTTTACATTGGATACTGGCCGGTTGTTTCAGGAAACTTATGATGTACATGGTTTGACCCTGAAGAAATATAAGAAATCCATTGATGTATTTTATCCTTTGCATGAGAGTGTGGAAAGTATGATAAAAGAGAAAGGTCCCAATAGTTTTTACGATTCTATCGAAAATAGAAAACAGTGTTGTAACATTAGGAAAATAGAACCGCTTAGCAGAGCGTTAAAACCCTTTAATGTGTGGGTTACGGGGTTACGGTCTACCCAATCTAAAAACAGAAGTTTACTGAAGAGGTTTCAGTATGATCCAAAGTTTGATATTATTAAATTTAATCCGATATTGGATTGGAACCTTGAGGAAGTGGAAAAGTATTTGGATACGCATAGGGTACCTCAAAATCGACTTCATAAAAAAGGATATATAAGTATTGGTTGTGAGCCTTGTACCCGAGCCATTTCACCCGGTGAAGATATTCGAGCGGGAAGATGGTGGTGGGAAACTTCCAAAAAAGAATGTGGATTGCATTCTTAATTAATTGTAAAATGAAGAAAAAATTAATATGAAAAGTTTTAGAACAGAATTAGAAAATCCGGTTGTTGAAGAAGAGATTCTAGAACTCGGGCAAAAAATTGCTTTGTACAAAAACGGGAAGATCGATGAAGATCGATTCAAAAGCTTACGTCTTGCTCGTGGGGTATATGGTCAACGCCAACCAGGAGTGCAAATGGTGAGGATAAAAATTCCATATGGTTCTTTGAATCGTAAGAAGCTTGCCAGAATAGCTGATGTTTCTGATGAATATGCTACAGGAAACCTCCATGTGACTACCCGGCAGGATATTCAATTACATTTTGTGAGTTTAGATGATACGCCTGAATTATGGGAGAAATTGGCTCGGGATGAAGTGACAATGAGAGAAGCATGTGGTAATACCGTGAGAAATATTACTGGGTCTCACCTGGCAGGAGTACATCCCAAGGAAGCATTTGATATAAGCCCCTATGCCCAAAAGACGTTTGAATATTTGGTAAGGAATCCAATATGTCAGGAAATGGGCCGGAAATTTAAAATTTCATTCTCAGCCACCGAAGAGGATGATTACTATAGTTATATCCATGATATTGGAGTTATTCCTGTGATTCAAGAAATAGATGGTGAAGAACAAAGAGGCTTCAAGGTAATGATTGGTGGAGGTTTAGGTGCCCAACCTAATCATTCTGAAGTAGCTCATGAATTTCTTCCAACGGATCAGCTAATTCCTTTCGCAGAAAGTTTAATACGTGTTTTTGATAGATACGGAGAGCGCGATAGAAGACACAAAGCGCGGATGAAATTTTTGATTAAAGATCTTGGTAGAGATGGTTTGATGGAGCTAGCTTCGGAACAACGAAAAGCATTACCATTTCAATCTTATCCAATTGAAGGAACAGAACAGTCTTACGAAGAGCTTCAGGAAATACATTCATTTGATTTTTCTGATGAATCTTTCAAGACCTGGTTTGAAGCCAATGTTTTTACACAAAAACAAGAGGGATATTTTTCCGTAGGAATAAAGTTGCACAATGGGGATATCTCTTCGAATACTTCCAGGGATTTAATTAAAGTGCTGGAAGAAATTAATGTAGATGATATTCGCACTACTATTCAGCAAAATCTTGTTTTGCGGTTTGTCAAAGGTTCGGATGTAAGAAAACTATATGACGCTTTAGTTGAATTGAACCTGGCGGAAGTTGGTTTTGAAGGGTTGGCGGATATTATTGCTTGTCCCGGCACCGATACTTGTAACCTGGGAATTGCCAGCAGTATGGGATTGGCTACTAGATTGACGGATGTTTTGAAAAAAGAATACAGGCATCTGGCAGCTACGAAAGATATAGATATAAAGATTAGCGGTTGTATGAATGCATGCGGGCAACACAATCTGGCTGCGATTGGTTTTCAGGGAATGACGATCAAGGTTAATAAAAAAGTAGCCCCGGCTGCACAGGTATTGTTGGGCGGTATAAATGAAGGAAATGGGAATGGAAAGTTTGCAGATAAAGTAATCAAAGTTCCGGCAAAAAAAGCTGATGATGCCCTCCGTTATTTACTCAATGATTATTATACGAATAAAAACGAAGGTGAACGTTACGGAGAATATTACGAGAGACTGGGAAAGGATTATTTTTACCAACTGCTTAAACCATTGTCCGACACGACGGATTTCCAGGAAGAATGGTATCAGGATTGGGGCAGAGAAAAAGATTATGTAAAAGCAATTGGCGTGGGTGAATGTGCTGGGGTAGTAGTAGATTTGACAATTACCCTGATTGAAGAGGCAAATGAAAGATTGGAAAAGGCTGTAAAATGTATGTGGCAGGAAAAGTATTCAGATGCCATTTACCATGCTTATACCGCATATATTCATTTGGCCAAATCAATTTTGATCCATACGGATGAAAAACTGAATACACAAAGTAAAATTATTAAAGCTTTTGATAAGTGCTATGGCAATGATTTTAAATGGCCTGCAAATTACAGTTCATTTGAAGAACTGGTGCTTTGCATGAAAGAAAATGAGCCCACAGAGGCTTTTGCAACAGCATATTTGAAAAATGTAGACACGATTAAAGAACAAGTTATTGAGCAACACAAAGTTTTGACAAATGAATAATCACAAAATACCCCGGCTTAGTTTGGTAGGTGGAGGACCGGGCGATCCCAAACTTATAACATTAAAAGCTATAGAGACGCTCGAAAAAGCGGATATAATTCTTTTTGATGCGTTGGTAAACAATTCATTGCTGGATTATGCAAAAAATGCCCAAAAGATTTTTGTAGGAAAGAGAAGGGGCTGGAGCAGATATACGCAACCTGAAATAAACCGACTGATCGTGAAAATGGCGAATAAGTTTGGACACGTAGTACGCTTGAAAGGTGGGGATCCCATGGTTTTTGGGAGGGCCCAGGATGAAATTGCCTATGCAGAGAAACACGGCCTGGTAGTGGATGTGGTTCCAGGTATAAGCTCGTATTCAGGCATTGCAGCCTATAACCAGGTTCCTATTACTTCACGAGGGGTAAGTCAGGGCTTTTGGGTGTTGACAGCGACTAATTCCAGGGGGGAATTGTCTTCGGATATTGCAATTGCTGCTCAATCCAGCAGTAATATTTTAATTTTGATGGGGACGAGAAAGCTTCCGCAGATTGTGGAAAAATTTAAAAGTTTCCATGGTGAAGATTATCCTATTGCTTTGGTACAGAATGGTACAACTCCGAATGAGAAGGTGGTTGTTGGTAAACTATCGAATATAGAAGAATCAGTGAAAAAACACCGGATTTCGAATCCTGCAGTGATTATTATTGGGGAAGCAGCACGTCATGTGCAGTCCAACAATGTAGTCTCTAATATGTTGGGAGACCTGAATTTGCTCAAAAAAATTAGTTAATGCAAGAGCCAAATCAACTTTTTCCTATTTTTTTGAGAACGGATAGATTAACGATTCTTATCGTTGGAGGTGGTAACGTAGCAGAAGAGAAATTGCATTTTTTGCTTAAAAGCAGTCCTAATTCTAGAATAATATTAGTGGCTCCTTATATTTCTGAGAAAATCATTTCGTATAGTAATGATTATGATATCACTTTTATCAATAGAGAGTATAAAAATGAAGACTTAAAGGGAATAGATTTAGTCATTGCAGCTACTAATAATAAAGAAATTAATTCGTATATTTGGACTAATTCTAAATTAAAAGGTGTTTTAATCAATGTAGCTGATACGCCGGACCTTTGTGATTTTTATCTTGGAGGTATTGTGACGAAAGGTGATTTTAAAATTGCCATATCTACCAATGGAAAGTCACCTACTTTGGCTAAGAGACTCAGGCAATTGTTGGAAAAAAACTTGCCCGATGAAATCAATCAGTTGGCAGAACACCTGAATAAAGTACGAAACATTTTTGGTGATAGTTTTGAAACCAAAGTGAAAGAATTAAACCGGATAACAAAAAATTTAATTAATAACTAAATATGATACAGACGGAAATACTTATAATCGGAGCAGGACCCGTTGGTTTATTTACAGTTTTTGAAGCTGGATTATTAAAATTGAGATGTCATTTAATTGATGCTTTACCCGTTCCGGGAGGACAATTAACAGAAATATATCCAAAAAAACCTATCTATGATATACCGGGGTATCCGGAAGTGCTAGCAGGAGATCTGGTTGATAATCTTCTCGAGCAGATAGAGCCTTTCAAACCTACCTATACTCTTGGGGAGAGGGCGCAAACGATTGAAAAGGATGAAGAAGGCCAATTTATTGTAACGACTAATGAAGGTACTAAACATCGGGCACCTGTAGTCATGATTGCTGGAGGATTGGGATCATTTGAGCCGCGCAAACCCCCCATTGAAGCGTTACCCAATTTTGAAAATAATGGTGTATATTATTTTGTTAGAAAACCTGAATTTTTTGTCAATAAGGAAATCGTAATTTCAGGAGGAGGGGACTCCGCTCTTGATTGGGCTACCTATTTTGCGGAAAGAGACATGTGTTCTTCTGTGACATTAGTACATAGACGTACCAAATTCAGAGGACATAAAGACACTGTACAAAAATTATACGATTTGCAGGATGCCGGCAAAATTGAGGTAATTACCAATGCGGAAGTGGTGGATGTAAAAGGTACAGATGAATTGGATACCGTGGTGATTAAGTCCAAAGATGGTGAAATAACAGAAAAGTATACCCATAGTTGGTTGCCACTGTTTGGATTGAGTCCTAAACTGGGACCAATAGGTGACTGGGGACTGGAAATAGAAAAGAATGCTATTAAAGTGAATACCTTTGACTATAGCACTAATATTGAAGGTATTTATGCCGTGGGAGATGTAAATACTTACCCCGGTAAATTGAAATTAATTCTTTGTGGCTTTCACGAGTCTACCCTGGCACTTCAATCTGCATACAATATAGTATTTCCTGATAAAAAATACAGCATGAAATATACTACTGTAAATGGTATTCAGGGATTCGAGGAAAAGAAAGAAGTGGAAGCCTAGTAATATAAGATATAAAGTAAATACTAATGCGCTGGGAAAATACGTCTCTTAGCGCATTTTTTTTTAATGAATGGAGATTTTGCAAAAGAATGCCGCTGAAAGATAAGTTTTGCAGCGAATGATGCTCAATTGGGGCATTTATTATAGTCTGGTGTTTTCCGCCTTTTTAATAGATTAAATTTTCTCTCCTCTTGTCATTTCTCGTTTAAAAGGAGGCCCCGGAAGCGGGATTACATTAAACCCTGCTTTTTTTAATGTTCTTTTGACGGATCCTTTTGCACAATAGGATACCCAATAGCCGGGTGTACTCAAAAGTCGGTAGCAGAGGCCAATGGCATTTTCATCCCATAATTCGGGTTGCGCATTTGGGGCAAAAGCGTCGTAATAAATTATATCATACAATTCAAATTGGTCGTGATCTAGAAATGAACCTTGTATTTTATTCAGACAAAAATAGGGACTTACCTTTTCATTTTTATTCCACTTTTTACGGTGCAAATCATACAGTAATTGAACTGAATCATTGGATAGTCCTTCAAATTTCATTTTTTCAACAATAGAAAAATCTACAGGGAACATTTCAATGCCCGTATAGGTGATATTGATTTTATGTTTTTCTGCTACTTCCTGGCTTAATATTGTATTCAAACCACTTCCCAACCCCATTTCCAGTATGTTGATATTCGCTTTTTGTGGATGTTGTTTTATAAAATTCATAAGGCCGTGTTGGATAAAAACATGCCTACTTTCGGTAATAGCTCCATGACGAGAATGATATAGTTCACCCCATTCACTATGGATTAAGGTATCGGAACCGTCTTTCGTATTTAGCTTTTCAGGCTTGTAATATCTGGGCATCAGGCAGGTGTGTTGGATTTGTAAAATTGCTCCAGGTGGTCTTTAATTCGATCAATAGAGTCGTATAGTCCCAGGTCCAGATTATTTAATTTCTTCTGATCAGACAAGTTTTTTAGCAAGGAATATACTCCCCAATCATTGGTCCAGAATTCTGTATTCATAAATAACATCGGACTGGCGTATTTGAGCGTAAGATAGTGGTTCTGGGTTACTTCCTGAAATACTTCTTGCATAGTACCGGCACTCCCAGGAGTAAATATAATTCCTCCTTTGGCTATGGCCAGCAACCCTTCCTCGCGAATACTATTTGTAAAATACTTGGCAATATGACTTGCGAAAGGGGATGGGGGTTCGTGACCATATAACCAGGTGGGAATTCCCAGGCTATTGTAGTTGCTTTCTTGGTATTGGTCAATGACTTTGAAGGCTGCACTCAACCAATTTTTATCGGTATAGAGTGGAGATTCAGCCAAAATTTCAAGTGCCTGGTCAACGGTATCCTCTGGCGATTCTGCCAGCCAGGCTCCCAAATGCGTAGCTTCCATTGCTCCCGGGCCCCCTCCCGAAATCATTAGTTTCCCTTGTTCGGTAAGCGATTTTGACAATAGAACAATTTTTTTGTACATAGGGTCGGTCCGCAACATACTGTGTCCTCCCATTACCGCTATTATTTGTCTTTCATCATACTTTTGTATGAAGTCCTGCAGTGCATTGGTAATTGATTGGTCGTGGAGACTTCGCGCCAATGATTCTTTAATATCAGTCGTATATTTACCGGTTTTGATAAAGTGGTCGTAGATTATTTTGTGGTAGGTTTTTAAATAAGAATCGGGATTGTCAGGATCATATCCTTTGTAAAGATCAAATCGATTGTATAATTTATTTGGATAAATTAAATATGGGAGATCCATTTTAGGGAATACATAATTATTTTGTTGGAGATAACAGGTCATCGGATCGGTGAGCCCGCAACCAATAAACAGACAATCGTGTAAAGTTGATTGGTAAAATTCGGAAGCAAGTGATGTAAGGTCCAGCCCTTGTACGGCGATATTACTAATTACATGTTGTTCTTGGAGTAGCTTTCGGAATTCGTTTACCGATAAGATCTCTTGAGTGATAATTTTCATGTATTCTTCTATTTCTAAAAAGTGAATGTATGAAATAATAATCACTAGGATGCCAGGGAAGAAGGTCTTTAATAATTTAACGTGAGTTCGACAGAGAAAAAAAGAGCCCTGAAGGGTCGAAATATTATTAACCCTGGGTGCCAACCCTGGGTGGAAAACAAGTAAAATCGTCTATTCTGGCATTGATTACCACAAAGTCTCCATAGGGATGACTTTGCCAGATGCCTTGGGCATTGCATTTTCAGCAAAAATAATGACAGAATCAATTATTCGTCGAGCTGACGTTAATTTATTTTTAACTGGTAGGAAAATATTTTTGGCTCGTATTGTGGTTATCAATATCCGTTCGGGCTGAACCTCTACCACTTCACTATATGCTAAAAGGTCTAAAAGTATCCTTATAAGAAGTTATGCAGGAATAAACCCTGGCGAGCTTTCGACAGAGAGATTCTACGAGCGGTGAGACCAGGCTCATTGTCGAGGTCTCAGCCGGGTCAATATGACCGGAAGCCGTTCTGTTGCTCATCCTGTCTTTGTGAATTTTTTAGCTCTTACCTGACCTCCGGCCAATTCAGTAAGGTACATCGACCCACTTAGATACCACAATCAAATGGAATCCACAGCGTTGTGCAGATAATTTGATAAATTCAAATCGGCTTTTGCCAAGGAAATTAAATAATAATAAATTTTTTAATCCCTAATCCTTTACTGTTTTTTATAATAATAAAGTAAAGTCCAGGTGGCAGGTTATCTGCATGTAAAATAATGGATTGATCACCAGGAGGAAAGGTGCGGTTGGCTAAAAGCGATATTTCTTTTCCTGCCAGTGAATGTACGGAGATTCGGTAATAATCACGTGTATCAGGATGGAATGTAATACGTGTATCAGAATGAACAATATTCGGGGCTACGGAGAATTCAAAAACCTTTGCCCGCTGTCTCTGACTGGATGCTGTCATCACACCCGTACTAATGGAAAATTTTCCACTTATATCTTCGTAATCTCCTCCGGAATTTACCTGGACGATCCGGATTAATGCGTCATGAGTATTTACATAAGGGATACTCCAATCATATGATAGCTGGTCAACAGGCATCCCAGTTTTTATAGGTTCCCAGTTATGTCCATTATCAGTTGAGTAAAAAAGATCCCACCCTTCCTGGTTGTGTTCAATTTCAATTTCCCATTTTATATTAAGATGTTTCCCAGACTGTAAATTTTCACCAGAAAGATAAGTAGTTAATCTACAATGGGCGTGTACAATGGAAGACAAACCTATTATCAATACAGGAATGAAAATGAGTCGATTTATTCCTATTACTTTCATAAGGTTAAATTAAGAAATATAGATAGTAAAATCAATATTTATTAAAAGTTTGAAGGACGTCAGTTAAATTGTATATGTCAGATTTGGTATTATAGAGATGGGGAGATATTCTCATACAATCGCCCCTGAATGAAACATGAATCTTCTTATCAATACAGGTTTTGACTAAATTTTGTCGAACCACTTCATCTAGAATATGGATTCCAATTAAATGATTGGCCCGCCAATTTTCATCTTTTTCTATCCAATACGTTTTACTATCGTGTAATCCTTCCAACATGGTGTTGACGAGGTATTGGCAATATTCCTGAATTCGTTCAACTTTCCATTCTAAAATCATCTCCAGTCCTTTTTCCACCATAGGAATATTTGTAAAATTACTATATTCGCCTACATTATACTTTTGAGCTTTTTTCCTGTAGCTTTGCTCGTATTTTGTCAAATTGGTAAAATCACCACTGTTTTCTCTATTGATCCAGTTGTCTTCTATTGGAATCCCGTCATCAAATACAGGTCCAAAATAACCCAGTGCCGTTCCGTACGGTCCCATAAGCCACTTATAACTTGAACAAAAAACTGCATCAGGCCACAATTCAGAAATATCAAATGGCAAGGCACCAATGGATTGAGTTCCATCAATTATGAACAGTGCATGGTGTTTCTTACAGGCTTCAGCAATCTCTTTAAGATTATACAATGTCCCATCAGTCCAATGCAATACTCCTATGCATACTGCAGCTGTTTGTTGTCGGATTGAATTAATTATTTCCCTGGTTAGTTTGGGACCTCTATCTTTATACAAGTCAGGAAGCTTTATCCTATGAAGATCAAAATGGAAGTTTTTATTTTGCCAGGGAAAAACAGCTGATGGGAATTGGTCTTCGACGACAACTACTTCATTTCCCCTTCCGTTATTGATATTTTTGATTACATTGGCCATTCCATAAGAGACAGAAGGTAGTATGGCAATTCTCTGTGGGTCCGGATTATTAATTAATAATGAAAATGCCTTTCGGACGTTTTCAGCAGTTTGAAAAAAATGTTCCGGAGTAATACTTCCAGGTCTGCATTTGGTTCTTAGCCCCTGAATTCCCGCTACCTCAACTTCTTTGGCGAGTGGGGTCATATAGGCGGCATTGAGGTACGTTTCACCTGCAGGTAAATTGAATAAATGCTGTTGGCTACTTATCATATTTTATTTTTTTGAACCTGTATCAAAAGGTATAGAGAAGCAAAATAAGTGGGTTTTGATTTTAAATGGTTTTGTAGTTGAGAACGGATTTCCAAACTCTCCAAACGTTTTTATAACATATCTTTTCAATATCATTTTTGCTGTACCCCCGCAGGAGTAATTCAGCGATTAAATTGGGATATTGTGATACATCTTTCAGACCAGTGGGAAGTGAATCCCCGACTCCGTCAAAATCAGAACCTAATCCGACGTAATCAATACCTGCTATCTTCACTACATGGTCAATGTGGTCTGCAACCTTCTGAACGGTAGAGTAAAGGGCAGGTGCGTAATTGTCTTTGAAATCCTCTTCTAATTTTCTGGCCTCAGGGCTATTGGTATCGACACCTTGTCCCTCCAGGTATTCCAACCAGTCATTTCGGTATTTTTCTCTGGCCATTGTTATTTCTGAATCAATAAATGTAGATCCAAAATTTATCTGAATAACACTGTTCTTTTCTTTCATAGTACGAATCATATCATCACTCATATTCCTTTCAAATTCAGGCGTAAAGATTCGGCAAGAGGAGTGGGAAGCAATAACGGGTGTCTTTGTAGTTCGCATGACCTGGTAAAAGGCACTATCAGAAATATGGGATACATCAATTAACATACCTACACTATTCATTCTTTCCACTACCTGGTATCCAAATGGGCTTAAGCCATTCCATTTTCGGTCCAGGTCATATGAAGAATCACAAATTTGGTTGTTTTTGGAATGTGTGAGTGTTATGTAACGGATCCCTTTATCAAAGTAGTAATTGATTTTATCTAGATCCATAGCTATAGGAGCTCCATTTTCCATCCCCATCGGAAGGGAAATCAATCCACTTTTAGTATTATTTTCGATATCCTCCGGAGAATGGCCTTTCGCAAATTTGTCCGGATGAGCATTGATAATGCCATGAACCATATTTATCAGAGAATCTGCTAGCTTATCTGCGCCACCCTCAGTTTGATATTTTGCAGGTATGTAAATACTCATAAAGGGGGCATCTAATCCACCTTCCTTTGCTCTTACATAATCGAAGTCCCCTTCATTTGTTTGAATAGGGATGCCAAGGTATTCTCTAGATAACTGAAAGTTCTTTACCCTGAGTCTGTAAGGTAAGTCTATATGGCCATCTGTAATAATTATATCCTTAGCTATCTTTTCAGCTTTAGCCGTAAAATCTACCATTGATTTTTGGGTATTTCTACTGCAACCCCCAAAGGTGATTCCCATAAGGAAAATATAAATAAGATGTTTCATTGCTTCAAAATTGATGATCGCTTACTTTACTACAAAATTTATCATGCGTTTGGGGACTACAATGACTTTAATTATATTTTTATCCCCTATCCAATTGGTTATTTCTTCATTTTCACGTGCAGCTTTTTCCAATGCATCTTTGTCCAAATCTGCAGGAAATGTAGCTGAAGCTCTTTTTTTCCCGTTGATGCACAGTGGATATTCAATTTCGTCATCTACCAGGTATTTTTGGTCAAATACCGGAATTTCCTGATGGTGAACACTGGGTTGGTTACCGAGTAAATTCCACAATTCCTCAGATAAAAACGGTGCAAAGGGAGCTATCAACCGAACCAGTGGATTTAGTATTTCAGATTTATTACAATTGAGTTTTTTTAGATCATTAACACAGACCATCATGGCACTTATACAGGTGTTGAATGAAAATCGTGCAGAGTCTTCTCTTACTTTTTTAATGGCAGTATGCAGTATTTTCAATTCTACTTTAGAAGGTTCTTCGGAGCTGATATCCAACTGCTCATTGTCGTCAAGAAATAGGGTCCACAGTTTTCGTATAAATTTAAATACACCCTCTATTCCTTTGGTATCCCAGGGCTTGTCTTGTTCGATTGGGCCCAGAAACATTTCGTACATCCGAAAACAATCGGCACCATATTGCCGGACTATGTCATCTGGATTAATGACATTGTATTTGGATTTTGACATTTTTCCCTGTTCGGAAACGGTTTGGAATTTGAATTGAGATTCTTCTTCGCCGGTTATTTCACCTCCTTGAAAAATACCCAATGATGTATGAAATTGCGCGTCTTTATAATCTGGTGCCCAATTGGTATACTCTTTTAATCCATTTGCCGTCAAATGGCTACCTTCCTGACCGTAATCCGAAACAAAATCAATAAGAACTGGTATACGTGCATACAAATTTTCTTCATTAGGTCGGACGAGATCTGCGGAGTAAAATTCTCTCGGGTTTTGACTGCCTTTTTTGAGATAAATAGATTCGATGATTCCTTGAATTTTACCCTGATTTATCAACTTTTTAAAAGGCTCTGTGGTATTTACATAGCCGGTATCGAATAAGAATTTATGCCAGAAGCGGGCATACATCAGGTGGGCGACAGCATGCTCAGCACCACCGACATATAAATCTACATTTTTCCAATATTCAATAGAGTCCTGGCTGGCAAACTCCTCATCGTTTTCTGGGTCCATATATCGTAGATAGTACCAACTGGATCCGGCGACAGCCGGCATAGTATCGGTTTCTCTTGTAATCCCTTCCTGGGGGTGTACCCAATCCGATATCCTTGCAAGAGGAGATTGTCCGTCCCCAGCAGGTTTGAAGTTATCCGTATCGGGTAGTGTAAGGGGTAAATCTTCTTTGGACAGGGCATAAGGTATACCTTTTACATCAAATTCAATAGGAAAAGGTTCGCCCCAATACCTTTGTCTGCTAAAATTGGCATCTCGCAATTTATAGTTAATTTGCATTTTGCCAAGGCCGTTTTCTTCTATTTTTTGAGTGGCTTTTTTTATGGCTTCCGGAACTTCCATTCCATTAAGGAATTCTGAATTTATAATTATTCCCACTTTGTCATCAAGGGTAGCACCTGGGTAATTGGATTTATCAACAACATCAATTATGGGGATATTAAATTTTTCTGCAAAGGACTGGTCCCTTTCATCATCGCTGGGTACTGCCATTATCGCACCGGAACCATAGTCTATCAATACATATTCACTTATGAATATTGGGATTTTTGTTTTGGTAAAAGGATGTATACAATAGCTCCCGGTAAAAGCACCAGAAACCTTCTTCTCGGCCATTCTTTCTACATCTGAACGACTATTTACATAATCGATATATGTTCTGATTTCGTCTTTTTGTGTGTCTGTAGTTATGGCTGAAACCAAAGGATGTTCAGGAGCAATTACCATAAATGTTACTCCAAAGATAGTATCTGGTCTCGTAGTATATACTTCTAATTGCTCCTTGCTTTCCGCAATGTCAAAAAATACGGTGGCACCCGTCGATTTCCCGATCCAATTTCTTTGCATTGTTTTTAAAGGATCCGGCCAATCTATATCTTCCAGCTCTTGAAGCATTCTTTCTGCATAGGCTGTTGTTCGCAAGTACCATTGATTCATAGCTTTCTTAATTACCGGATAACCGCCTCTTTCCGAAACCCCATCTTTAATTTGGTCATTGGCCAACACAGTACCCAGCTCCTCACACCAATTCACATAACCGGTTTTTTGATAAGCAAGCCTGTAATTCATCAGTACATCGGATTTTTCTTTATCCGACCATGTATTCCATTCCTGACTGGTAAATGGTAATGGAGTACTTGTGAAAGCAGGATTGTCCATGCTTCCGCTTTTTTCGAAATGTTCGGTTAATCGCTCAATTGGTAAAGCCCTGCGTGCCTCTACATCATAGTAATGGGAGAATAATAGTGTAAAAATCCACTGGGTCCATTTGTAATACTTCGGATCACTGGTCGCTACTTGTCTGGACCAATCAAATGAAAAACCAAGGTTTGAAAGTTGCTCCCTGTAACGTTTCATGTTTTGTTGAGTACTTTCCGACGGATGAATTCCTGTCTGTAAGGCATATTGTTCTGCAGGTAAGCCAAAAGAATCAAATCCTATGGGATGCAGTACATTATAACCTTCCATCCTTTTTTGGCGGGCATAGATATCGGAAGCAATATACCCTAATGGATGGCCTACGTGCAATCCGGCTCCCGATGGATAAGGAAACATGTCCAGGACGTAGTATTTGGGGCGGTCGGATTCATTACTTACTTTGTAAGTATTATTGTCTTCCCAATATTTCTTCCACTTTTGTTCTATTGTATTAAGATCAAGTTTCGTCATTGAATTTCGCAGTGTTTTTGATACCGATTATCGAATAAATTGACAAAAATATGGCTATTCATTTGTTTGAGATAGAATATCTTTGAATTTTTAGAATAAATTTTGTGTTTATCCCTTAGAGTCTAAATATATAATTATGAGATCATTAATAAAGCTGGCCCTGATCATTGTTATTGTCATCGTGGGGTATAATTATTTTTTCGGAACTTCTAATGAAAAGGAAGAGTCCCAGGAAATTGTCGAAAAGGTAAAGGATTTGGGTAAAAGTATTGGAGGGTTGTTGAAAAGTGAAAGGGATAAATTTCAGGAAGGTAAGTACGATGAACTATTCAATAATATTAGTAATACTTTTGAAAAAATAAAAGCAAAAATAGAATCGACTGATATTCAATCCCGTGAAGCACTTGATAAATTGGAGCAAGAAAAATCTAATTTGGAAGAAAAGTGGAAAAATCTTGATCCTGAAGATTCCACCAGCGATGGAAACCGTGAATTCCTGCAGGAGATGGAAGAACTATTGAGGAAGACCGAAGGACTGGTAAAAGATGTTGAGGAGAATTGAAATGTGTAGGCAGGACCGGATACGCAAAATTATTTCTTACAACTTATTATGGCAGATACCTCATTGGTAACAGATACACCTAGCTAATTTAATTGGTGGAAGGAGTAATAATGAAACAATTACACTGAATCAAAACTATTCATCGGGTAGGTTTCTGCTCTTGATTTTGTTTGAAGAATTCTTCCATTAACCCCTACAATAACATTCGGTTTCAATAAAATCCTTCCCTTCCCCAGCATGAACAAAATGCAATTTAATATGAATGTATTAATATTTATTTTAATTTGTTATATTTGTCAAATCAATAACTTAAAAAAGTTGTTTAGTTACTATGGAACGCAAAAATAAATATAGACCCAAACCAAACTTTCTCTTGTCCAATGTCAGTGTAACCTTACTTCTTTTCTTGGCAGGTTTATTGGCATTATCATGGCTTCACTCCAGGGAATTAATTGAGTATTTAAAGGAAAATGTCAATTTAACGGTAGAACTTGATCGGGATATTGAGCGCAAAACGGCGGAATCCATAACGGCTAAAATAAATGAGATAGAGGGCATTAAAGAGGGATCTGTAGATTTAATAACCAAGGAAGAAGGATTCGCAGATATTCAGGCGGAGTTTGGAGAGGATTTTTTAGACGACCAGTTTCCAAATCCTCTTAGCGACATGGTCGTAATGAACCTGAAGGCAGATTATGTGGACAAGGAAAAGGTAGATGCAATAAAGGCAGACATCCGGGGGATGAGTAGTCATATTGACAATGTCTATTTTCAGGACCAGCTTTTCGACAGTGCCATAAAAAACATGAATCTGGTTAACCTGGGATTGACAGTTTTGGGCTTTTTGATTTTATTGATAGCTATATTTTTAATTCACAATACGATAAAACTTTCTCTGTACTCCAATCGATTTTTGGTGAAAACCATGGAGTTGGTAGGCGCAAGATGGTCATTTATATTGCGTCCTTTTGTAACTAAAAGCCTTATATACGGTTTGATAAGTGGAATAGTGGCTGTAATACTCCTCATGGTGCTCGGATACACTGTATATACATATTATCCTTCTATTGATACAATCTTTAATTTTGAGAGTACGTTATTAATTATTGGTGGCGTTTTATTACTCGGATTATTGATACAGGGAATAAGTACCACTTTTGTAGTCAATAAATATTTGAGGAAAAATATGAGTGATTTGTTTTAAGGGTGGTCGCTCCGGACGAGTAAATTTCGCTTACTAATAAAGAATAATTATCTTTGACAACCAATTAATAATTCTACCTTAGTAAAAAATATATATGGCAGCCCAACCTAAGAAAAAAGTCATTAAGCGGAAAAAAAGCTCAGGCAGGAAAGCACCTGTCAAGTCGTTTGACAGCAAGGTCAAACAAAATACGTTTACACATTATGAAGACTTCATTTTTTCGCGCAATCAATATATCTATTCAGGAATAGGGGTATTACTTATTATTTTGGGAATGTTTATTATGAATGGTGGTCATATGCCTGATGACGAGACTTGGGATCCCAATATTATTTACTCTTTCTCCAGAGTAACACTTGCTCCAATTCTAATCCTTGGGGGATTAATATTGCAGGTAGTTGCGATTTTCAAAAAGTAATTGCTGCTTTTGAATGAGTGATATTTTGCAGAAAATTATCCTTGGTATTATTCAGGGACTTACCGAGTTTTTGCCTGTCAGTAGTAGCGGACATTTAGAATTGTTCAAAGTTTTGATGGGTGATAATTCCGTTGCTGAAGAAAGCTTAATGACTACCGTTATTTTGCATTTTGCAACTGCTCTTGCGACTATTGTTGTGTTTCACAAGGATATTTTGCAAATATTTCAAACACTTAGAAAAAAAAGTTCCCAAAAGTTTGTTCTTGCAACTGTAATAAGCATGATACCAGCAGCAGTTGTAGGTATATATTTCGAAGATTATATAGATGCCATGTTTACGGGTAATCTTTTGTTAGTTGGAATTTGCCTTTTTGCTACAGCACTCTTACTTCTTATTGCCGACAAGGCGAAAGATACCACGCGGAATGTAACCATTGGAAAAGGTTTTTTGATTGGAATAGCGCAGGCGATAGCCATTTTGCCGGGTATATCCAGGTCAGGTGCTACGATATCAACAAGTGTTTTACTGGGAATTGACAGAGAGAAAGCTGCTCGGTTTTCCTTTTTAATGGTAGTCCCATTAATTTTTGGAAAGATCGGTAAAGATCTGTTAGATGCGGAGGTTGTATTACAGAATACTTCCTGGGTATCATTGGGATTGGGTTTTCTAGCCGCGTTTTTTA
Source organism: Membranihabitans maritimus (assembly GCF_021729145.1). Taxonomy (GTDB): domain Bacteria; phylum Bacteroidota; class Bacteroidia; order Chitinophagales; family Saprospiraceae; genus Membranihabitans; species Membranihabitans maritimus. The sequence goes on along the minus strand of NZ_JAJSLW010000007.1, from coordinate 176,947 downwards.
CAGGTATTTTCGCTTGTCAATGGATGATAGCCCTTGTGAAAAGAAGCAAACTGTATTATTTTTCAATTTATTGTTCGATTGTAGGCATCATAGCCATGTTGGCCTACTTTATTTATTAAATATTTGTGGATGGATATATCCAAAGAATTGCTCAAAGAACAGGGAAAGGTCTTTTTAATTGACAAACCTCTGGAATGGACATCATTTGATGTAGTTGCCAAACTGCGAAATGCTTGCAAACGGGTTCTCAATCAAAAAAAATACAAGGTAGGTCATGCCGGTACTTTAGACCCTTTGGCCAGTGGTTTACTTATTATTTGTACCGGGAAAATGACAAAACAAATAAATCAATTCCAGGATCTTCCAAAAGAATATACCGGGACGATCTTTCTGGGAGCAACAAGGCCTAGTTTTGATAAAGAAACTCCGATAAACGAATATTTCAGTACAGATCATATTACCGAGGAAATGATGCAAAATGCGGCTGCCAAATTAACGGGAGAAATAGACCAGAAGGTGCCAATATTTTCAGCCGTTAAGGTGGATGGCCAGAGAATGTATAAATTAGCGAGAAAGGGAGAGGATGTTAAAATAAAATCAAGGAAGGTTTTTGTTGAAGAATTTACTATTAATTCTGTTACTTTCCCGGAAGTAGAATTTAAGATCCGATGCAGTAAAGGTACTTATATTAGAGCTATGGCAGACGATTTTGGCAAACTTCTAAATGGTGGTGCCTATTTATCTTCATTGCGTCGAACAGCCATTGGCGAATATTCGGTTGAAAATGCATGGGAAATTGAAGAATTGGTTGAAGAACTTAATACATTGTAAATGTATGTTAATTAAATAGTTACAATGGGCATCCAGGTACAAAATATTTCCAAGTCTTTTGGGACGCAAACGGCTGTGCAAAACTTGACATTTAGCGCAATTAATGGAGAAATATTGGGTTTTCTCGGTCCGAACGGGGCAGGTAAAACGACTTCATTGCGAATGATAGCAGGTCATTTGATACCGGATAGTGGAAATATCCTTTACGATGGAATTGATATCTGGCAAAATCCTGTTGAAGCAAAACAAATGATAGGTTATCTACCGGAGTCTAATCCGCTTTATTACGATTTGTATGTTAAGGAAATACTGGGATTTTACGCTCGACTCCACCATATTCCAAATAGTAAAAATAGAATTGAGGATGTTATTGAAATGGTAGGGCTTAATAAGGAGCAAAAAAAGAAAGTTGGAAATCTTTCAAAAGGGTATAAACAACGTGTGGGGGTGGCCGTTGCTATTTTGCATGATCCGGAAATTTTATTGTTAGATGAACCCGTGTCAGGACTCGACCCCAATCAATTGGCAGACATTAGTGAACTGATCCGGAATTTAGCCAAAACAAAAACAGTTATTTATAGTTCTCATATCTTATCAGAGGTTGAAAAGACCTGCGATAAAGTTTTGATCATAAGTGATGGTGAGCTTAAGGTAATTGACAGGTTGGATGTGCTTAAAGCCAAAAGTGTTAATAGTCAAATAATTTGGGCTACTTTCGATGTCAAAATAGATGGAAAACTTCTGCGGCGGATAGAAGGTATTAAAAATGCAACTTGTATAGCTGGTAATACCTGGAAAATTGAAGCGGTTCCCAATGTTGATATTCGAAGAAATTTATACGACTGGACCGTTGTTAATAATGCACCGTTACTGGAAAGTAAAGTTGAAGAATCCACTATGGCATCGGTATTTAAAGAATTAACTAAAGAATGATATAGAGGTGACAGCAATTCTTATAAAAGATATCAATCAATTTTTCGGAAATCTGGTTTCTGTAAGTAGTTTATTGGTATTTTATGTTTTGATGGGGCTTATTCTTTGGGTCTTTCCGGATTACAGTATCCTGGATGGGTATTATAGTAGTATGAATTCTTTTTTTACGGTGGCGCCAATGATTTTGTTATTTCTAATTCCAGCCTTAAATCGCGATGCGATTGCTGAAGAATTAGATACCGGAACCCTGGACCTATTACTTACGAGGCCGATTACTTCACTGCAAATTGTGTTATCTAAGTTTCTGAGCGGTATTATTATCATTTCAATTGCTTTATTTCCCTCGATTATGTATGTACTTTCTGTCTACTGGTTGGGAAACCCGGTTGGAAATCTTGATATGGGTGGTGTGATTGGAAGTTACATTGGACTATTCTTATTATGTTCGGTATTTACCAGTGTGAGTATTTTTTCTTCTTCATTGCTTAAAAATTCCATTTCTTCCGTATTAGTATCTATTTTGTTATGTTTCCTTTTGTATTGGGGCTTGTATTTAATTAGCAGTTTACCCGTTTTGTATGGAAAGTGGGATTATTGGGTACAGTGGATGGGTTTGGATTTTCATTATGCTGAATTGGGCAAAGGATTGGTAGGGTTACATAGTATCGTCTATTTCTTTTCTATAGTAACGGTTTTTTTGTTTGGATCCTTCTTGAATATAGAAAGACTGAAAAGATGAAGAGTGGTTTGAAGAAAAATGTTGTGGTTTACTTTTTGGGTATGATTGCATTCTTAATTGCCTTGAATGGCATCATATCATACCTTGATGTTCGATGGGATCTAACGGAAGACAAAAGGTTTACATTATCGCCATCGACAGAAAATATATTGGCGTCAATTGACGACCGAATGATACTTGAAGTGTATTTAACTGGAGATTTTCCTGCTGTTTTCAAAAAATTAGAACAGGGCACTCGCGATCTATTGACTAGGTATTCCCGCGAAAATCCCAACCTTATTATACGATATGAAAATCCCTCAGTAGGGTCTCCGGAAGAAGTAAATAGCCAAAGGCAGGAATTCCAACAAGATGGTTTGACCCCAGTAAGGCTTAATATTACCGGAGAATCTGTTGAAAAATTGATTTACCCTTATGCTTCATTAAAATACGGATCAAAGAAAGTGTATATTAACCTCCTGGAAGCAGATAGAGCAGGAGTCCCCAATGACCGGGTAATTAATGAATCCCTTTCATTGCTTGAGTATAAATTTACTAGTGGATTATTGAGGTTGTTTCAGAGCCGGAAAAAAAATGTAGTTTTTACCTCGGGACATGGAGAGCTTAATCCTTTGGAGACAGCAGATTTGGAACGCAGTTTAAGGGCCTATTATAATACATCGAGAGTAGAATTGGATTCGATGGTCCATATTCCTGAGGTGGTTGATATTGTTGTATTGGCAAAACCCCAAGGTCCGTTTTCAGATCGGGATAAATTTATTCTCGATCAGTATATAATGAACGGAGGGAAAGTAGTTTTCCTCTTAGATAAAATGAGGGTTAACGAAGACAGTTTGAGAACTGTCGGAAAATTTGTCGCTACGGATCGAAATCTCAATTTAGATGATTTGCTTTTTAATTACGGTGTTCGGATACAGACCAACCTGGTGCTAAGCCTGGAAGATAATACAAGAATCCCCTTGCAGGTGGGGCAAATGGGTGGAGAAAGCCAATTTAATCTTTTCCCGTGGTACTATTACCTGGCAGCAATACCCAGTTCTGAATCCACGATAACCAAAGGGTTGGATAGAATCCGTCTAACCTATGCCTCATCTATTGATACTTTGGAATCAGGAAAGGGGGTACGGAAAACTCCTTTAATTGTTTCTGGGAGATACAGTCGTTACCAATTTAACCCGGTGGAAATTGACTTGAATATTGTCCAGTACCAACCCGATGTGTCAGCTTTTAATCATTCTAATTTGCCACTAGCCGTTATGTTGGAGGGAGTATTTGGATCATTGTACAAAAATCGTGTTACCCCGCAGATGAAAGCCGGGTTAGAGCAATTGGAGCAATCTTTTAAGCAGAATTCAGAGGAGACTAAAATTATGGTTGTTTCGGATGGCGATATTGCGAGAAATGAAATAAACCCTCAGACCCGGGAGCCGAGAGCTTTGGGATATGATCGTTACGAACAATTTACTTTTGCTAACAGGACTTTTTTAATCAATGCAATAGAATATATGACGGGTATGGAGTCGGTATTATCATTGCGAAATCGAGAGATACAGTTGCGACTGCTGGATCAGCAGAAGATAAGACAGTCGGGAATTTATTACCAGATATTCAATATTGGTGGTCCGATTGTATTATTTTTAATGGTTACTTTACTGTGGATTTATTTCAGAAAGTGGAAATACGGAAGATAATATGAAGTATTTGATTTCGATTATTGTTTTATTAATGTTGGCTGGAGGTGTATATGTTATGCAATATGACGGAGAAGATATCCGTAAGGAATTAGTATTGCATGTTTCCGATACTTCAAATGTTCAGCATATTCGGATAATAAACCGTGATAGTCCTTCTTTTGAATTTTCAAGAAAGAGAGGAATTTGGATAAATGAAGATGGAAGCTATATTAGAAAAGATGCCATTGATAATTTATTGATGACACTCAATCGTCAACGGGTATCTTCACTCGTTCCCAAACCAGCTCTGGATAATGTAGTTAAAGATCTTAGTACGCAAAGTGTGAAAGTAGATGTATTGGATGGAAATAAAGAATCTATAATTTCTTTTTATGTCGGCGGAGTCACACCGGATGAACGTGGTACTTTTATGATTCGTGAGGGCTCTGATATACCTGTAATAGTAAATATTCCTGGGTTTGAAGGAGGACTTCGGACCCGATATATCATGTCAAAAAATGATTGGGAATCAAGGGAACTGATACCGGATCTTAATGAAATTTCGGTTTTGGAGATAGAATATCCCTCTCGGCAGGATCAATCTTTTCGTATACGTAAAAACAATAGAAATAATCCGGAAATATCAAAGCTGGGCGGTACAAAAAGAGAATTCCATACATTTAATAAATACTTGCTCCTCGAATTGCAAAGGAGACTTAAAAATTTATACAGTGAGGCAGTCCTTCCCGAAGATAATAGGGCGAAAATTCACAAAAGTATTCCCTTTTGTCGCATGTATATTCGCAATATTGATGGTGAAGAAATTCGATTGGAATTTTATCCCAAAGCCTGGGTAGATTACGAGGATCCGGGTGCTGTTAAAAAGCAAATTGAACGGTATTATACACTAAGAGGTGATGGAAAATTATTTCTAACCCAGCACCTTTTAATGCAGAAGATTTTCGTAGGGTACGAACATTTCGTACCTTCAGGAGTAAGTGAAAGCGAAATATAGGTGTTGTTTTTTGGTTTTTTTCACCGTTTTCTTGTTTCTACATTTGAAAATGGAGTGGGGTTTCTATGCTCACAGGAAAATAAATTATTACGCAATTTTCACAGTACCTCCTCCTCTGAATCAGTTATTTAAAGAGCATATTGATTATATTTCTGAACACGCAATTGATCCGGATAAAAGAAGATATGCCAATACATATGAAGGATGGAGACATTATATTGATCTAGATAGCTGGATGAAAGAAGATAGTTGTGTTCTCCAACGAAATTATTTTCTCGATCGGGCCATGACGGGGAATTGGAGTATAAAACAAGGGGAGGAGGTGCACGCAGTTGAACTTTGTGGATTTCATTCGGGGCAATTGCATCTCATGCATGATTCTTATAATTTATCCCTGGATTCGGTAGGAATAGCACTTGATTTTTTAGAACATTATTACCATGATCAATTTTCTATTTCCGATTTTATAACAGAAGAATATACATTTGAGGAATTGATTTTTGAAGATAACTTACTTGAAAGCGGGATTCTACCGTATTATTTTTTATCCGGATATCATCAGCTTGTCAAAGAAATGAAGGGAGGATCCGTTTCAGAAGTTCTTCAAAAATGTGCTGAATTGGGGCATTATATCAGTGATGCACATGTCCCTTTACATACAACCAGTAATTACAATGGACAAGCTACCGGACAGGAAGGCATTCATGCATTTTGGGAAACGAGAATACCCGAATTGTTTGCAGAAGGAGAATTTACCCATTGGGTGGGCAAAGCGGAATATATTGGTAATAAGGTAGATTTTATCTGGGAAATAATATTGTCGAGTCATAAACTTGTAGATAAAGTTTTGAATGCGGAAATAACAGCACGTGCGCAAATAGATGAGATGGACCATTTTTGTTTTGAGGACAGGGGGAGTCAGTTTGTAAGAACCCAATGTCCTGAATTTGCAAAAGCCTATAGAGAGGCTATGGGAGGGATGGTCGAAGATAGATGGAAAGCCTCAATTAAAGCCGTTGGATCAATATGGTACTCTGCTTGGTTAGATGCAGGCGAACCCGAATTGTGGGGTATGGAAACAGGTCTTCCTTTGAAAGATAGTTCTATATTGAATAATATGGAAAATGTTATGAAAAACGGTAAATTCCTGGGACGGGACCATTAATATTAGGCATTTACAACGTTATAATATTTAAATTTTTGATTTTTCAGACTTGATAGGCCTACTATTTCTTTTCCGCATTATTTGAATATATTTGGGAAACTAAATAAGCAACTATATTGAAAAGTAAATTCCAGGTTATTGTAGGAGCTGTTATGGGGCTAGCTGAAGTTGTCCCGGGCGTATCCGGAGGTACGATAGCCTTTGTGGCGGGTATATACGAAAGACTGATAAATGCCATAAAGAATGTTGATGGGAAAGCAATTGGGATGCTGGTTCAGGGCCAGTTCAAATCATTTTTTTACAAAATTGATGGAGTGTTTTTATCTACCCTGGTTGTCGGGATGGCGGGAGGACTTATTACAGGTGTTTTTGCAATGACTTATTGTATTGAAAATTATCCTGTTTTAGTGTGGTCATTGTTTTTTGGATTGATTTTAGCTTCTGCAGTATTTATTGCCAACAAAATACAAAAGTGGAATTGGTTTACTATTGTTTTACTTTTATCGGGTACGGCTATTGCTTATTTCATTACCGTACAATCGCCTGTGCAGGGAACGGATGCTTTCTGGGCGTATGGAGTTTCAGGAATGATTGCGATCAGTGCATTGATTTTACCGGGAATTTCAGGCAGTTTTATGCTTCTAATAATGGGAATGTATACTTTGGTATTGGGTAATGTAAAGTCAATTTTGACGGGGTTAGAAGTTACTTCAATAATTAAAATTGCTGTTTTTGGGCTGGGAGCGATTGTGGGATTAGCTTTGTTTTCAAGGGTCTTGAGTTGGACTTTTAAGCGATATCGGAATCAAACTTATGCGGTATTGACAGGTTTTATTTTGGGGTCTTTAAATAAGATCTGGCCCTGGAAGTTACCGATTTTGGGTCAGACAGAGGACGGCAAAATTATTGAAATTGATCCCGGGACTTCTTTTGAGGGGGATCATATTAAAATTATTCAAGAATTGAACATATCACCATTTAATGAAAGCATTGATAAGCCTTATGTACTACCTGCTATATTGTGTTTTATAATTGGTTTAATTCTTATTTATTGGCTTTCGCGGTATGAAAATACCAGTCCTGAGACTTAAACCTGTTTCGTTATAAGTTAAGCTTCCTAAATTCAGTTGGGGTCATATTCATTATTTTTCTAAAGTGATTATTAAAATGAGGTACGTTTGAAAATCCAGATTCGTATGCAATATCTTTTATTGTATAGTTTGTAAATTGTAATTTTTGACAGGCAAAATTGATTCTCAACTCGAGCAAAAAAGAAATATAAGTTTGATTGGTTTTTTGTTTGAAGTATCGGCAGAAAGACTCTTTCGTCAAATGTACCATTTCTGCCACATCATTTAATTCAACCGGATTCGTAAAATTCTCATATGTAAAAGCCAGTATCTTATTCATTCTTTCCTCTTTGGGATTATCATTAATTGACAAATTCGGAGAAGAAAGTATTTTCAATTTCTTTGCACTACCGAGTACATCTAGAATTTTGAATACATGTAAGGCCTGATCAAGCTGAGACTTACCTTCAATGTCGTCAAAGAGTGGAGGGAATTTTCGTGCTTCTTTTTTAGTAACATTGAAACTATATCCGAAATTATTGAAATTTTGTCTCAGCGATTGGAATTCAGCAAAATTTTGTGATAAAGATTTTATTTTATTAGTGTTTAAGTAGATGATATTTAGGTAGGACGATTCAGCACCCTTCGTTTTCTTTGAGAATTTATAGGAATGTGGTAAGTTAGAAGCGATAAAGAATATATTGTCTTCAGTGATTGTTTCTATTCTTTTGCCTAATAGCAACATACCTTTCAGGCCCTTTGAAAATAAAATTTGAGGCGAAGCATGTAAATGCCAGGGGACTGATATTTCGTTTTCTTTATATACTGATATAGAATAAGTAGTATTACTCTTGAAAAGTATCTTTTTAACGGGCGCTTTCATTTATGTTAATATACTATAAACTATTGATAATAATTAATAATAAAATAAATAAATAATTCTTTTACTTTGAAATATCAATCTCTTGAATCTGTTTTGCATATCACTCCTTCTATTAATCAAGAGTTAGCACAACTTTTTATCTTATAATTTTGGTCAATTAATGCAAAGCAGATTCTTTTTTTTATTCTTTAGGTATTTTTTCAACGAAATATAAAGAGGGCATACTTATTAATTCTTCAATTTAATTGAGAGATCAATGGAGAGTACTTTGGAAGAGTATCATCTTCCGGCTTGATAATTTTATAATTACTATTTAGTTCTCGAAATGCTCTATCAGTAATACCCCATTTAGTTCTTTTCATATCATTTAGTGAGTGTATTAACTAAGGTTATTTTTCAGTATAATCTAAAAATGGTATCCGTAATACATGTTAAAGAACGAATTTGTATTTACTTGATACGTAATTTTTATTTGTTAGCTCCACAAGTGATTGTTAAAATCATAAAAAGTATATATTTTTTTTAATGTAATATCAAATTTCAGAAATACAGATAACTTATTTTCATCGGAGGTGAATTACCAAAGTAAAGTGTTTGATTTAATATTTGATATTTAATTATTAATATATGTTATATGTTGATAATATTAAAACTTATCAATATGTAATTATATATATAAAAATTAGACCATGAGATTTTGATCTCATTATATTTTACCACAATGTTAATGTATTCTTAAAGCTTTGGCATGGATATTGCCAATTTGAAAGTAAGGAGACTGGAGTGCATAATTATTTTAAAACGAGTGACTTAAATTCAAATTTGAGTAAAAATTGGAATGATTTGCAAGTTTATAAATAATTAGTTGTATATGATTTTCCGTTTTTGCAAGTAAAGTATTAATACAGTCGGAGAATTATTGCAAACAGGCTTCTTGAATATTCTTTGGTGTTCTGTATTGTTCCGTTTGGTGGAAATAAAAACGAATCGTATCGAAGAGAAACTCGGATATTTTGATGTAACTGTTATATTCCGATTTCGATGATGAAAGCGGTTATTTCTTTTCCATTTAATGGGCAATATCAATCATCATAGATGTAGTTTGGATCAAAAGGGGAGTAACGTAAAAGCTTTATTATCTATGAATTAAATTTAATAAGGCTAAGTCTTGATAGACCTTAAATATAATGGTTTTGATGTACCACAATAGTTGTTATTGTAATCATGTGGTAACTATCTATTATATGTATTTATGGGACTAAAGACTACAATGTATAAATGCCAATTACGCTGAAAGCATTGAATGAGTAGGTTTCTACATGTTTTTGGCCTGGAAAAAAGTAAGCATTTAACGGCTGGCTTTAATAACCAATACTTATACTGTCTTCATTGACAGTTCTATAATTAATTGGGGTTTCGAAGGACATCCTCTTCTGGATGAAGTAATCTTCTTTTGGTTTTAATTACAACTTTCTAGTAGAACAGATTCGAAGTCAACGCATGAATTTGAAGGTGTTGCATAGATTGATAATTGACCAAAAACTGTATTATGAGATTTTATTTGTTTACCTTATTGACACTACTTGTTTTTTCCTGTAGTCTGGATTCTTCATTCAAGGATTTGACTCCCGACAATGGTTTTGAATCCGAATTCTGGTTCGATGCAATGAATTTTAATTCTGCTATAGAAAAAGTAAATTCCGATCCGGAAAATGCAGGTGAAGTTTTTACTGTGCCTCGGCCAGATCATTTGTATTTTAATAACGCATTGGGCACTTTAAAAGATACCAGTTGGGTTTCTACAGATACTTTTGCTTTTCAAAAAAGTGATTATCAGAGAGTGCTTAATAAAATTGTAAGCACAGCAGAGTCCAGACCAGGAATAGTAAATTCTCGTCAGGAAGGGCTGAAATGGAAGAATTTGAGTGGAAGCAGAGCGTATTCAAAACCAAAGACCAAGAACCAAGAGGCTTACTATTTAGTACCGATCAGAGTTTTAGACGAAAAAGTAATTTGGCTTAAAGTAGTTAGGAAGAAGGAAGAAGGAAACCCTTTCGGAGCTTATTTCTATACCGCTCATGGTATTTGGCTCGAAGGCGTATTTGAAGTTCTTGAAAAAGGAGGCAATATTAGTTAGAGATGCCAGACAATAGGATATATTATTTCCGGGAATAGTTTTTACAAGCCTATTTCATGAGGTTTATTTCTTGTACGATATGGTTTCTATTTCCGGGAATATTTTGATGCCCTTAAATAAAATTGGACATATTTTTATTTTGACATATTTGTAATTCACCTGACCTCGACAGATAGTTATAAGTTTCGACGGAGTGTAAGGGGAATAGGTGAAGAAGCTTCTGAATTTAATGGGGATAAAGCTAAGGGAGGGCGCGTAAAGATTGACCTTCTTGATCCAATCATGAGAATTGCAATAAAGGAGGTATTACTTGATAGGAGCGATCCTCTTCCTCAATATAGCTCTAATTAGTCCATTATGTATTTATCCCTTTTCGTCGAACCTTCCTGTTTTCAATTGTTCTGAATTCTAAAAATCATCGAAGGCAGGTTTGATTAATACCCTCATGGTGAAAAGTGAAATCCTTTCGAATTGATTATATTATTTTTATGGACTTGGGGGGGAATAGTAAGAGTTTCTGTTTGCCGGGACTGGCCATATGGTCAAAACAGAACTCAGGAGCTTACCTTAGAATTATTACAGAGTAATTAAGGAGGCCGACTTCATTAAATTTCCTGGTTTGATCATTTCAGGCAAAAGGCTTTAATTCTGTCATTCTATTAAAGAGAAAAGTAAGAATTGGCAACCCGGTTTTAATCTCTTTCGGCAAATTAAGTTCCCTAATTTGAAAAACTTATTCCGGGGGATGCCTTCCATTATGCTCTGTAGAAACAGCCTTATTTATTAGGGTATTCCTCAGCGACTTTCTTTATTTTTTCATTTACTTTATTTGATAATTCGAGCTTATAAGCATCCAGCTTATTAGCAATATCCGGATTAGATGAACCCAAAATGCTGGCAGCTAATATTCCCGCATTCTTTGCTGCGTTAAGGGCCACGGTGGCTACGGGAATACCATTAGGCATTTGAAGAATCGAAAGTATACTGTCCCAACCGTCAATACTGTTAGATGATTTAATAGGTACGCCAATCACAGGTAGGGAAGTGAGTGAAGCAACCATGCCTGGCAGGTGGGCTGCCCCTCCGGCCCCAGCTATAACCACTTTTACCCCTTTTTCTCTGGCGGTACGTGCATAAGAAAACATCCTGTCCGGGGTTCTGTGAGCAGAAACAATGGTAAGTTCATATGAGATGCCGAAATAGTCAAGAATTTCAGCCGCATCTTTCATTACGGGAAGATCCGAATCGGATCCCATTATTATGCTTACTTTATTCATTTTGAAATAACTTTTAGTGTGTTTTGTACTTTTTTTACTTTTTCATCAATTTCATTGCGGTTTGTACCACATACCGTAATATGTCCCATTTTACGGTAAGGACGTGTCACTGGTTTGCCATAGATATGTACATGTACATTGGGAATGGCCATAACTTTTTCCATTCCTTTGTAATAGGGAGGCCCTTCATATCCGGGTTCCCCCAGGATATTGAGCATAGCTGCAGGCTGAAGAAGTCCTGTACTCCCAAGTGGAAGATTTAGTATTCCGCGTAAATGCTGTTCAAATTGCGAAGTAACTGCATTTTCCAGGGTATGGTGGCCACTGTTGTGGGGGCGTGGGGCTACTTCATTTATAAATACTTTGCCATTTGTATCCAGAAAAAATTCTATAGCAAGCAAACCGCAGATTCCAAAGGCTTCAATAGTCTTGTGCGAATATTCGTATAGTTTTTCATGTATTTCTTTTGATATTTCAGCAGGGGCGAAAAGGTAGTCAAGCATATTTTGTTCATTGAATACCATTTCGACAGGGTCAAAGCATTTGACTTCCCCAACTTCATTTCTTGCAACTACGACTGCCACTTCCTTGTATATTTCAGTTTTATCTTCGGTAATACAAGGTCCTGGAAGAAGGTCTTTTAGGTCGTTAGTGTTGTTAACTATTTTTACACCCCTCCCATCATACCCTTCTCCCCGGGTTTTTTGTACAAACGGTATTTCAAGTTTCGAGCTTTTGATCGCTTCTACAATTTCGATTTCGGATTCAAATTTCCGATAATTAGGGGTTGGTAATTCATGGGAGACGTAAAATGCATTTTGTATGTATTTATCCTTTATAATTTGAAGAGCATCCGGATCGGGGTGAATTTTTATGCCTTCTTTTTTCAGGTCAAATAAAGCCTGAATATTTACGTGTTCTATTTCAATCGTCAAAATATCCATCTGACGTCCGAATTTCATAACATCGTCGTAATTCTTGAAGTCTCCTTCCTGAAATTTATAGGCATTGATAGATGCAGGAAAGGTTGGGTCTTTATCCAGGTTCCACAAAGCCAGGTTCCACTGATTACCCGTATAATTGAGCATTTTACCCAATTGCCCACCTCCTAATATTCCTACTTTTAAATTGGCTATATCCATAAAAAGTTTAAATTTAGCAGTTACAAAAATATATAAACTTAAGAGAGTATGGCTAAAATTGGAATAAGGAATGCAAAAATTGTGAATGAAGGGAAAATCGTTGATGGAGATGTTTTGATTGCCGGAGATAGAATCGAAAGAATAGGAAGTTTTTCAGAAAAGACAGATGCAGATTATGAATTTAATGGGGATTATTTATTGCCCGGCATAATTGACGATCAGGTTCATTTTCGACAACCCGGTATGGAATGGAAAGCTGATATCGCCAGCGAATCAAGAGCTGCTTTAGCAGGAGGGGTTACCAGTTTTATGGAAATGCCCAATACCAAGCCCCCGGCCATTACCCAGGAATTACTTCAGAAGAAATACGATATAGCTGCCAATACAAGTTTCGTGAATTATTCCTTTTATATGGGGGTGAGTAATGATAATTTGGAAGAAGTCCTGAAGACGGATTCTACCCGTGTCTGTGGCCTGAAAATATTTATGGGGTCCAGTACAGGGAACATGTTGGTAGATGATATGGATCAACTTGAAAAGGTGTTTAGCCAATCGGGTATGTTGATTGCCACTCATTGCGAAAATGAAAGCACGGTTGTGAAAAATACCGAATTTTTCAAAAGCATTTACGGAAATGAGATACCATTTGCACTTCATCCGGATATTCGTAGCCGGGAAGCTTGTTATTTGAGCAGTAGCCAGGCGGTAGAGCTGGCCAGAAAGCACGGTACTCGTCTTCATATTTTGCATATAACCACGGCAGATGAATTGTTGTTATTTGATAGTGATATACCGCTTCGGGATAAAAAGATTACTTCAGAAGTTTGTGTACATCATTTGTCTTTTAATAGCGATGATTATGAACGGTTGGGAGGCTTGATCAAATGCAATCCTGCGATCAAAAGAAAGCGAGATCAGCAAAAATTATTGGAGGGACTGGTTTCTGGCGCACTCGATGTAATTGCTACTGACCACGCACCGCACACCTGGGAAGAAAAGGATAATCCATATACTCTATGCCCTTCGGGATTGCCATTAATTCAACATACACTGGTTGGCGCAGTCGAATTAGTGCTTGAAGGTAAGTTAAATGTTAAAGGAGATGTATCAGCCCTGGCTTTTTTGGTTGACAAAATGTGTCATTCCGTTGCCGAGTGCTTTAATGTCAAAGATCGTGGATATATTCGTGAAGGGTACAAAGCAGATCTTGTTCAATTGACAACCAAAGAATCCTGGAAAGTCGAAAAAGAAAATATTTTATACAAGTGTGGATGGTCCCCTTTCGAAAATAAAATATTTAACTCAAAAGTCATTAAAACCTTCGTAAATGGCAAATTATGTTTTGAAAATGGAACGTTTCATTCACCTCTTTTTGGGGAGCGTTTATTGTTTAATAATTAGCATATTTGGTTTATAATTCCGTCTTGCAAATTATACCCGGTAAATGTTTTACCACTAAAAAAAATATGTAAATTAGCCCGAATTAAGACGAACGCTACTTGAGAACGAGGCGTTCTCATTGTAAAATGGGGTAGTTGTTCTCGTTGGAAAACCAAATTATAATTAAATTGTAGAGCTAAAATGAAACGTTTATTTTTATTTCTATGCAGTGCAATGTTTTTTCTTTTGATGAGCTGTGGTTCCGAAGGGGACAGTGGGAATTCAGGGGAATCGACTAAAACTGAAACAAAGAAAGAAGAGACCAAAGAAGAAACTACGGATATGTCGGGTTCTGATGTTCCGGCCAGTAAAAGGGTGGTATTGGATAATAAAGGAGTAGGTCCGGTGGAGAATGTTGACATACCGGAAGATATCGACCGAAAATTGGCTGTAGAGGGAAAAGAAATCTATGATACCAAGTGTATCGCCTGCCACGCTGTTGACCGCAAAGTGATCGGTCCGCCTCAAAAAGGGGTTTTAGAGCGAAGATCTCCAGAATGGGTGATGAATATGATTATGAATCCAACCGAGATGTTGGAAAAAGATCCATTAGCTAAGGAATTATTAAAAGAATTTAATAATAGTCCCATGTTGGATCAAAATATTTCCAGAGAGGAAGCGAGAGCTTTGTTAGAGTATTTCAGGACGCTGTAATATGGCTTTGTAAAGTAACGGTAGGGCAATATTTCCTGGGAAGTATTGCCCTATTTTATTGTAAAAATGTCCGAAAAAATTGAGACACCGGTTATCTGCTTTGTTTTGTGAAAAGTACATTGAGGTTAGATAAAAGATCCCTCAAAATTAGCAGTTAATAGCTGTCTGCTCACGGTTTTAGTTGGCCCCACACCCTCACTCACCTAATTACCAAAATCGATCCCGCTTTCGTTTTTAATCTACCGTGTTGGTCACGGTAGTTAACTTTTACCATGTAGACCCCGGGCGGTAGCTGTAACCATACTGTGGTATCTATAACTTGTGAATCGGTTGTATGGATTGTGTTTCCCCATTTATCGATCAATGCCACGGATTCGATGCTTTGGCATCCGGTAGAAAAGATGGTCAGGGCATCGTTGATTCCGTCCCCGTTAGGAGATACGGCATTGGGTATGGAGATGGCGCATTCTTCTTGTTCGCACTCCGGGCCGTCGCTGGGTACTACGGTATATATCGCGCGAAAAGAACAATTCCCGTCCGATATGTCAAAAGGGTATTCTCCGTCGTCATCCACTGTCAGTTCCCGGTCCGGATGCCCGTCTGTCCAGGAAAAGCTATATTCTTCCGTATCATCGGGTAAAGTAATCGATAGAGAGGTGCCGTTGCACCGGGGGAAGGTCTCGCTGTATTGTCCGGAAGGATCATTATAGGAAGTAACCGATACGGAATGCGTAGCAGTACATCCGCCTAAGTAACCGGTCAGGGAATATTCTCCCGGGTCGGTCAGGTTGATCACATCCCCGGATACATACATAGCACCATCCAGTAGTATGGAGTCCAGTCCCTGTACGGTAATTTGGCCGGTAGTGCCGGGGCAAAGTCTGAGGGTGTCGGGATATGAACCGGGGAATAGAATTTCTTCCCCAACGGATACATCGAAGTCAGCGCGGAAATAGCACCCGTCCTGCTGGGCTTCCACCCAGAAAGGCCCGGTCTCATCGCTGTTAATGGTAGTAGAATCCCCGCTTTCACCGTTCCACCAGATAATATCGCTGTAGGCGCCGGCCGGTAATCCGATTTGGGTGCTTTGTCCTTCACAGGTGGAGACGGGGGCAAAAGGCAGTTCCTGAGTCCCGGTTTCTTCCATGGTGATCTGTGCCGTATCGGTGCAGCCTTCCGATTCCACGATGTATTGGTAGATACCGGGATCATCGATACCGGGCCTGAAAACGGATCCCCCGTTTTGGAGGCCGGGTTCGAGCCAGCGGGTACTTCCCGTGGGAGCGGGGAGATGATCGTTGAAATCAATGGCCGGCCCTTCCGGACAGTAGGTGAAAGTAGTATCCGGCCCGGCGAATGGGGTGTCCGCCAGGTTGGTTACGGCAATAGGGATGCGCACATGGCAGGAGCCTACGGACACGAGCGCATAGGGATCTATGACGCTGTGGCTGATCAATATGGAGTCGCCCGTACTGCCGTCCCACCATTCGATGGACTCGTACACACCGGGTGGGAAACCGATGCGTATCTGGCTGCCACCACAGATTTTCACGGTATCGAGCTCCAGATCTGCCAACCCGGTTTCCAGGGTTTCTACAGTGATGACGGCAGTGTCGGAGCATCCATTTTCTTCGAGTATGTACTGGAATTCCCCGTCATCGTCCGTGCCGGGGACAAACATACCGCGCCCACCGGAAAGCATGGGCTCAAAGCGCCCGGTTTCGGCATCCACTCCCTCGCTCAGGTAGGAAGTCAGGTCGATGTGGTCCCGGGCATCAGGGTCGGCACAGTAGGTAGCGGTGGTATCCCGGCCTGCGTAGAGGTCGTCGGGTTCCAACTGGAAGACGGACCAGGAAGAGGTACTGTCTTCGCCTACGTGCATAGTCACTGCTACAACGCGTTCCCGGCTCTCTTCAGAGTTCCCCGGGTCCCAGTTAGCGTGGTATCGCAGGCTGCGCAGGAAATCTTTGATGCTTTCGGTATCATTGCCGTAGGGATTATTCCACACCCATCGGGAAGGATCAGAAGTGGGCTGTAGCTGGTCCTCGAAGCCTTCGGCGGTGATGTATTCTTCGGGCAGGCGGGGCTGGTCGTAGTACTTCAGCCGGAAAGATATATAATCCACCTCCGCCCCGCAGGTTGAGATCTCGATATCGTCGTCGGTGATGGGGGCTTGCGGCATACAGGTAGTGAGGGTGTCGTAGTAGCCGGCGGTAGCGTGGTAGGAGGAGTTGTCCGCATCCAGGTCAATGCGGAGCGGGGATTGGCGGAAGTCGGTGGGGTTGGCAGAGCCCAGTGGAGTATATCCTATTATTTCGTCTTCACATTTTTGTGCTACATTTTTATTTTCCAAATCAATTTCAACAAATTGACTAGTGCCCTCTAAAACTCTTTGTACTAATAAACTATTGGATTTACAGGCAGGAGTATACATAGAAGGCCAAAAGTAGGAATGTTCTTCAGAAGAATCACTCCAGAGGTCATATAAGTTTGCACTATCAGGATTCCATAACCTGAATCCGCGATTATTTAAATCCTCTGTTCCGACATATAATAAAAGATGATTACCTATAAATCCTGTCATCCCTTTGATAACTTGTGGTGGTATACCGTTATCATCAATTATTTGGATTACCTTTCGATTTCGAAGGTCGTAGTCATAAATTTGGGACATATGATCGCCACCACTGATAATAAACCTACCCTCTTCCGAAATGGCGAGAAAGAAACCATCATTGACTTGCTGGGCAAAATCGTCGATAGGGATAATATCTTTCACCTCTTTGCGTAAAATGTTGTAGCGTATCAAGCGAAATCCTGTTGTTAAATATAGGTATCCATCTGGATGAAAAGAAGATCCCCGGATGACAGTTTCACGAGATTGCAATACCTCTTGAAAATTAAATTCCAAATGGGTTTCACAGGTCTCCAAGTTTAATTTGACTAATTCTATTGTTCGTGGGAAGGCATTAAAATAAATATTTTGGGCCATAATCGAATAGGGAAAAAGAAAGAAAAAACTTAGTAGAGTTAAAAAAACTATTTTCATTTTTAGTATTTTACACTATGTAAAATGAAAATAGAGCGTATCTTTTAAATACGCTCTATTACTTCTAAGGATATCAATTATGGACAAACAAAATAATCAATGTCTGTAATTTCCCCAAACTCACCTGATGTAGCATCAATTCCATAAAACCAATAACTTGTTGCTCCACCACTTGGACGAACAACATTAAATGAAAAATCTTCAGAAGAACCACCTCCACTTGAAACCCCTATTACAAAATCATAACTTTTTGTATCATCTATTGAATAGTATAATATTTGTGAAGGATTTCCTGTAAAGTTCAAAAAAGCTATAGGACTAGTACCATTCTCTAAAACTAAGACTGAATAACCAGTTGCTGTACCTGATAATTTACGAAGACGACCAGCCGCTTGGCATGAGGCGCGAGTACTTATTCTAGGTTTATTAGATAAATCATCTGAAGAAGAACTAATTACCCGAACATCATCATAGTTAGATTCTAAATTACTGAAGTCATAATTTCTAAAGTGCGCAAGAATTTCATGCTCTTGCATGGAAGATACATCGAGTCCCAGGAATAAATTACTACTTTCTGGATTTTTTATTACCGGATCCTCTTTTTCACAACCAGTAAATACAAACATTACAGCCATCAACATCAGGGTGATTTTCCAGCCGGAGCTAAAGGCGGTTAGTAAATGGGGGGGGGGTAGCTTTTGGTTTTTTTAAATAGTACATAAAAAAAGTTTTATAGTTAAAAAATATATAGTACAACGGTTTGAGCTTGTGCAGGCCAAAGCACCTATAAGCCAACGAGCTCTTGAAGGCTACGCTCTTCCGCGACTATGGGTTACAAATTTTGAAATTGGATGTCTGTGACCCAAAAATTCGGCAAATGAGGTAAAAATTGTAGGTTATTCACTAATGTATGTAATTTAATTTATTGTAACAAATAAATTTCATTTTTTTATTGGTAATTGCCCGAATTTTAAAGTTGTAATGAATGGAAAAAGAAAAACAATGAAATGAATATTGAAATTCATCAAATCATTTATTATATTGAAAATAATAAAAGGGCATATCCAGGTATGATTATGATTTACTGGATCATCCCGGAGCTGTTGACCTGCATCTGTTAGATTAAAATAGTATTTCACGGTATTGAGTACCTATGTACACTACCGAATTGGATCTGGCTTCCTCCTAATGTGGAAAGGGGGTGCCGCAAAAAAATTCACCGGAGCAAGACGCTTTGATAGATTTCGTACGTTCCTTTCATATCAATGTAAAACTGACGCTATTCTTCGAGTTGCGGTGAATATTTATCCCAGTCGCAAAGGCGGTCTATATAAAGATAGGATTCTACATATTTTCGGTGATCTCCGTTGGTAAGTTTTTCCACTAATTCCAGAGATGAAATGTAGCTGGCCAGATTCCCATTAGAAGAGAGAAATTTACCGTCTTCTACAAAGCTTACCACAGAATCATCCTGAACCTTAAGATTCGGATAGGTGTTTTGAAGTTCTTCCCCACCGCCAATCCAGGTTACGATTTTCTTTCCATCTGCTATACCGGACTGTCCAATAAGATGAGCTCCGGCACAATTACTTACGGTATATTGGGTGTTTTCATTCTGTTGCTTGATAAATTCTATAATAGCTTGGTTATTGACCTGGGCATGCATATCATAGGCACTTGGTACAAATAATACATCGAGTTGCGGGGCATTCTCAAATGAAAAATCGGGAATGATCTTCAGGCCTTCCTCGCTCACAACCGGTTCGGTTTCTTCACCAATAGTAATGACATTAAATAGAGGCTTACCATCTTCGGAATGCTTTGTAAAAACATCCATAGGGGCTGTTACTTCCGTCGTCAAGACTCCTTCAAATGCCAAAATTCCAATAAGAGGTAATGTTGTGTCTATTAATTTGGTATCCCTGGTGTATTGATGAGTATTTTCATCTGACGTATTGGATGTTGTCTTGCCGGTACAATTCCAAAACAGGGTTAAGATGCTTAGGATAAGTGTGATGTTGGTATTCATAAGGTATATTTTGAATGTAAAATATTTTTCATCTATTATTTGAGAACGTGTCAGGAGATCCCGCAGACATTGGTGAACTGGCATGAACTCCTAATTACTTCACTTCTATATATTTGTCGAAGTAGTATTTATTCTGTCGATTTTTTACAAAAGTAAGGCATAATAGAAAGAAAAAAATTAATCTGGATTAAGAACGCTTTTTCGCCCTGATTTTGCTGAGGTACTCAGGAGTAAGTCCCAGGAAAGTAGCCAAAAGGTATTGCGGGATCCGTTGTGCGAATTCGGGGAACTGGTCCCTGAATCTAAAATAAATTTCCTCCTTGGAAAAATTAAAATTGTATTTAGTCCTTAACATAGCGGCTCCATAGGCGATTTCATAAATTTTTCGGAAATATGTTTCCATGGTTGGGTGTTTTTCTACTAATTGATCCTGTTGGATCCTGGAAATACTTAATAAATTCGATGATTCTATGGCCTGTAGAGAAAATTCAGTCCTGGAGCCGTGGTGAAAGGCCAGGAAATCTGTAATCCACCAATTTTCAATCCCGAATTGAACGGTTTTTTGCAGACCATTTTCATCGGTAAAATAGAGATGCAGGCATCCTTCAGAAATATAATACAACGTATCACAAAGATCATTTTCCCTAAACAAAATTTCTTTTTTACGGGTTCTTAGGGGAATAAAATAGGATTCAATTTTGTCAAAATTTCTTCGATCAATGGAAGTGAATTGATTGATATGGTCCCTTAATGTTTGAAATACATCTCTATTTTCGCTGGTCATCACACTCAAATGTACATGAAAATAGGGAATTTGGATCAATGTGTTTGCGAGAGGAAGATTTAGTTTTAATCAAATATTTCATGAAAAACATCTTTGTGTGTAGTCAGGTCTGTCTCACTAAACAGTACTATTTTTATTTTTGTTATATGCTTTAATCTCGGAATGTAAACTTGCAAAGTTGAAAAAGCTACACGGGCAGCGTCTGCTACCGGATACCCAAAAATTCCGGTTGATATAGCAGGGAAAGCAATGGAATCTACTTTGTGGTTTTCTGCTACGACCAAAGCATTTTTATAACAATCACTAAGTAGCTTATCTGCTGGGATGTCCTTTCCGTACACCGGCCCGAGGACATGAATTACATATTTATTCGGGAGGTTGTGGGCCGAAGTAACGACCGCCTGGCCTGGCTGAATAGGTGCATAGCTTCGACATTCTTCCTCTAATCCCGGACCAGCGGCACGGTGAATGGCACCAGCTACGCCACCACCGGATTGAAGTTGAGCATTGGCGGCATTTACAATGGCTGAAATAGTAGTTTGAGAGGCTATGTTGCCCAGTGTGATTTCCAGGGCTACACCTGATATGTCTTTTTTCATAATTACAACTTTTACTAATTGGTTCCTTACAAAGATTTTTTTAGGATACTACATCATTTGTTTTGCAATTTTAATGGCAATTAGAAAATTACTATTATAGAAAGAATCCAGGAGTATCCCACTAGTAATGGGTTAATTATGTGGATTTGATAATATCTTAGCAAAATTCTGATTAGCAAACTATTATATTCATCTAATATATAAATGTTTAGGAGAAAAGTTAAATAGCGAGATTTGGAGAATACTATTGAAATATAAAATAAGTATGGTTATTTAACTATATTTATTCATGGGGGGTAAAGAACCCGGATTTATTCAAGAAAGGTTTTAATCTTTATGATATATTGTCCCTGCACTTGCCACTTCATGGTCGTCATCTACAGTGCTTCCACTAACTCCGATTGCCCCAATAATATTGTCATTTTTGTCTTTGATACATACTCCACCCGGAAAGGTAATTAACCCTCCATTGCTGTGTTCTATATTGTACAAAGCTCCACCTGGCTGGGAAAGTTTACCAATTTCCCCGGAATCCATATTAAAATATCGGGCTGTTTTTGCTTTTTTTAAGGCTATGTCGATAGATCCCAGCCATGCACCGTCCATTTTATTAAAGGCTACAAGGTTGGTTCCTGCGTCTACTACGGCAATATTCATTTTGACTCCAAGTTCATTAGATTTGGCAATACAGGCATCTAGAATTTTACGTGCTTGGTTTAGTGAAAGATTAGACATATATTTTTATTTAAATTATAAAATAGTTGTAATGATAGAATATAGTATCATTGTAAATCCATTAAAGCAAAATATTATTATTGTTTAAACAAAATTTAACGCAATATGAGGGCGACGATAGATAGGCTTGAACTAGAAAAAAATACTATGCAAAAGTATGGATACCGGGTTGTAGATGCAATTGTAGAACATTGGGTTCATCAGAAGGAAAAATTGCCTGTGACCCATGCCACCAGGGAGGAAATGGATTCTTTATTTTTGGAATCCGCCCCTGAAATGGGAGACGATATGAATAAAGTTCTTGATTTTGTACTGAAAAATGTAATGAACGAGAGTACCAATTTATCGCACCCTAAGTCTTTTGCATTTGTACCGGGCCCCAGTAATTATATTAGTGTAATGGCTGATGCTTTGGCTACAGGATTTAATATTTTTTCCGGAGGCTGGTCCGGTTCTCCAGCAGCTGCAGAATTGGAAATCGTTACGATGAATTGGCTATTAAAAATATTTGGTTTTCCTGTTAAACAAGGAGGTGGAATATTTACCAGTGGAGGATCGATGGCGAATTTGACTGCTATAGCAGCTGCACGCAGGTTGAAATGCGGGGACGAATTTTCAAATGCGATAATATACATGTCTGATCAGGCCCATTCCTCCAATATTAAGGCCATTCGTGTCCTAGGCTTCCGGAAAGAACAAGTGAGAATTATTCCTACGGATATGGAGTTCAAAATATCATTGAATAAATTAAAAAATGCAATAGCAAAAGACCGTATAAAAGGGGGACAACCTTTTTGTTTAATAGCCTCGGCCGGCACAACAAATACGGGAACCGTTGATCCTCTGGAAGATATGGCTAAAATTTGTGAAGAGGAAGGAATTTGGTTTCATATAGATGGTGCTTATGGAGGTGCGGCTATATTATCAGATAAGGGAAAGAAGTTGTTGAAGGGGATTGATAAGGCAAATTCGCTTACTGTAGATCCGCACAAATGGTTTTACCAACCTTATGAGATTGGCTGTTTGTTGGTCCGGGATCATCGATGGTTAAAAAACACCTTTACAGAGAAGCCCGAGTATTTAAGGGATATTGAAGGAAATACTTCAGAGATAAATTTTTATGACCACGGAATTCAATTAACGCGTCGTTTCAGGGCTTTGAAGTTTTATATGTCAGTCAAGACATTTGGTCTAAAGGTATTTAGGAATGCTGTTTCATATAATATTTCTCTGGCTGAAAGGGTCGAACAAGAATTGAGAATAAGTGAAAATTGGGAAATTGTTTCACCCGCAACATTGGCTGTGATTAATTTTCGATATAATCCGATTAATGAAGATCTCAAGCCCGGTCAAATCGATCAGATAAATGAATATATTTCTAAAAAAGTCCTGGTAAGTAGAAAGGCATTACTTGTAACAACTATTTTAAATAAACAAGTGGTCCTTAGGATGTGCCTTATAAATCCCCGTACTGAATTAATGGATGTTCTGGAAACGATCAATCTTTGTGAATCATTTGGTATTCAAAAGTTGAAGGAAGGATTTATAAAGTAAGTCCTTATTTGGTGAGTGAATTGATTAAAATCTTCTAATGTACCTAATGGATTATGATGGATACCGTTTAATAATTAAGCACAATTCAAAGAAAATGGTTTTGAATGTTGTTGCCCATCTACTTTTCATATGTGGGAGTAAGATATATATATATATCACAAACTGAACTTCAATATAAATGGTTGGTAAAAATGTAGGAAATATGTGAGTACATACTATTGAACCGTTTCAAAACCCGGGAACATAAAGCTCCCGGACCGCTTCCAAAAATTATTGACCAAAACAACTTACAGGAAACTATTTAGCCATTGATAATAAATTCAAATAACCAATAGCTAAATTGAATATATTGCAAAATGCGTAAAATGGAAAAAAAAATTATATAAAATTTTCAATTTTATTTTATTCGGCTTGTATGTTAGTTAAATTGATTTTAATTAGTCTAATTAGATGGCAAATTAATTATTCTCTCTATGAAGGTGATACCGTATAGGAATCATATCTTGTAGGTATAAATCTCTCGCAAGGTCATTTTTTGAGTCAATTCTTATTTTTAGCTAATTAGAGAAATATGGTGCCTACAGATTTGAAAAAGAATAAATGGATTCCTAAAAAGAACAGTCATATTTTGACTAAAACTATTTGTTCAACTTTTTTGTTATCCGCACTAAATTATAATTCTTTGACTGAAATAGTAGATTTAAGCCAGGAAATATATCCGGGGATGCCTGTATTCAATGGAATTCCTGAAGTCAAAATGAACATTCATGCTACTCACGAAGAATGGGACAAGATTTCTGGGTCTAAAGAGCAAACCCCTAGTGTCCATAAAATAGAAATGGGGGAACATACCGGAACACATGTAGATTCATTAAGTCATATGGACAAGGCTTATCGCGAGAAGTCAATCGATAAAATGCCTCTATCTATGTTTTATACGGAAGCATTTTGTTTGGATTTTTCGACAAAGGGATTGAATGAATTGATTAGTGCTCAGGAGTTGGAAGATAAGTGTAAAAAGGCGAGACAAATAATAAAACCAGGGGATACCGTTCTAATTTATACAGATCATTATCGTCGGTATTTTGGAACGGAACAATGGTCAAATGGACCTGGAATTACAGAAAATGCAGCCCGCTGGCTTGGAGAGCAAGGAGTGTCAGCTTTTGGAGTTGAAACAATGTCGCCCGGGGTCCGTAAGGTTTCAAATAAAGGAGTCCATAAGATTTGTGGAAAACTTGGGTTTACCCATTACGAAAATTTGATCAATCTACACAAACTGGTAGGAAGGGGGCGCTTTCGATTTATTGCATTACCATTAAAAATCAGGGGAGGAACAGGATCTCCTGTAAGAGCTGTAGCCGTTTTTGAGGATATGGGGTAACTTTCTAAAACATATCCAATTCCAACTTAGCTTCTTCGGTCATCATATCTTTATTCCATGGAGGATCAAAGGTAAGATCAACATGTACATCATTTACTCCTTCTACTGCACGTACTTTTGATTCCACATCAAATAAAATTTCTCCTGCAACGGGACAGGCGGGAGCAGTCAATGTCATCGTAACGTGGACATTTGATTCATTAGTAATAGTGATATCATATACCAATCCCAGGTCATAAATATTAACCGGTAACTCAGGGTCGTAAACCGTATGTAAGGCTTCTATAATATTCGATTTCAAATCGCTCATAATAATATAATTTATCTATTTTTCCAGTTGGTGCCGTGTTTTTAATGCCAGGGCATACAATTTCATTTGTTTGAGCATGGAAAGCAGCCCATTGGATCGGGTAGGGGATAGATGGCTTTTCAATCCAATCTGATCTATAAAGTAGATATCAGCATTATGGATATCTTCTGCTGAATGGCCTGAAAGTACTTTGATAACCAGGCTTACCAGACCTTTGGTAATTAAGGCATCACTATCCGCAGAAAATAGGACTTTACCTTCTTTTTCTTCAGCGTGCATCCAAACCCTGGACTGGCATCCTTTAATTAATTTATCATCAGTCTTGAATGCCTCATCTATTAAGGGTAATTCTTTTCCAAGCTGTATAATATATTCATATTTATCCATCCAATCTTCGAAAAATGAGAAATCTGCTATAATCTCATCTTGCTTTTCCTTTATCGTCATATACCGGTATATTTAAAGAAGCATTTGTTTTGCTCGATTCAGTCCCAAAACCAGTCGATCTACTTCATCCTTTGTATTATAAAATGAAAAGGAAGCCCGAATTGTTCCGGGTATTTTAAATTGATCCATAATTGGTTCTGTGCAATGATGCCCTGTTCTCACAGCGATGCCTTGTTTGTCAAGGATTTCTCCTACATCGAACGGGTGCGTATTTTCGATTACAAAAGATATAGCACCAGCTCTTTCTTTAGCTTCACCAATAAATGTTAGTTCTTTAATTGAAGAAAGTTTTTCCAATGCGTATTGGTAGAGTTTATTTTCGTAGATATGGATGGAATCAATACCTAAATTAGTAACGTATTTCAAAGCGGAATCCAGACCAATTGCTCCTGCAATATTTGGTGTACCTGCTTCAAACTTGAATGGCAGTTCATTATACGTTGTTTTTTCAAAGGTTACAGTATGTATCATTTCTCCCCCTCCCTGATACGGAGGTATTTTTTCTAGCCATTCTTCTTTTCCGTATAGAATCCCCATTCCTGTCGGACCATAAATCTTGTGACTGGAAAAAGCGAGAAAGTCAACATTGAGCTCTTTAACATCTACCGGTATATGTTGTACGGCCTGGGCTGCGTCCAATAATACCGGAACTCCATGACTATGGGCTGCTTCAATTATTTTTTTAACGGGATTAACGGTTCCCAGGGAATTAGATACATATGGAAGAGCCAAAATCCTGACATCGCTGTCCAGGAGTTTTTCAAATTCCTCAAAAATCAGTTCCCCCTTTTCATCGATGGGAATAACATCAAGCTGAGCTTCCCTGTCCTCACACAAGATTTGCCAGGGAACAATGTTGGAATGATGTTCCATAGCTGTAATTAACACTCTATCTCCTTTTCGGACAAATGCTTTGCCAAAAGATGATGCAATGAGATTAATACTGTCAGATGTGCCCCTGGTAAAGATTATTTCTTTCTCACTTTCTGCATTGATAAAGTCGCGAACTGTTCTTCGTGCTTCTTCAAACCGGTCTGTTGCCATCTGGCTCAAATGATGTACTCCCCTGTGGACATTACTATTATAGTTTTTGTAGTAATCAGAAATACTATCTATTACTTGATTTGGCTTTTGTGTAGTAGCGGCATTGTCAAAGTAAACCAATGAGTGCCCGTATATATTGGTATTCAAAATAGGAAAGTCAATCCTGATTTTGTTGACATCCAGTTTGGTAATTTCTTTTTGCTCTTGTGTAATCATATTCGAAATTAAGGATTATTTTACGATTGAACTCTTTAATCTAGAATTAAATTTAGCGGAAATGGTTCATCGAAACTTATCTTTGAAATAAGAAATTTTTCTAAAATCCATTCTGTTTTTGCTACAAAATTGTGATTTAATTAGACTATAATTTGATTTGTAAGTTGATATTCTTGTTCGTAGCAATGTTTTGAAGAATGCAAATAGGTTTAAAAAATACGTAATGCCGGATAAATACCAGATAACTCACACCGACAATAGTAGAAAAATTTATAGTGTTTCACTCTAATAGAAGTATTCCATTCGATTAATTTTATTGCTTATCCAAAGGTTTATATTTTGATTTGCGGACCACAATGATTTGTTTCATTTTCGAAAGTGGAAGTAAATTTAATTCTTTCCCCGACCAGGATATTTAGCGATATCCTGCCATCCTGAGGTATTAATCAGGAGAGAAGAAGCAAAATAAACGTCGAAAAGTTTTCTCCTTCATCCAGTAGGTTAACTATACCGTATGGCAAGAATTCCATGGTCCTTAAAAAAAATCAATCTTTTAGTAATGCAAAATATCTCAACCGACCTCTATATATTGTTCTTTATTTAATTTAAATTTTAATCCGGATAAAGAACAATATTTTTCATACAGACCTTACTGTCTTTATTAAGCAACAGGCAACTGCGGGATCACCTCCTGATCGGGGCTTGAGAACACCGGGTATAGATTACCTCAAAATTGTAGTGTATTAATTATGAGATAGTTCTCATATAAAAGCTGATTTATCTTCATCGTGACATCCCCAAATTGGGTGTAAAATATTTTTCATTTACCTACTGTATACAGATATTGTACATTAACAATCAAGTATTGAAAAAGTAATATCTCCATTATTTCAGAGAGCCTTAGGGATTGTCATGAATAAAATGAGTTAAGTATTTATCGCTTACAGGAAATAATCTTTTTTAAATCAATTTTCTATATATCCAATGCAATCTTTGAAATTTTACTCATGCCAATAAATAGAATCTTACTTTATTAGAATTGATAACAATCTTTGGTCAACGACAAATATAATGTAATTTTAATTTTGAGGGTATCAATATTCAACCCCTGTCATGGTTTTGGATATTTCGTTTTCCAGCAGTTCTCTTATCTCGGGATTCTCAATCTTTTCCGCAACATCAAAAGCAAATGCATTGACGAGAAGACTTCTTCCTTCAGATTCGCTAATACCTCTGGCCCTCAAATAAAATAACGCTTCAGGATCTAACTGTCCAATCGTAGACCCATGGCTACACTTTACATCATCTGCAAATATTTCCAATTGTGGCTTGGAATATACCGAAGCGTTGTCGCTAAATAAGATATTGTTATTTTGTTGAAATGCGTTGGTAATCTGAGCAATAGGATGAACATATACCTTCCCATTGAATACTGCTCTGGACTTATCCATCATAATTCCTTTATACAATTGGTTACTCTCGCAATGGGGTTGCTGATGATCGACCAAAGTATGGTTGTCAACTAATTGTTTCCCCCCCGTGAGATATAAGCCGTACATATGGGATTCAATATTTGAACCTGTTAAGGCGAGATTAAGATTGTTTCTGACAAATTGATATCCCGGGAAAGTAAAGGTATAATTATTGTATTGACTATCCGCTTGCTGTTCAACTTCAGTATGTTCTACCATTCGTATATTTTCACTACCTTTTTGAAGTTTGTAGTGATTAAAGGTAGCATTAGGTTCTACTAATATCTCGGTTGAAGCATTTCTGAAGAAATTATTATGTCCGGTATTTTCGACGCTTTCTATCAGTTCAAAATGACTGCCTTGCCTGGCAATGACAACATTTTTGGCCAATTGAAAGTATTCCTGATCCAAATCAGATAAATGTACCAAATGGATTGGTTTATCCAACTGGAAATTTTTCTCGACTTCGATATAAATTCCTTGTGTAAAAAGGGCATTATTGAGAGCCAGGAATGGATTGATTGAATAATCCCTTTTACATTTCAATCTTGAAAGAAAGCCGTCGGTTGCATAGCTTTCGCTAATTTCCTGTATCCTAACACTATTTGTGTCCGGCACATTTGATTTCTCAAAATTTATTTTTCCATTAACGACATAAACAGTATATGCAGAAAGTTCTTTTCCAAAGAAATTTTCTGTTTTTGCAGGGATTCCGTTTTGTATTTCCTGCAAATTGGGGATGATCGTAAAATTAGATTTCAAATAGGGTTTAACATTGGTATATTTCCAGTCTTCATTTTTGATAGTGGGAAATCCCAAATCCATGAAGGCGGAAAAAGCTTCTTTCCTCCAATTTTGCAATGATTCTGGCTCACTACTAAACACACCATTTGATAAATCTTCGAATGTATTGGTAATTTGCTCTTGAAAATCTGTATCTACCTGAGCTAACATATAATAAAATTAAACCGTTTTATTTAAAGCATCTTCCTTCAACCAGTCGTATCCCTTTTCTTCAAGTTCAAGTGCCAGTTCTTTGGTTCCTGACTTTACAATTTTTCCGCCTGCCAGGACGTGTACTATATCGGGAACAATATATTCTAAAAGCCTTTGATAATGCGTAATTATCAAAAATGCATTGTTCTCGGATTGTATTTTATTGACACCATCCGCTACAATTCGTAAAGCATCTATATCCAGTCCGGAATCAGTTTCATCTAAAATAGCCAATTTAGGTTCCAACATGGCCAGTTGAAAGATTTCATTTCTTTTTTTCTCTCCACCTGAAAAACCTTCGTTTAAAGATCGGTTCACTAATTTGGAATTGAAATCAACTAGCTTTTGGCGTTCTTTAGTCCTTTGCAGAAATTCTTTGGCAGTTAGCGGAGGAAGTTGTCGATGTTCCCGTATATCATTAATGGCTGTTTTTAGGAAACCAATATTGGATACTCCTGGAATTTCAACCGGGTATTGAAATGCGAGAAATATACCTTCCCTTGCCCTGATTTCAGGATCCATATCCAAAAGGTCTTTGCCTTCAAATTCTATTGATCCTTCAGTCACTTCATATTCTTCTTTTCCTGCTAAAACGGATGCCAGGGAACTTTTGCCTGATCCGTTTGGTCCCATTATAGCGTGAATTTCGCCAGGTTTGATATCCAGGTCAATTCCTTTGAGTATTTCATTTCCTTCTACACTTGCGTGAAGATTCTTAATTTTTAGCATTAATCTTTTCCTTTTGAATGAATTAAAAATTTAGCCAACACTTCCTTCCAGTGTAAGCGACAATAATTTGCGCGCCTCTACTGCGAATTCCATTGGTAATTGGTTTAACACTTCTTTCGCATACCCGTTTACAATTAGAGCAACTGCTTGTTCGGGGTCTATACCTCTTTGATTCAGATAGAAAATTTGATCTTCCCCTATTTTTGAAGTTGTTGCTTCATGCTCCAACATGGCGGATTTATTTTTGGATTCAATATAAGGGAAGGTATGCGCCCCACATTTATTTCCGATAAGGAGTGAATCGCATTGGGTGAAATTTCTGGCATTTTGAGCCCGATTTCCAATTTGGACAAGACCCCTGTAGCTATTTTGACTCTTGCCGGCTGAAATCCCTTTTGAGATAATTCGACTCTTTGTATTTTTACCAATATGATTCATCTTTGTTCCGGTATCAGCTATTTGGTGGTTTTTAGTGACGGCAACGGAATAAAATTCACCAGATGAATTATCACCTTTTAGAATTACACTCGGGTACTTCCAGGTAATTGATGATCCTGTTTCCACCTGTGTCCATGATATCTTTGAATTATTCCCTTTACAGATACCTCGTTTGGTTACGAAATTGTATATCCCTCCTTTCCCTTCATTATCCCCGGGAAACCAGTTTTGAACCGTAGAATATTTTATTTCAGCGTCTTCCATTGCTATCAGTTCAACAACGGCTGCATGTAATTGATTTTCGTCTCTGCGCGGTGCAGTACATCCTTCCAGATAGCTTACATAGCTACCTTTTTCAGCTACAATTAGTGTTCTTTCGAACTGACCGGTATTCTGTGAATTGATTCTAAAATAAGTGGATAGTTCCATTGGGCATCTTACTCCTTCCGGAATGTATACAAAGGAGCCATCTGAAAAAACTGCTGAATTGAGAGAGGCATATATATTGTCATTGGGGGGAACTACAGTACCTAAATATTTTTTTACTAATTCAGGGTGTTCTTTAACAGCCTCGCTCATAGAGCAAAAAATAATACCCAGTTTGCGCAATTCGTCTTTATACGTTGTACCTATAGAAACGCTATCAAAAACAGCATCAACAGCGACGCCCGCCAGTGCTTTTTGTTCATTGAGTGGAATTCCTAACTTTTCGAAAGTTTCCAACAATTCCGGATCAACCTCATCCAGACTTTCGTATTTGGGTTTATCCTTTGGTGCTGCATAATAAGAAATGTCTTGAAAATCAACGTCTGGAGCCTCAAAATTTTGCCATTTTGGCATTTTTTGCCTTTTGAAAGCCTCGTAAGATTTTAATCTCCAATCTAACAACCACTGCGGTTCCTCTTTTTTAGCGGATAAAAAATGAATGACCTCTTCATTCAATCCAGGAGGAAGAACATCCATTTCTATATCTGTAACGAAACCAAATTCATATTCCCTGGCTGTAAAATCGTCAATTATTTCATTTTCGCTTTTCATTCAATTATTTTTTCGTTCTCTTCAAATTGCTCTCTTCCTCTTTCTTACCGGTAGGAAAATATATTTCCGGTAAAAATCAACACATTATAAACTTATTAAGTCCTATATGTGTACAAAATTGCTGCAAAATTAACTTCTTTTAGTGAGAATAACAAAAGGTTTTGTCTTAAGTTTATTTAGAATAGATATAATATTGGAAAATATTGTTAAAAGTCTGGAGGGAAGGTCTTGAGATTTTAGAACTGGTCCTCTTTGCAAAATAAGTAAGGGATTTTTTGTAATCCGCATTCTCCCTTTCCGCGTTTTATGCCCCTGCTAATATAATAACTATTTCTCCTTTTATATTTTTTCGATTTTCTATTTCTTTTATTACTGTTTCTACCGTTCCCCGAATGTATTCTTCATGGATTTTGGTTATTTCTCGCGCAATGCATATTTGTCTGCCAGGGCCACAAGCGGTATATGCTTCTTTTATACATTTTTTTATCCTGTGGGGTGATTCGTAAAGAACCGTAGTTTCTTGTCTTTCCGAAATTTCTTTCCATTTGGATTGTCTGCCTTTTTTATGAGGTAGAAAACCTTCAAAAGTAAATCTGTCACATGGAATTCCCGAAGTGATAAGAGCTGTGATCAGTGCTGTAGGCCCCGGGAGTCCAGACACATCAATGTCTTCGCGAACACATTCCCTCACCAGGAGGTATCCGGGGTCAGAAATTCCAGGAGAACCTGCGTCCGATACCAAAGCAATTTGTTTTCCCGATTTCAGATCCTCTATAATAGAAGGAAGCTTATGGTGTTCATTGTGTATGTGAAAGGAAAACGAAGGTGTCACAATCCCGTACTCTTTCATGAGTTTGCCGCTTTGTCGTGTATCCTCGGCTAGTATATAGTCGACACTTTTCAATACTTCTACAGCACGGTACGTGATATCTGACAGGTTGCCTATGGGTGTCGGAACCAAGTATAGCATTAGGCTATTTCCAATAATTTGAATTCGTATTTTTCCATTATAGTGTTGGCCAATAGTTTTTTACATGCAGTGTCTACTATTGCTTTAGCAGATTCTTCGTCGTCTGCCTCAACGGTAAGTTCGATATGTTTCCCAATTCGCACATTTTCTATACTGTTGATTCCAATATTGGGAAGATTTTTCGTTACTGTTTTGCCTTGAGGGTCAAGAAGTTCTTCATGAGGCATTATCTGGATTTCTGCTGTAAATTTCATTGTAACTATTGTAATAGTGAAACGCAAAGATATTGAAGTCTATATTCTTTAAAGAATTTTTTTGTTTCCTTCTTTTCAAAATAAAAATAAGTAAGTATGCTATTTGATCGTAAACGATTGCGTGTTTTTTCAGTCTTTTTTCCCTTTTTGTGTGAAATATACTTTTATATTTGGGAGGGAATAAATGAAATGCAAGGGTAACGATTATTCGTTGTCAAATTTTGAAAGGGGAGTAAATATTTTTTAAAATTCTGAAGTAGGAAAAAAAATGAGATAACCTTCCTTTCCTAAAAAAGACTGCATGCGAAAATGAAAAAATTGAAGAGTTTTATTTTGATAAATCATCTTTTTTGATGTAGTTTTAGCATTTTTAATTTTCATTTTTTGAATCTAATTTGAAATAATAATTCTAAAAGAATTTTGATGTCAATATTTAGTATTGAAAGTAAGCGTATTGTAATAACCGGAGGCTCCGGGGTTTTGGGAAAGGAGGCGGTCAATTATTTATTGGAAAATGGCGCAAAGGTTTGCGTAATTAATCGCACCCCGGAAAAGCTAAAAAAGCTCTTGATGCATTGGAGTGAAAAGGGAGATGTGTTGGGGTTCTCAGGAGATGTATTGGATGAAGACTTTTTATTAAGTGTAAAGAAGGAGCTGAAAGAAAAATGGGGAGGAATAGATGTGCTCATAAATGCAGCGGGAGGGAATAAACCCGGTGCAGTGATTCAACCGGATAGTTCTTTTTTTGATGCGAGTATTTCAGATTTACGAGAGGTATTTGATCTCAATTTGATGGGAACTTTATTACCCACTTATGTGCTAGCTGATTTGTTCCCTGAAGGGAGCAATAGTAGTATCATAAATTATTCTTCTATGGCAGCAGACAGAGCCATTACCCGGGTGCTGGGCTACTCTATGGCAAAGGGTAGTGTAGATATATTTACCAAGTGGTTGGCGGTAGAATTTGCAAAGAAATATGGAGAAAAAATTCGTGTAAATGCTATTGCGCCTGGCTTCTTTTTAACTGAGCAGAACGAAAGATTATTGACTAATGAGGATGGTTCTTTAACTTCCAGAGGGGAAACGATTATAGCTAGTACACCGTATGGTCGATTTGGAAAACCTGAGGAATTAAATGGGGTTGTCCACTACCTGAGTAGTGATGCCTCCAGGTTTGTTACCGGAGTGATCGTTCCTGTAGACGGTGGTTTTAGTAGTTTTAGCGGAGTTTAAATTAATTAGAATATATATTACGAAACAATGAAGAAAAATATTTTTGAGCATACCATGCGGTGGTATGGGCCATCGGATGCCGTAAGCCTTTTAGATATTAGACAGGCTGGGGCGACAGGAATTGTTACAGCTTTACACCATATTCCCAATGGAGAAGTTTGGCCGCTAGAAGAAATCCTAAAAAGACAAAAAGAAGTATCTGATGCAAATTTAACCTGGAGTGTTGTAGAGAGTCTGCCCGTACACGAGGATGTGAAATTGAATGCAGCGGGAAGTGAGAAAATTATAGAAAATTATAAGGAGTCCTTGAGAAACCTTGGTAAAGCTGGAATCAAGACCGTAACCTATAATTTCATGCCGATTCTCGATTGGACGCGGACACGCTTGTATCATAAATTACCGGATGAAACCTTAGCTCTCTATTTTGATATTGTCGATTTAGCTGCATTTGATCTTTTTATCCTAGAACGGGAAGGAGCGGCTGCAGATTACTCTCAGGAAATAATTAGTAAGGCCGGAGATTTGTACCAAAAAATGAATGATGAAGCGAAGAGGATTTTGCAACGGAATATCCTTGCAGGATTGCCGGGTTCTGAGGAAGGGTATGAATTGGATGAGTTTAAGAAAAAACTCTCGCTATATGATGGAATAACCAAACAAGATCTCAAAAATAACATGGTTGCTTTTTTAACAGAAGTAACTCCTGTAGCTGAAGAATGGGGTATAAACCTTGCCATACATCCTGACGATCCCCCTTTCGAGATTTTTGGTATTCCCAGATTTGTGAGTAACCGGGACGACCTTAGATTTTTGATGGACAACGTCCCTTCAAATAATAATGGGATTTGTTTTTGTACGGGGTCATTTGGAGCGAATCCTGAGAACGATTTGGTAGAGATGGTAAAAGAGTTTAAAGACCGAATTCATTTTCTTCATCTTCGAAGTGTGGAAGTGGTGGACGATCGCCATTTTTATGAAGCTGACCATCTGGAAGGGAACGCAGATTTTGTATCAATAATAAGAGCATTTTACGGCCAGGACAGGCAGGTACCCATGAGACCTGATCACGGCCATGCAATGATGGATGACTTGAAGAAACAGACCAATCCGGGATATACCTGTATCGGTAGAATGAAAGGGCTTAGAGCATTGATGGGAATAGAAAGGACAATTGTTGAATTGAATAACACCTAAAAATAATGAGCCGATACATTTCTATTGTCGCCACAATTTTAAGTTTTCTTTTCTTCTCCTGTTCAGGTACTCAAGAAACGAAAACCATAATAATGGCGCATTCCCTTCCCGTGAGTCACCCTGTGCACAAGGCCATTGAATTTTTAAATGAGAAAGTGGTTGAAAATTCTGGTGGCAAAATGGAACTTAAGATTTACCCTTCAAGCCAGTTGGGATCAGAACGTGAGGTACTGGAACTTCTGCAGATTGGTAGTGTGGCTATGACCAAAGTTAGTGCAGGGACTATGGCTAATTTTTCTCCCAAATACAAGGTTCTTGGAGTACCTTATCTATTTCGGGATGCAGATCATGGTTGGGAAGTTTTGGAAGGAGAAATTGGAAAAGAAATACTCGAAAGCGGACAAGATTACCTATTAAAAGGTTTATGTTTTTACGATGCGGGAAGCCGAAGTTTTTATACTAAAGACAAGCCGATACGTACCGCTGATGATGTGGAGGGGCTCAAATTGAGAGTAATGAACGACCAGATGGCCATTGAAATGGTCAATATGTTGGGTGGGTCTGCTACTCCTATGTCTTTCGGGGAATTGTATACTGCCCTTCAACAAGGTGTTGTCGACGGTGCGGAAAACAATCCTCCTTCAGTGGTGTCTTCCAACCATTATGAAGTTTGTAAATATTATTCCCTGGACCGCCATACGTTTCTTCCGGATGTTTTGGTCATTGGTACGAGGGTATGGGAAAGTCTTTCCGCAGAAGAACAAAGTTGGTTAATGGATGCGGCTGAGAAGTCTCTGGTGGCTGAAAAACAGTATTGGGAGGAGGCCGTAGAAAGTGATATGAAGTATTTGCGAGAACAGGGCGTAGAGATAATTCAACCTGATACTGAATCTTTTCGGGAAAAAACACGGCCTATAAAAGAAAGACTAATGAAGGATCCTGTATTGGGTGATTTGTTAACCAGGATAGAAAATGTTGGCTCATGATAACAGTAATGAACAAAACCGTCGAAAGAATTTTGATAGGTATATTTATTATAATGACATTTAGTGTTACATGGCAGGTATTGAGTAGATATATCTTTAATTTTTCAGCTTCATTTACGGAGGAACTGGCTCGTTTTTGCCTGATGTGGCTTGCTATTTTGGGAGCAGCTTATATGACAGGGCAGCGAGAACACATCTCTATTGATTATTTTTTTAATAAATTCTCCCATAAGCAACAGAAGAAATTGGATTATTTTATCGAGATTTTGATATTGCTATTCTCTCTTGCCGTTCTTGTTATTGGGGGTGCGTATTTAATGTATATGACCTTTTACCTCGATCAAAAATCTCCTGCATTGCAAATCCCTTTAGGTATTATTTATTCGATATTACCCATTAGTGGCATTTTGATTATCATCTATACTATAGATCATTTGAAAAAGATTTCAAATTCTAAAAACCCAACGCATGAATCCTGAATTGATCAGTATACTGATTCTGTTTGTTTCGTTTTTCCTACTGCTATTTCTTAAGGTTCCCGTTGCATACAGTATTGGTATTTCCACTACCATAACACTGGTTTTGAGTATTCCTTTTTTACCGGCAATGACGACGGTTAGCCAGAGAATGATGACTGGACTGGATTCATTTGCTTTATTGGCTATTCCGTTTTTTGTTTTGGCTGGTGAAATAATGAATCAGGGCGGAATTGCCAGGCGGCTGATTAATTTTGCTAAATCTCTGGTTGGTTCACTGCCGGGAGGATTATCATTTGTGAATATTTTGGCTGCTATGTTGTTTGGGGCCATATCCGGATCAGCTGTGGCTGCGGCCTCAGCAATTGGTAGTACCATGACAGATAGAATGGTCAAGGAAGGATACCCGAAGCCTTATACGGCGGCGATTAATATTACTTCATCTTCCACCGGTTTGGTCATTCCTCCGAGTAATGTACTGATTGTTTTCGCACTAGCGAGTGGTGGATCTGCCTCGGTCGCTGCTCTATTCCTGGCGGGGTATGTCCCGGGAATTTTGACCGGATTGGGATTGATGTTAGCTTCTTTCTTTTTTGCACGTAAAATGAAATTGCCCAGAGGAGAGCGAGTTCCATTTTCTCAACTTTGGAAGGATTTTAAGGGAGCTTTCTTCAGTCTGTTAATGTTAGTAGTTGTGGTGGGAGGAATTGTTGTAGGGGTATTTACTGCAACAGAAGCTGCTGCAATTGCCGTTATATATGCTGCAGTGCTGGCATTGGCTTATAAAGAAGTGAAATTTTCTGATTTTAAACACATATTTCTCAGTAGTGCCAAGACCAATGCTATTGTTACATTTTTGATCGGTACTTCAATGGCCATGTCGTGGTTGTTTTCATTTGAAAGTTTTCCTCAGTATATAACTGATTTGATTCTGACCAACATTAGTAATCCTATACTCATTTTGTTGATTATAAATATCACTTTACTTATTGTTGGAACATTTATGGATATTACACCGGCTGTACTTATTTTTACTCCAATCTTTTTACCACTAGTCACTGAAATGGGAATGCACCCTGTGCATTTTGGAATCATAATGGTAATGAATTTGTGCATTGGAATATGTACTCCGCCGGTAGGTACTTTATTATTTGTCGGTAGTGGAGTGGCAAAAGTAAAAGTAACGGAAGTTATTCGACCATTGTTACCCTTTCTATTTACTATGATTATAATACTATTTATTGTTACATACATTCCTGACTTGGCACTTTGGTTGCCAAGATTATTCGGATTTTAAAATTATTATACTATGAAGAATATTACACTAGCTATTTTTGCACTTCTGGGCGTGCAATCAATTTTTGCCCAGGACCTGAATTGGAAAGAGTTATTTAACGGACAGAATTTTGACGGTTGGACACAATTGAATGGAGAAGCAGAGTACAAAATTGATGGTGATGAAATTGTAGGAATATCAAAGTTGAATACTCCTAATTCATTTATGACAACTGATAAATTATACTCGGATTTTATTTTGGAATTTGAAGTAAAAGTAGATCCGTCACTCAATAGTGGTGTCCAGTTTCGATCGAATAGCTTCGATGAATATAGAGATGGCAGGGTCCATGGATACCAATGTGAAATTGATCCCAGTTCCAGAGCTTATAGCGGTGGGGTATACGATGAAGGAAGGAGAGGATGGCTCTATCCTTTGGCCAGAAATGAAGAGGGAAGGAAAGCTTTTAATGTAGGGGGATGGAATAAATACCGAATTGAAGCTATCGGTCCAAGTATACGTATTTGGGTGAATGGAGTACAAACTACTAATTTGTTGGATGATATGACTTCAGAAGGGTTTATCGGACTACAGGTTCACGGAATAGGTAGAGAAGAACAGGCAGGAAATGAAATCAGGTGGAAAAATATCCGAATTGCTACAGAGAACCTGGAAGAGAACCGATGGCCTGTAGCCACCTATGCACCAGAATTAAATTATATAGCTAACCATTTGAGTGAACACGAGAAAAGAACAGGTTGGAGAATGCTTTGGGACGGTAAATCAACAGACGGTTGGAGAGGAGCTAAATTGGAATCTTTCCCGGCAAGAGGATGGGAAATAGAAGACGGTGAGTTGGTTGTTTTAGAAGGAAATGGAGGTGAATCAACCAACGGCGGTGATATTGTAACGGAAGATTTGTTTGGTAATTTTGAACTAAAATTTGAGTTCAAAATTACGGAAGGCGCCAATTCCGGCGTGAAATATTTTGTTGATGCCGAGTTAAATAAGGGTTCTGGTTCAGCTATTGGATTAGAATTCCAGGTATTGGACGATAAAGAACACCCGGACGCCAAAAAGGGAGTTAATGGTAACAGGACTGTAGGATCATTATATGATTTAATTCCGGCCTCCAATCTTTCCGTACCCAGTAGGGGAAAACCTTTTAGGGGCGTGGATAATTGGAACCAGGGAAGAATTGTAGTAAAAGGAAATCATGTAGAACACTGGTTAAACGGATTTAAAGTGGTTGAATATGAGAGAAAAACACCCACATTCAGAGCTCTAGTTGATTATAGCAAGTATGAAAAATGGCCGAATTTTGGGGAATTAGATGAAGGGCATATCCTTTTGCAGGACCATGGTAATCGGGTGGCATATAGAAGTATTAAAGTACGTGAGTTTTAATTTTTTTCAAAACCCTGGTGTGACTTTGAGCATTGCCGGCGCTACATTTAGATATTGTTTTTTTGATTTATAAATTTATTTATGTCAGACTTTATAAGTGATGATTTTATTTTAGGAAATGATTATGCAAGGCGGTTATATTTTGACCATGCGGAAAAAATGCCAATAATTGACTATCATAACCATTTGCCTCCTGATGATATTCTAAGTGAAAGAGTTTTTAAAAATATCACGGAAGCATGGTTGGAAGGAGATCACTATAAATGGCGGGCAATGCGAGCATTGGGTGTTGATGAGTCATTAATTACCGGAAATGCCTCAGATGAAGATAAGTTTCTTGCCTGGGCGCAAGCCGTTCCACATACGATGAGAAACCCTTTATACCATTGGACGCATTTGGAGCTCAAGAGGTATTTCGGCATCGGTGATTTATTGAATGGGAATACCGGAAAAGCCATCTTTGATGAATCATCGCAGAAAATAAATAGTACTGAATTTTCTGCAGTTAAGTTGCTTGAAATGATGGACGTTGAAGTGGTTTGTAGCACAGATGATCCCGCAGATTCTTTGCACCAACACACTGTGTATGCCCAATCCCCGAGAGGAAATTTTAAAATGTTTCCTACTTTTCGACCTGATAAATCTATGAATATAGAAAAGGAAGATTTTCTGGACTACCTCGATAAACTAGGTGCTACGGAAGATACCAATATTGAAAAAGTGGTTGATTTGATTGAGGTTCTGGATAAACGGGTTGTGTTTTTTAACAATCTTGGTGGCAAAGCATCTGATTATGGATTGGATACTGTTTATTCTCTAGAATGCGGTGAAAGTACAGCGGAAAACATTTTTCAGAAAAGAAGAGACGGACAATTGTTATCAGAACTGGAAATTTCTCAATTCAAATCTTTTGTTCTTGAGAAATTATGCAGAATGTATTATAAGGTGGGTTGGGTCCAGCAGTTCCATGTCGGGGCATTGCGAAATAACTCTGGAAGAATGTTGGAAAAGTTAGGTCCTGATACCGGATTTGATTCAATGGGAGATCAGAACCATGCAGAAAATATGTCCCGATTATTTAACAAACTTGATAGTGATGGGGTATTGACCAAAACAATAGTCTATAATGTCAATCCAAGGGATAATGCTACTTTCGCAACCATGGCCGGTAACTTTAATGATGGTTCTGTTCGCGGTAAAATGCAATGGGGTTCTGGCTGGTGGTTTCTAGATCAGAAGAACGGAATGGAGGACCAAATGAATGTGTTGTCTGATATGGGGTTGTTGTCATTGTTTGTTGGAATGCTGACGGATAGTAGAAGCTTTTTATCCTTTCCCCGACATGAATATTTTAGGCGGATATTGTGCAATTTATTAGGAAATGATATTGAAAAAGGCCTTTTACCGAAGTCCGAAATCGAGTTTATTGGTAATATG
Source organism: Membranihabitans maritimus (assembly GCF_021729145.1). Taxonomy (GTDB): domain Bacteria; phylum Bacteroidota; class Bacteroidia; order Chitinophagales; family Saprospiraceae; genus Membranihabitans; species Membranihabitans maritimus. The sequence goes on along the minus strand of NZ_JAJSLW010000007.1, from coordinate 135,931 downwards.
GTTGAAGATATTTGCTACAATAATGTGAAAGAATATTTGAACTTTTAGTTTACTGATGAATTTTGAATTAGTTTTTTGAAATACGTATATCGCTATGTGACCTTGCTAAATTTGTTACGCATTTAATTTTATCTACTACTTTTTTATAAATTAGTAAATTATTTGGTTTAAGCAGGATGTCTTATTCTCAGAAGGGTGTCAAATATATGTTGCTAATGGTATGGGGAAATTGCCGGAAAGTTTTTTCTGGACATTAGTCTTATATGTTGATAAACATGATTGGTATGGGAACTTGATTGAATGGTTTATATTAGGCTGGGGTAAATAATCTCAATGTTTTTGGATAAGGAATTAGAATGCAAAAAATGAAGTTTAAGAAGAATGGTCAGGATTATACAATTGTAGATATCGCAAGAGAATTAAATATTTCAGCAGCTACCGTCTCAAGGGCCTTAAATAATCACAATGATATAAGTGACGCTACAAAGGAGAGAGTACGAAATATGGCCCGTAAGATGGGATATCAACGCAATCGGATCGCATCCGGATTGCGAAGTAAGAAATCCTATACAGTAGGGTTTATTATTCCCAGTTTATCTTCATTTTTTCAAACGGAATTATTGACAGATATCCAAAATCAAATGCATGAGTATGGGTATAATGTGATTATTTGTCAATCCAACGAATCGTTTGAATTGGAGCAGGAGTTGGTGAATACATTATATTCTTACCGCGTCGATGCACTATTTGCATCATTGACATTATTTACTAGTAATTACAATCATTTTCAGGCCTTTATAGACAGGGGAATACCGGTGGTGTTTTACGATCGTGTCCCAAAGGAAAAAATGCATGCCCATGTTATCAAAGGGGATGATTTTAGAGGAGGCTTCCTGGCGGGAAATCATTTAATTGAAACCGGCTGTAAAAGTTTTGCATTTATTAACGGTCCGGTTACCTGCAATTTGTATCACGATAGATACAAGGGATTCAAAGCTGCACTCGAAGGAGGGGGTTTTGTATTAGAAGAAGATATGGTCTTTTGTCATGAACTGACCTATGAAAACGCATGGGATACATGCAGGAAGATTTTTGATGAAAAGAAAATACGACCTGATGGAATTTTTGCAACCAATGACATATCTGCTATCGCCATACTTCAATATGCTAAAGAAAGAGGGATTAAGGTTCCTTCTGAATTAAAAATAATTGGTTATTCAAATGATCCAAGAACATCGTTTGTCACGCCTTCTATTACTACTATAGATCAAAAGATTCCTGAAATAGCAGACTCTGTCGTCAAGGCTTTTCTCGACTTAATTAATGGGAATAAAGACATTGCACCGGCTCAAGTAAAAAATATAAAAACAACGAATGTAATTGGTGTGGAACTTATCCGTAGGATGTCTACTTAATAGAAGCTATCTCCATATCGATTGAAGTTCATGTATCTCAAAATGATGTATTTTTATTTTTGAACCGCTATCGTCTAATTTTAATGCTGCATTAGTGGTTGGAACATCCAATTCCTGGATAACACTGAATTTGCCATGGTCAGCAAACACTTCCAGAGATGTTTTGTCAATTAATATTTCCAGATAAATTGTTCTTTCTTGCGTTTGGTCGCTTTCATAAAATTCTCCGTTAAGTGTATTATGGTTCATACTGTAATGGAGAATTTCATTACCTCTGAAATTGAGGGAAAACCGAATTCCTTCAACTATTTCTATTTTCATTTTTAAATGCAAAAGGTCACTTGTGATAGCGGCCAGATGATCGTTGAGTCTATCCAGTGATATTTCTGACCAGAGGGCACTCTTTTTATGAAGTTTAGATATTTCACGGATTGGTTCGGAGTACATCCGTATTCCATTTCTACCTGATCGTAATGTTAACTCGGTGGGGAAGAGCATCATTTGATTAAATGGCATCCCGGGATGGGAAATCTGGCCCCAACCTATTTGAATTCTCCTACCATCCGCCTTTGGAATATTATTAAAGGTTTGTGCTGCGTACATTTTGCCTGAAAAGTACTGATGTTTGCCTGATTCAATAGAAAACTCTTTTCCGTTAAAATCGCCGATTGCATAGGTTCCTGAAGCACCGTATAATACCCATTTTGTATGTTTTGGATCACCGTCTACCGACAATTCAAACAACTCCGGACACTCCCAGAATCCTCCAAGATGACTTTGGAATTTCCAGGATTTGAGGTCATCGGATGTATAAAATGAATGACCGTTTTTTTCAAATAATACCATAACCCATTTTGAAGTTTCTCGGTGCCAGAAAAGCTTTGGATCGCGAAGATTTTTAGAGTTCCATTTAATTTTGGTGTCGAGGATGGGATTTCCATAATATTTGGACCAGGTTCTGCCTTTATCATTGCTAAAGGCTATACATTGGACTTCATTGTCTCGGCTATGGGCGGTATAAGCGGCGATCATTGGTTTTTCTTTTCCGGTTTGGAATCCGGAAGTATTTTGGCTGTCTACGACCACTGTTCCTGAGAATATAGTTCCCATATCATCGGGATATAAAGCTTCGCCTAATTCTTTCCAATGGAGAAGGTCATTACTTACTGCATGTCCCCAATGCATATTTTCCCAATGAATTTCGTAAGGATTGTGCTGATAAAAAAGGTGATATTCATTGTCGTAATATACCAGACCGTTTGGATCGTTATTCCACCCTCTTTTTGAGGTAAAATGAAATTGTGGTCTGTTTTTTTCTTTGTAGAGTGAATCGGATCCGGCAATGGTATTGGCCTGGTAAATTTGATCAATTCCGGAGGCTTTTTTGGGGTAGTCCAGTGAGATGGTTTGGTCTTGGAATTCCGTCATATCAACAAAAACCCAATAATCCGGAACTCCGTTACTTATTCTAATTGCAAATTCTCGCAATATATTTCCATTAGAAAGTATTTTTAGAATGCTTCGATCTTCATCCATCGAAACAGGGATATTGAAATATTTTGAGGTAATCTTAAATTCGCGAGAAACGGAATCCTGGGCACCTAATATAGGTAGATAAAGTAGAAGAAGGAATATGGTTTTTAGTATCATTTCCGAATCAATAATTTGGATATATGTATGAATATAAGATAAATAAATCTGATGTGAAACAGATTTTCCCTGGAAAACTGGCTAGAACTTTTAATCACATAAAAAAAGGCCATCTTAGAAAAAGATAGCCTTTTTAATCACAAGCGGAGGAGGAGGGATTCGAACCCCCGGTACCCTCTCGAGTACGTCGGTTTTCAAGACCGGTGCAATAAACCAGGCTCTGCCACTCCTCCGTTTAGTTATTAGTCAAATGATACCGTTCTCTTTTAGAAATTTTTATCCATCAATTGACTTGAAAAACATTTCCCTTTTGTACGCATCAGATTTTGAATTATACGTTTCAAAATAGTGAAGCTTCGAGGACATTTTACATATTGTGTTCCGGACGTTTCCAGGACAAAAGATACTTACCCGAATTAGAAGAATTTTATCTCCTTTTTCATTTGGCACTGCAAATTTATAATCTATTTTGTAATTTCAAAATTTCAAACTCTTTTTTATGCATCATTTGGGACGAAAAATTTATAGATGGCAGTTGATATTGGTTTTGAGTTTAATTTTTTTTGCGGGAGTCATAAAAGTTTCATTAGCTCAAGAGATAATATTGAATCCTCCTTCTATCAATATTTTGGCTAATTCAGTCATCATTGAAAATGCTTCTTCCGGTGGGATGTACGCGCCACAATTTTCTCCTTTTGATATTGATAACGATCAGAGAGATGAAATCATAGTATTTGACCGATTTTCTGAATTGTTTGGTATTTTGAAATGGAATACGGAAGATAAGTCCTATCAGTATGAATATAATATAGAAGTTCGGTGGCCGAGGGTTAATTCATGGGCATTGATTAGAGATTACAATAATGACGGTATAGGGGATATTTTCACGCAGGGAGAGCACGGAATTGCCGTTTGGAAAGGGGACATAGAGGCGGGTATTTGGAGCTTTTCAAGGGTGACCGGGCCCCAATTCTTGGATGACTCTTTAATTTTTAAGTCGGAAGATGGATCCACTACTAATATTTATCATGCAGCATCTGATATCCCTGTGATTGAAGATTTGGATAATGATGGAGATTTGGACATACTTACCTTTGAATTGAGTGGCTCATATTTATATTTATATGAGTGTATGAGTGATGACTCTGGTCTGGCTCTAGATTATAAATTATCAGATAAATGCTGGGGAAAATTTGTCGAAAATGGCAATACCAATGGTGTTAAGTTGTCCCAGACTCCTGCATTTTGTCCTTTACCTTTTACTACCAGACACGCGGGTTCTTCAAATTGCCTGATAGATATAGACCAGGATAGTATTCCAGATCTTTTACTCGGGGATAAAGGATATCCCACCTTACGCGTATTGTATAATGGCAATACGGCTGATTCTGGCTTTATTACTCACCAGGACAATGTATTTCCAGAGTTTTCAGAGCCAGCATATATTTACGATTTTCCAGCGGCCTATAAATTAGATGTTAATCTGGATAGTATAAATGATGTTGTAGTAGCTAATAATGGCAGTGTTGATTATGATAACGATGGACTATTTTTATACAAAGGGACAAATGAAGAGGAAAAAGCATTTAAATGGGTAACAAGTAATTGGTTATTTGAACAATTTTTTGATTTGGGTAGATTTTCCGCACCACTTTTTATGAATATTGATGGTGATCAACGAACCGATATCCTGGTTGCTTACAATTTAGCTAACGATCAGTCTCAATCGGTTAACCGGCTGGCATTCTTAAAGAATGAAGGTATGGATACTGAGAATGGTCAAATATTGTATTCTTTGAAGGACGCTAATTTTTTGAAACTCGGAGAAAGAATTGAAAGCGGAATACGACCTGTGCTGACTTCGGGTGATATCGATAATGATGGAGACATGGATTTGGTCATCGGTATGTCAAATGGTGATATACATATGCTGAAAAATGGATCTGGAGAACCCCATCGATTTGAATTTGAGTCTTTTGAAAGAGATTGGCAAGGATTTGTTGTTGGATCAGGTGCGGCACCTGAATTATTTGATATTGATGGTGACGGTTTATTGGATTTGTTGGTAGGAGAGGATCAGGGGGAGATTAATTTTTTTAAAAACTTGGGCACCCGTGAAGTAGCTTTGTTTGAACCTGATCCTACATACTATCCCAATGCTGAGCGATTGGGTAATATTCGAATTTCCAGCCCTGCATCTGTACTTGGAAGATCAATTCCCAGGATTGTACAGAAAAATGGGGATAATATTTTAAGTGTGGGATCCTACAGCGGGGACCTTCATTCCTTTAAAATAAATCTAGAAGATCTTTACTTTTCTACTTTTGAAGAAATTGAGTTGTTTGGTGGTTTGTTTATGGGGAAAAACAGTAACTTTTCAGTTTTGTATTCGGAAGGAGAAAAAACCAAAATCGTTACTGGAAATATAGCTGGTGGACTACAGTTTTTTGATACGGATGTCCTTACGAATTCTAATTATATTGATTATGTAGGAGAAGAAATAACTGTATTTCCTAACCCCAGCCATAATGGTAGCATCCAATTTGAATGGAATAACATGGTTGGCCGAGGAAATATTACTATTTATAATACAATGGGTAAAATAATCGATCAGAATGCTTTTAATACCCATTCCTTTACCATAGATATAGAAAATTGGCACAGTGGTGTATATTTTGCAGTAATAAGGTTTTCTAATGGTGAAAATAGGAGTTGTAAATTTATCGTTCAATAATTACGGGAGCCAAATATCAAACTACCGATCCTGACCATATTACTTCCACATTCAATAGCTAATTTATAGTCTCCTGACATTCCCATACTTTTGATTCGAAAGTCCTCATTGCCGGGGAAATGCTCCTTTTTTATAGTTTCAAAAATGGTAGTTAATTGATCAAATTCAGCTTTTATTTGAGCAATGTCTTTTGTGAATGTAGCCATTCCCATGACACCTGCAATTTTGATAAATGAATAATTACGTTCTTTATATTTTTGCATAAAAGAATGTATGTCGGAAGGAGGCACCCCAAATTTTGTATCTTCTTTGGCTATTCGTACCTGAAGTAAACACGGAATAATCCGGTCGTTTTTCCTTGCTTCTTTATTGATCTCTTTAGCCAGTTTTAACCGATCCAGGCTATGTATAAGGCTTATAAAAGGAGCTATGTATTTTACTTTATTGGATTGCAAATGGCCTATCATGTGCCATTGAATATCTTGGGGTAATAAGTCTTTCTTTTCGATTAGTTCCTGAACTTTATTCTCCCCGAATATCCTTTGACCGCTATCATATAATTTTTTAATTTTGTCGACACCGTGGGTTTTGGATACTGCAACAAGCTCTACTTTTTTTTCGGAAAGTGATTCTTTAATTTCGGAATAATTCATCTCACATTATTAAAACAAACCATGTAATTGACTGGAAACTTTATCTATTACTTCCCCCAGATCTTCGGGGTCATTTTTGAAGTCCAATTCATCAGCATTAATAACTAACAAAGGTCCTTCATTATAACTTAAAATCCAATCTTCGTAACGTTTATTTAATTTTTTTAAATAATCCAAACTCATATTCCCTTCATATTCTCTGCCGCGGTCCTGAATATGCGATACGAGCGTAGGAATTCCTGCTTTAATGTAAATTAAAAGATCCGGAGGAGAGATATAGGATGTCATAGTGTCGAACAGTCCTTTGTAATTATTAAAATCACGGGTTGACATTAGCCCAATTTCATGGAGATTAGGAGCGAAAATAAATGCATCTTCATAAATGGTACGATCCTGAATAACTGTATTTTCTCCTTGTTGGATTTTTAGAATTTGCTGATAACGGGAGTTAAGGAAATAGATTTGCAAATTAAAAGCCCATCGTTTCATATCTTCGTAAAAGTCGATAAGATAAGGGTTGTTTTCTGTACTTTCATAATGGGCTTTCCAACCGAAATACTTGGATAGACTGGTAGTGAGGGTGGTTTTTCCGGCACCAATATTTCCGGCTACTGCGATGTGAAATACTTTTTCCATTTTTTACGAAGGACTAAAATATAAATAAATTGAAATACTCTGCCCTTATTACTCATTTATTTATCTTTCCCACTGAACCAATTTTAGCCTGAATCCAACCATCGCAAAGTAAATTAGCCTAATTTCCATTCTTTGATCAACATTTTATATTTTTGACTATTAACTTTAATTTTTAATAGTAAATGAAAGAGATACAGGATTGGGAAATTAGGAAGCTGGAAAAACTAAGTAAACTAGAGCTCAGTGACAGCGAACGAGAGGAAATAAAAAAGGATTTGGAGTCCATCGTCGGAATGTTCGATAAGTTGCAAGAATTGGATCTGGATTCGGTTGAACCGCTACGTCATATTACCGATGTAGTCAATGGATGGCGAGAAGATGTTCCAAGGGAGTCAATCCAGATCGAGAAAGCTTTGCAAAATGGACCTTCTACGGAGGATCGCTATTTTACGGTACCCAAAGTCATCCACAAAGATTAGTATGAAGATCTATACGAAAAGAGGAGATACCGGACGAACGAAATTACTGGGTGGAACTTCAGTTTCAAAGTCCAATATAAAAGTAGATGCTTATGGTAATGTCGATGAATTAAATGCATTTATTGGGCATTTAAAGGATCAATTGAAAGCAGAGTACTTCGAAGAAAAATATACAGCCCATCTTCACGCAATAAATATCGAATTGTTTAATTTGGGTTCTATCCTGGCTGCTGATGCTAACAAGTACAAAGGAAGTTTGCCTGAACTAAAAGAAATCTCAATTGAATTACTGGAAGAGTTGATTGATGAAATGGACCGCGAGTTGGAACCCCTGAAAAACTTTATACTCCCAGGAGGACACCCGGTAATTTCAATGTGTCACATCTGTAGGACGGTTTGCAGAAGAGCCGAACGTAAAGTAGTGGAATTGGGAGAGGTAGAGTCTATTAATCCTCTTTACATCCAATACCTGAATAGAATGTCAGACTTCCTTTTTACTCTTTCAAGGTATATTGCTTATAAATGGGATATACCAGAGGAGAAATGGACTGGTGAATAAAAAAATCAGTAGTTAATTCTTGATATTACGAAAGTACTTTTTTTCCCAATAGTTGATGTCCATATTCAATAATACCGTAGCCTGCAGCGCTAAAGAGAACAAATGATGAAACGGTATTGTGTAAGAATGGAAGTCCTGCAAAGTAGCAAGTCATTAAACCTGAAAAATCTTTGGAATACATTGTCCCTGCCATCCAGGTACCGAAATTGCTGATAATAAAAAAGACCACAGCTCCTGCCAGGGAAGTTCCCAAAATATTTTTGAAGTTTTTATTCTTTAAAAATAAAGTTGAGATAAACACAATAATAATGATCGCGATATAATTCCAGATCATATGGCTACTAAAGAAAACAAAAGACTGGTCAGGATAAAAAGATTTAAACAGTAAATTGCTTACTAATAGATCTGAAATGTAGAATGCTATTAATGGTATTAGATATTTCAGATATGATTTACCAAAATAGCACCCTCCTAAAATTGCTATTCCCCCCAAAGGTGTGAAATTAGGAGGATGAGGAAGCAATCTCGCAAAAACTAATAAGATTATTGTCGAAATTAGTAGAAGTTTTTGGTGACTAGATTTCATTGAATAACTTGATTTTAAACTATGTAGTATTCAAAGTTACTATTTATTTTAAACCTTCACAATTTTACTTTCAAAAATCCGGTTCTAACTGTTATCATTACATTGTTTCGAGTTCCTGTTATTAACAAAATGTTAAGAGTGCAGCCAAGTGAGTTAAAAGTGAAGATCAAATAAGCATTCAGCGAAAAGTTTTATCTTCGTTTCTTAATTTCATTGAATCTTGATATAAAAGTCTTTTATGTCAAGAAATAATTTGGTTTTGTAAAAATAAATCAGGCGAAAGAAAGTGCGTACAAAGTTTTATCAAAATGCCAGGGAGAAAGGTAAGAACAGCTTACTCGATTTTACAATTACATTTGTAATATCGCTCGCATTTTATTTCATAACATCTATTCCTTTATTGATCTATACAGTAATTAATGGATTGAGTCAGGAAGAATTAATGGGATATACAGGTCCTATTGGTTTTGCACTTATGTTATTTGTTTTTGCGGGTTTTATCATTGGTATTTTTGTCGGTACTAAATACGTTCACAAAAGGCCTATTTTATCTGTCCTTACCGGAGGTGGCAAATTCCGGTGGAAACGAATGTGGATTGGAATGGGTCTATGGTTATCCGTATTGATCTTAATGGAGGTCGTGGGGTATCTGTCTGATCCCTCGGTATATACGCTACAATTTGATCCAATACCGTTTTTCATGTGTTTACTGTTAGGTCTTCTGATTTTGCCGATTCAGACCTCAGCGGAGGAATTGATGCTAAGAGGATATCTACTCCAACAGTTTGGACTAATTTCCAAATTCAGATGGATACCGATATTTGCTACATCCATGTTATTTGGTTTGTTGCATTTTGGAAATCCGGAAGTGGCAGAATATGGATTATTTAAATCCATGAGCCTTTATATTGGAATGGGCCTGTTTTTTGGTATTATTACAATAATGGATGATGGATTGGAAATCCCATTAGGAGTACACTATATTAATAATTTATTTGCTTTTTTATTTGTAGGATATGAAGATTCAGTCATGGCAGGTACACCCGCCCTATTTATGAAAGCTTCTGAAGATCTTACTTATATATCGGTAATATCCAATCTTGCGGTGATGGCCTTGATCTTAATATTATTCAGAAGGGTGTTCAAGTGGCCTTCTTTCAATTATCTATTTGGACAAATTCGAACAAATACTCACATAAATTCTGAAAGATATGATTAAAATTTTCTTCCTGGGCATCCTAATGATTCAGGGAATGGTGTTTGCTAGAGGCCAATGTTATTGGCAACAGTCTGTGGATTATACCATGAATATAGATATGGATGTTGAACAAAATCAATTTGAAGGAAAGCAGACCGTATTATATTCTAATAATTCACCGGATACATTGCATTCAGTGTTTTATCATCTGTACTTCAATGCATTTCAACCTGGAAGTATGATGGATGTACGTTCCCGAACCATAGCAGACCCTGATTCCAGAGTCATGGATCGGATTTCCAAATTGTCTAACAGAGAAATTGGTTATCACAAAATAAAATCCCTACGACAAGACGGGGAGAATGCAAATTTCCTGGTTGATGGGACTATTCTGGAAGTTGAATTGGCAGAACCTATACTTCCCGGACATACGACGGAACTTGTTATGGAATTTGCGTCTCAGGTACCTAAGCAGATTCGCAGATCCGGAAGGGATAACTTGGAGGGGGTTCGGTATAGTATGAGCCAATGGTATCCTAAGGTATGCGAATATGATGAACAGGGTTGGCATTCCAATCCGTATGTTGGGAGAGAGTTTCACGGGGTTTGGGGTAATTTTGATGTGACCATTAATATTGACCCAACCTACCTTGTAGCGGCTTCCGGAATATTGCAGAATAGCAGTGAAATAGGTTATGGTTATTCTGACCATTCTGTGGATCATTCTGGGAAAGACCAAATTTCATGGCATTTTATAGCTGAGGATGTACACGACTTTGTGTGGGCTGCAGATCCCGATTACGTTCATGAGAAAATGGAGGCGGATGACGGGACGCAAATGCATTTTTTCTATCAACCTGGTAGTGAAACGAGAGCATGGAAAGAATTGCCATCGAAAATGGCAAAAGTATTTGGTTTCGTAAGTGAAAAATATGGAAAATATCCTTACCCTACGTATGCTTTTATTCAAGGAGGGGATGGAGGTATGGAATACCCGATGGCAACTTTGATTACAGGACATCGTTCAATTAGCAGTTTGACCGGGGTGAGTGTGCATGAATTGATGCATTCCTGGTATCAGATGGCTCTCGCTACAAATGAGAGTCTTTATGCGTGGATGGACGAGGGATTTACTTCTTATACCTCGTCGATAGTTATGAATTATTTAAAAGGGGAGGAGATGCTACCGGGTAAACAGATAGAAAACCCCTTTATTTTGACGTACAACAGTTATGCTAAATTAGCCGAAAGTGGATTAGAAGAACCATTGACCACACATTCTGATCACTTTAATACGAATTATGCATATTCGATTGCTTCTTATGTAAAGGGAGCAATCTTTTTAAATCAATTAGAATATATAGTAGGTAAAGATCATTTTGATATTGCATTCAAAAAATACTTTGAAGATTGGAAGTTCAAGCATCCTAAACCAAATGATGTAATTCGCATTTTTGAGAAAACTTCAGGCCTGGAGCTTGATTGGTATAAAGAATACTGGGTGAATTCTACTAAAACCATTGATTACAGTATCGATAGTGTTTATTCCGAAGATCCTAATACAATAGCTATTCAACTGAGTAGGCAAGGTTTAATGCCTATGCCGTTAGATGTGTATATAACCTATCGGGATGAAAGTCTGGAGGTCGTTAATATCCCTTTGCGTATCATGAGAGGGCAAAAAGAAAAAGACCGGAATCTTCAACTAACTCATGCAGAGGACTGGCCCTGGGTAGAGCCATATTATATTTTCACAGTGGATGGTAACTTGGGAGAGATCAAATCGATTGAAATTGATGCTAGTGGGAGGTTGGCTGATATCAACAGAGAGAATAATATTTGGAGGCCTCGGGAATCTAATTAGTGCTATAAAATCAACATAAAGTTTTGTTGTGAGGGAAGCAATTATACAGATCAAAAATTTGACTTTTGAACTGGGAGATAAATTGCTTTTCTCTCTGGAAGGAATTTCAATCTCAACCGGGTCCAGAATCTTTATTTCCGGACCGACCGGTTGTGGGAAGAGTTCCTTTGCCCAATGGTTGGCCGGATTGAATAATGAATTGTATGATGTAAGGGCTGAGAGCCTGGAGCTATATACAGAGACGGATAAGTATGATGGTATTGGATCTGTTCAAAAATTAATGGCTCCAATGTATGTAAGACAAAATCCCTATAAAATTTTTCATCCATATTTTAGTATTGGGCATCATTTCAGAGACGTTTTATCCAACGCCAAAAAAGGTGGATTAAAGAATATAGATGAGGTTTGTGAGTCTTTATCCTACTTAGGTATAAAAAGACCTGCAGAATTTATAAATAGGAAGGTAAGTGAAATCTCTCAAGGAGAGGCACAAAGATGTGGGGTGGTACTCGCTATGATTAGGTCGACAAGACTCCTGATTCTCGACGAAGTCACTTCAAATATTGATATTCCTAATTCCGAAAAGCTTTTAAACTTTGTATTGAATTTTTGTTCCCGCCGAAAGATAGGCCTCATTATCATATCCCATGAAAAAGAGTTGTTGAAAAAGTTCGACCTGGAACCATATGAAATTACGGAGGAGAAAAAAATGGTTCTTTCTCAAAAAAAATCATTAGAGACAATAATGACGGCACATGGAAGCAGATTCGATCCGCAATTTTTGATTAAGGTTATAGGATTAAAGATTTCTTTACCAGGAAGGAATGAAAAGGATTTTTTATACTTCGATACCTTTTTTATTGTCAAAAACGGAGTCACTGGTTTGTCCGGAGTTTCCGGAGTTGGGAAAACGACGTTGGCGCGAGCCTTGATAAATGAGGTCCCCTACAACTTTGGCAAATTATACTGGAACGATAATGAAGAAATAGCATCGGCCAATTTATTCGAGGAAAGCTTCAACATTAGATATTTACCGCAATCAGTCTCTACTGCGTTCAATCCCAGGATGAAGATACACTCTTCCCTGTTGGAAATTTGCAGGGCAAACAAAACCCCGATAGAATTAATTGATCAATTCACCAGGGAATTTGGGTTGAATCATAATTTATTAAAGAAATACCCATCGGAACTCTCAGGGGGTGAAGTACAGCGAATGGGTGTTATATCAATGCTTATTGCTAAACCAGACCTTATCATTTTTGATGAAAGTTTTTCATCTATACATACATCTCTTCGAAGTGATATTTGGAAGAAAGTTCTATCGTGGCAAGAGAATTCGAAATCCAGTATTCTATTAATCTCTCATGACACGAATTGGTTGGAAGCCATAAGTGATAAGGTTTTTTATATTTAGTTAGTGGGGTTTAAAATTGGCGTTAAATTACTGTGGTCCAAAATTGAAAGCTACTAATCGTTTCTGTTCATCAAGTGAGATCCGTAAGTTAACTTTACCTTTTTCGGCCTGGCATTCGAAAATACCGTAATTTTGTTGGAATTTGACAAACTTTTTATTTGATATTTTTCCATACTTACCTTTTATTTCATCCAAATATTTTTTGGATTCATCCGGAGACTGGAATTTCTTTAGCATAGGGGAGTAGAGACTGTAAATCTCAGTGTATTTGTTATCATTATACAATTTAACAATCCCATCTGAAATGACATTATAGTTATTGTCTCCTTTTTGAGCAGACACAACTAGCGGAATACAAAATATGAATGCCAAGATTAGATTTCTCATGCTTTTTATTTTTTTGACGATTTAACATTATTAAAGAATATTTTTAAAATGTTAATGTTTTACATAAGCAGGGAAATTATCACAATGAAGTTAATAAATGTGAGCTAATAACGAATGTAAGGGCATATATTCGTATAAAAGGTATAGGATAATTCTTCAATTTAACAATGTTTGAGTTGACACATTGGAATCAGGTTAATTATCCGGTTGTAAATAATTATTAATGTAAGATTAGTTAGCTTTCCGGAAGGTAAATTACGAGTGATAAAAACTATAGCTTCTATCCAATCAGCAATTCAAAAAGCGTGCTGTCGTCGTTTAAATTCTGATAATTTATTTGGTATTTATCCATTCTTTGAATTAATCCCTGGTAATCTTCAGAACTTTTCAATTCGATTCCTACTACTGCGGGTCCTGATTCTCTACTTGTTTTTTTGACATATTCAAAAAAAGCGATATCGTCGCTAGGACCTAAGACATTATTAAGAAAGTCTCTTAATGCCCCTGCTCTTTGAGGAAAATTGATAATAAAGTAATGTTTTAATCCCTCATATAATAGTGATTTTTCTTTGATTTCCTCTGTTCGGGTAATGTCATTATTCCCTCCGCTGAGGATACAAACAACAGTTTTGCCTTTAATTTGATACTTATAGAAATCTAATGCAGATAGACTCAATGCTCCGGCAGGTTCCACGACTATAGCCTCTTCGTTATACAATTTCAATATAGTGGAACAAACTTTGCCCTCGGGAATTAAGGTTATGTCGTCAAGGCATTCCTTGGCAATGCGATATGTAAGGTCTCCAACCTGGCGAACTGCTGCTCCATCAACAAAAGGGTCAATTTTTTCCAGGTTGACCAGGTATCCTCTTCGAAAGGATTCCCACATGGCTGGAGCCCCTTCTGGTTCCAGACCAATTACTCTTGTTTCAGGACTCTTTTGTTTCATAACGGATCCTACACCACTGGCAAGTCCACCACCGCCTACGGGAAGAAATAGATAGTCTATCTTTTTATCACCGATCGATTCTAAAATTTCCAGACCAACCGTTCCCTGGCCGGCAATGATTTTGGGGTCATTAAACGGGTGTATAAAAGTCTTCCCATTTTCACGAGAATCTTTCATTGCCAATGCATACGCATCGTCGAAGGTATCTCCCACCAGGTGTAAGTCTACATAATCCTTTCCAAAGAATTTTACCTTTTCTACCTTTTGGCTAGGTGTGGTACTGGGCATATAAATAGTGCCCTTTATGCCTTTTAGTTGGCAGGAAAGTGCCACTCCCTGTGCATGGTTACCAGCACTGGCACATACAATTCCTGCTGCCAATTCTTCATCCGATAATGATGCTATTTTATTATAGGCGCCTCTGATTTTATAGGAGCGCACTTTTTGCATATCTTCTCTTTTGAGGTAGACGTCACATTCGTATTCCTCAGAAAGAATTTCGCTATAATAAAGTGGGGTATGTTGGATAACGGCAGATAATCTATCTGCCGCCTCCTCCATATTTTTTATGTCTATTAACTTAGAGTTTTCTATTGTAGTATTTGACATTTACATTATTCATTTTCAGGCCTTAGAGACCTAACTTGCTTACCTGCTAACCAAAGCTCTGATTCGTGTAGTGTTTTTAATTCAGCCTCCAGTTTTTCTCTGTAATCAGGTTGGCTATTAGTATCAATGGAACGTTTGGCTTCTTTACCTGTTGCTACACTTTCGTATAAATCTTCAAAAACAGGGGCTACAGCATCTCTGAATTTATCTTTCCAGTCCAAAGCACCACGTTGTGCAGTAGTACTGCAGTTGGCATACATCCAATCCATACCGTTTTCCGCCACTAATGGCATAAGTGATTGAGTCAATTCCTCTACGGTTTCATTAAATGCTTCAGATGGGCTATGGCCATTCTTACGCAAAACATTGTATTGTGCTTCAAAAAGTCCCTGGATCGCGCCCATCAAACTCCCACGTTCACCTGTAAGGTCGCTAAACACCTCTCTTTTGAAAGTTGTTTCAAACAAATATCCTGATCCCACTGCAATTCCAAGAGATACAACTCTGTCTTTAGCTTTTCCGGTAGCATCCTGATAGATTGCATAGCTGGAGTTCAATCCTCTTCCTTCAAGGAATAACCGTCTCAGTGAAGTTCCGGAACCCTTAGGGGCTACGAGAATTACATCCACACCTTCGGGAGGAATTATTTCTGTTTGGTCGTTGTACGTGATACCAAATCCGTGAGAGAAGTATAACGCTTTCCCTGGAGACAAGTTTTCTTTTACTTTTGGCCAAACTTGAATTTGTGCTGCGTCGGACAACAAATACATAATAATGGTCCCTTTCTGTATTGCTTCTTCAATGCTAAAAAGCGTTTCTCCCGGGACAAATCCATCTTCTACTGCTTTATCCCATGATTTAGAAGGCTTTCTTTGACCGACAATTACATTAATTCCATTATCTCTTAGGTTAAGTGCCTGTCCGGGGCCCTGAACACCATATCCTATCACTGCTACTACCTCGTCTTTCAAGACTTCTTGTGCCTTGGATAAAGGAAATTCATCTCTGGTTACAACGTTTTCTTCAACGCCTCCAAAATTCATTTTTGCCATTTGTTTCGATTTTTAATTAATTTCTATTTTTTGAATGGATTCCAAATAATTGTTGAGCGGTTCCATGTGCTTGGTAACCGCTACGCGTCCCGATCTTACAAATTCGTAAACGCCGATTTTTTTTAAATCAACAAGTAAAGCATCAATTTCAGGCTCATGTCCTGTTTTTTCAATAATGACGAAGTCAGGATCGAGGGTCAAAATATGAGCATTGTGCTTTCGGATCATATTTTCGACCTGGTTGCTTTCGTTGAATTTGTATGCCGGTACTTTAAATAATGCTATTTCCTGGTATACTATTTCGTTGGGGTGGTAGTAAAATGCTTTTAATACATCTACAGAGCGCTCTAAAGCTGTAACTAACTTTTCAATTTTTTCCTCTTCGATATTGACTACTATTGTAAATCGATGAATGTCGGATACCGATGATTGAGAAGTTGTCAGACTTATAATATTAATATGTCTCTTGGTGAAATTTCCTACCACTCTCTGAAGCAGTCCCGGAAGATTTTCAGTGAATATCGATATTGTAAATTCTTTCTTTTCCATAATCATATTATTCTAATACTATTTCAGAAGGAGTACTTCCCGAAGGTACCATAGGAAAAATATTTTCTTCTTTTTCTACCATGATATGCAATAAATACGGTCCGTTGTGAGAAAACATTTCATCTAGCGCCGGTATTAAATCTTTTGGCTCCGAAATTTTCTTCGCCGGAACACCAAAGCCTTCGCTAATTTTTACAAAATCCGGATTTTGCAAAGCTACGGAAGAATATCTTTTGTCAAAGAATAATTGTTGCCACTGTCTTACCATTCCGAGGAATTCGTTGTCGAGAATGATGACTTTAACACCTACATTGTATTGGCTCAACATTCCGAGTTCCTGGAGCGTCATTTGAAAGCCACCATCACCGACTATACAAACGACTTCTTTATCCGGCCTTCCTACTTTTGCTCCGAAGGCAGAAGGTAGTCCAAAACCCATAGTGCCGGCCCCACCTGAAGTGACCAATAAATTTTGATCCATAGCTTTATAGTAGCGGGTAGTTGACATTTGATGTTGCCCGACATCTGTGGCTACTATTGCCTGGCCTTTGGTAATTTCAGAAATCAAGTTGATTACTTGACCCATTTTTATTTGGTCTGTAGACTCCGGGTCAAAAGTTATATCTCGTTTTACTACTTTTTCATTTTCAATTTCATCCAGCTTATGGAAGGATTCGATCCATTCTTTATGGTCCTTTTCCGGCACCATATCGATCAACTTTTCCAATGCCATTTTAGCATCTGAACAAATCCCAACTTCAGCTTTTACATTTTTACTAATCTCAGCGGGATCTATCTCGATATGGACCACCTTAGCTTGAGTAGCGAAGCGGCTAACATCTCCGGTTACTCGATCATCAAAACGCATCCCTATTGCTATAATCAGGTCACATTCTGCAGTTTGTATATTTGTCGCGTATTTTCCGTGCATTCCCAACATACCCATATTAAGAGGGTGATCATCAGCCAAAACCCCCATCCCGTGAATTGTCCAACCTACAGGCATATTGGTCTTTTCTACAAACTTTTTGAATATCTCTTGTGCACCGGCAATATGGATCCCATGCCCGGCAAGTACATAAGGCTTCTTAGATTTTGAAATGAGTTCCGCAGCGGCTTCCAAATTTTCAGGAAGGGGCTTTCTCAATGGACGATACGATCGAATTCGTTTAATTTTGGTATAGACAAAATCGAACATTTCGAATTGAGCGTCTTTCGTAATATCAATAAGAACCGGCCCGGGGCGTCCTGAATTGGCAATATAAAAAGCTTTGGCAAAAACTTCAGGTATTTCCGAAGCCTTGGTTATTTGGTGATTCCATTTGGTAACAGCCATTGTACTGCTTATTACATCAGTTTCCTGGAAAGCATCCGAGCCTAAGAGTGAACTTACGACTTGACCGGTAATACATACCAAAGGCGTAGAATCCAGCATGGCATCAGCCAACCCTGTAATCAAATTAGTGGCACCAGGGCCTGAAGTAGCCATTACGACGCCGGGTTTCCTGAGAACCCTGGCATATCCTTCTGCCGCATGGATAGCGCCTTGTTCATGCCGAGGTAAGATGTGACGAAGTCTATCCATATAGTGATAGAGTGCGTCGTATACAGGCATAATAGCACCTCCGGGATACCCGAAAATAGTGTCTACATCCTCAGCAAGTAAACACTGAAGTACTGCTTCAGCACCTGAAATATTAATGGGCTTTTTACTTTCCTGTTCACTTAACTCAATAGAATTTTTGATGTTGATCATAACCAGTGAGGTTTTAAAAATTATCAGTTACACAACCTTCGCTCGCTGAAGATACTAATTGTGCATATTTCCTTAAATGACCGTTTTCAGCTCTTATTTTAGGGGCTACCCAATTTGCTTTTCTCTTTTTTATCTCTTCTTCGGACAATTCTACGTTTAGCGTATTGTCTACAGCATTTATTTCTATAATGTCGCCATTTTCTACCAATCCGATTAATCCTCCTACCTGCGCTTCCGGTGAAATATGGCCCACTACAAATCCATGGGTGCCGCCAGAAAATCTTCCATCGGTAATCAAAGCAACTTTCTTGCCAAGTCCCTGGCCCATAATGGCAGAGGTCGGTTTTAGCATTTCCGGCATTCCCGGACCACCTTTGGGGCCGCAATATCTGATGACTACCACGTCACCGGCTTGAATCTCCTTGTTTCCAATAGCCTGATTAAGGTCTTTTTCAGAATTATAAACCCTGGCAGGGCCCTTGAATACTTCGCCTTCTTTACCGGTTATTTTGGAAACGGCCCCCTCAGTTGCGAGGTTCCCATACAGAATCTGCAAATGACCGCTTTTTTTAACAGGATCTTTCAAACTTCGTAAGATCTTTTGGCCTTGATCCAGATCCGGGACATGTTCTAATGTTTCTCCAATGGTTTTGCCTGATACTGTTTGACTATTGCCGTCGATATACCCTTCTTTCAAAAGAATCTTCATAACTCCGGGAACTCCTCCTATATTGTACAGATCTTCCATAACATACTGTCCGCTCGGTTTTAAATCTGCGAGCAATGGTGTTCGGTCACTTATTCGTTGGAAATCGTCAATGGTCAAATCAATATTTGCGGTTTTGGCAATTGCCAATAGGTGAAGTACTGCATTTGTAGATCCACCTAATACAGTAACCAATGATATGGCATTTTCAAAAGATTGCTTTGTGAGTATGTCGAGTGGTTTAATATCTTTTTCCAGCGCGTGTCGGATTACCTTCCCAATTTTTTCCGATTCCTTTTTCTTCTCCGGACTATTGGCCGGAATTGATGAATTATATGTTAGGCTAAGCCCCAGAGCCTCAATAGCTGAAGCCATAGTATTAGCTGTATACATCCCTCCACAAGCACCTTGTCCGGGAATAGCATTTTCTATTACATCCAAATATTCTTTCTCCGTAATGTTGCCTGCACCGAATTCTCCCAGGGCCTCGAAGGCAGAGACAATGTCGAGTTTTCGGCCACCCAATATACCCGGGGATATAGAACCACCATATACCATAATCGATGGCCTGTTGAGTCGGGACATGGCCATCATGGCACCCGGCATATTTTTGTCACAACCCACTACCGTAATAACAGCATCGTAATACTGGGCTGAGCAGACAGCCTCTATGGAATCGGCAATGATATCTCTACTCGGAAGAGAAAATCGCATCCCGTCAGTACCCATCGAGATACCATCACTGACACCGATTGTGTGGAAAATAAGACCGACTAGATCTTCTGCCACTACACTCTTTTTGATATCCTTGGCCAGGTCATTCAAGTGCATATTACATGGATTACCTTCCCATCCTGTACTTACAATTCCCACCTGGGCTTTATCAAAATCTTCTCTTGTCAAACCTACTCCGTGAAGCATTGCCTGTGCTCCGGGTTGAGTCGGATCTTTTGTTAGCGTTTTACTGTACTTGTTAAGTTGTTGTGTCATTCGTTACTAATTATCTTACTAAGATATGGGAAATGAATATTTCTATCCTAGAAAATAAAATACCTCCTACAATTTCTTAGTAGAGTGGGAAGTGTTTAAAATATTGATATTTAGTTAGTTGTGATTTTTTATTTTACAGCTTTTATACTTGTTTTATAGTTTTTCAAGAAGCGGCTGATAGGTGATAAGGAGATCTGATTGGTGTAATATATTATTTATATAATTATATGCTTTATGCCTTGAAAGAAGTAATATTAAGAGTAGTTTAGTCGTATATTTGTCTTTTGTTTCATTGAACGAAATTAAGTTTGTTTTATTTGGTCATGTTGGACAAAGCTATACCCGGTCGCTTCGTACCAGTAGATCTTCGTATCAATCCTGTGAATGAACTTTACCAGCCTATCGTTTCCTGGTTAAAGGTTACCAATAGGTGTTGAAATAGTCTAGATAACTATTTTTTAAATTATCAGTATCTTATATTATGTATGCATAATATTTATTTTTTTGTATTCCAATATTTGACAGTTTAATTAGTTTGGAAGTCAAAACAAGGAAATTGAGGATTAAATTCTTTCCTTTTAAATAAATTAGGTATTGGTTTTATTCTTTATCTTGTAGCATCTGTAGTAATACGGGATATTATATAATATACAATGATAAAGTATGGTAGGGATACAAACTGAGAATGGAATAGGAGTTTAATTATATTTTAAGCTTTGGCATCATTTTATTGAAATTTCATCATGTTGACGCTTCTAAAGCTTTATTAGATTTTTAAAACTCTTTTCATATGGCAATAGACCGCAGGAAATTTTTAGTTCAATCTGGCAGTTTATTATCTGCAGCTCCTATTTATTATTTAAATTCAGGAAATAGCAGTCTTCCGGATGGAGAACCTATAATAGATATCCATCAACATATTCAGTTCAAGGGCAGATCAAATACTGACCTGATAAAGCACCAGGATCATTTAGGAATAAAAAAAACTATTCTTTTGCCTTCCGGAAGTCCGGTAGATAGGGCCTCAACGCATTTCGGAAAAGCTAATGGATTGGCTGCAGAAGCTGGAGGCAATGAAAGTTGTCTTAATCTGGCTGAAAAATATAAAGGGAAAATTTATTTTGGAGTCAATGAAGTACCTGATTTGGAGGATTCTGTAAAAGTAATTGAGTCTTATTTGAAGCGCGGAGCAAAAGTTATTGGAGAAGTGAAGTTTGGGGTTGATTGTGATTCTCAAGATATGCAGAGGATTTACAGTCTGGCAGAGGAGTTTAATGTACCCATTCTAATGCATTGGGAGCATCAAATGTATAATTACGGTTTTACCAGATTTTATAAAATGTTAGAAAAATATCCGAATGTTAATTTTATAGGGCATGCCCAGACCTGGTGGGCCTATATTGATAAAAATTATAAAGATCCAAATAATTTATATCCCAAAGGTTCTGTCACACCAGGAGGAATGACTGATAGGTTATTGAGTGATTACGAGAATATGTACGGAGATTTATCAGCTAATTCTGGGCTAAATTCTTTGATGAGGGATGAAGACCATGCCCGATATTTTTTGGAAAAACATCAGGATAAATTGATGTTTGGAAGTGATTGTCATGATTCTTTATCTGGTGGGGGTAAATGTATAGGTGAACATACAATTAGTGCTATACGAAGATTATCATCCGGAAGGGTAGTTAGAAAAAAGATACTGTATAAAAATGCGAGCCGATTGTTTGGGATTTAGTTCATTTTAAGGACTATTTTGTCGCTTTTACAGCCTTGTAAACAGTAACCGGAATTAAGATCGCAGGTCGTATTTAGAATATGTATAATACATCGATGGATTAAAACTTTGCAAAATGTAAGTGTCATATTTATGTCTTGCAGATTCAATTTTAGGTTTGAAAAATGACTTGAGTTAATCTGGACGATAAATAATTTACATTCATTGTGCAAGTGGAATAATTAGTAAATCAACCTAAACTCGTCAGAGTATAGAGAGCAGACAGTTATTTTTTGTTGTAACATTTTTAGAATTATTATCAGAAAATTATGGTAAGTAGAAAATTTATTAACTATGGAACATTGATCCTGGCAATAGGTGTTTTTGTGGTATTATTTTTTTTAAAACAGAATGATTCAATAAAATCCGTTTCTGGTCTGGACTTGCCACTCTATACCAATAAAAATAACTGGGTAGCGGATTCATTCGGTGCTATCGACTATTATGAATTTTCCGGATTAAAAAAACCTCCATTGCCACCTCTGGAGGCATTAGAAACTTTTCAATTGGAGGAGGGGTTCGAAATAGAATTGGTAGCCTGCGAACCGATGATAACTTCTCCGGTTGCAATGGATGTGGATGCAGATGGCCGTTTGTGGGTAGTTGATATGCCTTCTTATATGCCGGTTTACGATAAAAATGAAGAAGAGACAGTAAAATTAGAACGTGTTCCGGAAGGGCGTGTTGTTGTATTGGATGATACTGACAATGATGGAATGATGGATGTTTCTTATGAATTTTATAGTGGTTTAATTCTTCCAAGGGCCATTAAGGTTTTAAAGGATGGTATATTAGTAGGAACTCCTCCGGACTTGTGGTTTATTAGAGACACTACAGGGGACGGAAGAGGGGATGTAAAGGAACTAGTGTCTCGGAATTATGGAGATCCGAATACTACCATTGTGACTGCCACTTTACCTAGTGGTTTGCTGTGGGGAATGGATAATTGGATTCATAGTACTGGTGATGGTTTGGAAAGTTATCGCAGAATTAACGGAAAATGGGAAACACGGTATTTCGAACGGTTAGGAGCCTGGGGATTAACTCAGGATAGTTGGGGACGTCTATACTCCGGAAGTAATACCCGTCCTTTACGTACCCATCTAGTCCCATATGGATATAGTGACAGGCATCCAAAATTTGATTTGACGAAGGGCATTGACGAGTCAATTGCCCCATATGAACCGTTATGGCCTGCCCATGTTACAGGCGTGAACAGAGGATATAGAGTAGGAGTGGTGACTCGTGAAGATGGAACGCTAAGACAATATACAGCGGCTACCTCACCATTGATATATAGAGGAGATAATTTCGATTCCTCTTACCGTGAAAATGCTTTTACGCCTGAACCGGCTGGAAACTTAATAAAAAGGTTTATTGTAGACTGGAAGCCTGATAAGTTGGACGTTAATGTGAAATTTGCATATGATGGTAAGGAGTTTCTTACCTCCACCGATGAACGTTTTCGTCCTGTAAACTTATATAATGCACCTGATGGTTCTATATATGTGGTTGATATGTATCGTGGAATTATTGAATACGTCAGATTCATTACAGATCATCTACTTAATTATACAATTGAAAATGGCTTGCATAAGGCTAATGGTCCTTATGGAAGAATATATAGAATTAAAAAAGAAAATACCGGGGATTTAAATCATTCTGTCCAACTGAGCAGTCTAAACCCTGAAGATCTATTGGAATTTCTTCGCCACAAAAACGGATGGTATCGCGATCAGGCACAACAAATTCTGGTACAATGCTCTCCAAAAGAAATCATACCCCAATTAGAAAATATGGTACTAAACGATTCAGAATGTCAATATGCCCGGTTACATGCATTGTGGACCTTAGAAGGGTACAGTCGTTCTCATTATGACTCAAAACAATTAACCAATTTAGCAATAAAAGCAATGGAAATTCCTTCCAGTCGTATCCAGGCTTCGGCCATACGAATTTTAGAACCCATGCTTTCTTCAAATTCCTTTGATATTATTTCATTTTTGACGAAGAAAGATGTTTTAAAATTCCCGGTTCCAGTCCAGTTGCAATTGATGGGGACATTGGGAGAAGTTCCTGGAGATAAGGCGTTGGATTTAATGGCACAAATGATTAATAACAGTTTGAATTCTTCTAATTTTATTTACTTTAAGGAAATGATGCTAACAAGTATTTATCAAAAAGAGATTCAAATAGTAGATATTCTGCGAAAAAAATATAATTGGGATTCAAATAAAAATGAAGATTGTGATGAATTGCTGTCAGTCATTGAGAATTCCGTTCTAGACATTGAAAATACGGACTTGACCCATTTTTCCAAAAATGAACAAAAGTTATTTGCCCGGGGTCAGGTTTATTATGCAACTTGTAAAGAATGTCACGGTGAAAAAGGCCAGGGAATTGGAGGAGTTGGTCCTTCACTGGCGGGCAGTAATTGGGTCCAGGAAGATCCTGAAATCGTGGCTAGAATTTTATTACAGGGATTTTCAGGTGGCGCTAAAGAACGCGGTGAGGATATTTCAGGGGTAATGCCCAGACATGATTATTTAAGCGATGAAACTATTGCTTCTATACTGACTTTTGTAAGAAATTCCTGGGGCAATAAGGCTTCGTCCGTCAATCCCGAACAAATAGGCCAGACCCGCAGTGTTGTAAGTCTTCAAAAGAGAGATTATTGGACTCCGGATATTTTGCGAAAAATTAATAAATGAAATAGACTAAATGAATTATAAATATGAAACTTAAATACCTTAATTATGTTAATGTACAAACTATTGGAATTTTGAAATTTCTACAACTTTTAGTCCTAATAGTTGCATTTCAAGCACCTATTTTTTCAACTCCTGTTTCCGGGGAAAAGAAGCATATCGTTTTCTTAATAAGCGAAGATGTTGATAATTATGAAGCTCATCTGACGATTCCTTCCTATGCTAAAAGAATATCAGAAACATACGGTTACAAAACAACCGTTATTTTAGGTAAAGGTGACAGAACATCTTTTCATTTTTCAGGTCTTGATATTTTAGAAAAAACTGATTTGTTAGTGGTTTTTTGTCGTCGGGTTGCTTTAAAAAAAGAACAAATGAAATTGATTAAAGATTATTTAAGCCAGGGAAAACCTTTGGTTGGAATAAGAACGGCAAATCATGCATTTTCTATTCGGGAAAAGGATAAGATTAATGAAGGGTATGAAGATTGGTGGGGTTTTGTACCTGAGATTCTTGGGTGTGAAAATAAGGGATATGGTCCAAAAGAATTCGGTACGGAAGTCCTTCTATTTCCTGAAAATAATAATCATTCTATTGTTCAAGGCGTTGAACCCGGAAATTGGAGAAGTAAGGGTACGTTATATTTAGTAGCACCCTTACTTGACCAAAATGCCAAGATTTATTTAGAGGGTAAATTTGAAAGTGAACCAAGTCATCCTATTGCCTGGACTCGAACTACAGATGACAATAGTCATGTATTTTATACTTCATTAGGACATCCGAATGATTTTGAAAATAAAAATTTCATTAAGATCCTTGACAATGGTATAAAATGGGCATTAGGTGATTTGAATAAATAAATTTGAGCCTAACTGGGACAAACAGATTATAATCATAATAGACCGGGCCGGGTTGAATTCCGTTTTTTTAGTTTGGCTATTTAAATGAAATTGAGAATTCTGTAAATCAAAACAGAACAACATCTATTAATTGAATTTTTCAACTCGATTCCCAGGGTCTTATTTTATCGATAATTCACCAAAGAACTAACTTGATGTACCCTCCAAAACTATTAATCTGAATTCGGAAATTAACATTTTGTATAGGAGATTGCAGGATGGATGACAATGACGTGTTGTATCATTCTTTGGGGGAAATCCTCTTGCCTGGATAGGATATTCGGTCACCCTTCTCAGTGTTTTAAATAAGGATAATATAAAGGGCCGAGTGCGCGGTAAAGTCACCTTTCTTTTTCAAGTCTGAAAGCGAATAAGGGGGAAGAAATCTCTACCCAAACCGCATCCTTCTGCCCACGAAAGGATTTAAAGAGATAAACAGTGAATTCAATCTTCCTAGTCGAATTTCGCTAATTTTAAACAGTCTGACTCCTTAATATTCATCGGTGTTGTGTTGTCAGATTAAGTGATCTATATAAAAATTACACCTTTTTCACCCTCACTTTCTTTTTTTTAAGGCGGGAGTTATCTACTAATGTAATAAGTTGTTGCACTTTATCGCGGTGAACGGCCACGAAAGCACAATCTTGTTTTAATTCGATGGTTCCCAATTGGTCTTTACGTAATTTACCTTGTTTGTAGAATAGCCCGGCTATATCGCCTTTGGAAATTTTGTCTTTTCTTCCCCCGGACACAAATACAGTAACCCATTGATCTTCTACCGGAGGAACTTCGCTATCCCATTTATGGATTTCAGCATTGGGGATGTAGTCAGGCAATGTCTCGTCCATCCATTTGAGAATGTAAGCAGTTCCTTTGGCATTCATTCGCGCCGTTCTACCATTTCTATGGATGAATTCGTGTTTCCGGGCAGGTAAATGGTAATGAATTATAAAATCCAGTTCGGGGATGTCTATACCACGTGCGGCAAGGTCGGTGGATACAATTAAATTGATAGATTGATTTCGAAATTTGATCAGGGTCCTTTCCCGGTCAATTTGTTCCATGCCACCGTGGAAAAGCCCATGGCTGATATTTTTATCCGATAGTCCCTGGCTCACTCTTTCTGCTGCATCCCTAAAGTTACAAAAAACGATACCTGCTTTATTTTGTAGATGGAGAAGGGCATTGCACAGGGCTGGTAATTTATCTTTTTTGGGTGACTCTATAATTTTCAGGGAGAGACTGTTTGTGAAATCGGATAAGTAATCGATGATCTTTGGCGATTTTAATCCTACAAAAGCCGGCAGGGAAGCAGAGCTGGTAGCTGAGGTTAAAATTTTATTTTCCAACGCAGGTAGGGCTGAAATGATTTCAAACATTTCTTCTTCAAAACCTACTTCCAGGGATTTGTCGAATTCGTCCAGAATGACGGTTTTAATTATTGTCGTGGAAAAAGTATCCCTTCGCAGGTGATCTGCAATTCGCCCCGGGGTGCCTATAAGAATGGATGGTGGGTGGTCGAGTTCCAACTTGTCCTTTGAAAAAGACCGTCCACCGTAAAAAGCATTGACCTTAAAACCGCTACCCATATCCCTGGCTACTTGTTCTATTTGAATGGCCAGTTCGCGGGATGGAACCAAAATTAATGTTTGTACTCCTATTATATCCGGATCCATTTTTTCTATGAGGGGTAAGAGAAAGGCAAGCGTTTTACCCGTACCTGTGGGAGAGAGAAGGATCACTTGCCGGTTGTCACCAATAGCACTTATGGCTTCTTTCTGCATGTCATTCAGCGAATCAATCCCTAATTTATTGAGTATTTCATTCCGGTTTTTCATGAGCTATCTTACTATTTAACAGGCAAAGGTATTTAATTTTGAACGGTAGAATAGATTTCTTCCCGGGATAGTGATGTAAATTGGTTGTATGAGATTTAATTCGGTATTTTTGTTTGTTATTATTTTGCAATATTTATCATATTCCTAACTTTATTAAATGAATAAATTATATCTGCTATTTGTATTTGTTATAAGTGCCTCTTTTTTATATGGTCAGGGCGATAATTGGATATCGCTATTTAATGGAGAAAATCTGGAAAACTGGACTATTCGTGGTAAAGCTGAATGGAAGGTAGAGGATGGAAAAATTGTAGGTTCTGGAGCCAATGGGCATTTATATGCCGTTCCTGAAGTAGAGGATGTTGAAATAAAAGGGGAATTTCGAATAGTAGATCTCGGGGGCGGAGCCAATGGGGGTTTATATTTTCGGTGCTATCCGCCAGAAGATAATCCGGATGGGTATCCTCAAGGATATGAAGCCCAGATATGTAATCACCAGGATGCTTTTACCGGATGGTTGTGGAAGCCGGGAACGCCAACAGGTGAGGCGAAAGAGCTCCTTACGAAAGATGGCGAATGGTTTTCAATGAGAGTTCGTGCCAAAGGGGCAAAAATTAAAATCTGGATTAACGGAAAAAGGGTTACAAAGCACAAAGACACCGAATACAAACAGGGGCTTATAGCATTACAATGTCATAATGGAGGAATGCGTATGGAAGCAAGAAATTTGTATTATAGAGAATTGTAATAGAATGCTGTTATAATATTTTCTTCCTCCACATACTTTATTTATCTATACCTTCTGCGATAATCCGTACGAAAGAGAATAGAGACCCCAAGGTTGATATAACCGGTAGAGGGAAGTTGTGAATTTAAATAGAATTGATGTTTATATTCCAGAAGGGGGGTAATAGTGACCAGGTCCGATAGCCCAATATCTAATCCAACGCCTATTTCTCCTTCTGCGATGCCAGGATTAGACCAAAGCTCTTTATCTGAAAAAGGTCGTATGTAGGAAGGAGCTAGCCGAATAAAAAATCCTTTTTCTACCAGGTAGTCATTTTTGGAAAATGTAGGACAATCACAGTCATTGAGCATGTCAAGTATGTAAAAATGGGTAGGAATAGTCAGTCCCAGGGCATGATCTGCAAAATTAGATGATAAATAATATTGGTAGAGTATTCCGGGTTGGAATTCAATCCTTACATTTTTGAGCCGGGTCCAATAATGTGCAGAAAGGTCAAGATGGTTGCCCATGGATTCTTCATCTGCAGATGAAGTGGGGGCAAAGTGGAAACGGCTTTCCAAACTAAATTGTGCCGTTGCAAAATATCCCGAGAAAGTAAAAATAAAAAGTATGGGAATAAATAAAATTCGTTGCACGATGGTATTTTTAATAAACAAAACGTCAAATTTGTGATTTAATGTTTAGAAAAGCAAAAAAATAAAGTGAGGACAAAAGGCATACGTGATCAGAAAGTCAAAGTAGTGACGCTTGGGTGTTCAAAGAATTTAGTAGATTCTGAGAATATAATTACCCAATTGAAAGCGAATGATATAGAGACGGTCCATGATGAAGAAGCAGACTGTGATATTGCCATTATCAATACTTGCGGATTTATCGATTTAGCAAAAGAGGAGTCTGTTGATACCATTCTGGAATATGTAGAATATAAAAAACAGGGAAGTGTAGACAAAGTGTATGTTACTGGATGTCTTAGCCACAGATATAAAGAAGACCTGGAGCGCGACATACCGGAAGTAGATGCTTATTTCGGAACTATGGAATTGCCTTCTCTTCTGCATAAATTTGATGTTGACTATCGGCATGAATTGATTGGGGAGCGCTTTATTACAACGGAGTCCCACTTTGCTTACCTAAAAATTTCAGAAGGTTGTAACAGAACCTGTTCATTTTGTGCTATTCCTCTTATGCGAGGAAAACACGTTTCTAAACCTATTGATGATTTAGTGCGTGAAGCAGAGAACCTGGCCAGGCATGGAGTAAAAGAGCTTTTACTTATTGCCCAGGAATTGACATATTACGGATTGGATATTTACAAAAAGAGGGCATTGTCCGAATTGCTGGAGGCATTGGCAAAAGTGGAGGGGATTGAGTGGATCCGTTTACACTATGCTTATCCCTCAAAATTTCCATTAGAAGTATTGGATACGATTCGAGAAGTTCCACAAGTATGTAACTACCTTGATATACCTTTACAACATGCTTCGGATACTGTACTCAAGAGAATGAGACGACAGATTACGCGTCAGGACACGGAAAATTTACTGGCTCGGATTCGGGAGACAGTGCCTGGGATTTCTATTCGAACGACTATGTTGGTTGGATTTCCAGGTGAAACAGATGAAGATTTTGCCGATTTGGTAGATTTTGTAAAGCAACAGCGGTTTGATCGATTGGGAGTATTTATGTACAGCCACGAAGAAGATACTTTTGCGTATGGGTTGGTAGACGATGTGCCCCATGAAATTAAACAGGCACGTATGAACGAATTAATGGAAGTGCAGCGTGAAATTTCTATGGAAAAGAACAAGGAGTTGATTGGTTCCGTAATAAAGGTTTTGATTGACAGAAAGGAGGGGGATTATTTTTACGGAAGAACGGAATACGATTCCCCGGAAGTAGACAATGAAGTTCTTATACGGGCAGATCAGTATTTTGTGCGATCGGGAGACTTTGCAGAAGTATTGGTAGAAGATGCGACTGAATATGATTTATTTGTCAAACCAGTGTGATGAATATTGAAAGCTTTAATTATAGAAGGCCTTATGAAATGGCCGCGGGATTATACATAGTTTGTCTGCTAATATTTGGTTTGCAATATGCTTTTTCATCATCAGGATCCCATAATGAAAATTTGATGGAGGTCTGGCTATACGGATCAGTGGCGTGTTTGATTTTTGCATTTTTTGGATCTGTTACATTACTTTTTGCGGAAAATTTTAAGCGGCATTGGAACCAGGCGATCGTTTCTTATATAGTCTTGATTTCGGTGCATATTTTGATTTCGGGGTTAATTTCAGGTGTGGGGATTACTGAAACTGACAACTATAGGCGTATTCTGATCGTTGTAACTATAGCTTTTTTGGTATTTATTTCTATTGCCGGTTTGATCAAAAGGTTTGAAACATGGTCAAAACGCCAGGATAATTTTAAAAAATAGAAAGATGAAGAATCAAAATATTTTTTTGCTTTTGTTAATAGCAACAGTTCTTACCATAAGTTGTGACAATAGTAAAGCGCAGTCTAATGAAAAAAATAATAATGTTACTTCTTCGATAGAAAAGATCGAAAAATCCGATGCGGAATGGAAAAAGGAGTTGAGTGCAGAGGTATATCATATTATGAGGGAAAAGGGAACGGAGCGCCCATTTACAGGAGAATTATTAAATAACAAAAAAGAAGGGACTTATGTCTGTGCAGCATGTAATCTTCCATTGTTCTCCTCACAAACCAAGTTCAAGTCCGGAACCGGATGGCCAAGTTTTTTTAAACCCATTAAGGATGAAAATGTATTGGAAGAAACTGACCGTTCGCTGGGGATGGTAAGGACGGAAGTTTTATGTGCTCGCTGTCATGGACATCTTGGTCATGTTTTCGAAGATGGGCCGAAGCCAACGGGGTTGAGATATTGCTTGAATTCACTGGCGCTGGGTTTTGAGGAAGTGCAGCCTTAGGAACTCCCCCTTAGTCCGCCTCTTGATAGAAAGGAAAGCATCTTTAAGAATTATAAGAATTCAGCATTGAGAAATTTACTGGGGGTACCATACGAAACACAATAGTTTATGAATGCAGAATTTTGTGTTGGGTTGATAGGAATGGAAAGTTTTTTTCTTCTTAGCCCAAAATCTCAAATTTTATATCGGGATACTCCATTTTTTCTTCAACTTCTTCGATGTATATATTGAGTAGTTTTGATTTTAGAATTTTTAGTTTTCCTTCGATTGCTTCCCTTTCTGCTTCCATAGAATAAATGGCATTCGTCCCTTCATAGGATCTGCTGATTATCTCTGTATTCAATTGAGCGGCCCATTCCTCCAGAATATGGACTTTGGCGAGCGGGAGAACAATTTTAAATGGTGTTTTTTGAACAACTTCAATAATATTCCCCGATTCCAGGGCTAATTGAGTACTGGTCTTGTAAGCCTGTATGAGGCCAGAGGTTCCCAGGAGGGTCCCACCAAAATATCGAACTACTACGGCAACTATATTTACCACATCATATTTAATAAGTTGTCCCAGTATAGGTTTTCCTGCAGTCCCGGAAGGTTCTCCATCGTCGTTACTTCGTTCAATTAATTCATCCGGGTTTACGCGCCATGCAGAGCAATGATGTCTGGCTTTGAAATGTTCCTCTTTAATAGAATCGAGAAAGTTTAGAGCTTCTTCTTCATTTTCTACCGGTGCCAGATAGGAAAAAAATTTAGAACCTTTTTCTTTAAAATACCCATTAACACTTTGACTCAATGTATTATAACGATCCAAATTGTATTTATTTAGCGTTCTGGTGAAATATTATTTTATACTGGATTTTAAATCAAAGTGAAAAATAAAAAAAATCGTCCATTTGAAGTACCGATCTATGATTTCAAAACATATCTTTGCAGGAACAACTGGAATATGGAATAGCATTAGATTGTCAAAATTATTTTTTTGAAGTCAGTAAAAATTTGCATTTTTCGGATGTTTTTGAATTATAGTTAACTTTAGTTATTACGAACGAGTAAGCATATGACCCTGACAGTATTATTAACCATTATCACCGCAGTAGCTTTGTTTATTACTTTGCTGAATGGTTTTGTGCTGAATAAAAATCGCAATTGGATACTATCTTTTCTGCAATCATTCTCTGGAGTTTTCTTTTTGATTTCCGGATTCGTAAAGGTT
Organism: Membranihabitans maritimus; assembly: GCF_021729145.1. Taxonomy (GTDB): domain Bacteria; phylum Bacteroidota; class Bacteroidia; order Chitinophagales; family Saprospiraceae; genus Membranihabitans; species Membranihabitans maritimus. The sequence continues at coordinate 103,611 of NZ_JAJSLW010000007.1, read as the reverse complement.
GTTGACCCTCTGGGTACAGCCTATAAAATGGAAGATTATTTTCATGCTTTTTCCAAGCACCTGGCAAATACTCCGTTTAGTTTTTTGGACGGTTTATGGCATTTACTTGCTGATAATGGGGTCTATGTGGCATTGGTAATGATTGTTTTAGAGTTGCTTATCGGTTTTATGCTTTTGATAGGATCCCGACGGAAAATAGTGGCATGGGTATTTCTGGCTATGGTTTTCTTTTTTGCCATTTTAACCGGATTTACGTATTTAACAGGGTATGTTCCTCCCGATGTGACTTTTTTTGAATTTAGTAAATGGGGTTTGTATTCAGCTGATCAGATGGAAGTTTCTGATTGTGGTTGTTTTGGTGATTTTCTCAAACTCGAACCTTATACATCATTTATTAAGGATATTTTTTTATTGATTCCCGCTATCGCATTTATTTTATTTTATAAATATGAATATCAGTGGTGGACAAAAAGCGTTCGATTCTTGGCTTCTATTGCTTTTGTAACCATTGTGACGGTCTTTGGAATGTATAATACCTGGTTTGATATTCCTGTTTTTGATTTCAGACCTTTTAAAGAGGGGACTGATATTAGAGGGATTAAGGCAATGGAAGAAGAGGCTATGAACAATGTAGAGGTTCTTGGATATAAGTTGTATAATTCCATAAGCGGTGAAGAAGTTGAATTGACGATGGATGAATATCTGGAGAATTTCAAGTCGTATCCAAAGTCAGAATGGGAGTTTACCCAAATTAAAACGGAGCCGGAAATTGAAGCTACTAAAATCTCAGATTTTATAATCTCTGGAATTAACAATGAGAATCTTTCTGAAGAAATGTTAAATAACGAAGATTTCAACTTGTGGGTTATTTCTCCTGTATTGCATCCCGTTGCCTCAAGGATCGAAGAGTATGAAGTAATGGATACAATAGCCGTTTATGATACGGCGCAGGTAAGAGGTGAAATGGTTGTAGATACTTCTATGGAAGTCGTTAAAAGGATGGCGGAAAGAGAGGTTTTTGAATGGCAGCAAAAATATATAAAGCGATATACAGATATCGTAGGTCCTGCAATTGATTATTTGAAATCAATTGGCAAAGAAACGTACGTAGTCGTTGGAGGAGCAGGTCAATTGGCGGTTGAAGATTTGACTAGCAGATTTGCCCCAGAAGCCCAGGCGGGGACAGCGGATGAAATTTTATTAAAAACTATGATTCGCTCAAATCCTGGATTTATTTTGGCAAAGGACGGAGTGGTAATAAGGAAGTGGCACTTCAATAAATTTAATTTAGAGGAGTTAAAGCAATTAATTCAATAAAAGGGAAATTATACATGCTCAGCAGAAGAAGTGTACGGGTAAAGGTAATGCAGACAATATACAATTGGTTTCAGGATAAAAACCTAAGCATCCACGATGTAAATGGAAGGTACCATGAAAATGTAAATATGGCGTATGAGCTTCTTATTTTTAACCTGAGGAATTTGGTATTAATATGCAGGATGTCTGTAGAAGATAAGGAAAAGCGGAATCAAAAATATCTCATTACAGAAGAGGACAGGAATTTTAAATCCCATATCTATCGAAATGATATAATTGCAAGAATTGAGGATAATCCTGAATTCAAAAAGCATAAAGGTAAGTTTAATGACTTTCTCGATGTTTCCCAGGCCCGCAAGATTTATCAAAAGTTTGCCAAGACTGATGAGTATAAAGCCTACATTAATAAGGGGGAACACGATAATAACGACCATGTTGATATTTTGATTTTCCTTTGGAAATTTCTGTGCCAGAATGAGTTGTATATTGAATTAGTGTACGATGCTTATCCGAACTGGATTGATGATGATTCTCTGGTAAAAGGGTTTTTGAAAAGAATTATCAGGGGCGTAGAGGATAATGAAAGAGTACTTCAGGAGTTTAAGCCCGATGCAGAGACGGTAAACGAATTTGGAGAGTCTCTTTTGGAGGATGTAATAGAGAATTTTGAAAGTTATAATAAGCGGTTAATTCCATTTCTCAAAAATTGGGAAATAGAAAGAGTAGCCATTATAGACCGAATATTGATTAAAATGGCGTTATCTGAATTTTTGTCATTTTCTTCAATCCCCACAAAGGTTACCCTCAATGAATACGTCGAAATAGCGAAAATGTACAGCACCGACAAAAGTAAAGAATTTCTCAATGGAATATTAGATGCCGTATTAAAGGATTTACAGGAAGCAGATGAAATTCAGAAAAGGGGTAGGGGCCTCATCCAATAATATAAAAAGTAAAGTAAGTGGTATTAATTTTAGACTTTGGTTCGCAGGTGACACAATTGATAGCCCGGAGAGTTCGGGAATTAAATATTTATTGTGAAATCAAGCCATATAATGACTTTGATTTATCTGGAAACATCGAAGCCATCATACTTTCGGGCAGTCCTTTTTCGGTTTTAGGAGAAAATGCATTAAAGCTTGATTTATCAGGCATTGTTGGGAAAGTCCCAGTATTGGGAATTTGTTACGGAGCACAATGGATTTCCCATTTTTACGGGGGAAAAGTAAATAATTCTAATTACCGGGAATACGGGAAAGCGAATTTATCGAAATTTTACGAACAAGACCCTTTGATGGAGGATTTGGAAATTGGTAGCCAGGTATGGATGTCCCACGGAGATACTATTAGGAAGTTACCCTCAGAATTTGAAGTTATAGCAGGGTCAGAAGATATTGACATTGCGGTTTTCAGATCAAAAAAAAGTGTTTTTGATCAACCCGTTTATGGCGTTCAATTCCATCCTGAAGTGACCCATACACTTGAAGGTAAACAATTGCTAAAAAACTTTCTGGTAGATATTAGTGGTGTTAAGCAAAATTGGACCCCTTCCAAATTTGTAGAAGATACCGTTAGAGAATTGAAACAAACCCTGGGGGATGAACAAGTTATTCTTGCTTTGAGTGGAGGTGTTGACTCTACTGTGGCTGCCTCCCTGTTACACCGTGCTATCGGTGAGAACCTTATTTGTATATTTGTGGATAATGGATTACTTCGGAAAAATGAATTTGAAGAGGTATTGGAGAGCTATCGTGAAATGGGTTTAAGAATTTTTGGTATTAAAGCTGTCAATGAATTTTACAGTGCATTAAAGGGATTATCTGATCCTGAATTGAAACGAAAGGCCATAGGGAAGACATTTATTGATATTTTCGAACGTGAGGCCGGAAATTTTCCCGGTACCAAATGGCTCGGACAGGGAACTATCTACCCGGATGTTATTGAATCTCTTTCTGTTCATGGTCCCTCTGCTACGATCAAGTCTCATCACAATGTAGGAGGCCTGCCGGAAAAATTGAACTTAAAGATAATAGAACCCCTGAGATCACTGTTTAAAGATGAGGTTCGTAAAGTGGGAAAAGAAGTTAATGTGCCGGGTAATATTTTGGGAAGGCATCCTTTCCCGGGTCCGGGGCTGGCAATACGTATCCTGGGAGAAATTACCGAAGAAAAGGTAAAAACCTTGCAGGAAGCAGATGCTATTTATATTGACCATCTTAGAAAATCTGGATGGTATGATAAGATATGGCAAGCCGGGACCATTTTATTACCCGTAGAATCTGTAGGGGTGATGGGGGATGAACGTACCTATGAAAAAGCAGTTGCATTGCGGGCCGTAAATAGCCTGGATGGAATGACTGCAGAATGGACCCCAATACCCTATGAGTTGCTCGGAAAGATATCGAGCGATATCATTAATAAAGTAAAAGGAATTAATAGAGTCGTTTATGATATTAGTACAAAGCCTCCTGCAACAATTGAATGGGAATAGATTTCGAATCATCCTATATATTGTAATTGTTGGAATTTCACTGCAAAGTTGCGTTTTTTTGGAGGATCTTTTTGCAGAAAAAAGCAAGAAGGAAAGAACAGGAGATAGGGAAGAAAAAGAAGATGTTACCGTCAAGGAAATGGATTGGGAAGATAAGACCGATGAAGACGAGGTCGTAACGGAATATCCGGATGAGAGCAGTTTTGAAGGCAGATCGGTGAATATTTTATTTGCATTGCCTTTCCAAGATAAAAGAGCAGATCGGACTACCTCTTTTTATGTTGGTTTTAAGATGGCGGCAGAGCAGTATTCAGGGTCTAGAGACTATAAAGTATCTTCTTTTGATATTGACGATTTATCTAAGAGTACAGGATCCATGGAGACTCTTATAAAACCTGAAAACGCTGACCTTATTGTAGGACCATATAGCAGCACGGATGTGAACCGTGTAATTGGGTATGCAAAAAACTTTCATATCCCTTTTGTGTCTCCCTGGAATACAAGTACTACTATAGATTTATATGAAGAATATATCCAGCTCAATACGGGATTGAATGCTCATCTTGAAGAAATGGCTGAATTTGCCAGAAATCAATTTGGTTCTGAAAGGTCATTAATTCTTGCAGAACGAAAAGATTCAAGATTAGTAGATATTATAAAAAAAGAAGAACCATTGATAGAATCCTATTTTACTTCTTCTAATCCACGAGATGAGATCGAGGATATTACCAATATCTTAGAATCTAAAGATATTCGTACGGTTATATTACCCAATTGGAGATCTGCGGACGAATCCTATCTGATCTCATTGCTATCTGCCTTAAATGCTGCTCGCGGGAATAGACTTCTTAGTGTTTTGGCACTCGGAACATGGATGAATAACGACAATGTTAGTTTTGACCAATTCGACGGCTTGAATTTTCACTTTACCAGTTCGCGATTTTTAGATGAAGTATCTCCAAAGGTTCAACGTCTCGACGAAAAGTATTTTCAAAAGTATAAATACTTTGCCAGTGAAGAAGTGTACTACGGATATGATATATTTTATCTCTTAACGGGCCTCATAGATCAATACGGAATTGATTGGATTCAAAATATTGAAAATTCAGATTGCCGTGATTGTTTTTTCAAATATGATATGATAAAAGGAGAATACGAGGGCCAACCTTATATTTTTAATGATCATGTTAATATCGTTTCTTTCCGGAACTTCCAGTATTCCAGAGCCAACTAAAAGGGTAGTTACTTTCTATTTATACGATAAGATATTAGGCCACCTGGAAATGCATTACTGCGGAAAATAGATTTTAATAAACTTAGCCGTATGAAGATATCTGATGAACGATTCCAAAAATATATGTCCCTGGCGAATAAAAGGCAAAGAGATATCACTATTATCCTGGAAAATGTTTATGATACCCACAATTTAGGAGCTGCGATGCGGTCTTGTGATGCAATAGGGATATCAGATGTATATGTGTTGTATACGGATCCAGAGTTGCAGAGAAAAGAATTCAAAATTGGTAAGAGGACAACAGCGGGAACTAAAAAATGGGTTCAAATCCATTATTTTCAAGATATCGATTACTGTTTTGAGGAAGTACGAAAAAAATATAAACGTATTTTTTCCACTCATTTATCAGATAAGTCCCAGGAATTGTATGATCTGGACCTGTCCAAGCCCTCCGCGCTTTTATTCGGAAATGAAAGTGATGGAGTCAGTCAGGAAGCTTTGCAAAAATCAGATGGGAATTTTATAATTCCTCAAATGGGGATGGTTGAAAGCCTGAATATTTCCGTAGCATGCGCCGTAAGCCTGTTTGAGGCAATGCGTCAGCGTATATCCAAAAATATGTATAGTGACCCGGAGGGGGTTAAAGAATCTGCACGACCATTATTGGATCAGTATATGGAGCTTCACAAGTCCAGAAAGAGTCAAATGCCTGTAATTCGGTATCGCAAAAAGTAATTTTATGGAGTAGATATTTCAGGGAGCATTTTTCTTATTGAGCACTTTATGAAAAATACAGTGTATGTTTAAAGGGAGTAACCCCAGTGATATAAACGCTTTCACCATTTTGTTTTGGTAGCATCCCTCTCATCTGCGCCCACTGGTGCTCCATTTTGCCGGGACCAAATTTCAATGTATCTCCGTTGTTCGTGATTTCGGCATAGCCTTCGTCGATGAAATAACTTTGCTCTTCGTGGAGATCATCTTTAATTCCAGATATTATATCCCCCGATCGGAAATTCATTTCACAAGAAACAGGTACATTATCAGTGCCCGAAACATCAATATCCAATTTTACTTTAGAGTCTTCTATGCTTATTACAACTGTATAATTCATAGTTTGTAATTCACTCATTCCCCTTTTATCCCTGGGATATTCAACCCATCCATTCTTACCGGATACCCGGTCTTCCGGGATGGGTTGGTAATAGCCGTGTGTTATTGATTTTTTGAGCGTGATTTTTTTATTTTCGACCATTAGTTCTTCGGGAATAAATTGCCCTTTGGAACCGAAGAAAGCTGCGGCCAAACGGACAGATTGTACTACGACATTTCCCTTCATCAATACCATAAATGTAGGGTTATTTTCAATTATTGAAAGGTCCCAGTGGTCTTCTTTTATCCTAATTACTCCGGAATGGCTGAAGTTTTTAAAATAACGGGTAGGCAGCGGTTTTGAGGGGGGCAGAGGATGCTGATATTCAGAAAATTCATACATGTACGGAATAGTGCCAACGACACTGTTGATCATTTTGTCTTCGATTAACTTACACACTGATGAGAATTGACCGTTTTTATCCGAAATGGCAAAATATCGATACGAAAGATAATATCTATTTACATACGCTATTGTAGCTTTGTCTTGTCTATCGGATGCTTCTGTAAGAACCTCTCCACCCGGTTGGATATAAAAAAGAGTCATTTCGAGGTTCTTTCTGACAATATCAAAAAATTCCTTTCGATTAAGTAATTTGCCGATAGTGAGGAACATGTTGTTACAAATCGGGGAATAGATACTTACACTCCTTTCGTGGTATTGACCGTCACTATCCTGGTCAATACCTTCTGCCAGCCATTCGTCAATTCTTTTAATATATTTTTTTTGGGGATCGATTGAGTAAACCCGGGCTAAAGCCGCTGAAACTACCCAACGATGGTTTGCAGTGTGAATGCCTCCTGTAATGAAACATTGACCTGCACGGAGAATAAATGTTTTCATTTTTTCCAGGAGAGTATTGCTTTCCTCATAGCCCATACTTTTCATCATTTTGAATGTCGGTATTAGGTCATTGACGATGAAAGCCGTATCGGGTGTCGAGTGGAAATTGGTGGAATACAAATCGATGGTGCCATCTTCGTATTGAACGTTTAGCAAGCAATCCATCGCGGATTCAAGGTCGGCTTTCAATGACTTGGATTTATAGTATTGTGAAAATTCGGAAAGATAGGATATGCAACCTCTTACTACGAACGAATTCGTACTGTGTGCGTTTGGAATTTGGTACTGATTAAAGTATCCTCCATGCCAGGGTGAAGAGGGATTGTTTATTTTTCTTTTCAGTATTTGTCGGACCGTTTGATCGTTAATAGGAATTAGTGTTGATATAAATTGTGAAAAATTTTGAGGAGGAGATGACCTTGTCCAGTCAAAATTGGACATTGGCATTATGGAAAGTCCTGTCATGGATATAACGCCTGATTTTACAAATGATCTTCTTTTAATGGACATTGATTAACATTTTTATTGTGGAAAATAAAGTTATTTTAATTGTAATCCTGGGTTGTTATCATTCGAACTCCCCCAATTTTTGTTAGGAGTATTTCCCATTTTCAATGATAGATGACCTCCTTTTACCAGCTCTGAATGAAAGATAAAAGCTGACTGTAGTTTGGAGCCGTTGTGAATTGCTTGCTGAATATAGGGCGAATTGTAGGAATTATTTTCTACGGAAATTTTTAAGTTTTTTCCCGGGTAATAATCCTGATCAAGGTGTATTATTATCTCATCAAAAATAGGGCTTCCGATATCATAATACGGATTTTGGGCGCAACCAGCATGCATTTCAAATAATCCAATTTTCATAAGAACAGCCAAAGATCCCATTAAGCCCTGATCTTCATCACCATTGTATCCACTTTCCGGTGATAATCCGCTAAAAGCTTTCTGAAGTACCTGCCTGGACCAATATTGGGTTAACCAGGGTTTTTGAAAGTAATTAAAGACAAAAGCGGATTGAATACTGGGCTGGTTCCCATAGTTAATTGGGATTCGGCGATTTTTGCGTTCGGTTTCAGCTGAGTGCGATTTTCCGGAAGTGAAATCAAGTTTAAGGGCTTCCTCAAAACTGGAATTGAGTTGTGCGGAAGCCTTTTCATTTCCTCCCATCAATTGCGAGAGGCCCATAAGGTCGTGGGGAACATACCAGGTAGCCTGTGCACCATTAGATTCAACAAATCCGTTCCTGTATTCATAAGGATCATATGGGGTTTTCCAGTTACCATCATGGTCTTTGGGACGAATCCAGTTTATTTCCTGGTCAAAAATATTTTTCCAGTGATGGGAGCGTTTTATAAATTCGTTGTATATTTTTTTATTACCCTGCTTTTTAGCCATTTGCGCTACGCACCAGTCCTGAAAAGAATATTCCAGTGTTTGGCCTGCACCGTCCTGGTGACCACCCCAACGTTTATTGCTTAAGGGATATGGTACGTAGCCGTTTTCAACATATTCTTCCAACCCACCTCCATTTTTCGTATCATGTTCATAACCAGCATGGGCCATTATACCTCCGGAACGACCATTTTTTACGATTCCTTCAAAAGCTGCTTTGATATCGTATCCTCTAATCCCCTTCATGTAAGCACCGACTATAAAGGGGGTGGAGGAAGCACCAGTCATTACATATGTATAATTTCCACCGGATGGACCTCTGGGAATAAGACCACCGTCTTGATACATGAGTAACATTGAATTGATAAATTCTTCGGCAATCCCAGGATAGACCAGTTGCCAAAGAGTAGTAATAGTCCATTGTGCACCCCAAAAGGAGTCTGAATTATAGTGGTTAAAGGCCGGTTTCCCTTTGTCATCCAATGGTATTTGTTTTATGGCTGGTGTATCCCCTGTCATGTCGCAATATTTTCCATTGGCATCGCTAATAATTCGCCTTCCTTGGAGTGATTTCCATAAGTCCGTATAGAACCTACGTATTTGATTTTTTGAATTACCTTTTACCTCAATGCGACCCAACAATTTATTCCATTCACTCCTTGATTCATTGACTACTTTTTCAAAATTCCAATGGGTAAGTTCAGCTTCAATATTCTTTCGTGCCTGGTCCGCACTGACGTAGGATATTCCTACTTTCATTTTGACTTCCTCTCCCTGATATGTTTTGAAATGAAAGTAAACGCCTCCACCTGCCCCTTCAAAGCGGTTTAATTCACCGCCAATAGTATTATGCTGCCAGGTATTTATTTTTGTAGGCTTTTTGTCCAAAACAATTGAATAATATACATATGTGGCTTTGGGTCGGCGCGAAGTAGCACCCATCAGGGCATATCCTTGTATCTCTTGGTCGGAAACTCTTTTGGCCATTCCTTTATCTGTCCCGGACGGGCCCAAAACGGTTCCAAGATCAAGGAAAATAAAGCTACTATCTGAGGCGGGGAAAGTATATTTATGAAAGCCAACCCGGGTAGTGGAAGTTAATTCTGCTGTTATGTTATAATCTTCCAGGTGGATTTTATGGTAGCCAGGATAAGTGTTTTCAGTATCATGATGATAGGAAGATCGATATTCCTCTGATCCAAGATGTCCTTTGAATTTCCCTGTTGTAGCCATTACGGGAATACCTGAAATTTGCCAGGCGTGGATATGGCTGAAGAAGTGGATACTGTCTCTATGGTATCGGTACCCTGAATTCCAGGCACCGTCTTTTACCATGTCCGGACTTAAATTCACCATGCCAAATGGTCTGCAAGCAGAAGAAAAATAAAACCATCTGGAATTAGCTGCATCCAGATAGGGGTACACCTTGCTTACGAAATCATTCTGACTTAGTAGGGTAAACGGGCAGAAGAATATAAAAATTAAAAATATTGTTATTTGGTAAGTAAGGAATTTAAATTTAATCATTGTAGTATATTTCTTCTAACATTTGGAATTTTATAGAAGAAACATAATTAAAAAAAATATTTTACAATTCTGATTCAAATACGGACTTATTTCCGCACCCATCCGTAACGGAAAGTATAAAATTGTGTTTTTGTCCATTCTTGAACCGGTCAAAATCTGAAAAGGTAATGGTGTTCTTTTTAAATTCTTCTTTAACCAATGCCCATTTTCCGTCAATGGTAGCTTCTATATCCAATTGGGAAAAGGGAAATAGGTTATCTGATATTTTAAATATCCAACCGTTTCCTCTCTGTGAACGAAGCTGAATAGTTGGAGGGATGGTATCCTGGATAAGGCAATAATTTCCAAGGCGACCTACTTTGGCTATAAAGGCATTTTCACTTTTATAAGTGATTTGAGGATAAATACTATTGTCTGTGCAGGAAGCCATGACCCATTTTTCTTTTTCGTTGATGGGCCGATGGTCTCTTAACTGGATGGTGAGATCTTCAAATATGGGAATTCGATCTTTGTCCAGGTGGAGAATCCATTGAGATTGATTGTCTATTACTTCCTGCTCTTCAAAAACATACAGTCTTTTTTCCTTCCCCAGACTGTTTTTTGGAAATAATACAGTGTAATGGTCCAGCTCAATTTTTTGAGACTCCGAATTCCCAACTACAAAATTGTAAATGTGGTTATAATTCATTTGGACTTGATCGACCTGGCTCAGAGTGAGATGAAGAGTCGATTTATTCCCTTGAAAATCACTAGCAACGATTTGAATTTCCTTTGATTTGAATGGAGTGAGTTTTAAAAGTCCTGAAGTAGAGGTATTTACGATTGGTAAGTAATATATAGATTGATGTTGGAGATTGTGAAAAATAGCTTTTTGATGGTCTGAATGCGTATAATCTATTTTGTTATTATAATAATGCCGGTCATGGGAAGTAAGTGAATCCACATTTATCCTATAATACAAACTGTCATTTACATACATATCAAGTTGATAGATTCCATTTTGATTATACGTTTCTTCATGGAGGTCGACTACATCTACAGCTATTGAGAAATAAAATCCATTAAGTTTTATATTGCCAGCTGAAAATTTATTGGCCCCCAGATTTTTTACCGAGAGCAATTCATCCCTGTATTCCCGGCCATTAGCATCCAGGTAATTAAGGCGCAATTTTCTAAAACGCGGACTAGTTTTATCCTCTATTTGCGGAATTATTTTTAATGGATTGTAATGGGTACCAGAAATATGTCTGACTTCAAAATGCAAATGTTGCCCAAATGAATATCCAGTATTTCCCATGTATCCAATTACATCACCTTGTTTGACAGGTAATTTTGTAGTATCAAGAACCTCATTAATTTGAAATGAAGAATCCCTGTATTGAATACTATAGGCAATTGAATCAATTTTCCGTTCAAATCCATTAAGGTGACCATACAAACTTTGAAAACCATCTTTATGTTGCAGCAGTAATGCATTCCCGTATGATCCTCCATGTATTTTTATCGTTTTTACATAACCGTCTGCTACTGCTAATACAGGTTGGTGGCCACCCTCAGATGGCTTGATATCGATTCCTCCATGGTAGTGGTTACCCCGTAATTCTCCAAATGTTCCTGAAAGGAGAACTTTACCATTGATTGGATTTCTCCAACCAATGGGCTGAGATAGTAGAGTGAATTGAATACTTAAGATGAGTGAAATGGTGCTGATTATTTTGCAGGTTTGGATCTTCAACATAATTTATTCAGGGTGTTTTGAAGTAACTCGATTGCTCTAAAATGTGATGTGTCCCCATTTGCTATTTGCCTTTCCATGCGTCCTAGTTCCGTTTTAAATTTTGGATGATTGGTCAAAAAGTCTATACAAAGTTGATTGATATGTTTCTGAAACCAAAATTCCCAGAACCTGTTTAATTTTCCTGGCTTTATTTTAGTCAGGTCTTCTATTAAAGTATTGATGGATGCTGAATCTTTTGTCGATATTTGATAATAAGACAAACCATTGCCCTTAGCCTGGATATCGGAAAGATGGAGTGCGGTTTTGAGTTGGTGAACGGTAGTTTGGGCCAGTTTAGGGTCAAGATCTGTTTTTGTAACGACTATTTTATTCGCTATTTCCAGGATCCCTTTTTTGATGCCCTGTAATTCATCTCCACTTCCCGGTTGAACAAGAAAAACAATTTCATCCGCCAGGTATTTTATTTCTATTTCGGATTGTCCGATTCCCACCGTCTCAATAAGTATTTGGTCAAATCCTGCAGCTTCACAAATCTGTACGGTCTCCCACGAATGTATTGAAATACCTCCTAACTTACCCTTTGAAGGACTCGGGCGGATAAATACATTGTCATAGTCAACTATATCAGACATTCTCGTCTTGTCACCAAGTAAACTACCACCTGTGAAGGAACTCGAAGGATCAATTGTCAGTATAGCAATTTTGGTATTACGCCCAATCCCTTTTACGTAGTCATTTATAAAGGTGCTTTTGCCTACTCCGGGACTACCGGTTATCCCGATTTTTGGGATGGGGTATCTGTATGGTTGAATCAATTGCATAAATGAGCTTGCCATGGAGCGGTCATAAGAAAGAGAGCTTTCAATAAGTGTAATGGCTTTTGAAAGAGCTATTCGATCCTTATGGATGACTTTTTCAACTAATTCATCGATATGTATTGATTTATCCACCATGCAAATATTATAAAAAAATATTATATGAAAATATAGTTATAGACAGAACTTTAATAAATAAATTTAAAAACCTGTTTGTGATTGAATTTAATCGGGAAATTAATACTTGTGATAATAATTAGGTTAAGTCATATGTTTTGCTAATTGGGATTAATTGTATTATTAAAATTTTGTAATTTGGTTTATTTTGCATATTTTATTATATAGAAGTTGAATATTTGGTCTTCTTCAGAATTTTATTACTTTTGTGGCTTCTTATGAAAGATCAAGTAATTATATATAATATTTTTAGTATTACTCCGCCCTGATGGAGTATTGCATGGAGGCCAGGCCTCAAAAAAAACAGTAGTTGTGGTGCCGATCATTTATTTGGTAAATCTCCAGGACCTTTTATGCAATACTGTTTCTTCCAATCCACCTAACGCTAATTCCTACTAATTTACAAAATACATTACATGAAAAAGTATTTAAACCTTTTTGATTTTAAGCAGAAAGTTGATTATAAAATTGAGATTTTATCTGGACTTACAGTTGCTTTAGCCCTTATTCCGGAGGCCATTGCTTTTGCTTTTATGGCGGAATTATCACCTTTGACAGGGTTATATGCTGCATTTGTTATGGGATTGGTGGCTTCAGTTTTGGGAGGAAGACCTGGTATGATATCAGGAGCTACCGGAGCGGTTGCAGTAGTGATTGTGTCTTTGTCTATATCTCATGGCCCGGAGTATATTTTTGCTACGGTTGTCATGGCAGGAATATTACAAATACTAGCGGGTATTTTTAAATTAGGAAAATTTATGAGATTAGTTCCTCAACCCGTTGTATATGGATTTGTGAATGGATTGGCCGTTATTATTTTTATGTCTCAACTGGGACAATTTAAGAACTCAGATGGTGAATGGTTAACCGGAAACCCTCTTTATACTTTATTGGGACTTGTAGTGGTCACTATGTTTATTATTTGGGGTTTACCAAAATTGAGTAAAGCAATACCTTCTTCCCTTGTTGCTATTTTAGTAGTTTTTGGGATAGTAATAACTTTCGGAATCGATACAAAAACTGTGGGTGATCTTGCTTCGATAGAAGGCGGATTCCCGCCGTTCCATATTCCCATGGTCCCTTTTACTTTTGAAACGCTTCAAGTGATTACCCCATATGCTGTTATTATGGCAGGTGTAGGTTTGATCGAAAGTCTTTTGACATTAAATATTATTGATGAGATAACTGAAACCAGAGGGCGTGGCAACAAAGAATGTGTAGCGCAGGGCACAGCAAATGTATTGTCGGGATTTTTTTCCGGCATGGGTGGTTGTGCAATGTTGGGACAAAGTTTAATTAATATATCCTCTGGAGCTCGAGCACGTTTATCTGGTATCGTAGCTGCTGTTATGTTATTGATTTTTATTATGTTCGGGGCTGGTTTAATTGGTAAATTGCCTATGGCTGCTCTGACAGGGGTAATGATAATGGTATCTATCGGGACCTTTGAATGGGTAAGTTTTAGAATGATAGGTAAAATACCCAAGACCGATCTTTTTGTTGGTATTCTTGTCGCTGTAATTACGGTCTTTTTGCATAATTTGGCATTGGCTGTATTGATTGGTGTTATTATTTCAGCGCTTGTATTTGCTTGGGACAATGCCAAAAGAATTAGGGCAAGAAAGAGAATGGATGAAAATGGGGTGAAGTATTATGAAATTTATGGCCCTTTATTTTTTGGTTCTACCGCGGTGTTTAATGATAAATTTGATATCTTAAATGATCCGGAAGAAATCGTAATCGATTTTTCAGAAAGTAGGGTAGTGGATATGTCTGCAATAGACACGTTGAATAAATTAACGGAAAGGTATCAAAAAGTTGGTAAGAAAGTTCATTTAAAGCACTTAAGTCCTGATTGCAGGAAGTTATTGAAAAATGCGGATGCTTTAATTGATGTAAATGTAATCGAAGATCCCACTTACAAAGTTGTAGTGGATAAAATATAATTTATGGACTGCCCGCTATGTGGCAACAGAGGACCAATAAAAATCATAGAAGGCCCTGACGACAGAATATTTAGATTTTGTGACCATTGTTATTCTATCTTTATAGATCCCGTTTTTAGGCCTGAATATCAAGAGGAAAAGGAGCGGTATTTGACGCACAAAAACGGAATTGAATTTCCTGGTTATGTGCGGTTCTTAAACAGAGCCATTAAACCTGCCCTGCCATATTTAAAGGAAGGAGCAGGTGGACTTGATTTTGGATGCGGGCCAAAGCCAACATTGTCTGTTATTCTGAAGAACAAAGGATTTAAATGTGACAATTACGATCCTATTTTTTACCAAAATGGAATGAATAGCAAATGTTATGATTTTATATTTGCCACTGAATGCTTTGAACATTTTTTCAACCCATCCGATGAACTGGACTTTCTTTGTAATTTAATGAAACGTGGCAGCCTGTTGGTGATAATGACAGATTTTTATCAATCCCTGAAAGCCTTTAGGACGTGGCATTACGTGAATGATCAAACACATGTTATATTTTTTCATAGGCAAACAATAGCATTTATTGCCGAGAAATGGAGATTTACAATATTGCCGTCAAAAGACGATAGGGTAGTGATTTTTCGCAAAACCTAAAGGGGAACCCATTGGCATAAATCTTCCATAACTTTATTCGTTCGTGCTCCGCTTATCCCTGTACTGGGGCATATCCCTTTTCCTTGCAAATCTTTGACGACAGTTTCCAATAATGGTTGATGTACATGTGCAGGCATTTCAAAGGTGAATGTTTCTATTTTTTGGTTTTCGATATAAAGATACACGTTGGTATCTCCAAAATATGAAAAACGGACTTCTCCCTTTGTTCCTGCGATTACAGCCTGATCTTTCGAGGATATTTCAGAGGTTGTAAAACACCACAGACCCTGTCCTAAAATCCCGTTTTCGAAAGTAAAGGTACCGGAAACAATATCTTCTGCTTCATATTTGCGGGCCTGATTCAAGCATATACCCCTAGTGTTTTTTAGTGGACCCCATAAATAATCTAAGAAATCAAGCTGGTGGGAGGCTAAATCATAAAAATAACCTCCTCCTGCAATTTCGGGGTTAATTCGCCAGTTTCCCGAACTTTCAGGTGGTAAATCGACATCTTTTAGTGGTTGGGTGAGATGTAAATCTACATATCTGACCTCCCCCAAAACCCCTTCATCGATGATGGATTTTATTTTCAAAAAATTAGGGAGACACCGTCTGTAATAGGCTGTAAATAATTTAACATTTGACGCATTACAGATACGAATCATCTCGTTGCACTCTTTGAAATTCCTGGCCATTGGTTTTTCTACGTAGATGGGTTTACCTGCTGCCGCTGCCAATTTTGTATAATGGGCATGCATATGAGGAGGTGTGGCAATATAGATCGCATTAATGTCTGCAGATTGTATCAATTCATCCGCATCACTGTACCAGTGTGGTACATTATGCCTTTTTGCGTAATCTTTTGCTTTTGATGCGTTACGTCGCATTACAGCTACAAGATTTGACCCCGGTATTTTACTAAAAGCCGGACCACTTTTTACTTCGCAAACATCTCCTACCCCTATAATTCCCCAATTAACGACATCTAAGTCATTCATATTTGTGTTAATTTTTAGATTCTAACCCTTCGTATTACCCTAGGATCTGGAATATTAAATTACACTTTATAGTTTAATAAACATGATAATACGATTTTGATCCTAATTATACAATATATTTTATGGTATTGATAAATTTTGCGGAAGAGTGAGTTTATAAATTTAAAGTTTTTTTTTAATTTATAGTTCAAATAGTTGTTGGCTTAATTTAATAGAATGGGCGTAAGTATTTGATGTTTAAATATTTATTTCTAATTGTTTAGTAAAACACTTTTATGTATGAATAATAGTTATAAGCTAAAGCTGAACGAATTGATACGGGGAAGTGGAGTAGAATTTGAGGGTGATAATCCTTGGGATATAAAAGTTTTGAATCCTGAATTTTACAGGCGGACATTAATCCATGGGTCGATGGGGCTTGGAGAATCTTATATGGAAGGTTGGTGGGAATGTAGACGATTGGACCAGTTATTTGATCGATTATTGACCGCTGATATCAATGAAAAGGTGAAAAATAACTTTTCTCTTGCATTTCAAAACTTGAAGGCAAGGTTGTTGAATTTGCAAACGATATCCCGTTCCTCTAAGTCTGTAGCACACCACTACGATATTGGGAATGATTTGTATCGTGAAATGTTGGGGATAAATATGATGTATTCTTGTGGTTATTGGGATGGTGCCAAGAACCTGGATGAAGCGCAGAATAAGAAACTGGAAATGATTTGCGAAAAGTTGAAATTAAGCCCAGGTATGAAAGTCCTTGATATCGGGTGCGGATGGGGCGGTTTTGTGAAATATGCAGCTGAAAACTACGATGTCGATGTGCTGGGAATAACCCTTTCAAAAGCACAGGCGGAGTTGGCGAAGGAACGTTGCAAAGACCTTCAGGCAGAAATTCGCATTCAAGACTATAGAAATATTAGCGAAAAATTTGATCGGATTGTCTCTATAGGAATGTTCGAGCATGTGGGTTTCAAGAACCATAAAGTGTATATGGAAAAAGTATATGAAGCTTTGAAAGACAATGGCATTACCTTAATTCATACCATTGGAAGCCACGATACCTCTTTTACTGCTGATCCCTGGATCCATAAATATATATTCCCAAATGGTTTGATTCCTTCAGCTCAGCAGGTTGCCAGATCAATGGGCCAGAAATTTATTCTACAGGACTGGCATAATTTTGGGAAATATTACGATACTACTTTAATGGCCTGGCTCAAAAGATTTAAAAAAAATTGGCCAAGGATAAAAGAAAATTATAATGAGACATTTTATCGAATGTGGATTTATTACCTTAGTTGCTGTGCAGGTGCATTTAGGGCCAATCACAATAATTTGTGGCAAATAGTGCTGACTAAAAAAAGTTTCAGGAAAGTTTACCGTTCTTTTCGTTACCCGATATACAACAAGGAGGGCAGAATAGGAACTAAAACAAATGATTACCAACCGACGTAACGAGGTGGCGATATCCCATTTAATCTCAGATATACGATTATTTGACCTCGATGATGGGCTACATGGTCGTTCATTACATTAATTATTTGTCTATGTGATTTGGGGCCGGCAAAAAAGTTTTGACTTATCGTATTCAACGAAGCATCCGATTCATTTTCAATTGCTTGCAGAGCATATTTAAATGCAGCATCTAGATAAGACCTCGTCTCCTCAGGTGAAGCTGTTTCAACATTAATTTCTGGCTTTGCTATTTTATTAAATTGCAATTGCCCGTTTGAAAGGCGAATCATATTACTACCCGTATGTATTATTTGTTCTTGTAATGTCATCGATTCTCCGGTAGGACGAAAATGATACAGAGAATCAGGCGTATTAGCCGTTAATTCCATCATATACTTGTGGGCATTTACCCACTTTGTTTTTATTTCATCAAGGTAGTTTTGAGAGGAGAGTTGACTCATTGTGACCAGAATTAGTATTAATGGTAATAAATGTCGTAGCATATTCCTTGAATAATTTGGTGTAAGTAAGGACCCGTATTGGTATTAGCGAAAATCATATATTGTTTTGATAATTTGCGCCGCTGCTTTTTGAAATCTCTAAATTACCATTTCCCCAAAGAAAAAGGAGATAGATCAAAAAATATTATTAAAAATATCAAAAGGGTATTTGCAACATTTGAATTCAGCTTTCATTTGAGCATCTAATTTTCATCGAGAAATTGGTCAATTAAAGAAAAGAGATCCCTTTAATAATTGGTCTAATTTAGGTAAGTTACTGATGTTTTTCCATAATTCGAATTCTCTGGCTTGAATGGTGAAGGTGAAAACATTGCCTTTACTGTATCCGAATAAGGTTTCAGGAATCTTCCACAGGATAACGGGCAAACCATGTATGCTCTGGTATACTCACTCTAAACCTATAACATATTTGTCGCCCCCAGGATATTTAATATTATTGAAGTGATTGGCTTCAAAGAATTTTGTCTTTGTGTTGTTGATTGTTATTAGAAATTGTAAATTTTTATTATATTCTTTTCTCGGTTTAGCTTTATTGTTAGAGATGAACCATCATGCTTTGCGCATTAGAAGGATATTCTATATGTAGTTATCAAATTCATGTACTATGATAGTGTTTAACTTTAAATTGTTTTGTTGATGTGATGAATAGGGACAGAACTTGTATGGAATGTGGCAAACCTTTAAAAGGGAGGGTAGATAAAAAATTTTGTAATTCTGAGTGTAGATCAACCTATAATAACCATCTCAATCGGAATACTAATAATCTTATGCGAAAAGTAAACCGTATTCTGAGAAAGAATAGACGAGTCTTAGCTGAATTAAATCCCAGTGGAAAGACCAAAGTTCATAAAAGGCAGTTGCAACAAAAAAAATTTGATTTTTCCTATTTCACAAATGTATATAGAACTAAGAATGGTAATGTTTATTACTTCTGTTATGACCAGGGATACCTTCCTCTTGAAAAGGACTTTTATGCCTTGGTTGAGCGACAGGATTATGTGTATTAGATTTTGAATAGGTATTATTTTTGGTGGGGAACGGAGATAAGGGGCTGGTCACAATTGATTAATTTGAAACGGGAAATATGAATTTTTATGATAAGACATAATATATTTAACAATATAAGTGTTATAACTGGAACTAAATGATTGATTTATATATTAATTAAGATATATGACGAATGAGTTTAATATAAGAAGTTAGTTCTAGTTTTACACGTACAAGTTCTAAACCATGGATTTTTCGGTTCTTTAAAATTCCCACTGTGGAGTGGGAATTTTTTATTTTTGAGATGAAGAAGTAGCAGTTACAGAAAATTGTATGAGTTTGATAGCATTTTTAGAACAAACCTCTTTGTTACGTGTTTATGAGACGTAAAGACTTTTGCATAGAGAATGACTTCCAATGGTTCTTTATGTTAATAATCTTGAAAAGGATTAAAAACTATAGAAGATAGTTTTCAATATTTGTATATTTGCAGATGCTCTTATTATAAAATATATGTACAACAAGATACATTCTTTTAATGTCCTGATTACGGTAACCCTTACGCTAGTAATGGTTGTGCAGGCATGTACATTTTTTTATTTAACGTTTGACAGTGACAGTTCTTCATATCTAAATTCTTCAGTTGTACTTGCTGGCATGGAAGAAGAAGTAAAGGAAACCAGTCTTGCCAATCTATTATTAGGGGCAGAAGAGGAATCAAAAGATGAATTCCTGTATAATTATTTGGAAATAGATCTAGGGTATTCCAATTCACATATTGGATTAGATATTTTAGATTCTGAATGCAAATACATTTCAAAGGTTATTTTACCACCACCCGAATTTCTAGGTTCATAACGCAGAATACAAATCAATATTTGTTTTAGTGAAATCTGCTGGGTTCATCATGCAACAAGTATATGTAGGATATGCCTTTCTGCGTACAATCACATTTTAAACTAAGTTTACAAAATTTATTTAATTAACTAACATCAATGACTTCATATTCAAGAAGTTGTTGTTTACGTGATCAATTATTAGTCTACGAAATAGACTGAAATTTTAATTAATCAATATTCATAAACGGAAACTATGAACCTTTTTAAATTCAATTTTAAATATATAAAAGACGACTTATTTGGTGGAATTACCGCTGGAGTGGTTGCATTACCTTTAGCACTTGCCTTCGGTGTTCAATCAGGTATGGGCGCTGAAGCCGGATTGTACGGTGCTATAATTTTGGGATTCCTGGCAGCAATGTTTGGTGGAACAAGTACGCAGGTGTCGGGTCCGACTGGTCCGATGACTGTTGTTTCTGCGGTGCTAATTGCTACAGCAGTAAGCGAGTACGGAGGATTGGAAAATGCAATCGGTGTAATTTTGTTAACATTTTTACTGGCCGGGGCAATCCAGATTGTTTTGGGTGTGTTGAAGGTAGGTCAGTACATAAAATTTATTCCTTATCCTGTGGTATCTGGTTTTATGTCTGGGATTGGTGTTATTATAATAATTTTGCAAATTTTTCCTTTCTTTGGCAAAGCTTCTCCCAAAAAGATTACTGACATAATCCTTAACATTGGAACTGCTCTGACTGATATAAATTGGTTTTCAGTCATAATAGCAACGTTGACAATCGGAGTTATATATTTATTTCCTAAAATTACAAAAGCTATACCATCAACACTTGTAGCAATTATTATAATGCCGGTGGTTACTCTTTTATTAGGATGGGAAGTACCTAAAATTGGTGATATACCAAGAGGATTGCCTGAATTGAAAATTTCCTCATTTTTGAATTTTGGACTGGGAGATATTCCTACGGTCCTTATGCCTGCAATAACATTGGCAGCACTAGGTGCCATAGATAGTTTGCTGACTTCCGTGGTAGCCGACAATTTGACTAAGACCAGACACAATTCTGATAAGGAATTGGTCGGACAGGGAATAGGTAATATGGTTTCTTCTATTTTTGGTGGAATTCCTGGTGCAGGTGCCACAATGAGAACAGTGGTAAACATTAATGCAGGAGGTAAAACCAGAATATCCGGAATGGTTCACGGATTATTTTTATTAGTCGTATTGTTGGGATTGGGAACTTTAGCTTCCGAAATTCCTCTTTCAGTACTTGCGGGAATATTGATTACAGTTGGAATTGGAATAATTGATTACAAAGGCTTCAGACATATAAGAAGCGTACCAAAATCAGACTCTATAATTATGTTAATTGTACTAGTTGCTACGGTATTTGTTGACCTTTTACAGGCAGTAGGTATCGGTATGGTATTGGCGACATTCTTGTTTATGAAGAAAATGAGTGAGATGTCGGAAGAACATACAACCGTCAAAAATCTTGACGATTATCAAAATGAAAATAACAATGGATTAAAGTGGGAGGATGAAAAAGAACTTACCACTGATTTTCTAAAAAAGGTTTATATCAAGCATTTGTATGGTCCCATATTTTTTGGGTTTAGTTCTTCAATGAAGAATTTTATGGGAGATGTCGAAGGTATTGATTATTTCGTTTTTAGGTTTGAAAGGGTCCCGTTTGTCGACCAGTCAGGATTATATGCCCTGGAGGATATCATAGAGGACCTTAAAAAACAAGGAGCGAAAATATTTATTACCGGACTTAATGAAAGGACTGAAGCTCAATTGAGAAAAATTGACTTTATGCCGAGCTTGATAGAAGAAGAACATGTGTATGATGACTTTGATGATTGTATCATGGACATTAAGAATGAAATGAAAAAGGAAAATGGAATATTAGTAGAAGGATAGGTTTCATGGTTTCTATATTTAATTATATAGAATAGAGAGAGGAGATGTTAGTCTCCTCTTTTTTTTATGCTATTTTTGAGGATTATTAATATTCACCAATTTAACATGGAAAAAATTACAGAGCGATCATCGGAATATAATGATCTTGAAAAGAAATCAGTAAGAGAGGTTATCTCTATTATTAATAAAGAAGATCAGAGAGTGCCCTTGGCAGTTGAAGCAGTTTTGGATAAGATTGAACCTTTGATTGAAGCGATAATTGAAAAGATGAAAAGTGGTGGAAGATTATTTTATATCGGGGCAGGAACGTCAGGAAGGCTTGGTGTATTAGATGCTTCAGAGTGTCCACCTACTTATGGTGTGCCCGAGGATCTTGTCATTGGAATTATGGCAGGAGGAGAAATTGCAATTCGTAAGTCTGTGGAGAGTGCGGAAGACGATACGTCTCAGGCCTGGAAAGATTTGAAAGATCACCAAGTTGACGAACGTGATGTAGTCATTGGGATAGCCGCAAGCGGGACTACTCCGTATGTAATTGGAGGTCTCAGAAATTGTAGAGAAAATAATATTTTAACTGGTTGCATAACTTGTAACACCGGAAGTCCATTAGCTGAGAACGCTGATTTCCCGATTGAAGTGGTTGTCGGACCGGAAGTAGTAACGGGGAGTACGCGTATGAAATCTGGAACTGCACAGAAATTGGTCTTGAATATGATTTCTACTTCCGCAATGATTGGAATGGGAAGGGTACAAGGGAATAAAATGGTAGATATGCAATTGAGTAACTCAAAATTAGTTGACAGAGGAGTTCGTATGATCCAAAATGAAACAGGGTTGGATTATGATGCTTCCAAACAGTTACTTCTTACCCATGGAAGTGTGCGAAAGGCAATTGATTCAAAATAGATGGTCATTTTTGCATGATTTCCTGGATTTCGGCTTTATCTTCTTCCAGGATATCTTCTGAATGTTGATCATTCTTATGAAGGCCATTGAATGAGGTCTGTATGAATAGGGGGAAATGATCCGAACCGGTATTGGTTCCTCTTTCCAACTTAACTAATTTGAATTCAGTTGAGAAAAAAATATGGTCTAGTGGAAAACGTATAAATGGATTTTTAGCGTGGAAGGTATTGTAAAAACCTCTGCCGATTCTGGGATCAATCATATTTGATAATTTTTTGAATAACAAGGTTGTTTTGCTCCAGGCTACATCATTGAGGTCCCCGGCTACAATGGCCGGTAAATTCTCATTTCTTATTTTTCCTGCCACTTGAATTAATTCCTTGTCTTTCTTCTCGGTATCATCACTTTCTCCCGGGAATGGAGGTTCTGGGTGGATTATCCAAAATTTAATTTTCTTTTCGTTGCCCAGATGGATGATTGCTTCAATGGAGGGAATATCGTTTTTAATAAGAAAATGGACATCTTGTTCTTCAATTTTATATTTTGAATAAAATAACATTCCATAAGTATTTTCCTGTGGTTGTTCTATTGAATAATATTCAGACCTAAGCGAATTGAGTTGGTCAGCCCATTTTTTATTGGTTTCTAGAAGAACAATAAAGTCAGGTTTGTATTTTCTAATCTGGTCCAATGTCTTTTGATACTGTGTATTATATTGATAAACATTACTTACATATATAGAGATGGGTATTGATCCGGTATTCTCGGTATTGCTTTTCATTTCCGGGTGGAATGCGGACGTGTAAGGTAGTATTTTATAGATTTGATAAATAAAACCAACGATCAGCAATATCAATAATATAATGATGATTAGAGGCGGATTTTGGAAAATAACAAGTCCGGTTACCAGTAAAAAAACCGTAATACCTAATTGTTGCAACATAGGGTATTCCAGCGCTTTTACAATCCAGTATTGACTTCGGATCAAAGGGATTAGTAAACTTATTACCAAAAGTATAGACAAGACAATCCAGGTAGTAGCCATAAAATTTTTTCCTGATGATAAAAATAATTTCTCCTAAAGTATGGGAAAATTTTGATAATTCGATTTTAACGGATTTAGTAATTATAATTCGATATCTAGTACCAAAATGCCGGTCATTTCCCTGAAGAAACTACATGATTATAATTGAGAATGAATAAGTACGTTATTCCGACAAAATTTTTAATAAAATCACGGATTCAATGTTTTTTATATTATTTTGTCTGCATTAAGTATGTAGCGTCAAATCCTTAATAGTTGATTGTCTGCACGATAAGTTAGGTATGGCGTTAAAACGTGGAATTTTATGGTAATTCAGATTAGAAAAAATCTGTAATGTGCTATATTTGAAATATTAAGTAATAATGAATTATATGCTGCGTATATTTCTACCAATATTTTTTTTGTTTTTCTTGTTAAGTCAAATTAAACTTACGGCTCAGGATTTACATTTTACCCGATATGATCTTCAGCCATTGGTGTTGAATCCTGCTAATACCGGGGCTTATAGTGGCAGTTTTAGAGTGACTGCTATTTATAGAGATCAATGGTCTAACATTTTGCCTAACCAGTTTACTACTCCATCTTTATCTATAGATGCCCCTTTGGCCATTGGACTGAAAAAAGAAGACTGGATAGGGGTAGGGGTTAATTTTTTTCAGGATCAGGCGGGAATAGGCAAACTGACGACTACAGGATTTAATGGTTTTATATCATACCACCTTGCTTTGGACAAAAAGAGAAGAAATGTTTTTACCGTTGCACTTAACGGTGGATCTCAAAGCATGAAAATTGGTGATATAAATGAATATATCTTTGAAGATCAGGGGCAGGGCCAACAAGATCTGAAAATGGAATCCTCGGGAGGTACGGAACTTGGTGCAGGCTTAATGTTTACATCAAATATCAATGAAACCGATCAATTTCGATTTGGAATTGCTGCAAAGCATCTTTTGCCGATTGAGTATCAATTGACAAATTCTGGTAGTGGTGAAGAGGGAATGCAATTTAATATCCATGGGAATGGCGTTTTTTCAATCAATGATCAAATGACGATAGAACCGGCGGTGGTAGCTCATTTGCGTACGGGATTGTTTTTGGGGTATGGCCAGGCACAGTTGGGGTATCGTCTTGCACAGGATAGTGATTTTCGACTGATGGGAGGATTGGGTTATAGAGTAGGTGATGCAGTTCAGGTGCTGGCGGGATTAGAGTACAAATCACTTCGGGTAGGAGTAGGATATGACCTCAGTACATCGCCTTTGAGTCCAGCTCAAAGTTTTGAAATTGGCGTAAGGTATATTGGCAAAATCTTCAAACGTCCAAAGGTTAAAGAAGTTATTTTGTGTCCGGCATTCTAATTATTGAATATGAAGTATTTACGGTATATTATATTATCTTTTATCTTACTGCAAAGTGGTTATTTGATCAGCCAACCCCTTTCTGAAATCCCTTTGCGATTTAAGATCGAAGCAGCAGATTCTGCTTATTTTAAAAATGATTATTACAATGCATTGGAATGGTATAATGAAGTATATCGTGAAGAGCGGAATGTGAAATATATGTCTCGAATTGCAGAATTATACTATAAAATTCGGGATTATAAGCGAGCAGAGCGTTGGTATGCTCGTTTATTGGATAAGGATGCTGAAGGCGATTATCCGCTTGCCAGGTTGAATTATGGTAAAGTATTAAAATCAAATGGAAAATATAATGAATCTGCAATAGTATTCCAGGAAATTCAGGAAGGAATGTATAGTGATTCAATTACCCGAGTAGCCGATGTAGAGCTGCAAGGTATAAATATGGCGGAAAGGTTGAAAAGTCCTGAAAATATTGAGGTTGTAAATCTAGGCACTAGAATAAATACCCGAAATTCAGAGGGGACTCCCATCCCTGTATCCGGAGGGAATTTGTTTTTTACTTCGTTTGGTGAAAATAAGTTGCTTCAGGAAGGAGAAGATGTGAATAGACAATCCAAAGTATTTAGTGCTCAAATGAATTCCGATGGTGAATTTACCAGAAGAGCACAACCGGTAGAAGGAGTATTGCGTGGAGATAGAGGTCATATAGGTAATGTATTTGTAACACCAGATGGGAGACGTATGTATTTTACCTATTTTACATTGTCTGGTTCAAAGATAGAATCTGGTGCGATTTATTATAGCCAGGGAAGTGGGCGAGGGTGGTCTTCACCTCAGAAAGTGGAAGGGTTGCCAACTAATGGAATTGTGAAAAATCCATCAGTTGGAAATCTTTCAGGTCGGGAAGTCTTATTTTTTGCTTATGACGGTGGAAGTAGTCTTGGAGGGTTTGATATTTTTTACGCCCCTCTTAATGCTCCAAATGAGGCAGGAAATACAATCCCATTAGGTGCTGAAATAAATACACCGGGGAATGAAATTAGTCCCATTTTTCTAAGTAATACATTGTATTTTAGTTCGGATGGACATCCGAGCATGGGAGGATTTGATATTATTAGCGCCTTGTGGACAGGGGATTCCTGGACCCGGGTGGAAAACATTGGTAAGGGAGTTAATTCTACTCTTGATGAAACCTATTATTACCCACCCACAGAGGAAATGAATGCCTATTTGGTATCTAATCGACAGGGAACGAGGTCAATTCAAAGCTCTACTTGCTGTGATGATATTTATAAATTGGATAATAAGGAAATAATTGTACGATTGTTGGCGACGGTATTTGATGGGGAGACACCCTTGAATGAGGCTAGTATTTCAGTTTTTCCCGTTGTGGAAAATGAATGGGGCTCTCCCGATGTGCAATACAATCCTGAAGGTAATGATTTTACCTTTTCAATTGATGCGGATAAAGCATATCAGGTTCTGGTTTCCAGAGAAGGGTATATTTCTGATACCGTAGGGTTTAATACAGTTGGGGTGACAGAGTCTAAGGATTTTAAAGGTGTATTTCGATTAGACAAATTACCTGTAGAAGAAGAGCCAGAAGTTATTTCTAAAAATGAGCCAATCCGACTTAATAATATTTATTACGACTTTGATGATGATCGAATCAAAATGGAGGCAGAACAAGATCTTGACTTTTTGTATAATTTATTGACTGATTATCCTACAATGGTAATAGAGCTCTCATCGCACACGGATAGCAGGGGTAATGATCCTTACAATATGGATCTTTCTCAGCGAAGAGCAAATTCAGCTAAAAGATACCTGGTCGAAAGGGGCATTGATGAAAATAGAGTGCAGGCTGTTGGATATGGAGAAAATCGATTGCTCAATCACTGTTCTAATGGTGTTGATTGCTCAGAAGAAGAACATTTACTAAATAGGAGAACAGAGTTTACGATAATAGAGGGACCTACCAGTATCCCCGTTCAATCAGAAAAGAAAAAGGTCCGGAAAAGAGAAGATACAAATACAGGGGAAGGCAGCAGTGATGCTTCCGGAATGCCCAAAGTAGAATTTGGACAAAATGATTATGATTTTGGTGAATTAAAAAAGGGATCAAAGAAAACATCGGAAATAAGTTTTAAAAATACAGGAACAGCTCCTTTGGTAATTGAAGTGGCTAGCGGATGTGATTGTTCTACACTAAATTGGCCCAGAACACCTGTTGATCCTGGTGCATCAGGTACATTGGAAGTTATCTACGATAGCACGGAGCAAGACCTGGGGGTTCAGGAAGTTACCGTAGATGTGTTGGCAAATACGGAGCCACCTATATCTTCAGTAAATTTTACTATTAAAGTGGTCGAATAATTGTAAAATACCCTCATTTTATATTGTTAATTGAAAAGTTAATTTTTACCTTCGCGCATCGAATTTGAAGATATTCTGTAGAGGATTATTTAGAATAAATCTAAAATTTAATCCGGTATTGATTGATTAGCTTCATATTTATAATCATTCATATATTTGCAGAATAATTGTTAATGATATTATATTATTGATCATGAAGGTTTTATCCGCTTCCAGTAAGTTTTTACCTTTTATTTTTCGGACATTATTTTTTATTGTGTTAAGTACGGGTCTTGCTTTTGGGCAATCCGGTGGTGAAGGCAATATGGTAACTATTGGTGTGATACTTATTTTGGGAGTATTGGTCCTCGGTGCTGTTGCTGTAGTTGGGAACAGTATGGTTCAGGTACTTTCTGTAAAAACCGGTGTTGACATAGGGTCGACGTCCGATGAGGAAGGTACAGGTGCCAATATTCATGTATTAAAGAAGGGCACAGATATCAAACTAAAAGGTGAAAGTCATCAAGAAATAGAAGATGTTTTTACCAGTAGATATGCTGTTCAGCCCTTTAATTTTAACAATATTGCCCCAATTCCCAAATTGGTGGTTGAAGAAGGGGATGAAGTTTTGGCTGGTCAGGCTTTGTTTTTCGATAAAAAGCATCCCGATGTTTTTTTTGTTTCTCCCGTAAGTGGTGAGGTAGTTGAAATTAATAGAGGGTTGAAACGGGCAATTGATCAGGTGGTGATTTTAGCCGATAAGGAAATATCGTACAAAGACTTAAATAGTCCTGATGTAGAGACTGCTGATCGGGAAGAGATTAGGACATTTTTAAAAGAGAATGGCGGTTGGCCATTATTCATGCAAAGACCGTATAATATATTACCTGATAATGACGAAGAACCAAGGGATATATTTATTTCAGGTTTTGATACATCTCCATTAGCCGGGGATAGTTCAGTAGCCATAGATGGAAGATTTGATGCTATTCAAAAGGGCATTCAAGTATTGAATAAATTAACCGACGGCTCCGTTTTTATGAGTTTGGATGGAAGAAAGGAAAGTTCATTTCCAGTAGAATTGGAGGAGTTATCCGGAGTAGAAAAGCATTATTTTGATGGTCCACATCCCGCCGGAAATGTAGGGGTTCAAATTCACCATATTAAACCCATAAAACAAGGTGATATTGTTTGGACAATTGGTCTCCAGGAGTTAATAACCCTTGGTAATATGTTTTTGAAAAATCAATATGATGCTACAAGAATTATTAATGTTTGTGGCCCCAGTGCTCAAAGGCCCCGGTATATTCGAACGTTTCTAGGTGCAGATTTGTCGGAATTGGTTAAGCAGGAATTAGAAGATGAAAAGATAAGGGTTATTTCAGGGAACGTGTTGTGTGGAGACAAGAAGGAAGGGAATGCCTTTCTCGATTTCTATTCTACTCAGGTTACTTGTATTTCGGAAGGGAATGATTATGAGATGTTTGGTTGGTTGATACCGCAATCCTTTAGACCAACGGTATCGCCTACATTCCCCAATTTTGCTTTAAAAGAAATGGCATATGATGTAGATACGAACACTCATGGAGAAAAAAGGGCGTTCGTAGTATCAGGTCAATATGAAGAATTATTGCCTGTGGATACATTTCCCCAACATTTATTCAAAGCTATAATTACCCGGGATATTGACAGAATGGAAGGATTGGGTATTTATGAATTGGTAGAAGAGGATGTAGCATTATGTGAATTTGCCTGTACATCCAAACAGCCATTGCAAAAATTGCTTCGCGAAGGGTTGGACTTTATGTTGGTGGAAGCTTAATGAGGAATCAGGAATTGTAAATTTATATTAGAAAGAAATTGTCAGCATGAAAAAGTTGCTAAATTTTATAAAAAGTAAGGAACCTAAAAAAGGGACTTTAGGTCATACCTTGTACGATGGGTTTTTTACTTTTTTATATGCCCCAAACGAAGTAACAGGTTCCAAAGGTGTCCATATAAGAGATAGAATGGACTTAAAAAGAACCATGGTTACTGTGGTACTGGCATTACAATTTTGTTATTTGCTAGGAACATATAATATTGGTCACCAACACTTTGTAGCTTTAGGGATGTACGAATCTTTTTTTGAAGGATTTCATCTCAAAATTGCGTTTGGATTAACAAAGATACTTCCGCTCTTTATTTGGACCCATGTTGTTGGTTTGGGTATTGAATTTTATTTTGCGTGGAAAAAAGGACATGCTATAGAGGAAGGTTTTCTTGTTTCAGGTGCTTTGATACCGCTTATAATGCCTCCGGATTTACCTATTTGGATATTGTGTTTGGCAGTGGGTTTTGCTGTTTTTTTGGGTAAAGAAGCCTTTGGGGGAACAGGTATGAATATTTGGAATGTTGCATTGTTGGCAAGGGCATTTGTGTTTTTTGCTTATCCGACAACTATTTCAGGTGATCAAGTATGGATTGCAGGTTTCGATCAAATTTTACCGGGTGCTGCGACGGATTATGGTTGGTGGCAGACGAGTTTTTTCAATACCATTTTTGGATGGTTTGATTGGGCGCAATTTGATTCTACCGCAGTCATCGTAGACGGATTTACAGGAGCGACTCCTCTTTCTTTAGCATATGAAGGTGGATGGTCAGCAGTCACTGACGTCTATTCTTCATCTCAAATGTTGTGGGGAGCCTTACCTGGTTCTGTTGGTGAAACTTCTAAGCCATTGATTATATTAGGTGCGATAATTTTGTTAGCTTCCAAAATAGGAAGTTGGAGAATAATGTTTAGTGGACTAGTTGGTGCTGTGGTTATGTCTCTTGTTTTTAATGCATGGGGAGCAACACCTTTCATGGAAGTTCCCTGGTATAATCAGTTTTTAATGGGAAGTTTTTGGTTTGCAATTGTATTTATGGCAACTGATCCTGTAACTGCTACTGCTACTAATTATGGAAAATTTATTTACGGATTTTTGATTGGTATGATAGGCATGATAATTCGGATTATTAATCCTGCTTACCCGGAAGGGTGGATGTTGGCAATATTATTATTAAATACATTTGCTCCTTTAATTGACCATTATGTAGTTCTTGGTAACATTAAAAAAAGATTGAAACGTGCGTAATTCAACAAATTATATTGTCAAGTTTGTATTGATCATGACGGTAGTGGTTGCTTTCATTTTAGCCGGCATGCAAACAGTATTAAAACCTATTCACGATCTCAATGAGGCGGTATACAATAAAAAGAGTGTTTTATTGGCTGTCCAGCCAGTATTAGATCAGTCTGTGGAAGCCATGACGGCTGAAGATGTGCAAGGTATTTTCGATCAGGATATTGAGGAATTGGTAGTTGATAGTGAAGGAAATATAATAGAAGGCAAGAAAGCTGAAGAAATTAATCTCGAAGAACAATTAAAGAAGCCCGAAGGTGAGCAACAATACCCTTTATATGTATTTGAAAGTGAAGGGGAGAAATACTACATTGTTAGCGTAAGGGGTCAAGGGCTATGGGATGCCATCTGGGGGAATATCGCTCTGGAAAGCGACCTTTCAACCATCGTAGGTGTAAGCTTTGATCATGCTGGTGAAACCCCAGGTTTGGGAGCCGAAATCAAGGATAATCCTGCATTTCCTGCCCAATTTAAAGGGAAGGAATTGTATGATGAATCTGGTAATTTGGTTTCTGTAAAAGTTGTCAAAGGAGTGATAAACGATCCTGAACATCAGGTTGATGCCATTTCAGGAGCTACAGTTACATGTAACGGTGTTACCAATATGATGTACAAAGGAATCAAAAATTACGAACCTTATTTAAATAGTTTAAGGAAAAATTAAAATTATGGCTGAAACTGCAGTAAAGCAAAAACCGCTAAAGGAGAAAAAGCCAATTTTTGGTAAAAATGAGCGAAAGCTAATAACAGATCCTATTAATGATGATAATCCGATTACCGTTCAGGTATTGGGTATATGTTCTGCATTAGCTGTTACTACATTGATCTATCCCTCATTCGTGATGTCGATCGCAGTAGTTTTTGTATGTGCTTTTGCTAATTTGTTTACTTCCCTTTTGCGTTCTTATATACCAAAACCCGTTCGTATGATCGTACAGTTGGTAATAATTGCCGCACTTGTAACGATTGTGGAATTGACATTAAAAGCATTGAGTTTTACAGTATATAAACAATTATCCGTATTTATAGGATTGATTATTACCAATTGTATAGTTATGGGCCGACTAGAAGCTTTTGCGATGGCTAATAAACCGTGGCAATCTTTTTTGGATGGTGTAGGGAATGGTTTGGGGTATGGAGCTATTTTATTAATTGTAGCATTGTTCCGGGAATTATTTGGAAAGGGAACATTATTTGCCGGAAGTCCTTTTGGAACGCTGAAATTGATCGGGGCTTCACCTGATTTTTTGATTAACACAACGGCTACCGAAGGAATCGGTACTATGTTCGCCTGGTATCAGAATAACAATCTTATGGTATTGTCGTCCGCAGCGATGTTTTTGATTGCAGGAATAATTTGGTTACACAGGGCATGGAATACTAAGTTGGTTGATGTATCGTAAATAAATGAATGAAATAAAAATATAAAAAAGATATTATGGAGTACATCAATATTTTTATTAAATCGGCATTTATAGAAAACCTTATCCTTTCTTACTTTCTGGGTATGTGTTCTTATTTGGCTGTGTCGAAATCTGTGAAAACTGCCTTTGGACTTGGTTTGGCAGTAATATTTGTATTGGGCTTTACTGTTCCTATTAATTGGTTGATTACTAATTATATATTAAGTCCTGATGGATTATTCGGAACGGATCTGACTTTCTTGAGGCTTATTTTGTTTATTGCTGTTATTGCTTCTATGGTCCAGTTAGTGGAAATGGTCATTGAGAAGTTTTCTCCTTCCCTGTATAGTTCACTGGGAATATTTCTTCCGCTGATAACGGTGAATTGTGCTATTCTGGGAGGATCTTTGTTTATGGTAACCCGGGAGTACAATTTGGGTGAATCCGTGGCATTTGGATTAGGCGGTGGTTTTGGTTGGTTTCTGGCCATTATTGCCATTGCTGCCATTCGTGAGAAAATGGCTTATTCTAATGTTCCTGCGCCCATGCGTGGTTTGGGTATGGCCTTTTTGTTAACGGGATTAATGGGTATGGCTTTTTTGAGTCTACTGGGTATTGATCCGAGTGCATTTTAAGAAAATTTAAAAAGTAATTATTCATGCTTGTTTTATTGAATTTCTTGCCAATAGTATATGCAGTAATAGTTTTTAGTCTAATAATTCTTTTGCTTTCTTTCATGCTTATAGCAGCTCGCAAAAGATTAGTACCCCAAGGGGATGTAAATATAGTTGTCAATGGTGATAAAGAGAACCCCATAAAAGTACAACCCGGTACGTCACTATTATCTGCTTTGTCTGATAAAAGCGTTTTTTTACCTTCTGCTTGTGGTGGTGGTGGAACATGTGCTATGTGCCGCTGTAAAATTTATGAAGGTGGTGGGGACGCCCTTCCTACCGAGTTAAACCATTTGTCAAAAAAGGAAGTGAAAAATCACGAAAGATTGGCATGCCAGGTAAAAGTAAGAGACAACATGGATATAGGAATTCCCGAAGAGATTTTTGGTATAAAGAAATGGGAATGTGAAGTTGTTTCAAATTATAATGTGGCTACTTTTATTAAAGAGTTCGTAGTTAAATTACCGGAAGGTGAGACTTTGGATTTTGAGCCCGGTGGTTATATTCAAATTGACGTTCCTAAAACTACAATCGATTTTAAAAATTTTGATATTGCACCTCATCCTGATGATCCGGCTGGCAAAGAAAAGTTTAAAAGTGAGTGGGACGATTGGAAATTATGGGACCTAAAAATGGTAAATGATGAGGAAGAGTTCCGTGCTTATTCTATGGCCAACCATCCTGCTGAAGGTAATATTGTGATGTTGAATATTCGTATTGCTACACCGCCATGGGATAGAAATGCTAATAAATGGAAAGATGTAAATCCCGGAGTGTGTTCTTCTTATGTTTTTGATAAAAAGCCCGGAGATAAGGTAACGATTTCAGGTCCATATGGAGAATTTTTTATTAAGGATACAAAGAAGGAAATGATTTATATAGGTGGTGGTGCTGGTATGGCTCCTTTGCGATCGCACCTGTTTCATCTATTTCACACCAAACATACAAGGGATAGAAAAGTATCATATTGGTATGGTGGGCGGTCAAAGCGTGAATTATTCTACACGGACCATTTTAGAGAACTAGAGAAAGAATATGATAATTTTGCTTATAATATAGCATTATCTGCTGCATTAGAAGAAGATAATTGGAAAGTGAAAAAGTCCCTGGATGATCCTGAAGGAGACGGATTTACTGGATTTATCCATCAGGCTTTATATGATAATTATTTGAAATTCCATAAAGAACCTGAAGAGATTGAATATTACTTATGTGGCCCGGGACCAATGTTGGATGCGTGTATGAAGATGTTTGATGAACTGGGAGTTC
Source organism: Membranihabitans maritimus (assembly GCF_021729145.1). Taxonomy (GTDB): domain Bacteria; phylum Bacteroidota; class Bacteroidia; order Chitinophagales; family Saprospiraceae; genus Membranihabitans; species Membranihabitans maritimus. The sequence continues at coordinate 69,414 of NZ_JAJSLW010000007.1, read as the reverse complement.
CAGAGGAGAATATAGCATTTGATGACTTCGGGTAACAACGAATCGAGATAAAAATATTTAAGCCGGAATATCATTTATTCTGGCTTTTTTTATAGCCGTAGATGAATTTCCAACGTTGAAGTGCTGAAAATTCATCACATTTCTCATTTTGGCTGAAATTTTTGAAGGGATATAATGGCTATAAATGTAATTTCTGGTTGAGTCTTGATCATTCGCCGGGGCCTGAATAGATTCAGAATGTCAAAATATGGATTGTGTTAGAAATACAATATATATGATCATTTTTCCATTTTAGATCATACCCCGGTTTAGTTGAGAAGCAATTTGTACTGGTCAATCGTGATTAGGTGAGATTGATTGTAAATTAATTATTTATCATTGATTTACACCATTATTCCTCTGAAGTCCTTTTGAATAACCATGAATTAAATGGGGTACAAGGTTAAAATACAATGGTCTTATTCCCATTTACAAATACTCTTTGTTCCAGTACTAACTGTAAAGCTCTGGCTAATACAAATTTTTCAACATCTTTTCCGGCCTTTGACATAGATTTCGCATTATAACCGTGGTTAATTTTTATTATGTCTTGCTCTATAATGGGGCCTTCATCGAGATCCTCATTAACAAAATGGGCAGTAGCACCAATTATTTTCACCCCTCTTTCAAATGCCTGATGATATGGACGAGCCCCTTTAAATGCAGGTAAAAAAGAATGATGTATGTTAATGAGCTTGTTCTTGTATGTATTGATAAATGATGGTGTGAGGATACGCATATATTTAGCCAGAATGATATAGTCACAATCGTGTTGATCTATTATTTCCTTTATCAATTTTTCGTGGTCTTCCCTTGTTTTATTTTTGTGATCAACATAATAGAATGGAATATCAAATCTTTTGGAAAGAGACTCAAGTTTTGTATGATTTGAAATGATACAGGGGATTTCAGCTTTTAGATCTTTTGAATGGCAGCGTATCATTATGTCGCTGAGACAATGATATTCTTTACTTGCCAATAATATAATCTTTTGCTTTTTGTTGCCGAAAAGTTTAACGTAGGCATTATCCGGTAATACTTTTTTAATATCAGTTAATAAATCCTTTTTATCTAATGGTGTATCAAACTCTGTTCTCATGAAGAATTTTTCGTTAGTAATGTCAACGTATTCATCATTTTTGATCACATTGAGATTATGCTGGTAAATTACACCGGTTATTCTGTGAACTAACCCCTTTTGATCGGCACAAGCTATTTTAAGAATCAATGGTTTCGGGTTTCTTGATTAGGTTCAATATTGATACAATAAAAAGAGTGTTGAAGATAATAGTTTTTACCTATTTGTGCTCTGCAAGTGTTTGCTAATTAAAAAAAATCCTGCCGGAAATTTCTTCCGACAGGATCATGTAAGATTATTCCTATTTTCCTTACACTTTGCGTAATAGTCTAAAGATTAGGGATATCACTAATAAAACCAGGAAAATGTAGAATACGATTTTTGCGATTCCCGCGGCAGCTCCTGCAATTCCTCCAAAACCCAATACAGCTGCAATTAATGCAATTACTAGAAGAAAAATTATTAGCCGTAACATAGTTAAGTGTTTTTGATTAAGTGATATCTATAAAACAAGTTTATCTAGAATAATATTTTAAATATTTTGTTAAAAATAATTTTTAATATCTTATATGTGTGTAAATTATTGCTTTCATTTTATTTTCTAACGGGTGGTTTTGTGTGTAAAAAGATCTTATAATATATGGTCTTAGATCTGAGGTGTGTGGTGTTCATTGATAAAAAAAATATATGTGTATTTTGCTGAAAAATAATAATATATAGATTAATATTTCAATAATTGTAATTGTTAGTTAACTAGCAACCTTATAGAATAAAGTAATTAGTATGAACCGGAATTGATGGTTATGAAAACCAAATGTAAAATTTGAAGTTATTATTGATTTTATCAATTAGCAAAAGCAGAAAATAGGTAAATTAGAATTACTTCGCCATTTCTTTTTTGAGAATAGTATGGTCAATATAAAAAGTCCCAAACGGAATAAATGAAGAAACTAATATTTTAAACGTTTTTGAAAAAAATTTCCATTTACGCTCTATTGCAATAAATATAGTGTAACAAATAAAAAGCAGGAATAAGAGCCCGTGTATCATACCTATTATTTCGACAAGAACAGGATTATCCCAAATGTATTTTAGAGGCATTGCAATAAATAATAAAACTAGTAGAGAAGAACCCTCCAGGAATCCTAAAATTCTAAGCCTGCCAATGTGAGTATTTATCATAATTACGACGGTATTGATGGCGTAAATATATGCTAAATCCCAGAATCTAATGAAAAATCCGGGGTGTTTTGCACCCCGGAATCCAATCTAATTTGTAACCCTAAATAAATTAAGAATGGAAATCTTTTCTAAGATTAAATAAAACAAATCAAGTTATTGACTAATGAAATATACCGTCAATTTCAATACATACGTATAGAGAGTTTAATTGGATTTTTAATGGTGATTTTTTTATCCTTTCTTTTCCTAAGATTAGAAACAGTCCTGATAATACCCTTATTAAGGATTGTAATAAATATCTGATTTTTAATAATTTAGGGTGATAGTGTCATTCTGTTTTATTATATTTAATTGCAATCGTATTTCTAATGGATTTAATTCAATCTGGTTATGAGAACTACTTTTATTTTAAATGGAAGGCATATTGAAGTGGACGCCGATGCAGATTCAAAACTTTTGTGGCTTCTGCGCGACCAATTAAAATTAACGGGGACGAAATATAGTTGTGGGTTAGCCCAATGTGGTGCTTGCACAGTCCATCTCGATGGTAATCCGGTAAGATCATGTGTAGTCCCGGTTTCATCATTAAAGGATAAAGAGGTTCTAACTATTGAGGGGTTGAGTAATGGAGAATTACACCCGGTTCAAAAAGCCTGGATTGAAGAACAAGTGCCGCAATGCGGTTATTGCCAATCCGGGCAAATTATGCAGGCTGCCGCATTACTAGAAGTAAATAAAAACCCAAGCCGAGAGGAAATTTGTAGTCATATGGACGGTGTATTGTGCAGGTGCGGTGCGTATACCCGAATTGTCACGGCCATTCAAACAGCTTCAAAAATAATGGAAGATGAATAATCCAAATTCAAATAGTCGTATTTCACGAAGATCTTTTTTGGGCAGGGCTGCAGGTTTTACTTTTATATTGGCTACTGGTGTAGTTGTCCCCAATATTGGGGACAAAAATAATGATCAGAAAAAGGGTAAAGAATTATCTATTTGGGTGCATTTGGCTCCGGATGGACGTGTAAGGATATACAATCCATCTGCTGAAATGGGGCAGGGTTCAATGACAGCATGTGCAGTGTTAATAGCTGAAGAAATGAATGTGGATTGGAAAGATGTTATTATTGAATCCAGTCCGGTAGATCCCGAAAATTACGGTCTTCAATGGGGTGGTCAATTGGGAGGACCTATGATGACGGTTGGATCGCGTACCGTCCGGGGGTATTTTAATGCCTTGAGAGAGGCTGGAGCCCGTGCTAACTATGTATTGAGATATAGTGCTTCAAGAATATGGGGGGTTCCTACAGGTCGGGTAAGTACAGAAATGTCTAAAGCCATCCATTCCGATTCAGGAAAGACCATAACATTTGGTGAATTGTCTGGTAAAATCGCTTTACCTACAAATCTCGATAATATTAAAGTTCCACTTAAGGACAACGAGGATTTTACTTTAATTGGTAAGGATATTCCCAGGTATGATATCCCGGGGAAAGTAACGGGTGAAGCCCAATATGCAATGGATATCTTTTTACCTGAAATGTTATATGGGGTAATGCAACGTGCACCTGTAAACAAAGGACGTCCGGTGCTGAATAATAAGGAAGAAGTTTTAAAAGGTCACGGAGTAGTCGATGTATTGGTAATGGATTATGGGGTGGGAGTGGTAGCCGATTCTACTGAAACTGCATTAAAAGCAAAGGCCCGGTTGGACATAAGTTGGTCTGATGCTGAATCGTCTGATTATGATAGTATCCTTGCTTACCAGGAATATGAACGTTTAGCAAAATCAGATCAAAAAGGACGTTCGATTTCAAGTAAAGGTAATGTCCTCCGGGCATTTGAAACAGCAACTGAGGCGATGGTTTGTGAGTACAAGAACGATTTTGCCTATCATGCGCAGATGGAACCATTAAATGCTGTAATATCCGTATCTCCGGATGGGAAAAGAGCTGAGGCATGGGTGGGGTCTCAATCCCCTGATAATGCACGACGGACAATTGCGAATGTATTGGGTATAGACTTTTACGATGTAAATTACCACGTATGTTATTTGGGCGGCGGTTTTGGAAGAAGGTCAATGTCTGATTATGTGGAAGAAGCCACCATTTTAGCTAATCACATTCGTAAACCACTAAAATTTATCTGGACGCGCGAAGATGATGTGGGATATGGTGCTTTTCGGCCGATTAGTTTACAACGAATGGAAGCGGCAATAGGAGGTAATGGAAATATCATGGGTTGGAAGCATATTATTGCCGGAACCGGTGGAGGGCTTTTGGCTTCAGGTGCTGAAATTTCTTATTATGATATTCCCACTCAGCTAATTGAGGTCCGGAGTATTGACCACGGAGTTCGTACAAAGCATTGGAGATCAGTAGGACATGGTCCTAATAAATTTGCAATTGAGTCTTTTTTGGATGAAATTGCCTACGCCCAAAAAGAGGATCCTTATTTGTTAAGAAGAAAACTAATGCATAAAAGTCCAAGAGAATTGGCTGTTTTGGACAAAGTTGCTGAAATGGCTGATTGGGGAAATAATTCTAGTAATGGCCGCGCCAAAGGAATAGCTTTTGCAGAAAGGAGTGGAGCGTTGACTGCTGCAGTAGGTGAAATATCCCTTGATTCATCGACAGGGCGGATCAAAGTACACAGGTTTTGGGTTGTTATGGATGCCGGCCTGGTGGTACAACCAAATAATGCAATTGCCCAATTGGAAGGAGGAATAAATTTTGGATTGAGTAATGTTTTGCATGAAAGTATAACCTTTAAAAGTGGGCAGGTACAACAATCCAATTTTCATGACTACCGCTTACTGCGAATTTCGGAGGCACCAGAGAGTATAGAATGTTTTATCATGCCTTCGGCTGAAGAACCGGCAGGGGTTGGGGAGGCGAGTACCCCGATTGTAGGAGGTGCAATTGCGAATGCATTTTTGAAATTGACAGGGAAGCCATTGCGGCATATGCCATTTACGGCAGAAAAAGTAAAGGAAGTACTGGACCAAAGTATGTAATATGGGGATTAAGTATTTCGCCAATCCCATACTACGATATGCCAGGTATTTTTATCGTCGGTATAGGTGTGAATTCTTTTAAATCCCAGATTTTTATGCGCCTTTAATGAACGGACATTACCAGCCTCAATTTCGGTAATACAAAGATCATATAGTCCTTTCCATTCATCCCGCATGCAATAATATAGTCTTTTCAACAGTCCTTGGCCACGGTAGTATTTTGCAACACATGCCTGACCGCATACAATGTATCGATATTTGGCTAAAATAATTTCTTCATATTGTATTTTTTCTAATGTTTCGAACATTGAAACGAGTACCGGAATATCTTTTTTGGAGTTGCTGGTCATGGATAATATATAACCCACCACTTCCCGTTGATGGATAGCAACAAACTGTGGGGCATGCTGAACAAATTTTTTCAGTTGTTCGATCGTATGTACTACAGTAACAAAGCCTTGTTCTTCTTTTTCTTGGGGAGTTATATTTTGGGCTAGATTCTTTTGTTGTAATTGCAATATTCCACGAAGGTGGTTAATTGATGTAGTGGGCGTATTGGTTATAGCATTAAAGTCCATGTGATTTCATTTTGAAAATTCATTTTACGCATTTCTATGAGGCATGATTTTACTTTTTTGATGATAAGTTACTTTCCGATACAGAAATCCCTGAAAATCCGATCTAATAAGTCATCTGTAGACACTTCTCCAGTGATTTCACCTAGGGCAATCAATGTATGCCGGATATCCATAGCTACAAAATCTCCGGTAATACCGGATTGTAAATTGCTAAGCGCCTGGCTAAGATGGTGTTCGGCAGTGACTAAAGCTTCAAAATGACGGGAATTAGATACGATGACATCGGATTCCAAAGAAGATGATTTTACTGCCTTACGGACCATCGTGTCCTTTAGATGGGGAATATTCATTTCGTTAATGGCAGACAGTGTTACAAAATTGTCCGTGTCAATTTGTGGAGAATAATAGGCTGACGGTTTTGCATATGGATTTGTATCCATTTTATTCGCCACGACGATAATATTCTTATCTATTAAGTCAAATTTTTTGAGATCTTCCCAGACTTCTTCAGGTGAAAGTTTATTGATATCAAACATGTAAATAATGAGTGCTGAGCTTGTCAGCTCTTTCATAGTTCGTTCTACTCCAATTTTTTCAATTACATCCCTGGCATCTCTAATTCCGGCTGTATCGATGAGACGGAACCTCACCCGGTCAATATTAATATAGGACTCGATGGTATCACGGGTAGTGCCTTCTATATCACTGACAATTGCCCTATCTTCCTTGAGAATAGCATTTAACAAAGTAGATTTACCGGCATTGGGTCTACCTACTATTGCCGTGGCAATCCCGTTTTTCATAACATTCCCCAGTTGAAAAGACTCTTTTAATCCCCGGATAAACACCAATATTTTGCGGATGAGATCTTTGAGATCATCCCGGTCAGCAAATTCTACATCCTCTTCGGAAAAATCCAATTCCAGTTCAATCAAACTGGCAAAATGAATTAATTGTTCCCTAAGTCTTGCAATTTCCTGGGAGAATCCACCACGCATTTGCTTGATAGCTAAATCGTGTGCGCCTTTTGATTCGGATGCAATTAAATCTGCAACGGCCTCTGCCTGGGTAAGATCCATTTTACCGTTGAGAAAGGCCCTAAGCGTAAACTCCCCGGCCTTCGCCATTCTTGCACCGTATTGGATACATACTTCCAGCACTTTTTGCAGAATGTAGGAAGAACCATGACAACTTAATTCTATGACTTCCTCCCCGGTATAAGAGTTTGGTGCCCTAAATACACTAACCACCCCTTCATCAATAATTTCTCCCGAAAGGTCTGTAAAACACCCGTAGTGTAAGGTATGTGAATTTACATTTTGAAGATTTTTATTTTTAAAAATTTTGTTAGCAATTGAAATTGCCTCTCTTCCACTTAGTCTAATGATCCCAAGTGCGCCTTCTCCTTGAGGTGTGGCTATTGCCACAATTGTATCCTGATTATCAAAATTCATTTAGCACATTTAAAAATTCAGTGCAAAAATACACATGAAATAATAATTACTCAATAATGATAAGGTGGTATTTAGAGGAGAGGTGTACATGAAAGTAAGTCCGGAATACTATTATGGGGTATTTATATTAATTTATTGTAATTTCATCTTTTGCGATATGTTTTTAGAATGTAAGCTTTGACTATGAGAATATATATTGTTTTGGTCTTATCGGGGATTATACTCAGTTCGTGTTCTACTTCTCATGAACCTGATGCACCCAGTGGACATATTTCTGAAGATTCTTTGCGACAGTATACCAAAATGTTGTCTTCTGATGAGTTTATGGGAAGGATGCCTTTTACAGAAGGGGAAGAGATTACAGTTAACTACCTGGTTAATAAAATGAAGGAATTTGGACTGAGTCCAGGAAATGGTAATAGTTTTACCCAGGATGTACCACTAGTCGATATTACCGGAGAGCCCGATCAAAAAATGAATATCCAAACCAAGAAAGGGGATATGGATTTGCAACTCGGTAACGATTTTGTAGCATATTCTCAGCGAGAGGTGAATGAAGTGGGGCTTGAAAACAGTGACTTGGTATTTTGTGGTTATGGTATTAATGCACCTGAATATAATTGGAATGATTTTGAAGGATTGGACCTGGAGGGGAAAACCATAATAGTTTTGGTTAATGATCCGGGGTTGAGTAGTAATGATTCTGCTTTTTTCAAAGGTAATACCATGACGTATTACGGACGATGGACTTACAAGTACGAAGAAGCTGCACGGCAGGGAGCAGCGGGAGTATTTATCGTTCACGAAACTAATATGGCCGGATATCCCTGGTTTGTCGTGAGAAATTCATGGGCTGGCTCTCAACAGGGATTGCAGTCGGAAAATAAAGGAGCTGATAAATGTGCGGTTCAGGGATGGTTGTCTTTTGATGCTGCTCGGGAATTATTTGAATATTCGGGCTTAAATTTTTCAGAAGTTTTTAAATCGGCAGCAAAACCTGGGTTCCAACCCATTGCCCTGGAAGCTCAGGCATCAGTGGCTGTTAAAAATACAATGAAATATAATGAGAGCAGAAATGTGGTTGCTAAAATTCCAGGGACGTCTGACCGGGAAAATATCATTTATTCAGCTCACTGGGATCATTTTGGGATCAGTACTCCAGTAGATGGAGACAGTATTTACAATGGTGCGGTAGATAATGCAACGGGGACTGCGACATTAATGGAAATTGCAAGGACTTACCAGAAAAATAATTTTACTCCACAAAGATCAATAATATTTTTATTTGTGACCGCAGAGGAACAAGGATTGTTAGGCTCGCAATATTATGCGGAAAACCCTCTGTATCCACCTTCTTCTACCGTGGCAAATCTCAATCTGGATGCACTGGAACCCATTGGTCCCATGAAAGATATTACAATGATAGGTTATGGACATGCTACATTTGATGAAATTGCTGAAGAGGAAGCGAAAGGTCAAAATCGTTATGTGATACCGGACCAGGAACCAGAAAAAGGATATTTTTTCAGGAGTGATCATTTTAACTTTGCAAAAGTCGGTATCCCGGCTTTCTATGCAAAAGGAGCTTATGAACACAGGGATAAGGGGGTAGATTATGCAAAAGAGAAGATGGACTCCTATACATCCGGTCGATACCATCAACCTTCTGATGAGTATTCTGATTCTATGGATTTTGGGGGAATAGTATTGGATGCGCAATTGTACTATAATATTGGTTGGAAGATTGCTTCGGGAGCAGTAACACCTGAATGGAAGCCCACATCAGAATTTGCCAAATAAAAAAATGAGACTACCTTCATGTAAGATAGTCTCACCGATTATATATGGAAATGGTTGAAAAGATGATCTTATAGATTGATTATATTTTTTATTTCTGAAGGTTTGTTATTTCTAAGAATAGACTTATGAGATTTTATATCCAGTTTTGGATTTTTAATTTGAAAATCAAGGTCGTCGTATTCATAAATAGTCCATTCACCATCGAAGTATTCCAGGGATGTTAAATTTTCTACCCAGTCACCTGCATTCATATAAATGGTTTTTCCTTTGGAGGTAGAAATGTTTTTGATAACAGGGTGATGGATGTGCCCGCAGATGACATAATGATATCCTTGCTGTATGGCCTTGCTGATAATGATTTTTTCAAAATCATTGATAAATGTAATGGCTCTTTTCACTCCGGATTTTACAGATTTTGATAGGGAAATACGCCCTTTTCCCATTTTAAGGCGCCATTTATTAACCAATCTATTGAATTTGATTAGCCAATCATAGCTTATTCCTCCAATTTTAGCAAGAAGTGGTGTTATGGTAATGGAAGTGTCAAATACATCTCCATGGAAAATCCAATACTTTTTTTGATCTACATTTAGGATTAATTTGTCCCGGAGGTTAATGTTCCCCATCGAAAAGCTTGACAATTGTCGAAGTACATCATCGTGGTTCCCGGTTATATAGTAAATTTTTGTCCCTTCATATGCCATTTGAATAAGAGTGTCTAATATCCTAATGTGTGATTGCGGAAAGGTACTTTTTTTCAGTGACCAAAAGTCAATAATGTCACCATTGAGTATTAAAGTTTCTGGTTCAATACTTTCCAGGTAATTTTGAAGTTCACGTGCATGACATCCGTATGTTCCGAGATGGATATCTGAAAGTACAACGATTTCGGGTTTCCTTTTATACATATATTTGAATACTTGTATATAAGTACAAATATGTAAAAGGCAAATTATTAGCTTGTTAAGTGATTGTTATTAAAATATTAATTCCTATCACTGCTACCCTGTTGACTAGCCGGATCATCTTCAGGAAGGGTGTACTCTTTTTGTTTTTTCCCAAATACACTGACATTGACATATCTTTTGGGATTGAGTCGGAAGTCCTGGAGCAACAAATCCAGGTTTCTCATGGTAGAATTTAATTCTGAGTAAAGAGAATCGTTTTTAATGAGGCGTCCCATAGTCCCATTCCCTTCTTTTATATTATCCAGTATACTGTTTAATTTTTCTGTAGTTTGGTCAAAACGGGAGAGAGAAAGAGTAATCTGTTCGCTTGTTTCACCTAAATTAGCAATGGTTTTATTGGTTGATGAAATGGTACTGTCCAGTGCCGATCCAGCTACCTGGGAAGTAATGGATTCTATGTTTTGGATAGTCTTATTGAGACTTTCCTGATTGGTAGCGATTCCACCGGTTATTTCATTGAGGTTGGATATCATTTGATTCATTGCCTTTGAATTCATCATTATCATGGTGTTGAGATGATTGGTAGCACTCTCCAGATTCGAAATGGTATTTTTAATATTCATGGTTACTTTACCCAATTCAGAATCTTTGTACTCTTCAGAGGACATTAAATTATTTACCGTATCGAGAACACCACCTACACCTTGCTTGAGAGCAATCATGTATTCATCCAACTCATTCGGCCTGAAGAAAGAATTAATAAAGCTCAGTTTTTCTGCTTTCAAAAAACTACCGTTGGTGATACAATCAGCATCACATACCCCAGTGTATTCCAGACGGATAGCCATATCGCCCATAACTCCATCAGAGTACAATTGAGCCACCGTGTTTTGGGGGAGCTTTACCTTGGGGTCTACTTCCAGTCCAACTATGATATTTTGTAGGTTCGCAGGGTCAATTTCGATAGTTTGAACATTGCCTACCTGATATCCATTTATATAGACAGGGGAAGAAACCTCAAGGTTTTGGATATTATCGTATTTAACGTAATACGTAGTTTGGCTTTTAAATATATTTTCTCCTTTCAAAAAATTGTACCCCCAAATCAACAATCCGAGACCTACGATTGTCAATATACCAATTTTAATTTCTTTACTCATCTACCGGTTAGGTTTTCAAGGTTATATTATGAGCACAAATATATAATTTAATGGGACATGCTCACTGCTTCTGAGATATTTACTCGATCTCCATTGCTGTATGCAACAATAAATGCCCCGTTAAACCCCCTGGCTCTCATTTGTTTTTTAATATCTGAAGCTTCATTATAGCTTTCGATAGCTGTAACTTGATATTTATACATATTGTTTTCAAAACGTATGGATAAATTTTTAATATTTTTCCATTGGCCCGATTTTATATTTTCTTTTTTTGGTGTTGCCGCTAATTGGACGCAAAATTCTAGTCCTGATTTTACTTGGCTGGTTGAAATTTGGGAAGTGGGCATTTGTTTTTCCTGAATCGCTGGTTTAGAATCCGTGGCGTGAGAAGTTTTGGCAATTTCAGGTGCTTTTTCCTCAACTTTCTTTTCGACCATTGATGCTGAAGTTTTTTGCAGTTCCGGATTTTTTTCTAACTTCTTTTTGTAGTCTTTAATAGCCAGGATTAAACTTTCTACTATTTCATTTTGTCCTTTTTCGGATAGTAAATACTTTTCCTCGGTTGGATTTGAAATAAATCCTGCTTCGAATAATACACTTGGCATAAATGTATTTCTCAGAACCAAGAATCCAGCCTGTTTTACTCCTCTGCTTTTTCTTTGATTTCTTGTTCTTAAGTTGGTTTCAAAACTATTCGCCAATGCGAGACTATTATCAAGATAAGCATTCTGATACATGTTCAGGATTATATGAGAGGCTTCCGAGTTGGGGTCAAAACCATTGTAATTTTCCTTATAATTTTCTTCCAGGAGAATTACACCATTTTCCCTTTTTGCTACTTCCAAATTTGATTGGTTTCGAGCTAGACCCATTACATACGTTTCCGATCCATAAGGGCTTGAACTGTTTACGGCATTACAATGTAGGGAAATAAATAAATCTGCATTTGCATTATTGGCTATTCGAGCTCGTTCGTGTAAATCAATTTTAACATCAGTTTTTCTCGTATAGATAACTTCAATTTCAGGAAAGTTCTGGCTGATTGAATTACCTAATTTGAGAGTCAATGACAATGCAATGTCTTTTTCTTTAGATCGTTTTCCAATAGCTCCAGGGTCAATTCCTCCGTGCCCGGCATCCAGTACGATTTTTTTTACTTTATTTGCATCACCAATGGGATCACCACCATTAATCATATTAGTAGAAAATGATAAATTTGTGAACAGGCATAAAGACAAGAAGGTGAAAAAAATCGTTTTAAGTCTGATGTAACCGTTTGTAGTAACCATGATGTTTCGTTTAATGTTTTGAACTAATTAGTATTATTATTAATATGTAGCAAAAATCAAGCCAATTTAGATTTGAAGTCAAGTAAATATATAGTACTATTTTTTTTAATATTTAAGGCGGTATATCTTTTCAGCCAGGATACTACTTCTATAAACGCTACTGATACTATCCCTGGTACAATGGATACTATTAAAGCACCGGATATTCTTTCAAAAGTAAAAGTTTCTGAAGATGCTTTCTCGACGGGTGTGAATTACGGTGCTGATTTCAAGACCTTTTTTGACCGCAAAAAGAACTTGGTATATCTATATGGGAATGCTTTTGTAGAATATGAAGAGTATTCAATTCGGGAAGCGGACTATATAGAAGTAGACCTTGATAAAAATATTGCTACCGCCCGCCTCCTTCCCGATAGTATGAAGCATCTGATAGGTAATACCGTATACGATACTGTGGTCGTAGTCGACACTGTGAACCGGGAAGAAGAGGTTGAGGAAGAAAACCTATTTGAAGAAGAAGGTATTATTGGACAGACACAAATCGATCCCGTCACCGGAGAACCAATTGAAAATAACCGGGAGCGGAACGCTGAACCGGTCAATCCCGACGGTACTTTACCGGGTAAAGAACCAGGTACCCCATTGTTTAGTGATGGTACCAACGAATTTTCTGCCCGGGCTATGCGGTATAATTTCAATACAAAAAAGGGAAAGGTGTACAATGCTGTGACCTTTCAGAATAATCTCTATATCCATGGTACTCAAACTAAATTCATTGAGAAGCTAAAACCACAGGATACACTGCAGACTATTTACAATCAAGGGGCTCTGTTTACAACTTGTAATGCTCCCGTCCCGCATTTTGGTATCAGGAGCAATAAGCAAAAGATTGTACCAAATAAAGAACTGATTATTGGTCCTTCGAACCTGGAAATAATGGGTATCCCTACGCCGTTGGTTTTGCCGTTCGGATTTTATCCCATTGTGCCTGAAGCCAAGGCAGGGCTAGTAGTTCCGAGCTACGAGTATTCTCAGAATTGGGGGTTTGGATTACGTGGATTGGGGTATTATACTCCCGTAAGCGATAATATGAACCTGACGGTTAAAGGGGATATTTACTTTAATGGTAGTTGGATGGTGAACGGGCAATCGAGATATACCAAAAGATATAAATTTAACGGAGGGTTTTCGATGAGCTTTTCCAATCGATTACAAGCCATTGATGGTGAAATTGGTAAGAGAAGTAATAAATCTTTTTCTTTACGGTGGAATCATTCCCAGGACCGGTCCGCACATCCTTTTCAAAATTTTGGAGCTAGTGTTAGTTTTACCACTGGTGGATTTGATAAAATCAATTACAATCAAGCTGATCGCGTGTTGAATAATAATACGAGTTCGAATATTAGTTACCGGCACGAGTTACCGGGAACTCCTTTTAGTTTATCGGCCAATGTATCGCATTCTCAAAACTCTAATACCCGATCCGTAAGTTTGAATATGCCTTCGCTCGATATCAGAATGCGTTCACTCCAACCTTTTAAGCGCAAAAATTCTACAGGGCTGGATGAGAAATGGTACGAAAAAATCCTGTTGACCTATAGCAGTCAGTTTGATTATAAAGTACAGACTACGGACACTACTGTGTTCCAACCCGATAAGTGGAAAAGCAATCGATATGGTGTCCAACATCAGGGCGCTTTGAGTTCTTCGTATCAATTGTTCCGTTATATCAATGTGACACCCAGTATAAATTTCAATGAGCGCTGGTATTTTGACCGGGTCCAGAAAAGGTTCGATGCTACCCCCCGGATAGAATATGATACGATTACTACGGTGGATGGATTGCAAAGTATCGTAGCGGATACGCTGAGTTATGGAGAAGTAATTACCGATACTATACAGGATTTTAATGCTGTGCATGGTTTCAGTGCCTCCCTGAGCATGCAGACTTCTTTGTATTTGACAAAACTTTGGAAAGGTAAAATTCGCGGATTTAGACATGTTATGAAACCATCTGTATCGGTTTCTTTTACCCCTGATTATCAAAAGCTGGGGTATGTGGATACTTTACGAACGATTAATCAAAGGGCCGAATACGAAGTGGAAAGGTACTCTTATTATGAAAACGGAATTTATGGCGCTCCTTCTACAAGCCAGGGGAATTTGAGCCTATCTTATAGTGTGAGGAACATTATGGAAGCAAAGTTTTTTAATAAGAAAGATTCTACGGAAAATAAAATTTCATTGTTCAAGACATTTGATTTTAGTGGGAATTTTAATCCGTATGCGGATTCCTTGCATTTTAGTCCGATAAACTTTAATGCGAATACTTCTCTATTCAATAATTTAACGTATTTCAGGGTGCGGGCAATGTTCAGTCCTTATGCAGCTAATGAAAGGGGGAATCCAATTGACCAATATTATTATGAAACAGGAAATGGAATATTGAGGTTTGGTGGCCTCAATGCTTCGTTAAGCACTAATTTGACAATTGGCAGAATCCGGGAATTGTTGTCAGGAAGTAATAACCAGGAAGATAATTCGTCCCGTAAAAAAGAACAAAATGCCAATTTATTTGACAATTTCAGAGTGTCTCATGAAATCCGTTTTGTTTGGGATCCTACACGGGATATTGATATCTTTCGCCTGTCAACGAATAATATCCGTCTTTCTGGAAATATAGATCTTACCAAGAACTGGGGAATTCGTGTAGGGAATTTTGGGTATGATTTTGAAAGAAAACAATTGACGTATCCTGATTTTGGATTTAGCAGGGATCTTCACTGTTGGGAGATATCGTTTAGTTGGCAACCAACCCGTAAGACTTTTTTGTTTAATATTCGTGTGAAAAATGCGCCGTTAGACTTTATAGATATACCTTACAATCGCGGAATTCAAGATAGTGGTTATTCTCCATTCTAATAGGTATTGTTCAGGGACAAGATATAATGGTTATTTGAAATCATTTTAAATTTGTTATTTTGAATGTTGACTCAGGGTTAAAATACTTATCTTAGAATTTATAAATTTTCGACCTGATTGAGTAAATTGTTAATTGTTCACCATATACAATCCTGAGAAGAAATGTCTGGAAAGGAGTTAATAAAGACCCTAAAACTAGAGAAGGTAGGGGAGAGAGCGTTCTGCGGTAGGAATTTTGATATTGGAACAAAAGCCATATTCGGAGGCCATGTTTTGGCCCAATCCATTATAGCTGCTTATAAGACGGTTCCCGAAGGCCGCTTTATTCATTCCCTTCATTCGTATTTTATTCTACCTGGTGATCCTTCTGAAGATATTATTTATCGGTTAGATGATATACGAGATGGGGGAAGTTTTAGTACCAGACGTGTATTAGCCGAGCAAAAAGGAAAGACGATTTTTATAATGGCTGCATCGTTCCAAAAGGAGGAAAAAGGGTATGATCACCAGTCTACAATGCCCGGGGTTCCCAGACCGGATACACTAAAGAGTTTTGACGAGCTAAAAAAGAATTTATTGGGTTTGTTGCCCAAACCGGCCAAGAGACTGTTGGAGGTAGAATTTCCGTTTGAGTTTAAGCCGGTTGATTTATCTAATCCCATGCTACCGGGGAAACACGATCCGGAACGTAAAATCTGGATACGGTTTCGGGAAGGAAATGATATTGACCGGGAAACATGTGAGGCTTTATTAGCATATGTCTCAGATTATAATCTATTGGCCACGGCTATTTTGCCCCATGAAAGAGCAACATTCAGCAATACTATTATTGCGACGATAGATCATGCCATGTGGTTTCACCGGCCTTTTGATATTGGAGACTGGATATTGTACGATGTTCTTAGTCCGAATGCTATTTCAGCCCGTGGATTTGCTACCGGACAATTATTTGACCGGAATGGAAAACTGGTTGGTTCTATTGCCCAGGAAGGGTTGATTCGTCCGGTAACTTAAAATGACGGAAGTTCAAAAAATAAATATCAGTAGAAAAAATTCAGCGATCAAAATTATTTTGTAACAAGTAAATTAGTAATATATTAGATTCTTTTTGTGAAAAACCACAATACTAAAAATAATAATTTATGTCTTTTCAAATAAAAGAACAAAGTAAAAAGTACGATGTGTGTATCGTAGGTTCGGGTGCCGGCGGGGGAATGGCAGCGAAAATTTTATCGGAAGCAGGGCTTAAAATAGCCTTATTGGAGGCAGGGCCTGATTTTGATCCTGCTAATCCCGATCAAATGACCCAACTCAAATGGTCCTATGAATCACCGCGGAGAGGTGCTTCAACGAAATACCGTAATTTTGGAGATTTTGATATGGCTTACGGTGGATGGCAGTTGGAAGGAGAACCTTACACTACAAAAGATGGAACGAAATTCAATTGGTTCAGATCCCGTATGCTAGGAGGGCGGACCAACCACTGGGGAAGAATTTCTTTGAGGTTTGGTGAATTGGATTTTAAGAGAAAGGATTTTGACGGGAAAGGTGATAATTGGCCCATTAGTTATAATGATATTGCTCCGTATTACGATCGGGTTGATAAATTAATTGGTGTATTTGGTACAAAGGAGGGGATCTTTAATGAACCGGATGGATATTTCCTCCCACCACCGAAACCGAGACTGCACGAATTGTATCTAAAAGATGCGACCGGGAAGTCAAAAATCCCGATGATCCCCTCACGACTTTCTATTTTGACCCAGAAAGTTAATGATAAAAGGGGGGCTTGTTTCTTTTGTAGTCAATGTAACCGATCTTGTTCTGTATATGGAGATTTTTCATCCTCTTCCGTACTCGTAAAACCCTCACTGGAAAGTAATAATGTCGATTTGTATGTCAATGCTATGGTTCGAGAGGTTTTGACAGACAACAATGGTTTGGCTACGGGAGTCTCTTACATAGATAAAACGGATTTACAAGAATATCAAGTAAAAGCTAAAGTGGTGGTATTGGCTGCAAGTGCTGCTAGTTCAGCCCGGATTTTGTTGAACTCTAAGTCTGCCAGTCATCCCAATGGATTAGCTAATTCAAGTGATCATGTAGGACATTATATACATGATTCTACAGGTGCTGGAAGATCCGCTATTGTTCCTGCTTTAATGGATCGAAAGCGTTATAATGAAGATGGCGTTGGCGGTATGCATATGTATACTCCCTGGTGGTTGAATGATGAAGTCAAAAAGAAAGATATGGGTTTTACCCGAGGATACCATATTGAATACTGGGGCGGTATGGGAATGCCTTCATATGGGTTTGGATTTGGTGTCGAAAATTATAATACCATGGCTAGTGATGATTCTTCCAAAAAGGCCGGAGGATATGGAGCCGGCCTTAAAGAAGACATTCGACGGTACTACGGGGCTACAGTAGGATTTGCCGGAAGGGGTGAATCGGTTCCACAGTGGTCGAACTATTGTGAAATTGACTCCGACGTGGTTGATAAATATGGCATCCCGGTTTTGAAATTCCACTATAAATGGACAGATGATGAAGTAAATCAAGCCAAACACATGGCTGATACTTTTGATGAGATCATTCATAATATGGGGGGAATTCCAACGGGACCAAAACCTGGACCGGAGTCCAATTACGGTCTTAAAGCACCGGGTGAAATTATTCACGAAGTAGGAACGACAAGAATGGGAAATGACAAAAATACAAGTGTAGTTAATAAGTATAATCAGGCTCATGATGTGAAGAATTTATTTGTCATGGATGGAGGTCCGTTTGTATCCCAGGCGGATAAGAACCCGACCTGGACAATTTTGGCCTTGGCCTGGAGGGCCTCAGACTACCTGGTGGATGAATTGAAAAAAATGAATATATAATAACAACATATAAAAAATAAAAAGATGGATCGGAGAGAGACAATAAAAGCACTAATGGCCGGATCGGTAGCATCTTCATTTGTTATTACCAGCTGTGGGCCTGACGAGTCTACTATGAAAAATGCAAAAGTAGGAACGGAAAATGGTGAAGGCTTTTCCACTATAGAAACAGGTGCTTTTGATTTGGATAAAGAAGGGCATGGATATGGCCGGACGCCGGAAGAAGAGGCCTATGACGTTAAATTACTATCGGATACCTTTTTCAATGAGCACGAAATGGCTACAATAGCTATATTAGCTGATATCATTATTCCCGCGGACGATGTATCAGGATCAGCTACGGATGCGGGGGTTCCCGAGTTTATAGAGTTTATTGTAAAGGATATGCCATATCATCAAATTCCCGTCAGGGGAGGTTTGATGTGGTTAGACCATGAGAGTAATAAAAGATTTAATAAGGTCTTTAAGGATTTGTCTGACCAACAACGCATTGATATTGTTGATGATATTGCTTATCCAAAGGATGTAAAACCTGAATTTACCCAGGGAACGAAATTTTTCTCACATATACGTAATTTGGTAGCTACTGGTTTCTTCTCCAGTAAAATGGGTATAGAGGATATTGGATATGTAGGGAATACTCCCAATGTGTGGGACGGTGTTCCGGAGGATGTATTGAAAAAACACAACAAATCTTACGACGAAAAATATATGGATCAGTATATAAAACCTGACCAACGCAATGAAATTGCCTCCTGGGATTGATCAATAACTTTGATTTTGTAAAGAATTAAAAAATCCGGTAGCGATTCAATTAATATTGCTACCGGATTTTGTTGTTTATAAAGGGTGTAAGTTGTTTTGAAATAACCAGTTGTGGTGGAATTAATTTATTCCTTCCCGGTTCCATTTTTTACAGCTTCCTCAGAAGGTTCTTGGCTGTCACCTGAAGAATTTCCATCACTACTATTCTTTGTGCCCAGATATTCCGGTAAATTCATTCCCGCCATATCGAATAAATCATGCATAGGGGGTACGGAACGATACAATCCTGAGATAAATTTAGAAGTTGAATTCTGACCATTTCCCTGGCTGTTTTCATTACCTCCTTCCCACACGGTTACTTTATCAATTTTGATATTTTTGATAGCCTCGACTTGCGTTTTAACTAATTCTTCCAGTTTGTCAGCAATGACCATTAAGACTGCATCCCTGGTATTACCATTTGCTGCTTTGACTATTTTATCAAATCCTTCGGACTGTTTTTCGAGGATCTCCAGCATACCGCGGGCTTCCGCCTCTTTTTTCATGAAAATAGCATCGGCTTCCCCTTTAGCTATTAGCCTTTGTCTTTCTGCTTCAGCTTCAGCAGCAATAGCGATTTTCCTTTTTTCTATTTCTGCATCTACGATTTCGTCTGCTTCTTGCTTGGCACGTTCTCGGTTTGCCCGGGCTAACTCAGCTTCCTGTTCTGCAAGGTAGGCTTCTTCAAGCGCCTTGGCTGCTTGAATTTTTTCTGAAGCCGTGGCTTTTCGCAACGCTTCAGCCTCTCTTTCGCGGCGTATGGCATCGGAGGCGGCAATTTTAATCTTAGCGTTATTCTCCCCTTCTATGGCCAGGGCATCGGCTTCAGAAATTCTGATTCTTTCCATTCTTTTGGCATCCGCTTCACCCGAAACTGCTTCGGCTTCATAAGATGAAACTTTTATCCTTTGTTCTTTTTGAGCCATGGAAGCTCCTATGGCTCCTTCCCGCTCTCTTTCCGCTACTCTTACTTTGGCCTCGTTCACTGCATGAGCAGCTGCCTCTCTTCCAAGAGCTACAATATAACCTGACTCGTCTTCAATATCAGTAATATTTACATTTATGAGAACCAGTCCTATTTTCTTTAGTTCACTGCCAACATTGGATGCTATGTTGGAAAGAAATTTATCCCTGTCGGAGTTGATTTCTTCAATATCCATTGTTGCTACGACTAGACGTAATTGTCCAAAGATAATGTCTTTGGCTATATCCCTAATTTCTCCTATTGATTTTCCCAAAAGTCTTTCAGCGGCATTGACCATGGTACCCTCATCATTGGAAACAGCGACTGTAAACCGGGAAGGAACATTAACCCGGATGTTTTGCCTACTCAAAGCATTTTTCAAATCTACATCAATAGAAATAGGGGATAGGTCCAGATAGGCATAGTCTTGTATTATCGGCCATACAAAAGCAGCTCCCCCGGCTACGCACTTGGCAGATCCACTACCGGTTTTTCCATAGATTACAAGTATTTTGTCAGATGGACAACGTTTATAGCGCGTTACAAATAAGAGTAATAGTAATATGACCAGACCAATAAGGCCTGCCATAATGATTAAAGTGACGTCTAAGTTCATTGTTAGAGATTTATTATGAATTAATAGTGTCTATTTTTTCTACAAGAAGGCTGTTGTCGTTAAGTACTTCGATGATCCGTACCTTTTCACCGCTTTGAATCGTGGGGCCTTCCGTAACAGCATTGAGCTCTCTCAGACTTTTGTTGAGCGTAATGTGTATTTTGCCTTTTCCTTGCTTAGCCGGCGGAATGGAGAGGTAAACATCGCCTTTTTCAAAGATGAGATCAAGCAGGTCAGCATTTCCCATCTCCGTCATTTTATTGAACTGCTTTACCAGGACTACTACGAGGAACATCGCAACCAGCCCTGATATGATAGAGTAGGGAAGAAGTTGCCAAAGGGATTTCCCTTCACCGAGCAACAAAACCCCGGTCCAGCTAAAAAAGGTAAAAAAAGCAGTAATTGATTTGACGCTAAATACGGGAAAGTCAATATTCCCGTCAATATCGGTATCCACATCCAGGTCAATATCCGAATCACTGTCAAAACCCAATAAACTGACGATAAATACCAATACAAATACTACCGAAAACAAAAGAGCCATTGCCCAAAAAATTTGCTCAGTACCGTTTAACGCTAACCACCAATCATTAATTGATAAAGTTATCATATTGAAAAATTAATTATGGAATATAGTTGTCCACCTGTAATTTTAACCCTAAGTAGGAAAAATTAATTCAATTATATTATTATTTTTTCGTAAATGATGTCAAATTAACGATGAATAAGGGGGTTTTATCGATAAGTGTGTTAACCGTATGCTCATTCAATGTTGTAGAGAAATATTCAATTGTAAAAAATAACTTTCAATTTTAGAAAAAATGAAACTGGCGGAAGAAGTATGCAGCTGGGACTCTGTGCAAAGCAATAACGGATTACGTCAGATTTTAACACTCAAAATAGATCTCACATATCCTTGATCACAAGTTTACCGGAAGGGGAAGGCGTATTATCTTTCCTGCAAGTTCAACAAAAAGTTCCTTCCCATCATTACTTTTACACTTTGGGTAATTTCCAATTATTGTGGTATTCAGCCTCCAGAAATTTATTGGCATTCTTTTCTGCAAACTTCCCTTTTCCCGGATCCCAATGTACTTTCTCACCGGCTTTCAGGGCAATATTCCCCAAGTGACACACTACTGCAGCATTATATCCTACCTGTAGAGGTGTATTTAAATCCGATTTATTTCGCGATTTTACGACATCGATAAAGTTCTGGGTATTCAAATCAAGGCCATTGTCTACTGACGGCATCCATTCTATAGCTTCGATTTTATCTTTTCCGTTCTCCTGTTCCGGAATAACTTTCCACCCGCCTCTATTCAGGGCAAGGGTACCGTTGTTACCAATAAAGCCAATTCCATGATTCATGCCGAAATTCCCGGAATTAATACCGGTGCCGTGCTCCCAAATAAGGGAAAAATTCCCATAGTCATAAACGGCCTGCATCGTATCAGGGGTTTCTTCAGCACTGTCGGGATATCCGTATTTGCCCCCCACGGCCATTACGCTTTCTGGATAGACCACATCCATTCCATAGATGCCATAGTCCATCAGATGAACGCCCCAGTCTGTCATTAAGCCGCCAGCGTAATCCCAAAACCATCGAAAATTAAAATGAAATCGGTTTTTATTGAATGGACGTTTTGGAGCCGGTCCGAGCCACATATCATAATCGA
The DNA here is from genome assembly GCF_021729145.1 of Membranihabitans maritimus. GTDB lineage: Bacteria > Bacteroidota > Bacteroidia > Chitinophagales > Saprospiraceae > Membranihabitans > Membranihabitans maritimus. The sequence continues at coordinate 47,034 of NZ_JAJSLW010000007.1, read as the reverse complement.
CCCCTTGCGGAACGGGAGAGTCCGGCACAACGGGAACGGAGTTCATCCATCCCTGATATGACCAAACCTTGGAAACACGTATATCTCCCAATTTTCCTGACCTGACATATTCTATTGCATCATTGAAGTGTTTTTGACTTCTTTGCCATTGCCCAATCTGTACTATTCTGTCTGATTTATCGGCTTTGGTAAGCATAATATCGCATTCTTGTATTGAATTGGCGATAGGTTTTTCACAGTATACATCTTTCCCTGCATCGAGTGTATCTGCTAGCTGAAGGCAATGCCAATGGTCCGGAGTCCCGATAATTACAACGTCAATGTCTTTGTCTTCCAGCATCTTGCGATAATCCCCATAGGTTTTTGGTTTTTTTAAGCCCTTATCGGTCAGGTCCTTTATCCGGCTGTCAATTACATTTTTATCTATATCGCATAGGGCAACGCATTCTATTTCCGGTATTTTCAACATGGATGAAAGATCAGAAAACCCCATCCCTTTACAGCCTATCAAACCCACCTGAATTTTGTCATTTGGTGAAATACTATTTTTCCTTCTCAGAAGGTCCTTTAAAATTGATTCGGGAAAAACGGATATGCCAGCAGCATATAAACCGGATTGTTGGATAAAGCGACGTCGACTCATTTAGGTTATAGTTTTTTATAAATAATAAGTACCAAAATAGAAAAAATTAATTATTGTCTTGCTTTGGTGAAAAAGAAATTAGTTTGGAAATGAGTTGATCTTACATTTAGCTTTTTTGCCAATTCACCAAATAGTTGTGTATCATATGGGTTGGTAATCCCATCACGTTACTAAAACTACCTTCGATTTTAAAAATTTTTGACCATCCGATCCATTCCTGAATCCCATATGCGCCGGCTTTATCTAACGGTTTATATTTTTCTACATAATAGTGAATCTCCTGTTTACTCAATGGTTCAAAGTAAACCTTTGTCTCTGCTGAAAATGTGGATAGTTTATTTGGTATACCCATAGTGACACCTGTAATTACAGAGTGGCTGGTGTCACTTAATTTTGTGAGAAATTCAAATGCTTCATTTTGATTACGAGGCTTAACCAGGATTTCATTCCCTTTACACACTATGGTATCGGCAGTTAAAAGGATTTCGTCGTTTTTTATATGAGTTATAGCTTGTTTCGCTTTGTAATAAGAAATTTCCTCAGCAATTTTATTGGAGGATAGCCTCCGGTTTATTTTTTCAGTGAAAGGTAGTTTCTTTTGTCGCACATTTAAGTCCAGATTTTTCAATAGTTCCAGTCTGCGGGGAGAACCGGACGCCAGAAATATGGTAGGCATTGTATATTGCATAATTTAAAATAATAAGGTTTATTGCCAAAATACCAATAGCAAAAGGCCCAAAAGTATATAGACTTTTATCAGTTTGGATAAAAATGAAAAAGTATGTTTTTTTACCGTAGAATTTATGATTGCCAGTAGGGGGACGAGGGGTGTAAAAAGAATGAGAATTCCCAAATTAATATTTTGTTGGTCCAGAAATTCAGCAAGTAGATAAATTCCGTATGCATTAGAAATAGCTAAAATAAAGACGATACCATTGATGAGTATACGAACGGTTTTCAAAGGAAGGAATCCTGTAGTCTTTAATCCGGCCTGCTTATCATATTCCCAGTCTTGCTGGTCTTTAATTATTTCACGGATGAAATTAACCAGAAAAGCATTAAGAATATATCCCCAGAATATTATTCCCGCTTTTTTACTAAAATCAAAGGGAACCATACATGTTTTAATCGCGAGGGGGACTACCCAAACAGAAGCTGCACATAACAAAGCGACCAAAAGATTACCATAAATAATGGTGTTTTTTACATAGGCGGAGTATAAAAATAATGATAGGGTTACTATGATTACAGCAAGGGGTAAGTACAATGACCATCCCACATATAAACCTACAATTATTAAAATACCGGTAGCAATCAAAAGATTTTTATAGAGATTGAAAGCACTTGAAATATCGGGGAAGATTTCAAGTATAGATAGTTTAGTGGGTTTGAGATTATCCGTTCGCCGGTCGTAAATATCATTGACAATATTGCCTGCACCCAGTGTAATAGCCGTAGTAAAAAGTAACAATACTATTTGAGCAAAAGTACTCTGGGAATTACTGCATAATGGTTTGATATAACAATAATACAATACAATTTGCATTAACCAGACGAGGATTATATTTTTCCAACGAATCAGGTAAAGGAAGGTAGAAATACTCATAGTATACGGATTTTTTACCAGAGGTCCTTACTTTTTAGAATTCTTTCTATCAGATCCCGGACACACCCTGCTCCTCCATTGTTGCTGGAGACAAATTGGCTTATACTCAAAACTTCACGTGTGGCATCTGCCGGACAACATCCTAATCCCACTTCCTGAATACATTGCATATCCAGGATATCATCTCCCATATAAGCAATATTCTTTAACGGAATAGAAGTTTCCCGGACAATTTCTTTTAAAACTTCCCACTTATTGTGAATCCCAGTATAGATCTTTTTAGCTCCGACATTGGAAAGACGGTTTACTACGCCCTTGCTACTTCCTCCCGTAATAATCATGATATCTATTCCTGCAGCTATCAATCTTTTCATGGCATAACCATCCCGGGTATTCATGGTTCGCAAAAGTTCCCCTTTTTCTGTTATCAATATTTCTGTATTGGTCAGCACTCCGTCTACATCTAGTATCAACAGTTCTATATTTTTAAATATCTGAAGGTCCATATTTTTTAACTTTAGTCTTTCAATCTAATCTTCCAGGGTTTATATTTCTGGGGAATGAGAATTCTGTGTTCAGGTTTTGAGTTTTCAGGTTTAAAAAACAATATTCCTAGCTGAAAGAGATCAACACTTGAACGGACCAACGGGTCGTTTTTCAGTTCTTCCCACGCTTTTTCCATTTCTGTACTCCAATGGATATCATCTAAAATTGCTATTGTTGTGGGCTTGAAATGAGGTTTTAGTTTTTGAAAATAAGTTTTAGTAGCCTTATAGTTATGATGGCCGTCGAGAAAAACCAAATCAAAATCCTGATCGGGGGAGATATCCTCCAGAAAGGAATGAAATGTATTATTTATAGAATCAATTTCTAGGTTTAATTGAGAGAAATTTTTATTGGCAATTTTAAATACTTCGGAGTCTCCTTCTACGGTAGTAATTTTAGATCCTGGACTACCTTTGGCCAAATACGCGGAAGAGATTCCAAGTGAAGTACCAAATTCAAGAATTTCTTTGGGTTGGAAAAATGAAGATATACGGTATAGCCATTGGCAAACCAATGGATGAGAAATTGAGGATTTGGCAATATTAGCAATAGTAGTAATTGTACGTAATTGTTTGGAGCCGGCACCAAAATCGGTCCGATGAATGGTAGAGCTATCGGCCTTTAATTTATTTCGGAGCGTTTCTATATCGGGAAATCGCTTTACGGGTTTTTCCATTACAGCTTCTGCAAATTTATATAAAAATGGTGAGTGGACTTGGTAAATGGTATCAGCCGATCGATAGTATTTAAAAAAAGCTTTATTCATCAACAAAAATATTGAAAAGAGCAAATGGTTGTTCTATAAGAGGAAGAGTCTGATATTTTCTTCAATTAGTTTTCAGTTAATTTGGTAATTATACCATCCTCCATGTAGGCAATCCTGTCGCATTTTTTAGCAAAGCCAACATCGTGTGTTACTACAACAATGGTTTGGTTTAATTCCTTTTGCAACTTTTTAAATAACGCTAAAATTTGTTGGCTATTTTCAGAGTCCAGATTTCCGGTGGGTTCATCGGCTAATAGGTAACTGGGATCGTTGACCAGTGCACGGGCAATAGCGACTCTTTGCTGTTCTCCTCCTGATAACTCTTTGGGATAGTGTTTTTTACGTTGTCCTAACCCAATAAAATCAAGTAGTTCCTCAGATTTATTAACAATTTCTTCTTTTCTTAATTTTCCCCCGATCATGGCAGGTATGCCTACATTTTCTACTGCTGTAAACTCATCCAATAAATGGTGAAATTGAAATACAAACCCCAGATTTGTATTTCTAAACTTTGCCAAATCCTTTTGACTTTTATTAAAAATATTTTCACCTTCATAAAGTATTTCTCCGGAATTGGGATAATCGAGTGAACCTAAAATCTGGAGGAAAGTACTTTTACCTGCACCTGATTTTCCCTGGATAGAAATTATTTCTCCCGTATTTACTTGTAAATCAACTCCTTTTAGTACTTCAAGATCGTCGTAACTTTTGTATATTTTTTTAGCTATCAATATTTTTTAATTTTAACGTTAGTCACCGGGAATAATAATACAGGTTTTTCCGTTTTTTTTATATTTTAGGTTCCTATAATATGAAAATATTACAACTTTGTAAGAAATTTCCATGGCCATTGAAAGACGGTGAATCGGTAGCCGTTAATTCCTTAAGCAAGGGATTGGTTTCTCAGGGAGTTGAGATGGATCTATTGGCCATGAATACTTCAAAACATTTTACAGTTGTAGATTCCGAAGTACTCAGTGCCATTGGTCATTATTCAACCGTTAAATGGGTTCCCCTTAATAATTCAATAAATATTTTTCAAGCTTTATGGAGCCTTTTTGAGGATAATTCTTACCACATTAAGCGATTTATTAATAAGGAATATTCAATGAAATTGGTCAATATGCTTCAATCGGGCACAAAATATGATTTTGTACTTTTGGAGAGCTTGTATATGATCCCTTATTTGCATATTATTAAAAAGAATACAAATGCTAAAATCTTGCTTAGGTCACATAACGTTGAATTCGAAATATGGGATCGGTTGGCCAATAATAAGAGAAACCCGATAATAAAATGGTACCTGAAGCGATTGGCTGGTCAACTTAAGGATTTTGAAGTGAGAAGTTTGGGGGATATTTCTTATTTACTTCCTATATCCCAAAAGGATGGAGAAAAGTATGCAGGTTTTGGATACCGGGGAAACTTATTTCACTTGCCGGTGGGAATGGACCTGAATCAATATCCAATGAAGAAGATGGAACAAAGTGACAAGGTAGAACTTGGTTTTATAGGCTCGCTGGATTGGATGCCAAATATTGAAGGATTGATGTGGTTTTTGCGGGAAGTTTGGCCCGCAGTGGAAAATAAATACGGAGAAAAATGTGTACTACATATAGCCGGAAGGAATATGCCTCGTAATTTACTAAGTATACATAAGAAATCAGTGGTAATTCATGGAGAAGTAGATGATGCAATAGCGTTTATTAATCAATTTCCTTATTTTATAGTACCTCTTTTTTCCGGTAGTGGTATGAGAGTAAAAATATTAGAAGCGATGGCTTTAGGCAAAATTGTATTGAGTACAAAAGTAGGGATTGAGGGCATTCCAGCTACAGCCGATAAGGAATATTTATTGACGGATTCTAAAGAGCAGTATTTATCAGCAATTGACAACTTAATGGAAAATAAATATTCTACTTCCATTATCGGAAGAAACGCAAGATCTTTTCTGGAAGATAATTATAGTCTTACCGGCGTTTCTGAAAAGTTTTTTGAATACTTGGAAATGGTAAATATGGGTAAAAAACCTCTTGAAAAAAAGGTTCGATAATCATCGGAATGTTGAAATCCTAAATGGCAGTGCTCTTTTGATTTAATTACCGGGGAACGTTTATTCAATTGAAATGATAATAGTACTTTTGCGATTGAATGAAAAATAATTTTCCAAGATTAGCAATATTATCTTCCAGATTTCCATTTCCAGTCGAAAAGGGTGATAAATTAAGGCTCTATCACCAAATCAGGTATTTATCTGATTTTTATGATATCTACTTATTTTCACTATCGGAAGCTGAAATCCCGGATCCTGATTACCAGGAAATTAAACAGTACTGCCAATCTATATTTACCTATGTTGAAGGGAAAAGAAACAGAGAATTCAGGGTCTTTCTAAAGTATTTTGATGGTGTTCCCTCCCAGGTAAATTATTTTTATTCTAAAAAAATTGGTCGGAATATGTGGAAGGATTTGATTATGACTAATCCCGATGTAGTATATTGCCAATTATTTAGAATGGCACCGTATGTGGAAAAATTGCCAGCTCCTAAAGTGTTGGATATTATGGATGCTTTTGGGAATATTGCCCAGCTTCAAGCGGCATCTTCCAGAGGAATTTCTGAAAAAATATTTTGGTCTAAAGAATCGCAATTATTAAAAAACTATGAGCATATCCTCAAGGAGCGATTTTCATCTTTTACGATTATTTCCGAAAGAGATGCCGATGAATTAAAAGTTATAAACAAGCAGGATATTCATATAGTGAGAAATGGAATAGATGTGGATTACTTTGATTCTTATGATGGGACCCTTCCGAAAAATCGATTTGACATCTCATTTATTGGAAATTTGGAATATAGACCCAATCAGGAGGCTGCTTATTATATTGCCAATAAAATGTATCCGTACTTCGCAGAAATGGGAATAAACTTGAAGGTTTTGATTGGAGGAAAAGGGGCCGAGAAGCTGAAATCAAAAATAACCAATGACAACATTTATCTTCATGGCTGGTACGATGATATAAGGGAAGCATATTATTCGGCACCAATATTTGTAGCGCCTATTTTTTTGGGTAGTGGAATGCAAAATAAGGTGCTTGAAGCAATGGCATGTTCACGTGATGTAATCTGTAGTAGTCATGTAATGGAGGCTATGCCAATGTTGAAAGGATATGCCAAAATTGCCGATACACTGGATGATTATTTTAATTCGTATATGGATATCCGCGATCGAAGTGAAAAGAATAACGAACAAAATTCCCCACTCGATGTTTTGAAGGAGACATTGACTTGGGATAAACAATGTAATAATTTAAGAAAAGTATTAGAAGATGCAAGAAAATACCATAAATGGGATATTGATCAATACCATTGAAGAAGCACTGGAAGACATCCGTAATGGAAAAGTCGTAATTGTCGTTGATGACGAAGACCGAGAGAATGAAGGGGACTTTATATGCGCAGCAGAGAAAATTTCTCCTGAAATTATAAACTTTATGGCGACATACGGAAGAGGTCTTATCTGTGCACCTATTACAGAACAGCGGGCATTTGAACTTGATTTATACCCGATGGTTGGAAATAATACGTCAATGCACGAAACAGCTTTTACTGTTTCTATAGATTTGAAGGGTTTTGGATGTACTACGGGAATATCCGCCTATGATAGATCTACAGGAATCAGGAAATTAGTCGACCCTGAAACAAAACCTACGGATTATGCCAAACCCGGGCATATATTCCCCCTTAAAGCCAAAAATGGTGGAGTACTTCGACGTACGGGACATACTGAGGCTGCGATCGATTTGGCGCGACTGGCAGGATTTTATCCCGCGGGTGTGCTGGTGGAAATATTGAATGACGATGGTACAATGGCCAGGTTACCGCATTTAAGTGAAATTGCAGAGAAACATGATTTGAAATTAATCACCATCAAAGATTTGGTTTCTTATCGACTACAAAAGGAACAACTTGTTACAAAAATACACTCGGAGATATTGAAGACACCCTATGGTGTTTTGACTTTCAGTGTGTATAATCAAATTACTACAGACGATCAACATTTGGTTATTAGTAAAGGCCAGTGGGATGAATCAGAATCTGTTATGGTCCGGGTACAATCTTATGTTGACTGGGAAGATGGAGTTTTTGATTATGTATTTAAAGAAAATACGCATGAAGTAAAAAAAGCATTGGATCATATGGAAAATGTTGATAATGGGCTTTTGCTGATTATGCATCACAAAGAAAAAATGAAAGATCCTGTATCATTAATACATCAATTTACGCAAGGTAATTCCGTCAAGAAGGAAATGGACCAACAACGTGATTTTGGGATTGGGGCTCAAATATTATTGGATATGGGTATACGTAAAATGAAATTGTTGACAGAACATCCCAAAAAGAGAATTGCCCTGGATGGATATGGACTTACCATAGAGGAATTTTTGCCTTTATAAATTAAAGTTCACCATTTATAAAACGGGTTTATAAACTCTGACTGCAGTGGTGTTCTCATATTAACACAGGTGCCCGGGAAGAAAAGAACGATGAGGGCCCCTAACGTTTAGACATTTCTGTCGTTTCTATCCCGGTATAATCAGTTTTGAGATAGACTGAATAATGCGGATAAAATAGATTGGAACGGGTGTTTTATGAGTTTCGAAGCAGGCCTCTTCTAGCTAATCACAAGTTCGGAGTCTCGATACCGTTTCTCTCATTCGTTAAAATACTGCTTCTGCAATTTTGCTAATGGTTTTAGAGTCACCCATGGTATAGAAATGAATTCCAGGTACTCCGGCTTCCTTTAACTCTTTGCATTGCTGGATACACCATTCTATTCCTACTTCTTTTACTTTTTTCTTACTATCCTTTACTTTGAGCATTTCTTTTGACAGCTCATTAGGAATATTGGTGAAGAAAAATCTGGGAATTGAATTTAACTGATATAATTTCGTCAATGGTTTTATGCCGGGAACAATAGGAACTTTTATGCCATTTGCCCTGCATTTATCACGATACTTAAAGAAAGCTTTGTTGTCAAAGAACATCTGGGTGACAATATAATCGCCACCTGCATCTATTTTATCTTTTGTAAATTGAATATCAATTTCTTCATTTGGCGCTTCAAAATGCTTTTCCGGATACCCGGCAACCCCGATGCAGAAATTGGTTTTTTGTCCGTTCTCAATATTGGCATCAAGATAAATTCCGTTATTCATTCTTTCCACCTGTTTTACCAGGTCAATGGCATATTCATGTCCTCCTTCGGTTGGTACGAACCTGGATTCGAATTTTCGGGCATCTCCTCTTAAGGTCAGGATGTTTTTAATTCCAAGAAAATTCAAGTCTATAAGTACATCTTCTGTTTCTTCGATTGTAAATCCTCCACACAATAAATGTGGAACAGATTCTACACCATATCGATGCATAATGGCGGTACATATACCAACCGTCCCAGGGCGTTTTCTAATGGAAGTCTTTTCGTAAAACCCATTTTTGTTTTCCTTATATACGTATTCTTCACGGTGGTAAGTGACGTCTATAAAGGGAGGTTTAAATTCCATTAAAGGATCTAGTGTTTTAAAAATTGATTCGATACCACCACCTTTAATCGGGGGTAATACTTCAAATGAAGCCAGGCATCTCCCTTGAGCCTTTTCAAAATATTCAGTCACTTTCATTTATCTTCAATTTTTGATTCCTGAATGGTAGAAAAAATTTATTCCATTCAAGAACACCCATAAACTTACCTTCATCATTTCCCATGTAAATGTTGATTAAATAAATTTATGTTCATTTCATAAAATCAAATCTTCATTTCTTTCATTGAGAAAATATGCGGGGCAAATTTGCCACGACAGGACCGCAAAGGTAATCATTCATTTGATTATACCATATTTATTAAAATATTATGATAAATGGAATACAGGATTTTATTGTTTGGACTTACTCTTAAAATCACCGTTTTTTAAACTCTTAATAAACTTTGCCCAGGCAATAGGACTTAGAATGTTCATAGGGGGTGTTTGACCCATATAATAATAGGTTTTAGCTTGTTGTTGAAGGTAAAATGCGGAGGTTTCTTCTCCGGATCGCGGAGTGAATTTTTGAAGTGCCTGAAGCTTTTCAGGGGATAAATTTTCCTCGGCAAGGTCCATTAACTCCTGATCTGGCACTTCCAAAGCCAAAAACTCTTGTTTGAAATGTTCTTTACTTGGCCAGGGATAAATGGTAGCTTGTGGCAATACGATTGAATCCTTGGACATTAACTGTATTATCGAATATCTATTCGTAGATAAAGTATCGGGGATAACATATTCGATTGTTTTATAACCTAGTGCTGAAAATTCGATCGTTTGTCCTTTTTGAGCTACTATTGAAAAGAAACCATCGAGATTAGAATAAGTACCCCTTCCAGTTCCCGGGATAAATATATTCGCAAAAGGAATTGGGGAAATAGTATCTTTTTCTTCAGCGACCACTACACCTGAGAATTGAACAAGCAGGGAATCAGAAATTGATTTTTGTCCATTTGTCCGGGTAATGGCAATGGCCAACAAAAGCATTGGGAATAATATGTAGGAAAAATTTAATTTCATCTTGAATTCTTTAAAATAAAGATCTTATAGTGAAAATAACGAATTTTAATTAAAATGAAGCTTGATCCTTCAATGATTTTAACCGCTATTTAACGATTTTTATATCCATGTTTTTCCTGAATGTGTCTTCCCTTACTTAAAAATACCCGTTAAAATCTATTTTTTCGTAAAGATTTGAATACCATATTGGTTTAATAATTAATTTTTCTCGGGTTTTTGTTCAAGCGCAATTTCAATTACCTGTTTCATTTCGGATACATAGTGGATGGTCAATCCCTCTATGTATGTGTCATCAATTTCTTTAATATTTTTCTCGTTTTTATTACATAGAATTATCTCTTTTATTCCTGCTCTTTTTGCTGCCAGTACTTTTTCTTTTATTCCACCTACCGGAAGTACTTTTCCTCGTAGGGTGATTTCGCCCGTCATGGCCAAAAATGGTTTGACCGGAATCCCGGTTAATAGTGACACCAATGAGGTAAGCATAGTCACTCCCGCAGAAGGTCCATCTTTGGGGATTGCACCTTCAGGAACATGTATATGTATATCCTTTTCAGAGAATACTTTTGGTGGAATTCCAAGTTCATCTGCATTAGATTTGATATAACTTAAGGCTGTAGAAGCAGATTCTTTCATTACATCACCTAGATTCCCGGTTAGTGTAAGCTTTCCTTTACCGTTTGAAGATGAAGATTCTATGAATAATATGTCGCCACCTACCGAAGTCCATGCCAGCCCAACGGCCACACCTGCAACATTCACCTCTTTATACATATCATTTGTGAATCTTCCCGGTCCCAGAATATCGGTTAACTCCTTAATCTTTATTCCCACTGACTTGGCATTATCCATTGCAATTTCTTTGGCTGCATGTCTCATCAGTCCAGCAATTTGTCTATTGAGATTTCTCACCCCAGATTCCCGTGTATATTTGCTGATAACTTCCTTTATAACACCATCACTAATTCTAATATTTTTTGCCTTAAGCCCGTGTTCTTTTCTTTGGTCTGGGATGAGGTGCCGTTTGGTAATTTCCAATTTTTCTTCCTGGGAGTAACCGCTAACATTGATGATTTCCATCCGATCACGTAACGCTGGCTGTATTCCGTTTAAGGTATTAGCGGTCGCGATAAACATTACTTTGGACAAATCATACTCCTGTTCCAGGTAATTATCGTAAAATGTGCTGTTTTGCTCCGGATCCAGAACTTCCAATAGGGCAGAGGATGGATCACCTCGAAAGTCGCTACCTATTTTATCTATTTCATCAAGAATAAAAACGGGATTTGAAGATTTAGCTTTTTTTAGCGATTGCAGGATTCTACCTGGCATGGCGCCTATGTAAGTTTTTCGGTGTCCTCTTATTTCTGATTCATCGTGTAGGCCACCTAAAGACATGCGTATATATTTTCTTCCTATGGCATCAGCTACACTTTTTCCCAATGAAGTCTTACCTACACCAGGAGGGCCAACTAAGCACAAAATAGGGGCTTTCATGTCTCCCTTTAATTTCAAAACGGCCAGGTGTTCTATAATACGATCTTTGATTTTATCTAATCCATAGTGGTCTTCATCTAGTTTCTCCCTCACTTTTTTCAGGTCAAAATTATCATTGGTATATTCACCCCAGGGTAAATCGAGCATAAGTTCCAGATGGCTCAAAGTTATTCCGTATTCTGCTACCTGGGGATTTAACCGTTGAAGTTTGGAAATTTCCTTGTCAAATGCCTTCCCTATTTTTTCGGGCCAATTTTTGCTTTTTGCCCGCTCTTTCATTTTATTAATGTCCTCCATTTGCGGATTATCCCCGAGTTCTTCTTGAATGGTCTTTAACTGTTGATTCAGGAAATAATCTCTTTGTTGCTTTTCTATATCTACCTTGACCTTATTTTCAATTTGATTTTTTAATTCGAGAACCTTAAGTTCATTATTAAGCAGATTGAGGACATTTTTGGCCTTTTTGAGGAGGTCTGTTTCCTCCAGAATTTGCTGTTTAACATCAACCTTTAAGTTAAGATTGGAAGAAATAAAATCGATGAGAAATATAGGACTGTCAATATTTCTTAACATCATTATGGCCTCTGTAGGGATTTGAGGAGAGAGATCGATAATCTGCTTGGATGTGTCGTTAATGGATGAGATTAAGGCCTGAAGTTCCAGATCATCTTTATCAAATGTCACACTACCAAGGTAGTTTACCTTGCCGTAAAGAAAGGGGTGATCCGATACAAGTTCTTCAAGCTCAAAACGATATCTTCCCTGAAGAATAGCCGTTAGGCTACCGTCATTGGTATGTATCAGTTTTACGATACGGGCAACGGTACCGATAGGATATAATTCTTCTGGTAAAGGATCCTCTGTTTCCGTCTTTTTTTGAGACAAAACACCAATTAACTGAGATTTGTCATAGGCTTCCTTTACCGCTCTCATTGATTTGTCACGTCCTACAGTAATGGGAATAACTACGCCTGGAAATAATACAGTATTTCGCAAAGCTACTATTGGAAGGTGTTCTAACTTTTCATCACCTTCATTGGAGAAATCGGATTCCGCCATAGGATTGATCTTCAAAAAATCCCCTTTATCACTTATACCGTCAAGAAACATCAAGTTGTCAAACATATATATCTTCTAATTAATTGTCAATTTACTACGTACACTATTCATTTATTTCAACTATTGTGCCACGGTGTTTTACACCGTATTTATAGACATTATGGCAAATTTTTGCCATAATGTCATTTGTTAATACTCGTATCCTGGATCCGACAATTAGCCAAGGTTTCGAATGTAGAGGAAGGTGAATTAGGTTGATCTGATTAGTCATTCGTGGAATTGATCCGTCCTGGATTAGTGTGGTTTCTTCCATGGATCTCCTCCTGAAGGTGAGGAAATAGGGTAATCCGGGTTAGGTAGTAACGACTGTATAAGTGGTTTTGCCTGATGAAGGGTTGTCTTATTGCCAAGCCATTAGACTCAAAAGATTTTCAATGGAAAACCCGGCTATCAGTGTAAATTTATTTTTCTGGCCTACCTTATCATGGATGCCTTGGGCAGGGGAACAGGGCAAGATCATTCCAGAACGGAATACGTTGTTATCACTCGTTAGTGGACAGTGGTGAGATATGCAGACAATTCAACTTTTTCTTAATTATATAGTGCATTTTACTGTATTTCAGACATGGTATATTTTGAAAAAAGAAGTTTTCATTCTTGAAAATTCAAAATTGTCCTGCATGAATTATCCTTTGCATTACAGTTACAATATTTTCAATCGGACTGAATGATAAATATGGATGGAATACAGATTTTCAATTTAGCCGTAAGCGGAGAACAATAAATGCCAACGTGTTTATCCTACAGACTCTAGTTTTTTACTTTTTGTAAATGTTTCTTCTTCTACGATTTCGTCGAGTTCAAACCTAAGGTTTTCAATAATAAACTCTTGTCGGTCCATAGTGTTTTTCCCCATATAATAGGTCAGTAATTCTTCAATTTTTATTTTGTTGCTTAATCTTACCGGAGCCAGTCTGATATTTTCATTAATGAAATTTTCGAACTCGCCGGGTGAAATTTCCCCTAACCCTTTAAACCTTGTTATTTCTGCATTTTTTCCTATTTTATCAACGGCTGCTTTTCTTTCTTCTTCAGAATAACAATAGATCGTTTCTTTTTTATTACGAACCCTAAAAAGAGGGGTTTCTAAAATATAAAGATGTCCTTCGCGAACCAGATCAGGAAAGAATTGTAGGAAAAATGTTAGGATAAGAAGTCGAATATGCATGCCATCGACATCAGCATCGGAAGCTATTACTACATTATTATAGCGAAGTCCTTCCAATCCATCTTCAATTTTCAAAGCGTGCTGTAAGAGGTTAAGCTCTTCATTTTGGTAAACCACTTTTTTACTCATACCAAAACAATTTAGTGGTTTTCCCCTTAAACTAAAGATTGCCTGGTACCTTACATCGCGTGCCTGGGTTATGGAACCACTTGCAGAATCTCCTTCTGTGATAAAAATGGTAGACTTGCGTTTGTCTTCTTGATTGCCCTTTTTGTCACTTAAATGAACTTTGCAATCTCTGAGTTTTTTGTTGTGGACATTGGCAACTTTGGCCTTTTCTTTGGCAATTTTTTTTATACCTGCTATTTCTTTACGTTCCTTTTCGGATTGTTTTATTTTTTTGAGGATGATGTCTGATACATCCGTATTCCTATAAAGGAAGTTTTCGAGTTTTGTGGATAAAAAATCATTGAGGAATGTTCTAATGGTCGGGCCATCTGCCCCTACATGGGTAGATCCTAATTTAGTTTTGGTTTGGGATTCGAAAACGGGCTCTTCAACTTTGACGCTAATGGCTGCTACAATGGATGTGCGAATATCTCTTACATCAAAATTTTTGTTATAGAAGTTACGAATTACACCGACTAATGCTTCACGAAATGCAGCTAAATGCGTTCCGCCCTGTGTCGTGTGTTGACCGTTAACAAATGAATAATATTCCTCTCCATATTGGTTACTGTGGGACATTGCCATTTCAATGTCGTCATCTTTTATATGGATGATCGGATACAAAAGTTGTTCTGATTTGGTTTGATTCTCCAATAAATCCCTAAGCCCATTATCCGACCTTATTTTTTTCCCGTTAAAATGAATGGTTAGTCCTGCGTTTAAATAGGCGTAGTTCCAAAGTTGTTCCTCTACGTATTCGTGGTTATAGAGGTAATTCTTGAAAATACTTTCATCGGGGTGAAATTCAATAAAAGTGCCATTCCTTTCATTACATTGTTCAACTTTTCGGTCCTCTACCAATGCACCTCTTTCAAATATTGCCTCCTTTTTTTCTCCTTCTCGGACAGAATAAACCCGAAATTGGTCAGATAACGCATTAACTGCTTTGGTACCAACTCCATTTAAACCAACAGATTTTTTAAAGGCTTTGGAATCATATTTACCGCCGGTATTTATTTTCGAAACACAATCAATCACTTTTCCCAGGGGAATGCCTCGTCCATAGTCCCGTATTTTTACAGAGCCCTCATCAGAAATGGATACTTCTATTTTTTTTCCATTGCCCATGACATATTCATCGATGGAATTGTCAATGATTTCTTTGATAAGAACATATATTCCATCGTCTTTTGTTTTTCCATCACCTAATTTCCCAATGTACATTCCCGGACGGATTCGGATATGTTCGCGCCAATCAAGTGATTTTATATTGTCTTCAGTGTAATTATGTTCGGCCATACATTATTTAAAGTTATACCATTGAAAGATTAACTACAAATATATGATATATATCTGTAATGTGAATGTTTAAATTCACCTAACGTAGAACAGGAAGAACCTTATTGTCCATTCGGTTTTTTGGCTTCAAGCCTGGTTTTGCCAAAAGTAGGGAAACCTGCACTCCCGGAGTGGTTAAATTTACCTTCCGCCGTAATTGGCATTTTGTATTCTTTGATAAAAGAATTAAAAAATGCCTTTAACTCCTTCTCATCTATATTTTTGGAATAGGGTTTTTTATGAAATTGCAGGAAATCAATACTTCCATCTTCATTAAAAAACACATTCAACCAAACTTTCAAACCATTGAGGTCAAAGTCTAGTGTGTTCGAATGCTCCTCCATTGCATAAATCATATTGAGCCATTTCTCGAACGCAGCATTCATATTATTACCGGTCTCACTCAACAGAAAACCGGGGTACTCTGCATATAAGTTTTTATAAAAAGATTCATACTCTCCAATCTGGAAAACGCCTGGCAACTCAGAAATAGTTCTGGGGAATTTATCTACGGATTCCTGCCCGATGGCAAAGATGCCTGAACTGAAAAAAAACAATGTGGTTATTATTAACTGCTTCATTTTGTGGGTTATTCAATGACTAAAGCTATACTAAGATAATAATTTATAAGCAAATGTAGTTCCGATTTATGGAATATTTATAATTTACATCTTACATTTGAATATAATGATACTAGATGTGGTTTTGATATTTTCGTCATTATTAGCCTTGATAATGGCTTGGAAAGTCAGTGTGCAATTGAACTTTCTCAGGTTTATTCTTTTCTTAATTTTTTGTGTAGTATTGTTATTTTTAACACCTTATTTTTTAACTTTTATAGAAAGAAGTTCAGTCAATATAGCGAATGTTATTTGGTACATTTTCGGTATTGGGTCGTTTTTGTTAATTTTCGGGGGATTTTGGGTAGCTGTGAAGAAAAAAACAGCACCTTCCAGGACATTTAATCGAATTTTTGGAAGCATAATATTCGGAGTTATCGTTTTTACTTCCATAGTAATTATTGTATTGTCTTTACGGGATGCCGGAATATTGGATGTATCTACCAGCAGGATAATAAACTTGCTACATTTAAATTGATTTGTATGATTCGAATGTATATTATTTTTATTTTTTCACTTTTCTTCCTTACAAGAGGAACTATAGGTTTTTCCCAGGATGCTGACACTCTTTTAACAGATGTTTTCCAGGAACTGAAAGTGGTGGGCTATGATTCTGATCGTGAATTGATGCAAACACCCGGAGCGGTATCGAAAATTTCGAAATTGCAGTTAGAGTCTTTTAATGTTGATAATGTGTTGACGGGAATGAATACTGTACCCGGAGTGAGAATGGAAGAAAGGGCCCCCGGTAGTTACAGAATAGCAATAAGAGGGAGCACACTTAGATCCCCTTTTGGCGTAAGGAATATTAAAGTATATTGGAATAATATTCCTTTTACAGATCCTACCGGAAGTACAGCATTTAATTTACTTGACAATAGAAATATTTCTCATATTGATTTAATACGCGGTCCAGCCGGTAGCATTTATGGAGCAGGAACAGGTGGGGTATTGCAAATGAAAAGTTGGGGTGAAAGTGATTCTACCAATGCTATATCCGGGGAAATAATGGGAGGATCATACGGAACCTTGAAGTATGGTGTGGATTATAGAAAATCGACTAAAACAGGGGTAGCCCTGGCGCGATTTTCGCACCAAAGGTCGGATGGTTACAGGGACCATTCAAACTTTGATCGGAAAACAATGGAGTTGAACGGAAGGTTTGCCGAAAGTAATAAAAGAAAGCTGGAATTTAATATGCTTTATTCGGACTTGAATTATGAAATTCCAGGTGGATTAAACGCTGCGCAAGTTTCAGAAAACAGAATTCAGGCCAGGCCTGGTAATCCATTCGCCCTTGGCAGTGAAGAATCTGAAGCTGGAATCAAACAGGAATATGTATTGTTTGGTGTGACCCAAAAATATAATTGGTCTGCGGCACTTACTAATTTAACAACTTTATATGCTGACCATACCAATTTCGTAAACCCTTTTAACCTGGATTATAAAAGAGATATACGCACGTCATTGGGAGGAAGAACAAGATTTAATTATTCAAAGAAGGTGTGGGGCAACGAAATGCGTTTTACCTTGGGAGGAGAATTTCAATCGGGAGCGAATGTAGCCAGGAATTTTGAGAATGATTATGGAAATCCCGGAGCGCTTAATTTTGATGATGAGATTCGTAGCCATCAGTTTTTTGTGTTTGGCCGGGCAGAAATTGACTTTGAAGACCGGTATTTTTTGTCCATTGGAATGAGTCAAAATAGTCTCAGATATGATATCAATCGTCTGGTAGATAATAATTTGGATTCTTCATTCCAGGTTATCAAGTCTTTTGATCCCGTCTGGGTACCCAGGATTGGTATATCCAAAAGATTTGATTATTTTTCTTTACACGGAAGTGTTAGTTATGGTTTTTCTCCTCCTACCATAGAAGATGTCCGGACAAATGAAGGAAGCATTAATTTGGATTTGGATCCCGAACGTGGTACTAATTTTGAACTGGGTGCACGCGCTCATTTGTTTGGGAATCGTTGGTATTTAGATGGTAGTGTTTTTTATTTTATTCTTGATGAAACTATTGTCCAGCAGCAATCTGACAGGGGGACGGTTTTGTTTGAAAATACTGGTGCCACACGCCAGCTAGGAGTTGAATTTCATTCTTCATATGATGTAATAAAGAACGGAGATCATTTGGTTCGCAATTTGAAACTTGAGGTATCGTATACTCACCATGATTTTAGTTTTCGGGATTATAAAAAATATACGGATGATGGACTTCAGAATTATTCCGGAAATGATCTGACAGGGGTAGCTCCGAATATACTTGTTTTAAATTCCCGTATTGAACTGAATAATGGTATTTATGTAAGAGCCTCTGTTAATCATACAGATCCTATTCCTCTTGACGATGCTAATACGGTGTATTCCCGTGGATATCAAAATTTGTTGGCAAGAGCAGGTGTACTTATCCCTGTGAAAAGTCATAAGACTCTGGAAGTTTACGCAGGTGGTAATAATTTATTAAACCAAAAATTTAGTTTGGGAAATGATTTAAATGCTTTTGGTGGTCGATTTTATCAACCTGCCCCTGAAATTAATTTTTACGGTGGAATAAAAATTTCAATATAGAGATAGTTATTCCTCTTCTTCGAATGCAGTCCCTTTTAAGCTGGGGTTGAGATTGATTAGCTTCCAGATTTCATCCTTTAATGGTCCGATTCCTTGTTGCGTTGCAGAAGAGAAAAATAAAAATGGAACATCAATATTAATTTCCTGCGATATGAGGACCTTTAGTTCTTCGTCAATAAGGTCAGATTTGGAGATTGCCAGGATTCGGGGTTTGTGAAGTAGTTCGGCGTTATATTTCCCCAGTTCGTTTAGCAATGTATTGTATTCGCGATTGATATTATCAGAATCCGCAGGAACTAAAAAAAGTAAAGCAGCATTTCGCTCAATGTGCCTTAAAAAACGAATCCCCAAACCTTTTCCTTCACCAGCTCCTTCAATAATTCCCGGAATATCGGCCATCACGAATGATTGATCATCTCTATAGGAGACCATTCCCAGGTTGGGGGTCAGGGTAGTGAAGGCATAACTGGCAATTTTGGGTTTAGCCGCCGAAATAACGGATAATAAGGTTGATTTCCCAGCATTTGGAAATCCAACAAGCCCGACATCAGCCAATATTTTTAATTCCAGAATGATTTCCCGGTTTTGTCCTGTCTCTCCCGGTTGTGCATAACGGGGTGCCTGATTAGTGGAAGATTTGAAGTGAGAGTTTCCCAAGCCACCACGACCACCATTTAATAATATTTCTTTTTGTTCATGGTGTGTTATTTCATTGAGTACTTCTCCGGTTTCTGCGTCTTTGGCAATGGTCCCGAGTGGAACCTCGAGGATAATATCTTCTCCGCTGGCTCCTGATTTTCTACTACCACCACCTGCCATTCCATGACCTGCTTTGATATGCTTGCGATATTTTAAGTGAAGCAGGGTCCATTTGTGTTGGTTGCCTTGAAGGATGATATGTCCTCCGCGACCACCGTCCCCACCATCGGGACCTCCTTTAGGTTCAAATTTCTCTCTTCGGAAATGAGCAGACCCTGCACCACCATTACCACTTTGTGCGTATATTTTTACATAGTCAATGAAATTTTGAATACTCATGCAGTCTATACTTCTTCGGTAGTTACACGGTCGATAACATCACAAAGTCTATCAAAAATTTCATCAATGTTCCCTATTCCATTTACTGTCAATGCCTTATCCAGGGCATCATAATATGCATATACGGGTTGTGTTTCATTTTTATAGACATTGATCCGACTTTGGATAATTTCTTTATTTTGGTCATCGGCCCTTCCAGAAACTTTACCTCTTTGAATTATTCGATCAATGATTTCCTGATCATCTACTTTAAGGGAAATGAGAATATCGATTTCATCTTCTCTTTCTGCCAGAAAATGATCCAAAGCTTTTGCCTGGTCAACATTACGTGGGAATCCATCATATATTACACCATGTGAAGACCCGTGCTGGTCCAACGCAGATTTTAGCATTCCTATCGTTACTTCATCGGGAACCAATTCACCTTTTTCTATATAGCTGGTGGCTAATTTACCCAGTTCTGTTTTTTCTCCGATTTCTTTTCGAAAAAGATCACCTGTGCTTATGTGAAGAAGGCCGTATTTTTCAGCTAATTTTTTGGCTTGAGTGCCTTTACCCGATCCTGGAGGACCAAATAATATTAAATTTATCATTTTTTAATTTGTTAAAAATAGTGATTAATATGGATTTGAAATTTGATTTCCAAAAGTAACTAATTCGATTCATTCCCCAAAATTGTGAATTCATCCCTGTCATTTAAAAATGGATATTTTGCCCTGAAACGATTGAGATGTGTCTTATTAATTTCAATGGAGAAAAGACCGGTTTTCTCTTTAGTGTCTAATAAAACTTCCCCGTCCGGACCAATGCAAAGAGAATGACCAGAATAATAAATCCCATTGTGATCACTGCCCATTCCATTTACACCCATTAAATAACATTGATTTTCAATGGCCCGTGCAATACAAAGGCTTTTCCAGGCCGTGATCCTCGCATGAGGGAAGTTGGAGACACCCAACAGGAGATCGTAGTTATTATCGTTTCTTAACCATACGGGAAACCGAACATCATAACAAATAAAGGGACGTACATTCCAATTTGCCCTGATAAGGAAATTTTCTCTTTTTTTTCCAGGGGTCATTAACCTGGATTCATCGGCAAATGAAAATAAGTGTTTTTTGTCGTATCGATGTATAATTTTTCCGTTGGAAACAAATAAAAATGTATTGGTATAATTTCCATCCGTATTTTGCACACAGATGCTTCCGCAAATGGAAGCTTTATATTGGCAAGAAATTGATTTCATCCATTGCACAGTAGGATCGGAAATTGATTCAGCTATTTCATCCGGAACAGTATGAAAACCCGTATTGAACATTTCCGGAAGTACTATAATATCGGAATCCTCATAATCTTCTTTGAGAATATTTTCAATGGAATTGAGGTTTTGCTCTTTCTCTAGCCAAACTATTGGGTATTGAATTATGGATGCTTTAAGGGTCCCGTTAGAATTATGCATGGCATTAAAATAGAAAAAGGTTGCGATGAATCACAACCTTTTTACAATGTATCTTTATAAAAACTTTTTAATTATGCCTCTGAATCAGCTGTTTCAGGCGTTTCTTCTGTTTCTCCTTCTTCCAGTTCTTCTTCAGGAAGTGGAGCAGCAGCTTTCAGTACTCTTGGTGTAACGACTGAGGCAACGGGAACATTAGGTGCAATTAAAACATTTACTTCATCGTTATTGACCGCTATGTCTCTGATCCTTTTTGTACCTCCCAGGTTTAAATCTGAAATATCAACCGTAAGTTCCTCTACCAAATGCTCAGGGGTTGTCCTAATTAGTACTTCTCGTACTTTTTGAATTAATTTACCACCTTCTTTCACTCCGGGGGCTTTCCCGACGCAGCGCAAAGGGATATTAACTTTTACTTTTACACCATCTGTTAATAGCAAAAAGTCAAGATGTTCAATTTCATCACTAACAGGATGAAACTGGTAATCTTTTACAATACAGGTATGTGTTTCTCCCTCTATTTCAATTTCGGCTAATTTAAAATCAGCCGTAAAGATTAATGGCCTTACATCCAATGGGTCAACAGAGAAATGAAAGTTTTTATCTCCACCATACAATACACAAGGGATTTTCCCTTCAGTTCGCAATTGTTTGGTATGTTTTTTGCCTAACCCTGCTCTAGGTGTACCGGTTATATTTACTTTTTGCATAATATACTTATTTATAACGGAGCGCAAATATACGATTATTATTTATAAAGACAAGCAGGAAGTTTTATTTTTCAAAGATTTGTGTGAAAAGAAGTCGTTTTTAAAAGTATGCGACCTTATGAATTTGATAATTATTCAAAAGGTTCCGGTGATGGGGATATCCAATATAAAATTATATTAATTATTTAAGATTTTCAATTTCTGGATTTATAAATCTTTATCTAATATTGTGACGTTTAATTAATGGTTTGAAATCAGCATGGGCGGGTATTATAAGAAAAATATGAAAGTAGGATTTGCTTGTTTTATTTTTTGTGTATTATACATTTTCGTTTCTTGTACCAAAGACAAGGTTCCTCCTCGAGAGAAATGTACGGATGAAGTATCATATGAAGAGATAAAATTTTTAATAGACCGCAAATGTGCAAGTAGTGGTTGCCATGATGGTTCAAGTGGATATGGTGATTACAGGAGTTATGCGGATATGAAGACAGAAATTGCAAACGGAAGTATTGAGGAAGAAGTTATTTTGAAAGGCACAATGCCTCAAGAAGATACATTATCAGAAATGGAATTCCGGTTAATTCAATGTTGGATAGATAATGGATATATAGAATAGGTTATGAAATATATTTTAATGTTCTTTTTTGCACTTTCTTTGGCTTCATTGTATTCCCAGGATGGGCAATTATTTGCTTATAAAGATCGTAGGATTATTAATTCCTGGTCTACAGAGGTATTGCCAAAACGAGTGCTTGATTTTAGAGTGGGACATCGATTTGGAGATATAGCTGGAGCTGGGGGTGGCTGGGAAACTTTCTATGGCCTGGAGAATTCTTCAGATGTTCAAATTGGATTTGACTATGGACTTTTGAATAATGTAACTATTGGAGTAAATCGTTCTAAAGGAGCCGGACCACTGGGGCAATTGGTGAATTCCCATGTATTGTGGCAGATTGCCCGGCGAGGGGATGAACGGCCCGCTACATTAGGATTTATGGGTATGGCGACAATGTCAACTATGCCCAAAAGTGATAATCCTTCTTCCTTGAGTCATTTTCCAAAATTTGCCCATCGGTTTATTTATTATTCTGAATTAGTGGCGGCTAAGCGTTTTAGCCAGCGAATTTCGGGTTCTGTAGGCTTAAATTATATTCATCATAATTATGCACGGATGGATACTGAAACGGACCTTTTTGCGGTAACAGTGGCTGGAAGGTTGCAAATAAGCCGTTCTTTTGCTTTGTTAGCAGAAGCTACCTATCCGATTTCTGTAAATAAAAATCCCGAGAACAATTATTATTTCCCGTTAGGGTTTGGATTGGAATGGGAGACTGGTGGAGGTCATATTTTTCAAATTAACCTGGTTAATTCAAAGGGAATGGTGGAAACTGATTATATTCCTTATTCAACATCGGATTGGGGGGCAGGAGGCTTTAGACTGGGATTTACGATATCTAGAAAATTTAGGACATAATGAAGCGGTGGCTTATCGGTTTGACTCTCTCTCTTTCCTTGTTTTCGATCTCATTTTTTGATGAGGCCAGGGTTTTTCCTGTCGATGGAAAAACATCATTAGCGGATGTAATTGAAACACTTGAAGGTAAACCAAATCCTAATCGGCCGGATATTTCGGGAGGAGAGATTTCGGCCCAAAAGGGTAAAGAATTGTTTTTTACCGGTACGACCCAAGAGCCCGGTAGTTTTTTTGACACACGAAGGATCAGCAAATTCT
This sequence comes from Membranihabitans maritimus, assembly GCF_021729145.1. GTDB lineage: Bacteria > Bacteroidota > Bacteroidia > Chitinophagales > Saprospiraceae > Membranihabitans > Membranihabitans maritimus. The sequence continues at coordinate 23,452 of NZ_JAJSLW010000007.1, read as the reverse complement.
TTACTTGCGATGCATGTCACAATTCGGTCCGGGAAGATCCTGATATTTCAAATTTGAACCCGGAGGATCGTCTGGAATTTGCTATTGAAAATAATATTCCATTTTTGCCAGGTACCACATTTTTTGGGGTCGTAAATAGAGAATCTTATTACAACGGTGATTATTTCAAGAAGTACGGACAGTTAGTCTATCCGGCTCGAGAAAGTTTAAGAGAATCTATTCAATTATGCGCGACAGAATGTTCTCAGGGGCGTCGCTTGGAACCATGGGAAGTGGAATCTATTGTCGCCTATTTTTGGGAGTTGGAAATTGAAATGGAAGATTTAGAACTCAGTAGTGAAGAGATGGAACTTGTAGAGAATGCATTGGCATCGGGCGTAGGTAATGAATTAAGCAATTCCGCATTAACCATGTTGAAAAGCAAATATCCTCTAAAATCTCCTGCGACTTTCCTGGATCCACCGGGTACAAGGGAAGAGCGTATTCATGTGACAGGGGATCCCATTAAGGGTGAACATTTGTTTGATGCATCCTGTCAATATTGTCATTACGATAATAATTTTAGTTATTTTCTTTTGAATGAAAGTAAGATGACTATGAAATACTTATACCGACATTTAGCTGATTACGATATTCAATCAGTTTACCAGGTTGCGCGCTACGGGACACCCCCTAAATCAGGTAAAAGAGCCTATATGCCACAGTATACGGAAGAGCGAATGAGCAAGTCCCAAATGGTAGATTTAATTACTTTCATTAGGAGAGAAGCAGGAAAATTGTAATTTATGAGTGTTAATATCCGGAAAGGAGAACAAAGGGATCTGGAGTCCGTATTTAATCTTGTGCAGGAGTTAGCCATGTATGAAAAGGCACCTGAAGAAGTAACCGCTACCCTGGATGATTATTATGAGAACTATAAAGATGAGATTTTTGATTTCATTGTGGCAGAAGTGGAGCAGAGTATAGTAGGGATTTCTTTATTTTATTATTCTTATTCTACCTGGAAAGGCAAAATGTTGTTTTTAGAAGACTTTGTAGTGAGGGAAGAACTCCGTGGAAAAGGGATTGGTCAATTATTATTTGATGCTACAGTCGATCATGCTAAGGATACTGAATGCAAATTAATGAAGTGGGAAGTCCTTGACTGGAATGAGCCAGCGATACAATTTTATCAAAAAAATAATGCTGTAATTGAAAAGAATTGGTGGGATGGGAAACTGTTTTTTTAAGTAACATTAAGTCCATCGATTTTAGATCAGGATCAATGTATATTTTTGTATATAATTAGTTTCTATATGCCAATTTCCTTTGTTTTTCGCAAGGTACTTTAATGAAAAGACTTCTGATTTTGGGTTTAATGGTCCCGATCCATTAAATCATGGGCAAAGTCAAACAATTCCCTGGTATTTTCATTGCTGGTCTCAACTTTTTTCAGGCTATTAATTGCTTTTCTAAAAAGTTTTTTCTCCATATCAAGTGCATATGACTTAACATCACATTTGTGAAACCATTCCATTACGTCATTTACTTTAGTTTCGGATTGACTATTGTAGAGTTGTTCAAATATAGCCTGATCCTCCGGAGGAAGGCAATTCCAGGCTCTAATATATAAAATTGTTTTTTTGCCTTGTAAAATATCTCCTCCTTTTAATTTTCCTACCTTCTTTTTATCTCCGTAGCAGTCCAAAATATCATCTCGAATTTGGAAAGCGATTCCAAGATCTACTCCAAATTCATAAAGATGTCCGGCATCCTTTTCACTGGCCCCACCGCATTTGGCTCCAATATACAGTGCTGATCCAAGAAGCACTGCTGTTTTTTTGCGTATCATTTCAAGATATGAATCCATTTGGACTGAAGGCAGACTTTCAAAGTCCATATCCAATTGCTGACCTTCACATACTTCTCTGCCTGTTTTACTGAAATTGGAAAGTACGGCCTGGAGTGATTCCTGCGGACACTTTAGCAGGTATTCATATGCTAAAATAAGCATCACATCACCACTTAAAATGGCAGTGTTTATATCCCATTTTTTGTGAATGCTATCCAATCCCCGCCTGGTATCTGCATTATCCATGACATCGTCATGAACCAATGTGAAGTTGTGGAATATTTCAATTGCTGTAGCGGCATCCAGTGCATTTTGGTTATTATCAGAAAAGAGTTTACATCCGAGTAAAGTTAGTTGATATCTAATTTTCTTCCCTGGTTGATCTAGTATATATTTTACCGGATCGTAGAGATTACGGGGGGTGTATTTCCCTGAAAAATCAGGTGTCGAAAAAGGATTGTTCTCCTTCAAAAATCTAGATTCCATTTTAGTATTCCACTTTTGGCCAAAGATAGTCATTTATTGACTCCGTAATGTCTCTTTCCTTTTAATTTGATGTTTCGGAAAAGAATTTAAACAAATTCCAAAGACTCATATAAATTAGTATTTTAGCTTCACGATTAGCTTAGTGTTTAATTAAATGAATATTTAAATTAAAATAGAATGAGATTTTTACAATTTGCCGTTTTTTATTTGGGGATTATTTCTTTTGCCATGGCTCAGGACCAAAATCCAGAATTAAAGCGAGTCATGCGATTCGAGAGTGCGGTAAATAAAATTGAAGAGAAAGCTACCCATATGGATGTGTCTGCAGTACATACGGTATTTGTGGGGAGTAGCAGTTTTACGAGGTGGGTCGATTTTGAATCTGATTTCAATTCGGAAGAGGTTGTAAATAATGGGTTTGGAGGCTCGCGTTTATCTGATGTTATTTTTTATTTTGATAAAGTAATTACGCCGTTTTCCCCAAAGCAAATAATTGTATACGAAGGTGACAATGATATTGCTTCCGGCATGTCAGCAAAGGACTATTTGAAAGACGTAAAAACATTTATCCGGATGGTTGAAATAAAACATCCGGGAACCCATATATCATTTTTGTCCCCGAAGCCAAGTCCTTCGAGAAGGGAACTAACTGAAGAATTTGTTAAAGCCAGCCAGGGATTGGCCATGTTGGCATCAAGGACGCCCGGAGTTGATTTTATTGATGTAGGGCAAGTGATGTATGATATTGAAGGTGAAATATTAAAAGAAATCTGGGTTTCTGATTCCCTTCATATGAACAGGGCCGGGTATAATTTATGGGCCCCGATTGTCCGGTCGTATATCCGCCGGTAATCAAGTTTTGATGTAGAGAATAGATTTGTAATTCTCTTGAGTGATATATGTTTCAGAACTCTAATAATTCATTATACCTAAAACACGACATTTCATGATCGTTTACCATACCGGTAGCCTGCATGTGAGCATATACTACTGTGGGGCCTACAAATTTGAAGCCCTTTTTTTTGAGGTCTTTACTAATTATTTCTGAAAGGGGTGTTTTTGCTGGAGCTTTCCGGTAATCGCTAATATTATTTTGGATAGTTTTGCCATCAGTAAAACTCCAAATGTAATTGCTAAAGCTTCCGTAGTTTTCGCGAACATTAATAAATGCCTGGGCATTGGATACGGTAGCTCGAACTTTAAGTTTATTCCGAATGATACCTTCGTCCATTAAAAGGGATTGAATCTTACTCTCACCATATCCTGCAATTATCTGATAAGCAAAATCATCCAGTGCTTTTTGGAAGTTGGCTCTTTTTCTGAGGATAGTAATCCAGCTCAATCCTGCCTGGAAGGTTTCTAAAATCAAAAATTCAAAGAGTTTGTCATCATCAAAAACCGGAACCCCCCATTCTTTGTCGTGATAATCTTCGTACAATTTATCTCCTTTACACCATCCACATCGGTGTTTTTGATCGCCCATATTTAAATACTTTCTTTCAATTAAAAATAAACTATCAAGATACGAAAATGAAATGGTTAAAGAACTATTTTTGGCTATATTTTTATTAGATCAAACAGAATCTAAATAGATGAATTGGGTGAAATGTAAAATATTAGTTGTGTATTTATTTGTATTTTAGTCTGAACAAAATTTTATCATGTAGAAACGGTAGTGTTTATGGATGACTTTTTAGCTGCAAGATTACAAATGGCGTTTTCTTTGGGTTGGCATATTGTCTTTGCTTGCATAGGAATGGCGATGCCATTTTTTATGGCATATGCCGAATGGAAGTGGATGAAGACAGGGGATATATTGTATATGGATTTGGCTAAATCGTGGTCCAAAGGAGTGGCCATATTTTTTGCTGTTGGAGCTGTATCCGGTACACTTCTGTCTTTTGAATTGGGATTATTGTGGCCTGAATTTATGGAGCATGCCGGACCTATAATCGGGATGCCATTTTCCCTGGAAGGAACAGCATTTTTTTTGGAAGCAATTGCCCTGGGGGTTTTTCTTTATGGTTGGGACCGGGTTTCCCCTCGTATTCACTGGATCAGTGGCTTGGTTGTGGGTGTTTCAGGTATATTTTCAGGTATTTTCGTAGTAGCTGCGAATGGATGGATGAATAGTCCTACTGGGTTTGAGTATGCCAACGGGGTATTTTCAAATATAGATCCTGTCCATGCAATGTTTAATGAAGCGTGGATACCCCAGGCTTTGCATATGACCTTTGCCGCCTTTGCGAGTACGGGATTTGCAGTGGCGGGGATACATGCAGTCTATATAATGAGAAACAAGAAAATACGGTTTCATTATGAAGCGGCCAAAATTGCCTTATTGTTTGGGTGCATTGCTGCTTTTGCCATGCCTGTTACTGGGGATATTGCTGCCAAAAGTGTGGCGGAAAGGCAACCGGCTAAATTAGCAGCTATGGAGGCGCATTTCCATACTGAAGAAAAGGCAAGTTTGATAATTGGGGGGATTCCCGATGAAGAGAATAAAGAAGTGAACTATGCCATTGAAATACCGGGGGCATTGAGTTTTTTAGCCCATGGAAATTTCAATGAAGAAGTGATCGGACTGGACCGTATTCCCGAGGAGGAGCATCCTCCGGTGACAATTACCCATTTTGCTTTTCAGATTATGGTGGGTTTTGGAATGTTGATGATGTTGATAGGTGTGGTCTATTTTTGGAAACGTTGGAAAGGGAAATCTATTCTTGATTATAAATGGGGGCTTTGGACGATAGTTCTGGCTATGCCGATTGGGTTTGTAGCCCTTGAGGCGGGTTGGATTGTCACTGAAGTAGGGCGTCAGCCCTGGATTATTTATGGTATTATGAAAACGAAGGATGCCCTGACTTCCATGCCGGGCATACAGTATTCCCTGTTGACAGTTATGGTTGTTTATACCTTTCTGACCAGTGTGATTATCTGGTTGATGCGAAGGCAAATTACTTCTATACATAAAAAATACGGGGTATGATCTATACAGAATTAGTAGTGTTTATCTTAGGAGTCAGCGTTTTGTTTTATGTCGTTTTTGGGGGTGCTGATTTTGGGGCTGGGATCCTCGAAATTTTTACCGGTCAGAAAGGTGTATCCACCATAAGCAAAGCTATTGCACCTGTTTGGGAAGCCAATCATATCTGGTTGATTATAGCAGTTGTGATTCTTTTTAACGGTTTTCCAAAGGTGTACAGCACTGTGTCTATTGTTTTGCATATCCCGGTATTCCTCGCTTTGATCGGTATTATATTCCGCGGGGCGGCCTTTACTTTCCGGCACTATGATGCGGTGAAGGATTCTTCCCAGCAAATATATTCGGTTGTATTCAGGTATTCAAGTCTGTTTTCAACGATATTTTTAGGTATTATATTGGGAGCTTTGGTTTCAGGAACGCTCCCTGAACAAGACTATTCATTATCAAATCTATCTTTTTACCAATATTTTGTAGCGCCGTGGTTCAATCCGTTTTGTTTTTCAATTGGATTATTTGTCAGCGTGCTGTCCGCTTATATAGCTTCGATCTTCTTACTGGGAGAAGTGGAGACAGACTACGGGTATGGTCTTATTGCAAAATTTATTAAGAGATTGTTTTGGGCATCCGTGGTAACGGGTAGTTTAATTTTTGTGAGTTCCTATTATCAGGGGCTGGATTTCCATTTGCGGTTTTTGGATCATTCGATATCCATAGGATGTGCTATAATTGCTTCTGCTATTGTTCCATTTATTTGGATCTTCATCAATCGCCGGGAAATTTGGAGTTTGCGGATTTTGGGAGGGGTACAGGTAGTTCTCATAGTTTTGGGTTGGTTAGCGAATCAATGGCCCAATTTATTGTATTATCACGGTGGGGGAATATTGTCTATCCATGATGCTTCAGCGGAGCAAACAGTCATGAAGGTATTGTTAATTGCATTGATTGTAGGGATTCTGTTGATTTTTCCGGCACTGTATTTTTTGTTTAGGGTTTTTAAGGTGGAGAAATGAATAATGTCTTCTTCCGTACTATCTATGATGTAAAAGGGAAACACCAAGGCGTTGAGTGCACAAGGATGAGTGAGAGGAAGTTCCTGCGTGTTTCTAAGTGAACTGTGTTCTAAGTGGTAAAAAAAGTGTATAGCTTTGGTTATCATTTAACTGGCGGTTTAGCGAAAATAAGTATTGTAGCCCCGGTATCATCGGTGTTATTCATTATTTCTTTAAGTTGATCATCAAATTCCAATTTGTTTAGGCTGTTTAATAAATAGTTAAATGATGTTGATCAGCGTTTTCAATGCGTTAAAGAACGTCGATTATTGAGTTCTGTATTATACATTAGCAGAGGTGAAAGCTATTTCAAGAATATCAACGGTTTTATTAATTGGTGCTGCCTGGGTTTTTATTATTATCCAGGTAGCGGGCCCATTGCTTCCCAAAACGGATATTTGTAAGCGAAAGGCTTTGACGTCGGTACCCGTTGATAGGCAAGACCAACCTTTAACCAATTGGCCTTTTGACTCCGTTCCTGCTTCAGCTTGTCAAATTTCTATTGACATACCTGTCGAGCAGAGACTTTTAAATTCTCTTCGGAAGTTGTTTGAGTTCAAGACTCCCAAAGTAGATACTTCCTATTATTCCTTTATTATTATCGAAAACCCGGGCGAACCCACAACTCCTCCGCCCGATTCAATAAGCTGATACTTTTTTTAGAACCCCGTTTTTGGGGATTTTTCCGGCTAACTATGTATTGGCATGTGGTACCCGTATGTTTTGTAAGGTAGTTAGTGAGTAATCCTGTTATAATTATAATTTTTATCCGGTCAGGATGGGAATGGAATTCAGTATGGCTTCTGCCATCGGGTAGAAGATACCCGGATTTGGTGACATCCCTTTCGCCGGGTATACGAACAAAAAAACTATTTAAAATATGATAAACTATTCAAAGGCAGAGAATGCCTCAATTATCCTTCGTTTGATCGTAGGATGGACCTATTTCTCAGCTTTATGGCGTCGTGTAGCCCTCAGTGATAAACTGGATATGGAAAGTGCGGGATGGATTGGTATAAAATTCAACTATTTCTTACCCAATGCTCTGGGGATAAAGCCTATTATAGAATTTCTGGTAGAGAACCCGGATCTTCTGCAGGTTAATATGATTGCCTTTACCATTATTGAAGGGGTGGTCGGACTGGCACTAATGGTAGGGTTTATGTCCCGTTTTATGAGTTTGGCTGCTTCCGGGCTGGCATTTGGGATTTTGCTGGGTAGTGGTTGGCTGGGATCTACCTGCCTGGATGAATGGCAGATCGGGGTACTGGGAATTTCCGGAGGACTGATGCTGGCTATATTGGGGCCGGGGCGTTATTCTGTAGATTCACTCTTTTTGCGCAGCAATAATGTATTTCACCGAATTGATAGGTTTATGTGGAAAATGTTAAGTGGGAAAAAAGTGACGATCGGATTGGCTGGTCTGGCTTTCTTTATAACCTTGGCAACGAATCAAATTTACCATGGGGGATTGTGGGGCCCTTTGCACAATTTGAGTAAAATGCCTGAAATACAGGTATCGGAAGCAACTTTGAAAGGAGATGATTTGACCTTCGGGATAACGCGTGTGGAGGGTATCGATGTGTATGGTAATTTTATTGTAGGTATCCGGATTAGCGATGATTCTGGCAACGAGGTTGTTTTTGAAAATGGTGAATTACAGCGGCGTCTTGAAATCAAGAACTTCAGGCCCGCGAAGATAGGATTTACTCCCTATGCTATGACGGTGGAATTAGGGAGCAGGGGAGAGGTACGAATCCCTGATCTGGATTCGATAAAGGGTGATAATCCTCAAATAACTTTGATAGATGTAAATGGAAAGGAATGGCGTTTTGATGTGGAAAAGGAATAATAGCCTGAGTAGGTAGGGGTGAATCCCGGAAGAGTGTAACCCGGAGATAGGATACCACTTTGGTCTCAAAGATACAATAGGGCGATACCGAAGTTCTTATGTGGATTGGAGGCATTGTAATTATTGGTATGTTTTAAGCTGACTGCTCAATGAAGGTCTGGCTAGGAGATAAGTTGTTAAATTAACTAATTGATTAGTTTTGCAACTAAAAAATTAGTTATATTGGGGCATAAATGTAACGATCATGGAGAAATTAACAACAAAAGAAGAAGCTATTATGCTGATTTTATGGCGCCTGGGAAACGCTTTCGTCAAGGACATTATCAGGGAAATGGATGAGCCCAAACCCCATTATAATACCGTCTCCACTACTGTGCGTATACTGGAGGACAAGGGATTTATCGGGCATGAAAGTTTTGGGAATACACATCGTTACTACCCACAGGTAAGTGAAGACCGTTACAAGCGTCATTTTGTAAGCGGGATCGTTGACAATTATTTCAACCGTTCATTCAAAAATATGGTGACTTTTTTCGCGGAAAAAGAACACCTGAGTAAGAAGGATCTTGAAGATATTTTACGAATGATTGAAAATGAGGATGATGAGTGAGTTTATTCCCTACATGGTAAAATTCAGTATTATCTTCGCCGTATTATTGACGTTTTTTGCCTTTGCGTTGCGGAAGGAGACACTACATTACCTTAAGCGGCTGGTCCTATTGACCATTCCGGTATTATCTTTCTTTTTGCCGTTAATTAATTTTAAAGTCGAAGAACAGACAATAATGCACAGGGTAATGGTATCGGTACCCGAGATGCCCTTACGATCGGGAGGTATTGCCATGGAAAGCCGGTGGGACTGGCAAAGCCCTGTACTTGTTGTAATTGGGCTGGTCGGCATTGTATTGCTCGTTGTCACCCTAAATGACATGGTGAAAATCTTCCGGATCATTCGATCATCTCGAAAAAAGCAATTACGCATAGGTGTTCTGTGTGATTCTGAACGACCGGTGTCTCCTTTTAGTTTTTTTGATTTTATTGTACTGCATAGCCCGGCATACAGTGATGAAACCCTGTGTCAGGTCATTGAACACGAACAGGTTCACGTGTATCAGAAGCACTCCGTGGATATGTTGACCGCCCAGTTAATTTGCATAGTATTTTGGTGGAATCCGCTTGTATGGATTTATCGTCATTTGGTGATCGAGAACCTGGAATTTATTGTTGACCGGGCAGTGCTTAAAGCCGGAATGAATAAAAAGAAATACCAGCTTTCAATATTATCTGCGAGTGTATATGCTTCCCCTACTGCATTTGCCAATCATTTTAATTATTCACTAATCAAAAAACGTATTCAAATGATGAACAAGAAATTAAGTAGACCGGCAAATATGTGGAAAACGGTACTTATACTTCCCCTTGCCTTCTTGTTGTGGATCTGCTTTGGGCAAGCTACAGTGCTTACACAGAGTCCATCGGAAAGAATTACAACGGGGAAAATTGAATATCCGTTATTCTATGAAAATGACTTTATGACAATTGAATTGACCCGGACAAAACAAGAAGGAAATGATTTGTTTGAAATGAATGTGAATAGCGAAAAAGGTAGTTTGTATGCAAGGAAATCTTCCACTAAAGATGTAGTTGTTGATTTTATTTACAATGACAGGGATGTCACTGCAGAGGAATTTATGGAAATTCCCCGGGACTCCGTAGATGCAATAGGGACCCTGCCGGACAACAGAATTAATGAAAATATAATATTATACGTTTATTCTGATGAATTTTCGACACAAAAGGGAGCGAGTATTTTTGGTCAGGATTTTGATATCGGTAATCTTGATATCCCAAATGAAATTTGGCTCGATGAGAATGCAGAGTATTACGTAAATATGGTAAGGAAAAGCAGGGGACATGCTCAGAAATACCTGGCTATTTTTGGGGAAAGTGCATCCGTGGGGATTGCAAGGGAGAAAGGTGTCAATCGCGTTTATATTACTCTCGATGTAAAAGATCTTACACCAGGTGAACAGAGAAAAATGAGGATACTTAATATAATACCGCCGCCACCTCCTCCCGTACCTGCATCACCGGAAGAATCAAAGATACCGCCGCCACCTCCTCCCGTACCTGCATCACCGGAAGAATCAAAGATACCGCCGCCACCTCCTCCCGTACCTGC
>NZ_JAJSLW010000007.1:0-12966 GCF_021729145.1 Membranihabitans maritimus | reverse complement strand
ATCACCGGAAGAATCAGAGATACCGCCGCCACCTCCTCCCGTACCTGCATCACCGGAAGAATCGGAGATACCGCCGCCACCCCCTCCCGTACCTGCATCACCGGAAGAATCAAAGATACCGCCGCCACCTCCTCCCGTACCTGCATCACCGGAAGAATTGGAGATACCGCCGCCACTCCCTCCCGTACCTGCATCACCGGAAGAATCAGAGGTGCCATCACCCCCTCCTACACCAAATGAACGTGAAATCTTTGGGGATAAAAGCACGGAATTTTACCTGAACGGAGACAAGATCAGCTGGGAAGAAGCGCAGAACTACAAAAAGAGGAAAGTAGGTGAAAGTTGGAGAATCTACGGTAAAACTAAGGACGGGAATGCTAAAGTATATATATCGACCCGAGAGAATTGACTTACATACTTCTTATCGTATAAAAGAAATATCCGGTAGGTTGGCCTTGACTTCTGAGATTTTATCGACGTTTCATCCATGAAACGGATTAAAATTCATAGTTAAAAATAGTGCAAAATCAAATTAGGTTCAAATAATAGTCCTATACCTTTTTTTTAACACCCTTGAGGACATGTTTTCGTGGAATAGACCTGTTACCGGGGTGGGTAACGATATTCGATTTAATTGATTCTATTTTTCGTCCCAGCCCTATGGGGATGAAACTCAAAATGAGTTTTGTCTTGTCCCATTGGGATCCCTGTCGGGAAGAATCAAGCACATATCATTAATTGTAACATTCATTATTAAACAACTTCATTTTTATAATAACTATCATATGGTGATTTTAGTTAAATTATTACTATTTGAATTCATTTTATATACATATTATAAAATGGCATAATATTTGTTTCAGATGCATTGAATAAAATGCAACCGAGATGTACTTGAAAAATTACAATAATCTTCGAAAGTCCGTATTCAGGATAATAGAAGTATTTATGATATTTGGAATTTGCACCTTATCTGTTCAGGCCCAAATATTTAATGATATCATAACTGGTGATGAAGTGGCTTGTCCGGGAACTTCGAATACGTATGGAATAGATATGGATGTACCTTCCGGTACGGGGATTTATTGGGAGATTATTGAAGGGGAAGGGGAGATTATGGATTCACCATCTGGGGAGTCTATTGAAGTTTTTTGGAACCAGGATTACAGGGGAATCACAAAGATTGTATTGATAGGTGCGAATTTTTCTGCATTGATCGGGTTTCAGGATACCATAACGGTTAACGTCGATAAAGACCTGAATAGAATGAATCTCAATTGTAATAGTACATTTTATGCTGATTTTGGGCCGGATTGTGAAAGGTATGTTGATATCAATGAAGTGATTTCATCCGGGAAGATAAAATGTCTGGATGATTTTGAATTTACATTAGTCGTTGACAATTTTGAGCTTCCAAATCCTGTACCCCAACAATTTCGGGGCAGGGAAATTCGTGCTACAATCCGTCATAAAGAAACTGGGATCACCTGCAGTTCTACTCTTATTCTGGAGGATAATTCTGCTCCTGAGCTAGTTTGCAGTAATGATTCTATATTATGTAGTGATCCAAGGGCATATGACCCGACGAATATTGAATTCGGTGCTCCGGAGGTAATACCCGGGTGTAATGAGAAATACGAACTAAAAGTCAATGAATATGAATGGGTCGATGTAGATGACCATCCAGATATTGAAGGATTTATTGAGAGAATTTGGCGAGTAACCGACACCCGTGGAAATTTTAATGAATGTGCGGATACTATTTTTCTTAAAAAGATAGTGTTTGACGAAATACTTTGTCCGGAGGATACTTCGATCATTTGTGATCATGTAGACGATTTAAAAGATCCTATGAAAACGGGAACTCCGACGTTTAATGGGACAACCATTTATTCGGAGGATCCCTATTGCAAAGTTTACGCCACCTATAGTGATGTAGAACGTCCCGGATGTGGTGCTTCAATGGAGGTTGAAAGAACATGGAGGATAGTTTCATATGAAGATACCGGTGAAGAATTAGAAATGGAATGTGTACAAATTATCAATGTGATTGATACCGTGGGTCCCAGTATCAGATTTGATTCGGAGCAATATGTCATGGAAATGCATACTGATGTTGATGGGCTGAATTCAAATGGTAAATATCCCACATTTTACAAAGGGGCTGTGGTGGAAGAGTGCAGAGCAGAAGGAGATTTTCCGATTCCGGAGTTAATCGAAGATTGTTCAGCGCAAGCCTCCTCCAAAATATCAATTAAATGGGGCCGGGAAGGAAATGAAAAAGTTTTCTTTACTGACGAAGAAAATCCGGATGTACGCTTTCGAAATTTATCAATTGGAAAATACTTAATTGAATATTCTGCTTATGATGACTGTAATAATTTTGGCAAAGATACTATCGTATTGGTACTCGAAGACAAAACCCCGCCGGCCATAGTATTGAAGGAAAATGTCAATGTATCCCTGACTGGTAATGAATCTGACATTTGGGTGGATATCAACAGATTCGACGAAGGGACTTTTGATAATTGTTCTATGAATATATTATTGGCTAGACGGGTAGATTGGGAAACAGCTTGTGGATATACCGCTGATTCTACTATAAAAAGTAACATCCGTGATCGTTATGATTTCGCTTACAAGAAATTTTCTACAGATAGTGATTCCTGTCTTGAATCAATTATCGAATATGGTTATTCCGATGAAATTCCGATTTGTTGTGAAGATGTATGCAAAGACGGTGTGTGGGTTGAATTTTTAGCGGTCGATGCATTTTGTAATTATTCCACGCTTGTAGCCAAAGTGGAAGTTGTCGATCGCAGTAAACCGACCGTAAAAGCAGCCTTACCTGACATTACAATGAATTGTTATACCTATAACGCTAATTACCGAAGTGAAGTAGATAAAGGAAATTTATCCGTATTTGGCAAATATGCGAATAGTCCTAATCAGCGAGATACAACGTGGATAGATAAGTTTGTCTGCAGTACAAGTGGGAGTACACCTTATGTACAGGCTACTGATTGGATAGTAGATGGTTATATCATGGATAATTGCAAAGTAAATGTAAGTGAGTCAGTAGAATTCTTTCTTAACGAGTGCGGGGAAGGTTGGATTGAAAGAACCTTCAAAGTCACTGACGGCTGTTCTGGAGAAACTGATGGGGAAGAAGTGACTACTTTGTTACAAAAAATCATTATTGAAAAAGATTGCAGGCTTAGGATAGAAGATTTTGAGTTGCCATTTGAAGATACCACAGTATACAATTGTTCATTGGAAGAAATAGAAGCAGTAGGTCCACAACTGAAATATCCCAGTTGCCGGGATGTAGGTTTTGCATATACGGATGAAGTCTCTACTTTGATCGAAGGAGAAGAAGGTGTGTGCTATAAAATAATAAGAACCTGGGAAATAAGTGATTGGTGTGAAGAGGACCCGTATTATTTACCTAAATTTGAACAAGAAATTTTTATTAAGAATAATAATGGGCCTGAAATACTAATTACCAGCTTTGCAGATTTGTGTATTGAACAAGGATGTACCGGGAAACTTGATACACAACTCGAAATTACTGATGATTGCACTGCGCCAGAGGATTTGATAATAAATTGGACATTGAAGTATAGTATAGATAATGGATACGAGGATGTGATAAGTGGTAGCGGAATCCATATAGAACGGAATGATTTGAGCGCTGGAAAATATCGGTTGGAAGTAGAAGTGAAAGACTTGTGTAATAATGTTGTAAGGAAGAATTATGATTTTGAGGTTAGTTATTGTGAGTCTTTTTCAATTGATGTACCCGAAGTCATTACGGTGGAATTATCAGATGTAAATGAAGTTTTGACCAAAAATGAAATTAAATACCGGATTAATCATCCTTGTACAGATTCTGACTTTACAATTTTGATCCAGTACAAAGGCCAGGGACAGGTGGATGGAAATGGAAATCCCATTCCTCCATCCGAAGATAAAACAAGCCTGGTTTACGGTTGTGACCAGTTAGGGTCGAATATTGTAGAAATTTGGGTGATTGATCCCAATGGGATAGGGATTTACAAGGAGTTTGTGCTGGAAGTAATTGACCCGAATGGGGTTTGTCCGAATTCAGTGAGCAAGATAATCGGAACGATTTCAACGCCGCAGGGCCAGCCAATTAACGACGTATCGGTAGGATTGATGAGAGATCATTCGGAATTAAAGCGAAATCAAACCAATATCAGTGGCTCATATGACCTTGGAATTTTCCCTAATACCAATGGAAATTTCATCGTTAAACCAGACAAGAATGACAATGTGTCCAATGGCGTTTCCACTTTTGATGCATTATATATATACAGAATTGCATCTGGCAAGGCACAACCCAAAACAATGTATGAGAAATATGCCGCTGATATTAATGATGATGGTAGGATTACAATACTGGATGTTATTATGGTTCAAAAGCTAGTCCTGAATCATACTGATCAGATTCCTGGGAGATCTTGGGTGTTTTTCAATCGAAAGATGGAAGAATCATCTAATATCTCAAGTGATATGGAATATAAATCTATGTTGCATTTTATTGGGGTAAAAAAAGGTGATGTAAACTTTAGTGCCAAGGTCCGTTCAAAAAGCAGGTCTGCTTCTATCAACCAGAATATATCGATTAAACCAATAACTAATAAAGAGTCAATTACAAAACTTCCGGTCTATTTGGACAATGTCCGGGAATTAGAATCTATGCAGTTTTCATTGGTAAATAATTCTGGCTCGGATTGGATGGGTATCGAATCCGATATAATTGGGATACAGCCTGATGATTTTGATTTGACGAATGAAGGATTAAGCATTTCGTGGTTTAACAAATCTTCGGAGCCAGTGATTGTGGATGGTCAACCCGTGTTCTACATCATCCTACAGGAAAACGGCGAAAAAAGTATTGACACCAGAGATATATTCATAGATACTAAAGTGGTTCCGGAATTTTATGCTGACAATACAATGAAGGAATCCATGACAATAACTATTGAAAAGGGAGCGGGAGATGTAAATCATAATCTTGAAATATCCGAACCGTATCCAAATCCATTTACGCGGACTACCCGTTTTGACCTCCATACGGAAGATAAGCCGGTACGTGATATTCAAATTTTTAATGTATCGGGTAAAATGGTTTATAATGAATCAGTAGACCAGGTTCTTACTGAATATTCGGTAAATGAGAATATGCTTGGGCAATCAGGATTTTATGTTGTCCGGTTTCTTTTTGATGATAAATTTGTAAACAGGAAAATATACTATGTAAAATAGAAAGATATATCGAATTGCATTTTAACTTTTAGCCTTGGAAAATTATTTTCCAAGGCTATTTTTTTGTTTCTTGATGTAGGAATTTATAGATAATAAATAATATTTTTGTCCTGGTTTTAAGGCTATAAGCTTGTATTACTGGTGCAGTAAACCAAAACAACAAAACGAAAATTATTGAATGAAGAGTACCTATTTTGATCTTATCGATCAGACCTATTATTTTCCTCAGGATGGTTTTGACCTTCATGAAGGGGAATTGAGTTTTCATGGTGTTTCCATAATGCATCTTATCAGGAAGTACGGGACCCCATTTAAGTTGACATATTTACCGAGAATTGGTGAACAGATAAAAAGGGCAAAGAACTTATTTAACCGTAGTATCAAGCAAAACGGTTATAAAGGCAAATATTATTATTGTTATTGTACCAAGTGTTGCCATTTTGAACATGTTATTAAGAAGGCCCTGGAGTTTGGAGTTCACCTGGAGACGAGTTCTTCTTTTGATATAGATATCATATACAAACTGTATAAATCAGGGGATATTAATAATAATATAATTATTGTCCACAATGGTTATAAAACAGATGAATACCTTGAAAATATCGTTCGACTTCAAAAAGATGGGTTTAAAAACTCCATTGTTGTTTTGGATTCAATGTCAGAACTGGACCGATTGAATTCAAGGATTGACCGTCCGATAAAAGTGGGAATCCGTATGGCCATAAACGAAGAACCCCAGTCAGCATATTATACTTCGAGGTTGGGGGTAAGGCCTTCTGAAATAATTGACTTTTATGAAGATCGCATTGCTCATATGGAAAACATTACCTTGACAATGATGCACTTTTTTGTGGATACAGGAATCAAGGATACACTGTATTATTGGGGGGAGTTTAAAAAGGCTATTTCTCTATATACCCAATTGAAGAAAAAATGCAAGACTCTTGACAGTCTGAATATAGGAGGTGGATTCCCAATTCGAAATAATTTAGGGTTTGAATACGACTACAAATATATGATCGGGGAGATCGTACGAAATATAAAAGAGGCTTGTGAGAGTGAGGGTATTGATGACCCCCATATTTTTACAGAATTTGGTAAATATACCGTAGGGGAGAGTGGAGCCACTATTTTTACAGTATTGGAAGAAAAAATGCAAAACGATGCTGAGAGGTGGTATATGATTGACAATAGTCTAATCAATACCATACCGGATGCATGGGGTATATTTGAAAAATTTATTCTACTGCCTATTAATAAGTGGAATGAGCAATACTACAATGTCAATATAGGAGGTATAAGTTGTGACCACTCTGATTATTACAATTCTGAAGACTTAAACCAACAGGTATTTATGCCGGCAGCCAATGGTTCGGACAAGAAAGAACCGCTGTATGTTGGGTTTTTTCATACTGGTGCTTACCAGGACGCCATCAGTGGATACGGGGGCATAAAACATTGCTTAATTCCTTCACCCAAAACCATTGTGATTGACAGGGATAGTACAGGAAATTATGTTGATTACGTTTTTCGTCAAGAACAAACTGCAGACGAAATGATGAAAATCCTGGGATATTAAAACTTCCTGGCTCTGTATGGTTCCGGTATTGATGAAAGAATAATACCCTTGAAAATGCTAAATTTTATCCAATGCAACTACTGCATACGTCAAAACAAATGGAAGTGGAACCCAGAAAAAAGAAGGGATGAAAAGTAATAACAATATTGTAAGAACCAGTGAAACTAAGAAAAATAATGTGGCCGCCTTTTTGGATATTTTAGTATTAGAAGATTCCTGTGTCATTTCTTAATTATTTTTGGCAAATGTAATGATTTATACTAAATTTCAATTCGGTTGACGCAAAAATAAAGTACGTTCAGGTGTATTTAATTGAAAATTAAGATATTTGCATTTATAAACTAATATTGGATAAGAATGAAGACTGAGGTGAAAAAGGATGTATTTGAGTTTAAGCAATTTTCTATAAACCAGGATCAGTGTGGAATGAAAGTATGCACAGATGGTGTTTTGTTGGGGGCCTGGGCAAATTTGGATAATAAACTTACCGCACTAGATATTGGGACGGGAACAGGAATCATAGCTATTATGCTGGGGCAAAGAGGTACGGAGTTAACAAATATTACTGGGGTAGAAATAGACGAAGCTTCCTTTTATCAGGCAAAGGAAAATATTAATCTTGCCCCATGGCGTGAGAAATTATCGGTAGTTCATCAATCCATCCAGGATTTCGCTTCTGAGGTTAATGATAAATTTGACCTGATTATTAGTAATCCTCCTTTTTTTACTGGTGGTACTTTGTCTGAAAGTCAGGCAAAAAATAATGTGAGACATACTGTAAAACTTCCCCATAGTGACTTATTACGCTCCGTAAAAAATGTATTGAGTAAAGAAGGACATTTTAGTCTGATCCTGCCCGACCTGGAAGGATACAGGTTTATTGAAATGGCAGAGCAATACGGTTTTTACCTCAATGCAGTTACAGCTGTCAAACCCACAGATCAAAAGCCTGCAGAGCGATTGCTATTGGACTTTGTTATTCACCCGGTGAAAAATGTGGTAAAAGAACAATTGACGATCAGAAGTTCCTCTACTGGGGCATATACTAAAGAATACAGGGAATTAGTAAAAGACTTTTATTTAAATATATAATAGTTTGAATAAAGCAGAAATTCTGTATGAAGATAATCATCTCATTGCGATTAATAAACCTGCAGGGTATTTAGTTCAGGGTGATGAAACAGGTGATGAAACCCTGGTTGAAATACTTAAAGATTATATTAAACACGAATATAATAAACCTGGAAATGTTTTCCTGGGACCTAATCATCGATTGGACCGTCCCGTAAGTGGAGTTTTGATTTTTAGTAAAACTTCCAAAGCATTGCCCCGGATGAATAAATTATTCCAAAATAGGTTGGTAAAGAAGAAGTATTACGCTATAGTAGAGGGCGTACCTGTAGAAATGAGTGGTACATTAACCCATTACATTGCCAAGAACCGTAAAAAAAATATCAGTTTTATAACAAAAAAAGGTTCCTTTCAATCCAAAAGGGCTTATTTGGAATATCGGGTTGAGAAAGTCATAAACAACAAGAGTCTGGTTGAAATTAACCCTATTACAGGTAGATCGCATCAAATCAGGGTCCAGTTGGCATCTATGAATACACCGATTGTAGGAGATGTAAAATACAATGCTAATTCCAAAATGCCGGATATGTCCATAGCGCTGCATTGTGCAAGTATTATTTTTACACATCCCGTTAAAAAAGAGGAAATTACAATTGAAGCACCGGTTCCCCATTTACCGGTTTGGAAAAATTTCTTCTAATAACTCTTTTCAAACAATTTTTTATTCTTACTTTTGACTCTTGAGAACCATGCGTCCAGCTCCTGCTGAACTCCCCCAGGGTGGAAACGCAGCAAGGGTAAGCGGTCGTAGCGGACGGCATGTGTTCTCATTTTTCTATAATATTAGGTATTGATATAATCCCTTGATTTTTTTAGTTTAGTATTAGTATTAAAGTCTGATTTCCATTGAACATTTAAAAGAATCAGGCCTTGAACCATAGACATTATTATTTAATAACTACTTTTATTTAGTTCTTCAAAATTTAACGAATATGAAATTCTTTATTGATACAGCAAATATTGATCAAATTAAAGAAGCTAAGGATTTGGGGGTATTGGATGGTGTGACTACGAATCCATCCTTGATGGCGAAAGAAGGAATTACAGGTACAAAAAATATAAGAAACCATTACGCTAAAATTTGTGATGTCGTTGATGGTGATGTTAGTGCGGAAGTAATTAGTGTAGATTTTGAAGGAATTGTAAATGAAGGGAAAGAACTTGCTTCCATAGCTGATAATATTGTTGTAAAAGTACCGATGATCAAAGAAGGAGTAAAAGCACTTAGGTGGTTTTCTGACCATGGCATTAAAACAAATTGTACATTGGTTTTTAGTGCTGGCCAGGCTATACTTGCTGCCAAAGCAGGAGCGAATTACCTTTCCCCTTTTATTGGACGCATTGATGATATCAACTGGGAGGGAATGGATTTGATCCGTCAGATTGCAGAAATCTATGCTATCCAGGATTTTGATACCGAAATCCTTGCGGCTTCTATCCGCAGTTCCAAACATATCGTAGATGCTGCGATTAGTGGTGCTGACGTGGTTACCTGTCCGCTTTCTTCTATTACGGGACTTTTGAAACACCCTCTCACGGATATCGGTTTGGAGAAATTCCTGGCAGATTACAAGAAAGGTAATGAATAAATAGTAAGACCTTGGTGCTTCTGCCCCCTACGGATTCAAACCATTGGATCATGCATGACCTGAGAAAGTGACAAATTTGTATTTAAGTTTCAGCGTTCATTAATTGTGGTTATCTGTGTCGTTACGGGATTAGATTACAGACTCTCAATTATTTCCAGGGATGATATTACCATTTTCTCTATCATCTTATCCGGATTCTTTGAGAAAGTTTGATGAACACGATCGGCCAGTATGGCACTAATGGATATAGCATCATAATCAAATTGACGCGCATAGAAATATATGGCTGCTGTTTCCATTTCAATGTTTGTTATGGAATGGCCTTGCTCTTTCATTATTTGAGATATTTGGCTTAGTGAAAATTTGGGTTTCAAGTTTATATCCCTGAATTGGGGGCCATAAAACCCGGGTGCCGTTATGGTGGTTCCCGGTATAAATTTTTTAGTGAAATTCGTGATTAGTTTCTCATTGGCTTTTACCAGGTATGGTTGTATCCAATTAAGTTTTTCTAGGAATTGAGTGTCTTTAGGGGCATGGTAGAAAAGCGGTACATTGTCCAGTCCTATGGCTTTTTGGGACACTAATATTGAATCTACCCCTACTTCATTGGTTATAGAACCAGAAGTACCCATACGAATGATTTGTAGTTTTGAAAAATCTACAAGTCCTTTTTGAAGTGCATCCTGGTGGATAGATCGGAGTTCGTTCATGACAATATCTATATTGTCAGGTCCGATACCTGTACTTATAGCTAAAATCCTTTTTTTACCGATTAACCCAATGGAGGACTTAAATTCTCTTTTGTGTACCGTTTTTTCGATTGAATCAAAATATGAGGATATAAGTTCTACCCGGGCAGGATCTCCTACCGTAATTACTATCGGGCAAATATCATCGGGTTGTAAAGAGATGTGATAAATACTATTATCGGAATTTCTGATTAATTCTGTCGGTGGATACGGCATTGTATTATATTTTAGCAAAATAAAAATACAAAAGTATGGAAATAAAAGTTTGGTATCTAAAGACATGTTCTACCTGCCAACGGATTTTGAAAGAGTTGGGGTTAAATGAAGATAACGCAGAGCTCATAAACATTAAGGAAACAGCTCTAACAGAGGATGAAATTGATTTATTCTATTCTTTTACGGGGTCCTATAAAGCACTTATCAATGGAAGGAGTATGCAATTCCGTCAAAGAGGAATAAAATCTTCAGATATTGATGAAGATAAAGCCCGGGAATTGGTATTGGATCATTATGCTTTTCTTAAGCGACCGGTGATTCAAGTTGATGACCAGCTGTTTGTAGGTAATAGTAAAAACGTGGTGAATCAATTAAAAGAAGTACTTAAGTAATGGTGGATTCAAAACAAATAGTAGACGGGTTTAAAAGTATACAGGATGAGATATGTAGTGGATTGGAGTCCCTGGACGGTAAAGGTGTTTTCAGGGAAGATAATTGGGACAGGTCCGGAGGAGGGGGTGGAAGGACCCGTGTAATCCGGGAAGGCAATTTCCTTGAAAAAGGTGGGGTTAATTTTTCTTATGTTCATGGAGAATTGACGGATTTAATGCGCCGCGAAATGGGTATGAAAGGTGAAAAATGGTTAGCGACAGGGGTTTCAATTGTTCTTCATCCCATTTCCCCGATGGTTCCTATCATACACATGAATATCAGGTATTTTGAACTGGATGACGGCAGAGAATGGTGGTTTGGCGGCGGAGTAGATCTTACACCACACTATATTGATGTAGAAATGACAAAGAAATTTCACAACGGGGTAAAGTCGATTTGTGACTCATTTACTAATACGGCTTACGATACATATAAGAAATGGGCTGATGATTACTTTTACCTTTCCCATAGGGATGAAACCCGTGGGGTCGGGGGTATATTTTTTGACCACCTGAATGAAAATACCGGAAAGAACAAGGATGAAATATTTGAGTTTGTATGCAATGTGGGAAGAAATTTTGTCCCTTTGTATAAAGAGCAGGTTGAAGCCACACGTAATAAAGGTTATGGTGAATTGGAAAAACAATGGCAGTTAATCCGTAGGGGAAGATACGTGGAGTTTAACCTGGTATGGGACCGGGGCACCAAATTTGGGTTGGTAAGTAATGGTCGTACAGAATCGATATTAATGAGTTTACCTATTACAGCGGGATGGGAATATCAATTTGATCCCTCGGATGACCCGGAAGCTCAAAAAACGTTATCTCTACTGAAAAGGGATATTAACTGGGTCGATTTTGACTGCGAATCAGAGGGTACTTAATAAGAGTTGGAAGTAGGCAAATTATTAGTTAGTAGTAAGTGAAAAGTTCCGAGTCAGAAGTTAGAAGCTAGAAGTCGGGAGTCAGAAGTCAGAAGTTATAAACCTCGAGGTGTCATAGACAGTTGGTAATCAATGTACAATCTTTCAAAGATCAATTCGTCTGAGGAAGGAAGAATTGGATGTGCTTGTGGGAAAGGGATCTGTCTTACCCCTTATTTCACCCTTTTAAAAAAATGCTATCCCCCTTCCGGTCATTGTGTATTCTCTATATGTACCGTACCGAGTCTATGAAGATTGCGATATCTGTCCTACGGACCACATTGCAGCGGGCTGTAAATTGGTAAAATTCTTAGTGTAAGATCTATTGAATCGGCCCGGTGGGACAAGGTAAACATAGAATTTATAGAGTCAGGCATTTCCAGGCACAATTCCAGTATACAATATTTGTAATTTACAAAGGAGTCGAGAAATCAAAATAAAAAGTAAAACAGGGTAATTGTTTTATGAAATAAGTGGATAGATGAGGAATGGATTGTATATATCAGAAATAATGTATGTTTTTTGTTTGGAGGTTCAATAATTTTTTGTAGCTTTATAGTCAAGTGCTTATACATAGTTTGTTTTCGTTACAACACATCTGGAAAATAAACGGTGTTATTTACAGGAGGAAGGCAGTGATGCCGGACCGGATGAGAGGAGATCAAAAGGCGTACCGGGCACTTGATCTTGTACGCAGATAATAAGAAAAGAGATTGGTGCTTACTTACGCAGGAGCGTAAGTAAGGAAAGAAAAGTCTGTGCATTCTACAGGTATGTGGGATACTATGGCGCAAAAGGAAAAAAAGCAGGGCATTATATGTCCTGTAAAGAATATAGACAACATGCATGGGTCTTGATTTCAGAAACCGGTGGGTTGGACCCCTTGGAATTATTTATTAACTTTTAAAAAAGAATGTTATGAAACATTTACAATTTTACCGATCACCGATCACCGATCACCGATCACCGATCACCGATCACCGACCACCGACCACGTCTTAAGCGTGGATTACTGAATTCCCGGATATTACCTGGCAGCCCTTCCGGGATGTACGC
>NZ_JAJSLW010000079.1 GCF_021729145.1 Membranihabitans maritimus | reverse complement strand
TCAGTCGACTCAAATACGGTATTAAGGTTTATAATTTGAACGGCGAGCCGATCCAGTTACTTGCCGATCTGCGCAAGGCTTTTCGCAACGGAGCCCGTAAAATCGACTGCCCTGTCCTTTTATCAAAACGAAAAGTGCCCGTTCGGCTCATCGTCTTCCAGCGCCCTGAGAACCAGTATGAACTCCTCTGTCAGCGCCGCCAAAAAGACCGACATCACCGTGCGGCTCACGATGAAGACTACTATGAACAATTACGATACACCGTTTGGATTACCAATGTGGAGGCCCACGTAGCCGACGCCCAAACCATCGGACAACTCTATCGCTTGCGATGGCGTATCGAAATTCTCTTTAAATGTTGGAAAAGCCATCTCCACCTCGATCAAACTTTTCAAAAAATTACCTCCGCCAACCC
>NZ_JAJSLW010000078.1 GCF_021729145.1 Membranihabitans maritimus | reverse complement strand
GCCGATGCCTATGAAGGTCTGTTACACCTCCCGGTCAATCAGCAACCCGAAGCCCATGAATTGTTGGCCCGATTGGTAGACGCCGAAAAACAACACCGCGCCCATAAGCGTATGCAAATGTTCTTGCGATTGAGTAAACTCCGCTATCCGGCTGTGATCCAGGATATTGATTGTACCGAATCCCGCAATTTATCCAAAGAAAAACTCATGACCCTGGCCGACTGTGCCTATATACGTCGAGGTGAAAATGTACTCATCACCGGTGCCACCGGTTGTGGAAAATCTTACCTGGCTTGTGCACTGGGGCATACCGCTTGCGTGAAGGGGTATCGAACCCTCTATTTTAATATGAACCGATTTACCGAACAAATCGCTTTGGCCAAAACCGACGGATCACTCATCAAATGGATGGACCGAATTAAAAAAGCACAACT
>NZ_JAJSLW010000077.1 GCF_021729145.1 Membranihabitans maritimus | reverse complement strand
TTTTTGGAATTGGATCCGGAAGATGCGTCCTATCCGAAGCCGGAAGCGATGCAGCCATGCGAAGAAGATCCTTTAACGGTGCGTCCGGGTGTTGACTGGGTGGATACGGACTTCGATTGTACGAGCGATACGGTGAAGGTGATTTACCGAGAGTGGATGGCAGAGACGCGAAGTGGGGAACGGTGTACCGCGAGTGATACGATCGTGGTATTGCGATTGCCGGCGTTGACGGGAAATGAATTTGTGGAAATGAAAGAGGATAGTTTTTATTGTGAGTTGACGCCGATGTCCATGATGGATCCGTATTCAGTGGATTATAATGCGTGGAAACAACCGATCGGTATCCACGATTATGAACAACCGGGTAGTGGATTGCGAGGGGTCATTTATGACTTGCCGGTGTTGGTATTGGAAAAGGCGTTGGCGGATGCCCAGGCTTTGGATTTGGAAGCGGAGTATTTGGATCAGGAGATATTGCGAAAGAAGAACGGAGTAGT
>NZ_JAJSLW010000076.1 GCF_021729145.1 Membranihabitans maritimus | reverse complement strand
TTTGAGTGATCTCGAAATGGCCCGGGATTATTTTACCCAATTTTTGCCTGAACCGTTGAAGGAGATCGTCAATCTTACTGGATTAAGCCATTCCGGGACCAGTTTTATCTCCGGCATGAAAGAAGGAGAGTTTTTTGCAGATATGGTTTTTGAATGTCCACTAAAGTCCGGGCAGGGAAAATTATACCTGAGTATCCTGGTAGAGCACAAAAGTTTCAAAAACAAGTACGTCTATATCCAGTTGGGCCGGTATCTTTTTGGTGCCTATGAGCAGCAGTTGAAAGCCAAGAGTGAATCATTAACACCGGTCATTCCTTTCTTGTACTACCACGGAGGTGAAGTTTGGCACCCGGAGAATATGCACCAATTCTTCCGGTATTATCCGACGGTTTTGCTGGACTATATCCCGGATTTTAAAATCATTTTCCGCAATGTAGGGGATTATACGGAAGAACAACTTCTGCAATTGGGCAACGCCATGCTTGCTTCCGCTCTGATTACTCAAAAATATTCCCA
>NZ_JAJSLW010000075.1 GCF_021729145.1 Membranihabitans maritimus | reverse complement strand
TACAGAGACGGGTAGAAGTACAATTCGGGGACTGCCGGATATCGGTTCCGGTGGAAATTATTATCCGTCCGGTATCCAGCCTGGCGGGTCGGGATACGGTAATTGCGTATTGTCCTTCGGGCCCTGCCATCGACCTGAATGCGCTATTACCGGCTCCGCAAGGCAGTACGCGTTGGCTGGAACCGGGGCTAGAAAGCGGGGGCTCGACCTTTATCCCCGGTACGGATGCGGAAGGGGAGTATCAATATATAGTACGGATCGGTGATCCGGAGTCGGGTTGTACAGACACTTCAATCGTTACGCTGGAAGAAACGGGGACACAGGAGCTGTCCTTCGAACCGGTGGCGGTTTGTTCGGAAGAAATAATCCACCTGGGCCTACCGGTACGTGAATATACCAATATACTCTGGTGGAATGGTGAAATAAGTGATTCGGTGACCTTGTACTCGGGGAATACAGGCCCTTACTGGGTGGAAGCCGAGCGGGACGGCTGTGTGTACCGAGGGGATATCGAAGTGGAGCGGCTGGA
>NZ_JAJSLW010000074.1 GCF_021729145.1 Membranihabitans maritimus | reverse complement strand
ACCGACCACCGACCACGTCTTAAGCGTGGATTACTGAATTCCCGGATATTACCTGGCAGCCCTTCCGGGATGTACGCGCTGCTGATACTGATGATGAGTATGTTTTTGTTTTCGTGTGAAGAAAAGGAACCGGTAGTAGAAGAACCTGCTCCGTCTGAGTTATCGGATACGAAGAAATTTTCCGAAATGACGGAAGCAGAGCTGATCGAATATTTTGAAAATGTAGATGTAAGTGATCTCAAGGTTAACCACGATGACTTCAAGGTCGAAAAATTGACACCGGAGGAATTTAGCCAGGTTCGCAGAATTACCACGCGATCTACGTATGACTGTGACATGGATGTGACCATTCATTTGGATTCACCGGCAGATGATGCAGATGTGACCGTATTTATTGCGGGAACTATGACGGTACACCGGGCGAAAGAGACGATTGATGACGGCAATGGTTTTACCATGACGATCAATGGCGGGGAGGACTATGATTTTAAAATCGAAGATCCTGATAACCCTTCCGCGAGCATTTCCGG
>NZ_JAJSLW010000073.1 GCF_021729145.1 Membranihabitans maritimus | reverse complement strand
AAGCGTTCACAAAACTGACTGTATCCGTATCCGTCCGAATGCTCCTTGCGGTACTCTTCCCACAACAATTTTTTCGTTACGCCCACACGCGGCAATTCTTTCACCCAATAATCGATCAACTCCATAAAAACCCCTTCCCGGCTTGCTGAACCCTCTTCGACATCGGCATGTACTACCTGCCATAATTCCCTATCCGTCAACGCTAAGACTTGTGAAAGGTCTTCTTTACCATCTTCCAAACGGCGGATATATTCTCGAACCGTATTCTTTGAAACCTGCAACCGTCGTGCGGTGCCCTTTATAGACCCGGTCTCCTTATAGGTCTGCAAAATCATTCTGACTTGATCCATACGTTTTAATTTTCCCATGTTCTCGGCTTTGGTTTCATGCCGTGAACCTGGCTATTTTATTCCGTACGGTTCCACTTCTTTTTAGAATACAATCAGGGGGTCAATACTCCGGATTGTTATTAACATTTTCTCCCGCTTGAGGGGGTCAATACTCCGGATTGACGGGGTCAGTATAAATCGGAACTAGGGGGTCA
>NZ_JAJSLW010000072.1 GCF_021729145.1 Membranihabitans maritimus | reverse complement strand
ACCTGCTTGTACAATGCCAGATCCACTACCCGTACCCGGGCCACATCGTGATCATCTTCATCATATTCGGCTGCATCTTCGCCTGTGGCTGCATCGGATTGAGAACCATCACCGGATAAGGCATCGTCTGTTTCCCCTTCCGCAATCGCCCCGTAATCATTTTCCGGGTCGTTGTCCGCTTCACTATCTATATCTTCAAAAGGACCTCCATCCCGGTTCAAGGCGCTGCTGATCTCCGAATAATTCGTCCAGCTTTCCATACTCGTTCCATGAATCACGACTACTTCCAAGCCAACCAAAGTATCTTCTCCCGATCGTAATGTATCCATTATTGTATACACTGGAAAGGTGCCCGTAGTATCCCAGTCTGCATTTTTCCCGGGCGCCATCTCCAGGCCGTCCGGAATATAATCTGTTATCTCTATTGTATTCGCAGGTTCATTCCCCTGATTTACTACTAATATGTCCAGGGTAATCGTATCTCCGTACCGATACGGACCGGGGAAAGCATTATTGATTCTTTTCTGTAACGCCAGATCATACAC
>NZ_JAJSLW010000071.1 GCF_021729145.1 Membranihabitans maritimus | reverse complement strand
AATAGTAATGGTTACGCTGACGGCAATAGATTCGAGTGGAAATGAAACGATAGAAACCTTTGATATAGAGGTACAGGAAACGGCGCCGGTAGTACCGTTGAATTGCCGGATCCGGATCAGTCCTTCGGTTCATCCGGATGGGACGATAACGGTACGTGTGGATGACCTGATCACGAATGCGTCCTGCCTGGCGAATCACGATGTGAGGGTATATAATCAGTGGGGCGGAGTACTATGGGAACAAAGTGGGATGCGGAGCAGTGATTATGTATTAGAAGGAGTAAACCTGTGTGATTATTTGGGAGCAGGCCTGGAAGTATCAGTAGGGAATGAACTGGGTAGTTGTACCAGCACGTTGCTATTAGATGAAAATGGGAGTGTGGAAATGATTTCTGCGTTTGGGACAAGGATAGACGAAGCGTCAGACCTGGATATTCCGACGGCCCGGATTGATACGGGATTATTGGTGACCTACTGTGGATATGTACCGTCACCGGAAGATCACGAGCCATTGGTGATTATCCCGTGTAGTACAATCAATACACGGAGTAGTTCAACC
>NZ_JAJSLW010000070.1 GCF_021729145.1 Membranihabitans maritimus | reverse complement strand
ACTTCACAACACTTCAATCTCAACTATCTATATTGTTAATCAACTTATATGTTAATTTCTTCTTCGTCCGTATGCGATATGTATCGGGACTCATTAACGGTGCATTTAGCACGCTTGGTCTTCGACTTCATTCAGTCATGTATTTTGTCACCTGCTTTCACTTCGATCGAGTTTTGAGTACAAGTAGTATTAACCTGGAGGTCTTCCCTTGGAGGTCTGTAGTCGGACCATTTTTTCATTCCGAGCGCTTTAGGTCATTGATTTATATAACCTTTTTCTTACTTAAGACCATTGTGGAATGCTTTTCCGAAAGTTACGAAGGTCCTAGGGTCTCCTTGGAAGGCTCCTCAATACTATTAAAGAAATAGTAATGGTGTTTTTGCCACGAAACCGCAAAGTTTTAGCCTGCCTTTGGCAGGCCTAAGTGTCTTGGTGGCTGTAAGGAATTAGTCAGTCGTGGCAAATTTTGAAAAAGAGTAAAAAAAGAATCTGCTAAAAAGGCAGTATCTCACGAAGTGTGTAAATGCTAAAAAAGGGTTGGGCAGCGCGCTGCCCAACCCTTTTAATTTTATTAAT
>NZ_JAJSLW010000006.1:259024-320530 GCF_021729145.1 Membranihabitans maritimus | reverse complement strand
TAAGAGCCGTATGATGCGAGAGTATCACGTACGGTTCTGTGAGAAACTCGGGGGGAAGTTCCCCGGGTTTACTCGACAACCTTTATTATTGGATAGGTCTATCCCCCTTTTGTATTATATATTGTGTATAATGAT
Source organism: Membranihabitans maritimus (assembly GCF_021729145.1). GTDB lineage: Bacteria > Bacteroidota > Bacteroidia > Chitinophagales > Saprospiraceae > Membranihabitans > Membranihabitans maritimus. The sequence continues at coordinate 320,395 of NZ_JAJSLW010000006.1, read as the reverse complement.
TTTGGATAAACAAAGAATGTATTTTAATAGAAATACTGCTTACGACAAAAGAAATCGCGAATTCCATTTCTATGTATGAGGTTCTGATTATTTTCTTGAATTTAAAATTGTAATTGTCTTACAACAAACTATGATTAATCATCTTTTCTTTACGTAAAATGAATCTATTTAAAAGAAAATTATGAAACAAAAGGACAGGAGGTCGTTTTTTCAAAAAATGGGAATATTTTTATCTTCTGTCCCATTTTTAGAAGCTGTCAATCTACCGGCTGATGAGGTAAAACTTGATTCCACTTCAGATACAGAAAGAATATTTTTTACAACAGGTTTTAAGATTGCTGAAGTAGGTCAGAATGATGCTATTATTTGGACTAGGTTATGCAGGAGTGAATTTCCGGTTCCTATAAAACACGATCGTAAAAAAGAAGGGGTGAATTTTTACCCCACAGCGTTCGACGAAAATAAACCGGTCAAACAAATGGATGGAGCTGTGGAAGGAATGGAAGGTCAGGTCCGTGTTAAATTGGTTGGCGCGAATCAGGAAAAAATTTCAGAATGGTTTACTGCAAGACAGGAAAATGATTTTACGGTTCAAATTCCGGTAGATAATCTTCTAGACAATACAGAATATTTAGTAAAATTGGAATCAAGAATTTCGGAAAATAAGAAAGTTTTCTCGGTTGAAGGGAGTTTCCGAACAGCACCAGATATAGATAAAGTAATACCTGTTCATTTGGCAACCTGTACCTGCCAGTATTTTTGGAATTATGATCATCTTAAGCGAGGTTTTAAAAGCTATGATTCAATACGAAAAATAGCCCCGGACTTTTTTATACACACAGGGGATTATATCTACTATGACCGGAGAGGACCTTTATCTACAAATATTGAAAAAGCAAGACATAAATGGCATGCCATGGATTCGCGATTATCAATTAAAGAATTGTATCGATCAGTTCCAGTTTATTTGTTAAAAGACGATCACGATCTTTTAAGAGATGATGTTTATCCCGATTCTCTGCCGCTTGAAGAATTTACATTGGAAGATGGGTTGAAAATATGGAGAGAAAACGTACCCCTAAAAGATAAACCATACAGAACAATACGTTGGGGAAAGGACTTACAGATTTGGTTAGTTGAAGGAAGGGAGTATCGTTCTCCGAGGAATGTTCCTACAGGCGAGCAAAGAACCATTTGGGGTAAAGAGCAAAAATCCTGGTTCCAGAAAACAGTAAATGAATCAGATGCCACATTCAAAATTTTAATTTCTGCTACCCCAGTCGTTGGACCTGATAGAAAAAATAAAAAAGATAATCATGCAAATTTAATGTTTCAAAATGAGGGCGACTGGTTAAGGAATTTTTTATCCTCCCAGAAAAGGATGTATGTAGTTAATGGAGACAGACATTGGCAATATTATTCAATAGATAAAGAAACCGGTGTAAAAGAATTTGGAGCCGGACCCGTATCGGATGCCATGGCAGGAGGATGGAAGCAAGATGATAAGCGATCCGAACATCAGTACTTAAGAGTTAATGGAGGATTTATGAGTATAAAAGTATATCGAGATGATGGTGTCCCTCAGATTTCATTTACGCATTATAATGTGGATGGTAAGGTGCAAAATGAAGAGGTGTTTTTTTGATTAGATGAAAAGAGTATTTGTTCTGTCACTTTATGGAAATTTGAATATTAATAAGGAAAAACATTTGATGAAAAACTATTCAGTAAATATAATATTTGGTAGAATAGTAGGTCCTTTACACTTTGTAATTATTATTAATTTGAATAATCTAATTGTTGAAAATTTAATTAGTTTGTAAAGTGAAATATATTTATTGTATTTGGATATGTGAGCGATGAGGTTTAATTTCATATTGAATAAAATTTTGAACTCATTATAAATGGACACCTGAATGAATACGATCAAATGTTGTTTTTCCCTTTTTGCTATAGCGGTTCTTTTCAATTGCACAAACGAAAGCTCTTCAACTTCAGAAGGGAAAATAGACCGCGAATTCCGACTCCATGCCTTTATGACGGGTTATGTCGGATTGGACGGTGATATAGAAGGTGTGCGCAATCCGGTATTATATGCGAAGAAAGGTGAACGGGTAAAAATCGTGATGATTAATGGGGAGATTATGACCCATGATGTGACGATGGAAAAGGCAGGTGTGAAGACGGCTTCTATTATTGACAAAGGAGATTCTACAAGCGTGGTCTTCGAAGCGGTAGAGGATGATATGTATTATTGCAGTATCCCGGGACATCGAATGGCGGGGATGGAAGGCGAATTTAAGGTAGTAGAACAAATACCTGGAGCGGTAGTGGCGATTGGAGAGATACCCCGGATCGAAGATAAGAAACTGAATTTTGATTTCGAATACAATACCCTGGAAGATTGGGACGTAGAAGGTACTGCTTTCGCGGGACAACCGGTGTCAGATCGCTCGGATGATGAATTTGGGAGTGAGGAATTGGTTAAAATGCAAATGGACGGGGAGTTTTTTTTGAGTAGCGGGGGAACAAAGAATTATAAAGATACAGGAACCATTCAATCCATTCCATTTGTCATCACAGCTCCTTTTGCGTCATTTAAGGTGTCTGGTGGGGCATTGAAAGAAACCCGAGTTGAATTGGTAAATGTGCAAAATGGTGAAGTTCTGTTTGAGATTACAGGGAATGATCAGTTGGAAATGCGACCCGTAGTAGTAGATTTACAGGGACATCAGGGAGAAGATATTTTCATACGGTTGGTCGATAAAGAAGTAGGCGTATCACCGATTCCATATATAAGGGATAATAAGCTGGCGCATATCAATTTCGACAATTTTCGTTTTTATAAAACGCGACCGGTATTTTCGGATGAACTCAAGCCCGAGGATATCGTGATTCTTCCGCCGCGAGATTTGGTAAAGAATGCGGGATTAAGTGGTCCGGAGGCTGTCACTGAAATGGAGTTGGGGGAAGAATTTAGTATCCAATTGGCAGCTTCCGAACCGGAAGTGGTACGACCGATAGCCTTTACGATGGATCACCGCGGGCGATTGTGGGTGGTGGAAGCCCATACCTACCCTGTTCCGGCAGAGGAAGGCCAGGGACGTGACCGAATATTAATATTTGAGGATACGAATGGAGATGGAACGTTGGATAGCCGGAAGATTTTTATTGAAGGGTTGAATTTAGTTAGTGGAATGGAAGTGGGACACGGCGGTGTATGGATAGGTGCTGCTCCCTACCTGAAGTATATACCCATTGATGAAAGCGGAGACAAACCAGCGGGAGAGCCGGAAATATTGCTGGATGGATGGGGAACGGATGATACCCATGAGACACTGAATAGTTTTCGTTGGGGCCCTGATGGCTGGTTATATGGTACCCAGGGGGTTTTTACCCATTCAAATGTCGGTAAACCCGGGGCCTCCGAAGACGAACGGATAAAACTTAATGCCTGTGTATGGCGTTATCATCCAATCAAGCACGAATTTGAAATATATGCAAGAGGAACGAGTAACCCCTGGGGACTTGATTTTAATCCCTATGGCCATATATTTATTACGGCCTGTGTCATTCCCCATTTGTACCATGTGATCCGGGGTGGTAAATACAAAAGGCAATCGGGAAAACATTTTAATCCCTATGTGTTTGACGACATCAAGACGATAGCAGACCACGTTCATTGGGTAGGAGACAATGGCCCTCACGCAGGTAATTTTCGTTCATCCTCTGCAGGGGGAGGCCATGCCCATGCAGGTGCAGTGATATACCAGGGAGCAGAGCATTGGCCTGAGGAATTCCGAAATACTATCTTTATGAACAATATTCATGGGTATCGCGTGAATGCTGATGTTTTGGAGCGACAGGGGTCTGGCTATACGGCTTCCCATGGAAAGGATTTTCTCAAGACCAATGATTCCTGGTCGCAGTGGTTGGATTATCGCTATGGTCCGGGTGGTTCGATGTATGCCATAGACTGGTATGACAAAAATCAATGCCATAGTGCGAATCCGGATGTCCACGATAAGACGTTGGGCCGGATTTATAAGATTAGCCATGAAAAAGATGAGTTTGTCCAAGTAGATTTATCGGAAAAATCGGATCTTGAATTAGTGGAGTATCAATTGCATCCGAATGAATGGTATGTGCGTCAGTCTCGTCAGATACTTCAATCGCGTGGAGGAAGTGAAGAAGTATACACAGCCCTGAAAAAGATCCTGGAAGAGAATCCCCATATTACGAGGAAACTGAGGGCTTTATGGGCACTCCATGTGACAGGAGGAATGGCAAAATCGGATTATTTAACTCTATTGGATCACGAAGACGAATTTATTCGAAGCTGGGCTTTGGAATTGTACGATGAAAATTATGATTTTGCTGAGGAAGAATTGAATAAATTGGCTATGATGGCCAGGGATGATGAATCGGCAATGGTACGTTTGTATATATGTTCAGCTATGGAAGGTATAGCGTTGGAAGATCGTTGGACCATCGTAAAAGAGTTGAATAATCACAGTGTAGATTCTGATGATCACAACTTGCCCTTAATGAATTGGTATGTTTTTGAACCTTTGATTGAAGAGGACATGGATCGGGCTATGGAGCTGGCATTGGAGTCTGAAATACCGGAAATCCTTCAATTTACGATCAAAAAGTTGGGAATGTTGGAGAATAGTCATGCCAAAGAGGTGTTGGAAAAGGCAAATGCTCAAATAAAAACCCGGGCTTCATTAGAGAAGTTTCAGGAAGCGGGACATGAACTGGAAATGATGTTAAGCCATGCGGAATAAAATAACAGAAATTAGGTTGAAACTAATTACTTTGATAACAGGCGTTTTGACTTTTGGAGCTTGTGGGGTTTCAGGGCAAGAAGTACGATATGTAGTGCATGCTTTTGAAAAGATCCAGCTATCGAAAACTTTTTATGCTGAGGGAGCTGGGATTGGGGATTTGAACGGCGACGGGCATCCGGATGTCATTGCAGGACCATATTGGTACGCTGGTCCGGAATTTGACAGTAAATTTGCCTATTACGAGCCTGTTGAACACGATCCTTATAAATACTCTGATAATTTTTTCGTGGAGACTGAGGACGTGAATGATGACGGACGAGTAGATATATTGATGGTAGGTTTTCCCGGTGAAGCAGCCTATTGGTTTGAGAATCCAGGAAGTGGTGATCTATACTGGGAAAGGCATTTGATCCACGGGCAGGTGGATAACGAATCGCCACATTTTTATGATCTGGACAAAGATGGAAAATTAGAGTTAGTGTTTCATACCGATGGGTATTTGGGATTTGCCCGTAGAGATCAGGATAATGTCAAAGATCCCTGGGAGTTTGTAAAGATTTATGTGCAGCAGGATTGGGGGAAATTTACACATGGATTTGGAATTGGAGATATTGACGGGGATGGGCTGGAAGATATTATTATGGCCAAAGGATGGTGGAAAAATCCTGGATTGAAAAATCTTGAAACAGAATGGTCATATCAATCTGCAGATTTTGGTCCCGGGGGTGCTCAAATGTATGCTTATGATGTCAATAACGATGGAATGAACGATGTGATCACTACACTTCAGGCTCATGGATGGGGAATGGCCTGGTACGAACAAAAAAGAGAAGGAAATAAGATTGAGTTTGACCAACATGAAATCATGGGAGTTATTCCTTCTGACAATAAATACGGTGTCAATTTCGCAGAAGCTCATGCCATAGACCTGGTTGATATAGATGGAGATGGAGTTAAAGATTTGGTGACTGGCAAGCGTTTTTGGGCGCATGGTCCAAATGGACACTATTTTCACAATAATGCTGCTGTATTGTATTGGTTTAAAATAGATCCCAGTGGGGAGAATGGCTATTTTGTACCTTATCTTATTGATTTTAATTCGGGTGTCGGAGTTGAAGTAGAAACGGGGGACTTGACGGGCAATGGATTAGTAGACATTGTAGTAGCGAATAAGAAAGGGACATTTGTCTTTTTACATTCTGTAGAAGAAGTAGGTAAAGAAGTATGGGAATTTATTCAACCCAAAAGACTTGATAAATAATCCCGGAGTGAAACTTATGGATTTACAATTGGATAATCCTTATTTTGAGAAGTTCTTTAAAAGGATCGTTTTTCTTTTTGTTTGGTTTGTTATCGGCGAATCGAAAATGGTCTAATTGGAGTAGGTTATCCCGTTTCTGAAAGTACTGGTAATTCGACATTGATACTTGTGGGCAATGGGTTGAATGATTCGTATCAGATACATGGGGGAAAACTTCCAAAGGTTAGTAAAGACCCTATCACAATAAATACTGTAACTCAAGTAAATGGAGTCAACCTTTCCCAGTACGTAAGCCATTTTGACGGGTTATGTAGGGCGATGTGAAGTGATGGGCCGGGAATACAAGAACCTGTTGGCCATGAAGGTATATTATTGGATGGGTAATTCAAATGTTGCTCATTCGTGAGGAATATTGGGTCGAAAACAAGCAAATGAAATGCAAAGGATTTTAATCGAAGATCTGGAAAGAATAAAATGAATTAATAAACTTCAAAAAAATGCTTACATTATATGAATAGAATTGTACTGTTAATTTTTTTGTTTGTAAAAATCGGTGTACTGAGTTCCCAAAATTTTGGCGACCAGGAACACCCCATGAACAAGTTGTCATCGAATATTTCTGTCCTTAATTATTGGGAAGAACAAAATCCGGTTTTGAATACAACGTACAACCTTGTATCAGAAATACTTTCTAAAGATGAGAAATCGGGATACGTGGATGTAGTTGAGGATCAAGGTTATAACGATTGGATTAGTGACCATAATATAGAAATTTTAGGGGGCCCCATGCTTGGCGATGTCAAGTCTGATGGCGTTTCAATCTGGGTGAGGACAGCTCTTCCGGGAGAAGTAACTGTGACAGTAGAAAACGAAGATTTTACAAAATCCTTTCCGTCTGTAAAAACAAAGCCAGAAAATGATCTCTCTGGTATTGTTAAAATAGATGGGTTAAAGCCGAATGAAAAATATTTTTATTCTTTATCAATCAATGGAAAACGCATTCATCCCTTTCAAAATTATTATTTCACAACGGCTCCTGAAGAAAATTCCGAAGTGAGACTTGCTTTTGGATCTTGTCCCCATCGCTGGGGATTAGGTAACAAAGCCTTATGGTCTGGAATAGAAAGGAGAAACCCTGATGCAATGTTTCTTTTGGGGGATATAGCTGTCCAGGATCGGAATGGTCATTTAGGAGAACACAGATTGGATTATTTGGCCCGCGATTTTCAGTTTCCATGGGCTGAATTTACTTCGAAAATTCCCGTATATGCTTCATGGGATGACCATGATTACTTCGATAATGATAAGTCAGGGATCCCAGATGGATATGTGCAAAGTGACAAGGAAGGAGTTTGGGAAGTTTTTAAGAATTCGTGGAATAATCCAACATACGGATTGGGAGAATCTTCAAAAGGGGTTTTTACCCGAACGCGAATTGGAAGTGTTGATATCCTGATGACAGATAATCGATACTTCAGGACAGGGAAAGAAGGGGATTTTTTAGGGGATAAGCAGATGGAATGGTTGAAGAAACAATTATTAGACTGTAGAGGGCCTTTTATCGTCGTGTCTTGCGGAACGATGTGGAGTGATTATGTATCCAATGGAAAAGATTCTTGGGGAAGATACGATCCGGAAGGAAGAGAAGGGTTGTTATCTTTTATTGAAAATAATAATATTAAAGGCGTTATATTTATTTCGGGTGACCGGCATGGAGCAAGGGGATTTACAATTCCACGGAAGAATGGATTTCAATATTATGAATTTGAAGCTGCCAGTTTGGGTGGTAGGGTAGGTCCTCCGGCAAGAAAGGATTCCTGGGATACCCAACTATACGGATACGATGCGGTTTTTGCCTTTGGGGAATTGACATTTAATCCGGATCCCTCTATACCCTCTGTTACCTATCGCCTTATAAAGGATAATGGTACGATTTTGTATGAAAAGGAAATATTGAGGGAAGAATTGATACCTAAAAATTATTCTAATGATTAAAATAATAAGAAGACGGATGAGGTATAGTGTTTTTTTGTTAGTTATTATTTTTATTTCCTGCAAGAATACTGAGAATAGCCAAGACATTGTAAAAAAACATCCAAATATAGTTATTGTGTTAGCAGATGATCTGGGGTACTCGGATATAGGAGCCTATGGTTCTGAGATAAATACACCAAACCTGGATCAGGTGGCGAAGGATGGAATTCGGTTTACACAAATGCATAATACTAGCAAATGCTTCCCTTCAAGGGCAGTATTATTAACTGGATTGTATGCTCAGCAGGCTGATATGCATCAAAAGCCTGAAGATTTCCATAATTCGGTATTGTTTGGAGAGGTCTTGAAGTCAGCTGGTTATAATACATTTTTTGTAGGGAAACATCATTCTACAGACAATCCGTTTGATTGGGGGTTTGACCATTATAAGGGATTGAGGGATGGGGCTGCTAATTATTTTAATCCCGGATTGCAAAGGGAAGGGGAAGTAATGCCTGCGCAAAAAAGATACGGTAAACGGGTTTTTGCTTTTGATGATTCGATTGTCCAACCCTTTACCCCGCCAAAAGATTATTATGCGACTCATGCATGGACGGATTGGGCCATTGACTTATTGGAAAAATACAAGGATGATGATTCACCTTATTTATTGTATTTGGCCTATCAAGCCCCGCACGACCCCTTGCATGCGCCGGAAGAGGAAATAGAAAAATATGACGGTATTTATGATGTGGGGTATGAAGAAATAGCTCAAAAAAGATATGAACGGCAGAGGTCTGTGAATTTACTTGATGAAAGATATCCCAGGTCAGAACCTGTTTTTCCCGATTGGGAGAAGCTTTCGGATTCCGTAAGACAAGATGAAATCAGGCGAATGCAGGTATATGCTGCCATGATAGATATATTGGATCAAAATATTGGCCGGGTTATCGACTATATAAAAAGCACCGGAGAATGGGAAAATACTCTTTTTGTATTTGCATCAGATAATGGAGCTTCGGCCGAAGTAGTAGAAATCGGAGATGGAAAGGTGGGTGCAATGGATCGATGGTCTTCATTAAAAGCTAATTGGGCAAATGTATCTAATACCCCTTTCCGTAAGTTTAAAAACTTCTCTTATGAAGGGGGAACCACAACACCTTTTATTGTTCATTGGCCAGATAGGATAAAAGAAGGTGGCCGTATCGACCATACGCCACTTCATTTTATTGACATCATGCCTACATTGGTAGATATAAGCGGGGCTATGTACCCGGAAAATTACAAAGGGGAAAAAGTGTACCCGATGCAAGGAGAAAGTATTATGCCTTTGATAAATGGCGAATCTTTGTCACGGCAATCACCCATTTATTTTAATTGGAGAAATGGTAGTGCCTTGCGCAATGATGACTGGAAGCTGGTTCGTGAAGGGAATAAGTGGGAATTATTTGATATGCATTCAGATCGCACAGAAACAAATAATATTTCGGATGAAAATAAAGAAGTATTTGAAGAATTGAAATCAGCCTGGGAAAGATGGGCCGAAAAGATGAAAATCGAATTAGAATAATAACTTGAAATAAAAGGAAATGAGTAAGAGAAGAAAGTTCCTAAAAAAAATGGGATTAGGATTTATAACAATTCCAGTACTTCAAAATCCTGTTTTACCTAAAAGGAATGGAAATAAACAACAAAATGTTTTCTTTACCACAGGGTATAAAGTATCGGGTGTAACCAGTAATCAAGCTATTGTATGGACAAGATTATGTGGTCAGCAATTTCCAAACTCTATCGTGCATGAAAGAAGGGAGAAGGTTTTTCGGCACCCTATTGATTTTGATGAAAATATGCCGGTAGATAAAATGGACGGAGCTGTAAAGGTAGCCAACGGTTTTGTACAGATAAAATTAGAGGCTGGTTCTGGTAAGGTTTTTAGTTCTGGTTGGATGGAGGCGAAAGAGCCTGGGGACAGTGTAGTGTCTTTCTTGTTTGATGAACTGGAACCTAATAGTCTATATAAAGTCGTAATTGAAGGAAAAATGACTGATGATGGTGTTTCGAGTTTTATCTATGGTAGTTTCAAAACGGCCCCTTCTCCCAATGCATCAAAAAATGTAATTTTGACTACGAGTACATGTCAATATTTCTGGAGTTTCGATGACATTGATCGGGGGTTTAGAACCTACGATAGTATGAGAAGGATGAATCCTGACTTTTATATTCAGACCGGGGATTATGTTTATTATGATAAACCGGGACCATTAGCCAAAAACCTGGAACAAGCTCGGCACAAATGGCATGCTATGGATTCGAGGCCGTCAATCCGTGATTTGTATACCAAAACACCGGTGTTTATGATAAAAGATGATCACGATCTCTTGGATAATGATGTGTTCCCGGGATCCGGGGACTATGGTGATTTGTCATTGGAGGACGGGTTGAAATTGTGGTATACTAATTCACCTGTAAGAAAGAAACCTTATCGCAAAATTCGTTGGGGCAAAGATCTTGAAATTTGGCTGGTAGAAGGTAGGGAGTTTCGATCCCCTAATGATGCAGAGGACGGGCCTGATAAAAGTATTTGGGGACAAGAGCAGAAAGATTGGTTTGTCAGAACGGTAGAAGAGTCGGATGCTACCTTCAAGCTATTATTTACAGCAACTCCGGTGGTAGGGCCCGATCGAGAAAATAAAAGTGATAACCATGCCAATACTACTTTCGAGCATGAAGGTACATGGCTGAGAAAGTATCTTTCCGGCCTGAAAAATATATTTGTAATTAATGGTGACCGTCATTGGCAATATGTCTCTAAGGATGATGAAACCGGGCTTCTGGAATTTGGATCAGGACCTGTGAGTGATTACCATGTACAGGGGTGGAAAGAAGGTGACAAAAGACCGGAACATCAGTATCTTGGATTGGTTGGAGGTTTCTTGTCAGTAGAGGTGAAGAAAGAAGGTAGTGAACCTATTATCATCTTTTGTCATAACGATGTGGACGGTCGGGTTTTGAATACGGTGAAAATTAGAAAAAGTGATTTATAAAATTGTTAAAATAGGGACTCTTTTTACATTGTGTTTTTGCCTGTTTAGGTGCGGTGAAATTCACAATGCAGGTGATAAGGTATATCAAGGTTATGAAGAGGCAAGGAATAATTCAGTTTCAGTAAATGAAGCTTTAGCGCGTAGTCAAAATTATATGAACGCCTGGCTACTACATGCAGATCCTGAAACAGGACTTATCCCCAGAAATCTAGATGGTGGAAAAGGGAATGATCTTTGGAATGCCCGTGATTGTGCAGCAGATAATTACCCCTTTTTAGTATTAACGAGTTTCTTTACAGATCGTGAAAAATACAACGGTATTATGCTGGATATCCTGGAAAGTGAAAAATTGTATACCTCCAGAGTGGGGGCTTTACCCGATACATATTCATTTTCGAAGAGAGGTTTTGAACACGATGAAATTTCGATGGACCGGATCGTTTTTGGTACATCCGAATATATCAAAGATGGTCTTCTGCCGCTTATAGAGTGGTTGGGCGAAAGCCCATGGTCCGACAGGATGATGTCGATGCTAATGGACCTGGATGAGCATATTGACGTAGCCGGCGGTTTGGATGACAAAAGTTTTGGTAACTCTCCCCAACCCGAAGTCAATGGGGAATTGTTACAGATTTTATCCAGGGTTTATTGGGAAACAGGGGATGAAAGGTATTTGGAGTGGGCCTGTAAGATTGGTGATTATTATTTACTGGGAGAAAATTATCCGCTAACGGGATTAGATTATTTGCGATTAAGAGACCATGGATGTGAATTGGTTGCCGGATTGTGTGAGCTGTATACCTCTTTACATTATGCAGATCCCGAAAAAAAGGAAGAATACCAACCATCACTTCACCGGCTATTAGACTATATATTGAAATATGGGAGAAATCCTGATGGATTATTTTACAATGCCATTAACCCCCAAACGGGACAGGTAATTGATTCTGCCATTGCAGATACCTGGGGGTATACTTTAAATGGGTACTTATCGGTCTACCAAATTGATAGTGTCCCAATGTATAAAAAAGCTGTTGAGACAATTTTTTCAAATCTCCATAAATATAAAAATTACAATTGGGAGCGAAATGGAGCTGATGGGTATGCAGATGCAATTGAAGGTTGTATTAATATTATGAATAGGATTCCTGACCCCAATGCATCCGATTGGGTAGAAAGTGAAATCAAGGTGATGTGGTCTTTGCAGGATTCCAGTCACAGGCCTGAAGCACAACAATGGAAAAACAATGGTGTTATTGAAGGATGGTATGGCGATGGTAATTTTGCCAGGACTTCCATTATGTATGCTTTGTGGAAAACAGGTGGATGTTATGCTTTACCCTGGGATGAAAATTTGAATTTTGGAGCAAAACAAATGAATGATAGTTTACTTGTTACCATTAATTCCAAAGATGAATGGCAGGGAAAATTGCATTTTGATAAAAAAAGGCATTCTGTACAAATGAAATTACCTGTTGATTGGCCCAGGATTAACCAATTCCCCGAATGGTTTACTGTAGATCCGGAGAAGCAGTATAAAATTTCCATGGGAGATTCTGTCAAAACCTATAGCGGAAGAGATCTGATTAATGGAATCGAAATAAGCGTAGGACCCCAAAAGTCTGTTCAATTGATTATTTCAATTTCAACTTGATACAATGATCCAGTATTGTACCTAATGTATTTATGTAAAAATTTAAATTCTAAAGTTGTTGGTAAAAGTAAAACAAATACTCGTAGGGATGGGGATAAAATAATTATATTGTTCGTTAAAAATAAATTATGAAATCCGATATCTTCTATTCCCTATTGAGTTTGTTTTTTCTATCGATTTTCCTATATGTTCCATTACAAAGTGAAGGGCAAAATATATTGAAAAATGATGAAGTTAGTTTGTTTGATGGGGAAACCCTTAAAGGATGGAACTTTCTCAATAGCAAGCATGCCGAATTTTGGGGGGTAAAAGATGGAGTTATTTATTGTGGAAATGGAGAGGATAAAATCCCGGTTAATCTGTTTTTATATACTGACAAAAAATATAAGAATTTTGAATTCCGGTGTTTATTTAGACTGACCGGAAATCCACAAACAGGGATGATAAATAGTGGGATTCAGTATCGATCGATAGTAGAAGGTGACAAAATGATAGGATACCAGGCTGATATTGGAGATGGTTATTGGGGTGATTTGTATGATGAGCACAGGAGGGGAGAATTGGCTGATGCAGAAGTGGATGTTCTTAATCGTATTTTAAACAAAAATGGATGGAACAGTTATGTGATTCGTTGCAAAGGCGATTTGCACGAATTGTATATCAATGGTGTAAAAACATGTGAATATGTTGAGAAAGATAAAAGCATACCTGATGAAGGAGTCATTGCCTTGCAATTGCATAGTGGTGGAAAGGCCGTAATTGAGTACAGGGATATTGTTATTGAAGAGTTTTGACAATGGGAGGGCAATGATTTCAAATCGATCCGGAACATTAATCCTATTTATTTGCATACTACCTTTCTTATCTTTTAGCCAAAAAAAAACACAATCTAATCGGGAAGGAGCACTAGCACCTGCAGAACAGCTTAAAAGATTTGAGCTTCCGGAGGGATTTGTGATTGAACTGGTAGCCAGTGAAAAAGAGGGCATTATAAATCCAATTGATATAACATTTGATGATAGAGGCCGGCTGTGGACACAGACGGCAAGCATGTATCCATTAGATCCCATAAAGGATATTTCATGGCAGGATTTATTGGAATTAATGGACAATAAAGAAAAGCAAAGTAGTCATCCAGCGTTTAAGCGTATACTTGATTTATATAAAGGTAAGTCGAAAGGGGACGATAAAATCCTTATACTCGATAATTTATACAACGACAAAAACGTGAGTGTTTCAATTTTTGAAGAAGGATTAACGATTCCTATGAGTATTCTACCTTATGGAAATGGAGTGTACGTTGTGCAGGGATCTGAATTGTTTTATCTTTCTGACCAAGATAGAGATGGCAAGGCAGATATGCGAAAGCCTTTGTTATCAGGATTTGGCTTTACAGATTCTCATACAATGGCGCATTCATTGGTGAAAGGTCCCGGAGGCTGGATTTATTTTAGTCAGGGAGCTTTGAATAAGGGAAATGTATATTCACATGTTAGTGGTCGAGAATTGCAGCTAGATTACAGTAAAATAGCACGATTTTCCCTGGATGGTAAGGAAATTGAGTTGGTGAATTCGGGCCTAAATAATATCTGGGGCTTTCAACTGCGGGGTGATGGGCAGTGGTATGGTACTGAAGCCAATGATCTGGGGTATTCAGTGGTCCCTATGGAACCCGGGACTGGTTTTCCTGGCATTGGAAATGAAAAACTGAGGTCTTACCAACCTTTTCTGCCGGAATTACATGATTTTAGGGTAGGAGGGACCGGTATTTCAGGTTTGGCATTTGCTGATGATGAAGGAGGCAGCTTCCCACCGGAATTTAAGAATGTGGCCTTTTTGGCTAATCCGATTACCAGTACCATTAATGCAGTACGTATTGAACGAAATCAAGATGGTACTGTAACTGCAAAGCATTTAGATGATTTGTTGACATGTTCGGACGATTGGTTTCGGCCTGTAAATATTGAGTTTGGACCGGATGGTTGCTTGTATATTGTAGATTGGTACAATAAAATCGTTTCTCATAATGAGTTGCCAACTACACATCCGGATCGGGATAAAAAACACGGTAGAATATGGCGTATCCGTCATAAGGGACAGAAAGGAAGAAAAATCATGGATTTTACAAAAGTGGAAACCGGTGAGTTACCCAATTACTTGTACGCAGAATCTTTATGGGCAAAAAGAGCTGTTTGGAATCAGGTTGGAGATCGCTCAAGCGGAGATCCTGTTTTGGTGAGACGATTAAAGGAAATAGCTGGGGATATGGAAGCCACAACAATGACTCGAATCCATGCTTTGTGGTGTCTGGAGTCGATTGGGCAATTAGATATGATAATTGTGAACCAACTCCTGACATCGGAAAATGATAATTTAATCAGGGAGGCGTTACGTAGCCTGGCAAGTTTTAGTCCGGAATTGGATCTGGTAGCCTCTACTTTATTACCTTTAACGGAGAATCCCAATCCTCAAATAAGATCTCAGATAATTCGTACGCTTTCAGAATTGGAAAAAGTAGATACACGGATAATTGAAATACTTGTAAAAATGTGTAAACCGGAATTACCTGGTAATAATCTGGGAGGAAGCTATGAGAGGCGGTTTGAAAGATATTTGAGTAGAATGGTATTAGAAAATTATCCTGAAGAATTATGGGAGTATCTAATGCATGAACCTATTAATGGAGATAATGCATTAAATGTGTTGTGGGCATCTCAGGTGTTACCGGTAGTTGAAAGGATTCAATTATTCGAAAAGTATTGGCCATTAATTGGGCATGAAGAATTCAGTGAGTCAGATTTTATTGCCTTGTTGGGACTTGTCGAGAATGGTTGGGTTCGCGATAAATTAGATCATCATATTAAAACATCAATTAAAAGTGTTGATTATTTAACATATGCTTTGAATAATCTGAATGCGGTACAAACTAATCAAATTTCCGGTCTTTTTGATTCAACTGTTAAACGGTTATTATCTTCGAATAAAATCGATTCAATACAATTGGGCTTAAAGGCAATAAATGATTTGGGTATGACCGGTTTTGATTCCATTTTTGAAAAATTAACTATTACAGAGCTCAATACTGCAACGCTATCGATGTTAATTTCAGCTATGGACCTGAATGTTGGTTATAACCTGGAGTTAGTAACTAAAATGATAAATTATTCCAGTTTCGATTTAGATCTTCGTATGAAGGCTTTATTATCAATTGTAGAGATCGATCCGGAATTAGGTATTCAGCTAATAGATCAAAATTTTTCCAATCTACCCCTGGACCAAAGAGGAGATCTAATATCCGTTTTTTCGTCTAGTAAAACGGGATGTGATGTTTTGTTGAAACTATACGAGTCAGGGTATTTAAATATAGATTTGTTTGATGATTCTTCGATTGAAAGAATTAATAAAATTACATCGTCTAATGCAGAAAGCAGGCTGCTGCGTGAACGTTTTAATCAAAAAAAGAATGTAAGAAAGGGTAGTGAGATCCATTCTAAATTGGATCAGTATATTAATGTAGCCAATTCGGTAAATGGGAATAGCATAAGGGGAAGGGAGTTATTTGAAACCTGTTTGCTTTGCCACCGTGTAGGGAATGAAGGCCAAAATCTGGGACCTGCATTAGATGGGTCTGCACATAGAAATACCGAAGCCCTCCTCACTGCTATTATTGATCCTGATGCGGCTGTAGAGTCGGGGTACTCTGTATTTCGGGTGGAGAAAAATGATGACACTTTGGTCGAAGGATATTTAGTTGAGAAAAATGAGAATGGGACAACTGTTGCCTTTATAGGTGGGACAACCACTTATATTAAAAAGGAAGATATTAAACAACAGTATTTCTTAAATGGTAAATCATTTATGATCAAGGGATTAATCGATCATTATTCGGATCAGCAAGTAGCAGATTTACTCGAATATATTGGAACATTAAAATAGACAAATATGTTTTACGAAAAATGGGTAATAAGAGAAACAAAATGGTGGTGGAACATTCTTGGATTTTTATGGCATTTTGTGTTTTGTGCGATTGGATTTTTGCAAGCCCAACAACAACCTAACGTAATTATAGTTATCACAGATGACCAGGGTTTTGGAGATCTTGGGATTAATGGCAACCCCCATATTAAAACGCCAAACCTGGACAGGTTTGCCAATTCCAGTATCCGATTAAATAACTTTTATGTTTCTCCTGTCTGTGCCCCGACACGATCAAGTCTAATGACTGGAAGGTATTCACTGCGCACTGGAATCCGGGATACATATAATGGTGGGGCAACAATGGCTTCTAATGAAGTAACCATTGCAGAAATGCTAAAAGAGGGCGGTTATAAAACCGGAATATTCGGAAAATGGCATTTAGGGGATAATTATCCATCTCGTCCAAAGGATCAGGGGTTTGATGAATCAGTGATCCATTTGTCTGGTGGAATGGGGCAGGTAGGAGATGTGACGACTTTTTTCCAGGGTGACAGCAGTTATTTTAATCCGGTTCTTTGGCATAATGGAAAAAGGGAGGCATATCAGGGGTATTGTTCTGATATTTTTGCAGACGAAGCCATTCATTTTATTGAAGAAAACAGTGATAAACCTTTCTTTTGTTACCTTTCTTTTAATGCTCCTCACACACCTTTACAGGTTCCTGAGAAGTATTACAATAGGTATAAAAATATCGATCCGGCATCTGGCTTTGAGGGTGATAAACGTCCATTTATAGAGATGTCTGAAAAGAATAAAGAAGACGCGAGAAAGGTATATGCAATGGTGTCCAATATTGATGATAACTTTGGGAAATTATTGGCGAAATTAGATCAATTGGAAATTAGTGATAATACGGTAGTTATATTTATGACAGATAATGGACCGCAACAGGTGCGATATTTAGCGGGAATGCGGGGGAAGAAAGGAAGTGTATACCGCGGCGGTGTCCGGGTTCCCTTTTATTTAAAATACCCAAAAATCCATACCGGGAAATTTGATGTAGAGACAACTACGGCACATATTGATGTTTTGCCAACCATTGCTTCGTTATGCGGAATGGAGTTGCCGCGAGGTAGAGTTATTGATGGTAAAACTATGGTTCCGCTTTTTAGTGGTAATCAGGTTGACTGGGAAAACAGAGCGCTATTTTTTTACTGGACCCGAAAATATCCAGAGTTATATAATAATATGGCAGTGCAAAAAGGAAGGTATAAATTAGTCGGACATACTGATTACGATGCAGGTATTGAGAGATTTGAACTTTTTGATGTTGAAAGGGATCCCTATGAGCTAACGAATTTAGTCGACAAAATGTCGGAGAAAGCAGAAGCGCTCAAAAGGACAATGGATCAATTGTATTTTGAATTGATTCAATCAAAAAACTTGGAAGAACCTCCTTTGCCTATTGTCGGGACAGGCGCAGAAAATCCTATGATTCTCAATCGGAATGACGCATCAGGAGCAAGGGGAATTTGGAACCAGAAGGAAATATTTGGCAAATGGGCTGTTTTTATAAAGGAAGGGAATTACAATATTAAATATCGATTTACCGAACCGATCAAATCAGGTGGGGTAATGTATCTGGAGGCAGGGACGCAAGTAATGAGGAAGACTGCAGATATTTCTTCAGAAATATTAGAAATGAAAAATGTATACCTACCTGAAATGAAAGGTGATTTAATACCCTTTTACACAGTCGACCGTAGACGAATTATGCCTTTTTACATAGAATTGGAGAGGATGGAATAAATGGGATGTTGAGTTTTATTAAGAAGATGTTCAGGTGCAGTGCCATCCCCTTCTACAGGTGATTTTTGTACCCATAAAAGTATATAATCCTGAGAAATAGGTTAATGTTTTCGAGTTCACTCAATCCTGGAGAATTTATATCTAAGGCGATGAGTAGGCAAAGATGATGGAAAATAAAGTGCGGTGAGTTTATGACATCAGATACCATCAGGAGCGGAGGGAACTTTTTCTGAAAGATAGAAAGTAGAAAAGGGGCCCCTTCTGTCATATTGTATGAATACAAAATGGATTAATGGTTGCCGGAAATCCGTGGAGATGGACGAATTTTGTCCTTTCTCCCCTGAGAGGTGAAACCATATATTGAGGGATGTGGAACTTTATATCAGAGAGAAAAATGATCACCACTATTTCAAATGACCATATTTCAAGTTCTGGTGTTTACAAGGATAGAGTTAGCTATTAAATTTCTATAGGCGGACTAAAAATGAGAATACGGGTGTTCGAATTATAAATTTGATAAAAAATACGTTTTTCAAGGTATACTTTTTTGATTTGGGAAAGTCTTACTTATAAATGTAAGCCCAAAAGGATAAATGGAAAATAAAGAAATTGATAATATACTGAAGAAAATTGCCTGTGGAACGGCCTCTGAAAAGGAAAAGGAATATTTGAGTAACTGGTTGGACCAAATAAATGATAGCAAATTTAGATATGTACTAGACCGATATCAGGTTTTGGTAAAAGAATACGGTCATAAAATAGAATTAGATGAAAAATTAAGATTGAGGATTGAAGGAAATATTTCCGGGAGTTCAAGGGATTCTAAATATAATTCGCGGCTACTTTGGATGAAAATACGAGAAGTGGCAGCTACTGCAGCGATTGTTATTTTAGCAATTTGGGGTAGTTGGAAAGTATTCGATCAATGGATTGATAAGGATGGTGTTCAAGTGGCGGATGTGGAACCTAAAAGTAAATATGGGGATGATGTCATGCCTGGAGGGAATAAAGCCGTGATGACTCTTGCGGGTGGTAGAACCATAGTGTTAGATGATTTGCCTGATGGGGCAGTGACGAATGAGGGAGGAATTAAATTGGAAAAAACAGGTCAGGGGCAAATTCTTCTGGATTTGATGGCAGATGATGGTAAGCAGGAAGTTAGTTATCATACCGTTAGCACTCCTAATGGAGGGGAGTATCAGGTGACATTGCCGGATGGAAGTATTGTATGGCTTAATTCAGCTTCTTCAATAACCTGTCCGACCCGATTTGATGATAAGAATAGAGTGGTTGAAGTCACAGGTGAAGCATATTTTGATATTAAAAAGTACAAATTGGAAGAAAAAAATATTCCATTTATTGTACGGACGAAAAATCAGGAAGTTGAGGTTTTAGGAACCCAATTCAATATTAAGGCATATGGTGATAAAGAGGAAATAGCTACTACGCTGGTAGAAGGGAAGGTAAAGATTTTATCAGGTGACAATTCTGTGTTTCTCTCTCCGGGACAGCAGGTTAAAGTTTCAAGTACGGGTGGGATGGCTATCGAATCGGATGTAGATATTGAAAAAATCCTCGCATGGAAGAATGGATACTTCTACTTTTCGGATGATTCGATTGACGATGTGATGAATGAAATTTCAAGGTGGTATGACATAGATGTAGACTTTGTAGGGCGTAAACCGGAGGTTGGATTCGGAGGACAGGTTTCCAGGGAAAAAAATGTATCGGAGGTACTTAGGATCCTGGAGTTGACGGGAACTGTAAACTTTATAATAGAAGGAAAGCGGATTAAAGTATATAAAGAATAAGGTGTAAAAGAGTATAGACTATTCTTATTAAAGAATTTAGACATGTGAGATAGGACTAAAAAATAATAAAATACCGCTTACTCCAGATGGCCAGATCGGAAGTAAGCGGGGATTTGGATCAAATTTATCAATACTAAATGACTAGGAAGTAAATGAATTATTTAACCCAAAATGCAAATGTATGGAATATTGGACTAATGGTAAAATAAAGTGGTGGACCTTTCTACTGCCACTTTCAATTGTAAAAAAATCAAAAGTGATGAAGCTCACTATGTTTTTAATTGTCTTGAGTATTCTCCAGGTACGCGCAGCGGGACTTGGCCAGGATATTACATTAAGTGTAGAAGAGGCTTCATTACAGGAAGTATTCAAGGAAATACGCAAACAAAGTGGATATGACTTTATTTATACTACGGACCTGATCCGTCTTTCGAAACCAATATCGGTAAATGTCTCTGATATGCCGTTAAAGGAGGTATTAGAGATATGTTTTGTTAACCAGCCGATTACGTATTTGGTAGAAGAAAAGGCTATTGTGCTTCGCAAAAAAGTTTTTGTAGACGTTGTCAACTATCTCGATAAGAAAAATTTTAATAAATTGATTCCAGCTGTTCCTGCTGATACTACTAAAGGACGTGTGATAGATGAATCAGGGGTGCCACTAATCGGTGTAAATATTCAGGTAAAAGGAACGAATAAAGGAACGACAACGGATTTTGACGGCGAATTTGAACTATTGGATGTAGAAGAAGGAAGTATTTTGGTTTTGTCTTACATAGGTTATACAACTACAGAAGTAGAGGTTGGGTCTAGTAGTACAACCCTTGAAATCGAAATGAATTCAGATGCAGAAACATTGGATGAATTGGTAGTGGTAGGGTATGGTACGCAACTGAAGTCTGATCTGACGGGTTCAGTAGGAACACTCAAAGGAGAGGAACTTCAGGAGCGACCTGTCTCCTCATTGAACCAGGGACTTTCCGGGCGGATAGCCGGAGTAGATGTTTCTACAAATTCGGGAAGGCCCGGAGGAAGGGCCAATATACGAATTCGGGGCGCCAGTTCGATCAGCGTATCCAATGATCCCCTGTATGTAATCGACGGTGTAATACTAAATTCAGTAGATTTAGAAAATGGCAGTTCTCCGATAGATTATCTCAATCCCAATGATATTGAATCCATTGAGGTTCTCAAAGATGCATCTTCTACCGCCATATATGGGGCTAGAGGTGCCAATGGAGTCATCTTAGTTACAACAAAGAGAGGATCTTCAGGAGGAGGAAGGGTGACTTATGATTCGGACTTTAGTGTGGGAGTCGCACCCCGTCATTTGCCCGTGTTAAATGCGGAGGAATTCCTGAGAGTGGAAGAAATTATTTACGAAAATGCTGAAAAATATGATCCGGTAGGTTGGGCGACAGGTACAAAATATACAGATCCGCGTACCAAGCGAACAAATCCTTTATTATTTGATGATCAGGGAAACCCACTATATGATACGGATTGGCAGGATGCAGCCTTTCAAGAGGCGTTCACACAAAATCACCAGTTGGGTTTTACCAATGGTAATGAAACCGGTAACTATGGTGTCTTTTTGAATTATCGAAATGAAAACGGAATTGTCTATGGCTCCTGGCAGAAAAGATATTCCGGCCGGTTTACGTTTGATTCCAATATCAACAGCTGGTTGAAAATTGGCGGTTCGCTAGGATATACCGACCAGAATGACAAACAAGTCGATCAATTGGGCGGCGGTGGAATTACTATGATGAGACAGGCGTTAGAAGCATTGCCTATAATACCGGTAAGATACGAGGACGGTTCCTGGGCCAGTAATCGGGATTATCCAGGAATGGAAGGTGGAGACAATCCTATCCGTGTAGCTGACGAGCGATTGTATTATTTGCGTACACAAACGATGTTGGGGAATGTTTTTGCAAATATTAGGCTGACAGATGATTTGCAATTTCGTTCAATGATAGGTTCCAATATCATTAATCAGAGAACGGATTACTTTGCGGCCGCAGGGTTGCAATATATTTCCAATAATGGAGATGCGTCAGTCACAAACAATCGATTTAATTCCTGGCAATTTGAAAATTATTTGACTTATAATAAAGATATTACGGCTGATCAATCCTTGAATGCTATGCTGGGACTATCCTGGCAGCATATAGACCGATTTAATAATCAGGCTCGCTCACAGGGGTTTGCCGATACGTATTTTGAATATAATAATTTAGGTGCTGGGACTACTGCCCTTACACCCTCATCAGTATCCACTGCTTACGGTTTAAATTCATATTTTACTAGGTTGAATTATTCTTTGCAGGATAAATACCTGGTCACATTTACCGGGCGCTTGGATGGATCTTCTAAATTTGGGGAAGAAAACCAATATGCTTTTTTCCCTTCAGCGGCTTTTGCCTGGCGGGCGATTGATGAGGAATTTATGAAGCAGCAAACTGCGATTTCAAATCTTAAATTCAGGGCTAGCTATGGAGTAACGGGTAATTCAGAAATACCGGCTTATCGAGCCTTGGCTGGAATGAATAATTACGATGTTATTTTTGGCGGTTCCCGGGAGGTAGGTATTGGTATAGGAAGAATCCCTAATCCGGCATTGCAGTGGGAAAAAACTCACCAAATAGATATTGGAATGGAACTGGGCCTTTTTTCCAGCAGGTTAAACTTTGAATTGGATGTATATCGACGGAAGGTAAATGATATGTTGTTGGACACTCCTTTACCATTGAGTAGCGGATATGGCAGCATATTTTCCAATATCGGTAGTATGGAAAATAAGGGGGTAGAGTTTGCTGTAAATTCTGTTAATGTAACAAAAAATGATTTTTCGTGGAGTACAACCTTCAATATTTCAATCAATAAAAATCAGGTTTTGGAACTTTCAGGTGGAAGTGATATATATTCGGGGGCTACGGTGATCCGTGTGGGAGAACCGGTAGGTTCTTTCTTTGGTCGGGTTCATCAGGGAATATGGTCGACCAATGAAGCTGAGGAAGCTAAAGAATACGGGCTTTTACCTGGGGATGTAAAATATCTTGATCTAAATGAAGATGGTGAAATCAATGATTTGGACCGGGCTATTATAGGAAAGGGAATTCCGGACGGTTTTGGAACTTTACTCAATACTTTTGAGTATGGAAACTGGTCTTTGACGGTTGATTTACAGTTTATGTATGGAAATGACGTTTTGGACCGGAGTATCCATTCAGCAGAAGATCGACAAGGAATAGCGAATAGCTACAAAACGGTATTGAATGCCTGGACAGAGGACAACCAAAATACTCCCATTGCGCAGATCCGGCCGATCAATGCGTATTACACTACAAATAATGATAGCCACAAGGTAACTGATGCTTCGTTTTTGCGTGGACGAAACTTGCTATTGTCGTATGTATTCCCCCATGATATTTATTCAAAAATGAAGTTGAGTAAACTAAGGGTTTATGCTTCAGTTCAAAACTTCTTTGTAGCTACTAAATATACCGGATATGATCCTGAAGTGTCAAATAGCGGGGCTGCTTTTAACCAGGGATTCGGATTGTATGATTATCCCCGTCCAAGGGTATTCATGATTGGAATAAATGCCGGTTTATAACAATTGTTTTATCTAAAATTTAGAAAAATGAAAAAATTAATATTTTTATATATAATAATTGCAATGTTTGGATTGGCGGGTTGCTCTGATTTTTTGAGCGAATCGGATCCCAGTAATTTTACAGAAGAAAATTATTTTACAAAACCTGCTCATGCTCATAGTTCAGTGAATGCCATTTACGCGAGTATGAGAGAGCCTATGAATAGTGGTTTTGGGGGTGGAGCCTGGATGATGACTGAATTCGCAACCGGTCTCGCCGCTACTGATTTGGGACAAGCAGTAAACAGTTACTTTGTCCGAGATTTGAATAATACCTCTGACAATGGATATGGATTGACCTATTGGCAGTCTTACTACCAGGGGATAGCCAATGCCAATCTTTCTATAGTGAAGGTGCCCGGTATTACAATGGATGACCAGGAAAAGCAAAAGCTGTTAGGTGAGGCTTATTTCTTAAGAGCATGGTATTATTTTAATTTGGTTCGAATGTTTGGAAATATTCCATTGGTGACATCACCAGTTTCCCTCCAATCGGATAATTTAAGACCCTCTCCGGCAGATGTGCAAGATGTGTACGATTTAATAGTTAGTGATTTGGAGAAATCGGAAAACTCCGGATTACCATGGTTTGATCCTTCCGGAAGGGTGAGTCTGGGAGCCGTAAAATCACTATTGGCCAAAGTTTATCTGACTATGGCGGGATATCCTTTACAGAAAGGAAATGAATATTACAACCTGGCGGCGCAAAAGGCACAAGAAGTGATTAATTCGGGTGAGTTTCAGCTATTTGACGATTACGATGATTTGCATGACCCTTCGATGAAGAATATAGAAGAGAATATTTTTATGATTCAATTTAAAACTCAAATTTTGCCTTCTAATTGGCAGGTCGCCATTATCCCTTACAATAAAAATATTTCCCAATATTCTGCCGAGACCGGCGGGATATATGCTACGCAAGCATTTGTGGAATCATTCGAACCTGGTGATTTAAGGGCAAAAGAGGATGAGTTCTTTTTTACCGAATTTACCCACCAGGATGACCGCAGTTTGGAAGTAGATCTGGGGGGATACTTTATTTACAAGCACTTTGATATTGTAGCACAAACCTCTTCAGCCAACAGTGATCTCAATTGGCCATTAATTCGTTATGCGGATGTTTTGTTGATTTACGCAGAGGCGTCTAATGAGGTAAATGGTCCTAATGAAGTGGCGTACGGCGCGGTAAATGCGGTTCGGTCAAGAGCGGAATTACCGGAATTATCTAATTTGTCGAAGGAAGAATTCAGGGAAGCAGTTTGGAAAGAGCGTTGGTACGAATTGTGTTATGAGAATAAAACATGGTTTGATATGGTTAGATTGCGAAAAGCTTTAAATGTAGAAACCGGCGAATTTGAAGAGTATGTGGGACATACATTCTCGTATGGGCCTACCCTTAAAGAGCGTGAATTGTTATTCCCCATTCCGACTGCTGAAATTTTAAATAATTCGAACCTGATACAAAACAATGGGTACTGATTTATATAAGAAGTAGAGCCATTAGGTAACTATATGAAACCAAATTGTATGCAGGATATTACTTTTAGTTTGTATTAATAGTTTAGTAATGTGTGTTTTTTAGGTGGCTTGTTTTTTATTTTAGTTATTATACAGAATATTATCGTATAGTGCGTTGAGACAGATAATAATTACCAGTAAACCTTTTTATTAACGCTGGTAATATTTGAAAGCTACAAAGAAAGCAGTGTAATTTACCCAAATAAAGTTTTGAATTAGAGAAGATAAATGTGTGGTATAGACTATTAATTTTGTGTTGAAAATCAAGGTTTGATTTTAAAAAAAAATGGTAATCATTTTTTTATATTGGTTGATCGTTTTTACAATCAAATTTTCACACGCAATTAAATAAAAAATCAAAATTAATATCAATGAATGAAAACATTAACAAGTCGGCCCTTTTTAACGGTAGTTGTTTTGCCCTGATAACTACTGCATTTACCTTTTCAATTCGGGCGGGTATTTTGCCCCAATTGGGTGAATCGTTTGGCTTGAGTGCTACCGAACTTGGGTTTATTAATACCATGTGGTTTTTGGGATTTCCAATATCCATGATCCTTGGAGGATTATTTTATCATATTGTAGGCCCTAAGCGAATTATGCAAATTGCCTTTATCGCCCATACCTTAGGAATAATTTTTACTATTTATTCAGGTAATTATACGATACTCTTAATGTCTACACTTTTTATAGGATTCGGTAATGGTTGTACGGAAGCTGCCTGTAATCCTATGATCGCAGACATGTATTCGGGCGTTAAAATGGATAAAATGTTGAATCGATTCCATATGTGGTTCCCTGGTGGTATTGTGGTAGGAAGTCTTATATCAAAGTTCATGACTGATTGGGGAGCCGGATGGCAGGCCCAGATGTGGGTCACATTAATCCCTACAATAATATATGCAGTATTGTTTTTTGGTAAAGATTTTCCCAAGCCGAGTGTGGAAGGTGTTCGTTCATTGTCAGAGAATTTTAAAGCTATGCTTACTCCCACCTATATCTTTTTGTTCTGTTGTATGGCGTTAACAGCCATATCGGAATTCGGCCCTCAACAGTGGGTGAGCATGATAATGGCTAATAGTGGTGCAAGTCCTATGTTGATCCTGGCGTTGGTGACCGGATTGATGGCCGTTGGTCGATTTTTTGCGGGGCCGGTTGTCGGGACATTAGGACAAACCGGTGTCCTATTGGGCGGAGCTATTTTTGCTACTTTAGGCATTTATATGTTTAGTATGGTCACAGGAGGAATGGCATATGTTGCAGCTATTTTATTTGCAATTGGGGTATGTTTTTTCTGGCCGGTAAT
Source organism: Membranihabitans maritimus (assembly GCF_021729145.1). Taxonomy (GTDB): domain Bacteria; phylum Bacteroidota; class Bacteroidia; order Chitinophagales; family Saprospiraceae; genus Membranihabitans; species Membranihabitans maritimus. The sequence continues at coordinate 293,646 of NZ_JAJSLW010000006.1, read as the reverse complement.
GATTGGTGCAGTTGCGAAAAAAGTGCCGTTGAGTGGTGCGCTTGGAATGTCTATTCTCGGTGGAGTAGGTATGTTCTCTTCCTCTATCTTCCAACCCATTATTGGGGGATGGATAGATAGCTCGAGGGCTGTGAATGCCGAGTTAGGATTGACCGGTTCAGAACTGGAACTGGCAGCCGGACAAGCTACGTTGGCGAAGATGGCGTCTTTACCAGGAATTTTGATCGTCTTATTTCTGATTTTCTTCTTTTGGCAAAGAGGCAGAAATAAAAGAGCTGAACTGGAATTGGCATAGTTTTTTGAATCGACAAATGAGCAAATGTGTTTTTGAATAAACCAGAGTAATGCTGGTGAATTGTATACTATAGGACATATTTGTCGGATAAAGTAAATAAAAGTATTAAGCCGGGAACTGCACTGATTTCAGTCCCGGCTTTTATTTTTCGTGATGTAGGTGTCATTTTTAAACAAATTATTATTTTCCTGCAATGCAGGTAAAATTCGTTTTATCTTAATTTAACTTTAATGGTCCCGGCGAAATAGAATTCAAAAAAGGTGAAGTAAAGGAATTGCGATCATGTCAACAATTTTTACGAACTTCAGAATATTCATTGGTAAATAAAAAAGTATATGAAAGGAATTAAAATTATATCGGCAGTCTTGTTGGTTTTTTCGATAGCTATTTCTATTAATGCCCAGAATGATCCTCGGTGGCTGAACTTCGAACCGGAGTCAAAACAATCTAATGGTAAGCATGTGGTCTTAATAAGTGGAGATGAAGAATATCGTTCAGAAGAAGGAATGCCGATGCTCGCAAAAATTTTGACGCACCATCATGGTTTTAAGACTACTGTACTTTTTTCTATTGATGAAAGTTCAGGGGAAATAAATCCCAATCATCAGACCAATATCCCCGGGATGCATCATTTGAAGTCAGCTGATCTAGTCATAATGTTGATTCGCTTCAGGGAATTGCCCAAAGAGCAGATGGATTATTTTGCTGATTACCTGAAAGCCGGCAAGCCGATTATTGGATTGAGGACCTCTACCCATGCATTCAGGTATAGCCGGGATAAAGGAAGCCCCCATGCTAAGTATGATTTTGCATCTAAAGCTGAAGGTTGGAATGGAGGATTTGGTAAAAAAATATTAGGAGAAACCTGGATTAATCATCACGGGATTCACGGAAAAGAAGGAACACGAGCATTAGTAGACGGAATTGCAAAGCGCAATGACCACCCAATTTTGAAAGGGGTTGTTGACATTTGGGGTCCTACAGATGTGTATGGTTTGACAGACGTGCCGGAGGGTTCAGAGGTATTACTCTGGGGGCAATCAACTAATGGAATGACGGCGGATGCACCGGTAAATTGGGAAAAACCTATTATGCCAGTTGCCTGGGCCAAAACGTATAAAATCGAAAATGGTAACGAGGGCAAGGTCTTAGCTACAACTATGGGTGCTTCAATAGACCTGTTAAGTGAAGATCTCCGGAGAATGATCATTAACGGAGCTTATTGGGCGATTGACAGAGAAGATAAGATTGACGAAGAATTGAATGTAGAGATAGTGGGTGATTATAATCCGACCATGTTTGGTTTTGATCAATATAAAAAAGGAAGAAAACCGGAGTTCTATAAATAACCAGTAATTGTGTGGAATTTAGAAAAAGACGATTTAACTTGAAAATTAAGAATTAAAAGATATTTTATATTATGGCAAAAATTGGATTTAATATTCTGGCTTGGTCTGCCTCTGTTTCGGAGGAAATGTATCCTGTCGTCGAACGGCTGAAAGAAATTGGATATGATGGTGTTGAATGTTTTTATGGAACCGACAACGAAAAGGAATACCAAAAGTTTGGAGACTTTTGCAGGAAAATTGGAATTGAAGTGACTTGTGTGTTGGGCCTTGGACCGGAACAAAACCCTATAAGCCCGGATTCAAAAACAAGAAATGCCGGTTTGGAGCAAATAAAATGGGCTATTGATCGGGCAGAATCTATGGATTCCCATCTTATATGTGGCCCTTTTCACTCTGCTTTTGCTACATTCAGGGATAAAGCACCTGATGAAAATGAATACCACTGGAGTGCTGAAATACTTTATCAGGCGGGGGAATATGCCAAACAGGCCAATGTTATTTTAACTCCGGAAGCTATTAATCGTTTTGAATGTTACCTTTGCAATACGATGGAACAATTGACGGGGTTGATTAATATGGTGAATCATCCAAATGTGAAAGCTCACTTTGATACCCATCATGCCAATATCGAAGAAAAGAGTGTTGCCGACGCCATCAAAACGGTAGCTCCTGTGCTTGGACACGTTCACATCAGTGAAAATGACCGGGGTACACCGGGTGAAGGGCATATAGATTTTGATGAGAGCTTTAGCACACTCAGGGAAGTAGGGTACGATGGATGGTTTACGATTGAGGCATTCACCAGGAATGATCCGGGTTTTGCCAATTCAATTAATGTATGGAGGGAATATTCCGAACCCTGGGATGTTGCAAAAAAAGGTTTTGAATTAATAAAGAATAAATTATCTGAACACGGATTTTAAAAGTAATAAATATGACGATTGAAGAATTACCGTTTCGATTTGGATCGGAAGTGTACACGTGGTTTATGAAGAATGAAGGCAAGGCATATGAAGGGAAATTGGGACACATGATAGAAGTGATTTCTAGTTCGGGTTTTGAAGGAATTCAACCCATCTTTTCCTGGATGGGTGAGCTTAGGGATAGCGAGAGATTATCAGATAAATTGGATGAAGAAGGTATAGAATTGTCCGCATTATCCCTGGTATTAGACTGGAACCATGACGGTGAGACAGAATTTGAACGCAGAGAAGCAGATGAAGCGATTGAATTGTTGGAAAACTTTCCAGGGGCCGTTTTATGTACAGTGCAAATGCCAACCAGTAGGAAGGATTTAGTAAAACGAAGAGAAAACTTGATCAAAAATGTAAATGCTGTTTCGCAAAGAGCGTCGGATAAGGGGGTTACCTGTAGTTTTCATCCTAATTCTCCAGAAACATCAATTACCCGTACTGAAGAGGATTACAAAGTGATCCTGGAGGGGCTTAACGCTTCGGTAACGGGTTGGACCCCCGATGTAGGCCATATTATCAATGGGGGGATGGATCCACTGGAAAAGATGAAAGAATATGAATCACTAATCAATCATCTTCACTATAAGGATTGGGATGGTAATCCTGAATTCGTATTAATGGGAAAGGGCAAAATTGACCTCATTAAAATAACTCAATGGCTTAAAGATATAGAATTCGATGGATGGATAGTTTGTGAGGATGAAGGCCAGGAAGCGCTAAAGGATCCGGACTGGGTTACAGAGCATGATGGAGACTGGATTCACAATACATTAATTCCGGAAATTCGATAAAACAATTTAATATGCCTTTTGCTAATGTCAATGGAATCCGGATGTTTTATGACCAGAAAGGGGAAGGAGAACCGCTTTTACTAATTATGGGAATTACTGCTCGAGGGGAAGTTTGGGAGAAACACTTAAATTACTGGTCACAATATTTTCATTGTATTATAGCAGACAATAGAGGTGTCGGATTAACCGATGCTCCACCAGGTTCTTATTCATCAGCTGAAATGGCAACCGATTATGCCGGATTGCTGGAACATTTGGATATTGAAAGTTGCTCTGTAATCGGGTGCTCGATGGGAAGTATTATTGCGCAACAGTTAGCAATATTATTCCCAGAGAGAGTGAGTTCTCTGGTGTTGATGTGTACCTGGTCTTATTGTGATAATAAAACCAGTTCCATATTTGAGTTAATGAAAATTTATAAAGAAAGGCTTGAACCTGGGGAGTTTGCTCACTATATCCAACAGTTAATTTATTCAAAAAAGACCTGGGATGATGAAAAGCAGTTAATTACCTTTCAACAAGATCGAAAAACTGCTTCTTCAGAAGAAGTTCCCCAATCTTTACTAGGTCTCAAAGGACAGGCTGATGCGTGCATAGCTCACAATACGTTTGATGAGTTGCGCTCAATATCACAACCTACCCTCGTAATTGGCGGTGGGGAAGATCGGTTTGTACCCGATTGGATGTTGCGCGAAATAGCAGATGAAATCCCCCATTCGACTTTATATGTATATAAGGATGCAGGCCATGCCTTTCACTGGGAGCATATAGAGGATTTTAACCCCAGGATAAAAAAGTGGATTATAGCCGAAAAATAAAGGATGTAAGGGATATAAATAATTCCGGATCGGCCATTTCCTAAACGCTGTAGATCCAATTAAATATTCACTCTTTTTCAGACTGTGTTTCTACAAAGAAGAGGTTAAATAATAAATACTTACCTATGGTTTCTCTGATTTACCTTTTCTAAATTTAATGCGGAGAATGAATAATATTTGTTCTCATAGGTAATGAGTAATCTTAAATTTTAGTCAATAACATGGAGTGGGGACAAACAAAAAAAAAGACGATCTGGACTGTTTTTTTATTCATAATAGGTATGAATTTGTACGCAGAGGGTATTCTGCCGGTCAATTTACGAACGGAGTATAAAATCAATCCATTTGTAGATGTTATTTCGCCTAGATTAAGTTGGGAACTGACATCACCTGTAAATAACCAGTTTCAAAGTGCTTATCAAATAATTGTCTCATCTTCCCAAGACCTTTGTGCCTCCTCAAAAGGGGATACCTGGGATTCAGGGAAGATAGAGTCCTCTGCAACCAATCAAATTAAGTACGCTGGAAAAGAGCTTCATTCGGGAATGCGCGTTTGGTGGAAGGTAAGGGCGTGGGATAAAAATGGCGATGTCGGTCCATGGAGTGAAATGGCGTACTGGGAAATGGGATTATTGGAAAAAAAGGATTGGAAAGCGGATTGGATTGGCCTGGATTTACGGGAAAATTTTACCGACAGCGAATACGATTTACCTCCTACTCCTTATTTGAGAAAGAATATTCAATTGCGAAAAGAAGTCAAATCAGCCAGGTTATATATTTCAGCATTAGGTTTGGTTGAATTTAAGATCAATGGGAATAAAGTAGGGGATGACTATTTTGTGCCGGGTTGGACCGATTACAATGAAAGGGTTTACTATCAGGCTTATGATGTTACGGATTTAATCAAGCCGGGAGAAAATACACTTGGGGCTCATTTGTCATACGGATGGTATTCGGGATACCTGGGATATGCCTTATTGGTAGGGACCTCTAAAGTAAGGGATTTTTACGGTAGGACTCCATTGATGAAAGCGCAAGTGAGAATTGAGTATACAGATGGATCTACTGATTATATAGTTTCCGATAAAGATTGGAAAGGGTGTTCAAGTCCTTTAATTGAATCGGATATGCTACAAGGGGAAATGTATGATGCGAGGAAGGAAATCGCTGGCTGGGACAAACCGGGGTTCGATGACAGCGATTGGGAGGAAGTTCTTTCCTCTGAGGATAGTCCGCAAAGAGAAATTGAATTATACCCGGGAAATCCTGTCCGTGTAATCGATGAATTTACTCCCAGGGAAATAATTCCATCTGGTGATAAGAAGCATATAGTAGATTTGGGGCAAAACTTTGCAGGTATAATCCGGCTTAAAGTAAAGGGGAACCCAGGTGATACGGTGACTTTGAGATATGGTGAAATGTTGCATCCGGATGGAAGGTTGGTAACTGAAAATTTGCGAAGGGCAAGAGCTACGGATTATTATATTTTAAAAGGGGACCCTAACGGGGAAACCTGGATGCCAACGTTTACTTTTCACGGGTTTCAGTATGTAGAAGTTTCCGGTCTAGATGAGGTGAGTGATAGAACAATAACAGGATTGGCATTGAGTTCAGATACAAAATTAGTAGGTGATTTTGATACAGATTCTCCCATGTTAAATCAGTTATATAGTAACATAGTTTGGACCCAGTTCGCGAACTATATCGATATTCCTACGGATTGCCCCCAGAGAGATGAGAGATTAGGGTGGACCGGTGACGCTCAAATATATGTGAAGTCCGCGACTTTCAATACCGATGTTGCCGCATTTTATACAAAATGGGTGAGAGATTTGAACGATGCCCAATGGTCAAATGGTGCGTATCCGATTTATGCCCCTATGCCCAAGACCGATTTGGCTACTCCAGCTATCCGAGGTACGGACAAATATTCACCCGGATGGTCAGAGGCCGGTATCATCTGCCCATATGAAATATATGAAACGTATGGAGATACCGAGATTGTAAAGAGTTCCTGGGAGAATATGGTGGCGTATATGGAATTTTTAAAAGAAAAGAGTGGAGGAGATTATGTTTTTGAGGAAGGGGCATTCGAAGAAATAAGTCCCAAGGGTGGATTTGGTGATTGGCTTTCTGTTGGTAAAAAAACACCTCCTGATTTATTAGCTACCATGTATTATGCGTATTGTGCCGAATTAATGGGAGCGATGGCCGATGCCATTGGTAAGAAGGAAGAGGCTGGGAATTATAGAGAGTTATTTAAAAAGATTAAAGAAAGTATGGTAAGGCACTATACCGATGAGTCTGGAAAATTTGTGACGGATACTTTAGTATACGGAGATGGCTCAGGGTATGTAGACGGTCAACTGGGATTCCGTGGACATACGCAAACGGCCTATGCAAATGCTATATATATGGGACTTGTGGAAGGAGAGGACAAGAGAAAGGCCGGTGATTGGTTATCCGATTTAGTCGCTGGAAATGATGGAAAACTGGCTACGGGATTTTTGGGGTTCAAACCTTTGCTTCCAGCATTGTCTACTACCGGGCATATCCAAACGGCCTATGATTTAATTTTAAGTACGGAATATCCATCCTTGGGTTTTGAAGTAGTAAATGGTGCCACTTCAATATGGGAGCGGTGGGATAGTTATACTCTGGATGAAGGATTTGTTCACAATGCCTCAATGAATTCATTTAGCCATTACGCTTTTGGCTCAGTATGCGAATGGATGTTTGAGTTTATGGCTGGAATTCAGGTTGTAGATCCTGGATATCGCAGTTTTTCTATTAACCCAGTTATACCCCAGAAAGGATTGTCAAATGTCTCGGCAACTTACCATTCTATAAACGGCTTAATAGAATCTGCCTGGGAAAAAACGGGAAATGATTTGATTATGGATATTACAGTACCAGTAAATACCACTGCAAATATTTGTATACCCGGGCAAATGGATAAAATAACAATAAATGGGGAAGGTATCAAAACAGATAAATTTTTATTTGTTGACCGGAGGGCTGATATGACAATAGTAAAGACCGGATCAGGTAAATATAAGATTAAGGTTTCGGATCGGTAGGGGATAATTGATTAATATCATTTGTGCCGTTAAGGAAAATCAAGTAATTTTTTGTATTTTAAGGATAGTTTAGCGCTGTAAAGAAACATAATAATTCACGATAAATTAAAATATTTCAACAATGCGCAAAGTATTATTCGCAACAGATTTTTCAGACAGTGCAGAGGGAGCTTTATCATTCTTAGCTGAAATGATCGAAGGTCGAGAAATAGAGGTAGATTTGATTCATGTATTTGACATACCTATTCCGATAGCATCAGCTGTTACTCATAAGGCCATGATCGACATGATCAAGGAGCGTAGACATGCGGTTAAAAAACAACTTAGAGATGTCCTGGAACAATTTCCTAAAGAGCAACGCGGGAATGTTCACGCTGTTCACGGTGCCTATCCATCTACGGAAATATCAGAATTAGCAGAAGAGGAGGGAGTAGATTTTATTATAATGGCCATGAGGCAAAAATACAGCCTCTTTGATAAGATTATTGGTAGTTCTACAGCTCATACGATTCAAAAATCAGATATACCCGTTTTAGCTATCCCTAATGGTGCCAAGTATTCTGATTTTAAATCAATTTTGTTTCCAACCAATATGAATATTGATGATCGATTGGAAGGCCAAGAAAAGAAGGCATTGGAATGGCTTTATAATTTTTGGGAATTATTTGATAATCCGGAGGTTAATATGATCCATGTAACTGAAGATGAGTCGGTTTTGGAGTCACGGGTGCACAATAAGCCGTTTGCGGAAATGGAGTTTATTGTGACGAGTGCTGATTCCGTTGAGAAAGGAATTTTGAATTATCTTGAGAGTCATAACATTGATCTTATTGCAGTATATAAGCCAAACAGGGGATTTTGGGAGCGTCTATACCATTCAAGTGTTACTCGTAAACTTTTGATTAAAAGCAGAATTCCATTATTGGTGTTTTGAGTTGATCGTCTTTTTGTCATATATTGTTATTGATAAGAAATGAATTGAATTCATTTTCCTAAGCGCTAAGCGAGAAGGAAGAAACAAAAAGTTTTATCTTTTAAGGTATGAAAAATATTAACCGTCTCAATGATTATCTTGAGGGACCAGGAAGTCGTTTTAGTGAATTTAAGTTTACTTTCAAAGTAATGCGACAGTTTATCAAGGGCTTTAGGAAACTACATTTTGTGGGCCCTTGTATTACTGTTTTTGGTTCTGCCCGATTTCGGGATGATCATAAATATTATCGATTAGCATATGAGGTGGGTAAAGAAATATCCAGATTTGGGTTTACTGTTATGACTGGAGGTGGTCCTGGGATAATGGAAGCTGCGAATAAAGGGGCTTTTGACCAGGGAGGTAAGTCTGTAGGGTGCAACATAATCCTACCTCATGAACAAAATCCCAATCCCTATATGGATACCTGGGTAGAATTTGATCATTTTTTTGTACGAAAAGTCTTATTACTGAAGTATTCTTATGCTTTTTTTGTGTTGCCGGGTGGATGGGGAACCATGGATGAATTATTTGAAACCCTGACGCTCATACAGACAGGCATCCTCAAAAATTTCCCTGTGGTTGTAATGGGTAAAGAGTACTTTCAGCAATTAAATCAATACCTTGATTTTATGATTGAGGAAGGAACTATTTCCCGGACTGATTTGGAATTGATTTTGTTTACTGATTCGGTAGATGAAGCATTTGATCATTTGTCTCATTATCTTGAAATCAATTACAAATTGAAAATGCGAAGAAAGAGAATGTGGGTATTAGGAGAATAAAGGGTCTAAATAGTTACTTATGATAAATAAATTTTAAAATATCATACGGTGTAACGATTCCCACACATTGTCCGGAATCATTACAAATGATAGTTGAATGAATCTTATTCTCAAGAAATAACTTTATAGCATCTTTCACAGGGGCGTCTTCATGAAGGCAAATGGGATTCTCTACCATAATATCTTTGGCTAGAAGACTTTGGAATAAACGGTCATTTTCCATTTGAGATTGTTCTTTACTCCAATCCATATTTGAGAAATGATGTTTTAATGTATTATAATCATGGGTGCTAATAATACCTACAGGTTTTAAATTATTATTTACTACCGGAATATGATGAATAGATTGACTAGCAAATAAATGGGAAAAGTCGGAAAAAACATCATTCTGACCAACAGATTGTATTGCCTTGGTCATGATTTTTGCAAGTGGTGTTTGTAAGTCCATTTATTGAAGTTAATAAAAAAAAAGAGGTTGAAAAAAACGTATAATCAGTTCGCTTACCAAAAGCAGATAAAATGTGCTAGGGTACATTTTGAATTCTGCAATTTCTGGAATTGATGTATCGTTTGAACTGTTCCAACCTCCAATTTGATTTTATGATACATTGATAGTTTTTGAGTTGGAGATATTTTCTTGTAATTTAGGTATTTCAATTTTTAATATACCTTCATTATAGGAAGCATGAATGGAGTCAATATCTATACTTTTGGGTAACTGGAAAGACCTTTGAAAAGAGTGATAGCTGTATTCTTTTCTTGTATAATTTTCATTTTTTTCTTCATCTTCCTTTTTATCTTCCGAAAAAATAGTAAGTTTTGATTCATCTACCTCTATGATGAAATCTTCCTTGGCTTTTCCGGGAGCGGCCAATTCAATGGTATAGGATTCGTTTGATTCTTTAATGTTGGCGAGAGGAAAATCGTTTCCCTTTAAAGATGTGTTTACCAGGCCGGTATCTATATCCCAAAACGGATCCCGGAAAAATGAATTGAAAAAAGGTGATAACTTTTGACTTGATTTCGTAATGGTTGACATTTTTTTAGGATTTAAGGTTTTAAAATCAACTGAAAGTTAATGGTATGGGAAATGAAAAACAATGACATAGATTAGGTCGTAAAATGATCCTGATCAATAGTATGCTAGACAACAATAGTAGCCTAATTAAATGGAAAGGCTTTTCTACGAATACCTATCGAGAAAGCGAAGCTTCAATTGAAATCCCTACCTGGACTCCGATCAGGATAGGTCGACCTGAAATTTGTTAGTGGGCGTTTTTTATTGACCGGGACTTTATTAAAAATACAGGTAGAAATCTATATATTTTCATTATTGATACAAAAAAAACTTGTTTCAATTAAGGTTGAAACAAGTTTTGTAAAATATCTAAATGTTGCTTTTTTATCCGGGTAATACGAGCAAAGGAAAATTGATTTCAAATAATTCAGCCTTTGTGATACTATTATAAAATAGGCGTTGCAACCAGTTCTTTTTTTGATGGATCATTACAAGTATGCTTATATCGTTATTAGATACAAAATTAGCCATTGTAGAAGGTATGTTATTCTCTACTTCGATTGAATGAAATTCAGTTTCAAGTGATGGGAAGAGTGTTTCCATTTTAAAACTTGAAGCCATTTGACCTGCTGATCTGACATTTATGCCAATAATTTTGGCATTGTTGAAATCTGCAATTGATTCTAAAAAAGTAAGGCTATTTCTATGAATACTAACATCATTTTCTATTCCCATGGCTATAGAAGATATAGAATCTAAATTTGACTGTGGAGGAATGGCAAGAACGGGGATGTTGGATTTACGTATTATATACTCGGTAACACTTCCTATCGTTACATCTTTTAAAGCTGATAGCCCTTCTGTACCTATTGAAATTAAGTCAAAACCTTCCTTCTCTGCCAGCTTGGTTGTATAAGATTTGGGATTTTCCAAAACCACAGTACTCGTTACTTTAATTTCTGGATTGATAATTTCAATCGACTCTTTTAATTTATTGAGATCTTCTTTTGCTTGTTGTCTCAACATATCTTCCATCTTTAGAAACATTCCCGCCCTGCTAACAATATTGATGCAGTGAACCAGATGAATTTGTTTATCTTCGAAAGGGTTAATTAGCTTAGCTGCAGCGAGACAAGCGTTTGTAGATGCTTCAGAGAAATCAGTCGGACATAAAATTTTCATATTATAATATAAGTTTTATTTGTTTTCTGTGGTTTTGTGAAAAGACCACACTGGAATTTTTGTAGCTTTATAAATTAAATTTCTGGAGATATTTTGACTTAAAAACTGCTTGAATATAGAGTTACTTTCGGGAAATACTATAATTTCACTTGCATTTTTTTTCTCTGCTTCATCCAAAATGGCTTCTGTTATATTTTTGGCTTTTTGAACAGATACCGAATATCCAAATGGAAACTTTGACTTTTCAAGATTCTCAATTATTTCCTGTTCTTCCATTTTGGAATTGTCTTCATCGTCTGTAACATGTAAAATGTGGCAATGGGTCATCTTATCGAAAATCTTCGTCATTATTTGATTTGATCTGGCATTTATTTCCTCTTCTTCCAGTGCTATTATAGGTTTTGATGGAATTGATTGATATTGAGCATCTTTTGGGATGACTAATACCGGTGTTGATGAGTTTTTTAATACGTTGGTAGCCGTAGAGCCAAACCATTTTGCGATCAAATCGTATTTTTCTCGGGCCCCAAGGGCAATAAGGTTAAATAGTTTATCCGATGAATACTTTAATATGGAATTTGATGGGATCCCGGAAATAATTTCTACATTTTCTATTTGTTCAGGCAATTCTCCTTTTAATGCATCTTTAATATAAGTAATTAGTGAGTTTTTCAAAGCATCTTCACGAGGAGTAGCAGGAACTATTGTTATAGGGTCATTTAAGTCCAATAAACCCGAAAATACATGGATTATAGTCAGAGGCGAGTCGGGGAATCTGTCTATTATATACTTCAATGCATTAATCGAAGCACTGTCGAATTCCATTGGAACCAGTATGTTTTTTTGAAATGTTTTCATTGTTTCATTTTTAATGTAGGTAATAATAGTATTAATAGAACTATTAATATTATTTTTGGGAATGTTGAATATTATATTTTCGTTAATTTCAACCGATGGAATGGATTGAATATTGCTTTTGATATAATCTTCCCAACTTTGAATTTCTACAAAATTCATTTCAATGCCTAATTCATGCATTTTATAGTGAAGAACCGATTTTATATACTCATAATTTGAGGTTGGTGTACCATAAAGTTTTATGTTTATCATGTTCAAATGAATTTATACCAACTAAATAGTTAACGGTTGTTGAATTTGGATTTATGTTTAAGCATTTTGGTATTTTTATTTGAATTCAAATATATTCACGGAAAGAAAATAACAGTATGATTTCTATCAGTCAGTATTATGATAATGCTCATCTAGTAGGATTATGGAAGGTTTAAAGGACATAGCACTTCGGTTGCAAGCTATAATTGATACAGCAATTGATGCAATAATTACCATTGATGAATATGGAATTATAGAAAATTTTAATAATTCTGCGGCTAAGCTGTTTGGCTATACTCCCCAGGAAGTTATTGGGCAGAATGTGAAGGTTTTGATGCCGGACCCCTACCATTCCGAACACGATGGTTATATTCAAAGGTATAAGGATACAAAAGAGCGTCGGATCATCGGTATAGGAAGAGAGGTTTCAGGTCAAAAAAAGAATGGTGTTATTTTTCCTATCCGATTGGCTGTCAGTGAGGTAAAAATGAAGAATCGAACTATTTTTACCGGAATTATTCACGATTTAACTGAAATCAAAAGGGTTGAAAAAGAATTAATTGAGGTTAATACTGCTTTAGAGGAAAAGGTAAGGGTGCGTACATTGGAACTAGAGACCATTGTTAATCAATTGTTGGAAACGAATAAGAAATTGCAGCAAAGAGAGACCGAGTTGGAACTGGCCTTGGATAAAGAAAAAGAATTAAGTGAGCTCAAATCCAGGTTTGTATCTATGGCTTCCCATGAGTTTCGGACTCCTTTGAGTACGATTATGTCATCAGCGGCATTATTATCCAGATATAAACTTGAGGCGGAGCAGGAAAAGCGAGAAAGACATGTCAATAGAATTAAATCCTCTGTTGTTAATTTAACCGGTATTTTAAATGATTTTCTATCCTTGAGTAAATTGGAAGAGGGTAAAATAGCATTAAAAATAAGCAAAATTGATCCCGAAGAACTTTTAAAGGACACTCTGGAGGATATACAAGGATATTTGAAAAAAAATCAAAAATTTGAGATTAAAATTATAGGTGAAAATGGATACGTCGACTCCGATCGTAATATTTTGAAGAATGTCCTTTTTAATGTATTGACGAATGCTATAAAATATTCGGAGGAGGGATCCGGTATTGAATGTACTATTATATTTAGTAAGGCGTCTTTTTCGATCAAAGTCAAAGATCAAGGTATTGGGATACCGGAAGAAGAGCAAAAATACTTATTCGATCGCTTTTTCAGAGCGTCCAATGTCGAAACAATCCAGGGAACAGGATTGGGATTGAATATTGTCAAACAATATGTTGAATTGTTAAGTGGGGATATTAAGTTTGAGAGTAGGTTGGGAGAAGGTACCACTATAGATATTAAATTTCCGTATTAATTATGAAGAAAATTTTAGTTGTTGAAGATAATGATGCCGTGCGTGAGAATATCTGTGAGATTTTGGAATTAGATGGCTTTGAAGTAATATCGGCGATTAATGGGAAAAAGGGAGTAATCCTCGCACAGGAGTGCCATCCGGATCTAATCTTATGCGATGTCATGATGCCGGAGTTGGATGGTTTTGGTATGCTCAAAATTCTTATGAAGAATGAGTTGACAGCAGGTATCCCTTTTATTTTTTTGACAGCGAAAGCTGAAAAAATTGACTATAGAAAAGGAATGGGCTTAGGTGCCGATGATTACCTCACTAAACCTTTTGATGATACTGAACTTCTGGATGCTATCGAAGTAAGATTGAAGAAGTCCAGTTCGCAAAATAATACAGGAAGCGGTAGCCAGCTTATTTCTCCTGAAATGCTGAATAATTTTCTATCAGCATTATCTTTAAATAGGGAAAATCGATTATATCAGAAAAAGGACAAAGTCTATACTATAGGGGGGAATCCCTATTGGGTATTTAAAATATTATCAGGCAAGGTTAAAATGGCCAAAACCAATGAATACGGCAAAGAGTTGATTTACCGGATATTAACGGAGGGAGAAATATTTGGTTACGAATCGGTTTTGTGTGACCAAACATATTTTCATGATACGGTGGCTATGGAAGATACCAAGATCGCTTTGATTCCTACAAAAGAATTTTTGGATGGTATTTTATCTGATGCGAAACTAACATATTACTTTCTACAAAAGTCTTTACAATTGAACATCAGATCGAATGAGCGTTTAATGGAAATGGCATATGGCTCGGTACGTAGTAAAGTAGCGAAAGCTATTATCATGGCCTGCGTAACGGATGATTCTGCCCATGCACAAGTTGTGATATCAAGGGAAGATTTGGCATCATTGGCAGGCACGGCCAAAGAAACTCTGATTCGAACATTGTATGATTTCAAATCAGAAAAACTTATTGATATTGAAGGAAATTCAATATTAATCCTTGATCGTGAGGGGTTAACCACCCTTCCACAGTAATGGTATTAACAGTCATCTAGCTATACATTTTAGAATTTTTCCGAATTAAGGTTTTTTGGAAAATCTGAGATTGGCAAAATAATAGGCAATTTCAGTTTCCGGAGCCCAAGGATCTATCCCGGGTTCTCCTCCGATATTCAATACTATTACTCGATTATGTTTGTCAAGTGCCGATGACAAATCCAACGTAATCTCAGTCCATTTTTGCAATTCATTATCCTGTATTTCAAATGGATCAATGGCCCAATACTGTTGTCCGAATGAACTGTTGCTACCAAAAGACCACATGCTGTTCATAAATCGAGGCCAAAGTTTTTGGAAAGGTGAGTATGCACCCTTATAGGTGGATTTTTCAGGAGCATAAACAGACATCTTTAAATATTTGAACTCCTTTATATTGAATTCATATTCTTTGGGAAGTGCAAATACAAAAGAGGCGCTTCTTGCTTTACAGACCGTTTTGTAAATGTTTTTAAGATTCGCTCCTTCAGGTGCATCCGTGGCGGGATAGGTTATGTCCATAGTCCAATTATGGTCCTGAACTACTCCATCAAGGTGAAACTCATTTTCAATTAAAGAAGATTCTGGTGTGGTTACCAATTCTACTATACCCTCGTCCAATTTTGTTCATGCCGTTTGGCACACAAAGCGGGCATATACAAACAGGCTCGGATATAGGTATTGCCCCGCTTGGAAATAGCAGTTTTGCCCTGGCTCTGTCCGGACTCATTGAATACAATAACCAGGCCCGCATAACTGACCAGTTGCCGGATGTTTCGGATCAAATGGAACCCATTGGTCTCACAAAGAATGGTCAGTACCGTAGCTGGACCTACTCCTTTGATCGTCGCTACCTTGTTCACTTTTTCGTTCAATGTTTCATCGGCTCGTACCAGGCGATCTATTTCCTGCTCTAATTCGGCAATGGCGTCCTCATAAAACTCGATCTGTCGGCGGCGGGTAATGTCCATTGCTGTTGCCGGAGTCTGATGCGCATATTTCAAGGCATGTAACTGGTTTTGGGCCCGATTCTTTTGTTTGATCATCCCCAGCCTTTTGCGGTTCAAGGCTTTTAACACCTTATAGTTCGAAAACATGGGGCTCCAGATGGATAACGTACGTACAATACCCAACTGCGCAATAATCGACGCATCCAGCTCATCGGTCTTCGAATGCAGGTTTAAACTCCGGGCAAAATACTTCACCTGATTAGCCAATACCACACTGACCTGCTGCTCCGACTCATACAAAAATACGCTAGGTCTTCATAATACACTCCCGTCGTTTCCATCACATACTAGGCTGTGCTCCCTTTTCTCGTTTTTGCACCCACTCCATAAGCGCCTTATGTCCCAAAACCGTATTCTTGAATTTCCGCCTCTCTTTGATCTTCACCGCACCCGATTCCTCTCGTTGTTTCAACACCACTTGAAAATCTTCTTTGGCAATATCAATGCTTGCTACTAATTTCTTCACCCTTTTTCCTCGTAACCAATACTAGATATAGGCACCTGGTACTATTCTTTTAATACTATCCAAAGTCCTCGAAGAGAAGAAAAACATAGGTGCAATATCTTTGGCTCGATATACCCTCATTGGCTATCTAGGCATCTTTGCTTCCCCTCTGCTTTCTTTCCTCGTTTTTATAAAACTGAAATGTAATTCTTTATTCCCTTTTTTCCTTCTCACAAACATACGAGGTATTACTTTGTGGAAATCAATGCCAGAAACGATGTTTTACCTTGTTTTCCACCCTGGGTTGGCCCCAGGGTCAGGTATATTTCGCTTCCCGACAATTTCATGTCAGGACAGGCATTTCAGAGCTCTTATTTTCTCTGTCGAACTCACGTTATTTAAGTTGAAAGTCGATTACGACAGGGGCTTCCAGGATATGAGAAGATTCATCAGGGATCTCTTTCTGGAGATATCACGAGTAGACACCTGATAAATTATGATCTTTTGCTTTTTTTCCCCTGTACTCATTAGAAAATTCAAATTATTGATTTTGTTTGCCTTTTATCATTTTCGGTTCATCCTATATTTTCTTTGCAATAAGACCTTATGGCACAAAATGCTGCCCTTATCCCTTTTGAATCTATATCAATTAATAACTCAATCACACTAACATTTGGAAAGTAATTTACAAATTGGCAAAGACGAAGCTATTTACTAGACTAGGGCCGCAAAATTACATTTCTCCTAATTATATGGAGGGTAAACATGGAAAGATAGATAATATTTTGCCGATAATTGAGTGATGCATTTAAGTGTTGAGGGAGCCAGTGGTCTTTTTCAATTAATCCTTTTCACTTTTAAGATTTACCAGAAAAGCGACCAGGTCGCGGATTTCACTTTTGGAAAGGATCGAAGTTATATCCGGCATTCCTGATGGCATGTTTTCCCTTTCTTGTATATCTTCTTTTTTGACCGTTTTTATTTTTTCATTACCGGACTTTATTTTCACTTCCGTCGCAGACTCATCAACTAAAATTCCACTGATCTTATTTCCATTGTCTGTTACGACACTCAAATTCCCAAAGCCAGGGGCAATTCGTTTACTTGGTTCAACGATAGATTCTAACAGTTCCACACGAGATAGTTTATCACCTATCCCAGCCAGACCAGGACCGACATTTCCCCCCACTTCAAAGACAGCATGGCATCGTATACATTGTGCACCTTCGTGATTATAAAAAATATTTCTCCCACTTCGAGGATTCCCTCCTTCCAGCGCTTCCCGGTATAAATTAACTACATTGGAACTGTCTTTTGATTTGTAATACGTTTCTAATTTTTGATTAAGGGCTGGAGCATCTAATTTTTCGACAGCTTGCAGTATATCCAATTGAATTTCAGGAGGGGCTTTCCCTGATATTAATTGGTCAAAGGGTTTTGAGAGAACTTTTTCAGCATTGAATCCTGAAATGGAGCTAAGGGAAGCCAATACGGCTTGTTTCTCTTCTACGGTTCCCGAAGCTAGGATTTTTTCAAATAGTTGAGAAAAGTTTTCATTTGATATATTTGATCCCGGCAAAATTTGTAATGCCGTGGATCGAACTTCCGGGCTTTTATCTTCCAGGGCAATATCCAATGCTTTATTAAGCAGTTTTGAATGGATTTTATTAAGTGCTTTGAGTGAAGCTTTCCGCACATTAATATTTGGACTTTCTTGTATTAGTTTTATTAGGTTGGATTCAGCATTGGATATTTCCAATGCAGCTATAGCATTGGCCGCTTCCACCTGAATAGAAGGGTGTTTTTCCGTCAATAAACTATTAATTATTGGTGCAAGGGAAGTTATGACTAACTGTGCATCTCTCGAGACTTGTCCGCGGTATCTGCCGTCTACGCGATCAAATACAGAAGGTTCATGCCAGGTGCTTAACGCAGCTAACGCCTCTGCTCTCATTTCTGGTGGTGCTGTTTTATTGGTTGTATATTTTGTAAGAGTTCTTAAATTGTCTGCTTTGCCTACCCTGAGATTTGCATTAATGGCTCTTCTTACCAGGGCTTCATCGGTGAATCGGTTTTTAATGAGCAAATTAGCCAGGTCAGGAAGGCTTTGTTCTATAGAATAATCATCATTAATTGCTCTGGCTGCTTCTGTAACAATATATTCTTGCTGGTCATCGAGAAATTGGGAGACGCCTGAATTTTGCATTCTTCGTAAAGCGACAACGGCAACAATTCTCAGTGCTTCAGATTCGTGATGTGCTAAATTTACTAGTGGTTGGGGATCTCCGATCCTGCTCAACGCGATTGCCCCACAGTGACGCAGCCAGGTGTCTTCATCGTTATTTTTCTCCAACATATCCAGGATGGGTTGAATGGCTTTTTTATTCATTGTTCTACCCAGGGCTTCTGTCGCAAAAAATTGCACCCTGATATTAGGATGTTTGAGAAGCGAAATAAGTACATCACCTGCTCTGGGATAACGTACGTCTCCAATCATTTTTGCTGCCTGGGCGCATATTTCCGGGTCATTGTCCCTTAATAATGGAACGAGTGCGCTTGCAAAATCTTTATCAACCCTGGCAAATTGGGATATTCCCCAAATCGAATGAATCCTAGCTATTTGTGATTCACTTTGGCTGATGCACCTGTTGAAAACGTTGAATCCATCATCACCTCTTTTTACAAGTTCGAATTGGGACTTTTGGCGAACCCTCATATCCTGGTGACCTAATAGGTTCTCGAGTTCATCGAGGTCTTTTTGTGAGAAATCTGATTGAATCAAGGTCTTTGTTTCCTTTCTGATTTCAGATTCTTCCGCATTGTGGGTGTCCAGTTTCCATATCCTACCCTTATTATTGGGTTCCCAGCCATCGATCCAATCAGAAAAATACAATGCACCATCCGGGCCAAAATCTATACCGGTAGGAAGTAAACCTTTCGCTACTTCCTGGGTACTACTTAATTCAAAAGAAGCTCCTTTGGGTTTTAATGTAAAAGCATGTAAGGGGGAGCGGGCAGGTGTTCCTCTGAATTCTGCTATAAAAAAATGGTCATACCATTTTTCCCCTAATGCTGTTCCTGGATTGTAGGCCAGACCGGTTGGACCATTGACATAATTAGTGATGGGTGGAAGAAAATATGCTGCTTGTCCTTCCCAGCGTGGTTGATGCATATTTTCATCCATCCATACCTTGTATTGATTGTTTTTAGGATCAGTATATTTTCCGAATTGCCAATTTATCCTCCATCCCGAATCCGAACCATCGATCAAATATACCAACCTCTCACGTTCTCCTCTGTGGTCTCCGTCGTTATCTTCTGAAATAAGGTTTCCGTATTTGTCGAATACAAATTCATGAGTATTTCTTAAGCCTGCTGCAAATATTTCAAAGTTGCTTCCATCCGGTTCGCTTCTAGCGATTACTCCCTGATTAGGATATTTCCATTGCTTACCTTCCTGATCAATAATATTGGCTCCAATATCTCCAATGCCCCACCACAATCTACCGGCGGGACCTATGGTTACTCCGGACATGCCATGTCCTCCAAATCCTATGTGAACAGCATATCCATGACTTATGGACTGTTTCAGATCGGCAATGCCATCTTCATCGGTATCTTTTGTTTTCCATACATCCGGGGCTACCGAAATAAACACTTCTCCATCGTGGATGGCTATCCCATTTGCAACGTCTGTGATTTCTTCGTGAAAATCTTCAATGAACAATTGACTTCGATTGGCTACTCCGATATTGTCGGCGTCTTCTACAAACCAAACCTGCTCTTTTTCAACTGTCAGGTCCCTCCAATCCCGGACTCCGTCATTATTTAAATCTTTGAGATGTTTTTCAGATTCTTCGGATCCATCTGTAAATGTTTCCCGAAGAAATTTTCGACGGTCTTCGACAGTCTCAAATGAAATGGATGCAGTCATCCAATTGCGATGTCCCCGAATGTCAAACTCAGAGTGACCGGGTCTGATGGCCCGGGTATAATATACCCTTCCGTTTTCATCGACATCAATGGCTATTGGGTCCTTTACTAACGTGTCTGAAGCCCAAAGGGTCAACTCCAGACCATCTGCTACTTCTGTTGCTGTTTCATCCTGAATAATGTTAGCAGTTTTTATTGACTCGGAATGGGAAATAAGTACTTCTTTTTGGGGATAAATAGGCTCAGGCTTGTTATTCTGACAAGATAGAAGTGTCATTCCAAAAACTGTGGAAAGTAGTACTGGTACCGAAAAATTATGTAAAATCATTTCTCCTATTAATAGTTTCCTTTAGTAAAACTGAGTTACCCGAAATTACTAAATATATAGATATTTGTTATTACGATACTCTAAAGTCTGTTGCATAAAGACTGGTAAATACCAAATATCAAGATACGACTCTATATGGGGTAGACACTTATCCGGATACCAGTTTATATTAATTTTAATATTTAAATGTGTATTGTTGGAAAATAGAGAGCACTTGAATATTTTTTCAGCAAAAAATCAGAAAATAAGATTAGAATATTAGATTGGATATGGATATTTTACTGTTAGCAAGGAAAATATCGCATAAATGGATCTCCAATATTACAGGTAAAAGATGTATTCAAATCGAAGAGGAGTTGATAAATAAATTGATGTAAAATCCAATTTTAATTTAATTTTAAATGATAGGTGATATAACTTTAAGAAATGTAGAGGTAATTTTGTATGGATTATGAAAAAAATTTTGTTAATAGAAGATGAACATAGCGTAGCAACGTTTATTAAGAAGGGTTTGAATGAAGAAGGATATGATGTTTTAGTTGCTTATGATGGAGACATGGGACTGGAATTAATTGGACAGCATCAAATAGACCAAATTATACTAGATATTATTTTACCCGGCAAAAACGGTTGGGAAATTTGTGGGGAAGTTCGTAAAAGAGGTTTTTCTGATGTCCCTATCTTAATGCTGACAGCATTAGGGACGACTGATAATTTAGTAAAGGGGCTGGATGCAGGGGCTGATGATTATTTGACAAAACCGTTTAAGTTTAAAGAATTACTCGCTCGATTACGCGCTTTACAACGAAGAAAAAATCTCTCTGATAGCACTACGCCTGTGCTGAAAATTGCAGACCTTGAATTGGATCAACATTCCAAAATCGTAAAAAGACAAGGTAAAGAAATAAAACTCACAGCTACAGAATACCGGTTACTTGAATACTTTATTAAAAATCAAAAAAAGGTATTGTCGCGAATTGATTTACTTGAAAATGTTTGGGATATTAATTTTGATATGGGTACTAATGTGGTTGATGTATATGTCAATTATTTGAGAAATAAAATTGACAAACAATTTCAGTCAAAACTTATTCACACCGTGATAGGTATGGGCTATATAATGAAGGATTAGAATTATTGCATGAAAACACATGATAAAATTACCTGGCTTTTTACAGCCTTGACCGGTTCTCTTTTATTAATAATTTTTCTATCGATCTATTATTTTGTCGATCATTACAAGGAAAAGGAATTTTATCAGCGGTTGCAAAACAGGACTGACATTGCAGCAGAGTGGTTTTTTGAACAAGATGATATTCAGTCTCATTTATATGAAGATGTATTGAAAAAACATCTACAAATTTTGCCCGAAGAAAACGAAGAAGTAATCCCTGTAAATCTCGCTGAAAAAACTCTATTAGTTGATAATAGTAGTGGATATCCCCAAAAGTTTATTGACAAAATATTCCTTGAAGGGCTAGCTTCATGGAAAATAAATGAGAAGTATTATAGTGGTAAGTTATACAGTGAATCAGAAGGAGATTTCATTGTTGTCGTTTCTGCAATTGATGTGTACGGGCAAACAAAATTAATATTTCTCAGGAAGATTTTGATCGTTTCATTTTTATTGGGAATTGTATTTATTTATCTAATGGGTAGCAATTACTCAGGTAAAGTATTGCAACCAATCTCCAAAATTGCTGAAAAGGCCAATTCCATAAGTGTATCTAATTTACACTTGAGGCTTGATACGGATAACTCAAAAGATGAACTTTCGGAATTAGCAGATACCTTCAATAGAATGCTCGATCGTTTACAAGCTTCATTTGAAATACAGAATAACTTTGTCAATAATGCTTCTCATGAGTTGCGAAACCCTATTACAGCGGTACTGGGTATGACTGAAATAACCCTTCAAAAGGAACGTAAGCCGGAGGAATATACAGAAGCTCTGATCATTGTCCAAAAAGAAGCCGAGCGCCTTGAATTGTTGGTGAATAGTTTATTGAAGCTGGCAAGAGCAGGTTCCGATAAAGCTGAACTGAACTTTCAATCTTTGCGAATCGATGAATTGTTGATGGATGTAAAAATGAATATTGATATAATGCATCCTGAAAACAAAGTTGTATTTGATTTTACAGGATGGCCGGATGAAATAGAACCCCTCATTATCCAGGGAAATGAAAATTTATTGCAAGTGGCATTGAATAATATATTAGATAATGCGTGTAAATTTTCCATGAATGAACAGGTAATTATTCGACTTAGACCATCCAAACAAGGGATCCACGTTTTTATCAAAGATCAGGGCGTGGGGATCCCGGAGTCAGGTATGGATAATATTACGGTTCCGTTTTATAGAGCTCCCAATGCCCGGTCTTTTAGAGGGTTTGGTGTAGGGCTCCCTTTGGCACAAAGGATTATAAAATTACACAATGGAAGAATGGAAGTTTTTTCAAAAGAACTTCAGGGTACAGAGGTAGTGGTATCCTTACCCAATCAAAAAGAATCTTAGCTGAAATTTTAAATTTTCTTACCTCTTTATTCATGAAAAGTACGCTGATTGTAGGATTAACATTCTGTTAAATCATTCTAATTCCATTCTAATACACCTCTTAAATCTCTCTTAGACCTCCATCGTAGGTTTGTAGCGAAACTATTTTAAGCGTAGAAATTAATCAACTCTTTCTATTTAGGAAGTCCGTAATAGAATAATGACCACGGTTTAATATACGCTTTAGATACATTATTGGTGTCCATGTCCTGCTCCTATGTGGTTTGGGGATAGCAGGATGTGGTTTTTGATTCAAAATTAATACTTATGAGTAAATATTTTAGCTATTTAAATCGCGACATACCAGCGAGTATTGTTGTATTTCTAGTGGCTCTCCCACTGTGTTTGGGAATTGCCCTGGCTTCTGGTGCGCCTCTGTTATCGG
Source organism: Membranihabitans maritimus (assembly GCF_021729145.1). Classification (GTDB taxonomy): domain Bacteria; phylum Bacteroidota; class Bacteroidia; order Chitinophagales; family Saprospiraceae; genus Membranihabitans; species Membranihabitans maritimus. Next base: position 270,201 of record NZ_JAJSLW010000006.1, on the reverse strand, counting down.
GATTGATTTCCGGTATCATTGGTGGTATTGTTATTGGATTGTTGAGTAAATCAGATCTCAGTGTGAGTGGTCCGGCTGCCGGTTTGGTAGTGATCGTGCTTAATGCTGTTGATACTTTAGGAACATATGAGGCCTTTTTAGTAGCTGTGGTTTTGGCAGGTGTAATACAATTGGTTCTTGGTTTTATGAAGGCAGGCGTAATTGGTCTTTATTTTCCGTCCTCAGTAATTAAAGGAATGTTGGCCGCAATCGGTCTGATCCTAATTATGAAACAATTACCACACCTGGTAGGTTTTGATACGGAAGCTTTTACTGCTGAAGCCAATATGACACAAGCCGATGGGGCAAATATGCTAGCTCCGGTGTTGTCTTCATTTAATCATATGGTGATCGGAAGCCTAATCATTGGGGTCTTTTCTCTTTTGTTTTTGATAGTATGGAGCAGACCTATTATTACTAATAATAAATTTCTTAAACAAATACCCGGCGGCGTAGTAGTAGTAATTATGGGAGTGGTGATTAATTCACTTTTTAAGCAATTTTATCCTTCATTAGCCATTTCCCCCAGTCACCTTGTGAGTATACCTGTTATCGGTAGTATGGCGGAAATGTCCGAAGCATTACGATTACCTGATTTTCAGATTTTAACGAACCTGAATGTGTATGTAACGGCCATGACATTAGCTATTGTGGCTAGCTTAGAGACTTTATTATGTATCGAAGCCGTCGATAAAATGGATCCTGAAAAAAGAAGGACCCCCCAAAATACTGAGTTAAAAGCACAAGGGGTAGGTAATATCGTTTCGGGTCTCATTGGAGGGTTGCCTATTACTTCCGTAATTGTGAGAAGTTCTACAAATCTGGGAGCCGGTGCCAAGACGAAAATGTCAGCGGTTTTTCACGGTATTTTCTTATTGTTGGCAGTCGTTGCAGTTCCTACTATAATGAACTTAATCCCATTAGCATCACTTGCAGCTATTCTTATAATGGTAGGTTTCAAATTAACAAAACCTGCACTTTACAGAGCGCAAATGGCTTTGGGTAAAGAGCAATTTATCCCGTTTGTTGTTACCGTTGTATCGATCCTATTTACAGATCTTTTAGTCGGTATTTTAATCGGTATGGCTGTTGCGGTGTTTTACATCCTGCGAGATAATTATAAGGTACCATATTATTTGGATCATGGCCCTTCGACCAATGGAGACGGATCACAACAGATACGAATTCAATTAAGTGAGCATGTATCCTTTTTGAACAAGGCTAGTTTGTTGAGTAAATTGGAAGGGATACCTTCTAACAGTGAGGTGGAATTAGACGGTTCCAGAGCAAAATCTATTGACCACGATGCACTTGAAGTAATCCATAATTTTCAAATCGAAGCGCGTGAAAAGCAGATTAAATTTAGTATGAAAAATATACCGGATATAAAAAACGGTAATGGAGCCAGTTAGGATTCATTGGTTTCCAGAATGAAATAGTTTCCGTCCTGGGCTTAGACTTAATACGCCAGCACCAGTTTAAGTTTTGCCCGGGATTTTTTATCATTCCTACTCTTGGGGGGATAAAAATATAAGGAAGAATTGTGAGTAATCTGAAAGGTAGAACATAATAATGTGATTGTTAATAAACTGGTGATTTTATTCAAGCCAGAAAGATATTCTTATCGTTTTTTGACACCATTAAATTGATAAATAAAAAAATCAAATTTCGACTTAGCCATGAACCCATGAACCCCGAATTAAATTATGTCAAAATGAAAACTATATTACTTCCCACCAATTTTTCAGAGAAATCCAGGAATTCGATAAAATATGCCATTGATATGTTTGGTGACGAAGATGTTAAGTTCGTTTTATTGAATGCTTATTCTCTTCCTAATCGTCCTACAGAGCTTATGGTTTCGGCCTTAAGAGATGAAGGGGATTCTGAAAGGATAGAAGAGCTCGAAAATGAATTTAGCCAGTGTCTTGGCAATAAAAGTGAGGAAAATTATACAGTTGAAATACACTGTAGATTTGGGAGGCTTTCAAATGTGGTATTGGACTATTGTAGGGAAAATTCGGTGGATTATATTATAATGGGATTGAAGGAAACCAATCGTATTAACGCTATTTTTAATTGGGTTTTTAATAAAAAGGAGTGGGCCCAAATTGTTAATTGTCCGGTTATTTATGTTCCTAAAAACGTGAAATATAAGAAACCTACCAGGGTGATTTTACCCGTAGAAATGAGAAACAAGTTCCAAAAGAAGGAAATTAATCCGTTAGTATATATAGCGAGGAAATATAAGTTTCATGTCACGATGATCACGGATTTTAATGAAAGGAATTTAAAGTCGGAAAACATAGATCATTTTTACGAACTTAAAGATGCATTTATGGATATAGAGCATTCCATTGCATTTCACGAGGGAAATAACTTTACCAAAGGAATGGAATGGTATATGTTGGAAAATAATGCGGATCTCATTGTGACGGTAGGTGGTAAAATGCCCGTTGTTAGCCAGTTTTTCCAAAAGAATAACGTACACAACATGGTTCTCAATTCATCTGTGCCTCTCCTGGCCATTAATCACTTTCTGTGAAGCGTGGCCTTATGGATAAATGGTCTTTTTAGGTGTGGAAAAAAATATTGATTGCATCGGTGGAAAATTATATTTTGTCGATTGAATCCGTCCCACTTTCAATTACTTGATAAGACCACAATATCTTGCCAGCCAATAGGGCAATAACCAGAATACAGGTTCAAATTCTTCATGAGGATTGCCAACAACGGCGCTGTAAGGGTTTTTGTCCCATCTGATCGTCCGTATCTCATTGGCCGGTCTCAGAGGAACCTGCCAATCTTCCAATATCGGAAATCTTTTCATAGGAAGGTCTTCCCTTAGTCCATTATTTATAGGCCAATCTACCAGATCCAAAGGAGTTTTTTGTAGAAAATCAACAGAAGCTTTTAGTTCGATATCATTACCTTTCAAATAATTGAAAAGAAAATTAACCATAGGACTTTTATGAACTTTGTTTGCAGTAAACCATTGGTCTAAGTGTCGTAGATATATTTTTTTGAATTCGGGGTTCTGTTCTTTTAATAAAGCGGGAAAAAGATAGGCGGCAAGATAGATATCAAAATAGGTTTGAAATGCAGGATCTGGATCTTTTATTTTTTCAGCATTATCCAGATAGTTGTGTTCTTTTATCAGATTCAGATACGCATCCTCATACTTCTGTAATCCAGTAATGTAGTATCCGAATTTTAAAAAAGATAGTAATTCCAATGAATTCAAAGCTTTTTCAGGTTGCCAGTTAGGATCTCCATTTAATTTTTGGGGAGACCAGACCCCCCATCGGGTGTGATGCCCGTCCAGGTCCACCAGATTGAAATCGTTTTCCATTAAGTGATCCAAAATGTTGGCTACGTGGTTTCGTACGATGGCTTTTTCTCTGGGATCTGCTACTAATTCATAATAAAAAAAATAGCCGAACATATGCCCGCATATCTCATCACTACTGGTATCTCCTTTCCACCTCCATTTCCCGTCGACAGATATTCTCCACCTCTCCGGTACGAATTTTCGACGGGGATCCCGGATGAGTATTTCCGCCTTTTCTTTTTCTGAAAAAATCGTATTGGGGTCGTGCATAGTTTCCCATTCTACGGGAATAATTGTCCGTGCGAAAAAACCGCTGGTGCCGGTGACTTCCTGAAGCAGTTTTAGAAAATGAAACGCTTTTTGTGCTCGTATTTTAGAGAGGGTGTCACCCGTTACTGCATATCGAAAGGATTCCATTGCAAGGTAGTTTGATGTGTATTCGCCGTCATTGTCATCGTCATCGGATCTGTAAGACGTGGTATCTCCAGATACCTTAAGGTGATTTCTGGCAGCGATCCAGGGAGCCCGTATATGCCTTTTGATCAACCGGTCGTAGAAGTAGTCCGCTTTCTCTTCAAGGGTGATTTGTTGTCTTTCAATTTTGCTGACTCCTTGATTTGTGGCAATCCAGGCATCTCCACTGGAATCAAAAGTAATATCGCGTACTTCATTTCCCATTAGCCATCTGCGCCCCAGTAGGACGGAATATCCGCTTTGATGATTTTTGAATCGGGAAATACCGTACTTTGTACCTATCCACATGGTTTGGTCAGCAGGATTCCTTCTGATACAAGTCACTTCAGCATGAGGAAGACCCTGGTCGGGTAAAATAGTTCCCGTTTTTATACCATCTTTGAGAATCGTAATGCCTCCTAATCCACCTACCCACAAAGATCCCGAAGGGTCGTATTCGGTACTTTTGGTGTAGGCACTTAGGAGCAAGTTTGGATCGATCTTTATAGCTTTTTCTTTGAGAACCCAGTAGAGTCCCACATCCGTAGAAACCCATAAACCTCTGCCATTGAGATCACTGGCGATATTTCTTACACTGGTTGCGAGATTAATATCCAGACGATGATTCATTGAATGGTGGATCATCCAGAACCCTTTGGGACCAAAGGCCATGACTGTATCTTGTTGAACCCAAATCCGTCCCACGGGACCTTCTATTTGGGGATGATGCCGGATTTCATCCTGACGTAGAGATAATAATCCGCACCATGAGGCCATCCATAAAGTTCCTGAGTCATCCATACAGAGGTCGTATGCCGGTCCCTGGAACTGGTCCCTCGTTATTAATTCCCAATGATCGTATCCGTTTTTTTTCTTATAGACACCGTTCTTTGTAGCAATCCATATATTTTCATTTTGATCACTAATGATCCGCCTGACATCATTGGCATCGGGATTATATTCTCCTATTGCGAATCCTTTATGCGTTTCCTGTAAAAACGGAGTGTCGATATGCACGGTTTGGCCGATGCATACGGTACCAGCCGTTATAATGAGGAAGGCTAGGAAATAATTTAAAAATAAGCTTATAGGTTCAGGACTTGATCCACTTCGCTGAAAAATTAGCATATTTTATCGTTTTGGCTGGTGTAGTACCATCTTTATAGTGATAGCTATAAATGACGTGAATGCGTCCGTCTTTCCCTTGAATAATGGATGGGTAATGACTGGAAGTCCCTTTATCGGGACCCTGCTCATCGTTTTCCAAAATTCTCTTATAAGACCAGGTTTCTCCTTCATCTTCAGACAAGGCAATGGTCAAATTGTGTCTGCCTTCTTCGGTGTCATTATACACCAAAACCCAATCGCCATTATCCAGTGTAACTCCGTCAAAACCCGATCCTGGGTTGGGAATATCCGTGTCACGGGCTATACTCCAGGTCATTCCGCCATCTTTTGAAACTGTCTTTTGTATTCGTTTGGGCGGCGGGCCATTATCGCGAAGGTAAGCTGCCAAACCACCCTCGGCTTCTTTGAGTATAGTGGCCTGGATTCCTGCTCCACCCATGACTGGATTACTAAATTTCCAGGTCTCCCCTCTGTCTTCTGAAATCGCAAATATCGTGGCATCCAATCCATCCGAATAAAGTGGAAGGATCATTTTGCCATCGGTCATGACTGGTTTGTTTTTTGTTTGCCAACCGATTCTTCGGGTAATAGGATACCCTAATTCTGTACTTTCATATCCATTTGAGTTAGGAATTCTTCCTTTTCTCTTCATATTCTCACCCTTTGCAAGGCTGTCTACTTTTATCCTGTATTCGTTCCAATAGTCCCATAATCTTTCCTTTTCCTCAACACTATATTCAGTTAAGAGCTGTTCCCGCATGTATGTTTCATAGTTGTTCAACTGGTTTTCAACCGCTTTTACAAATGAATCACCGGGTTGTATACCCCGCTCTGTTTTATCACCCGGTTTAGCCAATATAATATCCTGCCAGTCCCATTCGGGTGCTCCTGTTCCTGAATATTCCATACTTTTTCGAAACATGGGGATCGAAGTCTCCCATTGATTGGCCAATACGGGATACCAAAACAACCATAGAGTTTCGTCCGGATCTAAAAAGAGAACTGGATTAATGTCGGGGAAGTCCTCTATGTCTGCCATCTCAAAAACGGGCGACCATGTAGTGTCTCCGGAATTAAGTCGTGCACCCATGATTCGTACATCGTCAGCCCACCTTTCTCCTGACCCTTGAAACCACGATGTAATTATATCTCCATTTGGCAGTTCTGCAAGGGTAGGACCGTGAACATGGTCATCTTGTAAAGGGAAGATAATGGAATAAAACGGATCTGATTTAGCGGCAGGTTCTGGAGAAGGTTTACAACTGGTTCCCAAAAATAGTAAACTCGAAAGTGCTATTAAATAGAGAGTTATCGTATTTGCTTTCAATCTATAAGATGCCATATTACTTGCTTAATTATTTGTCAAATATTTGAATATTAATGCTAAATTTAGCTATAATTGAACTTGAGTCAAATTTTATTTCTAAAAAAGATAAAATCATATAATGATGCGTAAGTATTATATCATACTCTGTTTTTTGCTATGTGGAAATATTTGTTTTTCCCAGGATTTATATGTTGGAGTATCTAAAAAGAATATAACGCCAAGTCCATTATTGCCAGTTTCAGGGGGCGTTGGTGTGCCGAAACCGGTAGAAGAAAAAAGTGGGGATTTGTATGTCCGTGCTATGGTGATTGAAAAGGGGCAAAACAAATTTGCGATAGTTGGTATTGACAATTTGGGGTGGCCTGCTTTACTCGGTGATCAGGCAAGGGACATTATTCGTAGCATCCCGGGAGAAAATGTTTTAATAGGTGCTACACATACCCATAGCGCGCCGGATGCATATGGCTTTCCTGATGAAAATGGAAATGTTTCAGCTGATACGGAATACCTCAAGCAGTGTGTCCTGAAAATAGCTGAAGCAGTAGAGGAGGCTTTTGCTAATCGTGAAAGAGCTAATTTGAAAATTGGGGTAGGGGAGGCTAGAGGACAAATAGCCTATAACTATTATGCCCCTCAATTGTATGATCCCAGATGTGGGGTAATACAGGCAATATCACCTGACAATCATGTGATAGGAACATTGGTGAATTATGCTATACACCCTGAAGTGATTGGTCCGGACCGGGGTGTATTATCTCCGGATCTGTGTGGGCCGTTATACGATAGGATAGAGGAAAAAGCAGGGGGAATAGCAATATTTATGAATGGAGCCCAGGGGGGGATGGTAACGGCGGACAATCGTCGGCCCGATGGTGAAGAAGAAAATGACTGGAAGGAGTGTCGCAGAATTGGTGAATTGTTAGCCGACGAAGCGTTGCGAATAGTAAATGAAGTCCCGGCGCAAGAATCTCCTGATGTAAAAATATTGACTAAAAGGATTACCTTTCCCGTGGAAACGCCATTAATGAAACAGTTGATGGACTTCTCGGATTTCGGAGAGAAAAAAGACGGAAAGTATTTTGTTAATACGCAGATGAACTATATTCATCTTGGAGATGCTGCCATACTTACCATTCCGGGGGAAGCTTTACCCAATATCGGATATTATCTCAAAAGGAAAATGGGGGTTGAGAATGCCTTTTTATTTGGATTGACCAATGACGCTTTTGGTTACATACTGACAAAAGTAGATTTTAATAGTTTCAAAAGGTATGAATATATCACAAGGACAAGCCTGGGAGAAATGACAGGAGAGATTTTGATCGGGGAGTCGTTAAAGTTATTTGAAGAAATGGATGGGAAGAGTCTGAAGCCGGAAGTCGGAAGACAGAAGTGATGCGACGCAAGTAGATAGTTGGATGTCAGGTGTATGTAGTTTACTTTGTCATACGTAGTTTGCCAGAAGTCCACGGATTGCTAAGCTTGACATATACCGGAAACTATGGCGAGGAAAGATTGTCCCTTACGGATCACTTTGTGGGTAAGTAGGGAGTCAAGAGCCAGGAGTCCAAATTCGAAAGCGCGGGGACAGAAATAAATATTGAACTATGAGAATTTTTATAACATTTGGATTGCTATTACTACTTTTTACTGGATGCAGTTCGGTCAGGTCTATTTCAGGACACGGGTTTTACAAATACGATCAAAGCATGGCCTTATTGACTGATATCGGACCAGAGAAAATGGAAAGTGACTTTGTGAAAAGAAGATTTACTTTTAAAAGTGTAAATGGCGAAATAGTCTACGGCGTTTTGTCACTCCCGGAGTCTCAGCCCATGCAACCGGGTTATCCCGTCATTATTTTGCAACATGGCCTTGGCGACCACAAGGAAGTAGATTATATACAGGCGGGAACGCGCCAATTCCTGGAAAATGGATATGCAGTAGTTAGTATCGATCTGGCCAATCACGGAGAGCGGGTGACAGAAGAATTTGATTTTGACTTTACAGGTGACACAAAATACAGGACCCGGCAGATCATAACACAATCTGTTTTTGACTTAAGCCGACTTGTTGATTTTATTGAATCGATTCCTGAACTGGATGAAGGAAGGATAGGATATTACGGAATTAGTTTAGGCGGTATTATTGGCACGATATTCTGTGCGGTAGATCAGAGAGTGAAGGTGCCGGTCATTGCGATCGCAGGTGGAAATATCAATTTAATGTTTGGTATGAAAGCTTTGTCAGGGAAAGTAAAAGACTATCTAAGTGTCATTGATCCGATCAATTATGTAAGAGACATAGCGCCCAGGCCGTTTTTGATGATTAATGCAGAGCAGGACGAAGTAATTCCACCGCTCATGAGTAAGTTATTGTATAAAAAAGCCCGTAATCCTAAAGATATTATCTGGTATCCCACTAAGCACAGGGAGCTTCCGGTGGAGAAAGTGTATGGGGACGGGGTGGAGTGGTTTGACAGGTATTTGAATTAAAAAAACCTCCGGCGAATACTTTCATCGGAGGTTGAGTTTTTATATTTTATATCAGACTATTATTTCATTGAGACAATGTTGATGTCTACATCAGTCCAGGTTTTGCCCGCATGAAGTTCGTTGCATGCTTCATTAATAGCTTCCAGAGCGGCATTTCCGCTAAAGTCACTTACGATGTCGATGGTACCGGATACCAGGGTCGCAGTATCGTTTACTTCATAGTCAAAGTCAAATGATTTTTCTACTCCGTTCATGGATATGGTGATGGGAATTTTACTTCCTTCCGGAGCGCCATAACTTCCGGATATTGTAGTATTGGACATCTTTTCAAAGAAAAATTGAACCAATTTAGGATCGCGGATCCCGTCACCGCTATTGACGGATGTGGCATCTATAGAAAATTGATTTCCATTCAGGGTAATGTCGTCGAATGTCCCGCTTACGCCCACTTTTTCAGGTGTTTTGAAAGCAGTCCAGGTGAGGGAGGTCTTTTCCAAATTGTATTCAGGTGCAGTCATTTCTGCAGATTCAACAGTAGCGGGTGCATCGCCACTTCCCTCAGTGGATTCGGATTGATTATTACAGGAAAAAAATACAAATAGTGTTAAGATAAATAATAGGTTTTTCATGATCTACGTGTTTTCGTCAAAGGTATTAAAAGATGAATAAAGTGTGTATTAATTACAGGGAGATTTTAAAGGAGGGGAGAAGTTTGTAGCTGGTAGGCGGAAACCTGTTCCCCGGCCCCTCAGAGAAGAACGACGACTTTATTGCTTTGGAAGAAAGGGGAGATTGAAGTCTGTGGTTCGATTATTGAAGAAGTAAGTCAAAAGCTCTACACTTCAAGCCACAAGCGTACAGTATTTCTAAGACGGAAGAAAAAAAAATGGTAAAGGAGCATTCCTTTTCGACATTACCAACTGCAAAATTCTTCCAGATTAATGACTTGGATGTAAAGCGGTATTTTGGCAGAAGAAGCTTACCATCAGGGCTATGCATAGGAAAAAAGGTTTACACTCTGGTTTGCTAGTTCTTCGCTTTAACAAGAGTCAATGTTTGAAGAGGGAACAATCGACCGGATAGCTAAGGAATTTGCGTAATGAAAAGGGGAAAAAATAACGGTATTCCACCAACCTTTACCCGTTTGGCTACGTCTTATTTTAAAATCCGGATACCTTTGATTTGTGGGGAATGTAATAAATTAAACTCTGTAATAGCTAATTGAACGATTATAGGATTAGAATGACTAAAGATGTATTCACTTTTTATCATATCATTTATTTTGTTGTCGGTTACTTCTATCCGCTCACAATCCTTTTTAGAAGATCTTACCCTATCCGCTTCCTATGCGTATGAGTCGGTTGACGACCGTATCGTCTCTGTAGCTGATGAAGGAGAGAAGGTGTACCAGTGGTCGGTAGGGGTGAATAAAACAATCTGGGAAACACGACGATGGGAGATGGATATGGGGCTTGGGTACTCAAAACGCCTTGTACAATATGATCGCAGTTTCAATCGGTGTTATTTCGGTGCAACGGGTTTTGGCGTACATTGTTTGAATGAAATATACATTCCTATGAAGACATATCGGTCGGATTTGATTACTACACCGGTAAACCTGTATTTTTACCCTTTAGCCAAAAGAGAAAAATGGAGCCCCTATCTCAATGTCTTTTTATTAAACGGCATCGCATTTCATCGGAAGGTAGAAGCGACCGGGGATCGATCGGAGCAAAAGTGGGAAGCAGAATGGGAAGGCCTGGAAGTGAATCCGGGAATCGGGATACGGTTTGGAAGGTTTCATGCGGGGATAAATTACCGGTTGTTGCATTTCAGGCCCTATGATCCCGTTTTTTTTAATACCAAGAAAGCAGAGGGGCTTGAAGATTATGTGGGGGATCCACCTTATAAAGGGGAATTGAATAACTATAATCCTTTTAAGCTATGGCTTAGCATGGGATATAGGCTGGGGAGGATCGAGTAGGTTCGGAGAAATCGGAGGATTGAAACCCGGAGATCGAAGTCGGGAGACCAGAGTCCGAAGTCCAAAGCTTTAAGCCCGCAAGTTACAAGCTGCAAGCTTTGTGAATTCCCAAAAACCTGTAAGCGTCGAAAAGACCTGAGAGCGTTTTTGGAAGAGGTCGGGGACGGGAGTTTGCCACGTATTGACGTGGACGGAAGTATCGACGGAAGAAGCTTCCGGCACTGTCCATGCGCAGGGAAAGCGGCTTACGCCTGGAATTACGGGATTGTATATAGTACTTCCGGAATAAAAGTAGAGTACGAAATCTGAAGCTGGAAGTCCGGAGACCGAAGGAAGAAGACGTGGACGCAAGCCAAAAAAATGGCAGAAACGTAAAATTTTGCTTCTGGAACTCTGTTTCTCATAGAATTGTAATTTCAA
>NZ_JAJSLW010000006.1:0-258924 GCF_021729145.1 Membranihabitans maritimus | reverse complement strand
CTACCGAACTACCGAACTACCGAACTACCGAACTACCGAACTACCGAACTACCGAACTACCGAACTACCGAACTACCGAACTACCCTAACTTCCCAACAACAAATACCCGATATAGGTAAAAATAAGTCCGGTTGTTCCCTGGAGCAATGTGGCAATGGTATGGGTCCGATAGGCCGTTTTGATATTCATTCCACTGAATTGGGAAACTACCCAGAAATAACTGTCATTTGCATGGGATACGGTCATAGCTCCGGCCCCAATCGCCATAATAACCCATGTTTTCCCCATTTCGGAATCCAATCCCAATCCTGATAAGATAGGGTAAACAATAGCAGAGGCGGTAATTATTGCTACGGTAGAAGAGCCTTGTGCGGTCTTTAGGATAGCAGCGATGATAAAAGGTATCAGAATTCCCAGATTGTTGTTGATAAATCCTTCGCTTAGATATTCCTTGAGGGGGAGGTATTGGATAACAGCACCCAGTGCACCTCCGATACCCGTAATTACAAGAATCTTAGCGGCATTTGTGAGCCCTTTTTCCATCCAGTCTGTCAGAGTAGTTTTATCGTATCGGGGCAAGAGAACAAAAGCACACCCCAAACCCACAATCAATGCATTAGTGGGGGAACCGAGGAATTCCAAAATAGAAATAATAGCATTGGGATCAGCATCTCCGGTTTTGTAAAAGGCCGCAATGGTACCCAAAGCCATCAATAGTATAGGCAAAAGGATCGGGGCCAGGGAAGGTATAATTCCAGGCAATGATTTTTCAGAGATAGATTTCGTTGCGATATTCTGATCTATATCTTGATTGGGAACGAAGGTGTATTTTTTCGAAAGAAACCCCGCATAAATATTACCTACTGCTACTACAGGTATGGCGATAATAATCCCGGTCATAATTACGAGGAATAAATTTTCCATTTGGAGGTTGGCGGCAGCTGCTATAGGGCCAGGAGTCGGTGGAATGAGGACATGGGGTGCATAAAGACCGGTAGAAAGAGCTATGGATATCGGAATGATTGATTTTTGAGTTTTTTCAGACAGGGATTTATTCAGGGCTGAAAGGATTACAAACGCAGCGTCACAAAAAACCGGGATGGATACGATGTACCCGATAATACTCATGGCTGTAGAAGGCCTTTTTTCGGATACTAATTTCAGAATGCTGTTTGAAATAGTAATCGTTGCTCCTGATTTTTCCAGGATTACACCGATCAATGTACCGGCGATTATTACCAGCCCAATGCCGCTGAGGGTTTTTCCAAAACCCTGCCCGATGATGGAGCTTATTTCACCGCTTGGGATCCCTGCACTAAAAGCCACAAAGTATGCCGTGATCAGCAATGCTAAAAACGGGTGTAAATTAAATCTCGATGTTGATACAATGATAAAGACTATACCGATTGCTAAGATGAGAAGAAGACTAATCATAACGCGTTTTGATTTTGAATTAGAAAGACCCGCATTACTTGTTCAGCCGTTTTTTGCAATAAAAATGGAGTATTACGCATAGCTTCCTGTAGGTTCATAGGGCCGTCAAGTATCGAAAATATGGCAGTGATTCCCTCTTTGTTTAATATTTCTGTATCAGGACCATGGGTGCCGGACAGACACACTACTGGAATTTTTCTTTTTTTGGCTATTTGAGCAATTCCGTAGGGTACTTTTCCAAATTGGGTTTGTGCATCTGTTTTTCCTTCTCCGGTAAAAATCAGGTTTGCCCAATCAACTTTTTGTTCTAACTCTACAAGTTCTTTTACTATTTCAAAGCCAGACCTGAGTTGGCAGTTGGGCAATGCCAACAGACCTGCACCCAGGCCTCCGGCAGCTCCGGAACCGGGAATAGTTGCAACTTTTTTCCCAAAGGAATTTTCCAGTAAACCTGAATATTTATGTAGGTTGTTTTCCAATTCCACTAACATTTCATCACTAGCTCCTTTTTGTTTTCCAAATACACGTGTAGCCCCTTTTTCTCCAAGCAAAGGATTGGTGACGTCACAGGCAACTGAAATATTGCAGCTATGTAACCGGGGATCCAAAGTCTCGGTATTAATAGTATATAACTCACTGAGACCTCCACCACCTTTGGGAATGGTATTACCCTTATTATTGAGAAATTGGACACCAAGGGCATCCAGCATTCCGGCGCCACCATCATTGGTTGCACTTCCGCCAATGCCAATTATGATATTTTCACAACCCTGATCCAGGGCGTTTTTTATAAGCTCTCCTGTGCCATAAGTAGTGGTGCAGAGGGGATTGCGTTCGCGTATTGTTAGTAATTCCAATCCCGATGTCTGTGCCATTTCAATTACGGCCGTTTTACCGCCATCCAGCACTCCGTATTTTGTTTTTATAGGTCGCATTAGCGGATCGTGTGATATACATTGGACTATGGTACCATTTTTGGCATCTACAAGGGATTGCAAAGTACCTTCGCCACCATCCGCCATAGGGACTTTTTGAATGTTGAATTTTTTTCCCGTGTTACGAATGCCTTTTTCAATAGCATCGCAAACCTGAATGGCCGTTAAACTTTCTTTGAAAGAATCCGGTGCAATCAGGATATTGAAATTATTCTTCATTTGTCCAGTAGTCAAAAACAAAAGCATCTTCAAGGTGTGGTCCTAACAATTCTCCAAATGCTTTATGATCAGGATGGGGTAAGTAAGCGGCTCTTCCTTCTTCGCTGTCAAAAGTAAGGAAAAAGCAATGGGTGAAGCCCTTATCATGACCTTCGGGACTATTATTCGTCCCCCATTCGTATCCTTTTATTTGGGGGATTTTATCGGGAAGGGCAGAAAAAGCCTTTTGTACTTTGTCGATGTCACTTTGGGTTGCGCTTTCTTTAAATTTAAAAAAGACAGCGTGTCTGAGTTTTTTTTCACTATTATCCATTTCTTGTGTTTTTGTAGTTGCTTCTGCAATTTCTTCTGATGGCGATTCCGTAGAATTATTACAGGCGGATACAAAGAAAAATATTGCAGTACAATAAAATAAAGTTGAGATTTTCATACGTTTTTAAAATTGATTAGTAATTAGGTGAAAATACGGTTTGATATCGTGATGAATAAAAATTTTATCCTTTTCATTAGGAAATTTTTTGAAATATTCTTCATTAGGCGATAAGACAATAGTATTTCCCGTTCTTACATAGTGGTTGCTATCAAAATATTTTGGTGGTTGGAACCCTGGTAAAACTTTCTTTACTCTTCCGGAAGTGAAATTACCCAATATTTTTTGATAATTCTTTTTTGCTTTGGCAGTTGGTTTATACAATTTCTTAAATGCATGCCGCATTGCCACCCGACTTAAAAATCCTTTTTGCTGTTTTATAATGGTTGCTACATTTGTAAAAGGATTGACTGTATTAAAATCCTGAAGGGTTTGGATAGATACGGGGACTTCAGGAACCCAATCTGCAGTATTCACGATATTAAAAGCCCATCCCCCTGCTGTTTGATTTTCGAATTCGTAGGCATAATACAAATTTCCGGGTTTCGGTGCCGCACTGCAGTAGGTCTTAAATTGTATATCACCCGGAATCTCATTGGATTCTTGTAGACTGAGTAAATGCGAAGTGATTAAGTAGGAAATGGCCCCTCCCTGGCTGTGTCCGGTAATAATGAAATCGCGTATCCCCTGATTATAGCAGGAATCTATTTTTGGAATAATATCCTGTGAAAGAAATGCAGTACTTATTAACCACCCTACATGAACTGCTGACTGAGGGTGATCGGATAAATTGTATTGGAATTCGAAATTTCCTTTGAGGGAGAGTTGTCCTTTTGCCGGAACCATTGCAGCATAAAGGTTGGCTAACCAACTATCAGATTCTGCGGTTGTACCCCGGATACTTATTACAGCAACATTATCTTTTTGAATCCATAATTGCCAATGGTTTTTAAGCCCTATTGTTTTTGAAGCATAAACTAGTTGCGCTTTTGTTGGAGGAAAATTAGAATAGTAATTACTATCATTCGTTGTATGAGCAGCAATTTTTAATAATTCGGAATATTCTACCTTGTCAAATCCGGGTTGAAGTTGTTGACTTTGGCTTGAAAAGGGTGCAAAGAGAAGGAGAAGAATGAAATATATCTGGGAAGGGTTGGTAGTGTAAAGCCTAGAATTACTGGAGTGGTCCATTGAGATATTCATACGAGTGAATTTGTGATTGACCAAAAATAGTTAAAAAAAGAAAGGTTTTTATACCCCAGTATTGTATAAAAACCTTTTGAAAATTAATCTATTCTCTTTTTGCCAGCCTTAATTCATAAAGGGAAGTCAAGAGTTAGCTTATTTGCGCAATCGCTAATTTGAAAGTAATATATCGAATATATAAGAATTTACTTCCTATTACGAGATTTATTGGTGATAAGCACTATTATGAACTAATGCTGTACCACAAGATGAGCAATTACCTCCGGATCCGGAACCTCCTGCACATCCCTGGCTGCAAACATAGTGGAATTCTCCCTGCGCATTTTTAGCAGGTGCCTGGGGTTGTTGTGAAGGTTGACTGGATTGTAGCCCTTGATTTTGGGGGGTGTTAAATATTGAAGGAGGTCTACCATCAGTGGTGGCTGGTTGTTGTCTTTGTGGTTGTAGAGATTGTTGTTGTCCTTCTTCCTCGTTACCTACTTGATGATAGAGATCATTATGTACGTATGCTTCACCACATATTGGACAGTTTCCGTTGTTACTACTTCCGCTTCCCACGCAGTTATTTACACAGATGTAGTGGGAAATTCCCCGGTCTCCTTTTGGTTGTTGGGTTTGTGCTGGTTGTTGGCCAAGTACCGGCTTTTGGTTCTGTGCGTTCTGATTTTGTTGGGAATTCTGGTTGTTATTTTGCTGTAATGCTGGTGTAGAGCCTGGAGCTGAATCTCCCGGCAGACTTTTATTTTCTCCGTTATTACAAGAAAACAAAGCCATTGAAGATATTATTGCAAACATGGCAGCCCATGACTTAAGCTTGACAAAAGGGGTAGTGTGTATATTCATTTTTTCAATTCTTTTTTCAGTATTTAATGGTTGTATTGATTTTCACTTATGACAACGGATGTAAGTTTCATTTATTTTTTGAATTTAAAAAAGGTACTCTTGAAATTTCAAGAGCACCTTCCAATTTTACCGAAAAAAAATTTGCGTAAAAAGTTAATTAGAATTTTTTACAATGATAAAATTCCCGTAAGGGAAAGGTCTATGGTTGTAGTACCTGATGTTTCTACCGAAATCGTAGAAATATCTACATCTGATAAAACATCGAGTTCTATCATTCCATCAAATTCCAAATTTCCTGAAAATTCATCCTCTATGAAGGATGCCAGGTGCAATTCGTAGTCACCCGGATTTAAAAAGTGAAGTGCATAATCACCATTAGGTTGTACCTCTGCACTTGTAACTGCATTTTGGAATAACAAACTGTCTGAGGAATATTCCAATTCAGTACTTTCATCAAAGCTACCTTTATGGTATGCAAATACTAGAACTTTGTCACTTTGAGAAAGTGAATCGGTACAGTTTCCGGTAATCATTCCACTTTCATCTTTATTAATTATTCTCAATGCATTGGATAAATTTTCTTCACTTATCCAATCAAATTGATCATCTGAATTATTGTCCTCCCATTTTACACTTTTGCGCAAGTCAAAATCTAAAACTAAATTAGTCATTGATTCTTCTTCAACCACAAAGTCGAATTCAGACATAAGCATACTGGAGTCCAATGTAGAAAGTGCGTGCTTATTGCCATCACTATCCAATACATAGCTTCCGGGAGCATTTCCCTCTGCGTCGGCAGCATTATCCAGGATTAATGTAACCGAATTGTAGGATTTCGCTAAAGTCTCAATTTCGCCCAACGTCCGTGTCTCTCCATTTTGATAGGCCAATAAATCAATCGTAGTTTTTTCAAACCCTTCAACTTGTGTCCCGTCAATCTTGATTCCAGAAACTGTTATGAAAGCACCTTCAACTTCTGAATTGTCGATTGGGGCATCAGTTATTTCCAGACTAATTGTTCCTTTTGCATCCGTACCATCGTCTATTATTTCTTCATCTTTTTCACAAGCAAAAGAAATTAATAATACAAAAATGGGGATTAGTTTAAATAAACCATTTGTGTTCATAAGATAATGTTTTTACCTTTTTAATTAATTATATGGATTCAAAAACGGTTTATTATTTTTTTATATTGCTTGATATTTGTGAGTTCAATTGTTAAAGTTAATTTTGTAAATTATTAACATTGTTAAATGTTTGGAGAGGTGTAATTGAATGGGTGTGTTTGCGTTGATTATTGATTATGTTTTTATTGTTTGAAACTATATTTAATGGCGTAGGGAGTGTGTGTTTAAGTAAGCGGGGTACTTTTCGATTAAAAATAAATTTATAAATCCAATAATGCAGCGTATAGATTATTATTGCCATAAACGGATGAATATGTTCCAATCTTGGATATTTTGTTTTTGCTTAAAGACAGACAAATAGATTGTAATTTTGAATAACTTATTGGATAGGGAACCCATTGCCCTGCGGGTTCATCAGTATCGTACTCAACAATTACAATTTGGCTATGTAGAACCAGGTAGGACTTTAGTTTTATTAAATATTCTTCAGGGGAAGGGATGTAGTGAAGGGAGTTGGCCATAATAAATCCGTTTAATTCTTTGAAGGGAAGTGGAAAATCCGTAATATCCTTTTGTATAAACTGGATATTTGACTGTTTTTTATCGTCAATATTTACTTGAAAATTATCGATTTTGTCCAGGGCATAGATACTACTTCCGGCAGGTAAGAGTGTTAAAAGAGCAGCTGTAAAAAGGCCCGAACCGCAGCCCAGATCTGTCCACTTTACAGAATGAGATGGGATTTTGGTTTTATTAATTAGTTTTATTGCTTCATCCAGGTTCATTTTTATTATTATTCTAAAAATAATTTTACTGATTGCAATGCGTCCTCCCAATCTTCACAACTTGCTTTATAAAAATCATCAGCTATTTTATCGTCCGGGAATCCTGTGGAAGTAAGTTGAAGTAAAGTGCCATTCTTTGATTTTTTTAGTGTTAATCGGGATTCCAGGTTTGTATGGAATGGAATGTCTCCCAACTTATAATAATAGTCTATACTCGTTAATACGATTAATCGGTTTTGGACTATTTCTTTGATTTTAGATATAATTATATAGTCTGGACTATCTATGCTAGGTCCCCAGGCAACTGTAAATATCCCATTTCTTTTAGGAACTACAATTGCCGAAACAGCATTCCACCATTTACAAATTTTAGTAGGTGTTAATAAGGCTTGAAAAACGTGCCCTTTTCCTTTATTAATAAATATCTCCTTTTGAATTATCCTAGCCACGAATGAATGAAATTTTGGAATCAATATAAGCAAATTGAAGATTGAAATCATAAATATGTTTAACATACTTAGAATGGAATTCTGATATTTCAGCGTTTATGAAATTTTATAACCGACCGTGCTTTAATATTTCAACACGGTATACCATACATTTTGAAAGGATCCTGCCGTCAAGTATAATATCAAACAGGAAGATTTTTTTTGACTTTTAATGAATAAACGGACTTATAGTTTTTGTGGTTAACAAAAAATGAGTTTAGTTCATTCCTGGTCGTTTGTTCTACAAAATTAATTAGGGGTTGATCTACCTCAAAGAACTTTTCCAAGGATTTTTTTACCTGAGTATCCCACAGATGATAAAGACTGTCAAAGTCATTGGGATGTAAGATCTTTCTGCACGCAGAGTGCCCACAATGGATGGGCTTTTCGTATTCAAGGTTGAATATTCCATATTCATCTGTAATTTGTTCACCCGGAAGGATTGACCGTATGGCTATTTCAAAGCCATAACCAGTGCTCATTGTATTGCAATTACAGCAATGGTTGACATACTTTGCATGATCCCAACTTATAATCCGATTATTATATTCGTCTATGTAAGAATATTTCTCGATTATTTGCTTCAATTCTTCCGAATGTGATTGGTATTCTTCCGGAGTAATAGAAATTTCAAGACTGTCTTTCACATAGGTAATAGTGCCTTCAGGGATAAATTCTGTCGCAAATACGCCATATCCGATCGAATCATCGATAAATTTCAGTATTGTCCCGGGATGTATCATTATGTAAGCTGTAATTAAAACGATTAATAATCTATCTGAAACAAATTTTTTTACCAAAAAATTCAATTATTAGTGAAATAATTTGTTAGATAAAAAATCAATTTAAGCTGGAGTCAGGAAATGATTATGAAAATATACCATTGCGGTCAATTATTCCCAAATGTAGGATTCGTCCTCCGGTTTTGTTTGCCGGACTTTTACTTTTTCCAATAACAATACCATCTTCAGGAGCATAATATTCTTTGATTATATTCCCAAAGACATCCCGAATGATAGCTATTAAATCACCCTTTTTTATTTTTTGAGTAAGTTCGGGATATACTGTAAGAAGTCCCCCGGCATCGGTATATATCCAATAGGATTTGGAACATACCACTGTATCCCTATTATCTGTTTCTATGGTATCCCTTGTCATTTCCAGGTGGGACATTACATTGTAAATGCCTACCATGCCACTCTTGATCATTTTTTTCTGAAAAGTATTGGGGTTCCCTACTTCAATTGTTATTGCCGGAATTCCCATTTCAGAAGCTGTACCTCTGAGTGTTCCATCCGAGGGGGTGTTGTGTACGATAATGTCCGCATCTTGCAATTCAGCGAGTCTTCGAGTAATAGGTTTTTTTAAATTAGCCCGAATATAATATGAATTAATCCTGCCATCACTTGCCGTATGCAAATCTAATAAGTAATTAAAATGGGATACAATTTTTTGAACAAATCTATGTGCATACACGGCACTTTCACTACCGTTTTCTTTTCCCGGCATTATACGATTGAGATCTTCTCCATCGGTATATTTCCGTTGAACTTCCTCATATGCAGGGATATTGACAATTGGAATAGCAATTATAGTTCCTTTTAAATCATCAACTTCTAATTCTTCGAACAATCTTTGAATGGTCTGGGTCCCATTTACTTCATCTCCATGTACGGCGGCCGTAAGTCCAAGGACTGGTCCTTCTTTATTCCCCTTTGCTATCATTAAGGGAAGATAAACAGGTAATCCGAGGGCGTTGGATACCAAATGAAGGTAGAAGTAGTTTTTTGATCTTAAGGAAACAGAGTCTAAATCTATATCTTTTATTATTTGTGAATGATGGATCATAGTTATGGCATCAATATTTCATTTAAAAGGTTTTCGTCATTGTTGACTGATTGAAATAGATTCATCTTAAAACGCCCATTTGATGAAATTAATTTTTTGCACATTTTGTCAATTGCGATCATAGAAAGTACTGTTTGTATATAGGCTTCAATTAAGTCGTCCAGACCTATTCCCAATTTATTAAAATCCCTCCTATCCATCAACATCAACCGACTTGAATCACTGGTCCATTCATTTTCACCCAACTTAACCGAAAGGTTGGTCCCAAGCATTTTCCAGGAGTCATCTCCCGAACTTAAATCTTCGACAAGAGGATCTTCAGTTCTTCTGGAATATATACAAAGTGGTTTGATTCCTTCTGATGTAGAACTAACCATCATGCGAAGATCTGTAACAAAGGTTTCTCCTTTGGAATTAGGGATGGTCCCGACCTGGTAGAATTTACCTTTTTCACTTAGTGAACTCCAATTGTAATTTCCGATCAGGCTTTGTACTATAAATCTTTCATATTCGAATGTAAGCTTCATAAATTCATCCAGTTCCCTTTGGTTGATAATAGTGAAAACCCCTTGGCCTGCATTGCTGTATGGAACCTTGATAACGGCATGTCCTCCCATTTTTTCTACCCAAAGGGGAACTTCTTCTTTACGTACATCCCAGATGGTGTCAGGTATATTGATTTTTAATCCAAAAGGTAGCAATTCTGAATTGTAGAAGTCATATGCCTTTGCAGCTACCATTTTATTTCTGCCTCCTGCAAGACATGAAATAATAGGGTTAAGAATTTTTGTCCTACATTGTATTGGAAGACGATTCCAGGGCTTTTGGGTAAGGTATCTGAAAACAGCTCTCAATGGGTGCCATTCCGAATCGTGATAAGCATAAAGAATTTTATTTTCAAGCTTTACCAAAGGGGGATTCTGATTATTGTAGAAGGGGACCAAAAGAACTTCTTCTTCCAATACATCGGCAATAGTGGCTGCATATCCTGAGGTTTCAACGTAATTTTTATCGTATAATACAGCAACCTTACCATTCTCCACTGTTGATCCTTTCTTTTTGATATAGGGCTTGAAAGTATTTTCGATTAGAAGCCGGTAACTCCCTTCTTCTTTTGTATCGTCGAGTAGTGGCATTGATTTCTGTCCTGATGGGCTGGAATTGTTCTCGATGACAACCATTTTTTTATTACCACTTTCCGAGGTAGCATTGATCAAATCAGCACCGCACCACAAAAAGTATTTGCATCGATATTCAAGTATTTCGTTGAGCTTTTTTCGATCTACCCTCGGATTGAGGTGACAATACCGATTAATAATCCTGGTTTTATTAAGGGAAAAGAAAAATTTTACCAGGGGATGGATAGTCGCATTGAGTGCTTTTGGATACCAATGTCTATCACTCTCAAATGCGCCGGGTCTTATAATTTCAGAAGTTTTTTGCATTTACATCTTGGATTTCAATATTATGTTACAAATTATGTATTTATTCCCGGAAACCACCACCGTAATTGATTTCAGTGGCATTCGTTTTGTCACCGGGCATTTCTCCTCGAATTTGAAAGTTTTTTTCAATTCTTTTACCACTATCTCTTGAATACCAATCCCGGGTTAACGTGTCAGGCGTATAGTCGCCGGTTTGTTGCATCCAATTTTTCAAAACCACTTCGAGTGCTGATTTGATATCTTGGTATTCTTCATCATCGGCAAGGTTTTTTACTTGTAATGGATCCATTTGGACTTCATATAATTCTTCTTCAGGCCTGGGAGATACGAAAATGTCACGTTGGGCCGGTGTCAGTTGACCTGAATTTTGGTTTAATGCCAATTCTTTAAATGAAAGTCCGTTTAAGGCATCTGCCGGGCCCTGGTTAGGGAATTGCGGACGTGCATTAATGAGATATAAAAAATCTTTGGAACGGATCATTCGCTCATAGGCCTCATGATCGTGCCAATTGTGCTCAGAAAATACGTATTGCCTGAATTCTGAATTTGGTTCCTTAAGGACTTTCTGAAAACTTTTACCCTGAAAAGATTCCGGGATGTCATTACCCGAAAGATCAATTAGGGTAGGGGCCAGGTCTATCGAACTAATTAAACTGTAGGATTGAGTGCCTGGATGGGTTATCCCTTCGGGCCATTTAATAATAAATGGTGTTTTCATCCCACTGTCATACACTCTGGTTTTGTCACGTGGGAAGGGTCTGCCATTATCAGCCATAATAATCATGACGGTGTTATTTAGCTGACCTTGCATGTCGAGTTCTTTTTCTACCTGGCCAACAAAATCGTCAAACCGGGCGATTTCGTCATAATATTTTGCCAGGTCTTTACGGGTACTGTCTCCATCAAAAAGTGTTAATGGAGGCTCAATATCTGATGGGGAATGAACTCCGCTCATTGGATTCTTTCCCCAGGGACGATGGGCGTCCAGGGAGGCAAACCAAAAGAAAAAAGGTTTGTCGGGATCGCGATCCCTAAGACTTTGTATCCATAAATCTTCACCTCCGTCTCCTATACCCTTGACCTGGACAGTGTCAAATCCCTGCTTTATGAGTTGTCCCATATGCCATTTGCCGGCGTGGCCGGTATAATAATTTTTGGAATGAAGAATACTTGCGATGGTGGAGAAATCTTTTTCCGGCTCCGTATGAAGTTCTGCTGCTCCGGTGTTGTGCGGATATCTACCTGTGATGATACTTATTCTACTTGGGCTGCACGAACTAGCCGTCAGGTAGGTATTATGAAAAAGGATTCCTTCAGAAGCTATTCGATCAATATTCGGTGTCTGTACAATGTCATTACCATAACACCCAAAGTCATTCCAACTGATATCGTCTGCTATGAATATTATAAAATTGGGAGGGGTTTTTTCTTCCGGTTGCCCGGAATGACAATGTAAAAACAAAAGAGGGATCAATAACGTGATAAAAATAATTCTAAACATTATTTTTTGTTTATAAGTAAAAGGAGGGTATTTTAATTTCTGCTATCTTATCTCCTTTCGTGAAATGAAGTCCGGACCAATGAACGAAACTAATTTATTGCAGTTAAGACTTCTTCACTATTCGGTAAAATTTTTGGAGCAAATACTGTAATTAGCTTCCCTTCTTCGTCCAAAAGGAATTTAGTAAAATTCCAGGAAATGGGATCTTCTATGCCTAGATTGGAAGCCTCATTTACCAAATGCTTGAAAAGAGGATGAATGTCTTGCCCTTTTACTGATACCTTTGCAGCCATTGGGAATGAGACACCATAATTTTGTTTGCAAAATGTGGCAATCTCCCTATTGGTACCAGGCTCCTGACCCCCAAAATTATTAGCCGGGAATCCAACGATTATCAATTTATTTCTATGGTTCTCATAGAGTTTTTGAAGGCCTTCATATTGGGGTGTTAATCCACATTCCGAAGCCGTATTTACTATAAGAATTTTTTTCCCTTTGAATTTAGAAAAGTCAATTTCACCACCCGATAAAGCCTCTACCTTAAATTCATGTATAGTACTATTCATTGAAAATGTCATAGATGCAAAAATAGAAATGAGCAAAAAAGATATCATAGATTTCTATAGTTTATTGATCTATTAAAGTTAGCAATTTTTATCAGAATAAATATTGAAGCCACATAAAACAAATTGTAAAGTTGTAGATATTATCGTTGGCCTACACCCCAAGACCAATCTGTAATACTTGTTTTTACTCCCGTTCTGCTCCCATGAGGGCTATTGATGGGGCTGGGAATGGTTCTAAAGGAGACAGTGAATGAATAAATCGTTACACATATACTATCTTTAATATTTTGATTAAAAGGTTGATTCATTATTATGATTATTGGATTCGATATTGAAAATTCTTTTTTGATATATACTCTTATAAGACGTTTCTGAAAAAAATACTATGCGGGAAAAGTACCATAATTGGAGTGATATGTCCTTATATTGTAAGGGTTCTTGTATTTATATTTGGTGATTGGAGGCGTATTTATTGAGAAAATTATTAGGTCGTTTTATAGGGATAAAGAATAATGTTGAAATTGCCTTTTTGTTTGCAATGTTTTAGTCTCATTATTGTTGTCCGACCTGTTTTATTACATTGCCTATGATTATTAATAAGGTTCTTTTTACAGCAGTACTGTTGTTGATGGTTGATTGGTCTTTTGCTGAAGTAGAGATCAGGCAAACTTATATTCTTTCAATTAAGGATCAACAAAACCTTAGGATAGCAATCAACAATAATCAAAGCATCAAACAGCATTTCGAAACTATAGTAAAAAATGCAGAAGAGATTCTTCTTACATCACCACAACCTTTAGTTGTAATAAACTATGAAGGTTTACTGGATACCGATTCACTTAGAAAACAATCAGAATCTTGTCTCAAAGATATGGATCGGATAGCTCTACTTCTTTTTGCCTATTACGGGTCGGGGTCTACAAAATATAGGGACCATGCCATTAAGTATATTATAGAATGGGAGAATACATTTTTACCTACCGGAAATCCTATTAATGAAAATAAATTAGAACCTTTGATCCATGCATATTACGTATTCAGGTCATTTCTTTCCAGGGATGACTGCAGGGGCATTGATCGATGGTTATTGGCAATGGCTCGTAAGGAAATAAAAAATGAAAATATACCCAATAACAACTGGAGGAGTAAACAGATTAAGACTGTAGGAACAATAGGATATATCTTAAATAATCAAACCTTCATTAATTTCGCAAAAATGCATTTCAGAGATTATATCGATAGGGCGTTATTTGATGACGGTTCTAGTAGTGATCTACATCACAGGGATGCACTGAGTTATCATGTTTCTGGATTACGGCCTTTATTAGTTTATGGATTAATAGTAGATTATTTTGAACCGGATTCGGATTTCAAACCTTTTGAATACCTTGGATTGCAAAGTGGAAGTGTAGAAAAATCAATGGATTTTGTTGTTCCCTATGCCACGGGCCAGAAGGAATATCGACAATGGAGAAACTCAAAAGTTAAATTGGATAGGGAGAGAGCGGATGCGGGGATTACAAAATATCAACCTGGTACTCTCTACAATCCCCGTGCATCATTGGAGGCGTTTGAAATGGCTTGGTATTTTAAGAAAGAATACGATATTGTGTTGGAATGTTTGAAGGAAGGAGGAATAGAAAAACCCTCCTGGAACTTTGCATTGATTTCTCTAATGGGAACCTGATAAGTTTTATCTTCCTTTTTGTATGGTCCTTCATTCAATAATAAAAAATGTAAATTCAATCAGTGTAAAAAGCAAAAAACATCAAAAATTAATATATGCTAATTTTAAGAAATATTGATCGGCTGTTCAATAAGAAAGTTAAAAGAGAAATTCGTTTTCATTTTTTATTTCTGTTCGTTGCATGCTGTATTGGTTTGCCCGGATGTCAAAAAAGAATGCCTGAAAACATTATCACAGAAAATCATTTTGATTCCCTTGAGTTAGCCTCTTTTGTAGAAGCGGATTTCCCTTTTATCACTTCCTCCCTCGATAATAGGAATAACAGTAAATCACTTCCTCAAAACAATGTAGTTTCCAGGGGGATTATTTTCCCTCTGGGTGCAGATTCATATGCCTGTTTTGATAGTGATTTATTACGTTGGTCTGTCTTTTGGACTGATGACTTTATGACGTTAACAGGGATGGCGCAAGTCTCATACAGCGATTTTTTTAATAAAAGAAATAGTTATCCCGTGGTATTAGGGAAGCAAAAGATATCTACTGGTATTTATCCCGGGTGGTCGTTGGGAAATATATTATATGAAGATCCAAGGTCAAGGATTCCCGAAGACCGACCATATACCTGGGGACCTCTAGAACCCAATTACGGACTGTGGGAAGGGATAATACTTAATGGGGAAAAAGCATATTTGAAATATAACGTAGGGAAAACCGAGATTACAGAAACTCCCGGAGCAGAGAAATTTTCAGGGGGAAAGACATTTATCCGTTCGTACCAATTGGAAGAGCGCAATGATGATATATTCCTTACATTAGCGGAAATAACAAATGGACTAAATACTGAAACAGAGGGGCATGTTACTATAATCGAGCAGGAGAAGGATACTGTAACGGCAGTTGCATTACTAAATATTGAAGCGGATCATTTTGGTTGGGTAGTGAAAGATAACCGATACATTTCACTGAAATTTAATGCAGGAGAGGAGATCTTAGAACCAGTGATTATTTCCTGGAAAGGAGCAAAAAATGGTTTAAATGGTTTTGAAGAATTCGTTAGTAATTACCAGGTAGAATCCTTCCCAAAATTGGAAGATGGGGGAGCATCCAGGTGGCCGGAAGAAGTGTATACAAAGGGACAGAAATCACCGGATACAGCTTCCTTTGTTACAGATCAATTAACCTTGCCATTACCCAATCCCTGGAAGCGGAATATGCGTATAATGGATGTGGCCTTTTATAAAGACGGAACAGGGGCCGTTGTAACGTTTTCAGGGGATGTTTGGTTAGTTAGTGGGGTAAATGATGATCTGGATTTGTTAACCTGGAAACGCTTTGCATCTGGACTCAATGAGCCAATGAGTATCGAAATTATCAACGATGAAATATATGTTTTCGATCGCCTGGGAATTCAGCACTTACAGGACTTGAACGGTGACAGGGAAGCGGACTTTTACAGAATGCATTCGAATATTATGCCTCAATCAATGGAAACCAGGGAATGGGCAGCTGATATGGTAGTGGATCCCAATGGAGATTTTTATATCGCCAAAGGTGGAGCTTTAAATGCAGGACCTAAGATTTCAAAAGTAATACGAGATGGTTTTCGTCTGGGGTCAAGATACGATGGCTCGATACTTAAAATATCCTCAGATGGGAAACGAATGGAGGTAATAGCTACCGGGCTGCGTGGACCTTATTTAGGGATAAATCCGAAAACCGGCTTTTTAACTTCTTCAGACCAGCAAGGCAATTTCGTTCCTTCTACTCCATTATATGCGGTTCGGAAAGGAGATTACTACGGTGTAGAGGCTACCGCTCATATGGTTGATACACCAGAAATTACGCAGCCTTTGCTATGGATTCCGCACAATGTAGACCAATCTGGTTTGGGGCAAGTATGGGCAACAAGTGACAAAATGGGACCCCTGAGCAACCAATTGATTCACATCTCCTTTGGAAGGCCGGGATTATTTAAGATTTTGATAGATAGTACGGAGAATGGAATGCAGGGCGGTATCTCTTATATTCAGGCCCATTATCCTACTCCTGTATCTAAAGGTGAGACTCACCCTATTGATGGTCAGGTTTATGTGGCGGGCTTTAATCTCTGGGGGTCAAAGTCAAAAGGAGTCAGTTCGCTGAACAGATTGAGGTATACGGGGCAACCGGATTACTTACCCACGGGATTTGAAGCTGGAACACAGGGCGTAATTCTCGACTTTGGAATAGAATTAGATCCGGAGGAAGTAGCTAAAATAGGGAATTACCAGGTTAGTCGCTATAATTATAATAGGACATCGAAATATGGTTCCGGTCATTTCAAAAGAGATGGTAGCGCGGGGGAGGAAAGTCTACCCGTCCTGTCTGCGCATTTGTCGGAAGATAGACAATCAGTGCTTTTAGTGATTCCCAATATGGTTGAAATACAACAGATGGAAATATACTACGATATATTGTCTTCTGATGGCTATAAAATAAAGGATGGGTTTTATTTTTCAGTAAAAGAAGTGAATGATATCGACCTTGAAAAGTCAGGTTTTATTAATGTAAAGATTGAAAAACTGACCTTTGATCCGGAAGAATATGCATCCAATCAGGAGGAGGAAATTCCGACGCTTGAAAAGGGAAAGAATATTTTTCAGACGATGGCTTGTGCAGGATGCCATTCCCCGGGAACGCGAACAGAAGGAATGTATGGCCCTCCGTTTAAAAATCTTTTTGGTTCTGAGCGTAAGTTTGAAGATGGTAGCACGACTGTGGCGGATGAATTGTATCTTAAAGAATCATTATTAGAGCCCGATAAGCGGATTGTTGAAGGTTATAGTGCTGAAATGCCATCCTTTGTGGGCATTTTATCGGATTCGGATATGGAATCATTAATTCTCTATATCAAATCATTGTCGGATTTAAAACTGTAATTATGAAAGTTGATGAAAAAATACAAGCATTAAATTCAAGAAGGGACTTTATAAAAACAACCGGAGTTTTAGGGAGTATATTACCTTTTGCTCCTCAATTTATTTTATCAGGGAGTACTGAAGGAGATCGGTCAGATGAAATTCAGGTAAATGTATTTTCCAAGCATTTGCAGTTTTTGGATTATGGTCCTATGGGAGCTAAAGCAGCTGAATTGGGTTTTGATGGGGTGGATTTAACAGTTCGTCCGGGAGGACATGTTCTACCTGAAAATGTAGAACGGGATTTGCCGAAGGCAGTATCAGCTATTAAGAATGCAGGATTGAAATGGAACACGATGGTTACCCGGATTTCAAATCCTCTGGAGCCAGATACAGAAAAGATTTTGAAAACGGCTGCTGACGAGGGAGTTGAATATTACCGGACGGGGTATTATTCCTATAGAGAAGGAAAGCCGGTTCCGGAAGATATTATGCACTTTCAAAACGTTACCTATCAATTGGGAGAGTTGAATAGAGAATTAGGAATTATAGGCTGTTATCAGAATCATGCGGGAAGACGTATGGGGGCCTCAATTTGGGAATTATGGGATTTAATGAAAGAATCAGACCGTGATTATTTTGGCGCCCAATATGATATTCGTCATGCGGTAGTAGAAGGCGGATTATCCTGGCAGAGTGGATTACAATTAATACACCCTCGGATTCAAACTATAGTTATTAAAGATTTTGTATGGGGACAAAAACAAGGTGAGTGGGAACCGGTTAATGTTCCATTTGGAGAAGGTATGGTAGACTTTAAAAAATATTTTGGTATTCTCAAAAACTTAAATATTAATGTTCCGGTATCTATGCATTTTGAGTATCCTTTGGGGGGCGCAGAGCATGGGGGGAATGAGTTGTCTCCAGAGAATCAGGAACGGGTTTTTGCGGCAATGAAACGGGACCTGGATAATCTTAGAAAAACGTGGAAGGAAGCATAATTAGGTAAGCATTTAATTTTTAAGCAATGTACAGTAATACGGATAAGGAAGGTATATTTCGCAGGTCGTTTTTGAAATTTACAGGGATTGGTTTGGGATCTGCTTTGGCAGGATTACCTGTTGATGTTTTTGGTAGTCAAAAAATGAAATCAATAATGAAAAGGATAAAAATTGTAGAAACGGGGTCTGATTTCGAACGGGAACCCTTGCATCCGTACCGGTTTAAAGGTGGGGCAATAACAGATAGTTGGCAATCTGTGGCTATGCTGGAAAGTAGTTCAGGAATTCGGAAAGTAGGATTGGGCACGCAGGGTGTTTTATGGTCAGATGCCAGTGTGGCAAGGGCTCATTCGGAAGCGGGAGGAAATGCCTTGATGTATGCTGTGAGTGAATATGCACTCCAGTTAGTAAAAGGGATTTCGTTTGAAAGTCCTATTGAGTTGTTGGATAGGATATATCCTGAAGTATACGATTTTGCAAAGAGGGTTACTCAAAATCCGGATTTGAGAAAGACCTTTGCCCTCAATGCACTGGTTTGTGTTGACAATGCAGCATGGTTGTTGTATGCGGCTGAGAACAAAATTGATGATTTTGATTCGGTTATACCGGAAGAATATAAGCAGGGATTGTCAGCCCGTCATACCGGAGTTGCCAGTATCCCTTCATTTCCAACGGGCACTGATATTCGTAAAATAAAAGAAGCAGCAGATAGTGGTTTTTTTATTATGAAGTTGAAAACCGGGGCCCCCGGCACTCAAAATGAAATGTTGGAAAAGGATAAAGAGTTTTTAACGGCTGTTCACAAGACCCTTTCTGAATATGAAACACCCCATACCGATGATGGAAAAATCCCTTACTATTTTGATGCCAATGGGAGGTATGAAAAGAAAGAGACATTGCAAAGGTTTTTGGATCATGCAAAAAAAATAGGGGCATTTGATCGTCTGGCCGTTATCGAAGAACCTTTTCCGGAACACAATCACGAGTATGTAGGTGATATGGGGGTCCGAGTGGCTTCCGATGAAAGTGCCCATACTGTAGAAGATGCTGCTCATAGAATAGAACTGGGATATACGGCATTTGCTGTAAAGGCAATAGCCAAGACAATGAGTATGACTATGAAGATTTGCCAGCTGGCATATGAAAAGGATATTCCTTGTTTTTGTGCAGATCTTACTGTCAACCCGATCCTGGTCGAATGGAACAAAAATGTAGCTGCACGTTTACCCGCTTTTCCAGGTATAGATGTTGGTCTACAAGAGGCCAATGGCCACCAGTATTACAAAAACTGGGACAGGTTGATGAGTTATCATCCCATGTCTGATGGAGAGTGGGTAGAACCGGAGAAAGGGGTTTTTAAAACAGGGAGGTCCTTTTATGGAAATAGTGGAGGGATCTTCGAAGAGTCAGAGCATTATACGAAGATGTTTGAGTTTTAGTTCATATAAATAAGCGAATTTTCAATTATTGAAATACAATTTTTGTGACCGTTCTTTGGTTCTCGTTTTTTAATTCGAGGTAATAAATACCAGATGGGTAACTATCCGTTATTAATTTTTGACGACTAAATGGATTAATGTTTACTGAATTAATAATTTTGCCAGAAACGGTATGAAGTGATGCGTCGAATTTTTCGTTGTTGTTATTTTCGATCATTAGAAAGTTTCTGACTGGATTGGGATAAATTTGAATATCAGATACTGTCGATGATAGGTTGGATGTCATCACATCGGTAATATTGAATAATTTTAAATTTCTCCAGTACCCTTTAAAAGTCCTACTTGACCCTCCGTGACTCGCAGAAATTCTCAGGTCATTATGGTGTTTAATGTCGTTTATTTGAGCACTTAAAGTATCTGTATTATTGTAAATTAATCTGGTGTAACCTCGAGTAGAATCTCTTTCAAAAACGATAGACGTCCAATTTTCTAAATTAATAATAGAATCTGATACCTCCATTATTCTATCATCAATAGCTAATTCTATTTTACCTTCTTTTGTCACGTTGGCAAACATCCATCGCCAGGACGAACCCAGCACAATTATTGGAAGACTGGAATTTTCAGGCAATGAATCAATTTTTACATCTAAAGTGAGCCGAAAATGTTCGGGGTCCCAATTTGTAATCGGGCCAACTTGCAGGTGGGTGCCCATATTGTCATCCCAGTAATAATTACCATCCAGATAAGCACTACTCTCGACAAAATTTACATTTTCCAATTCGGCATCTTCATTGATTTTGAGGGAGTCTAGTCCATTTTCGTGAAATGGATAGTGTGCAATGAGCTCTTCTTGAGCAAATGCAGATATAGTGAATAAAGTGAAAATGGAAAATGTTGAAAGGAAAGTGGATATATGTAGTTTCATTATATAAAAATTATGAGTTTGTACCATTATTATTCTTTGATAAGCTTAAAGTTGTTTAATATTTTCCCACTTGATTGAGCTATTGCAATAGTATATAAACCTGGATCCAAATGAGAAGTATTTATAGTTTGGTTTTGATTTCTAGCATTGTTTGAAAGATTTTTGGAAAAGACCTGATTGCCTAGCACATTATAAATTATGACCATTTTTGCGTTTTTATTCTCTTTGCTTAAGGACAAATGGATATAATCTTTAAAAGGATTAGGGTAAATAGAAATACTCGATTCTTTTTCAAGACATTGGTTTTGTAATGTGGGGGAAAGGATTTTATTTCCATTAATCTCTATAGCTTCGATTCGATAAAAATTTTTGGGCGAATCATCAGTGAATAAATAGTTCAATCCGGATTCCTCTAGCGAAGAAGCAATCGTTCCCGCCATTTTCCAGTTCCACCCGTCTTTACTTTTCAGAATCCTAAAATGGTCTATATTGGATTCATTTCCAGGGGTAAAGGAGAGTTCAAACGACGATGTAACACATCTGGAAGCTATCCCTTCAAAAATAACCGGTAGTACGTTTAGTTGTGAAGCAGCTGTCCACAAATTTATGCTATCGACTCCTATAACTTCGAGGTAGTTTTGTTGAGGGTTATGACTTTGTTTGGTAGATGTTTTCCAGTCTGAGTTAGGATTTCGGGTTAGAATTTTAATTTCTGGATCCTTAACCCCGTTTAGTTCAGACGGAAAATACCGAAATCGTACGGTATCGAACCCTCCTGATATGTCAGTGTTAATTTCGTAGAATCTAAATATACCTGTTCCATCAGGTGGGGTAATAAGGGGTTTGTGACCTCTTATCACAGTTACAGTCCCGGGTTGTACGGAGGATGAAAATTCAAATCCTAAATTTCCGGGATTAATATTTTTATTATTTTGGGGATGAACGGATATACTGACCGTACCTGAATCTGGCGTGAAGATTCGAGATTGATCATGTTCATTGAGAAGTGTGGCATCGGAATCTAAGGTAACATGGTGGTCTTTAATATTTAACAACCCTTTTTGAAAATCAATAGCACGATCCACAAAAATGCTTTGTTGCAGTTCTAGTTGTCCTTCTCGGGATTTCTCTATATGCAAATTGGTAAAAACTGAGGTCCTATTACCACTAATAATATTGTTTTCCTTGCCAGTGAATAGTAACACAGATGAATCTCCCTTCATAAAAAAGGCCCCGTTATTCACCCAATCCGAATTATGCAGGATGAGTTTGCTCTGATTCTCTAAAATAAGAGAACCTTTGTCTTGAATAGTTAAATTTTGTCCCCAACTATAATTAAAAAGCACTGATAATAGAAGGGTGGTTAGTTTGGTTAATAGTTTCATTTTTGGAAAGGTTATCATTGTTTTTCTATTAACTTTTCTAATCGATTTAATTTAGCTAAGAGCGTTTGATATTGTTCTTTTACTTTATTAATATCCTGATATTGTTCTTTAATTTTTTTCTCCTGATCGATGGTATATAGTGTTAACTCTTCAATTTTGGCTAGGAGTTTTGAGTTCATTGTTGCCAGATCGATCCCATTGGAAAGTACTTCCTTTTCAGAAGGGATATTAGGCAAATGTCGGTTATGATGGATGTAAGAGTCAAGTAAATTTAGTGGCATTAGGGAGTAATCGTCGGCAAATACATAATCACTCCAGTCCTTAACAGGTGCGATTCGAATACTATCAATTAAAAGCCCTCCTTGCACGTTCAGCGTTTGATCTCCTGCAAATTTATATCCTGAGGGCCGGGCGTGTCCAAACAATAATTGACCGGAGGCAAAATTACCGTAAATGAGTGTTGTAGTATCTGAATTGGCTAAATAAAATTTATTATTACCTGCTTCATGAGCTCCGGAATAATGTCCTATAGCTACGTTTCCATATCCGTTTATACTGTTTATAAGAGCCCCGGTACCCAAAGCAATATTTGTACTACTTAAATTATTTTGTAAGGCTTGACTTCCGATAGCCAGGTTATTATTTCCATTGGTATTATACAGTAAGGTGTTGATCCCAATCGCTACATTTTCACTGCCAATGGTATTGGAATATAAAGCCTGAAATCCAAAAGCACTGTTTCCGGCTCCTTCGGTATTACTCCTCAACGCATTATTTCCGGAAGCGATATTTCCCCAACCGATGGTATTGGATTTGAGTGCCGAATTTCCCATAGCTGTATTGTCCCAACCCTGATTGTTGGCATACAAAGAACTATCGCCCACTGCAGTATTCCTCCAGCCATCAATATTGGAATATAAAGAATTGGACCCTATTGCGGTATTTGCAGAGCCAGTAGTATTGGAGTAAAGTGAGTTGGCTCCTGAGCTTGTATTGTAAGACCCTGTTGTATTGCTGAATGAAGATTGAGCACCAATAGCTGTATTTTCATTTCCTTCGGTATTACTGCTTAGACTGGCACTTCCCTGACTAGTATTTTTAGCACCTGTTGTATTGGAATTAAGAGATGATGAACCGAATGCAGAATTTCCATATCCTGTGGTATTTGATTGAAGTGCAGCAAATCCGGTTGCTGTATTGAGGAATCCTTCTGTATTGTCGCGTAAAGCCTGGAAACCGATAGCTGTATTTCCCGGACCAATAGTATTTTGACTGAGGGATAAATTGCCAACTGCAGTGTTTCCTTCTCCGGAGGTGTTGAAATATAAGGCTGAGTACCCTATGGCCGTATTGTGATTTCCAGTTGAATTGGAATACAATGCATAATTTCCCACTCCTACATTTTCGTTGCCGAGGGTATTGTAATATAGCGCATGAAATCCCTGGGCCGTATTGTCGCTCCCATCAGTGTTTGAGAATAGGGCAAGGGAGCCTACAGCAGTATTTAAAGTTCCTAAGGTGTTGTGGGATAGGGCTTGATCACCGATTCCAATATTATTATTCCCGGAAATATTGTTTTCCAGCGCATTGAATCCGATTCCAATATTTCTGTAGCCTTCTATATTGGAATATAGTGAACCGTTGCCGATGGCTACATTCCGAGAACCTGTTGTATTGCCGAACAGGGCA
The DNA here is from genome assembly GCF_021729145.1 of Membranihabitans maritimus. Taxonomy (GTDB): domain Bacteria; phylum Bacteroidota; class Bacteroidia; order Chitinophagales; family Saprospiraceae; genus Membranihabitans; species Membranihabitans maritimus. Next base: position 235,130 of record NZ_JAJSLW010000006.1, on the reverse strand, counting down.
TTGGGTCCAACGGCAAGATTGGCCCTGCCGGTTGTGTTATTATGGAGGGCAGCATAGCCAATAGCGGTTAAAAATTGTCCGGTTTTGTTGCTGTATAAGGATTTGGAACCTATAGCAGTGTTGAAATTCCCTTCGGTGTTGTTATACAGGGATTGGTAGCCAATGGAAGTGTTGTCTTCACCTGAAATATTGAAACGGAGAGACAAAGTACCTGTTGCTGTATTTCGGACACCTATTACATTGGCTCGCATTGAATTACTTCCTATGGCTACGTTGTAGTGGCCGATGGTGTTCTCTGATAACGCAAGTGAGCCAATAGCTGTATTAACTATTCCTTCGGTACTTTTTCCCAGGGCTTCATATCCTATTCCCGTATTGAATTCTCCGGAAAGATTATTTCCGAGCGATCTGTACCCCAGGGAGGTATTGCCCTGACCGGTAGTGTTGGCACCGAGGGAGAAATAACCTATACCCGTATTGTAGGATCCGGTAGTAGGATTTAAAACCCCATTACCTATGGCGACATTAAAGTCCCCGCCCAGAGCATTATCATTGTTGGAATAAGATGTATTTTGGGCTATATTCCGTGAGAGGGTAAATAGTGTCAATATGCTGATCAGAGCAATAATATTGGTAGGAATAGAATGTTTCATAGCTTCTTACTTCTTTTATTTTTAAAATCGGTAACCAACCGCCATTTTCCCGGTGACGTCAAAATTTCCCGCCGGCCAGTCATTTGCATTGAAGGAGGAAAGGTCAGAGGTATATTTATTGATAAAAGCACGTCCCATTCCTATTCCCAACTCGAATATGATATTGCCTTTCGTTACCCATTTATACCCGCCGTAGAGTCCTATACCCAACCGGGAATTGTTAACATTTTCTCCAGTGTACTTAATTTTTGCAGAAGCAAATCGCGCGTAAGGACCTATATTAAACCGATCGTGCCCGTTCTTCGGACTGAAATAATATTTTCCCAGAGCGCGAATTACTATTCCCGAACTTTTGTATTCGGTCTCCAGTACTTCGAATCTGTCAAAACTATACCCCAGGCCTCCTTCTACACTTATGCTCTGACTGACAGGTACATCTGTGTACAAATGCATATATTTAAATATTATTCCCAATGGGTTGGTAGATAGATCGACTTGTGTGAAAGCCTGTGATCCGGCCAGGAAAATAATAGAAATGGTGGTAATAATTCTCATAGGTGTATTTTTTTAGTTGGATATAAAGTTTATTGTAATATGATTTTCAATTGATCGCGGGTTTCTCCCTGTCGAAGAGATAGAATATACTGGCCCTTGGGAAGGGATTTCAGGTGCAGGGTTTGGTACGATTTAAGACTTTCAAACCGTTTTACCTCTTTCCCCAAAACATTGTATAATGAGCCTTCTATTGGAATGATTTTGTCAAAAATGTTCCCCAATTCCAATTGGATAGACCCCGCTGAAGGGTTGGGGAAGGAGCGGGAAGATGTGACGTTATTATACTGAGAAATAAATCCGGATCTGGTATTATTTTGGAGCGGTTCCGCTATGGATATCCCTATTGGACAATCCATGATATTGACGGATAGATCACTGATTTGATCGGAGTCTTCGGCAAATTCAATTGAGTTTTCGAAATAAGACCTCATGGGTATATTGTGAGAATTAATATTTGAATGAAGAGATTCAATAGTGATTTCAGACTGATAACAATTGGATTTCCCGGACCTGTCTGATTTTACAATAAATACCTGATCATCTGTCCTGCCTGCCCCTGTCCAGGTCCCGTCCCTCAGGGAGTGAGCATCGCTCAGGTATTCGTTATTTTGAGGATTGCCATATACCATTCCTTTGAAAGGAGAGTTGGAACCGGGATATTCGAATCGGAAAGTTCCTTTATCTTCCTGAATTAGATGGGAATAAGTCATGTGTTTTACCCTGCCGGATATGTAAAACTTACTATCGACTGAATGGCTGATCAAAGGGGAACTGAAGATAGTTTGATCATTATATAACGTTTCACTACCCGGCACGAATTCGTGAAAGGTTGGTCGAACTCCTCCCCATAGGTCAATAGAAGCATAAAATATTCGATATGTTTCCGGGGAATCTGTAGATTCTTGCAAACTCCCTACTACTTCTATTTTGTTGTTATCAGAAATTAGCGCGTCGGTCGGGATAACCAGTTTATCGTAGTAGGAGAAATTGCGTTTGACCAAAATATCAAATGACTCATTCACACTAATAAAAGACATAGTCCAGTATTCATCGTGATATCCGGATTTGTTACCGGTGATCATAAAATAATCATTGTGTTGGTCTTGCATGATCTTAGTAACCGAAGAAGTAGCAACATCAGAATTGTCTGTGAATTCCAGTTTGGCTTCCCGGATGAGAGACCCATCAGGTGAAAACTCCATTATTGAAATCATACAGAACTGCCTGTCACCATGGTTGTATGGCAGTTCTGTACACTCATATACATCCGCTCCGGCGACCACATAATTTCCATTGTTGTTCTCAAGTATTGAAGTAAAAGTACCGAATCCATAGGGAGTATAAGGGAGGTTATTTCTGTTAAAGGTACCCATGTCGTCCAATATTCGGGACCACTCCTTGTTCCCTTCCCGATCGATTTTTAATATCCAAGGCTTGTATATACCGGATTCAATACTGCGCAAGTATCCGGTTAACAAAGTGGCACGGTCTGAAGTTTTTATTAATTCAGCAACCACTACTTCATGTCCGGGAACTGTATAGTATTTGTTCCAGAGTACATTGCCTTCGTTGTCTGTATTGGTAATTGAAATGCCCTGTGGTTCTCCCAAAGGGAAGAGATCCCCGGTCCATTCTATAGAAGAGACAATAGAAATGGTCTCATTATCCATACAAACCTTTTCTCCTCCATAGGTAAAGGACGGAGCAAAGTTAGGTATGTCGTAATGTTTTTGGTATTCTGTCTGTGCACAAAGGGGAAAAGTGCAGAGAGCCAAGAGGATTAATGTGGGTAATAGTTTTGAGGTATTCATTGGTGTTTAATTTTAATTTTTTGGAATCTATATTTGCATTCCCATAGATGAAATTTGGTAGCATATATTCATAATTGTTATTGTTTTTAGTTTGAGAATTTAGCTTTGGGGTGTTTTTAAATTTGGACATAACTTTTCTGCGTCCATAGGAATTAAATATCCAGGACTATTTTCAAACCTTTTTTCACTCTAATTTTATTAGATATTACATTCTGAGATGCTTTGATCGAATCATATCGTAAAGATATCGTACCTTTTATTTTTATACAATCCCCTAAAAACAGGGTTTTTAAAATCCTCTTTTTGGGGGATAGGATAGAAGTAAATAAAATATCACCTTTATGATTATTAATTGCAGGTTATGATTTACCGTTCGAATTGGTTTTTAGTCTTATTAATTTGGATTTTAACAGTTGTTAGTTGCTCAATTTTGCATGGACAGGTTCCAAGGGATTCAATAGAGGCTGAAGCGCTTTGGAAAAAGATTGTAAAAAATGAGGATCATCCTGAGAAAGTGGAGATGTTGACCGAATACGGTTATTATATGATGGATAAGGATGTTGATTCGGCCGGGCAAATTTTCCGGGAAGTTCGCAGGATTAGTGAAAAGATTTCTTACTCGGAAGGCATAATCAATTATTATACCGGGTATACCAATATTTTAAACTATAACGGTGAATTTGAAGAAGGCCTTAAGCTCAATTTGGAAAGTATCGATTTAGCACAAGAAATAGAAGATCGTACATATCTAGCCAAGCAATTGGGCAATACGGGTATCTCTTATAGTTATGTTGGTCAATTCGAAAAGGGAATAGAATTTTGTCAGAGGGCGTTGGAAATATATGAGAAGTTGGGAATGAAGGAAAAGGTAGCCCGGGTTAATTACATAATTGGTGCCTTTTTCAATAATATGTCCAAGAATAAAGAAATGGACGAGGAGATATTAAACCAGGCGATTGAGTATTTTCAAAAGGCCAGGAAATCGGCAAGGGAGGTTAAGGATAGTTTACTCATTGTGGAAAGTACGTATCATTTGGGATTGGCCAACAATAATAATCACGAATACGAAAAGAGTGTGGATTACTTGGAAGAGGCTATAGAACTTGCACAGAAATTAAATTTAAAAAGTGTTTGGGGTACCGCACTGATTACGCAGGGATCAAATTACAGATTGACAGGTGAATGGTCTAAGGCTATAGAAATTGGGGAAGAAGCGTTGGAAATTGTAAAAAACTGGGGATCAGAACTCTCTGTAATTCTGGCAGAAAAAGAACTGGCATTGGCTTATAGTGCTTTTGGAGATACCAAAAAGGCTTTGTCTATTTTGGATGATGCGATCAAAAGGGGTGAGGGAGGAGAGAATATGGTTATGTACCTGGATGGGATGTATATGGATTACGGGGAAAACCTGGCAGCCATAGGAGAATATGAAAAGGCGTATAAATTCTATGTGAAAGGGAACTCTATGGCAGATTCATTGCGGGGAGCAGAAATGAAATCTCGAATACTTGAATTAGAAGAAAAATACAAAACAGCTCAAAAAGATCGACAAATAATGGAACTCTCAATGATTCGTCAAAAAAATCAATGGCTGATTGCGGGGTTATTTGGAGGCTTATTATTCGTATTGGGCGCAAGTTATTTTTTAGTGAAGCGATGGAGGTATAAAGCTAAAATATCCGAACAGGAAAAGCAAAAGTTAAAACAAGAGCAACAACTCAGGGCTACGGAATCTGTTATTCGAGGGCAGGAAGAAGAGCGGACCCGCCTGGCGAGGGATTTACACGATGGCTTGGGAGGATTATTATCAGGACTTAAATACACACTTAATAATATGGACGGAAATGTAATTTTGAGCGGTAAAAGTGCTATTTCTTTTACCAAAGCGATGGATCAATTGGATAATGCTATATCGGAAATGAGAAAAGTGGCGCACAACATGATGCCTGAAGCACTCGTGAAATTTGGTCTCGACGATGCATTGACAGATTTCACAACTGATATAGTAGATAATAGCCCTTTACAGATCCATTATCAATCCTATGGATATGAAAGAATGGAGCCACCTGTAGAAATAACGCTCTACAGGATAATACAGGAGGCTATAAATAATACAATGAAACATGCAAGGGCTTCTGATATTTTTATTCAGCTTAGGAAAGAGGATAATACAGTTACGCTCTCTATCGAAGATAATGGGGAAGGATTTGATACAAATGAAATAGGAATTGAAGAAGGAATGGGATTAAGGAATATAAGAAATAGAGTAGCTTACCTCAATGGGAATGTTGATATCAGTAGCTCGCCAGGCCAGGGTACCGTAATAGTAGTAGAAATTATGATTTAAAGAAACCACAGTATGATTAACATTCTTATTGTAGATGATCACCCCTTAATCCTGGAAGGACTTCAGAATTTGCTTGAAGGGAATAATGAAGTCAAAATATTACACACTTGTAGCAATGCAATTGAGGCAATGGCTGCCATTAAAGAAGAACTTCCGGATGTAGCTCTCCTCGATATAAACTTGCCTGATATTAACGGCATCGAGTTGTGCAAAAAAATAAAAGAGGAGTTTCCGGGAGTGTTGACGGTAGCATTGACTACTTTTTCAGAAAGGAGTTACATAAACAAAATGATCGAAGCCGGAGCTTCCGGATATTTATTAAAAAGCTCTACAAAGGATGAGATCGTTAATGGAGTTAAACAAGTCTACAATGGTGGGATGTACCTGAATGTTCCAACAAATTCCAGTTCAATTCATCTCGATGAAAGACCTCCCGCACCTATGCTTACTCCGAGAGAAAAGGAAGTTCTGAATTTGATTGCAAAGGGGTTCACCAATCCACAAATTGCTGAAAAATTGTTTGTTAGTGTTCTGACTGTGAATAGCCATCGCAAAAACCTTCTGGGGAAGTTTGAAGTTAGCAATACCGCTAAATTAATCAAGCTGGCTGTCGAAATGGGATTAGTAGATTAGTTCAAATTCCTAAAAAGATTTCAAAGAATGTTTTTATTTTCATGTCAAATCGACAGTGTATTGGATTAATAAGTGACAAAATGGCTGTTTTTTGTTGGAGGTTTCGGCCAAAAATTCATTTTTTTAATAATGGACTCTAATTTGCAATTACTTAATCAAATGATTTGACAAAAAAATAAATCTTGAATTATGAAAGTTATTGCTAGAAAAAACATCAACAGAGATCCTTTTTGGAATTATTTGGACCGTGCATTTTTTAGTGACCTACAGAGTGAAAAACCTGCAAGTTCAAATAAAAATAATCGCGCACCAATGAACATTATTGAAAATAATAATGTTTATACTATTGAATTATTGATTCCTGGTTGGAAAAAATCTGAGATTAGTATCGAAATAGAGGATGATACATTGAAAATTTCAGGAGAGAAAAGTATTTCCAAGGAGGAAACGAATGAGACTGAGAATTTTAAACTTAGAGAATTCAAAACGGAAAAATTTTATCGCTCTGTGATTTTGGGAGATGTTGTTGACAGGGATAGTATTGAAGCCAATTTAGAGGACGGTGTCCTGAATCTGGTTTTACCTAAAGTTCCGGAAGCACAACCTGAAGAGCCCAAAAAAATAGCGATTAAATAAAGATCTAACATGTTCATGGGGTTAGGGCTTGTTTAAATGGCTGAGGTTCTTTTTAGGGCCTCAGCTTTTTTTTCTCTCAATATTCCCACAAAAAAGTTATCTGATAATAATCGACCGGACAATCTCATTTTTTGTGCTGTGAATTTTCCTTCTTTTGAAATCGATTCAGTATCTACGCAAAATTCATGATGAATTTTTATAAGCTTTTGAACGGACACTACGTGAGGTTTTTATAATTACTGGGTATATCCGTTTTGCAAAAAGGTTTTCCTGCGGTTTAGACTTGGTTGGATTAAATGCGAACTGTTGCCGATTCTTACATATACTCCTCTCCAATTTTGCCTGGACAAACTCGCCAGGGGCTTTGAAATTGTGGTATTACCTACTGAATTAATTGAAGGTGTCGCTTAATTTTGAAAGCGATAAATATGGTAATCTTGATGTATACAACTGTAAGTCTATTCGATCCCGCAAAGTATTGTAATTATGCCCTATTGAAGGACATTCAAAGTGAGCTCTTGTCTAATGGGAAAATGCTTACTGTATCATACGGATTCATTGTCTTAACCAACTATTTTAGATTCATTGCTTGATGCAATATGTTCTTTAGACGTAGGTACAATGATCTTTTGGTGTTTCTTCAAGTTTAGAAACGGATTAAGTCTGAGCAAATCTTCTAATGTAAGATCAAATTTTTGAGCTACATCCAACATTGTTTCCCTAGGCTTGAGGTAGTATATTTTTGTCTTAATATTTATCTCATCAATATTATTCATTGCCAGGAACGAGTTAGTCCTTTTCCATTTATATGAAATAGGATTTAAATTTTTGAAAATATACGGTGCGGGCATGGGATCAATCACCTTTCTTATTTTCAAATAATCTTCATTGGGTACGTAGAAATTCAATACCCCTGAAAAATATTCCTGATTATTATAATATCCATTGATCAACATCATTAAACGATGGTTAATACCCATTATACCAGCTACCTTCTTTAACTCTTCAATATTGTCAAAGTGATACTTGATATTTCGGAATAAAGCAGAGTCGGGTTTATCCCGATCATGTATGGGAATTCGAATGCTTATGGTCGAATTTTCATTTAATGTGATCGCATTCCTTTTGATATGAGGGTTTAATGCTAAAATATCATATTTTGATATATTGTACTCCTTGGCAATATTATTGAGGTTAAAATGGCTGGAAACGATATGATGCTTAGTATACAATTCTTTGGCAGAGGGCATTTCGGGTATTAATTCATACGATTGGTAGGTTTGAAATATCAATTTGGCCGCTACCATTTTGCTCAAATATTCTTGAGATTCCCGGGGCATTTTTCGAATAATGGCCTCCACGTCTTCAATTTCATTATCCCGAAGGATCTTTTTTAAGCGATACGGCCCGCCGTTATAGGCCATAAGTACCAGGCTCCAGTTTTGGAATTCATCGTAAAGGGACTTTAAATATTTTGCTGCTGCTTCACTAGATTTGATAAAGTCCTTGCGTTCATCAATTGAACTATTAATTAAAAGACCATTAGTCTTTCCCGTACCACTCATAAATTGCCACATTCCTACAGCGCCGGCTGATGATACTACATCAACCCTGAATCCGGATTCAAAGAAAGGGATATATTTAAGATCTTCCGGTAGATTATATTTTTTCAAAGCAGATTCGATGAATGGAAAATATAACATGGCCCTTCCCAATAAATGTTCTGTATACTGGGGATAAACAGAGAAGAAAGGTTTGGATATGGCAATGGCTTTATCCTTCTCATAATACGGGATTATAGTATTGATTTCCTCGATATCGCTGCGAATCTTTAATTCAAGTGCCTCTTCTTTATTAATAAAGGGGGTGTTCGCGAAAGATTGAGTATGTTGACCTATAAAAAACAGGATTTGTATGCTAAAGTAGCAAAAATACAGTCCTTTGTTCATAATACCTATTTAGTGAATAAATCGTAGGATATTAATTTATAAGCAAATATAGTTTAAAAAATTTTATAATATGATTTATGGCTCACTTTTTTGTATAGTTCATTTGTATACCTTTTTGGTCGGACCAAAATCAAGTTGCAAATGTATGAATATTTACGAACCAGAAACGTAATCAGTTTTAAAAATTATACTTTTATAAGACGTCTTGAGCAATTTTTAACAATTTGCCTTCTTCCCAGGAATTGGATATAATTTGTATTCCAATGGGGTAGCCGTTTTGGGATGTACCAATAGGGATACTAATTGCTGGAAACCCTGTAAGATTAGGTAGAACGGAGAAAATATCAGACATGTAAAGTTCTACTGGAGAAATTTTTTCGTCTATTGACCAAGGAAATTTAGGAGTGATCGGGCAAATAATAGCATCAAATTCCTCCATTAAACTCTTAATTTTTTTAACAAGGATTCTTCGAGCTTGTTGTCCTCTCTTATAGTACGCATCGTAATATCCACTGGATAAGACATAAGTACCAGTTATGATCCTTCTCTTTACCTCTTTTCCAAAACCTTGAGTACGGGATTTGGTGTATAATTCATTGAGGCTTTTAACATTTTCTGCGCGGTAACCGTAGCGTACGCCATCGTATCTTGATAAATTAGCCGAGGCTTCAGCTGATGTCAAAATGTAATATGTGGGAATGACATAATCTATTAAATCGAACTCAGCATTTTCTACAGTGTATTTGTCTTGGAGAGTCTTTTCAATGAATTGTTTTGAAAACGTTCTGATCTCCGGATCCATCGAATGATGATCAAAACCAGAGTTCATTATACCTAATTTTAATTTTGCCTCAATTGTAGCAGATATGGCTTCATTGGCTGTTGGGGATACCGTTCCATCATTTATATCTGTTCCGGATATTATGTTCAGGGTCGTTAATAAATCTTCAGGATGGTTGCCAATTAATCCGATCTGATCAAAAGAAGATGCGTAGGCTAATAATCCATATCTGGACAACCGACCATAAGTTGGTTTGATACCAATGGTCCCCGTAAATGCGGCAGGTTGACGAACCGAACCACCGGTGTCACTACCAAGCGCAACTAAGCAACTGTCAATTTGTATAGATACAGCTGCACCACCTGATGACCCCCCTGGTACTTTGTCTTCTCCCAGTTTATTTAATGCAGGACCATAAAAACTATTCCGATTGTCAGACCCCATGGCAAATTCATCACAGTTAGTACGGCCAATGAGAATTCCATCCTCCTGTAAGATTTTGTCAATAACTGTTGCGTTGAACGGTGAGCGGTAATTATCCAGGATCTTTGAGGCTCCCGTTACAATTTTGTCTTCTACACAAATTACATCTTTTACCGAAAATACCGCACCTGCCAACTTCCCTACTTCTTTACCATTTGTAATTTTATGATCTAATTCGCTGGCTTTTTGTAATGCCTCATCTTTCCATACTTCAATATATGCATTGAGAGAACTGTGAGTGTCTATTTGTTCCAGGTAATAGTTTACGATTTCACAAACAGATAAATTGCCGTCAAATAATTGACTTCTTAAATTTTGTAGTGTATTGGACTTCAATGGTTTTCGGGTTTTAATAACTTTTCTACAATTTCATCTCTGTCGATGGTGACTTGTTCACCTGTAATCATATTTTTTAGAGATGCGTTTTGGTTTCGAAACTCTTCTTCTCCAATAATTATTACGAATTGGCAATTGATATTATTTGCATATTTCATTTGCTTTTTCATCTTATCACCTGCTGGATAAAGATCCGCTTTTATTCCTTCATCACGAAGGGTATTTAATATTGTATAACCATGCTGTTGATAAATGGGGTCTAATGTGAGTATCAACACTGGAGCTGATTTTATTTTTGGGGGAAATAATTTGAGTTCTTCCATTACATCGAAAATTCTTTCGGCCCCAAAAGATATACCAATACCCCCGAGGGCTTCACCTCCAAAAACTTTCGTAAGATCGTCATATCTACCACCTCCTCCTATACTTCCCATTTCTACATTTTTAGCAGCAACTTCAAAAATGGTACCGGTATAATAATTCAATCCTCTCGCCAAGGTCGGATCAAAGGTCAAAGTATTGGTTAGTTGTTGATTTGTCAAGAAGCTGTATATTTCTTCTAATTCTTTTACTCCAAGTTGCCCTAATTCAATATCATTGAAAAATTCCCGAACATCAGATAAATTTCTAAAGGACAGAAATTTCAGGATGGATGTAATTTTTGCGTCAGGCAATTTCAGTTTTTTCAAAATGTTGACTACTCCTGATTCCCCGATTTTATCTAATTTATCAATAGCAGTAGTAATCGATGTTAAATTCTCTTCTTCATTAATTAATATAGATAGAGCTGTGAGGAGTTTTCTATTATTTATTTTTATATCAACTGAGATACCTAAATCCCTGAAAACTTTATCGAATAATTGGACAAATTCCGCTTCGTATTGCAATGATGAAGATCCAATTACATCGGCATCGCATTGATAAAATTCCTGATATCTTCCTTTTTGAGGCCGGTCAGCTCTCCATACGGGTTGTATTTGATATCTTTTGAAAGGAATATTTATTTCATTTCTATGCATTACTACATAACGGGCAAATGGTATCGTCAGGTCGTATTTTAATCCCCGTTTGGATAGTTGCTTAACAGCTTTAGGACTGTTTTTTTCTTCTAATATATCCGGTGAAACCTTTTTTAAGAAATCCCCATTGTTTAGTACTTTAAACAATAATTGATCGCCTTCTTCACCATATTTACCCGTTAATGTATCAAGGTTTTCCATGGCTGGAGTCTCGATTGGGACATATCCAAAAAGTTCGAAGTATTTCTTAATAGTATTAAAAATATACTTTCGTTTGTATATTTCCTGTGGCCCGAAATCCCGGGTACCTTTAGGTATATTTACTTTCATATACTTACAGATCTGAATTGATTTAGAAACCGCATATCATTCTCGAAGAACATTCTGATATCCGTAATTCCATACATACGCATAGCTTGCCTTTCGATACCCATTCCGAATGCAAAACCACTGTATTCATCTGGGTCGATTCCACAGTTCTCCAGAACATTGGGGTCAACCATCCCACATCCCATTATTTCAAGCCATCCCGTTCCTTTGGTTATCCTGTGGTCTGCTTCGGTTTCCAGTCCCCAATATACGTCTACCTCTGCACTTGGTTCTGTAAATGGAAAGTAAGAGGGCCGTAATCTTATCTTTGCTTCTGGTCCGTACATTTCCCGGGCGAAGTACAACAACGTGTTTTTTAAATCCACAAACGATACATCTTTGTCAATATAAAGCCCCTCTACCTGGTGAAACTGGCAGTGAGATCGGGCAGATACCGTTTCATTTCGATATACTCTACCTGGAGAAATAATTCTAATAGGAGGTTGTTGACTTTCCATCACATGAACCTGAACCGTACTTGTTTGGGAGCGAAGCATGTGGGTCCAATCATTTTTGATATAATAGGTATCAGTCATATCACGGGCCGGATGGTTTTCCGGAGTATTTAAAGCCGTAAAATTATGCCATTCGTCTTCTATTTCACGATTTTCAGCAATTGAAAAACCTATTCTGGAAAATATATCAATAATCCGATTCATAACTAATGATACCGGATGTCTGGATCCCAGATTAATTGTCGGCCCTGGTTTTGTAAGATCCAGATTCTTAATTTCTTTTATTTGTTCAGAGCTTTCCAACGAAAGCTTTAGGGACTGATATTTTTCTTCTGCCAACTTTTTAACGGCATTAATCTGTTGACCAAATTCTTTCCTGGAATTAGGTGGAATATTCTTTATTTCTGAGAATAATGGTTTGAGCTGATTTTTTGACCCTAAAAATTTAATTCGAAATTTCTCTAGTTCCTCGCTTGTCTCCATCGAAATATTTTCAATTTCTTCCCGGTATGATTCCAACTGACTTATAGCATCCATATTAAAATCCTGTATAAATTACTTTTTAATTTGACAAAGGTATAATTTTATTATTTTGAATGAAAGGGAATGAGAATTTATCAAATTTGAATTTATAGTATAGATACTATAGTATTATAGTTTTTTGATAGGAATAAGAAATGGATATAAAAAAAATTAACCTGAATTGGCAGGAGAGGTTGTTATTGGGAATTTGGTTATTGCTTCCCTGGGCATTTTACTTTTCAAAAGCTGTAATATCCATTTTGTTGGGTTGTTTTGTAGTAATGGTGCTTTTTGAAGCAAAGAGAATGAAAATGCCGGGATTTTTACGGTCAATGACCCCATATTTAATTATATCATTTGTAGTATTCATATCTGGACTTTGGACTTATAATACAAGAGATTGGTTTAATTTATGGAAGGCCAGCTTGCCTTTAATAATAATTCCTGCAGGCTTCCACATTAATCCCGAATTAATTAGCCGAAACAGAAAAATGATATTAAACCAGTTTATTTGGGGAGGAATGGCCCTTTGTATTTACATCATATACATATATGCAGGGAATTCTGATACAATAAATAATGACATTTATAAGGGAGGCTCTATACCATTGCCAATGAATCATATACGAACGAGTATTTTATTGGCTATTGCTACTTTAATTGGACTGGCTTCGTTTTTGGAATTCAATCATTCTATAAAGAGAAAAATTACAGTACTTTTTTTTACGTTAATTCTGTTTTTCGGGGTTCATCTTTTAGCCGTCAGGACTGGTATCATATTAATGTATGTAGGAATTATTTTGCTAATAATATGGGCCAATGCCCGATGGGACTTTTCATGGAAGTATTTCGCATTTGGCTTACCTGTATTAGCAATTATATCATTCCTGGTTTTTCCCTCTCTCCAGGCAAAGTGGTCTTATTGGGTAGATGATATGGGTAATTTGGATAGTTATTCATGGACGTATTATTCTGATGCAATGCGCTTGAAGTCTATTGGTTTGGGATGGAAAATTGGAATATCTCATCCCATTATTGGCGTAGGTATTGGAGATTTAAGAGATGAAATGTCGTGGATTTTCCAAAGAGAAGAAAATGTAATTGCTTCACTCTATCCACATAATATGTTTATTACATGGTTCGCTGGTTTTGGGGTTGTTGGGTTGGGGATAATATTATATGCTTTAGGGTATATGTTTTATAACACCGGTATGTATAAAGATCCTCTTTTTGGTTCTGTATTTATATTATTTATGATTAGCTGCCTCGTAGAAAATACGTTTCTGGGATTTTTGGGCTGTACTTCTTTTGCAGCATTGACTGCACTTTCTAACGATACTTTGAATGGTTGAAGCGGTTGTTATACTCCCTTACAAATTCATAAGTTTTTGCTTTGGTACGAAAGAAGAACCCTACAATAACTCCAAAGATAAAGCCCCCGATATGGGCCCACCATGCTACTCCTTGTGTTTGGGCCGGCATTTGACCGGCTTCATTATACACCGATAAAAATTGCTGGAAAAACCAGAACCCGATAAAAAATAAAGCAGGAATATAAAAGGTCATAAAAAATATGATAAAAATCATTTTTATTCTTGATCTGGGAAACAATATAAGATAAGCTCCCAGGACAGCTGAAATAGCTCCACTGGCTCCGAGGCTGGGAATGGTACTTTGGTAATTCATTCCAATGTGAACAAGCGATGCAATAACCCCTCCCGCTATGTAGAAGAGGAAAAACTTTATATTGCCGAAAACCGCTTCAATGTTGTCTCCAAAGATCCAAAGAAATAGCATATTCCCTACCAAATGAGCCATCCCACCGTGTAAAAACATATTTGTGAACACAGAATAAAGTTTATGACCATTTAGAAAATCCTTGGGTACTGTACCGAATGTGTTAAAAAAAACCTGTAGATAATTGCCTCCCAGGCTCACCTCATAGATATAGATTAAAATATTCGATAAAAGGAAGAAATACGTAAAAACAGGCTTTGCCCCGCCCTTAATATTATCATCGCCAATTGGGAAAATCATATGAAATCATTTATTCGGCTATGCCTTCTTTTAGTAAATCATGTAGATGAACCATCCCCAGATATTCATTTTTTTCTGTTACAATCAGTTGGGTAATACTGTTTTTTTTCATAATCTGAATAGCCGATATTGCCATTTCATCCGGACTAATTGAAATTGGATTCAAGGTCATAATATCAATAGCTTTTACAGTTGAATTAAATTTTTCGTGCAGGAGCATTCTACGTAAATCCCCATCTGTAATAATACCTGTAATTCTATTATCGTGTATTACGGCCGTAGCCCCCAGTCTTTTTGCAGTTATTTCAAGGATGACTTTTTCAATGGAAGTTTCTTGAGATACCATAGGCTTTTCGTGTAAGTGGAGCAAATGTTGGACTTTTAAATAAAGCTTTTTGCCGAGGCTTCCACCTGGATGAAACTTAGCAAAATCGTCCTTACTAAAATTTTTTAGTGCCGATAAGCACATTGCGAGGGCATCACCCATAGCAAGTTGTGCAATAGAGCTACAAGTCGGCGCAAGATTGTCATTATCTGCTTCATATTTTACGGGTGTAAATAATAAAAAATCAGAGTGTAATGCCAGATATGATTCCTTATGGGCGGTCATGGCAATGGATTTGTTACCAAACTTTTCGATGATATTATGAATAATCTTTATCTCGGGAGTATTACCACTTTTAGAAATGAAAAGTATAATATCGTACCGATCTATAACACCCAGGTCTCCGTGAATAGCGTCTGCCGCATGTAAAAATGTAGAAATGGTCCCAGTGGAATTGAGAGTTGCAACAATTTTTTGACCAATAATCGCACTTTTTCCAATTCCTGTAATAATTAATTTACCTTTGGACAGGTGAATTGCTTGGACAACTTCTTCAAAGGCTGGACCAATTTCAGGAATTAAATTTTCAATAGTGTTTTTTTCCAGTTTGAGGGTCTCAGTTGCTATCTTTAAAGATGATTTGTGCACATTCATCTGATTTTATGTGTGAAATTTCACGAAAAATAGATATTTTAATTGATAGAACCATATTGAGTTCGTATGTGAATTAAGATTTAATGTAAAATATCAATTATGGAGTTTAAAGAGAAATCACTGCAAGGGGCTCTTCAGCAGTATTTTGGCTTTGATCAATTTAAGGGACCTCAGGAAGAGATTATTAATAGCATTCTTTCGGGCCATGATACTTTTGTTATTATGCCTACCGGTGGTGGAAAATCTCTGTGTTATCAATTACCAGCAATTTTATCGGAAGGCACTGCTATTGTTATTTCCCCATTAATTGCTTTGATGAAGAATCAAGTAGATTTGATACGAGGGTATAGCCAGTCTGATAGTATAGCCCATTTTTTAAATTCATCATTGAATAAGGCTCAGATCCGGAAAGTAATGAGTGATATTACTGAGGGAGAAACAAAAATATTATATGTAGCTCCGGAAACGCTTACAAAGGAGGAATACCTTAGTTTTTTTAATCGCGTAAATATTTCTTTGGTGGCAGTGGATGAAGCACATTGTATCTCTGAATGGGGGCACGATTTTCGACCGGAATATCGAAAGATTAAGTTCATGGTGGATTCAATAGGACCCAATATACCCATCATGGCCCTTACCGCTACAGCTACCCCAAAGGTCCAGAGCGATATAGTTAAGAATCTCAATTTAGGGAGTTACAATAAATATGTTTCTTCATTTAACCGGACTAATTTATACTATGAAATACGTCCTAAGGTAAATAAGCAAAATGCAATAAAAGAGATTATCCAATTCATCAATGAAATGAATGACCCTTCGGGAATTATTTATGTACAGAATCGAAAGACTACGGAGGAACTGGCGGAGACGTTGAATATGAATAATATCAATGCGGCCCCATATCACGCAGGATTGGATGCAAATACCCGTGCCAATACACAGGATGCTTTTCTTATGGAGGACGTAAAAGTGATATGTGCTACGATAGCGTTTGGGATGGGGATAGACAAGCCTGATGTGAGGTTTGTGATTCATTATGATATGCCAAAGAGTATTGAAAATTATTACCAGGAGACCGGGAGAGCGGGTAGAGATGGATTAGAAGGAAGGTGTCTGGCTTTTTATTCGCCCAAGGATTTATTGAAATTGGAGAAATTCCTAAGAGACAAGCCTGTAGCTGAACGAGAAATGGGAATGGTATTGTTGCAGGAAGTAATGGACTACGCAGAGACTTCAGAATGCAGGCGGGCTTTCCTTCTTAATTATTTTGGAGAATCTTATACCAGGGATAAGTGCAATGATATGTGTGATAATTGCAGGCATCCCGTCGAAAAAGAGGAAGTATCGAATCAAATGGTCCATGCATTAAGTGTCATTGATTCACTAAAAGAGAATTATACTTCTAAAATGTTGGTCAAATTTTTGATGGGGGAAGAAAATGAAACATTGAAAAGTTTTAGTCTCAACGAACATCAATGGTTTGGTTCCGGGAAGGATAAGGGCAAAGATTTTTGGAATACAATGTACAGACAGGGAATATTAAAAAAGTTTTTGTTCAAAGATATTGAGACGTATGGTGTTTTGAAGCTAAGTGATAAAGGCAAAGATTTTATACAAAACCCCAGTGAACTTTGGTTGGGAATTAACCGGAGCTACAAAAAAATGGAAGAAAGTGGTTACGATCCATCAGTGGGGCGTGGTGGTGCAGTAGATAACATTTTGTTTAAAATGCTTTGTAGCCTTCGTGACAGGGAAGCCAAGAGGAAAAGGATTCCAAAATATGTAATGTTTCAGGAGATTTCACTGGAAGATATGGCGACTCAATATCCGTTGAGTATGGAGGATATGACCAAGATCTCAGGCGTAAGCATAGGCAAAGCGAAAAGGTACGCAAGGCCATTTCTCAAGTTAATTGCAGACTATGTAGAAGAGAATGATATAGAAAGGCCCGAAGGGTTTGTTGTTAAAACAGTTGCGAATAAATCCAAGTCTAAAGTGGCAATTATTCAGGGAATTGACAAGCAAATGGACATGGAAGACCTGGCTTCAGCAATTAATATGAGTTATAATGAATTGTTAGAGGAACTGGAGATCATTGTTTTTTCAGGAACAAAATTAAATATTGATTATTACCTGGACGAGAATATAGATGAATATGTTATTGAGGATATTTATGAATATTTTATGGAAGCGGAAAGTGATTCCCTTGAAGATGCTCTGGCTGAATTAGAAGAAGATGATATCAATAGTGATGAAATACGATTAGTAAGAATAAAATTCTTGTCTGAGCTAGCTAACTAATATGGAAAAATTATCAGTTTTAATTATAAATGGGCCAAATTTAAATTTATTGGGTACCCGTCAGCCGGAAATTTATGGGAGTACGACTTTTACGGATTACTTGGATGAGTTAAAAGATTTGTATTCAAATACGTTAGAATTAGAGTATTTTCAATCCAATTCAGAAGGGGAGCTAATAGATTGTATCCAGAAATATTCTTCTTCTGTCTCTGGAATAATTATTAATGCCGGAGCCTATACGCATACATCCGTGGCTATACATGATGCCTTGGCCAATATATCCATACCTAAGGTGGAAGTCCATATTAGCAACATTCACAAAAGAGAAGTATTCAGGCACCACTCATATTTAAGTCCGGTATGTGATGGAATTATTATTGGAATGGGATTGAAGGGGTACAGACTGGCGTTGGAATTTATACTTCAGAAATAATCTATATTTATTCTTCCGGTACGGACATTCGCAAATCAACAACCCGGAACCTCCATCCTTTATTGGCTACATAGGGACGGTCAATCCATTGGTGGAGTAACCAGGCGATTCCGAATACGATTGGCCCCGGAAGCAATAGACCGGCTCTAAATCTTTTTTCATAAATAGTCCCTATAATTCCGGATAAAGTGCCTGTAGCTCCTAATGTATATAAAGGGTAAATAAAGAATCTCCCTTTCCTGTGATAAAAATCATTGGGAATTATAGAATATATACTATCCGCAAAAAATACTTCGCTTTCGGTAATAACTACACCTTGGTCCGGTCGAAACCCTGTTATTTTCTCTTTTGTATAATAATCTCTTCCCTTTAATTTGAATTCAATTTCACTTCCTACAGGAATTTTGAGTGTTTTAGTATTACCGATTTTCTCAAGTTGGAGAAAAACTTGTGTGTATGCCTTATAAGGTTGGAGGTAAAGAAAGAAAAGGATAATTATAATTGATTTCATTCTGCCGGTTGTTTTAGAATGAAACGATTAATAGCTTTATTAACGCTGGAAAATATCGGAATTTCTTTACCGATATACAACAATATTAATCCGACCTGATCATCCGTTTCCGCAGAAGTGATCACTTCTGCTATTTTATGTTTCTGCAAACGGTACGCTTCGCGCATTACCCTTTTTATTCGATTGCGATCAGTGGCTTTTTTGAAGCGTCTTTTGGATACAGTAAAGGCACATTGGATGGTTGGTGGTGCCTTTTTTTCAATTGGAGCACGTTTTATCGTGCCATATAAAAATAGGATGGGATAGAACTTTATTTTTTTCCCGTTTTCAAATAAGTCTTTTATTGCATGCTCATCTTTGAGCTTTTCTGATTTTGGAAAACGGAATTGAGACATTCCAGGGGATGATCTTATTTCAATTTGAATTCAGAGGAAACTGATAGTTTTTGCCTTCCTTTTCTTCTTCTTCTATTGATAACCTTTCTCCCGTTTTTAGTACTCATTCTAGATCTAAAACCGTGTTTATTTTTCCTTTTTCGTACTGATGGCTGAAATGTCCTTTTCATGATTCAGTCTTCTTTTTATTAAAAATTAATGCTCCCACTTAAAAGGGAGCACAAATTTAGAAGTTATTTCTTAAGTATCAAAATTAATTGGTAATTCTTGGTATTTTTTTCAGCTTATCCATTCATGGAAGCCAAAAATTCCTGATTGTCACTTGTGTTTAGCATCAATCTTCGAATATGTTCCATTGCTTCATCCGGTTTCATATCAGCCAGGTATTTGCGTAGGATAAACATTCTTTGTAAAGTATCTTTATCGAGCAATAGCTCTTCCCTTCGAGTACTTGACTTGGTAAGGTCTATTGCAGGATACAATCTCTTGTTGGCAAGCGACCTATCCAATTGAAGTTCCATGTTACCAGTTCCCTTAAATTCTTCAAATATTACGCCGTCCATTTTTGATCCGGTATCGATAAGGGCCGTAGCTAAAATAGTAAGTGATCCTCCGTTTTCTATATTACGTGCCGCACCAAAGAATTTTTTGGGCTTGTGAAGAGCGTTTGCCTCAACACCACCTGACAATACTTTACCACTGGCAGGAGCTACTGTATTATAGGCTCTGGCTAGTCGCGTAATGGAATCGAGTAGAATAACTACATCGTGTCCTGATTCCACTAATCTTTTGGCTTTCTCAAGGACGATGCCAGCTACTTTTACATGGTTATCGGCAGGCTCATCAAAGGTGGAAGCGATTACTTCTCCTTTGACACTTCTTTTCATATCTGTCACCTCTTCCGGTCTTTCATCGATCAGTAATACGATCATATAACATTCCGGATTATTTTTTGCAATTGCATTAGCTACATCCTTTAGCAAAAATGTCTTACCTGTTTTGGGTTGTGCCACAATCAATCCCCTTTGACCTTTTCCGATTGGTGCAAATAAGTCGATCATTCTATTCCCAATATCACGTCCAGTAGGAGAGGATGTCAAATTGAACTTTTCATTGGGGAATAAGGGAGTCAAATAATCAAAGGAAACTCTTTCTCGAACTAACTTCGGATCGAGTCCATTAATTTTTGTTACTTTCAATAAAGCAAAATATTTTTCACCGTCTTTTGGAGGTCGGATTGTTCCTAATATGGTATCTCCTGTTCTCAGTCCAAAAAGTTTGATCTGAGAAGGGGAGACATAAATATCGTCTGGTGAAGAAATGTAATTGAAATCGGCTGATCTCAAAAAACCATAACCATCAGGCATCATTTCGAGCACTCCCATGCCTTCAATCGCACCATCTAGGTCAATATCAAAAGACTTTTCTTTCTTTTTTTGATCATTTCTTTCTTGATCGTTTGACTTTTTTTGTCTATCCGAAGAACTGTTTTGTGTATTTTCTTTTCTGTGATTCTCTTTGTGAGAGCTGTTTTTTGGGCTATTTTGGTCTTTATTGTCCGATTTATTGTTTTTGTCAGAAGTGTTCTTTGGATTGGTATTACTGTTGTTGTTAGGCGTATTTGCTTTTGGGGCGTTACTGCCAGGATTCTGTTTTGGGGAGCGTGTACTGTTTTGCTGAGTTTTCTCAGAAGGTTTTTGATTAGCACCGCCTTGATTTTGTCCTTTTTTAGTATTGGGACTATTTGGGGTGTTTGTGACCCGTCTTCTCCTTCTGCCAGATGAATTTTGATTACTATCTGAGTTATCTGGTTGATTGGGATTACTTTTTGATTCCGGTTTTTTGGGGGCTGCTGCTTTATCTTTTTCGCCTTTTTCACCGTCCTCTTTCTGCATAGCTTGTGCATCCAGGATCTTATATATTAAGTCCTTTTTATTCAGGCGCTTGTATTTTTTTAAACCTAAATTTTCCGCAAGTTCTCTTAGCTCTGGAACGAGCATGTCATTCAACTGCAAAATATCATACATATGATTAAACTTTCTTTAAATCGATTGATAAATAAATAAAATGATACCGTTGGTTTATGTTACGAATTATTCAAGATCTAGATGTAAACTATGGAAATTGAATCTAACAATAAAAAAAGGAGTATATCAAATCAAAAGATTAATTTTATAATCTTGACGCAAAAATAAGTGCTTTTTTTTAAAGATGCCTATATCTTTGCAAAAAATATGAAAGAAACAACAAAAAAAGTATGCTTGAGGTAAAAAGAATTCGTAAAAATAGAGATTTTGTCATTAAAAGCCTGGAAAAAAGGGGGATAAAAGATGTAGAAACCAAAGTTGATGAAGTTATTAAATTGGATGACGATCGCAAAACCCTTCAAACTGAGTCAGATGAAATCCTAAGTAATATAAATAAAGCATCAAAAAAAATTGGTGATTTATTTAAATCCGGTAAAGGAAATGAAGCTGAATCGCTAAAAGGAGAGGTGGCAGATCTGAAACAAAAGGTCGGTTTTTATGAGGAGAAGTTAAAAGAAACGGAAGAGGCGTTGGAGGCGAATCTTTTGGAGATCCCTAACGTGCCACATGAAAGTGTTCCCGCTGGTGTCACTGAAGAAGATAACGAGATAACAGAAGATTGGAACGGACCATTACCTCAATTAGGAGATGAGGCAAAACCTCATTGGGAATTAATTGAAAAGTATGACCTTGTTGATTTCAATCTTGGTGTGAAAATCGCGGGGTCTGGCTTTCCTGTTTATAAGGGCAAAGGAGCTGTTTTGCAAAGGGCATTGATCCGGTATTTTTTGGATGAGGCAACCAAAGCTGGTTGTCTTGAAATTATTCCCCCGTACTTGGTTAATGCTGCTACGGCAAGAGGGACGGGACAACTTCCGGATAAAGAGGGACAAATGTACCATGTCACCAAGGATGATTTGTATTTGATTCCTACGGCAGAAGTGCCTGTTACAAACATTTTTAGGGGAGATATTGTTAACGCTGATGAACTTCCATACAAATTAACAGCCTATACTCCATGTTTTAGACGGGAAGCGGGAAGTTATGGGGCGGATGTAAAAGGTTTGAACCGGGTTCATCAATTTGATAAAGTAGAAATGGTTGTTATTGCGAAGCCGGAAGACTCCTACAATATACTGGACTGGATGGTAGAACATGTGCGAAATTTGCTTAAAAATTTGGGATTGCCATTTAGGATTCTAAGATTGTGTGGTGGCGATTTGGGGTTTACTTCCGCGCTGACTTTTGATTTTGAAGTATATTCAGCTGCGCAAAAAAAATGGTTGGAAGTAAGTTCAGTATCAAACTTTGAGACCTATCAAAGTAATAGGATGAAAATACGGTACAAGAATGAAAGTGGAAAATCTGAATTGGTTCATACTCTTAATGGAAGTGTATTGGCCCTGGCAAGAATTGTTGCATCTTTGTTAGAGAACAATCAGACGGAATCGGGGATCGAAATTCCATCTGTTTTGAAACCTTATACGGGGTTTGAACGTATTACATTATAAAATAAAATAAAATTTAAATATGGGAGGATATACGGGGTATATTATTATTGCAGTTGCCTTTTCTATTATCGGATGGTTTGTAAGTAATCGACTTAAATCAAAATTTCGTATTTATAGTAAAGATCAAATTTCCAGTGGCCAATCGGGAAAGGAAATTGCTGAGCAAATGTTGTCATATTACGGTATTAATGATGTTCAGGTACTTCCCGCTAAAGGGTTCTTGAGCGATCACTATAACCCTGCCAATCGCACCGTTAATTTGAGCCCGGAGGTTTATCAGGGGCGAAGTGTTATGTCTGCGGCTGTAGCAGCTCATGAATGTGGTCACGCTGTTCAACATGCTACTAGTTATAATATGTTGAAATTTAGATCGGCGATTGTGCCTGTAGTAAAAGTAGCTTCTGGTCTGCAACAGTATCTTTTATTGTTTGCACTTGGAGGATTTGGCATGAATATGAATGGCGCAGGAGGAACAATTTTGATTATTACTATCTTGGCCTTTGGTGTTACGACTTTATTTTCATTAGTTACCCTTCCTGTCGAATTCGACGCAAGCAGAAGGGCCTTGGTTTGGTTGGACCAAAATAATGTTACTGCTGGTAAGGAACATGAAAAAGCGAGGGATGCTCTGAAATGGGCTGCGATGACTTATGTAGCGGCAGCGTTGTCCTCATTGGTTATGTTATTATATTTAGTAATGCAACTTATGGGATCGAGAGATTAAATTTTATTAAATTAATAAAAAATTATGCAAGCAGATACTGATAGTGTATTAAACGTGTCTAAGAGTCAAATGGATGATTCGATAAAACATCTGAAAGACGAATTGTTGAAAATTAGAACGGGTAAAGCTTATCCTTCTATGGTGAACAGTGTAATGGTTAGTTATTACGGAGCTCCTACACCTTTAAACCAAGTGGCGAATGTAACGGCTGTTGATTCGCGTACTCTGGCCATCCAACCCTGGGATAAATCAATTATTGATGATATCGAAAAAGCTATCATTGAATCCAACCTGGGATATAATCCAATGAACGACGGTGAATTTATTAGAATTCCTGTACCTCCTTTGACAGAGGAGCGCAGAAAGACACTTGTGAAACAGGCAAAGGCTCTTGGGGAGGATACCAAGGTAAGTATTCGCAGTACAAGAAAGGAAGCACTTGATGTAGTAAAGAAGGCAACAAAGGATGGCTTTCCTGAAGATGCAGGGAAGCGGTTGGAATCAAAAATTGACGATCTTGTCAAGAAATACTACGAAAGTGTAGACAATCATATCGATGCTAAAGAAAAGGATATTTTGACGATATAATTCTTTGGAAAGATAATATCACAAGTAAAGGTCTTTCGGAACTTTGCTTTAAAAGTGTACTACCCAGGATCAGGCGTTGACGCTGAAGATTAAATTCTTTGGTTTGGGTTACGTAAAAAGGAAAATTGAATATGACCAATATTTCAGTCGTACTGATTACACTGAATGAGGCTGATAATATCAGAGATTTTATCGCTAACGTAAGTAATATAACTGACGATATTATTGTTGTAGATGCTCAAAGTACTGACCATACGGTCGAAATAGCTAAAAAATATTCCCAAGTTTCTGTAATTTCTCATCCCTGGAAAGGTTTTTCAGCTGCAAGAAATTTGGGAGCGGAGTCAGCCAGGTATGATTGGATATTAGCATTGGATGCTGACGAACGACTATCTGATAGGTTAATTTCAGAGATTAATACTTTATCGTTTGATAATCCGGAAGATGTATATTCTTTTTCATTTTTGAATTACATTGGAAAAACTCCCGTTTTTTATGGTAGTTGGTCTGGGGTGTGGGTAAAAAGAGTTTATAATAAAAATTTTTCGAGTTGGCAAGGGGATTTTGTTCATGAGAGGTTGAGGTTTTCTGGGCGAGTTGTAAAACTCACTGGAATATTTCATCATTATTCTTACCGTGATTGGCAGCATTTATATAAGAAAACAGATAGATACGCATACCTGGCCAGTAAGAAATTAAAAGAAAAGGGTAGGGAATATAGTATAGTAATGCATACACTGAGCCCAGTATGGCGTTTTGTTAGAGACTTCGTCGTAAAAGGAGGTTTTTTGGATGGTAGGACTGGATTGTTTATTGCGATAAATAATGCTAGATTGGTGTATAAAAAGTATAAGTATTTGAAGGATATTTCATGAATGTCCTATGGTCTTACGTCTGTATTGTTTTTGAATTCAAAGTAAATTGTGGAATGAATAACCGAATCCTTTTTTCAGCCTTGTTTTTGATGATAGCTGTTTTGTTATTGTCTCATAGAATTGATGCACAAAGCAAAGGATCTGATAGATGGCAACCTATATTTAATGGGCAGAATTTGGAAGGGTGGATACCCAAGTTTCATCATCATAATGTGGGAGATAATTACAGGAATACCTTTAGAGTAGTAGATGGAGTTATACAGGTGAATTACAGTGATTATGGAGAATTTGATGAACGGTATGGTCATCTTTTTTACGAAAAACCTTTTTCTTCTTTCCATTTAAAATTTGAATATCGTTTTACAGATGAGTGGTGCAAGGATGCTCCGGAATACACTTATAGAAATAGTGGCGTCATGTTTCATTCTCAATCACCAAATACAATTCTTAAGGAGCAGGATTGGCCCATCTCAGTAGAATATCAGATGCTTGCGGAAGCTGAAGAGGGTGTATCTCGACCTACAGGTAATATGTGTTCACCGGGAACTGAGGTTTTTTACAAGGGAGAGATGGATCCCAGGCATTGTATTAATTCGACCTCTGATACGTATAAATGGAACGAATGGGTGCAGGCGGAATTAATTGTACATAGTGATTCTCTTATTGTACATAAAGTGAATGATATGAAAGTATTAGAATATACCAACCCACAGATTGGAGGTGGTGTGGCAAATGGTTTTGATCCCAAAATTAAGGTAGATGGTAAAATGTTAAAGGAAGGATATATAGGCTTGCAGGCTGAGGGGCAGGGGGTGGAATTTAGGAATATAAAAATTAAGGAGCTAGTAGATTGATATTCAGATTGACATTTACCACTTTGATCCTCTATAATCTTTTATTAACAAAGTGGCTAAATACTTCGGACGTTACAAGAAGGTGTACAGAGAATAAAAGGTGCTATATCTTGTATAGGTGTTCACGACATAGTATTCAAGTTTTTTCTTGATACTTCATTATCTTTTGAATTGCCCGCATATTGATTAAGATTGTGGCGGTAAATTTTTATGTTTTTAATGGATATGTCTTACTAATTATTTTTACGTAAAAGGTTGCTTCTAATGAAGTTCCATAAGAATATCATAAAGAGGGTGACGAATTTTCGATAAATTCTTACTGAATTATTTTTAAAGAACTTTGCGGTTTGAAGTGATATACTAAAGAGAGTACAGAAGGGGAGTAAAAGCATCCATTGACAAGGTGAAACTGTTGTTTATTCACGTTACTATTTGCCGGAACTATACAATTTTTCCAGACTTTTGATTCTTTGTGTTTCTATAAAAAAAAAAAGAGTGATTTGAAATTTTCAAATCACTCTCACTGTATTCTAAATTATCTGATTCAGATAATTAATTTTTCAACTCAAATTTTACGGGAAGAATAAATTGAACCCTTACTGGATTACCCCGTTGTTGTCCGGGTGTCCACTTTTGAGGGAGATTATCCATCATTTGAACCACTCGAATAGATTCTTCACCTAGTCCTGCACCTACATCCCGCATGATTTTTGGATCGGTAATAGAACCGTCTTTTTCTACTACAAAACTGACAACAACATTACCTTCAATGCCATTTTCTCGAGCAATGGCAGGATACTTGATATTGTCGTAGAGAAATTCAAGCATCTTTTTATCAGCACATGCTTTCTTTTCTGCTTCTGTTCCTGAAATGTTTTCACATCCTGGAAACCGCGGCATTTGTTCCACTACTTTGAAAATCTCCTCTTCTTTGGGAGCTGGTGGTGGTGGTGGCGGTGGCGGTGGTGGTGGCGGTGCTGCCTCTTCTACCGGAGCCTCCACAAAAGTCTCTTCCTCTACCGATTGGTCAACAAACTCGATTTCTTCTTCTTCTTCGATAAGTTCCTCAGGAACTTCTTCGATCACCGGCGGTGGTGGCGGTGGTGGCGGTGGTGGTGGTTCAGAAGTACGAGGCGGCTCAATTTCAATGTCATCAGGTATTTCCAATGCATTGTCCGGAATATAAATTTCTGGATCTTTTTCCGTGTAATTAAAGCTCAACCACGTAATACCTAAAGCAACGACTCCACCGAAGAGTAACAATGGCATCGACAACCTAAAAGCGTCCACATCCGGATATTTACTCCGGCCTTGAAGTGGACTTCCCCAGTCGTGATCACTGTATTTGTCCGAAAGGTCTGAGGCTGACTTGCTACGCATTATATACTTTACAACAAGTATAACAGCGATTACAAGCGCCAAAAAGCCAAACAGAGCTATAACCAATGTCCGCCCATCAACAGTAATGTCATTTAACATGGCTTTAAAATTTATAAAATTTAAAAAAAACTATTCCTAGAATAGAGCCAATAATATTAGCAATAATATCAGCAATATCAAAATCTCTATTTATTATTTTTGAACTTTGTAAAAACTCCATCAATATACCCCAACCGATACAAAATAAAGAAGCCATTAAATACTTGTGCTTTATTTTGGTTTTATGAAGGTAATGTATTGCGATAAAACTTAATACAAAGTACATTCCCGCGTGAACTATTTTATCCAGATGAGGAAGATCCAAAATACTCTTTTGCACTCTATCTCCCGTCGGTATTAGGGATAAATAACAAACAATACCTAACCATAAATAAAAAAGTATTGTCCATTTCTTTTTTCCCACGGTTTCTATTTACTAGATGTTTGTGAAAGAGATTTTGTTGTATCCGTAAAGAAAAAAATTATGAAACTAAATTTTTGTATTCATCTGCATCTAACAAATCATCCCATTCCTCGGCATTTGTCATTTTAATTTTCACAATCCATCCTTTTTCATATGGGTCTTCGTTAATTAAAGCCGGATCATCACCTTCCGATTCATCCAATTCCGAATTGAATTCGAGGACTTCACCTGAAACAGGCATAAACAGGTCCGAAGTAGTTTTTACTGCTTCTACCGTACCAAAAATTTCGTCTTTATCAATTTGATCACCAACGGTATCTACTTCCACATAAACTATATCGCCCAGTTCGGATTGGGCAAAATCCGTAATACCAACGGTAACGATATCTCCGTCATCTTTGCGAACCCATTCGTGTTCCTTTGAGTACTTGAGTGTGTCAGGTATTTTCATGTTTAATTAATTCTGTTGATCAGCAATATAGTTTTTAATCCAGTCTAATGTGACGGACTTTGGACGTTCTAGAGGAAGACCCAGTGCCCGGGACCAGCAAAGGTTACTTAATACTCCAAGGGCTCTTGATACACCAAATAGAACAGTGTAATACGTATATTCTTTTATGCCGTAATGAACAAGGATTGCGCCAGAATGAGCATCTACATTTGGCCATGGGTTTTTAACTTTTCCTAGGCCTTCCAGAATACCGGGAACGATTTCGTACAATTGCCATACGACTTTTACCAACTTATCATTTTGTAAATGTTTTTCTGCAAATAGTTTTTGCGCCACAAATCTTGGGTCGGGTTTTCTCAAAACAGCGTGGCCGTATCCGGGAATTACTCTTCCGCTATCCAGTGTTTTTTTGATAAAAGATGAAATTTGTTCATCCGTTGGTTCATCTGTTCCTATCTCATCCAGCATTTCGAGAATAAACTTAATTACTTCCTGGTTGGCTAGACCGTGCAATGGACCTGCCAATGCATTCATTCCACCCGCTAATGAATAATAGGCGTCACTTAAAGTGGACCCTACTAAATGAGTCGCATGTGCAGAAGCATTACCACCTTCATGGTCTGCGTGAATGGTAAGATACAATCGCATTAAATTTTGGAATTCGGGATCTTTATTCCCTAACATATGGGCAAAATTTGCCGCCCAGTCAAGGGAGGTGTCCGGAGCAATTTGATCGTTGTTGTGATAAACTCTCCTATATATATAGGCCGCTACTCCCGGAAGTTTGGCTATAAGGTTCATGACATCTTCAAAGGTAGGATCCCAAAAATCCTGCTTATTAATTCCCTCTGCATATTTTCTGGCAAAGATACTTTCGGTCTGCATTGATGTGATAGCAGCACTAAACTGAGTCATAGGGTGAGTGTCAATGGGCATAGCCTCAATTACATCATAAGTATGTTGGGGAACTTTTGCTCTTGATTCCCATTCATCAGCCAACCCTTTTACCTGTTCTTCAGTTGGAATTTCTCCCGTTAGCATCAACCAAAACAAACCTTCAGGTAACGGTTCAGTATGATTTAATTTAGGTAGTTTCTCTCGCAATTGGGGTATACTATACCCTCTGAATTTTATCCCCTCTATAGGATCTAGATGGGAGGTTTCGCTAAACATACTTTTGATACCCCTCATACCACCTACCACTTGTTTCAATACTACTTCATCTACCTTCAGATCGCCACTTTCTTTTAACATTGATTTCAACTCATTGGCTACAATTTTTGATTTTTGTTGAAATAATGACTTGAGTTCCTTCATTAGGATAATATATTTTTGAATCTTTGATTAAATAAGAATAGTGTGAAAATTTATTTCACAGGGAGCGAATATACAATTTTAATTGTCGATTTACAATTATAGTTTAGACATGTTCATGATAAATAATATACTCGTTAGTGACGAGATTTTGGAAAAAAAATTTTGCTGTAATTTGGCTGCTTGCAAAGGAGTATGCTGTGTTGAGGGCGATTATGGGGCTCCGCTTGAACCGGAAGAACGCGAAATACTCAAGGCGATTTATGACAAAGTTGAACCGGGATTGGATGATGTATCTCGAGATGCTATTGATGCAAATGGTGTGGAGCAGTACTTCCCTGGAATGAATGATTACGGAACAACACTCAGGCCTGATGGGGCTTGTGCTTTTGTGACTTTTGATGAATCGGGAATGGCTTTATGCGGGATTGAGAAGAAATACAACGAAGGCATTATTGACTTTAAGAAACCATTAAGTTGTGAATTATATCCTATTCGGGTAAATCGGGACAGGGAAGTTGGATTTACCGCACTAAATTATGATGAATGGGAAATTTGTACTCCTGCTATTATGAATGGGGAAAAGTTAGGTTTGCCTCTGGTAGCTTTTGCTAAAGAAGCATTGATAAGGGGATTTGGTGAGGAATTTTATAATGCTCTGGAAGCGGCACAGGAATTTTATAATGAGAAAGAAAAGCAATAACAATTTATTTTAGAAGTCTAGGTGAAAAATGTGGAAGTTTTTTACCTTTGCAAATCTTTTTAGAAGCAAACAATCAAATAATTATGGCCTTAATAGGTACAATTAGAAGAAATAGCTGGTTATTATTTGTCATGATAGCATTGGCACTAGCTGCATTCCTTATAATGGATATGGTCGGTAATAGCAGCAGATATCAAGCTGGAAATCTTACGTTAGGAGAGATTAACGGGGAGAAAGTGGATTACCGAAACTTTATGGCTCATGAAGAAGCTGTATATGCCGGTGGAGGATCCGATGTGTATTCGAGAAGGAGTTATCTGTGGAATTATTACCTGAATAAAACTTTATTCGACCGGGAGGCAGAAGCTAATGGTATAGGTGTGGGTAGGGAAGAACTACTGGATCTTGAATTTGGTTCAAACCTCAGTCCGGTAGTTCAGCAGAGATTTACGAATCCCAATACCGGAGGTGTTGATTTTCAACAATTAAATAATATCAGACAACAAATTCAAGCAGGACAGATGCCTGAAGAAACAAAGCGATTCTGGGCATGGCAAGAGAAAGAGATCATCGCTGATCGCAAGCAGAGGAAAGTGGAGAACCTGGCAGCTAAGGCCTTTTATACACCCTCCTGGTTGATAGATAGATTAATGGATGATCAGAATAACCAAATGGAATTTTCTTACGTAAAAATCCCATTTAATGAAGCTGATGCCAGTAGCCTGGAGGTTACTACTTCGCAAATACAAAACTATTTGGAAGAGAATAGGAGTGAATTTGCACGTGATGAAGAAGGTAGAAGATTGGAATATATGACCTTGAATGTAACGGCCACTGCTACTGATAGCGCTGAAGTTAAAGAAAATCTCAGATCTGTTTTGGAGCGTTTCAAAGAGACTGATAATGATACTACCTTCATCCAAAATAATGAAGGTGTATTTACATCCGCTTATCAATTCAAAGAAGAACTGCCTGCTATTATCGCAGATTCCGTTTTTGAAAAACCGGTCGGGTCTTTTGTGGGACCGTATGAAGTACAGGGATCAATAAGAGCAACTAAAATTGTCGACAGGAAGATGATACCTGATTCAGTGCATGCAAGGCACATTCTTTTTAATGGGCAGACCCAACAGCAATTGATGCAAGGATTTCAAACGGCTGATAGTCTAATGAAAGTGATAGAAAGTGGTCAGGCTACTTTTGATTCATTAGCCATAAAACATAGTCAGGGACCATCTGCTCCGAGAGGAGGGGACCTGGGATATGCTGCAAGAGGTCAAATGGTTCAGCAATTTAATGATTTGATTTTTTATCGAGCTGAGATTGGAGAGTTATATACGGTCGCCACACAATTTGGAGTACACCTGGTTGAAGTACTGGATAAAAAGTTTATTAATAATCAGGAAGGAGTTCAATTGGCTACTGTACAGGAGGAGATTGTTCCCAGCCAACGTACACAGGATTCCATTTACAATATTGCGCAAGAATTTATTTCCAACGCCAGGACATTGCCCGAGTTGAAAAAAGCAATTGCTGATAGACCGGAGTTTAGAATTCAGGAAGCCCAGCCTTCAACAAAAAATGGATATTTGTTTGCAAGTTTTGGTGGCGGAAACGTAAGTAGAGATATTATCCGTTGGGCATTTGAAAACAGCACGGAAGAAGGTGATGTTTCTCCAATCGTTTATAGTTATCAGAATCCTCAATTATTTTATATTGATCGCTATGTTATTGTAGGATTAAATGAAATATTACCAGAAGGTTTGCCTGATCCTGAAAGCGTCAGATTACAAGTAGAACAGACCATACTTGATAAGTTGAAAGGAGAACAAATTGCCAGTCAAATAAGTAATGCTACTTCTCTTGAAAGCATAGCTTCGCAATTCAATGTAACAGTAGATTCAATCGGGGCTGTTAATTTTATGTCCGACAATATTCCTGATATAGGACGTGAGCCCAAATTATTGGCGGCAGTAAAAAATACTGAACTTAACCAGCTTTCCAAACCTGTAATAGGTAATACCGGCGTCTTTGTGGCAAAGCCCACTAATGTTTCTCAAACAAATTCGGCTAATTTTTCAAGTGTGCAAAATAATTCAGTATCACAGATGGCCCAACAAGTTAATACGGCTTTGAGCGGGGCTTTAAAAGAGAATGCTGAAATTGAAGATAATCGATCCGATTTTTATTAGATTAACGGGGTCGTTGAAATACAATAGTTACTCAAAAAGCTGTTCTAGTTAGGACAGCTTTTTTTATTTACCTTTGCTATCAAGACTGTTAATGCCTACTTTATGTTGTTGATACTACATTTGAGAAGAATGATATGATAGCCCCTATTGGAAAGTATATGTTTTTACGAGACCATCTGCAGTTTGGGCTGCGTTTGTGGTTTTTTCCTTTGGGTATTATGATGGTGTGTTCAGTAAATGCACAAAATGAATCATATAATGGTTTTGTTCCTTTAGATAATTATTATGGTGCAAGCGGAGTAGCATTAAGTGGAACGAACGGATCCCGGTCAATGAATGATGTTAACCAATGGGGTATTAATCCTGGAATTCTTACGGGAACACTCAATGGGGAAGTAGGAGTTAATTCTTCTTTTTATCCTTCAAAAATATCTGTCTTTTCTCTTACTTCTGTACTTCAATTGGATAGTATTTGGCCAATTGGTGTGAGATTATTGCAAACCTCTTTTGGAGAAACAGATAGATATGATGCAGAAGGTCGTAATATTGGTACTTTTAGGTCAAGTTCAAGCAGTATCTCTTTGGGAACTTCTCGAGCACTTTCTCAGGATTTGAGAATTGGGATCGCATTGAATTATCATTTACGGAATATTGATTCCTACAATTCCCATATTCTAAGTGTTGATATTGGCAGTGTGTACAGTTTGGGTGATAATTCCGCTGTAGGGCTATCAATCAGCAATTTGGGCCATGAGATTATTCCATTTGAGACCGAACGAACCCCTATTAACTGGGACCTGTCTATATATGGTAGCAAAAAGTTAAGATATTTACCGCTTGAATTATTTTTAAAATTTCAAAAGCTAAATTATTGGAACCGTCTCAGCTATTTAAATCCATTTGATGAATCACAAAATGATTTTGATAATGGCGGCTCGTCAGAATCTTCCCGCATTGAAAATTTGGTTCGCGAAATATTTGCCCACATGGTAGTGGGTGGGCAGATGAGCTTTGGAAAACCGGAAAAGTTTTGGTTGCGATTTTCATATGACCACTTGCAGAACCGCCAACTTGGAATAGAAAATATACGTTCACTTGAAGGCATTGCCCTGGGATTTGGTATAGCCGTTAAAGAACTTAAAATTGATTATTCCTGGGAACGTCTTTATTTTGACACTGGTGTTCATCATTTATCACTTTCTCTCAATATTTTTGGTGATAAAAAGGTTGCTCCCAGGAGATTCTAATATATTCCCTTCCACAAATTAATATTGATCCAATATTGACTTACCTGGAGGGACAATATTCATATATTTTTAATGGTAAATATGCAGTACTTTTCAGAAGTGGTTCTATATTTTGTTGCTTAATTGACAAAATGATTATTACTCCACCGATGTATTTTCATCTTCCGAAGTCACTGATACTTCATCATTTTTTAGTTTTTCAGGTTCGGGAAAAGGTCGTGGGCCTATGAGTTCTTCCAGGTCACTTTTTACGACTACTTCCCGCTCTAATAATGCTTTGGCAAGAATTTCAAGTTCTTCCCTTTTATCTGTCAATAGAGCTTTTGCCCTTTCGAATTGGAACTGAACCATTTTCCTGACTTCCGAATCAATCAATGCGGAGGTTTCTTCACTGTAAGGTTTGTTTATTTGATCTTTTTGCAAACCGTGGAAAGAAATATTACCCACATTATCATTCATACCATAGATAGCGATCATACTGTACGCCATTTTAGTAATTTGATCCAGGTCGTTTTGTGCACCAGTGCTTACCTTTCCAAAAATGATACTTTCGGCTGCTCTTCCTCCAAAAGTCATACACATACGATCTAACAATTGCTCTGTACTGGTAATATATTCTTCTTTGGGCAAATATTGAGCATAACCCAAAGTGCCTATTCCCCTAGGAACAATAGTGACTTTTACAAGAGGTGAAGCATGTTCCAAAAACCAACCGCAAATTGCATGGCCCGCTTCGTGGTATGCTATTACTTTTTTCTCACTTGGAGAAATAAGTTTATTTTTCTTTTCCAGACCTCCAATCACTTTGTCCAGGGCGTAATTGAAGTCTTCCATGTCAACTTTCTTCTTGTCTCTACGGGCTGCAATTAAGGCTGCTTCGTTACAAACGTTGGCAATTTCAGCACCGGCAAAACCAGGAGTCATCTCAGCTAATACTTCTGCATTGACATCAACAGATACCTTTATATGTTTTAGATGAACTTCAAATATTTGTTCACGTCCATTTAGATCCGGGCGATCTATTCCTATTTGTCTGTCAAATCTTCCGGGTCGTAGCAGTGCTGTGTCCAGAACATCCGGTCGATTGGTAGCAGCCATAAGTATTACCCCTTTTTCACTGGAGAATCCGTCCATTTCTACAAGAAGTTGATTAAGGGTATTTTCACGTTCGTCATTACCTCCCTGAATACTGTTTCTTCCTCTGGCTCTTCCTATGGCATCGATTTCATCAATAAAAATAATACAAGGTGCCTTTTCTCGTGCTTGTCTAAAAAGGTCCCTTACCCTTGAGGCACCTACACCTACAAACATTTCTACAAAGTCGGATCCACTAATCGTAAAAAAAGGTACTTCAGCCTCTCCTGCAACAGCTTTGGCAAGAAGTGTTTTCCCTGTTCCCGGAGGGCCAACCAACAAAACTCCTTTGGGTATTTTACCTCCCAGGGAAGTATACTTTTTAGGGTTTTTGAGGAAATCGACCACTTCCATTACTTCTTCTTTGGCTTCATCCAGTCCGGCTACATCTTGAAAAGTCACATTGACTTTAGTGTCTTTGTCAAATAAAGTAGCTTTTGATTTACCAATATTAAATATTTGAGCTCCGGGTCCACCGGCACCTCCACTCATTCTTCTCATAATAAATATCCAAATAGCTATAATAAGTACTATTGGAATAATGTATGTTAAGGCGGATGTCCAGCTATATTCAGTTTTGTAAACCGGATACAGTTGATTCTCCTCTGCGAGTTCTGAATTAATTTTCTCAAGACGTGTTTCCAGGGCATCAACGGTTCCTATGTTGAAAGTATAATGAGGTTGATTCAGCGAAAACGCATCTTGTGATATATCTTTGAATTCTTCAGAGTCAAGCCGTGATTTTTTGATAAAAACTTTTGCTTCACTTTTGTTGACTATTTCGAGGCGATTTATATCTCCGTTTTCAGCCAGGCTTTTAAACTTTTTATAGTCTATTTCCTGTCCTCCACCAAATCCGGATCCAATAATATTAAAAAACAGAAGTAAAAGAATTATTATTCCATATATCCAATAAATATTGAATTTATTACCTTTTTTATTATTGGAGTTCTTTTTATTGTTCTTGTTGTTGTCCATTCTAATTTATATATTTTCGTACTCGGTGATTTCAGCATCTTGCCAAAGTCCCTCTAAGTCATAAAACTTTCTTGTCTCACTATAAAAGACGTGAATAATCGTTGTGAAATAATCTATTGCTATCCATGTCGATTGTGTTTTCCCAT
Source organism: Membranihabitans maritimus (assembly GCF_021729145.1). Taxonomy (GTDB): domain Bacteria; phylum Bacteroidota; class Bacteroidia; order Chitinophagales; family Saprospiraceae; genus Membranihabitans; species Membranihabitans maritimus. The sequence continues at coordinate 199,338 of NZ_JAJSLW010000006.1, read as the reverse complement.
CTGTATAGCTGGGGAACAGGCCTATTTCGTCTTTAATGTCTTTTTCTAAATTTCCTGCTATAGATTTAACATGTGTAACAGAATCTGCCTCACAAATGATAAAAAAATCCGTAGGCGGGGTTTCTAGGGATCTTAAGTCAAATTTTAAAATATTTTTACCTTTATGGTCCTGAATTTTTTCGATTATAAAGTCATTCAAATGTTCTCGCTTATATTGCGGGTTTTCTTTTAACTTCGCTTGCAAATTATTCCTTTTTTATTTTCTAATTACAAATTTACTGATAAGTTGGCTGAATTTGATCATTTTAAACACTTTAGTTCTATTTCCAGTACCAATCGCTACGGTATAGAATTAATAGCAAAAAGCAATCCACCTGCATTTACTGTCATATCTGCTGATTTTCAGACCGAAGGAGTCGGACAAATTGGCAGTGAATGGGTGTCTATACCCGGAGCAAATTTATTAATGTCAATAATTCTGTATCCTGACTTTATAAACGCCAAAGAACCATTTAAGTTGCATTTTATAACTTCATTGGCTTGTACGGAGTTATTACGTCAATTTATAAAAGATGAAAGAATACAGATTAAATGGCCTAATGATATCCTGGTAGATCGAAAAAAAATAGCAGGGCTGCTTATTAAAAACACATTTTCCGGAAATCATGTGAAAAACTCAGTCGTAGGAATAGGAATGAATGTTAACCAGGATGATTTTGATAAATATTTATTTAATGCTACATCTTTGAAAATGGTTTCGGACAAAGAATATAATATATCTGATTTAAGGATAGACCTTTATGGGCACCTAAAGAGGTTTTATAATCTTGCAGAAAATGGAAAAAGTCTTAAAGAAATTTATTTGACATACCTTTTTGGCTATGATGAGGATTTTTCATTCTTTGATCTGGTGGATCAGGAGTATAAAAGAGGGATCATAGTTGATGTATTATGTACGGGTGAACTTGTGGTCGAAGTTGAAGGAGTCGAGAGAAAATATGATTTTAAGCAAATTAAATTTTTATTGAATGAGGAGTGATTGTGTGTCGATTGTAACCATTGGGGATGAATTGCTTTTGGGGCAGATTACTGATACGAATTCATCATGGCTTGGGTTAAGTTTGGCCTCCTTGGGATGGAATGTCGTTTCAAAATATACTATAGGAGACCGTGTAGATGATATTACATTGACCTTAAATAGAGCATCTAAAGATGCGGCAATAGTTTTGGTTAGCGGAGGGCTAGGCCCTACCTCTGACGATATGACACTTTTGTCAATAGCAAAATTTTTTAATTGCGACTTGGTAGTCCACGAGCATACCAGAAAACGTATTAAATCCTATTTTGAAAACAAAAACCGGACAATGTCAGCACAACATGCACGCCAATATACATTGCCGGAAATAGCTGAAGTATTGGACAATAATGTAGGGACGGCTCCAGGGCTCCGGATTCACCAGAAAGGGATATTGTTTTATTTCTTTCCAGGGGTTCCTACTGAAATGAAGTTTTTGTTCAACACTTATGTATTGCCTTCATTGAAGTCTTTGAACCAGGAGAGGGTGACCTTGTTTACAGCCGGGATAGGGGAAACAGATGTTGTCGATACTATTTTGGATATTATCAAGGAATTTCCCAGAAATATTTCGATCGCATATCTTCCGTATCACGGAGGTGTTCGTCTTCGGTTAACGGAAGTAAAGGAGAAAGGAAGTGGACATAGCAAAATTAATTATTTTAAAGAAAAGATTATAACGCGTCTTCAAGATTTTTATATTGCTGAGAATCACAATGAATGGGCAACCATTATGGGTGAGTTATTGAAGGAGAGAGGATTGATGATGGCTACGGGTGAGAGTTGTACAGGTGGTTATATCGCTCATAAAATCACATCTGTTCCAGGGGCATCAGAATATTTTTTGGGTTCTGTTATTTCATATGCCAATGAAATAAAGGAAAATTTGTTGAATGTAAGTTCACATGTACTAGATACATATGGTGCAGTTAGTGAAGAATGTGCTAGAGAAATGTTAGCCGGTCTTTGTAACGCAACTAATTGTGATATAGGTATTGTGACCACGGGAATTGCGGGACCCGGTGGAGGCACGAAGGATAAACCTGTAGGAACAGTTTTTGTTGCTGTAGGAAATAAAGAAAGGATACTGGTACAAAAGTTTTCTTTTCGAAGCAGTCGGGCGGGAATAATAGAGCACACCTTCAATAGAGGTATGCATATGATATATAAATTTTTAAGTAAGGGATAAAACTTTTACTTTTACTACAATAAAATGAAATACGGTCATGGCAAATTATGAATTAGTGATGCCTAAAATGGGAGAATCTATTTTTGAAGCTACCATACTTAATTGGTTGGTAGAAGAGGGACAAACAATTGATCATGATGAAATTATACTGGAAGTGGCTACAGATAAAGTGGATTCTGAGATACCTTCTCCGGTAGCAGGGAAGGTTGTTGAGTTGAAAGCAACTGTGGATCAGGTAGTTAATGTAGGGGATGTTATAGCAGTTATAGAGACGGAAGGGGATGATGGTAAGCATAGCAAGTTGATTGCTGATACTGATACGAATGGTGCCAACAACGGAAACGAACATACCACACCCGAAGTTCCCACCTCCGTAGTTGTTAATGAAACTGTACGGAAGTTAAAGGATAAAAAAGATCGCTTTTACTCACCTTTGGTTCGTACGATTGCCCGAAAAGAAAATATTTCAAAAGAGGAATTGGAAAGCATACAGGGAACTGGTATGGGGGGAAGGGTGACTAAGCAGGACGTTATGGAGTTTCTTATTCTAAAATCTGATGATGGAAGTAAAGAGCAACAAAAAGCTAGCAAAGAAGAAGATATCGTTGAGGCATTTGAAGAGAATGTAACGAAGTCATCACATGATAGTGATCTGGAAGAGGTAGTGAATATGACTCGGGTTAGATCCACCATCTCTAAACATATGATACGATCAAAAGAAACGGCCGCACATGTTACCTCAGTAATCGAGGCTGATATGACAAAAATGGTTGAATGGAGGAATAGAAATAAAGTCAAGTTTCAGGAGAAATACGGAGTTAAGTTGACCTATACCCCTATCTTTTTAAAAATATTGTCTGAATTATTGAGGGAGTTTCCTTACCTGAATTCAAGTGTGGAAGGTGATAAAGTAATTTTAAAGAAATATATTAATATCGGAATCGCAACTGCTCTTCCGGATCACACACTAATTGTACCGGTTGTTAAAAATGCAGACCAGTATAGCCTGGCAGGACTTGCTAAACAATCGAATGACTTAATTTCAAGAGCACGAAAAAATGCTTTGAAAGCTGATGAAATTAGGCAGGGAACTTTTACCATAAGTAATATTGGGACCTTTGATAATTTGATTGGAACCCCAATTATTAACCAACCGGAAGTAGCTATATTGGCTGCTGGTGCGATCAAGAAGAAACCTGCAGTTATAGAAACTGCCGAAGGTGATTTTATTGGGATCAGGCAAAAAATGTATCTGTCATTATCTTTTGATCATAGAATTATTGATGGTTACCTTGGAGGTTCTTTTCTCAAGGAAATAGCTACAAAGTTTGAATCATTTGATGAAGACGATTTTTAAAATGAATTATTTTTTTAAACCCCACTTTTTTTTTGCACTTCAAATAATTGGCTATTTGATATTCCCATCGGCCAAACTGGCTGCACAGGCCCATTCGGACGAATTAATTAAAGTAGCAGGTGAATTTCATAAAAACGGCGCATTTAATGACGCTCGTAAATACTATGATCTTTATTTGAAAAGAAAGCCAAAAGATGAGGATGCTCGATTAAGTTTGTCAAGATTGTACCTGGACTTTGGATATCCCGAAAACGCATTGGAAGAGATGGATAAAATTATTGAAAGTGAAAGACGGGTAGATAATTTTTTTTGGTATTACAAGGCCCGGGCACTTCATGCAATAAATTCATTTTCAGAGGCAGCAGATTTATATAAAAGATACCTCCGTGAAAGTACAAATGCTCAATTCAAGACTATAAGTTATTATTATTTGAATCAGGTAGGGGTAGGAATTGATTCTCCTGAAAGATCTGATGCGTATTTTATGGAAAATATTGGAAGTGTAGTTAATTCGATCAGAAATGAACTAAGGCCAATTTATTCCCCTAATATTTCAGACAGGATATATTTCTCCTCATCCCGGGATTTCAATAGATCGGATATAACCATTGGGGAGGGAAACTATCATAGTGATAATCTTAATATGTATTCATCATCGATTAATCAGGGAGTTTGGGCTAATGTTGCTCCTATGAATGAGGGTTTTTTTACTCATGAAGATGAAGTATTGTTGGATTTTAACCAGGATGGGATGGTTGCATTTTTTGAATATTCAGATAAAAATAACTTATCCAAAACAGTTGTGGATTCGGTACAGAACCAATCGGAAAGATTATTGAAGAAGTGGAATCATCCTGTTTATAATTCTGAATTAGGGGATAGAGATTTATTTTTCTTTAATGATTCAACCATACTATTTTCCAGCAACAGGGAAGGGGGATATGGAGGCTATGATTTATATGTTTCTTTTAAAAAAGCAGGTAAATGGAGTATTGAGAATCTGGGGCCAGGAATAAATTCCAATTTTCATGAAATTTCACCTTTTTTAACCAAAGATGGGAGGAATCTATATTTTAGTTCCAACTGTGAAAAAAGTATGGGGGGGTATGATGTATTCACGTCTATATTTGAGGAAGAAACGGGGCATTGGACAGAACCATCAAACTTGTTAAGGCCGATTAATAGTGGAATGGACGAAATTAATTTTAGAATTTCTCCTTCCGGAGAGGAAGCCCTTCTCGTATCAAACAGACCTGGTGGAGAAGGTGGATATGATATATATGGATTGTTTTATGATCATCCGATAGAAGCACAGCGGACCAATAAAATTCCCGTATTATTCACGCAAAATAGAGAGTACGAATCTTTCCGTTCGAATCTGGGTGGTGACAAGATGAATATATTGTCCCGAAGGGAGGTTGAACCTATTTTTTATAAGGATAATGGTCCTGTACTGGTTAAAGGTACAATTTCAAAACTAGAAGAAATCCTGCAATATTATAGACAATATCCTCATATTGAGTTCCTGGTAAAAGTATATTCTAATAGGGAGCATACGACTGGACAGAATTTGTTCCAATCCTATTTAAAAGGTGAAGAAATTGCAGAATACCTGACGAGAAATGGGGTCCCACCAGATAAAATTAAGATATGGACATTTGGCGGACAATACCCATTTGTGAAGAATTTCGTGGATGGAGAGCCATTTTTACCTGGACAGAATTTGAATCGTCGAATTGAAGTTCAATTATTAAATACGGAAAATTTACCAGTTTCATTTGAAATGAAATTCGACCCGCAGATTCAAAATAAAGAGTATTTGAGAGATGATTATGGACTTTTTAATAGGCGAACTACGGGTTTGTATTACAGGATAAAATTTGTGACTACCAAACAAGTCTATAGAGGAGATTTATTCACCGATACGAATGACGCTTTGATCGAAAAAAAAATGAATACGGATTTTATTTCGTATTATATAGGCATATACCCTACATTTGATTCAGCAAATGAGCGGTTGTTCGAAATTAAGAAAATGGGGTATAAAAATGCTTTGATTGTGGCATTCGACAATTTGCAAGAGATTGGAGATGAAGGATTTACGACTGAAAGAATAGAAAAGTATCCCGATTTAAAAAAATATTTAATTTACCTGGATTAAGATGAATCGATTTAAATTTTTGAAGGAAGGATTAAGGAATATTAAGACTGTGGGAACAGTGACGCGCAGTTCCAGGTACCTATGTGACAAGATGATCAATCATAGTAGAATTCACAAGGCTCGTTATATTATGGAGTTGGGAGCAGGAGACGGAGTCCTTACCAGAAGAATTCTTGACCGTATGCCGGATAACTGTAAATTAGTATCCTTTGAAATCAATGAGAAATTTGTTGACATTCTCAATTCGATTCAGGATGATCGATTGATTGTAGTAGGGGATTCGGCAGAGAATATTGAAAAGCACTTAATTAAACATAATATTGATGAGCTGGATATAGTGTATTCGGCTTTACCGTTTACCGTTTTTCCAAAAGAGTTAGCAAAAAGCATTGTAGAGTTGGCAAAGAAAAAATTGAGGTTTGAGGGAGAATATCTACAAATTCACTATTCCCTTATTGCCAAAAAAATGTATGATGACATTTTTCAAAATGTTCAGGTCTATTTTCAGCCGATAAATATCCCGCCTGCATTTGTTCTGAAATCTTTGAAAGGGGAGTAAGAGAAAGGTAAATTAGGATCTATTTGAATACCAAAAATTACTATTATCCTTTTCGAGTAAGCGTTCATTTTTTGTTTTTCGAAATGTGTCATTATCAAAGTAGAAGTCAACTTCATTTGAATCACCCCAGTCATCGTCTTCTGGTTCTCTCCTGCTTTTAAAGATATAAGCTGTTAAAATTCCAGTAAGGCCTCCCAATAAGTGACTTTCCCAGGAAACGCCCGGCTGGTTGGGAAGGACACCGTAGAACATTCCGCTGTATAAGAATAATATGATCAAAGCAAGTACTATGGATCTCCGATCCCTATTGAAAAATCCTGCCCAAAATATAAATGAAACCATTCCATAAACTACCCCGCTGGCCCCTATATGGAATGCAGGCTTTGCAAAAGCCCAAACTAACCCACCTGTAAGCGTCCAAATAAGAATAATAGCCGGTATAGCAATACTCCTGTAAAAGTATGATATAATAACACCTGCTACGAAGAAAGGTATACTATTATTGATTAAATGTCCAAATGAGCCGTGAATAAAAGGCCCGGTAAGTATACCTATCAGTCCTTCCTTGTGCCTGGGCCATACTCCCCAGGCTGAAAAACTAATATGGCCAAAAATTTCCATGCATTTAATTGTCCACATTATTATGAGGATAATTGATGGCCATTTAATGGCATTGATAAGGGCTTTTGTTTTATTCTCTGCCATATTAAAAAATTTCTTTGGCTACTTCAAATGCATTTAATAGCGAATTTTGATCGTATTGAAATAGTTCTTTTTTTTCAAAATAGTTTATCAGGTTTTCTGAAGGCATGTTCCCTACCAATTCATCTTGAGCCATTGGACAACCTCCGAAACCTTTAATAGCTCCATCAAACCGGGTACAACCATTTTTGAAGGCAGCATCAACCTTTTCCTTCCAATTACTTTTTTTAGTGTGTAAGTGAACACCAAAGTCTATATTGTCAAATGTTGAACTCATAGCACTTACCGTATTACCGATAGTTTCCGGATTCCCTATTCCGATGGTATCTGACAGGGCAATCGTATGAATGTTTATTTCTCTGAAACGCTGCGCCCAATATGTGATTATATCCGGATGCCAAAGATCCCCGTAGGGATTTCCAAAACACATAGAGAAATATATAACCATTTTCTTCTCGTTGATATCCGCTAATTCCTGGATTTCACGTATGCGTTCGAAGGCTTCTTCCCTTGTCGCGTTAGTGTTTCGTAGCTGAAAAGTCTCAGAAATTGAAAAAGGAAACCCCAGGTAATCTACTTGATCATATGCAACAGCCATTTTGGCTCCGCGGTAGTTGGCTACAATTACCAGCACTTTTGTTTTAGAATCGGATAAGTTTATTTTTTTGAGGACTTCACCCGTATCCTTCATTTGGGGTATTGCTTTCGGGGATACAAAGCTACCGCAATCCAGCGTGTGAAAACCAACATTTAGTAATGCATTGATATATCTCACCTTGAGATCGGTAGGGATAAACGGCTTTATACCTTGCATGGCGTCCCTTGGACAATCGATTAGTCGAATATTTGCACTCATTTGATCACCGGTTGATTAGGTTTGAATGACACCCGGATTAAATTTTTCTATTTCTGAATTTTGGGCTACTTCCAGTGAAAGAGAGATCCAATCCCTGGTTTTTTCCGGATCTATAATCTCATCTACCCAAAGTCTTGCTGCTGCATAATACGCTGATGTTTCATCCGCGTACTTTTTCTTAAGTTCTTCCAGCCTTTTATTTGATTCTTCCTCATTATAATCTTGTTTACTTTGTTCTATTTGCAATAATACTTTGGCTGCCTGTTCACCTCCCATTACGGCAATCTGAGCCATGGGCCAGGCAAAAATAAATCGGGGATCGTATGCTTTTCCACACATTGCATAATTACCGGCACCATTTGAATTGCCCATGATGACAGATATTTTAGGAACTGTGGAATTGGCAACGGCATTTACCATTTTAGCCCCATCTTTGATTATTCCTCCGTGTTCGGATCTGGATCCTACCATAAAACCGGTTACATCGTGCAGAAAGACTAAGGGTATTTTTTTCTGATTGCAATTCAGGATGAATCGGGTGGCTTTGTCAGCCGAATCAGAGTAGATGACTCCTCCAAATTGCATTTCTCCTTTTTTCGTTTTTATCCTTGATCGGTTGTTCATAACTATACCGACATGCCAACCGTCAATTTTTGCATAACCACAAATAATTGTTTTTCCATATTTAGCTTTATACTCTGTGAAAGTATCACTATCAATAATTGAATTTAAAATACGGTATGAGTCATATGGGGTGGTTCGATGTTCTGGGAACTCTTCTAATAAGGTTTTTGAATGTAAGGATGGTGAAACAGGGTTACTACGCTCTAAGTGTGACTTAGTAAGTATTCCCATATTTCCCATAATTGATTTTATTTGGTCCAGGCAGTCTTTATCTGATTCTGCAATGTAATCAGTAACTCCGGAAATTTCCGAGTGCGTTTCAGCACCCCCCAGGGTTTCTTTATCCACATTTTCACCAATTGCTGCTTTAACCAGGTAGGGACCTGCTAAAAAAATGGATCCCGTGCCTTTGACAATGAGAGCCTCGTCTGACATAATAGGAAGATATGCGCCTCCTGCGACGCAACTACCCATTACTGCAGAAATTTGAGGAATTCCCATACTTGATAGCCTGGCATTGTTTCTAAAGATCCTTCCAAAATGTTCTTTATCCGGAAAGATTTCATCTTGCATGGGCAAAAATACACCTGCACTATCCACTAAATAAATAATGGGAAGACGATTCTCAATAGCTATCTCCTGGGCTCTCAGATTTTTTTTGCATGTCATCGGAAACCAGGCTCCTGCTTTGACTGTAGCATCATTTGCTACCAAAATTACCCTTCTACCGGCAACCTTTCCTATTCCCATTACCACACCGGCAGATGGGCACCCTCCGTATTCCTGATACATTTCAAATGCTGCAAATGTACCCAGTTCATAGAATTCAGTGTTTTCATCGATTAGATACCTTATGCGTTCTCTGGCAGTCAGTTTCCCTTGTTGGTGTAATTTTTCTATCTTTTTGTTACCTCCACCTTTTTTAATTTTTTCTATATGTCGTTGCACAGAAGAAATAAGAAGATGATTTTGATCTTTGTTTTTTTCTTTTTCTATATTGACCATTCCGGACAGTTTTTTTAGTAGTCTTATTATTGGAGCCAGAATTTAAACAAATCAGATTGGAAAAAGATTGTGTTTTAGTTATTTTTTTGGGAATTTAGGTTTGTTCATAGGAGATGTAGGGGAACTAATTTTTTAGGGTATTGGGTAGTGATTGCTTTTTAAAATGGGATAAATGTTACAGCCTACCCAGGAGGATTTAATGGGGTTCATAGAAAGTAATCTAATCAATACTGATTTGGAAGAATGACAAAGTGATGACATCCAATTAGAAGTAAAGAAACAATTTATTTCATCTTCGGAGAGAGTCCTGGTAATAATAAAAGGACCTTTTCCGTAGATATCAATAGAATCAAAATCGGGATTACCTACGCGTTGCTGCGGTGATCCCGAAAATGGGAGTTTCAAATCAAAAGAATTCAGTTCGTTTCACTCACTAGTATTTTCGTTTGAAAATGATAAATTAATCTTTTTCTGCGGAAAGCTCTTCCTGAATCAGATGTTAAATATTTTTCGAAATCATAGGTTTTATACTTGTCAATAAAGACGATATAATTGATAATTTTAAAAGGTTTGTAATTATGATTAGAATTGATCCACCTTTATTGTGATGTTAAAGTTGTCATTTAGATATTTAGTACATCCTGTGTAGATATAATTTTTTTACTTATTAGGATATAAACGAAGTAAAAAATAGTAATTACTTATTTGAAGCGGTCATCTACCGTCGAAGGTCTTTTATTAAGATTGTAATATTGGGGGAATAATAAAAAAGCTCGCCTAATACTTTTCAATTTTTCAACGTTCTTGTTTCGCTGGTTATAGGTTCTGGCGAAGGTATGTGAGTGAAGTCGGGATTACCTACGCGTTGCTACGGTGATCCCGAAAATAGGAGTTTCAAATCAAAAGAATTCAGTTCGTTTCACTCACTAGTATTTTCGTTTGAAAATGATAAATTAATCTTTTTCTGAGGAAAGCTCTTCCTGAATCAGATGTTAAATATTTTTCGAAATCATAGGCTTTATACTTGTCAATAAAGACGATATAAGTGATAATTTTAAAAGGTTTGTAATTATGATTAGAATTGATCCAACCTTTATTTTGATGTTAAAGTTGTCATTTAGATATTTAGTACATCCTGTGTAGATATAATTTTTTTTACTTATTAGAATATAAACGAAGTAAAAAATAGTAATTACTTATTTGAAGCGGTCATCTACCGTCGAAGGTCTTTTATTAAGATTGTAATATTGGGGGAATAATAAAAAAGCTCGCCTAATACTTTTCAATTTTTCAAAGTTCTTGTTTCGCTGGTTATAGGTTCTGGCGAAGGTATGTGAGTAAAGTCGGGATTACCTACGCGTTGCTACGGTGATCCCGAAAATGGGAGTTTCAAATCAAAAGAATTCAGTTCGTTTCACTCACTAGTATTTTCGTTTGTAGCTTTTGCGCAAACAAGTTTGGCAATGCTAAAAACAAAAATACCCGCTAATGCGGGCATTCATTTGATTTGCGGTGAGGGCGGGATTCGAACCCGCGGTACCTGTTACAGTACGCCGGTTTAGCAAACCGGTGGTTTAAGCCACTCACCCACCTCACCTAATCCAGTTTTTGAGATTTTTCTTGTGTGCAAGCTGACTTACGCGGGGCAAATATAAAAACATTTTTAAAAATCATGCAAGGAATTTAAATTGCATGTAAACTCATAGTAATTTTCTTTTCCAAATCGGAAACAGTGTCTTTGAAAACTTTATCTGTATCCATGAGATCCTGAACGGTTTTACAAGAATAAATTACCGTACTGTGATCTCTTCCTCCAAAAGTTTCGCCAATGGTCTTAAGTGATTTATTTGTATGTTTTTTGGCAAAGTACATTGAAAGTTGACGGGCTGTCACAATATTTCTTTTTCTTGACTTGCTTTGCAGGTGATCCACGCCTATATTGAAATGACCGGCTACTAATTCCTGAATGCTATTGATAGTTACTTCTTTGGAAATTTGTTCTACGAACTTTTGTACAACTTCTTTTGTGATTTCCAGGTCAATTTCTCGATTATTGAGGCTGGATTGGGCAATTAGGGAAACGAGCACTCCTTCCAGTTCGCGAATATTACTTTTGATATTATAACAAATGAATTCAAGAACGTTTTCAGGTAATTCGATACCTTCTTTATTCATTTTATTGTCCAAAATGGCCATACGGGTTTCGAAATCGGGAGATTGGAGATCTGCAGTGAGACCCCATTTAAATCTTGAGATCAGTCGTTCTTCCATTCCTTCCAGGTCTTTGGGCGCCCGATCCGATGTTAGTACTAGCTGTTTCCCGTCCTGGTGGAGTTGATTAAATATGTGGAAGAATATATCCATCGTTTTGGTCTTATTGGCAAAAAACTGGATATCATCAACAATCAAAATGTCCAATTGGTGGTAAAAATTGAGAAAGTCTTCAACTTCCCCATTTTTTATTGCATGTACAATTTGATTGGTAAATTTTTCGGACGAAACATAGAGGATTTGCTTGTTTTTATTATTTTTCAATGCTTCGTTACCTATGGCATGTGCCAGGTGAGTTTTACCGAGACCGACGTCGCCGTATATTACTAAAGGATTAAATGCGGTACCTCCCGGACGTTTGGAAATGGCCATCCCGGCATTGCGGGCAAGTCGGTTGCAATCTCCTTCAACGTAATTTTCAAATGTATAGTTTGCATTTAAATTGGGATCTATCTTCAATTTTTTTATTCCGGGAAATACAAAAGGGTTTTTGAATTTTTCTGATTCTGTCTCTATTTGTGTATTCTTTTCAATTTTTACAGCATTTGAAACATCTTGTTTGGCTTTCAAAATACGATAATTTAATCCTGCACTGGATCCAATTACTTCCAATAATGCTTTTTTCATGAGATGAACATAATGCTCTTCTATCCATTCATAGAAAAAATTATTTGGCACTTGTATCGTAAGCGTTTTTTTATCATATCGTACTGGTTCAATTGGCTCAAACCAGGTTTTATATGCCTGTGGATTTATTTCGGATTTTATGATTTGAAGACATTTATCCCAGATAGCTTTCCCATCATTCACCATTTCCGTTTTTTCTTTTTGTCCTATTATAAAATATTCTTTACCCCAGTAATTTTTATATCGGTAATTGGGGGCTGCGAATTTTAAAAAATTAATCCGCATTTGGAATGAAAATCTACGAAAAAAATCAGAATAAATTTATATTATAAAAATAAAAAATATGTTAATGAAAAAATATAAATGTTTATATAGGATATTTTTCGAAATATTGTTTTGGTAAATAAAACTCTTATTTAAATATAAATAAACCTGTGATTAATTAAAAACTTTTGGTCAAAGAACCTTGATATTTTTACAGGAATAACACCTTTTTGTATTGTTTTTCTCTAAATAAAGATCGATCCTTCCCAGTAAAATTCCGGCCCAACCTACCTGGTTTATTATAATTGTTTCACCGTTTTTATTTTTTGTTAAAACTGGTTCATCCAAAAAAGTATGAGTATGTCCTCCTAATATTATATCTATACCCGATGTAGCTTTTGCCAATTTTAAATCATCAATCTTAGAGCTCGAGTATTTGAATCCCAAATGGGAAAGGCAAATAACCAGGTCACAGTCTTTTTCAAACTTCAAATGCATTGCGGTCTTTTGCGCTGTTGGAACAGGATCTATATATTGTGTGTCCTTATACAGTTCTTTTGGGACGAGTCCTTCCAATTCAATCCCAAGCCCGAAAATTCCAATCTTTATTCCACCGACTTTTTTGACCGTAAAAGGTTGAATGGCCGAGTGTAGGATGGTATCATCAAAATTGTAATTGGCGGAAACAAAGTCAAATTTTGCATGCTTCAGTTGATTGTGAAACCCCTCAATTCCGGCGTCAAAATCGTGATTGCCAATTGTAGCCACATCGTATTTCATAGCAGTCATTGCCTTAAATTCCAATTCACCTTTGAAAAAATTAAAATAGGGAGTGCCCTGGAAAATATCTCCACTATCCAATAATAACACATTGTCTTCTTTTGATCGAATGTCCTTTACCATAGAAGCTCTGCGAACTATACCCCCCATATTTGCATTCCTGCTTCCATCATCAGGAAAAGGTTCTATGCGTGAATGCATGTCATTGGTATGGAGTATTGTAAGTTTTGTGAGTTCGCTTTGGCTGGAGAATAAATCAAAAGGAAAAACCCCTGACGACAAAAACATTCCACCTAATGAGCTCCATTTTATAAAGTTACGTCTACTGGTCATGATTGTTAGTTTTGATTCTTCCCTCAAGTTTAGCAGTGATTGTTTTTTCAGACCTGGCGATGTTGATCAATGCATCTCGGTAATACACATTGAGATTATTTTTTGGTAAGTGACTTAAAAAACTTAACCCATCTCCACCATTCGCAAGATAATCAGACAGAGCAATTCTATATTGTCCCACCGGATCAATTGATTGGGAATTGAGTTTTGCTTCAATAATATGGTCCCCACCAATAGTCATCTCTAATTCAGAACTGACAGGCCATCCACCATAGTCAGCTATCCGTTCAAGTATCTTGATCAATATTTTACCCTCTACGACCATTGTGACTACATAATTATCAAAAGGCATTAATTCATATACATTTCCTACCGTGAGTTCTCCTTTGGCTAATTCAGCAATTCTTACACCTCCGTAATTGCAAATCGAAAGATCAATTTTTTCTCCGGTTGTTTTTTCTGCATATTTACCAATGGCATCTGCCATCCAATTCCCCAATGTTGATTCTGGACGATCTTTGACTAGCGTCTGCGGGATATCGGCAATGACTTCATTCATTTGGGAGGAAACCTCTGATTTGTATGGTGCTATTAGGCTTTCGATTTCAGGTGCACCTTCCGTGTTGTTTTCTCCGTTTAGTCTATATCGATCAAACTCTGCCTGGACTGGATGGTAGGTAGTCTGACATGAAAATAGAATAAGGACGATGAAAATTATCGACAAAAAAATTGAAGAGTGGTTGGTTAATTTCATATGCGGGACTTTACGATAAACTGCTGACTTCTTTTCGAATCGCCAGTAATGCCTTATCTATGGGGTTGAATTTCTTTTGATCCAATTTATCTATCAATGCACCTACGAACACCTGATCAGATTGATATTCTTCAAGATCGTTACTGAGATCATTAAGTGTGGCAAAGACGTCATTTTTTGTAAGTGAAATAATTTCCCATAATTGATCTGAAACATAGATTTGCTGAGTGACGTTATGTTCAAATTCAGTCTGAATATCCATTTTCATCATATTGATCAGTTGAAGGGCAGTCATATTTCCATCATGGCACCTTTTTATAACATTGGGGAATTGTATGCGTTCCATAAGTAATGAGAGCCTTTCATAGGCTTGAAGCTTTCGCTGAAGCATATCATGCGACAAATTTGGCCTTTGAGATAAAAACACATTGGATAAGATTTGATCCAGTTTTTGACTGAGTAGATGGTAAAGAAGCCACAATCCAAAAATGAAACAAAGTCCAAAAACACTGAGGCAAATGAAAATTATTACACTATTATTCATACATTAAAATAAACTTTTCTTTTTTACTTTGTGTTAATTTTTTGAAATTAAAGTATTAATCGGAATATTAGAAATTAATCACATGGAAGATACAAAAGTTCAAAACGGAGTGGACCCGGTAACCCTTACGGATGGAGCAGTAAGTGAACTTGAAAAAATAAGAAATCAGGAAAAAATTCCATCGGAATACGGCCTGAGGATAGGAGTAAAGGGAGGTGGCTGTTCTGGATTTTCATATATTTTGGGGTTTGACGAAAAAAAAGAGAACGATAAAGAATATGAGGTCAACGGAGTAAGGGTGATAATTGACAAAGGGCACGCTATTTATTTGTTGGGAATAGAAATTGATTTTGAGGTTGGGCTCAACAACAGGGGGTTTTCGTTTAATAATCCCAATGCATCGGATACTTGTGGGTGTGGAACCTCTTTTGCTACGTAAAGGAAAGGTATGGATATCTATGATAGATGATTTTACCAAAAAAAGTACTCAAACATGGTAAGGGTAGAAAAATTGAGTTCATTTCCCCAATCCGGGCCTCTATGGGTAGTGTAATATTATCAAAGTATTCTGTTGTTATCATACTTCGACCACAGGTGTTTTTATCAGTTTATACCCTCATAGGTCCTTTGAGGTTAATTACGGTTCCAACGGTGTATCTTTTTGAAAGGATTTGATATTTGACTAAGTTTGTGTTTATAGAACGACTGCATAGGAACTGGATTATTGCTTAAAGGTATGGGTGTGCGGTGTTCAGATTTAGGATTCCTGAGATTATTCGTTTAAGACAATCTGAATATTTCCCATGAATGCTATATATGTAGGAATCATTCAATTTCTATTTGTATACTTACCCGGTCTATTTGACCTGCAATGGGAGGAGCAAGTTTGTGTATGGTGAGGGTAAGGGTATCCATAGCAGGATATCTGTCTTTAAGGAGAGAAGCCATTTCATACCCTACTGTTTCTATTAATTTCCGGGGATTTGCCATTTCGTTTTTACAGAGGGTATAAATCTCTTCGTAGTCGATAGCATTTTCCAGGGAATCAGTGGTAGCTGCTTTGACAATATTGTAATTAAACTCAATGTCGACCATATAATCTCCTCCGATCCTTTGTTCCTCTGCGTAATACCCATGGAAGGCTTTAAACCGAAGACCTTTTAAAATAATTTTGCTTTTCATACAAATGTATACTTTTTAGTACCTTTAGGTCCGTAGAAAATGGAGCTTGTTTACTGGTCTGGCCAACGCTGTAAGAAATTATTACAGAATAAGTATGAAACAAGTCATTTTTTCATTTTGAGCGGAAGGATACAAAATTTTCGACAAAGTAATGAGAAATAATATTAATCACCTCGATTATTTTAATTTGGAATCCAATTTAGACCCTGACACCTTATTGGTCCGGGACGCTGTGAGAGATTGGGTCGATAAGGCAGTTAGACCCAATTTGGAAAAGGTAGCTGAATCCAAAAAAGTACCCGATAATTGGTTTAAAGAAATGGCTGAATTAGGATGTTTCGGCCCTTCACTTTCTGAAGAGCATGGAGGTTTGGGAATGTCAGACCTTGCTTACGGGTTGATAATGCAGGAATTAGAGCGTGGGGATTCAGGAGTAAGGTCAATGGCTTCAGTACAGGGAGCCCTTGTTATGTATCCTATAAGTATTTTCGGGAGTCCCGAGCAGCAAAGCAAATATTTAAAAAAATTAAGTCTAGGTAATACTATTGGTTGTTTTGGGCTTACCGAACCCAATCATGGAAGCAATCCGGGAGGTATGGAGACCAGCCTGGTAAAAGATGGTGCTAACTATAAGTTGAACGGTACTAAAATGTGGATCACCAATGCTCCGGTAGCTGATATTAGTATCATCTGGGCCAAAGATACCGAAGGGAAGGTGTACGGTATCATCCTTGAACTCAGTAAGAAAGGAGTATCTGTGGAAACGATTGAAAATAAATGGTCAATGCGTACTTCACTGACGGGTACTATTTATTTGGATGATGTAATAATTGAACCAGGGGAGATATTACCTGGTGCCAGGGGATTGAAGGCTGCACTTAAATGCCTTAATAAAGCCCGGTATGGGATTGCGTGGGGAGTTATTGGAGCAGCGCAAGATTGTTATGAAACCGCACGTAAATATGCGCTTGAAAGAACTCAATTTGGAAAACCTTTAGCTGCATTTCAATTGGTTCAAAAAAAGCTCGCCGAAATGCTAACTAAAATTACTCAGGCCCAGGCTCTCGTTTTCCAATTGGGGTATTTGAGTGATAGTGGTTTAGTAACTAATGGGCAAATTTCGATGGCAAAAAGGGCTAATGTCGAAATGGCTTTGGATGTTGCCAGAATATCCAGACAAATTTTGGGTGCTATGGGAATTACACAGGATTATCCTATTATGCGGCACATTATGAATTTGGAAACAGTAATTACGTATGAGGGGACCCATGATATACACCTTCTGGTTACAGGCCAGGAAATAACGGGTATTTCTGCATTTACATAGGAGCAATAATAAAAGTGGTTATGGGGAATTTCAATTCAGGGCAACTTAAGCGATTAAAGGAAATATTTGAAGAACTGGAATATCAAGTAATTTTTGGGAAAGGACAATTTAAGTCCGGATATTGTATTATTCAGGACAAAAAAATGATTGTAGTAAATAAATATTTTGATACAGATGGAAAGGTGGAAACCCTACTTGAAATTATGGATCAAATAGAAGACCCTAAAGAAATTTTGCTGTCTAAGCCCTCTATGAAATATTTGCATAAACTATATGAAAGAATTACTGAAATAAAGAATTAAATTTTGAAAATAACCATTCTTGGAACTGGGACTTCCCAGGGAGTGCCGGTTGTGGGTTGTCATTGTGAAGTCTGTATTTCCCGGGATACAAGGGACAAAAGACGCCGGCCGGCAGTACTGGTACAACATAAAAACACGAATTTAATAATCGATATAGGTCCGGATTTTCGAAACCAGATGCTCGACCATTTTCCCGGAAAATTAAATGCTGTATTGCTTACCCATGAACACAATGATCATACGGCTGGATTGGATGATATCCGACCTTTTAATTTTAAATATGACATGAATATTCCTATCTACGGATTGCCAAGGGTTTTGGAGAACCTGGAAAGGAGGTTTTCTTATATCTTTTCCAGTCAAAAGTACCCGGGAATCCCACGAATTTCACTGAAGCCCATACGTCCCTGGGATGAATATGAAATCCAGGATGTTACAGTTTTAGCATTGCCTGTACAACATGGGGGATTGCCTATTTTAGGTTATTGTTTTGAGGGGTTTGCTTATTTGACGGATGTTAAAAAATTGAATGAAAAAGTCGTAAATCAGTTAATGGGAATAAAAGTTTTGGTGATAAGTGCACTGCACCATAATAAACACCATTCTCACATGAACCTAAATGAAGCCCTGGCGTTAGTTAGTAAATTGCAACCGGAACAGGTGTATTTTACGCATATGAGCCATTCTATGGGATTACATAAGAAAATAGAAAGCCGACTTCCATTAAATGTTAAATTGGCATATGACGGCTTAATAATTGATGTGTAAACAATCATTTGTCATAAAATTTTAGCATATTGTAAGTAGGAGTAAACCCAAATATTTGAGAAAAAACTTTTACATATTACTATTCACATTCATTGGCTATTTGAGTATAGGGCAGCAGCTTCCCCAAATGTCCTCTGTACATTGGGATAAGTTTATCCAAAATCCTGCATTTGGCGGTGTGACCGGGGTAACACAGATAACCGGACATTTCAGATCTCAATGGCAGAGTATAGAAGGACAACCTAAAACCCAGTTATTGTCATTTAATACGCCGATTGATGCTATAAACAGTGGGGTTGGTGCCTTGATATTGGGTGATCAAATAGGTAGGGTGCGTCGCCAGAATTTTATGCTTACCTACAATTATATGATGGATCTACCATTTGGATTTTTATCCGGTGGTATGGCTGTTGGTATGGAAAGACTTACCTACAATGGAAGTGATTGGAGGGCACCCGACGGTGAATACGGATTTACCACAATAAATCACAATGATCCAATACTGGCGAATGAAAATATTTCGGGACTGGCGCCTAAATTGGATTTTGGCTTGTTCTTCTCTTCACAATTTTTCGAAGTGGGATTAAGTTCACAAAGTGTATTGCCCTTTAGGTATCAATTAGGTGACCAGGTAGGAAATATCGATGCAAGGCAAAGCAGGAGCTATTTGTTCCAGGCAAGTTATTTTTATGATTATACAGAGGAAATCTTATTAGTGCCCTCTATTTTAGTCAAAGCAGGAAGCGGGCTTGTACAGACTGAATTGGGAGTGGGCGCTGATTATTTGGGCGTTATTAAAGGGGGATTATATTTCAGAGGATATGATAGTAAGTCAATTGATGCACTGATTGTTCAGGCAGGCTATCAATTTGCAGAAAATGCATATGCTTATTATTCATTTGAATTAGGATTGTCAGGGTTGAGAAAAGTTCACGATAATTCTCACGAAATAAGCCTGAGATATATAATTGATGAACCACTATTTAAAGTTAAAAGGGAAAAGGTTATTTACAATCCCAGATATATAGAATAATTACCGGTTTTGATCTTCATAAAATTTTCATAAATCTTTATTCTAATTGATTGAAATCCAAATAATTTTAACAAATTAGTATCTTTAATGTTTTATTGTTTGACAGTAAGTTAGTTATATGTTTTATTATGTAGCTAGATAGATCTAATTGATTATTAAGTATTTAGAGTGAGATGAGGGGCTGTTTTTGATCAAGTTCAGAATTTATATTTAAAATAGAGTCAGAAATTGATTTTGGGAAAAATAAACGAGAAATTTTAGGCGTTAGTAAAGCGTTGATCAATAAACATTGTTAATGTGATTTTGATTATCCAGAAGTGGAATTATATTTGCAGCAGAAAGAAATAAATTTGATAAAGAATGTTAAAAGGATTTAAAGGTATTTTTGCCTTGGGGCTCGGTGTGGTCTTTCTTGCTTCTTGTGGCAGGAATAGTAATACCGGAGATTTGGTAGGTGTGCAGAATAGGTCGGAGTGGAAGAATGATATAAACCCCTACGGTATGGTTTATATTCCTTCGGGAACTTTTATGATGGGGCCAAGTGATCAGGACATTAGCTATAGTTATGTCCAGCGGCCAAAAGCAATTTCGATCCAGGGATTCTATATGGATGACACAGAAATATCGAATAACGAATACCGTCAGTTTGTTCATTGGGTTCGTGATAGTATAGCACATTTGATAATGGGCGATGTTTTCACTGATGATTATGGTAATGAACACATTGATTGGGAATATGAATTGGATTATCGAGATGAGACACTTGATGAAATGTTTTACCAGGGGAATGACCGGGTAAATGGAAGAAGAGAATTGGATGTTCGAAAGTTGAATTATCAGTGGGAGCGTTACAATTTAAAAGCTGCGGCTGCAGATAGAGGGAAATCTCCCAGAAGCGATTTTGTAGAAAAGTTCCAAATAAATGTATATCCTGATACGCTTGCATGGATCCGGGATTTTGCCTATTCATTTAATGAGCCGATGGCTAGGAATTATTTCAGTCATGTAGCTTATGATAATTATCCGGTAGTAGGTGTTAACTGGCATCAGGCGCAAGCTTTTTGTAACTGGCGGACAAAAATCTGGAATGCGTATAAAGATGAGCCTATTGGTAACGATGGCTTTCGATTACCTACTGAAGCAGAATGGGAATATGCGGCAAGAGGTGGACATGAATTGGTCCCTTATCCATGGGGAGCATATAGTTTGAGAAATGCAAAAGGATGTTTATTGGCCAACTTCAAACCGGGAAGGGGAAATTATCCTGAAGACGGAGGCCAATGGACTGTAGAAGTTGATAAATATGATCCGAATGACTACGGATTGTTCAATATGGCAGGGAATGTTTCTGAATGGACAAGTTCTGCTTATCACGAAAATAGTTATTCGTTTTTGCACGATTTGAATCCCGATTTTAAGTACGATGCAGATGAAAACGATCCTGATGCATTTAAGAGAAAAGTAGTTCGCGGCGGATCCTGGAAAGACGTTGGGTATTTCTTAAGAACTGGTGTCCGTGACTGGCAATACCAAGATACAACTACCTCATACATTGGTTTTCGTTGTGCATTAACATTCCAGGGGCGGTCTATAAACGATAGTTACTAATAGAGAGAATTGAAACAAAGTTGAACCCTATATCAATTCCTACATGTTTTTATTTTCGATTTCGACGAAAAAATAATTTTCACATTTTTTCTGATCTGCGCAAGAATCAGATACATAGTTGCGTTCATAATCTTAGTTTAAAACAATCAAATAATAAAGAACAATGAGTTTTTATAAAAAATCCTGGTTTAAGTACTTGAAAAATTTCATCATTGGTGTAGGTGCCGCACTGGTTATGATGGGAGCTTTGGGGAAAATCAACTCGTATGAATGGGGAGGTACTGCTATTACCATTGGCCTGGTAACGGAAGCCTTATTATTTTTAATGTTGGGTATCTTGCCACCGGAAAAAGATTATTACTGGGAGAATTTGTATCCCGGTCTTGATAAAGCCAATGCAGGGATAGAACCATTGACCAATGGGGCCGTTGCGACCAGTAACGGACAGCCGCAGGGTAAACCACTTGACAGTGATTTTGTAGAGAATCATTTGGATGGTATGTTGGGCGAGTTGAGGACTATGTCCAAAAGTATGAGTTCACTTAAAGCGTTGCAGGAAGTGGATTTTTCTCAAACAGGTGATCAGATTAAATCGATGAACAATTTTTATGACAAACTGAATACAGCAATGTCTCAGCTAGAAGGAAGCGTTGAAGATGCTAAGCAGTATAAAGAAAATATGGCTGTACTCAATCAGAAATTGAATTCATTGAATACGGTGTACGGCAATATGCTTAATGCCATGAATGTGAAGCAACAATAATATTTATTAAACAGACAAGAAGATAATATAGCGTATGTCAATACCTAAGGAACCGCGGCAACTGATGATCAATATCATGTATTTGGTATTGACAGCAATGTTGGCACTGAATGTATCCGCGGAAATTTTTAATGCCTTTAAAGTTGTAGATAAGGGATTGAAGAAGTCCAATAATGTATTGGATGAAAATAATTCTCACTTACCCCCTGAAATTGCCAAGTTAGCCAAGAAAAAGGATGAATTGGCTAAATATGCAGAACGGACAAAACCCGTGCAGGAATTGTCGACAAGTTTTTCAGATTATATAGATGAGATCGTTGATCACATGATTCAGGAGACGGGTGGATATACCGAGGAAGGTGAATTGAAGGGATATAAAAACAAAGATGTAACCACCAGGTACCTTGTCAATGAGGGAAAAGGTTCTGAACTGGAGGAGCGAATTCATGGATTGGAAGAGCAATTTTTAGAGTTTATAGATCCGGAAGACCGCGAAAGGTTAGCGAATGAAATTAACCTTGAGATTGATGAGGCATGGAAAAATTCAGATAAGGCCAGTTGGGCTGATTTCAATTTCCGGCAGATGCCGCTGTTAGCTACGCTCCCTATTTTTTCAAAAATAAAGAATGATGTAAAAAGCGCAGAATCTACCGTACTTAATTACCTGATGAGTAAAGTAGGTGGTGAAGATGTAGTATTTGACCAGTTTCAGGTCGTAATGCAGGCTAAAAAGGGATATGTAATCAAGGGAGAACCTTTTGAAGCGGACTTTTTCTTGAGTTCATCAGCATCGTCAAATTCTAATACACAGATCAATGTTGCCGTAAATGGCAATAGCCTTCCAGTAACAGACGGTGTAGCATCGTACCGTGCTCCCACTTCCAGTACAGGCGTGAAAGAATTGAATGCTTCAGTGACAGTTACAAATCCGGTGACAGGAGAAACCAAAGAATATTCCAATAGCTTTACATATGAAGTAGGGGAAAGATCAGCCAGCGTTTCTGCAGATAAAATGAATGTATTATATGTTGGTGTTGATAATCCACTGTCTATTACCGCTGCAGGTATATCTTCTAATGATTTGCGTGTATCCGGAAACGGTGCGGGAATCAACCTTACTAAAACGGGAGCAGGTAAATACAACGCCACAGTTAGTAGTCAAGGGGATGCAACGATAAGTTTGAGTGGTGGTGGTCTGGCTCCTACGAATTACGAATTTCGGACAAAAATTATCCCGCCACCAGTGGCTACCCTTTCGGGACAAGAAGGTGGAGAAATGGGAAATGGTACTTTCAGGGCTCAGAAAGCTCTTTTTCCGGAGTTGAAAAATTTTGATTTCAATGCCCGCTGTGAAATATTGTCTTTTAATTTATTCCGGGTTCCCAAGCCGGGAACGGGTGATGCTGTTGCTGCTTCCAATAATGGCGGTACTTTTCAGGCAGGTGCCAGGAATTTAATTGATAAAGCCAGCCCCAATGACAGATATTTATTTGAGGATATCCGCGTGAGATGTCCTGGTTGGCCAACCAGCCAAAAGATAGGTTCGGTTTTCTTTAAGATTCAATAATTGTTGATGATCAATAAGATATCATGAAATATTTAATGTTTATTCTGACATTTGCTTTTACAATTTCACTTCGGGCTCAAATAGCCGAAGAGATTATTACGGAATCTTCTGAAGACGAGGGGATCGCTGAAAGCCCTTTGACTTCGCAAAGCCCGTCTTCCTCTATTACCCCCGTAGATGGTCTGGCAGAAGGTAATTTAATGAAAGAGCGGATGGTCATGGATTATGCTCCAATTCGTGAAGGAGATATCTTTTGGTCAAAATACATTTGGGGTATAATAGATGTCAGAGAAAAAATAAACCAACCTTTTGTTTATCCCAAGTCACCGTTTTTCCAATTGTTGGTAGAAGGGATTCAAAGTGGGGCCATTACACCTTATATTGGTGATTCGGATGATTTTACAAAGAAAATGGAGATTGAAGCGGTCAATAACCTATTATATAGTGTAGATACGGCTATGGTTCAGAATCCTGAAACCTTTGAATTGGAACCGGTTATTACCCGTAACGATAAAGATTTTAGTGATATTAAAAAGTTTCGGATTAAGGAAATATGGTATTTTGATAAATTACACTCGAGAATGCGGGCAAGGATTTTAGGAATATCTCCGATTGAAGAAAGAGTGGGAGAGGAAAATACCTTTAGTTTTGAATTGCCATTATTCTGGATTTATTGGCCTGAGGCCAGAGATTTCTTTGCGAGCAAGAAGGTATATCTACCAGGAAACGATGCTACGATATTATCCTGGGACGATTATATGGAAATGCGTTATTTCAACTATTACATCATCAAGGAATCCAATGTGAGGGATTACCGACTAAAAGATTTTCCTTCTATGTCAGGTGATAGTGAAGAAGCGCAATTACGAAGAATGATGGAATCTAAGAAAATTAAGGAGGCCATATTCAATTATGAGAGTGATATGTGGTCGTATTAAAAAATATTGAAAAATTGACGTATATGAAATAGTACGGTCAATTTAAAAGAATAATGTAGGGTCAGCGGATTATTTTCGCTGGCCTTTTTCATTTTAATTGACAATGCTTTGGTAAATAGAAGCTTCAATTTTTACGTTGAATAAATACAAAAGTCGATTCCTGTGAATTGGGAATATACTCCACCACAATAATTAGAATACCCTTGTATAGTCTTTATTTGTGTTTTCTGATTTTATTTTGGTATTTCCTATGATTTTATTGTTCATGAGAGCCATAATTGGAATAGGGATTGAAAATTCTTTTGTTGAAAAGATGGAAAGTAAAAATTCAAGCTAAGAATAATGATGAAGTATTATTTGAATGAGCTCACAGGGTGGCATAATTGACAGGAACAAATTTGGATTGTACGATGAATTTATCCGGATTGTCCTTGTGAAGCCTTTGGTGGATAGTACAAGTTTTATATAATCCTATTGAGTGTTGTAGGATTGTTGGAAAGGGGGAGTTGGTATTTATTGAAAAAGGTTTTCCATTAACTGCCTTTGACAGGAATGGTCATTTCATACGTTTGACCGTTTTTTACGGTTAATCTACCAGCTAATAACCATGGATTGTGAACTTTTAGTTGTCGATATGAAATGTCGTGTTTATGGGCAAAATCTGCCAGGCTGGGTATGCTTTCAGTTACCTCCACTATTTTAATGTTTTCATAGGGAGTATATCTTTGTTCGGGTCCGATCTGAAATCCAAATCTTTCCGGAGTAGTTAAGATTTCTTTCAGCGCCAGGACTCTGAAGATATATCGGTTCGTTTCTTCTCCAAAATTCATATCGTAATAGTTGGTTTCTTTTTGAAGTTTCATTTCTTTTGAAAAATTACCTTCGCCTATATTATACGAAGCAGCAGCATTGGTCCAGGTATTGAATTTTTCTTTGTAGTTGAGGATAAGTTTGCAAGCGGCATAGGTAGATTTCTCAACATTATATCTTTCGTCCACTTCGCTGTCGACTCTCAATCCATAGTAGCGGGCAACTGAAGGCATTAATTGCCAAAATCCTCTGGCTCCGGCAGGCGACCTTACATTGTCAAGATTGGATTCTGCCACGGAGATAAATTTAAAATCGGTGGGGATATTGTTTTTTGTGAGGATTTCATCAATAAGGGGGAAATACCTTTGACTTCTTTTGATATTTAGGATCGTACTGCTATGGTAATATGAATTCACGGCCAATTCTCTCTCCAGTCTTTCCTTGATATCCGGGATTTCTATGGGTACTTTTTCACCCGCGAAATTAAAATTATCATGTAGATAAATAGTTTTAATTTTTTGAGGAAGTGAATTATCATCTAAAGCAACTTTTACTTTTTTTATATTGTTTTCACCTCCTGTGTCCTTATTGGAAGAAGATTCTGTAAAGGCAGAGGTGAAAATTGTTATAGCTACAATCAATGTTCCTGCACTGAGCAAAACCGGTTTTGAAAATTTCATAATATTGAAGTTGTAAATAAATTTTGGGATGAGATCTTGTTTATATCAAAGGGGTGACTACGTGGAAAATAAAATAGGGAGCTGTACAATAAAACTTGATTCATTAATACGTGAAATATTTTCATAATTGTTCTACAATTACTCTCGTCTAACAAAATATTTGATCTTTTTTCCTCCATCCCCTATGTTGAAAATTTAATCAAGCGCTGAATAGAGTAAATTTAACGAATAAATGGGAAAAAAGAAATTTCTATTTAGACCTTTGCTGTGATTTTTTGTAGATAGGTACCGTAGAACAGGGTTCTCCAAACATTATTGTTCTGGCAACTGGCCGTAGTTGGGCTGTAAGGTCCATAAACGCGGACGGTGGAACGGGGTGCTTACTACATCCTTTGATGACTATAGGTAGTCCTTCGAAAGTACTTAAATCAAGTTCTCGGATTATTGAATGGTAATATTTTGAAAGGGCCACGTCTTGGGTACCATAGTATAATTTATCTGTTACGGGTTGTAAGTACGTGCTTATAAGCATATAGGCCCACATGGGAATAATAGCGTCTGTAGAGCAAAAAACATGTACGAATTTGTTGCGATAATTATCCCAGTCAATTTCTTTAAGGGCTTCCCTGTACTCTTTTTCTTTAAGAATTAATTCTTTAAAGAGAAAGACTTTTAGATCAATGCCAACAATTTCCTCTTTGGGATAAAATTCCTCAAGATTTATTGTCTTTAGCCTACTGTTGGCTACTCTGTTTACCAAATTGCTTTCTACTTCCATAAGATCTTTAATTTTTATTTTCATTCGCTGTCTTAAAGGCTTCTTCTGCTACGTAACTATCATTTCCGATAACTTGTTTCTTATCTTCAAAATCCTTGAGTTTGGGTAGGTCTTTAATATCTTTAAGGCCGAAATAATCAACGAATTTATCACTTGTGCCATATAGTAGTGGTTTACCGATTTTTTCACTCCTTCCTAAAACTGTTATTAGCTCTTTATCCAATAACTTTTGCACAGTATAATCACAATTGACTCCCCTTATTTGTTCAATTTCAGACTTTGTTACAGGTTGTTTATAAGCGATAATCGAGAGAGTCTCCAGGGCTGCAGTTGAAAGTTTTTTATTGGATATTTGTTTTAAATAGGTACTAACGGTATCAAAATAAGCCGACTTGGTCATAAAACGGAAGCCATTATTCATTTCGACAATTTCGAAACTATACGCTGAAGATGAATATTTTTTTACCAAATGATCTATTATTTCACTTACCATTGATTCATTTGGCCTTTCTTCAAATTTAGTTTCAAGGCAATCAAGTATCTCTTCAAAAGAGATGGCTGGGTTAGCTATAAATATTAGTGTTTCTATGTGCTTGCCAAGGGGATCCATATTAATACTCTGTTGATTTAATCAATTATTTCAGAGGTAAGTATAAGCCTCTGGAAATTATAATCTAATATAAACAAAAAAGGGTACTGAAATAAATTCAGTACCCAGATTAACCCCAAAAAAACTTAATGAAAACAATTCACAAAATATAACTTCATAAGCATATTCTGTGTATGATTCCCGTTGAAATCAATTTTAAGACGAGAATACTTTTAAAAGTCACAGGTTTTTTAAAAAAAAATTAAAAAAAAGAATATAATTATTACTCAAAGGTTCTAATTAAGCGTAATAAGTGCGTATTTAATGTCCTAATAGAATAAGTGTTTATGGCAAAAATGAAAAAGGTATTTCTGTGTACAGAATGCGGGTATGAAGCACCCAAGTGGGAGGGTAAATGTCCGTCTTGTAAGGAGTGGAATACTTTAATAGAGTATAAATTACCAGGGAAATCGAAAACCCCGGATCGTCCCTTAGACCGTGATATACTTTCGGCACCTGTAAAAATTAGGGAAGTACAATTAGAGGAAAAAAGGAGGATAACTGTCAGTGATGCGGAGCTCAATCGGTGTTTGGGAGGAGGATTGGTTCAGGGAGGGATAATTCTGTTGGCCGGTGAACCTGGGATCGGTAAATCGACATTATTATTACAATCAGCATCCGGTCTACCGGGAAAAGTGCTGTATATTTCCGGGGAGGAAAGTACTGAGCAGATTAAAATGCGCGCTGATCGAATGTCTACGTCTAAGGAAGAATTATGGTTATTGAGTGAGGTAGAATTAAATAAAATGAAGGCGCACATCCAATCGATGGAACCGGACGTTGTGGTGTTGGATTCCATACAAACGACATACAATAATAATTTGGATGGAGAGCCTGGTAATATTGCTCAACTTAGGCATTGTACCATGGAACTACAACGAATGGCCAAAGAGAAGGGTTTTTCTTTATTGATTATTGGTCACGTGAATAAGGAAGGTGGGATAGCAGGTCCTAAGATATTAGAGCATATTGTAGATACTGTATTATATTTTGAAGGAGATAAGCAATATAATTATCGTATTTTAAGGGTACATAAAAATCGGTTTGGAAGTACCGACGAGATAGGAATATATCAGATGTCAGGAAATGGACTTGATGTTGTAAAGGATCCTTCTATGTTATTTGTTTCCCAGACGAGAGATGACTTAAGCGGATGTTCTACGGCTGTTACTATTGAGGGGGGAAGACCATTTATGGTTGAAGTCCAGGCGCTGGTGACTCCTACTGTTTATGCTGCACCTCAAAGATCTTCCACCGGGTTTGATTTGCGAAGATTATCTATGTTAATTGCAGTTTTGGAAAAGCGATGTGGTTTTCAATTGGGAAAGTACGATGTATTCGTCAATATTGCAGGTGGGATAAAGGTAAACGACCCGGCAATTGACCTGGCGGTAATTGTAGCGCTGATGAGTTCGTTTAAGGACTTACCCATGAGCAAAAAAATATGTTTTTGTGCTGAAGTCGGTCTTACTGGCGAGTTGAGGACGGTCCACAGATACGAACAAAGAGTGAAAGAAGCAGAGCGATTACATTTTGACCGTGTGGTTTGCTCATCTAATAATAAATCTATGGGAAAAACGTATAAAGATATTTTTATCAGTAAAGTGTCTAATGTGATAGAGTTGCTGGAAATTTTATTCGATTAAAAATGAGGGCGAAAGATGAGTAATTTTTCCAATGAAGGGTTGGAAAGGATAAAATCATGGTTTTCTACTAAAGGGTGGAAGCCTCAGGATTTTCAACTAAAGGCATGGAAAGCTCACCTGAAAGGAAAAAGCGGCCTTGTAGGAGCACCTACGGGATACGGTAAAACGATGTCAATTATGGTTCCTGCTGTTTTGACGGGTGCTAAGGGTGGAGCTGTGGAAAGTGTGTCCGTATTATGGATTTCTCCGGTTCGTGCTTTGACCAAAGATATTGCCCGAAGTGCGGAAATGGTGTGTAAAGAGTTTGCACCGGATTGGAGTGTATTTATCAGAACCGGGGATACCGGAACTAGTGCACGCAATAATTTTAAGAAGGAACCTGCTCAAATCCTGGTTACTACTCCCGAGAGTTTCCATTTATTATTAACGGATCCTGCTTATATCACTATTTTCATGAAATTACAAACTATTGTAATTGACGAATGGCACGATCTCATGGGATCGAAAAGGGGAGTACAGGTACAATTGGCCTTAAGTCGGATACTTAGTTGGAAAAGTGATATTAAAGTATGGGGTATCTCTGCTACATTGGCAGATATGCAAATGGCATCTGAAGTTTTATTTGGTACTTTAATTCAACAGAAGAATATTGAAATAGTGACTTCCAATCAGGTGAAATCGATAGAGTTTCAGACCGTATTGCCTGATGATATTCACAAAATGCCGTGGGCTGGCCATTTGGGACTTTATTATCTTGGGAAGGTTATTGACCTCATCCTGCAACACAATACCACATTGATTTTCACGAATACAAGATCGCAATGTGAAATATGGTACAAAAGGATTATTGAACATCAACCCGAGTTATCGGGTGTATTGGCTATGCATCATGGTTCGGTAGATGCATCTATCAGAAATTGGGTCGAACAGGCGATTCACGATAACAAAATGAAAGCAATTGTGGCTACGTCCAGTCTGGATATGGGGGTAGATTTTGCGCCTGTAGATTCTATTATACAAATTGGCAGCCCAAAAGGTGTTGCGCGCTTTATTCAACGGGCTGGTAGAAGTGGTCATCGTCCCGGTGCGACGAGCAATATCTACTTTATCCCTACCCATTTACTTGAAATAATTGAAGGGGCAGCTCTGCGGGAAGCATTGGAAGTCGGAATAATGGAAGAAAAACTTCCGTACATTCGGAGTTTTGATGTTCTTATTCAGTATTTAATGACTATTGCCTCTTCAACGGGGTTTGAAGAACGGAAGCTATACTCTGAAATAGTCAAAACGTTTGCATTTTCTTCCATTAGCAGAGGAGAGTGGAATTGGTGCCTTGAATTTTTGACGACGGGGGGAACAATGGAAGCTTATGAAAATTATAGAAAGATTGGTCTGGATAAAAATGGGTTGTATCGAATAGCGAATAGCAAAGTAAAGCGTGAGCACAAAATGGGTATTGGCACTATTGTGGGTGATGAAATGTTATTGGTAAAATATATCCGCGGCCCTAAAATCGGTAATATTGAAGAGTGGTTTATATCTCGATTAAATCCCGGAGACCATTTTTGGTTTGCTGGGAAGCTATTGAAGTATATATCGGAAAAAAATGGTAAAGTATTAGTTCGCAAAGGGAATAAACCCAGTAATAATATTCCTTCATGGTTGGGAGGTCGTATTCCACTTTCGTCGCCTTTATCAAGCAAGTTGAGAAACCAAATTTACAAAATGGCAGGAGGTGTATTTGATAAGGATGAGTTAAAAGCTATTGAGCCGGCTATTAAGCAGCAAACTTTGCAATCGTATCTTCCTTCCAGGAGGGAGTTCCTGATTGAATATATACAGGATAATGAAGGTTTTCATCTCTTGTTTTATCCTTTTGAAGGTCGATTGGTACATGAAGGGATGGCCATTCTGGTAGCAAAAAGGATATCTTTTCAGACTGAAGTTACCTTTTCCATCGCCATGAATGATTATGGTTTTGAACTACTTTCCGAAAAAGAGATCGATATTGGAGCCTTCGTAAATAAAAAATTATTTACTACGGAGAAGCTATGGGAAGATATCCAGAATAGCCTTAACACCGCAGAAATGGCTCGAAAGAAATTCAGGGATATAGCTACCATCAGTGGACTATTATTTCAGGGATTTCCTAACCGGAGGAAGCAGACCAGTCATTTACAGACATCTGCGGGGTTACTTTACGAAGTATTTAAAACGTACGACCCTGACAATTTGTTATTCTTACAATCCCTGGAGGAGGTTTTGACATTTCAATTAGAAGAAAATAGGCTTCGGGAATCTTTGAATAATATTGTCGGAAAAAATTGGCAAATTACCCGTCCTGAAAAGCATACCCCCTTTTCTTTCCCTATTTTAGTGGATCGATTGCGCGAACATATTAGTTCGGAGCAATTGCAAAAAAGAATTCAACGAATGGATGTAGAATGGAAAAGCTAACGTAAATAAATCATTTGTGGGCTTGAAAAAGGAAGAAATTATTATTGGGATTGGCGATTTGAAAAATAGCGAAACATTTTTGAAATGTAAAAGCGTGGAAATAATACTTTTTCCTGAAAAGTGTGTATTACTTTCTCAAGATAATATCCTTATTGTGGCTGATCTCCATCTGGGGAAAGCTCATCACTTCAACCGGAATGGGATTATGGTACCCACTGGCACGGATGAGACAACATTAAAAAGACTGGAATCTTTGTTGCAAATCTTGCGTCCTCAAAAATTGGTATTCCTGGGGGACTTATTTCACAGTGAATTAAATTCTAGTTGGCAATTATTTCATCATTGGTTGGATAAAGCCAGTCAGTTTACGGGACAAATAATGTTAGTCAAAGGGAATCATGATATACTGGATGAATCTGTTTTTGCAAATCTGGGCATACCGGTAGTTATCGAAATGCGTATTGGTCGTTTTTTGTTGACACATGAACCCGCTCACAATGACTTGTTTAATATTTATGGTCACCTTCATCCGGGTATTAAAATTAGGGGAAAAGGGAAGCAGAAATTAAGATTGCCATGTTTTGGGTACGGTGGATCAGGTTTGGTTTTGCCAGCCTTTGGAGAATTTACAGGATTACATATACTATCACCTGCAAGTTACTCTAAATTTTTTGCCATTGCAGATGGGCTCATTTTTGAATTTGGGGATAACTAAGCTGGAAAAATTATTGATAAATTCATATATTCGACGGAATAATAAATGCATTTATCTATATGCCCAATCGATCCGGTTCTAATAAGGATGAAATATTTGAAAATGAACTTCTACCAAATATAGATTCTTTACATACATTTGCTTATCACCTGGCCTTTAATGACGATGACGCTAAGGATTTGGTCCAGGAAACATTTTTGAAGGCATATAAGGCATTAGATTCTTACGAACCTGGAACTAATGCAAAGGCATGGTTGTTCAAAATCTTAAAGAATGCTTATATTAATCAATATCGGAAGCGGGCCAGGCGACCGACAAAAGTTGATTATGAAGATTATATTGGTTACCAGGATCGTGAAGATCAGGCATCCATAGATTTCATGGATCTGAGAGAGGAGATTTTTGACAATTTGATTGGAGATGAAGTTACCTCAGCTGTTAATTCTCTTCCCGTAGATTTTAGAGCAGTAATATTATTATGTGATATTGAAGGATTTACTTACGAAGAAATATCAAAAATTATAGATGTTCCGATTGGGACGGTGAGGTCCAGGCTTCACAGAGCTCGCAATATGCTGAAGGAGAAACTTTCGAACTATGCAAAATCACTGGGATATAAAGATAAAAGAAGAATATCAGGTGACAAAAAAGAGGAAGAATAGTCTTGTGAAAAAATCAAATAGCATGAAAAATATTAATTACTACAAAGATGTTCAGGAGCAAATATCGCTTTACCTTGATAATGCATTGGAACCTGATCAAAAACAACAGTTCATGGATGATGTAAAGCAAAACCCGAATATGTGGAAAGCTTTAGAGAAGGAAAAAACTTTCCGGAAAATGATCAAAAGTAAGTTGAATAGCCCCAAACTGGGACCTGATTTTATCGAAAATATCAAGAATAAAATTAACCATTATTAATAATGCGTTATTCTGTGGAGTGAACATCACTTGTGACTACCTCGGTCCTGAGTTTCTTTGCTTTTCCAAAAATATCTTTGGAGTTTTCTAATCGGAGTACACCTCTGGGGCAAACAGCCGAACATATTCCACAACCCACACAAGATGCCCTTACTACGTCTTGTCCCCGTTGGGCATACCAACGCACGTCAATACCCATCTCGCAATATGTGGAACAATTCCCACATGAAATACATTGGCCTCCATTGGTAGTAATTCTGAACTTAGAAAAATATTTTTGTTGTATGCCCAAAATGGCGGCCATGGGACAACCAAATCTACACCAGACCCTATTCCCCATCAAGGGATAAAAACCCACACCTACAACTCCGCTAAATGTAGCCCCAATCAAAAATCCGTACCATTCCCTTACCTGGTAGGTATTGATGAATAATACCTGTCCCTGGCCGGTAAAAAAAGTATACAGGACGAAAATAGTCATTACCACTGCAAATACCAGGACAGAGTGTATAAGGTATCTTTCTATTTGCCATGCTTTTAGCGATTTATCCGAAAGGTGACGGAAAGGATCTCCGGCTGTTTCGGCGAGGCCACCACATCCGCAAACCCATGAACAATACCATCTTTTACCGTAAAAATATGTTAGAATCGGTGTTATTAGAAATGTGAGAAGAATACCCCAAATGAGGGTAAACATTCCTAATTTACCTCCTTCTAACATCCCGTTGAGATGCCAATCGTAGTAAAAATAATAATGAAGAGGCCATATATTTTTGAAATCTTTATTGAAATAAGGTTTGTCAGCGTTCAGTCCTTCAAGTATTTCGGGTAACAAAAAAGCAAAACACAATTGAAAGAACATCACAGATAAAGTCCGTTTGATTTGATATCTGTTGTGACGGTACTTAAGGATAAACTTTATCCCGAAAAAAAGTATAGCACAAGTGTACAATGTACCATATACGAACCACTGAGTAGCAGGTTGACCCTTTAAAAACCGGCTAAGGGGATTGAAAAAGGCGACAAGTCCGGTACTCCCGTTTTCGGGATTGTACCCGATCAAATGGGGGTACCAATATAAAATGATGTAAAATGCGGTCAGGAAGATTCCCAACATCCATGCCCACAACCCCTTGTTTGTAATGGAGTCAAACCAAATCCCGTTGTTTTTTATGCCAGCTGGTATATTTTTATATAAATCAATGGCATACCATATAATACCGATACCCAGTAATGAGATAGAAAGCCAAAAAAAGTAAGGAGGCATTACAGCACGTACATTGAGAGCCGCCAGTAACATCAATAGCATTCCAAGGCTAGATATAGCTGTCGCTATCTTTTGGTTCATAGTGACGAAGGGAGGTTTAGGATTAGAAAGGGAAAAACTTTTGTCAGAATTCATACGGATGCTGATTTTGTGTTGTTGGATCGTTGAAAAGTTTCCTTTACATCATTATATTCCTTTTTTGTAAATTCAGGATCAAAATGGGCGTCTTGAATTTGATTTACTACCGCATTAATATCTAATCCCTGATTCAACCAACGATCACATATTTCGTGCCGAAATCGAATACCCATAAGATTAATTCCTAGGATAGCGTTTTTGTTCTGATGGTAAACCAGTCGGATCGATTTGGATTTGTTTTTGTTTTGCCACAGAAACGATTTTAAAGGGGATTCTATTTTATTCGGTACATATCCATACACCTGGTATTCCAGGTCAAAAAATTTTGCTGAATTAAACCAATTTCCGGGTTGGTATTTGACGGGTTGATCGCAAATGGTATGAGCCACTGTTTCCCCCATTATTCTTCCGGTATACCAGATGGGTTCGATCGCCTTTCTATTTTTTTCAGGAGACCGAAGTTCTGCACAATCACCTATTGCAAAAACATTGGGTAAGTTCGTCTCCAGGTATTCATTGACCAAAATCCCTTTATTTATTTCAAGGCCCGAACTTTTTAGCCAATCAGTATTGGGACGGACACCTGCAGTAAGACCTACAAATTGGCATTTTATTATTTCTTGATCCGTAGTGATGACTGTATTCACATGTCCTGTCCCATCATCTTTTATTTCTTTTAGTTCTGATTCCAATTTCAAATTGATGCCATTTTTTCGGATTTGTTGATTGACCATTTGTGCTTCTTCTTTGGGAAGTACATTGTCCCAGTAATTGGTTTCGCGAACAAGCATGGTTACCTCTTTTCTCCGACTGTGCAACATTTCTGCTAATTCAATTCCTATTAGCCCACCCCCAATTATAACGGCGGAACTGATGTTGGGGCTTAACTCTTCAAGTTTATAAAGGTCTTGCAATGAATACAAGCCCAGGACCCCTTTAAGCTCCTGGCCCGGCCATCCAAATTTGTTGCTTTTCGAGCCGGTTGCCAGGATTAATGTATCGTAAGTCATAGAGTTGGGAGCGATATTGAATGAAGAATTTGGGAACTTTTGGCCCGAAAAAAAGATTTCTTTGTTCTCAGAGTCAATTCGTTGAACCTCACCACGAATAAGATTTATTTTATTTTTTTTCCAAAACCAATCTTCATAAGGTTTGGTATGGTGATATTCCATATGTCCCATATAAATATACATTAGAGCGGTGCGGGAAAAAAAATAATCTGATTCTTTAGAAATTACGGTAATAGATGCGGTACTTAATTTCCTAATAAACCTTGCTGCTGTAATTCCACTAATGCCATTTCCTATAATTAATACTTTTTTCATCCACTAAATACCTAGATATTAAAAAAAAATTTAATATATTTGTTCATCATCAGTTTAAAACTACTGTTTTTGAGGATTTTTATTGTGATGAAATCGTTAAAATTTACAGTAAGGCTGATATGACGGTGATTTTTTGTACTTTTATAATCAATTGTCAAAGGTATATATGAAGAAAACTTTACTAATAATATATTTAATTCCTTTACTTACATTTGTTTGTGCCCAGAGTGCATTCAGTGTGTTTCCTGCAGACCTGACTGTGGAAATCGACAATGTAGATGAATTTGAGACGGTTGCCTATTCGTATGTCGTAAATACCAGTGAAAAGGAACTTAATTTAATGTGGAAAAGAAATATACAATCTAAGCCAGACAATTGGGGAGTGGCTATCTGTGATTTCAATAATTGCTGGGATGAAATTGTGGATTCAGCTTCCATTTCTTTAATGCCGGGAGACACAAGTAATATGGATGTTCATATTAGGCCCAATGGTGTGGATGGAAACGCTGTGGTTAAGCTGGCTATATTTGATCTTGACAATAGAGCGGACGAATTTGTGAATTCCTATACATTCAACGATGCAACTTCCTTTGTATTAGGTCAAAGAGAGCCACAAAATATCAGGCTTTTTCCCAATCCTACAACGGAGTATTTTTCAGTAGATGGTGTGGACAAATTAAAAGAAGTTTTAGTTGTGAATCTTGTAGGGCAAGAAGTCAAGCGTTTTTCTGCGTCAGAAAATGCGAGGTATAAAGTATCTGATCTTATGAGGGGATTGTACCTTGTTCGATTGGTAAATAAAGAAGATAAAATCGTAAAAACCATACGTTTGAGTAAACGTTAATTCTATACTTTATGATTTGTTTCTGTAGTCGCGAAGTTTTTCTATCTGTTTTTCAATTTTGTTTCTAGTCTCTTTCAATAACTCTTTTGGGTCATCCCCAATTATAGGGTTTCCAATGAACATGTAAATGTCAGTCTTTCCTGTAGGGCTGAAGTGTTGAACGAATTGTTTGTAAAGTGATCGTTCTGTCCAGTATTCATCTTCATCTTTATATTCTATAGATACGGGAATAACTGGCACTTTCGCTTCTATCGCAGAAGAAAATGAACCAATTTTGAAGTCTCTTGTATATTCAAGATCAGAAGTTGTACCTTCTGGATAAATCAGAATACTTGATCCATTAATTAAACTCTCTGTAATTAATTTTTTTGTTATTCCCCGTTGCTGCCGATTGGAACGATCCACCAAAATAACTTCGGTTAGGTTACTTCCCCAACCTATTATCGGGTAAGAAGATATTTCCGCCTTTGATACCGGATTAGCAATTATTCTGGAAAGGAAAGCTAAAGGGTCGTAAAATGAACGATGATTGCTGACAAATAAATAAGTGCCGTGATCAGGTATAGTACCCAATAAATTAATTTTAACGCCGAATATCCAGTTACTGAAACGACAGAATCGTTTTCTGAAATTGAATTTGACAGTTCTGCGTCGGGACTGACCTGTCAAAAGAAGTCTGAAGATTAGGACGAAAATATGACCTACTAAACCGATAAAGAAGATAAAAATGAGACACCAGGCTTTATAACTTCTCCAATAGAATTTCACTAACTCAAAATATTATAAATTATCAGGCTTGAAAAGTAAGCTAATAAAGTAAGATATACAAATTGAATTATGGGCCATTTCCAGGTTCCTGTTTCTTTCTTGACTACGGCTAAAGTACTCATACATTGCATAGCAAAGGCGTAGAAAAGTAATAGTGACCATATTGTAGCCGGGGTATATACTTTCTTTCCGGTGTCTGCAAATGTAGCATTTTCCATTTTTGCCTGTATCCCCTCTGTATTATCTTCGGAGCCTACACTGTATATAGTGGCCATGGTTCCAACAAAAACCTCCCTGGCTGCGAAAGATGTAATGAGTGATATTCCTATCTTCCAGTCAAATCCAATAGGCCTTATTACCGGTTCAATAGCCTTTCCCATTATTCCGGCAAAAGAATTTTCCAGTTTGTTTGTAGCAATCAGGTTTTCTGTATCCTCCGGAGAAAGATTTTCTTCAAGGGCAATTTTAACAGCATTTTCTTCAGCTTCCTTCATTGCGTTTTTGGGCCCATAGGATGCCATAAACCAGAGGGCAATACTAATGACAAAAATAATTTTACCCGCTTCTACAATAAATGATTTTACTTTGTTATAGGTAGTAATGGTAACATTTCTAAAATTGGGGGTCCTGTAGTCCGGCATTTCCATCATTAGAAAACTTGGAGATTTACTCTTAATCCATTTACTTAGAATAAAGCCAATAATAATTGCCATTGCTGCGCCCAGGAAATATAAAAGAGCAAAGGATAAACCTTGTAAATTGAAAATACCTCCTACTTTTTTGTATGGAACTACCATAGCAATCAGTAAAGCATAAACTGGGATTCGTGCAGAACAACTAATAAGAGGAGTAACCATTATCGTTATCAAGCGCTCTTTCCAACCAGCTATATTTCTAGTACTCATAATTGCCGGAATAGCACATGCTCCTCCGGATACCAGGGCTACGACGCTTCGACCATTCATCCCTACCTTTTGCATTGAATTATCCAACATAAATACAATTCGGGACATATAACCGGTTTCTTCCAAAATTCCTATCAGGAAAAATAAAATGGCTATTTGAGGAATAAAGATAACTACACCGCCTATCCCTGCCAGAATTCCTTCCGTAAGTAATGCTGTGAACCAGGAACTTTCAAAGTTATCGGAAATCCACCCATTGAGGCTTCCAAATGCCCCATCTATCCACTCCATAGGAATTTGAGCCCATGCAAATATTGCCTGAAAAATAAAAAGCATGAGTATTACAAAAATAGCCGGTCCCATCACGCGATGGGTAAGTAAGCGATCGAGCCGGTCCGTAAATGTTGGGTTATTCTTAATAAGGGGAGTGATTTTAAGAAGCATTGGTTCAAGAATAGAAAAGCGCTTCATAGTATCTTGCACCTGGGCCTTCAGGGGATTGAAGGGAGAATTCTTTATTACATCGGCGGTTTTTTGCCCCCCGGGAATTAATTCCGACAACCAATGGGCGTGGTTAGCGAGGACAAAAGCCAAATAGTCATTATCTATTTTTGTATCGCCTTTCATCAATACTTCGGTTGCATCTCTGTCTTCTTCCAGAATATCTTCTTTGGAGAAAAATATTTTTTTGTTAGGTGGTTTTTGAGAATAGGATTGAATGGCCTTTTTTAATTCATCTATCCCAAGACCTCGCTTAGCGCTTATAGAAACTACCGGTATTTCAAATTCCGTTTGAAAAAATGTTTCTAATTTGTCCAATCTGATTTTGACCTGGTCTGCCATATTTAGACAAAGGATCATTTTTTTACCTAGACTGTATAACTGCGAAAAAAATAATAAATGCTTTTCCAGTTTTGTAATATCGGCTACATAAACGAGTAGGTTATCTTCATTATGAATAGAGCCTTTAAGTACCTCACGCGTTGCGATTTTCTCATCATCAGTTGTAGGAAAAAGTGAATATGCCCCGGGTAAGTCTGTAATTTGAATAGTAGTGCCATTGGGTAATTTGGCCTTTCCTTTTTTTCTCTCTACGGTTACACCGGGATAATTCCCGATCTTTTGTTGTAATCCTGTCAGTTTATTGAATAGCGAACTCTTCCCACTATTAGGATTACCCACTAATACCACGTTTCCATCCATTCTCTTAATTATTAATTCTTCTTATCTTTAAATGGGTTTTACACAAATGCAAGAAGCTTCGTTTTTTCTCAATGCAATGCACCCAGTATTTACTCTTACGTATAATGTATTTCCAAAAGGAGATTTCCGAACTACTTCTACGGACCTCCCGGGAAGAAAACCCAGTTCTAATAATCTGCATTGACAATCAGATGGTTTAATATTATGGATTAGTGCGGCTTTATTTTTTTCTAAATGATCGAGACAAATATCGGGCATTTCTTATAAATTATGTTTATTTAGACAAATACTAAATTAGTGCAAATTAAGTGAATTTTTCAGATATAAAGAAGCCTGGTAGTTCTTAAAATTATGATAATACTCTATCTGGACTTTATTTTTCGACATTCCTGGATCTTACCAGTAAAAATAATCATTCACCAAAATACAAAAGAAAAAATTCAAATCCTGCCTTTTGGCTTGAATTATACCCATGGGGTTTTTGTTCCCACATTCGATAAATCCAAATGGTTAATAATAATCATAATGGTAGTTTTTTGAAGAATGGTGATAGAATATCAAGAGAAATATCCTTCACCCGTCCTAATGGAAAAGGAGCGGTGCAGTTGTCAAAATCATTTTCGCAGCCTGATAACTGGATAGTCTTAGATATAGGAGAATTCAGGATGATAGTAGTGGTTGTACTTCACCGATACTAATTATCTCATTCCAATATATTGGGGGTAGTAAACTTTTGAAGGAAAATTCGATTCAACTAGGGGTATTAAAAATGATAGGAGACATCATTGAAAAGTATTGTATTCTTTTTACAACTTACGTGATTTGCTTGAATAGGAAAGCCAATAAAAATAAGGTTGCAAATATGGATGATCTGTCGGCAGTTGATTCCCTGGGGGAAGGAACCATACAAAATAATGGCAATACATCCGTAATAAGGATTTCCGTAGGCAATTAAAGACAAAATTAAACCAGTTGACTGGAATGGATATTCAGTTCCGGGGGCAGGGGAGTGTTAATGCTCTTTGTTGCTATTCAGATTCGGAAGGCAAGGTATTTCTTCAAAAGAGGTATAAATAATACTACATCAATTAACTGCAGTGGGGAGGAAATATATTGACTAAATTGTTGGGATATTAATACTATTACCAGATTGTTTAAAGGAGATATTACTACAATTAAAAAAAGTAACCGCCCGGATATGAACAGTTACTTTTACATCTATAGGGTGGAGGATATCGGAGTCGAACCGATGACCTCTTGCATGCCATGCAAGCGCTCTAGCCAGCTGAGCTAATCCCCCGGCTTCGGTTTTCAATTATTGAATTGGGTCGCAAATGTAATAAATAAAAATAAAAATTTTATGAGTTCTGATTCAATTTTGATTAATCAGCCAAATAAATAATTTTTTCTGTAATATTGGGACAATCAAATACTAATAAATAATGGATATAAAGTTTTGTGGGGCAGCCAGAGAAGTAACCGGGAGTGCCCATTTAATTACATTGGATAGTGGGTATAAAATATTGTTGGACTGTGGGTTGTATCAGGGCAATGAGGAAGAATTAGAGTCCTTTAATAAAAATTGGTATTTTGACCCTAAGGAGATTGACGTAGTAGTTCTTTCGCATGCACACATTGATCATTCTGGCAGATTGCCATTTCTGGTAAAGAGCGGATTCAACGGGAATATATATAGTACGCACGCCACGAGAAGCTTGTGTTCGATAATGCTTTTGGATAGTGCCAAAATTCAGCAGTACGATGCAGAGTACAAAAACAGGCAGGCGGAACAACGAGGAGAAGGTCAACACTTCAAACCATTGTACGAAACTAAGCATGTCAATGATACCATGAAACTTTTTCGCTCAATGGAATATGATCGTTGGTTTAGAATCCATCCGGAAGTAGAAGTTTTGTATAGGGATGCGGGCCATATCCTGGGTTCGGCATCAGTAACACTGAGGATTGGCGGTGAAAAGCTCGTTGGATTTACTGGAGACATTGGGCGCCCTGATCGTCCCATTTTGCGTGACCCTATCCCGATGCCTGAGGTTGATTACCTAATTTGTGAATCTACCTATGGGGACAAGGATCATATAAGCAAACCAGCAGAAAAGAAGCTGTTTTTGGACATTGTACAGGAGACATGTGTAGACCGGGGAGGTAAATTAATAATCCCAGCATTCAGCGTAGGGAGAACACAAGATATAGTCTATATTTTTGACCAGTTGTTTAATGAAGGGGTTTTACCCCAAATTCCAATTTATGTAGATAGCCCCTTGGCTGTTAATGCAACGCAGGTATACGGCTCCCACCCCGAATGTTATGACAATGAATTAAACGAATACCTCATGATTGATGATGATCCTTTTGGTTTTAATACGCTTAAATACGTAAGGAGTGTAGAGTATTCTAAATCACTGAATGATAAAAAAGAGCCTTGTGTAATTATTAGTGCTGCAGGTATGGCTAATGCGGGGAGGGTACAGCATCACATTGCCAATAATATCGAAAATGAACGAAATACGATTTTGATGGTGGGATATGCATCCCCTTCGACTCCGGGAGGAATGTTGATAAATGGTGTTGATAAATTGAAGTTATTTGGAAAATGGCTTCAAGTCAATGCACAAGTGAAAAGAATTGATGCTTTGTCAGCACATGGAGACCGGACGGAAATGATGGATTTTTTAAAAAATCAGAAAAGTAAACTTAAATCGTTATTTTTAGTTCACGGTGAGTATGATACACAACAAGCCTGGAAAGAATATCTCCATGAAAATGGATTTGACCGTGTAGAAATACCCGCTTTACAAGATTCATTTTCATTATATTCCGAATAATAATTCAAATTTATGAATAAGTATAAAGACGCCTCTGCGATAATTTTCCTTTTTATCTTGATAATCAACCCAATTGGAGCGCAAGAGTATTGTAATTCACCTTTTACTGAAAATTCTTTTTCGGGAGTGATTACCACGGAAATGAGTTATGATACAACAACTTCGGTGGGTGGAAATGAAGTGAT
The DNA here is from genome assembly GCF_021729145.1 of Membranihabitans maritimus. Classification (GTDB taxonomy): domain Bacteria; phylum Bacteroidota; class Bacteroidia; order Chitinophagales; family Saprospiraceae; genus Membranihabitans; species Membranihabitans maritimus. Next base: position 156,615 of record NZ_JAJSLW010000006.1, on the reverse strand, counting down.
TTTAGACCTTGATTTATATTATTCGGAGGAAGTGAATTGGGACACAAGGCCGCTGATGGTTTTATTACATGGAGGGGCGTATTTAGCTGAGAATGGAGATAAATTAAGTGAAGAAATTGTCCAGTTAGCTCAACTAATGGCATCTAAGGGATTTGTAGTTGCATCATTAAATTACCGGACCTGGTCTATTTTTCAAAATGGAGTCCCGTCCAAAGATCAAATTTTAGATGTAGCCCTAAAGTCCGTTTATGACTTGGATGCAGGTATTTATTTTTTGGTTAGAAATAATGGTATCAATGGGATACCTGCCTTTGACGAAGAAAATATTGTTGTTGGCGGGGGCTCTGCCGGTGCTATTACCACAATCCACAGATTGTACCTTGATTCGACTGACTTACTGGATGAAACACTTTCGGGATTAATAGACGATAACGGAGGGTTTTTCGAAAAAGATCCCGACGAGTTTTCTATCGTCGCAGGAGTTAATTTAAGTGGGGGGATTTTGGACACAGCCTGGCTATCCGGTGAATTTACACCACTTATTTCTATGCATGGTGATAATGATGAAACCGTTCCCTACAATACTGGGAAGGCGGTAGATTTAATTGATATATACGGTAGCTTTCTTATCGACCAGCAATTAAATTCTCTCGGCGTGACTTCATATCTTTATACCTTTGAAGGAGGTGGGCATTCGAATATTTATACATCGCCCTTATATCAGGAAGACTTATTTGCTGCCATTGATACCGGCCTAATTATTATTCAAAATGAAATGTGTGTGACTACTTCATTGTATACGTATAAAATCGAACCTAAAGTAGAGATAGTAAATACATTGGTTGAAGATATTTTATTAATTGATAATAGTGAATCCATCAATTACAACTATCATATATTCGATCTTAAAGGGCAATTAATGAAAGGTGGACAAATCATTCCGGGTAGAAATATCCTGGAACTTTATCGTTTACCAGTCGGAGGAAAATATATTTTCAACGCTTATAACCCTGATACCAGGGGTAATATCTCCAGAATGTTTTTTTATGCCCGGTAAATCCTTTCTGGAAAGTTAGTCAGGTGAACCGGAATTCCCTTCAATTTCCAAAGCCTGTATTAAATGAAGTTTACATTTAAATTCAAAATGGCATTTCTTTTTCCTGTAAGGTCACCGCAACTTGGTAAATGTTATTTTGACTAAAATTTTGCAGAGACGGAATTTCTATAATGCAAATTGTATTATTTGTAATATGTTTGCGGTCACAATGTGCCAAATACTGAGAATGTTTTTTTGAAATTGTCTTCGGTTTCAAAAGATAAAACTTTGTGGAAGCACGAATAAAATATTACTTTTATCGATCTTTTAACTTACAATGAATTAACATTTAGCAAATGGGACAAACAATTACTTATTTAATTCCTTTATGTGGAATACTCGGTTTACTCTTTATGTTTTGGAAGTCATCATGGGTTTCCAAACAAGAAGTGGGAACTGAAAGAATGGCGAGAATTGCGAAAAATATTGCAGATGGTGCTATGGCCTTTTTAAGGTCTGAATATAGGGTGTTGGCTATATTCGTCGTTTGTGTAGCAGCACTTTTATTATATAGTGGAACGGTATCTGACGGTTCGAATCCATTAATTGCTGTTTCATTTATTCTGGGAGCCATAAGTTCAGGGCTTGCGGGATTTATAGGAATGAGAATAGCTACAAAAGCCAATGTACGTACTACAAATGCGGCCCGAACGGGGCTGGGCAAAGCGTTGGAAGTGGCATTTGCCGGAGGTTCGGTAATGGGCCTGGCGGTCGTTGCACTCGGCGTTCTTGGTTTGAGTATTTTATTTATAATTTTTTCAGGTATGGGCTGGGCTCCGGCCAAAGTAATTCAGGTTATTACCGGATTTTCATTTGGAGCGTCTTCTATCGCCTTATTTGCGCGTGTAGGGGGAGGTATTTATACCAAGGCTGCTGATGTTGGAGCCGATCTGGTCGGGAAAGTAGAAGCTGGAATTCCTGAGGATCATCCACTCAATCCTGCTACTATTGCAGATAATGTAGGTGATAATGTAGGTGATGTCGCAGGAATGGGAGCTGATTTATTTGAGTCCTATGTAGGCTCTATAATAGGAACAATGGTTTTAGGTGCTGCGTTTTTGGGGCTTGGTGGATTTGAAGAATCCAATAATTTTGGAGGATTAAATGCAGTTTTACTTCCGATGATTTTAGCAGGTGTTGGTATTATCACTTCTATCGTTGGTACTTTTTTCGTAAAGGTCAAGGAAGGAGGGGACCCACAGAAGGCCTTAAATATGGGCGAATTGGTGGCAGCAGTTCTAATGCTTATTGCTACATTTTTTATTATTTCGGCTTTATTACCTGATGCATGGACTTATAATGACAAATCATACACAAGTATTGGAATTTTCTGGGCGGTATGTTTCGGTTTGTTGGCGGGATTATTAATAGGTTTTGTAACTGAAAAATACACAGGTACGGGTACCAAACCTGTAATGAGTATTGTAAAGCAGTCTTTAACGGGTTCTGCAACCAATATTATTGCAGGTCTTGGTGTAGGAATGCAGTCTACAGCCATTCCGATTTTAATTTTAGCGGCAGCTATTATGGGAGCTTATCATTTTGCAGGATTATACGGAATAGCCATTGCAGCGGTAGGTATGTTGTCTAATACAGGGGTGCAATTAGCAGTTGACGCTTATGGACCTATTTCTGATAATGCAGGTGGAATAGCTGAGATGGCGGAATTGCCGAAGGAAGTAAGGCAAAGAACTGACAAACTGGATGCAGTAGGAAATACCACCGCAGCCATTGGAAAAGGTTTTGCGATCGGATCTGCAGCATTGACTGCTTTGGCTTTGTTTGCAGCCTATATGGAGACTACGGATTTGAGAACAATTGATATTGCACAACCAATGGTAATGTCTGGGCTACTGATTGGGTCTATGTTGCCATTCTTGTTTTCTTCTCTTGCCATGAATGCAGTGGGAAGAGCAGCCATGGATATGATCAACGAAGTGCGTAGACAATTTAATAGTATACCAGAATTGAGAGCTGCCCTGGATGCAATGAAAAGAAATGAAGGTAAAGAAGTAAAAGAATGGTCAGAAAATGACCAGAAAATATTCAATGAGGCAGATGGCAAAGCGGAATTTGGTAAATGTGTTGAAATTTCTACAAAGGCATCTATTCGGGAGATGATTATTCCCGGATTAATTGCTGTAGCAACGCCTATTGTGGTTGGGTTTATTTTCGGTGACGAAATGTTGGGAGGTCTATTAGCAGGTGTTACCGCTACCGGAGTACTTATGGCGATTTTTCAATCAAATGCCGGTGGTGCATGGGACAATGCTAAAAAGATGTTTGAAGAAGGAGTAGAAATTGATGGGGAGATGCATTACAAAGGATCAGATGCCCACAAAGCTACCGTCGTAGGTGATACAGTTGGAGATCCTTTTAAAGATACTTCAGGTCCTTCGTTAAATATTTTATTAAAATTGATGTCGGTAGTTGCACTGGTTATTGCCCCTTTTATATAAAACCAGGACAAATAAATTATTACTGAAAAGACAAGGTCATCCACCTTGTCTTTTTGGTTTTTTGTCGTTATACTTATGTTATTTGTCCTATTTTTAGTTTTGTGTGCACGAAAATTCATTATATTTCTGTTAATATTACCATAATCTATCCTCAATCAGGCTGAAATAGTCCATTGCTATGAACCAAATGGGTGTGAGGATCTTTTAAATTAAAAGGAAAATTAAATTGAATAAGATGGTTTTACGAGGAATTGTGTTGGTTGCAGTCTTGGGAAGTGGTCTGTTTATCAATAAAATGAGTGATTCTTCTCTGGATGATTTGACCAGGGAACAAGTCATAGTCAAAGGTATTACCACATTTGTAGACTACCTTCATTATTCCCCTCATGAAATGAATGATGAGTTCTCAAATGAGGTTTATGAAAACTATATGTCTTCACTGGATTCGAGAAAGCAATTTTTTTTACAATCTGAAGTCGATCAATTGAAAAAACACAGAAATTCAATTGATGAAGAAGTAAAAGAATCAAAATTGGATTTTTTCGATGAATCCTATGAATTATATGTCCAGGCCTTTGAACGCACTAAGGGGTATTATGAAGAGATATTAAAGGAACCCTTTGATTTGTCGGTTGATGAAGTTGTAGAAATGGATGCGGATAAGATGAACTTTGCGTCATCTGAAGAAGAATTGAAGGATTATTGGAGGAAATTACTAAAATATGAAACGGTAAACAGGGTACTAGATAAAAAGAATGCCAGATTAAAAGGGGATGAAGAATTGACACTGGAAGAATTGGAAAAAGAAGCCAGGGAAGGAACTAAAAGGATGTACGATCGATGGTTTGATAATCAGGACGATTTGAGAAAAGCTGACTTCTTTGACCAATATATGAATGCAGTGACTGGCGCAAATGACCCCCATTCCAATTATTTTAGTCCCAAAAAGAAAGAAGATTTTGAAATTGATATGTCCGGTAAATTGGAGGGAATAGGAGCCCGGTTGACAAAAGATGGTGAATTTACTAAAGTAGTGAGTGTAGTCCCGGGAGGTCCGGCCTGGAAAGGAAAAGAACTAGAAGAAAATGATTTGATTGCTAAAGTAGCCCAGGGGGAAGAAGAACCCGTAGATGTGAGGGGATGGAGAACAGATGATGTGGTGCAGTTAATACGGGGTGAAGCGGGAACAAAAGTGCGGTTGGTTGTCAAAAAACCGGATGGAGTGATGAAAGAAATAGCCATTATAAGGGATGAAGTCGAAATAGGTCAGAGTTTCGCAAAATCTTTTTTAATAGAAGATAATAAGCTGGACAAAAAGATTGGTTATGTGAAATTGCCGAGATTTTATTTTGAATTTGATGGAGACAGAAGATCCTCAAAAGATATGGCTGAGGAACTTGAGAAATTGAAAAAGCAAAATGTTGAAGGAATTATTCTTGATTTAAGGTACAACCCGGGTGGGTCCCTTAGTGATGTTGTTGATATTAGCGGATTGTTTATAGGTGAAGGTCCCGTAGTCCAGGTTAAATCCAGGGATGATGATCCCCATATTTGGAAAGATAAAGACGAAAAAGTGAGATATGATGGTCCACTGGTGATTTTGGTTAATCAATTCAGTGCCTCAGCATCCGAAATTTTGGCAGCGGCAATGCAGGATTATGGAAGGGCTGTTATTGTGGGAAGTAATTCTACTTTTGGAAAAGGAACGGTACAAAGATTCTTTCATCTGGACCAGGCATTCAGAGGTAATAGTCCCTATGATGATTTGGGCGATGTGAAACTTACCATTCAGAAATATTATAGAATAAATGGCGGAAGCGTTCAATTAAAGGGAGTAGTTCCGGATATCATTTTACCCGATGCTTATTCTTATATGGAAATGGGAGAGAAAGAATATGAAAATCCGCTTGACTGGACTAAGATTGATCCCCTTGAATATGATCAAAAAGTCTTCAAGGTGGATAATATGGAAGAAATAAAGGTGTTATCCCGTAAAAGAGTCGAGCAAAGTGAGGTGTTCGGATTGGTAGATGAAAATGCTATGCGCATGAAAAATATGAGGGATGAAAGCAACTATCCTTTGCAACTGGAAGCTTTTGAAAAAATGGAAGATAAAAGAAAGAAAGAGTCTGAAAAGTACAAAGATATTTTTCCTGTTAATGAGGAGTTGGATGTGGCCAATTTACCGGAGGATATGGATAAAATTCAAATTGATTCATCGATTATAAGTAGTAATAAATCTGAAATTATAAATATCAAAAAAGATATTTATATTAATGAAGCACTCAATATTGTAAATGACCTAATTGAGACTCATTCATTGACCAGTGTCGCGGGAGAACGAGATGCAATTAATTTAAAGGAGAATTAACCAAAAAGAATATTTGACGATGTTGAAAGCCCTGAAAGTAATTTTGGGGTTTTCTCTTTTATATTGGGCGGGTTCGGCTCATAATGCCTTGTTAGCCAGGTACTCCCATTCTTCTTTATTGGACATTTGAAGGGGGGGCGAATCAGCCCTGCTATACCAATAATTTGCATTCCATGTGTCTCCTTCCAGCTTGTGAAGATAAGCATGAATCAAACAGGAAAGTGAGTCACTTTCATCTTGTACAAGATTGTGAGCTTTTTCCCAACTGTCTTCGTGTATATGCCACAAAGCTTCCTGATGTATATTTAAAGAATGGGAAGATTTTTTTTCAGATAGTATTTCGATAAGTTTGGCTGAATTCATATTTCTACTCTTCTTGGATGATTTAAACAAGAATATAAATTTAATGGATTCATTTATGTACACAAACTTGTAGTCTTTTTCTTATCATTGTTTTGAAAAGTAACATGATAATACAAATTAATATTTGAATGCATATTTTAAGTATTGAAAACATGAGCAAATCCTATGGTGAAAAGATCCTCTTTGAGAGTCTTTCTATCCATATGAACCAGGGTGATAAAGTGGGGCTCATAGCTCCAAATGGTAGTGGCAAGAGTACATTGCTAAGAATGACTGCTGGTTTAGAGGTTTCTGATGATCCTTCTTCGAAATTATTTATCCACCCTTCCATTCGAATGGGGTTTTTAAAACAAGCCGAGGATATGAACCGGGATCAAACAGTGGCAAATTTTGTTTTTAGTACGGATATTCCTGAAGTAAAGGCACTTAAAGTTTATAAAGAGGCTTTGGGGGCGGGTAACCAGGATCTATTAGAGGAGGCAACTTTAATGATGGACAATGCCAGGGCCTGGAGCACTGAGTCCAGAATTAATGAAATACTTTCCAAATTAAATATACACGAATCCGATAAGAAATTAAATGAATTAAGCGGGGGGCAACTAAAGAGAGTTTCACTTGCAAAATTGCTCATTGATGATCCTGATTTATTAATCCTGGATGAGCCCACAAACCATCTGGATGTAGAAATGATCCAATGGCTCGAAGAGTATTTAACGATATCTTCTAAGTCTATTTTGATGGTGACGCATGATCGTTATTTCCTGGAGGATGTCTGCAACCAGATTTTGGAATTGGCCAATGGAAGTTTGTATACTTATCCGGGGAACTATTCGGTTTATCTGCAGAAAAAGCAGGATCGGATTGAACAAGAGAAGTCCGATAAGGCCAAGGCATCCAAATTAATGAAGAAAGAATTGGAATGGATCAACAGAATGCCTAAAGCGCGGACGACAAAAAATAAAGCCCGGATAGATGCTTTTGATGAAATCCGTACCGAAGCAAAAAAATCCATTTACAACCATGAATTGGAGTTCAATGTGTTGTCACGAAGAATGGGCTCTACCATATTAGAGTGTGATAATATATCAAAGGCGTATGGGGAAAAATCTATTATCAAAAATTTCTCTTATAAGTGGAAGAAAGGTGAAAAAATAGGCCTGGTAGGGAGAAATGGCACTGGGAAATCGACCTTATTGAATATACTAACGGGAAAAATTGTGCCTGATTCGGGGGAAGTGAAAAAAGGAAGTACTATTGAATTTGGATACTTCAACCAGGAAGGGCTTCTCCTTGAGAATGATCAGCCAATAATCGAAGTGATAAAATCCGTAGCAGAATCCTTGCCTACGAGAAACGGTGGTTTTATTTCTGCGGAACAGTTAATGGAAAAGTTTATGTTCCCAAGATCCCAGCAAAGGGTCTTTTATTCCCTTTTGAGCGGAGGGGAGCGAAGGCGTTTGCACCTGTTAAAAATACTCATGGGTAACCCCAATTTTTTAATCCTCGATGAACCGACCAATGACCTTGATGTTCTTACTTTGAATACACTGGAAGAATTTTTAATTGAGTTTGAGGGCTGTATAATTATTGCCAGTCACGATCGTTATTTGACAGATAAAATCGTTGACCATCTTTTTATAATGGATGGATATGGGGGTATAAAAGACTTTAATGGCTCTTATTCTGATTATTTGCAATGGCAAAAGGTTCGTGATGAGGAGTCAAAAAATGATAAGGTAGTCGAGCCTAAATCCCAGCCCAGTGAAAATCAGTATGAGGCACGGAAGAAAGTTCGAAAACTCGAACAGCAGATCGAAAAGCTCGAGAAAAAGAAATCAGAGTTAGAATTAAAGTTTCAAGATCCTGCTATTTCTGTTGAAGACCTTACGAAGTGGAATGCAGAGTTGGGTAAGGTGAAAGAACAAATTGTAGAATTGGAATCAGATTGGGAAGAATTGGTGGAAAAACTGGAGTCTTGAATGGAAGTTTCCCGATGAGCCAACCAGAGTAAACCTTTAGAATTGAATTAATCTTCTTTGTCAATCCGTTTCTTTTAAAATATTTAAATATTTTTATCCTTGAAGTTGTTTAATAAGTGAATGTTAAAATTACTGATATGTACTTGATTCTTCCCGAAGATCTCCCGTTGGGGCAAGACATACTTCATTTTGAATTTCATCCCCAGAAGGGATGGGACGAAAAAATAGGTGCTCCCGAAAGCGTTCGTATGAGGATCAATGGCATCGCAGTAACATAACAAATTGTTTTTAAACGGTTTCTTTATAATCAAGCAATAATATACCCGATATGTTCGAAAAAAAAAGCTTAATTAATAATTCCATTTCGATTGGTTTGTTTTTTTTGATTTCTGTAGCCTTATTTTATCCTCAGCTTCAAGGGAAAAAATATACGGCGGGGGATACGATGGAAGCTCGTGCCAAAGGAAAAGAAATATCTGATCTTAGGCAGGAATTGGGACGGCAAATCCTTTGGTCTGATGCTATATTCAGCGGAATGCCATCGTATTTCGTAAAGTTAACATACACAGGCAATGTATTTCGAATGATTGATAAGGTGTTCCTGGGCTTCATCAAGCGTCCTATCGGAATGTTTTTATTGGGGATGATAGTTGCTTTTATTGCTTTGAAGTCATTAGGTGTAAAGCACTGGTTGTCTACTATCGGTGCAATAGGAGTAATGATTACCACCAATAATTTTATATTATTTGAGGCCGGACATATGAGTAAGGTCATGACTATCATTTATCTCCCTTTTTTGCTTTCCGGTATGATTTTATTATTCCGTGATAAAAGACTTTGGGGATTTATATTATTCGCTTTGGGTTCAGTCATGGCGATTTATGAGAACCATCCTCAGATGATTTATTACTTTGCTCTGACGTCCATCCCATATATTCTTTATGAAACATATCAGGGAATCAAAAGTGGAAGAGCATTAAAAATCGGTGGAGTTTATTTATTACTTTTAATAGCGGTTGTATCCGGTGTATTGGCAAATGCTTCCCGACTTTGGACTACAATGGAATATGCCGAAGCATCAACCAGAGGTGGATCGGTTTTGACCAAAGAATCTCAGACGAATACAGAAGAAGGCCTGGGGTGGCAATACGCTATGCAATGGAGTAATGGGTTTGTCGATCTAGTTCCTAGTATAATTCCGGGTGCTGCTGGTGGAAGTAGCCAGGAGCCAGTACCCCATGATACCCAATTAGAAAGGGCTTTACAACAGAATAACGGCCAAAAGAAAGGAGATAAGTATCTTGGTCCCTTGTATTGGGGAAATCTTCCGTTTACCTCCGGAGCCATATATTTCGGAGCTTCGCTGATTTTGTTGACGGTCTTTGGCTTTCGATTCCTGACTGTGAATGAGAGGTGGCTTTATGGTGGAGCAATAATAATAACGCTTTTTCTTTCATTGGGGAAAAATGCGGCTTTCCTGAATAAAACACTTTTTGATTACTTTCCAATGTTCAATAATTTTCGGGCTCCAAATAGTGCATTGAGTATACTCCCCATGTTCTTGTCTTTTGCAGCATTTACAGGAATTAACCGTTGGATTGGAAGTTTTAAAAAGAGTAAAAAAGGAAAATCGCTAAAGGTGAAAATTCCAAAGAAGGTTTGGATTGCGACCGGCATTGTGGCTGGTTTTTGCTTGATAATTGCGTTGATCGGACCTTCCTTGTTCAGTTTTGAGGGAGTTAATGCAGAGAATTATCGGTCCCAAAACGTTTTGGGGATGATAGTAGAAGCTAGAGAAGCTTTGTTGAAAAATGATGCCTGGCGTTCTTTGTTAATGGTCATTTTAGCATTTATACCAATATGGATGTTCTACCACCGGAAAATTAAGACGGAGTGGTTGTTTAGTCTTAGTGTAGGAGTGATATTTTTGATAGATATTGCCCCTATTAGTTATCGATATTTCCACATGGACAAATTTGCAACGGATCGTCAATATGAAAGCACCTTTCAAATGCGCCCGATTGATGAGCAGATTTTATCACGAGAAGACCACAGAGCTGATTATCGGGTTTTGGACTATTCTATTAATACTTTTAACTCGAATATGACATCGTATTATCACAATACAATAGGTGGTTATCACGCTTTGAAAATGTCCCGATACCAGGATTTGATTGATGGGCATATAAGTACGAGTAATCAACGTGTACTTAATATGCTAAATACCAAATACATAATCGGCCGTGATGGTAAGTTAAATGTTAATTCTCAGGCTAATGGAACAGCCTGGTTTGTACAAGACCTTATTCCGGTCCATACTCCTGACGAAGAATTCCGAGCATTGGACTCGATAAATACCCGCAATCAAGCGGTGGTATTAATGGATGAATTCCAGAAAGAGTTAAATGGCAAAACACAATGGTCCGCTGCGGGTAGTGTGACACAGGAGAAAAAAATACCGGATGACCTTTCTTATAAGACCAATAATTCCGGAGAAGGGTTGCTGGTCCTTTCCGAATTGTGGTACGATGGACCGGGATGGGAAGCTTATATCGATGGTGAAGAAGTTCCTATTGTTCGCGTCAATTTTGCATTACGTGCGGTAGTTGTCCCGGCAGGTGAACATACTATAGAATTCAAATTCCGCCCAGCGAGTTACTTAGTAGGGGAACGCGTATCTCTAGGTATATCACTGGGATTATTATTGTTGATTCTGGGAGGGATATACTCTTACTGGAAAGGTGGCAATGGGTTGAAATTCTGGAGGACAACCAATGAAGAAAAAGTGAATTAATATGCCTTAGCCGGAAAATGCTAACCATTACCCACTCAGCGGGTAGGGAAACTGCAAAAGTGTAATAATGAACTAGTTACAAAACATGTAATAACTTGTTATTTGCCTGCCATTTTGCCAAAATTTGTGTGATAAATAAATTGCATTGGCTTACCGTGTCCTGACATTCATTTATCTTCGAAATTGCCAGTCTTTAGTATCATCTGGAGGTTGATCCTGAAATATTACGTTGAAGACCAATTGCTTTGAAAGTATTACCGTCATTATTCTCCCGAAAGCATTCGGGGGTGTCATGAATATAGCGGCTTAGTGTGCAGATTTGTAGAGTTCATGGTATTTTTGGATGATGTTTTCCCATGTTAAATTATGGACTTTCTTTAATGCATTATCTGCTAAAGATTTTCTTTTTCTAGGATTTTCGATCAATAATTTCAGCTTTTGGTAAAAATCTTCGAAATTAATAGCAAAAAGCATTTCATTATCTTCTTCGTACGTTCCACAAGGGCCTTCAAGGTGTAATCCGATCATAGCATTGTGATTAGCTGCTGCCTCATTGAATACGAGGCCATACGTCTCCCGAATACTCGGAAGAAGGAAAATTTCTGATTCTTTTAAGAAGTCCAGTACCAGGGGTTTAGGTACCTGACCGGTAAATTCTATAGCCTCTCTTGCCTCTTCAGCTAAGATATTGAGTTTGTCGAATTCGGGCCCTTCACCTATAATTCTAAGAAATATATTGGAAAATTCTTTGTGTAATTGAATAAATGCGTTGATTACCCAATTTATTTGTTTTCTTCTGATCAGACTCCCAACTGTAGTTACGATCAGTTTATCCTCATCATATTCCGGCGGTTGCTTCAGGATTTCCTTGCTTTCAATACCACTGGGTATAAGTTTGGATTGAACACCATATCGATTGAGTACTATTTCCCTGGCATGTGAGTTGAGAACAATAATTTGACTAGCATTTTCCAGAATCTTTTTGATGTTTTTGGAAGTGTGGCCATTTTCCTTTATTTTCTTAATTAACTGGATATCAGTATCGCGAATGGTTACAAGATAAGGTATTCCCTTTTTTTTAAAAATTTGATAGGCCATAAAACCATCAGGAAGTAAATAATGGGCGTGAACTAATTGGTAATTTGTACTATGTTGTGGAACAGAGAAGGTCAGTGGTAAAAATAGAAACTCAAAGTTCTTTATCGGGAGACGTAGATAAGATGTAGTGATGATTTTAAAAGAATTGTAGGTCCAGCTCGATAAAGATTTCAAGTGGCGATACTTTTGGTGGTTTTTCAAAAATACAGGCACTATTTCTTTGGGATACAGGAAGTCAATACTGAAATTTTCACCAAGTTTTTCAGCCAATGTAAAGATGACTCGATTGGCCTTTCGAGTAGGAGTAGGAATATTCTTTGCAATGTAAAGAATATTCATGTGGGTTGGATTTTGAGATGCCATAGCCTGTCAAAGATAGAAATTTTGATAATCTTTGCAAGATGAAGAAATTACTTCTGTTAACCTACTATTGGCCACCGGCAGGAGGTCCCGGTGTACAAAGAGCCCTGTACTTTGTCAAGTACCTTCGAAAATACGGGTGGGAACCAGTGGTGTATACAGTCGAAAATGGTGAATTTCACAATTTGGACTCCTCGTTGGAAAAAGAAATACCTGAAGGAACCAAGGTGTTGAAACATCCCATATGGGAGCCTTATAGTTTGTATAAATCAGCAGTGGGAACGAAAAAGGGGGATACTATCAAACCGGTTGTAGTTGCCGAGAAAACCAAACGTCCTTTACTGCAAAATCTGGCCGTGTGGGTTCGCGGTAATTTTTTTATACCGGATGCCCGGAGATTCTGGATAAAACCTTCTATCAAATTTTTAGGAGAATATTTGGAGAGCAGTCCTGTGGACGCCATTTATTCGACCAGTCCTCCGCAATCAGTACATCTCATTGCATTGGGATTAAAGGAAAAGCTGGGAACTCCCTGGTTGGCGGATTTTAGGGATCCCTGGACAAAAGTGGTGTATTACGATGACCTAAAACTGTCGAAATGGGCAGATAAGAAACACAGAAATCTTGAAAAAGCGGTTTTGACCGGAGCGGATAGGATAGTAGCGGCTAGTTATAAGCTACAACAGGAGTTTTCGGTGCTCGGTGATAGAGAAGTAGATGTTGTCACCAATGGATTTGATACTGAAATGCATTTCGAAGATCGGGAGGAGGCTGAGCGTTTTACCTTGCTGCACCTGGGGAGTGTAACAGCCAAACGGAATCCTGAACAATTTTGGGTAGCGCTGGAGGAGATTATTAACAAAACTGGATATACTCCTTCTGAGTTTTGTATTGAATTCATAGGCTCTGTACATCCGGATATTGTAGAACGCCTGAAAGAGCTCGGGCTTATGGATTTTGTGATTTTTAAGGAATTTATTCCTCACGATGAAATTTGGGAGCCGATTGATCGCGCGTCTACACTTTTATTGATCAATAACAAAGGACAGGATCAGATTATTCCGGCAAAGTTATTTGAGTACCTGGTTTCCAAAACACCTATTTTAGGGATTGCTGATTCAAAAGGGGATGTTGCCAGAATTATAAATGAAAGTGGGCGTGGGATTGTTGTTGATTTTGACGATAAGGAGAGATTTAAGGAACAACTGCAGATGTTATTTATAAAACATAAAAGCGGGAGTTTGCGCAGGGAGTATTTGGGAGACCGTAATCGAATATCTACCTATTCAAGACAAAATTTGACGGGTGATTTGGTGAAAATATTGGATGAAATGACGGAATAGAGGGAGGGTTGATGATGATTAATACCAATTTGTATTGGGAAAATTGAATATAGATTAAATGAAATATCTATATGGCTTTTTATGCCAAAAAGCTAGTTTAGTTTAATAAAAAGAAAAAGGATGAAATATACCCTTATAATACCTGTTTACAACAGATTGTCGGAAGTCAGGGAATTGTTGAAATCAGTCGAAGATCTTAATTTCAACCGAAGTGATTTTGAGGTTTTATTTGTAGATGATGGCTCTGACGATGGTTTTAGGGAATTTATTAAATCGTATAGATCCAATTCTGAATTGAATATTGTAACACTTTTTCAGGAAAATCGTGGCCCTGGGGCGGCCCGTAATTTTGGGATGAGTGAAGCTAACGGAGATTATTTTATTTTTGTCGATTCTGACTGTATATTACCCGTTACCTATTTGGAAAGAATTCATCAGGCAGTAATGGAGAATAATTATGATGCCTTTGGCGGCCCTGATACGGATCACCCTTCTTTCTCCCGGTTGCTAAAGGCTATCAATTACAGTATGACATCTTTTGTGGGTACGGGTGGTACTCGCGGTGGTAAAAACCAGATCGGTAAGTTTTATCCGCGAAGTTTCAATATGGGCGTGTCCCGGAAGGTGTATGAGCAAATTGGAGGGATGAATCACCTGAGGCATGGACAGGACATGGATTATTCGGCCAGGATTTACAATGCCGGATTCGAGGTAGGGTTTATTTTTGATGCCTTTGTGTACCACAAGAGAAGAACAAGTTTGTCCAAGTTTTTTAGGCAGATATTCAATTGGGGAGTGGCACGTATCAATTTAGGTGTACGGCACCAGTCTTTGTTGAAACCGGTCCACTTTTTACCCGCCGTTTTGGTTGCGTTTTATATTCTGATACTTGTATTGGGTTTGATATTTCAAGGGCTTCGACCGATACTGTATCTTGTATTACTTGGGCATTTAGCTGTCTGTGTCTGGGCATTTTTGGAATCCTTTATCAAATACAAATCCATTAAAATTTCTTTTTTGTCAATTATTACCCTGAATATGCAGGTGTTTGCCTATGGCCTGGGTTTTTTATACGCCTTGTTCCAGCGAGCAATAGGTAAGCAGGAAGCTGAAGGATTTGTCAAAAATTATTACGGAAAAGTTGGCGATTGAATGGTATCGAACTAGATAAAGGGAGCAAAAATGGTAAATTTTACTTAGTGAAGACTAACCTAAATTAGTAGGGAATTTGAGTTTGGTCGTGAGTCGTGGGAAGGGGGCTTCTTGTGAAAGGAATAAGACCGGTTTTTTTCTGGGATTTTGTGATATGGGATTGCATAAGATGAGGAATAATTTACCTTCTTGATTTAATCCAGTATACTCGGGGACAACTTAGTAAAAGTGATATTAATTTTTTATTACTGGAAATCTTAATTATTTTGCTCCATAATATAAGGAAACCATGATCTTAAAAAAGATACGTAAACACGCACTGATCGCTGAAAGGAGGGTGAAGTTTGATCGGGAAATGAAAAGAATAGCCCAGTATAAAAATCCTTTATTGGCAAAAGTGCTTGAGGCTTTTTTTAAAGTGAAAAAATCGCGGTTTTCTTCCGAAGATCTGTTGGCATTTGACCGGTGTGAAAGCTATCGACAAAAACTTATGAAGGACAATACCATTGTCTCTTATGAAGTTTTTGGTTCGGATCAAACATCTACCGTAGCAGGTATTTGCAAAAGGGCAGCCTCAAAACCGAAGTGGTGCCAATTACTGTACGCATTGGCTGATATTCCGGACCAACCGGTGGTCTTGGAAATCGGTACTAATGTGGGGATTTCCGGATCCTATATACTCGAATGTATAAAAGATAAAGCCGGTAGTCGATTTGTTAGTATGGAAGGACTTCCGCAATTATGTGAATTGTCTTCCGGCCAATTTGAAAATATTGTACCAAAAGAACAGTTTGAAGTCGTCCAGGGGCTTTACGATACTACTTTCCCGGAAATGGTGTCGAAGAAAATTCCTTTTAACCTGCTATTTATAGACGGTAATCACAAGAAAGATCCCACCCTTGAATACTTGCAACAACTAAAGCTAATAATCTCCTATCCTTCGATTATTATTTTTGATGATATCAACTGGAGTGAGGGCATGAAAGAAGCCTGGAAAATTATTAAAGCGGACAAGGATGTCAATTATTCCATTGACTTGTACAATGTCGGGATCGTGATATTGGACAGGGAAGATGAGAAAAGGAATGTTGGTTTTGAATTTCATTTGGCGTATTAGTTAAAAAAATTATCCATTTAAGTGTGTAGATAAACGGGTTTTAGTTTTTTACTGACTAGCACTCGGCCTACATGAATTATCTTTTTTCTTACCCAATCTTTTTAGCTCACGGCGATATAATAAAATAATAACAAGTAGTCACAAAATTTCGAAACACGGGAATAGAATCAATAAAATCCAGTTGTTTCCGCGGTGTGAGGTTGAATTTGATTTCGTAATTGGGATTGAAAAGGTAAGGGCTTCGGTCGAGCACCCGGTAATTTTCTTCCCGGATAATGCGGTTAAATCGCTCTACACTGATACCTGTGTCTACGTGTTCCATTAGGCTGCGGATCTTTCCTTCGGATTCGCCCCCCTTCTTGAGGATAGACTTATATATATTTCTGGGAAGTAAGTGGTAGTAAGGCAATTTTGAGAGCCATTTGTTCTTACATACCTGTTGATGCCCTCCGAAAGGCATTTGCCAGGGGGGGAATCCCAGGAAGAATAATGTGTTTTCGTGCATAAACCGCTTGACAAATCCCAGAAACACTTCCTGGTTGGGGATATGCTCGATCACATCCCGCATGATCACAATATCAAATACACCAAACTCTTCGGGTGTAACGTCATAAATGTTCTGGCAGATCAATTGAAGTTGCTCTTCGTTATATTCTACAAGGTATTGTTTTGCGTTTTCGATCTGCTTGCAGTTGAGGTCGATACCTACGACTTTGCAACCCCTTTCCAGGAAGGGGAGGATATTTCCCCCTTCTCCGCAGCCTATTTCCAGGACACGCGAGTTTGAATCTACTTTTCCAAACTTTTCCAGGTAGGGGATTACGTATTTTTGGGTGGTATACGCCTGTTCGTTGAAATAGCGCTGTCTGTCGGAGTGTCGGTCTTGCATATCTTAATTGGCTTCAATATTGAAATACATCGAATAATGAAAATGTATTAAATACGAAAGTAGATAAATAGCTTCAATTATCAATTATCAATTATCAATTATCAATTATCAATTATCAATGTACTCTCTTCAATTATTCAATTTGCATTAAGGCATGAACCATGAAAAGCTCGCAGCTAATGGCTCAAGGCTCGTAACTTCATTTTGGACTCCCACAGAACTGATTGCTATGACGACTCCATCTTCCGCCTCCCGGCTTTTCCAAGAATCCATTATCTTTGATAAAAAAACTACATGAAAAAAATAATTATACTCTTTCTTCTGGCATTTCAACTAGCTACAGCTCAAGAGACACATTTTACGGAATTGGATACAATATACGGTGCTTATACGCCGGAACGGGCGTGGTGGGACTTGAATTACTACCACCTGGATGTAGAAGTAGATCCCAAGGAAAAATCACTGGATGGTTCAGTACTTATCCAATATACCGTACTGGAAACCCATGATGTTATGCAGATTGAATTACAGAAACCGTTGGAAATTGAAAGAATAATGCAACAAGGAGCAGAGTTGGATTATTCTGTTAAGGGCTTTAGTTATTTTATTCATTTAACAGAAGAGCAAAAGCCCGGTGAGGTGAATGAGTTGAAAGTTTATTATAGCGGTGTTCCGCATGAAAGTACGAATCCACCCTGGAGTGGGGGAATAACCTGGAGCAAAGACGAAAACGGTAATCCGTTTGTCGCTTCCAGTTGCCAGGGGGACGGTCCCAGTATTTGGTGGCCGTGTAAAGACCACCCCAAAGATGAAGTGGATAGTGTGTTAATCAGCGTGACAGTTCCTGAAGATTTGATGGATGTGTCCAATGGCCGTCTGAGGGGTATAGACGAAAATACGGATGGAACCAGAACTTTTCATTGGTTTGTGGGAAGCCCTATCAACCATTATGGAATCAATATCAATGTCGGTGATTACGTACATTTTGATGAGGTATATAACGGAGAGAAAGGAGAATTGGATTGTGATTATTATGTATTGAGGGATAATCTGGAGAAAGCAAAAGTTCAATTTCAGCAAGTTCCCAAAATGTTGGATGCATTTGAACATTGGTTCGGTCCATATCCTTTTTACGAAGATGGGTTTAAATTGGTGGAGGCTCCTTACCTGGGTATGGAACACCAAAGTTCAGTGACCTATGGGAATGGATATGAGAATGGATACAGAGGAAGTGATCTCAGTGGCAGTGGCTGGGGATTGAAGTTCGATTATATAATTATTCACGAAGCGGGTCACGAATGGTTTGCCAATAATATTACCTATGCAGATGTGGCGGATATGTGGATCCATGAGAGTTTTACCACGTATTCGGAGAATTTATATTTGGATTATCATTTTGGTAAAGAAGCGAGTTCGGAGTACGTACTAGGTATGCGATCCAGTATCGTGAATGACGGGCCAATAATCGGGAAATATGGCGTGGATCAAGAAGGTTCAAGAGATATGTATTTCAAAGGGGCTAATATCTTGCATACCCTTAGACAAATAGTTAATGACGATGAGAAATGGAGGGAGGTATTGAGAGGACTGAATAAGGAATTTTACCATCAGACGGTAACCACACAAGAGGTAGAAGCTTTTATCAATGATCAGATAAAAGTGGATTTGACTTCTTTTTTTGACCAATACCTGAGGGATTACAGGATACCTATATTTTCCTACAGAATCCACGATGGAAATCTTATGTATAAATACGACAATGTGGTTCCCGGATTTGGAATGCCCATCCGGTTAATTCAGGGGGAGGATGAAATCTGGCTTGATGATGCCTCGACACGTTGGCAATCAATTCCTTTGGAAGGGGAGTTTGAGGTGGATCCCAATTTTTACGTAGCTTCGTTTAATTTGACGGGAGATTAAGCTCAGCCAACTTTTCCTCTATTTTATTTTCGTCGCCATTGGAATACCCAATCCGTGAATATACAATTTCCCTGTCTTTATTGAGTAAAACGGTAAACGGAATGCTTTGAAAGTTAAATATTTGTTTACTTTGGCCCTCGGGATCAAGCAATACTTCATAAGGCCATTTCTTTTGAGCTACCATGCTTTTTACCCTTCCGGCTGTTCGTGCATCATCCGTACTAATGGCATAGAGTTCTACATTGTATTTTTCTTGCCAGTCAGCGTAATTATTTTTGATAGCATCTAGTTCTTTTTTACAGGGACCGCACCAGGTAGCCCAGAAACTCAATATTACATACTTATCTTCCGGTAAAGATTTTTCGAGGGTAGTTCTACTGCCCTTTAAGTCTTTTAATTGGAGGTGGTTGAACGCTGAAGATTGGGCTCCCGAAAAAAAAGGTACAAATATTGCGAGTGAAAAGATTGACAAGAGTTGAATAACTTTCATATATCTAAAATAGATAGATTTTTTAATAAAAATAGTAATGGCTCATTAATTAAATACGTTTAACTGACAGAAAAGTTTGGGATTTGAAAAAAACGTTACTCTCAATAGGGTTTATAGTATGTTGGAATGTATTGGTTTGTCAAGACAATGAAAAAGAACTGGCAATTAATGGACTTTTTGTCTCCAATTTAAATTTTGCCATCAAAGATGAAAAAATAGGGGCATCGGCGACCCCTTTTTATGAAGATAAAAAATGGGGTGGGGATGCCTGGTTGGATATTAATGCTTATTATAGAAATTGGCAGTTCAGTACCCGTCTGGACGGGTATCATCATAGTATATTACTAAACCCCGAAGACGTCTATACAAAATATGGTATAGGTTACTTTAATGTTCGGTATTCCGGTGATAATTTTAACATAGAAGGGGGACATTTTTATGGGCAAATTGGCAACGGTCTTATCATGCGGTCATATCGCGATCTCAATCTTCTTATTGACAATTCAATTTTGGGTGTTAAAGGAGAAGTATACCTTCCTCGGAATCAGAAACTCATGTTGTTCGGGGGCAAACCCAAGGACTTGTTTCATTTAGAACCCCTCTGGAATGCAGGTGGAGAATACAGGAATGACTGGAAAATTGGGTCTGTTTACTTAAGTACAGGTGCGGGGGGAAGTTTTAAATTTCTGGATCAATCAATGATTAATGATTTGGTGGATGAGGTGCAATATTATTTTCCGGAGGATCGGGTTGAATTGTATCGCAGTTCCCAGGCCATTACTTTTTTTAATGACCTTTCTGCAGGGGTTTTTAATTGGGCTTTAGAATATAGTATGAAATTTCACGACCCTTTTTATAATTCCGAATCACTGAGAACGTTGGGAAGTGGAGAGAATGTTCTGGGACGATTCGAAACGAAAACAGGCAAGGCTTTTTACACACAATTCGGACTGGATTTTGAAAAAATTTCTTTTCAACTAGAGGGGAAATACATCGATCGTTTTATTAACAAATCAGATCCGTTTAGTTTCAACTACCGAAATGATCTGAATTTCATTCCACCAATGGCAAGGGTTCAAACTTACCGTCTAAAGGCACGTTATATACCCGCTACCCAGTTTTTGGGTGAAAAATCCCTGCAAATGGGTATAACGTACCCGTTAAAAAAACACTTGTTTCAGTGGAGCAACACCCTCATTTATAAATTGGATAATTCGCGACTATATGAGGAATATGACTTGCAGTGGGAACACAGGGATGAAAGTAGTAAATGGGTAGGTGGATTAATGTACCAGGATTACAACCAATCGATCTATGAGGGTAAGGGAGGGAATTTACGGATTCAAAGTTGGATACCCTATGTTGAGTTCTACAAGAGGATAAAAGGTGACCAAAGTCTGAAAATTGAAAGCCAGAGTTTATTAACTGAGCAGGATAAGGGGAACTTGTTTTTTGTAGGTATGGAATATGCACTATCTTCCCAGTGGACGTTTAACCTTTCTTGTATGTACGAACAGAAAGCATCGCTTTTTTATCCTTCGGGAGGATTTTTTTACAGGGGAGGTAATGGGTTATACGGGTTGAACTTTGTGAAGCAGTTGGAAGGGTACGTATGTTCCGGTGGAATATGTCGATATGAACCGGCTTTTAGTGGCGTAAAAGTATCTGTACAAACTCGATTTTAGGTAATTACAGGAAATGAAATGAATAAACAAATATCGAATTTAGTTGCTTTTTTCCTATTGTTTTTCATCATTCTCACAAGTTGTGATGACAAAGTTGAATACGATTTAATCCGTCCGGAATCCGGTCCTCAAAAGGTGCTGGTGGAAGAGGTTAGTGGTGTTCGTTGTCCAAACTGTCCTGATGGCACCCGTTTACTGGATGCATTACAAAAGGAATTTGATAGTTCTCTGGTAGTGGTGACTTTTCATGCGGGAAGTTTTTCATTCCCTTATTCTGAAAGCAAATATGATTTTAAAACCGACCAAACTGTTGAATTATTGCAGAAACTGGGAAGTCCTCTGGGGTATCCTGCTGCTATAATTCAAAGGACCAAGGCGAGTCAAGGTGACGGTTATCCACAATTATCAAATACATGGTCATCATCGATTTCCAATGCATTATCGGTTGAGCCGAAAATCAAAATTAACCTTGAAACCGTCATTACGGCAGACGAACACGTTAAGTTAATTTATAATTTATTATTTTTAGAAAAAATGGATGGCCCGGTTTTTACCAATATTTACCTTTTGGAGGATGGTTTAATAGATTACCAGGCAGATCTCAGGGATGATAATGGTGTGGTAGAAAAGTATGAACATAATCATGTTTTAAAACAAATAATTACGCCGATAAATGGGGAAATACTGGGCAATTCATTTGATATTTTGGAAACGTACACCGATTCAATCACCTTAGATTTGAAATCGTATGATAACATAGAGGTTCCTCAAAATACCTCGCTAATAGTTTTTATTACCAGGGACGATAAAGTCTTACAGGTAGAAAAAGCGTATAACTATCCCTGAATCTCCATACAAATTCAATATCTTTAGCGATTATTATTTATGCTTTTAATCAAGAAAATAATTAATAACGTAATGAGACGAATTTTTTTGGTTAAAAAATGTAATAAGAAAGCATAAATAGATGTATAATTTTGATATTAATTTTTTGACAATATTTGATTTGTAATAAATGAAAGTTTCATATAATTGGCTCAAAGATTACCTGGATTTTGAAGAGACACCACATGAATTGGGAGAGATATTGACAGAAATTGGATTGGAAGTAGAGGGATTGGAAAAAGTAGAGAGTATTCCGGGTGGATTGGCAGGTCTTGTGTCCGGAAAGGTGGTCGAATGCGAACCTCATCCCAATGCGGATCGCTTAAAAGTTACAAAAGTAGATATCGGAGAATCCGAATTATTACCAATCGTTTGTGGAGCCCCTAATGTTGATTCCGGACAGATTGTAATAGTAGCCACTGTAGGAGCCGTTTTGCACCCAATGGAGGGAGAATCTTTTACCATTAAAAAAAGTAAAATTCGGGGTGAAGTTTCCGAAGGAATGATATGTGCAGAAGACGAAATAGGTCTGGGTGGTTCTCATGAAGGAATTCTTGTTTTGGATAAAAACGTAAAAGTGGGAAAGCCTGCCTCATCAATATTTGAGATTAATACGGATTTTGTTTATGAAATCGGGTTGACCCCTAATCGTTCGGATGCTACGAGCCACCTGGGGGTAGCGAGAGATTTGGCAGCCGCTCTCTCTGTTATTCACAAAAAGAATTATACTGTAAAAATTCCGGAAGTCGTATTATTTAAACACGATGAGATAAAGCATGATATAAAGGTTTCTGTTGAGGACCCTGAATTATGTCCCCGGTATTCAAGTGTGACAATTAGTGACTTACAGACTGGGCCTTCTCCAAAGTGGATGGCAGAACGATTAAAGGCCATTGGTGTAAGGCCCAAGAACAATATTGTAGATATAACAAATTTTATCCTTCATGAACTGGGACAACCGTTACATGCTTTTGAATTAAGGGAGTTAAAGGGAAGTAAGGTTTATGTAAAGACATTGCCGGAAAAGACCCCATTTGTTACTCTCGATAGTGAAAAAATTGAACTTAAGTCGGAAGATTTAATGATATGTAATTCGGAGGAGGAGCCTATGTGTTTGGCAGGAGTCTATGGTGGAAAGGAATCTGGTGTCAAAGATAATACCAGGGATATTTTCCTTGAATCGGCACACTTTTCTGCGGAATCTGTCCGAAAATCAAGTACTGTCCACAATCTGAGGACTGATGCTGCCAAGGTATTTGAAAAGGGGAGCGATCCCTCAATTACCGAATATGCACTTAAGCGGGCTTCAATATTATTAAAAAAATATGCAGGCGGAAAAATTAGTTCAAAAATATCAGACGTTTACCCAGAGCCTATTTATCCTACCGTAGTAAAGGTGAGGTTGGCACAGATTCGGAGAATTGCCGGGTTTGAAATTCCTGAAGAAGAAATTCTTCAGATTTTGGAAGCTATGGATATGGAAATCACCAAGAGGCATAAAGATTATTTGAATGTAGCAGTAACTACTGACAAAACCGATGTAACGCGTGAGGCGGATGTGATTGAAGAAATATTAAGGATTTATGGGTATAACCGTATACCCGTGGACGGTCGTTTGTCGATTGCCCTAAATAGCGGTAAAAAAGACCATTCTCTAATTATCAGGGATCGGGTCTCGGCCCTATTGACGGGAATGGGTTTGAATGAAGCAATGGCCTTGTCATTAGTCCCTACCGTTTATTTACCCGAAGACCAGGAAAATGAGAATGTAGTAATTAATAATACTTCCAACAGGGATCTAGAAATTATGCGACCGGATATGGCCTCGTCTTCGATTAATATAGTGGATTATAATGTAAAACATCAAATAAGAGATTTGAAGTTTTATGAATTTGGGTCAACTTATAAGTTTTCTGATGACAAATTTATTGAACAGAAACACCTTTCAATATCACTGGCAGGAGACTTTGTTTCGGGTAGTTGGGCAACCGATAGTATTAAAGGGGATTTTTATATGCTAAAGTCTGTAATCAATCGTGTTTTTGATGCATTGAATATAAGTGGATATCAGGTTTCTGAAACGGATCAGGACCGATTTAAGTATGGAATGAGGTATCACAGGGGCCCCAGGGTATTAGCTGAATTTGGGGAATTGGATTACAGTTATTTCCCAAATATAGACATTGATGTTTCTCACTTTTTTGGAGATATTCACTGGGATGAGGTCGTCCGTGCATCGAAACCGATGCAAGAGATTGAACCGGTAAGTCGATTTCCGGTGATGGATAGGGATTTGGCATTAATTACTCCTACAGGGGTGAGCTATGCTGATATTGAAAAAGTCGTAATAAAGCAAGGGAAGTCACTTATTAAAGAAGTGGGACTTTTTGATGTGTATGAGGATCCTGAACATCTGGGAGAAGGTAGGCGGTCATATGGAATAAAAATGGTGTTTTCAGATGTTAATAAGACTTTAAGTGATAAAGAAGTAGATGCTATAATTCAAAAAATTTTAAATAAATTACAGAAAAATTATGGTATCGAACTAAGATAAAATTGAGGAAAATGGAAACCATAAGGGATAGAATTGGTAAAATCGATCATAAGTTGCGTCAAGTCGGAGGGAAGATGAGTCTTCTGAAAAGGCAAAACATGCAACTCCTGGCTGAAAATGTTCGTTTAAAAAAGCAATTGGAAAAGAATAAAAATAATAACTTTGTAAATAATAAATTAGAGAACAGAGGAGAAAGAGAAGAAGAAATTAAAACAAATGCAGACGGTAACGGAGAAGAGGTAGAGAAGTTGAAAAGTGAATTAGATCACTATATAGAACAACTGGGCGAATGCATAGAAGATTTGGAGAAATTATAAATCTATTATGTCACACGACAACACCAAAAGTTTAAATGTAGTAATCGGAGGTATCAATATACCGGTTAAAGTGACTCCCAGTGAAGAGATGGAAGTCGAGGAAGTGGTAGAAAAGATCAATACAAAACTCAAGGAAATCCAAATGCGCTACCCGGGGAAAGATCTGGCAGAGGCATTGGCTATGACATTATTGGCAATTTCATTTGAACGGGAGACCGAAAGAAAGAATTATCCCGATCAGGAAGAGCTGAAAAATGATTTTGATCAGGTGGATGAACTTCTGGAGAAACTGTTAAAATAGATTTGATCTTTTACGTATAAAACCATGGTAAGTACTGTTTTGATTTTTTAATTCCTTTTGATCCTGTTGTATTTTTTAACTTTAAAATACAGTATATGGATATCATATTAAGTGTGGTCGGAGGCCTTTTGGTGGGAATTATAGCGGGTTACTTTATAATCCGGACTTTCTTGACAAAAAATCAAAAAAATAAGGTTGATGAAATGAACAAAAAGGCCGACCTCGTAATTCAGGAGGCGCGGTTATCAGCAAAAAGAATTATAGATGAAGCCGAAACAAAAGCTGATAAAATAAACTCTCAATCAGAAAGTAAGAATGAATCAATCAAACAAAAGAAAATTCAGGAAGCGAAAGAAAAATTTGCTAATCTGAAATCTAACTATGATGACTACAGGGCCAAGAAAAAGATTGAACTAAAAGAAAGAGAGGTAGAGGTAGTAAATAAAGAAAAAGATATTAGCCGTTCCAAAAAGGAATTAGAAGAGAGAACAGAAGGATTGGAAGCATTGGAACAGGAAGTACAGGTTATCAGAGAGAACCTGGACAAACAAATGAAAGTGATTGCCAAAAAGAGGGAAGAGCTCGACCAGTCCAACGAAGTGTTTATCAAAAAATTGGAGAGTATCGCCAAACTCTCTGAAAGTGAAGCAAAGGATCAGCTTCTGGAAGCTGTTAAAGCCAAGTCTGAGAATGAAGCTATGGCACTGGTAAAGAAAAGGCTCGAGGAAGCCAAATCAACCGCGAACAAAGAAGCAAAGAAATTGGTCATTCAATGTATTCAACGAATGGCCGCGGAATATACAATAGAAAATACAGTAACCGTATTTAATCTTGATTCCGATGATATCAAGGGACAGATAATTGGTAGGGAAGGCCGTAACATTAGGGCTTTAGAAGCAGCTACCGGAGCCGAAATTATAGTGGATGATACCCCTGAAGCTATTGTAATATCGAGTTTTGATCCTATTCGAAGGGAAATATGCCGATTATCATTAAAGAAACTGGTAGCTGATGGAAGAATTCACCCGGCACGCATTGAGGAGGTTGTAACTAAAACCAAACAACAGCTGGAGGAACAAATCAAAGAAATTGGGGAAAGAACGGTTATAGATCTGGATATTCACGGACTTGACCCGGCGATGGTGAGAATGGTTGGTAGAATGCGTTTCAGGTCATCTTACGGACAGAATTTATTAAAACACTCTATAGAAACAGCAAATTTGTGTGCCTTAATGGCTGCAGAAATTGGGTTGCCCAAGAAAATGGTAAAGCTTGCGAAAAGGGCAGGCTTACTCCACGATATAGGAAAAGTCGCGGAAGAGCAGACGGAACTATCCCACGCCTTGGTAGGTATGCAAATGTCAGAAAGATATAAAGAACATTCGTATGTTAATAATGCGATTGGTGCGCATCACGATGAGATTGAGATGAACAATATTCTTTCACCTATTGTACAGGCTTGTGATGCTATTTCTGGTGCGCGTCCCGGGGCTAGAAGGGAAATTCTTGAAAGTTACCTAAAAAGAATAAATGAGCTGGAAGATCTGGCGATGGCATATGACGGTGTGCAAAAGGCGTATGCCCTGCAGGCCGGAAGAGAGCTTAGAGTGATTGTGGAAAGTGAAAAGGTTACTGATGATTATGCCGATGATCTATCTTTTATGATATCGGAAAAAATTCAGGAAGAAATGCAATATCCGGGACAGATTAAAGTTACTGTAATTCGGGAAAAGAGGGCTGTGGCTGTAGCGAAATAATATTATCAAAGTAATTATCAAAGAATTTTGGCTCATAAAGATGTCCCCGTCAGAATACAATTTTTGGTTGTAATTTGTCGGGGATTTTTTGATTCATGACTGGGCAGATACTTGAAGATGTTATTTTCCCGTTAAATGCCTCTAATTATTGTACAAAACAGGATGTCATTTCGTCAAATGACTAAATTGAAAACATTATGACAGCGGTATTAGAATCCCTTATTATTTATCTGTGTTTGGTCAACTTTGCTGTAGCCCAAGACGATCCGGCTTTAAAGCATGAAATAGATCAATTAGTTGAAAAATATAATACTGCCCCACACTTACAGATGGAATTTGAGCTAAAAGTGGTGTATCCTGAACAGAAACCCACCTTGTATAATGGTTCTTATTACCAACAGGATAATACCTTTAGAGTCGTATTCGACGAGTATGAAATCTATTCTGACCATAAATCACAGTGGACAGTATTTAAAGAGAATCAGGAAGTACAGATTACTTCGGTAGAAGAAGAGGGAGCTGAACTTTCCACGCCATCTGGTGTGTTGAAATATTTAGATGAAAATGAATTTCGGTATTTCGATAAGTCTTCTCTTAATCCAGGTAGTTCCCGTCTTCGAATTATTGAATTAATTCCCGAAGATAAAAGCAGTGAATATTTTAAAATTAGGATTACAAAAGAAAAGGATTCAAATCTCCTTAAGTATATTGAAGTTTTTGCCAGGGATGGTAGTAGATTCCAGTTGACAGTGAAAAATTCCTCATTTTCTGCTAACTTGGTTGAAAATTCTGTGGAATGGAATGCTGAAAATTTTAAAGGTTTTTATATTGAGGATTTGAGAATTGACTAAAATTTGGAATTCTAGCTTTCCGATAGCATAAATATTAAATGGGGCATTGTTCCTTAGTTTTGACAAAATGTTAATACGAGTATGGGTTGGAAGTCGATTTTGCTTTGGCCGTTTGCAAATTACATATCGAAAGAAATAGATAAAATGGCTATAAATGCTATAGCCGATCAGCATAAAATAAGAGAAGAAATTGTCAAAAAAGCTTTAGCTACCAAATTTGGCAGGGAACACCATTTTTCGGGAATAAAAAATTATTCGGATTTTAAACAGTCTGTTCCAGTCCGAGATTATGAGATGCTTCGTCCTTATTTTGAATTGGTGAAAGAAGGGCAACCTAATATTTTATGGCCGAAAAAACCTGTATATCTAGCCAAGACTTCGGGTACTACTTCCGGAGCAAAATATATTCCTATAACAAAGGAGTCATTGCCCAATCACTTCAATACAGCGAGAAATGCTTTATTCCATTATTTGATTAAGACAAAGGAAAAGTCTTTTTTAGACGGTAACATGATTTTTTTATCAGGGTCACCGGAACTTGAAAAAGTCAATGGTATTTTAACTGGGAGACTTTCGGGAATCGTTAACCATGAAGTACCTAATTGGTTGAAAAAAAATCAGGTTCCTTCCTGGGAAACTAATTGTATTGAAGATTGGGAAGAAAAGGTAGATCAGATCGTTGAAGAGACCAAAGACATGGATCTTAGGTTGATTTCTGGAATTCCGCCCTGGGTACAGATGTATTATGAACGGCTATTGGAGAGAACTTGTAAAGATAATGTCCTTGAAGTATTTCCTAATTATTCCGTCTTTGTGTACGGCGGAGTGAATTTTGAGCCATACAGGCAAAAACTAGAATCCTTGGTGGGGAAGTCTATTCCAAGTGTCGAAACGTATCCCGCTTCTGAGGGTTTTATTGCCTTTCAGGATCAATTTCCTCATAGCGGAATGTTACTGAATACGAATTCAGGAATTTTCTTTGAATTTATTCCCGCAGATAAATTTTTTGATAAAGATCCACCTCGGCTGATGTTGGATGAAGTAGAACTTCATACCAATTATGTCCTTATATTGAATAGTAACGCCGGCTTATGGGGATATAACATAGGAGATACCATTTCTTTTGTATCCAAAAGTCCGTATAGAGTAGTCGTTACCGGAAGAATCAAACATTTTATTTCGGCATTTGGAGAACATGTAATCGGTAAGGAAGTGGAAGAAGCTCTTAATGCGACTTGTGAAAAAATTCCTGCAGAGATTGTTGAATTCACCGTATCTCCCCAGGTCAATCCCTCTGAAGGATTACCGTTTCATGAATGGTTGATAGAATTTGGTGCTGAACCCAAAAATCTGGAATCATTTAAATCCGAACTGAACCATCAGATGGTGAAACAAAATGTGTATTATCAAGATCTCATTGAAGGCAGAATTTTACAACCATTAAAAATTGTTAGAATGAAGCCTTCAGCATTCCGAAACTATATGAAAAGTCAAGGAAAACTAGGAGGACAAAATAAAGTTCCGAGACTATCTAACGATCGTGGAATTGCGGATGCATTATATGAATTCAGATCGTTATGACTACGTTAAATGAATATGAAATTAATGATTAACTCCTGAAGAAATCGTTGTATGTAGCGATGATAATTTATTGTCATACGATACGGAATTTGATTTACGAGGCACGACGTATAAAAACTACCAACTTTGAAAGAAATTTTCTTACCTTTGCGCACTATGATTTTTTTTCATTACAAATTGATCGTTAGAAGTTTAGCTATTATTGGTCTGATGGCTGCCTTAGTATCTTGTAAATCAGAATTTGAACAGGTACGTACGAGTGGTGATGCCGAAAAGATTTATGATAAATCCATGGAATATTATGAAATGGAAGATTATTCCAAAGCACAAACGCTGATGGAAATTATTCTGAGTTCTTACAGAGGGACGGAAAAAGGTGAGGATTTATATCTTAAATATGCATATTCTAATTATTATCAGGGATTGTATATTTCTTCTGCTAACTTGTTTGAAACCTTCAGCACCACATTTCCTTCTTCGGATTTTAGGGAGGAGGCTGATTTTATGGCTGCCTATTCTTATTACCTACTTTCACCGACTTATCGGCTTGACCAGGAATATACGGATAAGGCGATCGAGTCATTTCAGCTATTTGTCAATACATTTCCTACGAGCGACCGGGTAGAAGAAAGCAATAAGTTGATTGATGATCTTAGAAAAAAACTTGAGGAGAAGCGATTGGCACAGGCAGAATTGTATAGGGATTTGAGACAATATGAAGCAGCGATACAGGTTTTGGATAATCTGTTAAAAGATTTCCCTGAAACTAAAGACGCTCAGGAATTGCGTTTTATGATTGTGGAAAGTTCTTATTTGCTGGCTGTTAATAGTGTATATGAAAAGCAAAAAGAACGCTACACTAAAACTAATTCTTTCGCAGAAGCGTTTCTAAAGCGTTATCCGGAAAGTAAACATGAGAGTGAAGTCCAAAAGTATATGGAAGTTAGTACTAAAAAATTAAATGAATTGTAATTTATGAGTGATATCAGATCAAGGGTGCAGGGATTTGAACCTAGTGCACAACCACAAAATGTCAAGGAGTTAATAAAGGATACGGGGAATATTTATGAGTCGTTGGTGGTTATCTCTAAAAGAGCCAATCAATTGACAAAGAGTATCAAACACGAATTACGTGAAAAATTGGAAGAATTTGCTACTACTTCTGATACGATAGAAGAAGTACAGGAGAATAAAGAGCAAATTGAAATTTCTAAGTATTATGAAAAGCTTCCAAACCCAGCAATTATAGCTACACAGGAATTTGTTTCCGGTGAAATTCAGGTAAAGGACCTCTCAGAAAATCAAGAAGAAGACTAATACGTATTACTGCGGTACTCGAATTTTTAAATGTGTTCATTTATGAAAGGTGAAATACTCAAGGATAAAAGGATTTTATTGGGTATAACCGGTAGTATTGCAGCTTATAAAATATTGTTATTAATTCGTGATCTCCGGAAAGCAGGAGCGGAAGTAAAAGTGGTTATGACTCCTTCTGCAGTTGAATTCATTACGCCGCTTTCGGTTTCTACGCTGAGTAATAATGAAGTTTTCCATAGAATTTCAGACGGAGAAAGCTGGAGTAACCACGTAGAGTTGGGACTTTGGGCTGATATTTTTGTTATCGCGCCCTGTACAGCCAATACTTTGGCTTCAATGTGTACAGGAAGGTGTGATAATATGTTATTAGCTTGTTATTTATCTGCGCGGTGTCCGGTGATGGCTGCACCCGCCATGGATTTGGATATGTGGGCACACCCTACTACTAAAAGGAATATTTTTCAGTTGGAAAAGGATGGGGTAGAAATTATTAATGTAGGTTATGGTGAATTGGCAAGTGGATTAACGGGTAATGGTAGGATGGCGGAGCCTGAAAAAATACTCAGAAATATTGTTGTAAGCTTAGCTCATAAACAAGCTACTTTTTCAGGAAAAAAGGTTTTGGTAACTGCGGGACCTACTTATGAATCCATTGACCCTGTTCGATTTATTGGGAACTGGAGTTCCGGAAGAATGGGGGTTTCCATTGCAGAAGCTTTTTTCCTCCATGGGGCGGAAGTTCATTTGATCGCAGGTCCCGTACAACATTTTCCTGAATATGAAGATATTAAGGTGCATTCTGTTGTTTCTGCAAAAGAAATGTATGATAAAGCTGTAGAGCTCTGGCCGGAGATGGATGTAGGGATATTGGCTGCAGCTGTCGCTGATTATACCCCTGGCCAGTATTTTGAGGAAAAGGTAAAAAAGAAAGGAGGTGAATGGTCCATCCAATTAGACAGGACGAAAGATATTGCCCATCAATTAGGCAAGGCCAAAATCAATAATCAAATACTGGTCGGGTTTGCTTTGGAGACCAGTGATGAAATAAAAAATGCGAAATCCAAGTTAAAAAAGAAGAACTTTGATTGGATTGTACTTAATTCATTGAATGATCAGGGTGCTGGGTTTGGTCACCTGACAAATAAAGTGACCTTTTTGCATGCGAATGGGAAAAAGGAATTATTCGACCTTAAATCAAAAAATGAAGTGGCATTGGATATAGTCATGGAAACCGAAAAAAGATTACAGTAATATGAATATAAGTAAGGTTTTATTGTGCTTATCACTCCTGATTTCACTGAATGTAGGTGCACAGGAATTTCAGATGACTGTTACAGTCAATACACCAAATTTACTAAACGTTGAAAAATCTGTATTTGATGGGTTGGAGACCAAGCTAAACAATTTTATTAATAATACAGCCTGGACGGGGAGTGAATATGAAGATTTTGAAAAGATCAAAGGGAGCATAAATCTTACTATAACCAAGGAGGAATCTGCAACATCATTTTCTGCTCAAATGGATATCCTGGCCCGGAGACCAGTTTATGGAAGTGATTATGAAACAACTTTAATTAATTTCAGGGACCCGAACGTTGCTTTTTCTTATGATCAATCCAGCCCAATAAATTATAACGAGAATTCTTTTAATGACAACCTATCAGCGATTTTCGCGTATTACGCTTTCATTATTTTAGGTTTGGATGGAGACTCCTTTTCTTTGTATGGAGGAGATGAAAATTTTGATAAGGCCAGGACCATAGTACAGCGCATTCCAAATTCTTTGAAGAGTGGGGATCAGTCAGGGTGGTCCCAAACCGGTAGTTCGAGAAATAGAGCCAGGTTAATTCAGGAAATTCTGGATCCGGGATTGCGACCAGTCCGAAAAGCTATGTATGATTACCACCGCCTCGGTTTGGATATGATGCAAGGTGATATGACTTCAGGAAGAACCCAAATAAAAGCCGCTTTGCACAGTATGCAGGAAGCGAATAGTGCAGAGCCAAATTCTATGTTTATTAACATTTTTTTCCTTTCAAAAGCCCTTGAGCTGAATGAAATTTTTGCTGTTAGTCAGCGTGCCGAAAAGATAGAAGTATTTAATATGATTCGGGATATGGATGCGGGCAATACTCAAAAATACGATAAGCTCATTAGATAAATGCAAAATATAGCAATACTAGCTTCAGGCTCCGGAAGTAATGCTGAAAAGATTATGGAATATTTCAGTAAGAATTCCCAACATGGTAGGATAGCTGCTGTCCTAACTAATAATTCTACAGCAGGGGTGCAGATCAGGGCTAGAAAATATGGAGTTCCCTTTGTGCACATATCCAGGAAGGATTGGAAAAAGAAAAATATTGTGTTGCCAGTCTTTGATGATTATAAAATTGATTTTATTGTATTAGCCGGCTTCCTGCAAATGATACCTGCGTATTTAATTAAGCATTTTGGGGATAATATAGTAAATATTCACCCTGCATTGTTACCGTTGTATGGAGGCAAGGGGATGTATGGAATGAATGTTCACAGGGCCGTTTATAGTAATAATGAGCCGGATTCGGGGATAACCATCCACAGGGTAAATGAAATATATGATGATGGAGAAATTATTTTTCAGGCCCGGTGTACAATAGATGAGGATGATTCCCCTGAAGAAATTCAAAGAAAAGTTCAGGTATTAGAGCACAAATATTTTCCGATGGTGATCAATTACCTTGTTGCCAACAAAGGAGCCTAGTATGCACTTTTTCCTTTCAAAATGTACTACATTATCACAAAGTATTTGGTTTTCAAAGTATAATCTCTCTATCTCAAGCGGTCAGAATCCTGAATAATTATCCAAGTCTGGTAGTTACTATAAATCGTCTGATAGAATTAATTCAAGTGCTGTATATTTTAGGCCAAACTTGGAGCTTATGTATTCATTGGTCAGGCTTCCTTTGTACATGTAAACACCATGGGCCAGCCCTTTGGATTTGAGGATGAATTGTTCAAGGTTGTGCGAATTACCACCCTCTGTGAATACACTACTGAAAATATTACTAATTGCTTTTGAAGCTGATTTCGGATATTGAGCTGAAATATTTGGAACACAATAGTGAATTACACCGTGTTTTACGAAAAAAGGGTCCTCGTGATTCCTTGTTTCGGAAGTTTCGAAACAACCACCCTGGTCAATACTTACGTCCACAATTACAGCTCCTTTTTTCATTTTCATTACCACATCCTCTGAAACAACCATTGGAGTCCTTCCATTATCTGAGTGAATGGCTCCTATAACTACATCGGCTTTAACCAATTCTTCTTCCAGGATTTCTGGGTCTAAGGTAGAGGTATACAATCGCTGACCTAAAATATTTTGTAGCCTCATTAATTTAGAAATATTATTGTCGAAAACTTGAATGGAGACGCCTAGCCCTAATGCCGATCGAATAGCATATTCTGCAACGACTCCTGCCCCGAGAATAACAATTTTTGCCGGTGACACCCCTGATATTCCGCCGAGTAATATACCTGCTCCATATCTCTCATTGGAGAGAAGTTGTCCGGCTTTTAATATAGCGCTTGTTCCTGCAAGTTCACTTAGTATCCGGACAATTGGAAATGTACCACTGGGATCCTTCATATACTCCATGGCCAGACTAACAATCCGTTTTTTCTTCATCGCATCTATTAAATCAAATTGCACAGATCCGATGTGGAGGGGTGAAATTAACATTTGGCCCGGTCTCATCTTATTGATTTCATTCAAGGTCGGGGGGGAGCATTGCAGGATAATATCCGCTTTGTAAACTTCATCTTTGGAATAAGCAATGTCTGATCCTGATTCAGCAAAATCGCGATCGGAATAACCTGCTTTTTCACCCGCTCCACTTTCCAGGATAATTCGAAACCCCCTTGAGGTAAGGATACTGACGGCAGATGGAATAAGGCCTACCCTGTTTTCTCCGTTTTCAGATAAGGGGAGTCCGATATACCATCTTTTGCGCTTGGTAGGAATATCGAGCTTTTCTTCCTGGGTTTTCCATTTGGATTCAACTGCAAAACTCATTTGAATATATTTGAGTTAAGAACTAATTTACGAGTAGATTTATCAATGATTGAAAACTCAATAATAATTGTATTTTCAGGATAATAGTTTTTTCCTAAAGCAGGCCATTCTATTAGGCATAGATTGCCAGATTCAAGGTATTCTTCAAATCCAATTTCGGATAATTCATCCGCTCGTTCTAATCGATACAAATCAAAGTGGTTTATAATACCGTTGTCGTATTGGTATTGATTGACAATACTAAAGGTTGGACTAGAAGCCTGGTCTGCTCCCAGAAATTGATTTAAGTGCCTGACGAAAGTAGTTTTGCCACTACCCATTTCCCCGTTCAGTAATACTATTTTAGAGGATACAATAAATTCAGCTACTTCCGGCATTATATCTTTGTAATCCTCCTCTTTATTTACTACCCATTGCTCCACCGCTAAATGTATTTTAAATTTCTAACGCAAAATAAAAAATAATAGTTGTATTTATTGAGAGGTACAAATTATAATTATTAATTATTAGAGATTTGAGGGATCATTTTTGAGAATTCCAACTGTCGGGTAAAACCTTTTGGGGAATATATTATTGATAAGAATAACACCCGGTATGTAGTAAATACAACTTTAAAATATACCTATAAAATTTAAGAAAAAGTTTTGAATTAGGATTGAAACAATAGCCCGAATTCACCGTTTTATAATTGTATTTTTTGAAAATAATTAGTTATATTACCCAATAATTCAGTGAGTAACATATTGTTGTTTGCTATATAAATTTTTTTTCACATGGAAAAATTAATTGGTAAATGGGAAATGATGCCTGAGAAAACTGAGGCACCTATCAAAGCAATCCGAAGAAATAATACCTATACAATAAAAAAAGTAGAAAAGAACAAAATGATGATCCAGTCAGAATGGGTCACCACAGACAATAAAAGCGGTTTTATCGGCTATACAGTCCAGGCTGATGGGATACCGCGAAGGGAATTTAGCTCAGATACAAAATTGGTAGCGAAGTTCCGGGGGAAGAATGTTCTTACTACTTCTAAATTCAAGGATGATCAGGTCGAATCTATGGTGATCCGCGAAGTTCTTGATTCAGGAGAAATGAAATTGACAAAAATTGATGTTTCGCCCAAGGGTGAACAAGTTAAATACATTCAATATTACAAAAAAGTAGATTGAGGCTATTTTATGCTATTACATTTATATTTTCAGCAACAAGATAGATCGTGAGATCTGATTAGCATTGAGCTCGCGGAAACAGTTGAATGGGAAGTTGTATGAAATAATTTTGAATTCCAATATTGTGTGCTTGGGGTTTTTACAAAATGTAGGGTCTAGATATATCTGTCTATGCTACAATGTGATCTCTTGGGAATAATAGTAATGCAGAAAATATTGCTGTTACTAGGTTGACCCTGATATGGTGGACTTGATTGTTTTAGGGTGCTACCTGTACATCGTTTTTATTACGTAAGTTGCTTTTTTTGAAAATATGATTTATTCCGGATGGTACCAAAGGAGAATGTAATTCTCATTTTGTCTACAAGGATTTTATTTGTAATCATCCGGATATTATGATTGCCACAGTATAATATGGTTGTCAAACTCATAAGGGAAAAAGGAAAAAGCCAACCCCACCATTAGTTGGGTGAGATTGGCCAATCTAATAGAGAAAATTCCGAATTTGTGAAAAAACAATCGTTGATTTATTGTATGGGGATTTGAATCGTGGTGCACCTCCATACCGATGAATATTCCTTATCGTGGTGGGTCCCGCTTTCAGATCCGTTGTAGTGAGTAGCTTCAATAATATAGTTACCTTTCCAAAGTGGTTTGAAATGTATGTTACCATTGCTATCTGGAGTAAATACCTTATTCCAACCAGATGGGGAGAACACAGTTACTTGTACATCGGAGTTTGGTGTGCCCTGAAAAAGTGATCGGATGTTGATATCTTTTTTTGCTTTATTTTTGAGTGATTGTACTTCAATACTTAACTCGGTATCAAAGTTGGCGTCAATATTTTTGTGACTTACCAAGACAATTGCCTGGGCGTTGAATTGATATTTGGTTGTTCCTCCCAGGTCTTTTGCCTCGTGGCTTACCATCAATTTATACGTTCCTTCTATGGTAGGAACAAAAGAGGTTGTATAACGGTCTATAGACTCTTTACAATCCAATTGAGTTTTTTCACCTTTTGGATTTATTAGCCAAAGGGTAAAATCACCTACATCGGAATACCAGTCTTCAACTTCTTCTACTGATCCATCCGCAAATTCTTCGTATAGGACTTCTACGGAATGCTCCCGACCAATTTCCCCTTCAGGGGCGGTTTTAATTAAAAGCGCATGGGCATTAATATGAAGGGCAAAACCGAATGCCAAAAGTGTTGTAATTAAATATTTCATGGAAAAACTAGTGTTTTAGATTAGATAAAAATGCAGCCGGAAGTAATATTCCTCCCGGCTACATTGTGAATTCGAATACTTTAATTCGACTCCAATTTACTAATGGCAGTAATCTGTCCGCCTTCTACTTCCAGGCCTTGCCTGGCCGTAGCATTTATGGCGTCTATTTCATATATATAGCTGCTTTCGTCTGTAGTAATTCCCACATAAGCAAACTGTCCATCCAATGGAGAATAGTTATTCCTCTGTGTCACAAGTTGTATATCTTCTGGTGCCGGAGTGCCGGTTACCCAGGTAAATGTTTGGTTGTAAACATCGGCAATAGCAAATTCCTTACCAACTGTGTAGGCTCCTTTTTCTTCTTCTTTATGCATTGTCAATACAAATTTCCCGTTTCCAACATACGTCTTGGTGGTTAAATAATATCCATCCGAAGCTTCAGATATATTAAAGAAATAATCCGAATCAAATTCCGTGGTGCCATTTGGAATCCTGGTAATAGCGCAAGGTTTTGAAGATGTATTTTGTCCACTGTTGGTAGCTACCCCGGAGGAGAATGCATATACATCTCCGGTTTCCACTTCTTCTATACCGCTCGTGAAATATCTTCCAATAAAACTGGTCCTGTCGTCAGTTATTACTTTTTCCAATTGCATGTCGGGATATGAATAAACTGCTATCCAGGCACTGTCAGGATATTGCGTGCCAAATATATCGTCGCAACACCCTTTGATGCTCATATAGGGTGCAAATACTTTTTCACCCACCTGGGTAAGCCACGTAAAATGAGCTCTCTCCCCGTTACCGGCTAATTCTACAACGTTAATTTGACCGTCGTCGACTATTTCAATGCTTTCTGTATTGAGGCGGTACCACAATGCATTTTCATCTCCGGACCTTGGTATTTTAGCCATTAGTATATCGTCTTTTACTGCTGCAAAGGCCTGGACAGTCTCGGATTGGAAATCAGACAGTTCGTTTAACTCACCACTTGAACTGAGGTCATAAGTTGTAACTGCACCAGGGTTGCCTTGCCCGTACAACAAACTGAAAAACTTGTTTTTGTTGGTTACATAATATCGGTATGTCCCATCTTGTTCTTTTCCATTTCCTACCGTACTGACCGTGCCCTCTGTAAGATCATCCGATGTGAGAAGATAGTCTGCCACACCTTCGGATGCAATGGGAGAAGATGCTATGATGTACTTTGATGATGACCCTGTTGGATCACCCTCTTCACCTGGTTCTATTGGATCCTCTTTATCACAGGCCCATCCCAGGAGACTAATGCCTATGACTGATAGTAATAAACGATTAGAAAATTTCATTATTGAATTGTATTTAATTGGTTTATAAATTATTTATAAAATAGCGTAATTTGACACTGAAGCTTCTTCCGGGTTTTTGAAGGCTGAAATTGTCATATAATCTGTCGTTTGTAATATTCCTGCATTCAGCTGTGATATTATACTTCCCGTTTTGTATTGAATAGGTTACGTTTATATCGTGAGATATTTGCTCCGGGATATCCAGTTTGTCACTACCGAGACTTGGCCAGTACAGGTAGAAAGCATGTACATACAGCATATTGTATCCGACAGTAAGGGTATTCCCTGTGGCGAATACATCATCGAGGAATAAGGAAACGTCAGCATTGCCAAAGAGGAACGGCATATTGGGAATTCGATCTCTGTATACCACACTTTCCACACTCTGCCCTTCTTCGTATTTTGTATCATTTCTTACGTTTTGATAAGTGAGGTTCATTCCGGCGGATACCAGGTCATTAAAAAAATACCGAATCTCTCCGTCAAATCCCAGATTAGTCACATTGAACAAATTGTCCATGACTTGCATAGTTTGGTTGTTGTTCAATCTGGGGCGGATAAAATCACGAGCATCCCTGTAAATAATATTTCCGTTGATAGTAATTTGGTTGTGAGGATTGAGGTCGAGAAAATATTGTGCTCCAAGATTGTAGTTGTCGCTTTTTTCCGGATCGAGTTCTATATTACCCTGTAAGTTGACCAGATCCCCGTATAATTCATCGGTTTCAGGTAATCGGTAGCTTTTTTCATAGGATGCCTTTAGCTGAACTATTTCATTAATAAAGTAAGTGGAAGCGATTCCGTAACCGATAGTATTGAATGTATTTACCTGATTTAAGTAAGCCAAATCACCCCAATTACCTGTTGGATTGTATGATTGGGAATACTTGTTGCTCTGGTGAAAATGTTTGAGAAAAACGGAAGTACTCCATTTTTCACTTATTTCATATTTGTATCCAAGTCCAGTTATATTTTTAATGCTTTTTCGCGGTTGGTCATAATTATCATTCTTCGGATATAATTCATCGCTTCCCTTACGGTTGAATGAATTGAATACCGAATTGATTGAAATGGAATGCCTTTCGTTAATCGGATAGTTGGCATTGGCAGTAATTACCCCGGTGTTGTTGCTGTATTTATACAGTGATCGGGACCGTTCGCTACCTTCGCCTTCGTATTGTCTGTATTCCTGAAACCAATTATATCTGCGGTTCACCGTATCTATGTTTTGTTCTTTCCCGAGATTGTAATTGGCATTTAATGTCAAGTCCAGGCCGTCGAGTATCAGATCATTCTTTTTATATTTGAAAGTAGGCATGACGATGTTGCCTTTTCTATGCCAGTCGCCAAATACGCTTACCAGTCGGGCACCGGTTTGAATTTCTGAATAGTTTTGCCCGAGTGTGACTCCGAATAGCATCCGGTCGGCATATGATTTGTTGACGACCCCTATCTTGGCAATAAGTGTTTCATTGTGGTATGAATCATGGAATCTGCGCACCTCCTGTTCGGGGTAATATTTACCCGTATTTATATCTGCGACATCGACATTGACCTTGTAATTGTTGTCGGAATAATTTTGGAATGCATTGATTTGGGCTATCAATCCATTTTTACCTACATATTCTGCATTTATTACGGATTTGTGGGTATTAAAAGATCCATATGAGTAGGATGCATCGATATAGCTGCCGGGAGCCTTTGAGGTGACAATGTTCACCGCTCCCCCCAGGGCATCTGATCCCAACCAAATAGGGACAACCCCTTTGTATACTTCGATACGCTGAGCCAGGTTTACGGGGATATTATTGAGTTGAAAGGAAGATCCAAAATTTTCCATGGGGACTCCATCGATAAAAAATTTTACTTGCTTGCCGGTAAATCCATTGAGCGAAAAACTCATTCTGGAGCCTACACCTCCGCTTTCCCGTATTCGTACCCCGGATATACGGTCCAGGGCATGACCTATATCCAGCGTGGAGTTCTGAAGCTGTTTGGTATCTATTACATCTACGTTATAGGCCAGTTCTTTAGTGATTTTAGCCTTGGATTTAGCGGAAATTGTAACTGCCTCCAATCCATACGCAGACTCTGAAAGTTGAAAGTCAAGTTTCAGGGTTTGATTGCGTTTCAGGTTTACCTTTTTGATCTTAGGAGAATATCCTATGTAACGGACTTCAACTGTATATATCCCGGGAGATAGATTTTTAATAGAAAAATTACCCTTACTATCACTAGAACCACCTTTGGAAATTTCCTGGAGTAAAATAGTAGCACCTACTATTGGATTGCCTTCTGTATCTGTGATATGGCCGGAAACAGCCGTATTCTGTGAGTATGCGAAAATTGAAAGGGCACAACATATGCCTAGCAATAGTAATTTTTTATATTGCATTACTTTTTAATTTGACTGGTTAAAAAGTTCCTGTCTTCAGGATGAGTCATACAGTTGGCGCTGTATGACTCTATTTTAATTCTTATTAAGACTAATTCTAATTAATGGCAAATGTAATAAAAGATGTGATTGCTAGGTAGTATTTTTTACTTGTTTTGATTTAAATTGAAATATATAGCATGAAAATTTTAATTAACTTGTAGTGGTATCGGTTAGATTCAGTGGATTTTCAATTCAAAAATTTTTTATCAGAAGTGTATTCATTTTTTCTTCCTTCTTCGTCCCAGGCCTCTTTTACTAAGAGTAAAGGGTCTTCCATATCGTTTTGAATCGCTTGTTCCAGGTCGTTGATCATTTCCCGGTTGATCTGGAAATATTCCGGTGAATCCATTCGGTGAATTGCTAATTTTCGGATAAGGAAGTCTTCGTGTTTCCTGAATTTTTGAGCGGACCTATAGGCACTGTACTTCCTGTGTCCGAGCATTTCCATTATATCCACACCCATCTTTAGTGAAGCATCCAGTGTAATCGGATATACTTTATTGACACCCAAATTAAGAAGTTCATAAGTTGTTTGACGCGAGTCCGAACGCGATACAATAGTCAAATGGGGGAAGTACTTTTTTACAACTCTTGCGGAGGAGAGAATATCATCCTGGCTATTCATGGCGAGAATTATTATTTTGGCATGTTCAGCTCCTGCTGCTTTGAGTAGGTCATACCGCGTAATATCTCCGTAAAAAACTTTAAATCCGTATTTTCTTAGCAATTCAACACGGTCACTATCATTATCTACCACAGTAGCTTCCACCCCTTTTGTTCTTAAAAACCGGGTAATAATTGATCCCACACGTCCCTGACCTGCTATGATTACGCCGTTGTTTTCATCCATTTCATCATATTCTTTCTTTTTACCATCAACCTGGGTGGTACCTACTTTTGGTAATATTTGATATTCGGTTATTAGTAACAATATGGGAGTGAGGGCCATACTAAGAGCTACGACAGCCGTCATTAAATTAATGGTTTCCGGGGAAAGTAATTCCAATTGGCCGGTAACAGTAAACAATACAAAGGCAAACTCTCCCATTTGAGCCAAAGAAAAGGTGAATATAAAATTCTGGTCAGTGGAGAGTCCAAATATTTTCCCCAGTATAAATAGAACGATCAATTTTATCATTGTGAGGGCACCTACCCATTTGAGTACTTCCAATAAATGGTCGGATAAAAAGACGAGTTGGATAGAGGCACCGACAGATAGGAAAAATAACCCAAGAAGAAGGCCTTTCAGCGGTTCGATATCACTTTCCAGTTCATGGCGGAATTCGCTGTTGGCCAAAACCACCCCGGCCAGGAATGCTCCAAGGGCCGGACTTAATTCCACCTGTTGCATTAAAAAAGCAATTCCGGCAATTAGTAACAATGAGGTAGCCATGAAAAGTTCTCTCATTCCACTCCGAACCACCATTCTAAGCAAGGGACCTACAATATATCTTCCTATTACAACAACCAGGGCCATAGCGGCCAACACAATAATGGCTTTGACCGGGCTGCTTACATTCTGTACCCACTCAGCCCCATGTCCACTGCTTTCAATTGATTTGGTAACCATTAGTGGCAAAATAGCAAGGATAGGTATGACGGCAATATCCTGAAATAATAGAACCGAAAATGCACTTTTCCCGGCACTGAGACGGTTCCATCCCTTTTCAGAAAGGGATTGGAGTACGATAGCCGTGGAAGATAATGCCAGGATCATACCAAGCGCAGTAGCTTCTTTCCAACTAAAACCCTGGAAATATGACCACAAACTTATTCCCAACATGGACAATACAACCTGTAATCCTCCCAATCCGATTATCGATACCCTCAACTTGTAAAGTGTTTTGGGCTCAAGTTCCATTCCTATGAGAAATAGCATCATGACTACCCCAAATTCGGCAACATGCATGACCTCGGCATCATTTCCCACCCATCCCAGGACGGATGGCCCGATAACCAGTCCGGCAAGTAAATAACCTAATACCGAGCCCAGACCCAATCTCTTGGCAAGGGGGACGATAAGTACGGCTGCGGATAAATACACCAATGCCTGAAATAAAAAACCCGATTCCATAATATTTAGTGTTTTAAATAGTCAATTAATTCCAGATTAACTCCTTCCAGTCCTGATGACCAACGGGCACTGTGAAGTTGATCGAGCAGAATACCGTACTCCCTGACCTTTTTGTTCCGTGACATTTCATCAATATTGAAAGTACCCTGTATCATGAAATGGCCGGGATAATAAGCCCTGCATAGTCTGGCAGTTTGTCGGAAGGGGAGGAGAAAATCACGAACAGGGTAATAGTGTCTTCCCTCGTCAGAATACGCATATGCATCTCCACCTGTACTAATAGCACTGAGGATAAGTTTATTTTTAAGTGCATTACCGTTTAAGCCATAAGCCCATCCGTGTTCTAGTACAAGATCCATCCATTGTTTCATTAATGGTGGGGCACTGTACCAATACAAAGGGTGTTGCCATATCATAACATCGCATTTTTCTACCTGCTTTTGTTCCTCATTTATATCAATATCAAAATCCGGATACAATTGATATAGATCGCGTATAGTAACAAACTCCTTTTGTCGGGCTTCCCGTATCAGTAATTGCTGGATTTCCGAATGTTCGTATACAGGATGGGTGAAAATGATTAGAATTTTGTTTTTCACTTGAATTTTTATTTTTACAAGTAAAATAACACAAAATTTGAAGGAATGAATTCTTTCAACTCTTGTGTTTTATTACTTTAATATCCGGGTTAAGTAAAAAATAATTCTGATTATATTTAAAAGAGGTGTTAGAAATTTCATTTTTTACTTTAAAATTAGTAATTATGGTAAAATAACTCTTTTGTTACATTTAGTTATTTGAATTTATACAGCTTATTTTAACTATAAAAACTACCTACTGTGGTCCATTGTAAACTCAGCCGATTATTCATCTTTTTATCCTGCTTCGGCCTTGCATATTCTTGTATGCCGGTAATGAAACAGGTTGCCAAAGTAAAATACAACCGTTATTCGGGAGAAAAGATCCCGGACCTGGCATATCTGGATGAAGATGGAAATAGACTTCATTTAAGTAATCTGGGAGAGGAGGTCTTTTATGTTAATTACTGGACTGCAGATGACCAATGTCTTGAAAAGAGTATTCCAGAGATCAATGAGATGAACGGGAAACTCAGTAAGTATCGGGAAGGTGCTCTACTCAACGTCTGTATAAAAAGTACAGAAGAACAGTGGCGCAGGGTATTGGCGGAAAATGAATTCAGGGGCAAACATTTGTTTTTGGAGGATACGGAATGCTTTGATAATTACCTGACCATCCCGGGAGCCATGGATGTAGGCTTGGTACCTCCCATGATTGTGAATAAGG
This sequence comes from Membranihabitans maritimus, assembly GCF_021729145.1. GTDB lineage: Bacteria > Bacteroidota > Bacteroidia > Chitinophagales > Saprospiraceae > Membranihabitans > Membranihabitans maritimus. Next base: position 112,337 of record NZ_JAJSLW010000006.1, on the reverse strand, counting down.
AACGGGATATTATGGGTTCGGGAATGGGTGCTTCATCCGGAGAACAAGTGGTCACGATATATATGATGAAGCAAGCGGAGGATGGAATTAGTGCTGGAAATGCTGCGAAGAGATTTATTAAAGTGGCCACCCGACATCATAATGGTAAAGATTCAAAGGAAGTCAGAGAATTTAGTGAATTTGTAGGTGAGTTTGACGACGAAGTACAAAAGGGCGGGTAGGTAGCTGGATTGTACAAATATTGGAATAAATATGAACAAAGTCTTGCCTTTTGCCATTCTGTTTTTCATAATTATTTTTATACCAATGGCGTGTCTGGAAGATCCCGTCTCCCCAGAAAAGATATACACGGCTACCGAAATAACAGATCTGGAAATGAAGGTGGATACCATAAAATTTACTATTCCTGCGGAGGTAAAACATTTCCCTTACCGCATTCATTCCAAAAACTATGACCGGCCGGAGATCTTTTGCGGTTATCAAAGAAAGGGAAACAGGATCAATATATTTGATCTAGGAGAAAGAAAAATAAAAAAATCTATTAATCTTGATACGCATGGTCCAAATTCATTTTCTTTTTTGGACCTCACTTCTGTTTTGTATAAAAATAATGACTCTATTTTTATTATGGATCGAAATTCAATTGCCTTGATCGACGGGGAAGGGGAAGTTCGAAAAAGGATATTGATCAGGGAACATGGTTTTGAAAGGGTTTTTCCGGGATTGAAGTGGTATAGTACTATGAATAATGGCCAGGCTTGTTTTTACCACGAAGATAAGTTGTATTTTGCTACCCGGCCTTTTGACCGAAACGTCAGGGACTCTACATTAATGGGATATTACGACTTCAAGAGAGATAGGTTTTCAAAATTGCCGATCTATTTCCCGGAAGAATATAAAGAAGCTAATTACGGCTGGCACAACGCCATTCAGTTTACATATTTTGATGAGAAGCTTATCGTCAATTTTCCAATTATGCCGGATGTTTTTATATACGATCTGGAAGGGAATTTACTCAGGCGTGTGTCCATTGAATCCAATAAATTAGGCCGATGCCGGCCTCTTGAGGTTGAAAGGCCCAGTCCGGAGGAAGGCCTGGAGTTTATTAGATCCAATCCCAACTACGCTGGAATTATGCCTATAAACAACGGGAATTATTTCGTCATGCCGGGAATTAAGCCGATACCTGAAAATCCTTCCCCGGATGATAATATACGGTTTTGTGTGATTTTTGATCGCGATTTTGAACATTACTATTATTGGAAAGAAGGAGGGACTCCTTTTGGTCAGGGCGGACCGTATTTTTATCAGCATGATTCGGATTTGACTGGAAATTACGAACAATACCTGGAAAGGTGGTGGGTGGGAGATTGAATAATATTTTATACTAATTATCCGATCTAAAATATTCTCATTAAATGAATATAATTATAAGATTTTTATTACTCCTTATCATCTTCTCATGTAACCGTGATAAGGAGCATAGTGGGGATATCGATATAGACACGTTAAAAGAAAGATCCATAGAAATATCAACCGAAGACTTTAAAAGTTTGGAAGTGGATAGTCTTTTACATGATCCTATGGACATAGAAATTATTAATGGAAAAATTTTCATTTCAGATGCACATTCCGTATTGAGTGTTTTAGATTTAAATAACCCTGATCACGTATTAAAACCTTTTCGTTCGGGCAAGGGACCCAATGAATTTATTTTTATTGTTGACCTCAAATATTCCCGATCGGACTCAATCGTTTATTTATTTGATGGAATGATTACGGAAGTTCGTAGCTTTCGGGAAGAGGACTTCGGGAACGATATCGAAGAAATAAATCCTATAAAGATATTTAAAACTAAAGGGATGCTTAAGATGGCCATTCTCAACGATTCTACCCTGGTGAGTACAGGGCTGGGCAAGGGAAGGTTTGCCATACACGATATGATCGAGGGTGATAAACTGAAAGAAGTGGGGAATCGGCCAAAAGAAAGGTATTATGCTCCGGGTAGTAAAATGGGCGCAACTTTACTGAATAATCAGGCCGATATCTTTTATGCTGCACAAGACAGTATGATTTTTTTGTCCTACGCAAGAAAACCTCTGTTGGAAGGATATAAAGTAACAGAGGATAGTAGCGGTATAAATATTCTTCCCGCCTGGTCGGTCAATTTTATTAATAAAGATTTGGATAAGCAATGGGATCAAATCTCTCAGGCTGAATTTGTCGATTCACAGGTAGTCGGAGGGGAGCTTTATGCATTGTATACCGATAAACAAAAAAATTACCTGTTGATTCGTATGAGTTCATCCGGTGAAGTTACCCGCAGTTACCGCATTAATTTCGAAAGGGACATTAAGTCGTTCAGTTTTGATTCCGATGGTAAGTCGCTGTATGTTCTGGCTGAAACAAAAGATCTGAATACGGATATCTTTTCTATCGAATTAGAGGAAGAGTTTAGTACTTTTAGGGAACGTTTACGTAATTGATATAGCTATGAAGACACACCTGACTCCCATTTTCTTCCTTTTACTTATTTTTTCCTGCGCGGAAGAAAAACCACCCGAGTATGGGCAAGCCGTGAAAAATCCTTTAAAGACGTTAGACATCGAAATTGCCATTCAGGATACTTCCCGGGTACTGGCCTCCGATTATTTTTCAGAGATGCGGGCCGTCCCATTGGAAAACAAAATCCCCATGAAGGGAGCGGGATTGGTGAAAATTTGTAACAATACCCTTATTGCCAAAGACCGGGATGATGTGCTGTATTCCTACACGATGGAAGGAAAGTTTATTGCCAAATACGGAAAAAAGGGGAAGGGGCCTCTTGAATTGGAAGGCCGGATAAGCAGCTGGGATGTCCATTCTGGAAATGGTGAAGTATATGCTGTCTCCGGGAATAGGTTAATCGTATTTAATACGATGTTGGAACCGAAGAAGGAGTATCCCATCGAGGAGGGAAGGTCGTATACGATGTGTATTGCAATGGATGGTAAAATTATTTTGTATACACCGGCCGAAAATGAGCCGATCAATGAACGATATGGGATTTCAAAGTTTTATTCACTGAATCTGGAAAATGGAGATCTCTCATTGATCAGCGAGAAAAGATTGTCTACGCCTACTCCTTTTTTAATAAATCTACCGCGCGTGTATACTCTTGAAGACCGATATATAATTAAATATGCATTTGTAGATACTGTATTCAGAACAAAGGATTTTAAGGATTTTGAGCCAATTCATTATATTAAGAGTGAAGAGGTGGAAAAAGGTGAATATCCGGGATTACAGTTAACGGATCATTATCTGTTTATGTTATATGATAAGCTACCTAACAGTTATATTTTGATACAGGATCGAAATACCGGGGAGGTACGTACGACAAACAACTATATTAATATTAAAGAGAAAGCAGGATATAGGGGATTGGCAGTAAGTGCAACATGCGATCGATTCCGGTTTGATGGTCGAAATTACTTCAAAGATGACAATGGCGATGAGTATCTCATAGATGTGGTCATGGCACTTGAATTTTTGGACAAAATCGGTGGATGTGATGGATCGGATTTTATGGGGTTGGACCTGGATGAGTTGAAGTCTGATATTGATGAATCGGATAATCCTATACTGTTATTTGGAAAGGTTAAATAAGGGAATGAAAGCCTGTAAAAGATTGAGATAAAGAGGTAGAGATGAAATAAAAATAAATATACCTGCAGTTGATCATTCGCTGCAGGTATTTAATGATATCTTGTAATTATTCGTCGTTAAGTAATTTTTCGATCCGCTTCAAACAGTCGAGGTAATGGTAGCGGGTCATGTCGTGATCACTTTTGCGGACTGCTTTTTCCAGTTTTTCTTTTAATACGATTAGTCTGCCCAGGCTGAGCGAACGTATATCCGATAATACCGGATTGACGGAACCTGTACTTCTCAAATAAGTAGAAATCCTACCTGGACTCTCACTACCTGGTTTTGTAAGGCTGATCATTTTTTCCAGGTGGGCTTTTTGAAGATTTCTGCGGTAGACGGTGGTGGTATTTCCACTTTCTATTTCGGACCAGATACCCCTTTCCATGTCCGAGAAAAATTCCTCCAGTCCGTACGCAACAGTGCCGTAGCTAGCCCCGGCGTCAATTAGCCTTTGTAACCGGTCAGATGAATACAGGCGATTGATCGTCATGTTTTGCCACGAGGCTATTGTTTTCACCGCATTGTCCGCTTTGAAATGGCTTCTTGTTTCGTTGGGAAATAGCCAAAGTGGTTCCCGGAACAATTGGGTCTGTAAAAAGGAGACGGCTTCCTTTTGCATGCTTTTGGGTGCAGGTTCAAATACGGGGCCTTCTTGTTCGTAGGTTTTGGGTGTATCGAATATGCCTCCTACCCATTTTGTTACGTGTCCTACATATCTCATATATTGAGTCAGTACATTGTCATATAATTCTTCGGCTTCTTCGTAATGGCTCGCTTCCTCGTTTGTCCAATCGATAATGTTGGGTATGATTTTTTTGAGGTTTATAATCCCGTATTCAGAAGCTTTCATACTATTATCACCCAGGTCTTCGTTTTGGGCGCGTGGGTCAAATGTGCTCATTTCAGTCAGGAAATGCAGAGCCGGATTGTCCTGGGCTTTTTCGATATACCATTCATTGAGGATCTTTTTATCTTCCTCCGGGCCGGAAGTACCGTAGATTGGTTTATAATTCCATTCGATGGCCCATTTGTCATAAGCACCTACACCGGGGAATAGATTGGTGACGCCATCCCCTTCCTGGGCCACATAATTAAATCGAGCGTAATCCATAATGGAAGAGGTATGTCCGTTTTCTGCCAGCCATTCGGGGTCTCTCAATTTTTCTACGGGTGTGGCGTGGCTGGCCCCGAAATTATGCCGGATGCCTATGGTATGTCCTACTTCATGGGCTGCAACAAAACGCACTAATTGCCCCATTAATTCATCGTCAAATTGGTTTTTCCGGGCCCGGGGATCTACTACTGCTGTTTGGGTGGTATACCAGTTTTTCAATAGCTTCATTACATTGTGGTACCATCCGATATGACTTTCAATAATTTCCCCGGATCTGGGATCATGGACGTTGGGGCCGTAGGCGTTTTGGACATTGGATGCAAAGTATCGGATGACTGAAAATCGTGCATCTTCCAGGCTCATAGTGGTATCATTTTCCGGCCAGTCTTTGGCGAGAATGGCCTTTTTCCAACCGGCTTGTTCGAAGGCTGGTTGCCAGTCTTCTACACCTTTTTTGAGGTATTCTCTCCATTTCTGTGGTGTGGCGGGATCAATGTAGAATACGATGGGCTTTTTGGGTTCTATACTTTCACCGTTTTGTTGTTTTTGGGCATCTTCTTTACTCTTTGGTTCGAGTCTCCATCTAACGGTAAATACCTGGTGGTCTGCTTTTTGTCCGTCGTCATCGTACATGGTATAACTGTTGGAGAATATTCCTACCCGTTGGTCAAAAAAACGTCGTTTCATGGGCTTTTTCGGGAGCAATACCATAGAAGTATTCAACTCATAAGTAACCGCTCCCGCATTCACCCCCGCATTTAAATTCCTGGCCGGCCCTTTGGACGGTCCGAGGCTGGGTGGATTGACAGAGTAAGTCCGGACAGCCCTTATTTCGACGTTAATGGGGTAGGCGTGTACACTTTCGATATACGACCGGTCTGAGGCTAGGGATTTAATTTTATAGCGTTGTTTGGTGATCGGGGGTAGGTCAAAAGCCTGATTGGGATTTTCCAGGAACTTGCTTACATCGATCAATACGGAAGTGTCTTTTCTTTTGGCTTTAATATCAAAGGCTGCGATAATGGGCTGGGTATTGGAATTGGTGACTGCGGTACTAATGGCCTGGCTGGTGTCGGCACTTACATTGATAAAGCTGATGACCCGCATGAAGACCTTTTTATTCGGCCCTTTTTCAAACCGGACAACCTGTCGATTGGCTTGTTCCCCTCCGTACCCGGCACCTGTTGGTGTCTTGGCAATCCGGGTAACGGCCATAATATCCCGTTGAAAAATTGAATCGGGCAGTTCAAAATAATATTTTTCTTCTACTTTATGCACGGTGAACATACCCGCCATGGATTTCGCTTCATCGGTTATAAAATCCGAGTACGTTTTTTCCTTTTCTTTTTTGGTACTGTCCGATTCCGTTTTTTCTTTTTCGGAGTCTTTTGTTTCACCTGATTTACTTTCCTGGGACAAAACAAAACTTCCCGAAAACAGGAGGATTACAAAGATAAGTATGCATTTTTGAAGTGTTAGAAGTGGATAGAATACTTGGTCATGTTTTTTCATAAGTGTATATTAAATTAAAAATAAAAAGTGAGTAGTAATTCCAGGGTGTTGTAGATTGGCCGCTTTCCTTTTACCACACGGACCATGGGTGGTTTTGTCTCCTGTTACAGTGAGATTTTGCGTTTGTTGACTTTATACAAGCAGGGCTTGCAGCCAAAAGGATATGGGCAAATCACAACGTCATGGTTTTACAAAATTAGAAAGTCAAAAATAATAAATGAAAACAACTTTAAATCCAGGATACGGTATATTTCTTACATTTTATTTGTAGAATATAATTCTGAATTTGTTGTCAATATTTTGTTCGTTTTTGTAATTTTATTGATAGTGTGATATTTAATTATTTAAATATGGGTGTCCTTAAAATATGGATTCAACTATTCTTTCTGGGAGGATGTATTTGTATATATAGCTGTCAAAACCACCCGGATACAGCGGAAGAAAAAGGGCACACGGTAATTCATTTTGATTCTATAAATACGAATGCCTTGTATTCCGAGGTGATTGAAGATGTTGACTATATAGTCCTAAGAGGGTTGCCGGACGGAGAAGCGGTTTTCCATTTTGCCAAGGTACTTAAGTTTGAAGGGGGATTTATTTGCTGGGAAGATCGGAATGAGACTATTTATATTTTTGATAATGAGGGGAATTATTTGAGACATATCAATGCTATAGGTGGCGGTCCTACTGAATATGTATCTATTGGGGATATTTGTTATATTGAAAACGATCACTTTATAGTAATAATAGATAGAGCTCATTACTTGATAAAATATGACCTCCAGGGAAATGGGATTTCTAAAGTAGAGTTACCCAAACGGTCAGGGAATATGATGACTGACGATAATGGTGATATTTTATTTTTTTCGTATCCGAGGAATGTGGATGGAAAGAGGGATTCATGTGTATTGTGGACATTGGGAGCTGATGGTGCTGTAAATTGTATCAATCTAAGGTCAATAGAAGTTAGTGGAGGTTCTAATACCGGTAAATTTAGATTTTCTCGTTCTAATAGTAAAAACGAAATATTTTTTACCCTTCCTCTTTCAAATTATGTATATACTATTCGAAATAACGAATTATTTACTAAGTATGAGATTGATTTTGGAGATAAAGAAGTTTTTTCTTTCAAAGATAGGTCTAATTATTCGATTAAAGAGTTTATAAATCATGTGAATAGTAATGAAAAATTTATTCATACGGATGGTAATATTTTTACAGCAAGTAATTGGCTGGTTTACCAATTTAATAACAAATACTATGTGCGGGACGGAAGAGCGATAGGTGATTACAATCCAAATGAACGCCTTTTATATCATCCGAAATACGGATTATATTCAATGAATTTTTTAAATGGAAATCCTGGATTTGATTATTACTGGCGAATACGCGGTACGTATGACAATGTCCTGATTCACCATATGTATTTTTCGGACAGAGATAAAGTGGTGGAAGAAAAAATGGACCTGAGAACGGAAAGTGGCGAACGGGTCCTGGATCTGATGGATGAAACTTCGGAGATATTGGTATTGATGAAATTGAGGAGGTAGTGATTTTAGTTTATACCTGTGTTATCGGTTATTTTGATCAGTCAACTTTCAATATTGTTTTCACAGAACTCAATTCAATGTCGCTTTCTGCATAATTAAAAGTGAGTAATGGATAAGAAACAAGTCGTAATTTTCAAAAGATTTTGTTCTTTTTCCACCGTATAGGTATCAGAAATAACTGGCTTAGCTCATCAAAGTCACGATCTTTTGTAAGAATTACATAGCCATTATCTTTAGGATAATCCCATACTTCTTGATTATTCACAAAAACGGTGAGGGCATCGAGGAGATGAGTGCTTTTTGGAAAGTCTGTATCTAAACTCCGGGATAATTTATAAGACAAGTTATTGTCGATTTAAAATTTCATGCAGACCTGAGTAGATGGGTATGTTTTCCGAGTCAGAAGCACAATGTAAACAAGCCTGGATATCTTCTTTTGTAAGTTCGGGGAAGTCTTCGATAATTTCGTCAAAAGTCATACCTGCTGCTAAGCATCAGGGTACATCATACACGGTAATACGCATACCTCTGATGCAGGGTTTTTCACTTCGTTTCCCAGGTTCTATGGTGATAATATCTCTGTAATGTATTTATTCAAATTTAGTGAGTCCTTTCTATAATAATAACTAAAAATACTACTTTTTGCTTTAATCCTCAGATGTTTGAAATACATAAATAAATCCAAAACTTATTATTAAAAAAAATTGCGTAACCAAATGGTTTCTTTTATATTTGTAACTGAATAGTTACTAATTGTATGGAAGCACGCAGAGATGTTTTTCAGGCCATTGCCGATCCTACTCGCAGGGAAATTATTAATATCCTGGCACACCGGTCTATGAATTTGAATTCGGTGGCGGAGAATTTCGATATCAGTCGCCCCGCCGTATCCAAACACATCAAAATATTGAATGAATGCGGTCTGGTAGTCATTCACAAAAAAGGAAGAGAACGCTATTGTCAGGCCAATCCGGCTTCGCTGATTGAGGTATGGGAGTGGGCCAATCAGTACCGGGCGTTCTGGAAAGAAAAACTGGATGCATTGGAGCTACTTTTGAAAGAAGAGTATAAAGAAAATATTGAGAAAAAATAAAATAATATATATGGCAGCAATAGAATTGGTGAATTATATCAAAAGTGATCCCAAAAACGTATATCTTGCTTTGACTACCCGGGACGGGCTCTCGGAGGTATGGACAAGGGAATGCAACGTAGTAGCCCGTATAGGTGCCGTAAACACATTTCAATTTGGCGAGGATGATACCACTGAGTTTGAAATAACTGAGCTTATTCCTGGTCAGAAAATTACCTGGAAATGCATACGTTCGGATGCCGAGTGGGTCGGTACTTATATTTCTTTGGAGCTTAAGGAAATGAAGAACGGGGCAGCGGTTCTGCTTAGGCATTCCGGGTGGAAGGAAATCACCGAATTTTATCGCTGGTGCAATTACAACTGGGCTTTTTTCTTGTACAGTCTGAAATGTTATTGTGAAGAAGGAACCGGAATTCCTTTCCAGGATCGTAAATTTTAATACCTTGAAATTTCCAATATGAAAATCGATAACAAAAAATACGGCATTTTTACAGCGCCCGGAATTATCCGGTTCGAACGCTTGTTACCCGGCCCCATCGAAAGGGTGTGGGCTTACCTTACAGAATCTGAAAAGCGGAGTAGGTGGCTTGCATCCGGTGAAATGGATATACGTATTGGCGGTAGGGTGGAGCTAAATTTTTTTCACGCTAACCTGGCTCCGCATGATGACCCCATTCCTGAAAAATATAAAGATATGGAAGGGGGAAGCACCATGACCGGTCGGATCACGCGCCTGGAAATACCTCGTTTGTTGAGCTATACCTGGGGAGAATCTTCCCCCGACGGTGCCGTGCTCGAGTCAGAGGTGACCTTTGAATTAAAAGAGCAAAAAGATAAAGTTCTCCTGGTATTGACGCACAGACGACTGGGAGACGATCACAACGTACTAATCAGCGTGGCCGGAGGATGGCATACACATCTGGGTATTTTGGTCGACCATTTGGAAGGGAAAATATCTGAGGGGTTTTGGAAAGTACATAACCGGTTGGAAAAGGAATACGAGGAACAATTAAATAAATAATGATCCAAATACAAAAGGTATGAAATTAAGGTCTACGGTAGTTATCTTACCCATTCCCAACATTGAAGTCGTTTAAAAATTCATTGAAAGTTACTGACATGCCAGCGATCCTCAGCCTGAAAGCTTTCGGGATCATCTATTTTTCGTCCTGGCTCTTTGGGAATAATATTTGCCCTCAAGTCAGGCGGGTTCAAAATGAGATTCGCGTTGCCATAACGGGATCCCTTCGGGATGAATCAAGCACATATCATTAATTTTAACATTCATTATTAAAAAACTTCAGTATCAAATTCACTTTTCATAGCCAAATCAATTTCCTTTAACACTGCTTATCAATATTTTTTTTATCCCGGGGTATGAAGGGCGCTGAGCATTGAATTCCAATACTTTACCATTACCATCCAGTATCATATACCGCGGAATGGTTTTGATGTTGTAATCTTCCAACTGCTGAGAGCTCTGCGAATTTGTGATAAACCAGGAATGATCGTAGTTATTCAGATTTAGTTCCCGGGAAGCTTTGAGCCAATTTTCCATCCGGTCATTATAGGCCAGGTAAATGAATCGGATTCCCATTTCTTCCAATTCTTTTTTAAGCTCTATGGAATAAGGGATCTCCTCACGGCATGGGGCACACCAGCTCGCCCAGAAGTCGATGTAATATAATGATGCACTATCCTTTTGGATCAGTTGATTAAGAGTGGTTCCCACACTACGATTGCTAATTATATTAATATCTTTGGCAAGGCTTTCCTCCACACCCATTTTTTTTCTGAATTTTTGAATAAATACGCTATCACGTGGCTCCGCAAATGCATTGTAGTATTGTGAAATTACACTGTTTATGGACTTCAGAGATATACCTCGGTTAACTGAATAGTTCAAATACAGTTGAAAATAATATCTTGCCAGCTCTGAATGCATTCCGGGATCATTATTTTGAACCTTATTAAAAATTGAGTCTGGATTTTGGTTGAATTTTGCCTTATAATAAAAGCGGTCTGAAATACTATAAACATTAAAATCCGACTCACCACCATACAAACTTGTATCTGACTTGTTAATAAAGCGGGATCCCAGTACCAGCTTTCTCATTTCTTTATTCAATAGATTTGTCCAGTAATCGGGTGAACCAGTATGATTCCTGACGTAATCGAGTTGATACGCATGACTCTTCTTAATTTTAAAATAGAGTGAATCCAGATTCCTGTAGAAGGGTCTAAGTCTTTCCAACTCTGGAGGAATTTCTTTTTTCGACTTAAATTTGGGATATAAACTAACTGGCCCTCTAAGTACCAGGAAATACCTCTGTCTCATACTTTCAAAGGGGTTATCTTTTAACAGGTTATAAGATGTATTCTGCTTTGGATTTTTCGAAATTGGGATGCCATCTTCATATTGAAGGGATAAAGTATCCCCAGAATCTAACAGATAATAAAAAAAGTTCAATCCCCTGATGGTATGGACCAATTCCAGTTGATCCTGACTATGTGTAATTACAATGGTATCATTTGTCCCATTATCCAGACAAATTTCTCTAACAACACCTAGAGAATCGACGAAATACAATGGGCATTTAAATCGTGTTCTTGTTTTAATACCATTTTCTAAATCAAATCCATTAGTATACTCGACGTCTTTTAGTATGATTGTGTATGCAAATGGATCCGAAACGGAGTTTTTATTAATAGATGATGGCTTGTGCCATTCACAAGAAAAGAAAATTATCAATATGGCAAAATAAATTTTGATCATAAGATAGCGATTCAGAATTTACTTTTAAGATGTAAAATATAACACGTTTGGTGTACCCCATCTGCCAAAATGGTAGATAAGGAGAAGTTGACAGCAATTATTTCATAAAGCCACGGAATAAATTTGATCTCCTCTGATAGATTGCGCTGCAAAACCTAATGAGACATGTATCTGTTATTCAGTCAACTAATGGTGAGCTTCCACCACATCTATCATTGAATATCTGGAAGAAAATTTATCTAGTGTATCAACCACTAAATTCATATGAGTACCAAGTCTTGATCTTTATGTGCATCTCATCGTTGCGTTGCAGTCAGAAAACCAGGGATCTTCCTTCACCGTCGCCTTGATTTGCACAAAAATATCTGCGACTTATACCAGAGCAACTTAGTGTTTGACCCACTAGCATTAGTTCTACTATCATATATAAACCCTTGCTGAAAGTACTCCCTTATGAATTCGATATAGGTTTTTACATTATTTTTCTTCAACGGAAAACACAAATTCATCATATTCTGCCGTTCGCCAGGCCAAATGTCGGGTAGCGGGTGAAAGCGCAAAATATGGTGAAAAGGTCTTCACTTTCACCGTTTTACCATCCGGCATAAATTCCAGATACCGCAACCAACCATCACCGCCATTGCCGTGCCAGCCGCCTCCTAATGCCTGTGCATTAAATACCATTTGTGTGACGATTTCCCCGTCTGATTTGGGATCTTGATTGAAAGCAACATGACCTTTGGGATCGTCCGGTTTGCCAATATGTCCGGCAATTACCATACGTACATTTCTGGAGGGATATATCAATTTTTCCCAAATCGCCTGCCCGTAATTTCCATTTTCGATAGGGTAATTTTCCTTTTCTATCCGTTCATTGGCAGAATTCATATAGGAATGAGTAAGTACGACGACACGATGATTTTCGTACTTTGCCTGGTCTATCGTTTTTCGGGCCCATTCCAGGACCTCATCCCTCGGTGCAAATTCCAGGTTGAGGAATATATAAGGAATACCATTGGGATCGATCCATTCAGAAACAGAATTAGCCAGGGTAGGCATCCCGGATTTATTGTAAAAATATTCTCGCAACATCTTCTCGTTTAGCAGATTTCTGTCTGCCGTAATATATTTATCGTAGTAAGTGTGTCGAGTTTCTATATTTTTATAACCAAAATCATGATTTCCCGCAGCCAATACATAGGAGACTTTTTGGTCCAATCTGGTAATGGCCCTGTCCACTGCCCGCCATTGGTTAATGCTGCTTTGGTTTCCATTGACCCCGACACCTTTTAGGATATTGTTTTGTTCGACCAGGTCACCCGTACATAGTACCATTTTGATATTGAGTGGATCAATATTCTCTGCGATCCAGGTAGTCATAATATCGAATATCCCCTGATTTCGTTCGAACTTGACATAGGTCTGCGGATCCGGGAGGATGACAAGGGACCAGGAATCTTTATGTTCTAATTCCGGATCTTGATATTCATTTTCCTGACTGTAAGCAAATTGAGTAATGGATAAAATTACTAAAACAGTAATTGCGAACTTCATAGGGAGAATTATTATTTTATTAGGTTTAAAATTACCAGTAAAAATATACTATCTTTTAGTGACATGAAAAATATAATAATAACAATTGGAATATTAATTTTTTGTCACACATCGATTGTTATATCAAATGCGCAAGATGTAAATGCTGTGTATCAGCTTGTCTGGTCTGACGAGTTTAGTGAACATGGACCTCCTGATCCGGATAACTGGATTTTTGAAGAGGGATTTGTAAGAAATGAAGAGGAACAGTGGTATCAGGAAGAAAATGCCAGTTGTAAAGACGGATACCTGGTTATTGAAGCGCGTGAAGTAGATATGCCTAATCCCATATATAGAGAAGGAAGTACTAACTGGAGGACTTCCCGGGAAAAGATCTGGTATACTTCATCTTGTCTCAAAACACAGACAAAACATCAGTGGAAGTTTGGGAAAATAGAAGTGAGGGCAAAGATCGATGCCCGTCCGGGATTGTGGCCTGCAATATGGACCCTGGGTGTGGAAGGGGAGTGGCCTTCTAATGGAGAATGCGATATCATGGAATATTACAGGGGGATGATCCTGGCCAATTTTGCCTGGGGAACAGATCAGAGATTCAAGGCGAAATGGGATGATAAAAAGATCCCTATTGAAAAATTCGGTGAGGAATGGTCGGACGATTTTCATATATGGACCCTGGAATGGAATAAAGATTCGATGAAAATATTCATTGATGATGAATTGGTGAATGAAGTGGATTTATCCCATACCATTAATGAAAGTGATGGGATAAACCCTTTTCATCAACCCCACTATATATTACTCAATCTCGCTATAGGAGGAATGAATGGTGGTGATCCTTCGGAAACGGAATTTCCTTCCAGATATCTGGTGGATTATGTAAGGGTGTATCAGGAAAAGTAGTCCGCCGACACCATTCGAATACATGGTAATAATGAAAGGCTTAGCATCTGACATATCGCCACCAATTCAAGAATACTTATTTTGAGCCACAACCAACAGTCGTAAACTGTAGGCAATTCCTACTCGATATAAATTGCGAAGCGGTTCATTAGCTTAACGTCATTTCTCATCGATTTTCGGATTTTACCTCTCCGGATACAACTGGAATTGCTTCATATACTCGTTAATTTCTCCTTTTATTGATTGGATCTTCTCGTTATTTTTAATATCGGATAGAATTAGATCAATCCATTCAACAACCTGTCTACTGTGATCTTCAGAGAATCCACGACTGGTGACTGCAGCTGCACCTATTCGGATGCCGGAAGTAACGAACGGTGATTCCGTATCAAATGGTACCATATTTTTGTTTACAGTGATATCTGCTGCCACAAGGGCGTTTTCGGCATCTTTCCCGGTCAGTCCTTTATTCCGTAAGTCAATCAACATCATGTGATTATCGGTTCCTCCGCTAATGATTTTATACCCTTTTTCTACAAATAATTCTGCCATCGCTCTTGCATTAGAGATTACCTGGTCGGCATAATCTCCAAATTCAGGTTGTAACGCTTCATTAAATGATACGGCCTTTGCTGCTATAACATGTTCCAATGGTCCTCCCTGCATGCCGGGGAAAACACCGCTATTGAGGATGGAAGACATTTTTATGGCTTTGCCTTTTCGCGTTTTTCTTCCCCATGGGTTCTCGAAATCCTTACCCATCATGATGATTCCACCCCGGGGACCGCGCAAGGTTTTGTGAGTCGTGCTGGTTACTATATGGCAGTAGGGCATGGGGTCATTGAGCTTTTTAGCTGCAATTAATCCTGCAGGGTGAGCAATATCAGCCATCAATAAGGCTCCCACTTCATCGGCTATCGCCCTGAACTCTTTGTAATCCCAGTCCCGTGCATAAGCTGAAGCACCGCAAATAATGAGTTTTGGCTGCTCTTTCTGTGCTACTTCCCGTACCTTGCTCATATCTATTCTACCGGTTTCTTTTTCTACTCCATAGTGGACGGCGCGGTAGTTTTTACCGGAAAAACTCACTGGTGATCCATGTGTAAGGTGCCCTCCATGGGAAAGGTCAAATCCGAGAATGGTGTCGCCTGCTTTCAGTGTAGCCAAATACACAGCTGCATTGGCCTGTGATCCGGAATGAGGTTGTACGTTTGCATATTCCGCACCGAACAATTCTTTTAACCGATCTATGGCTAATTGCTCGATTTTATCAACGACTTCACATCCTCCGTAATATCTTTTGCCTGGATAGCCCTCGGCATATTTATTGGTCAGGCATGTGCCCATGGCATTCAGTACATCTGAACTGCAAAAATTTTCAGAAGCGATGAGTTCTATTCCATGTCGCTGCCTGCTTAATTCGTCATTGATTAACTCGAGTATTTGCGGATCTTTCATTGGTTAAATTTTCGTAAAATTTAATGAGGCTCAAAGGTAAATTTTTTATGATTAAAAAAAGCAATTCACCGTAAAAAGGCGTATAAATATCTTTTCTACTCTATACCGGGTAAAAGTATTATTTCGATATTTTAATTTTAAATACTTTCTATCTTTGAAAGATGAAAAGCATAAGCTATGCTCAGTTATAAAACCATAGTTGTCAAGATTGGTTCGAATGTACTTACACGGTCGGATGGGTTACCCGATATGGATAGGATGTCGGAATTGGCACAACAGATCCACAGGTTGGAAGAAACGGGCATCAAAACCGTTCTTGTTTCTTCGGGTGCAGTTGCATTTGGCCGAAGTTTGAACCTGAATGTAGATACAAAAAATAGCCTGGCGGCGAGGCAGGTTTGGGCTGCAACCGGTCAGGTGAAATTGGTGCAAGCCTGGCAAGAGCAGTGGGAACCACTTGGAATGATGTGTGCCCAGGTAATGGTTACCCGGGAAGACTTTCGTAGCAGAAGGCATTATTTGAATATGAGGCAGTGCATCCATCATTTGTTGGGACACGGTGTAATACCTGTAGTAAATGAAAATGATGTAGTAGCTGTCACGGAGCTAATGTTTACTGATAATGATGAATTGGCTGGACTAATAGCAGCAATGACAGAAGCTGATGCTCTTATTATTTTGACAAATGTAGATGGGATTTACGATCGGCCACCGAATGATGATGGAGCCCGACTTATCCAGGAAATTGAGCCGTCTGAATTCAAGCCCGGAGAATTTATTGGTTCTGAAAAGTCTTCTTTTGGAAGGGGCGGAATGATTACGAAAGCCAGTATGGCACGAAAAACTGCAGGGTTGGGTATTAGTGTACACATTGCCAATGGATTAAGGGACAATATTCTCGTAGACATCATAAATGAAAATGTGGACCATACGGTTTTTGCTGCAAAGGATTTCAAGCGTAACCGGAAGAAGTGGATCGCTCACTCTGGTACTTTCTCCAACGGAAAGGTTGTAATTAACCAAGGTGCTATACAAGCGTTGAACTCGGATAAAGCTACCAGCCTGTTGCCCGTTGGAATTGTGGATGTTATTTCGGAGTTTAGAAAGGGTGATATTATAAAAATTGTTAGCGAGGAAGGAAATATAATCGGATGGGGAAAAGCGGAGTACAGTTCAGAAAAGACAAGGAAGAGGTTGGGATTACAAAAACAAAAAGTCCTCGTTCACTACGATTATTTATTTATTGAAGAGGGCGGATCTATTTTGGAATAAGTAGAAGTCAGCATTACTTGTAAAAGTCCTTTTTCCCCGGTGTGTGATAGTCTTTGAGTACCTGATATTCTTCCAATTTATGGAGCTATGGCCTCGTATTAATTGGGATAATAATTCAGGTAGCGTGTTACCTACTTACATTGAAAGCCGCAATCTCAAAAAGAAAGCAAAGATGTCTGTTCCGATTACTGAAGAATTGTCCTTTGCCAGGAAAAGTTGGGAAAAGAAATCAAGGTCCCAATTCTGCGCCAGACTATAAGTCAAATTAGGGCTGATAAAAAAAGGTTGTGCTTCGACAGGTGAATACACTACGGACATTCCTCCTCCTAAAATAGGAGAAAACGGGTAATTGGCATTTATAAATATGGCGTGACGGTACGGGTATAAATTCTTGGCAGATAATTGAAAAGTAAAGAGGTTGCCGGTCCCGGTGTTCGTGATTCCGAGTTCATTGAATAAGTAGCCAATACTGGTGAATAGTCCATTGTCAAATGAAAAATCAAATCCGGAGGAAAGATTGAAAGTTCTTTGTGCACCTGAAAAAAAATATGAAAATTCATTTTTCCATCCGATATCACCCAGGTAACCAGACCACCCTCCACCGACTATAAAGTCATTTCTGTATTTTCCACCTATAACCTGAAAATCAAAATTTGCCATATTCCACCTGTATAGCATTGCTGCCGTAACATTATTCCAGTTATCAGCCATTTGAATAGCCCCTTCGAGACGGGAGACAGGGCCGGTATACCATGTGGCTCTGATAGCATCAGCACCAGGGCGTTCTTCGTAGTCAAAATCGGTAAAATCGTAAGCATTAAATAGGTCATTTGGGTTCCAGAATGTACTGATTCCCCAATTGATGCGTTGTCTCCCGACCCTTATTTCAACCTTATCCATTGTAAACTCAGCGTACAGGCGATCCAAATAGGTGTTCAAAAGGAGCTTTTTATTATCAATAAGGTTGAATGATAATTTTAAATAATCATTATTTTGGTCGTGGATGGTCTCGCCCATTTGAGGGCTTAATTCAAAATAATTACCGTAAAACATCCGGGACCTCAATCCTGCATGAAGGTTGATAACATTATTGTTCGGTAAAAAAGTGGCATTTAAACGATGTTGGAACAGCCCATCTGTCAAAACCTGGTTTATGTGGGGTTGGTATAGGACCGTTTGCATTTGTTTGATATAGCCATTGGAAGTAACGAATTGCGTACGGCTTGAATCATTATCGGATTGGGCAAAGCTCGTCTGGAGACCAATAAATAAAGCAAATAATAGAAACCTGTAATCCATGTTATGGTTTTTTATTCTACCGGGAAAGCGGTTGGTTCTTTTTTACAATTTTATCTTCGCTGATCAAACCATCTTCCAGGTTTATTATTCGATGGGCACGGTCTATTACCCTTTGATCGTGGGTGGAAAATACAAATGTCATATTTTCTTCCCTGTTGAGATTTTCCATAATATCGAGGAGGTTGGCCGTAGAGGTTGAATCCAGGTTGGCTGTTGGTTCATCTGCCAGTACAAATGAAGGTTTTGATGCTAAAGCCCTGGCCACGGCAACTCTTTGTTGTTGTCCGCCCGAGAGTTCATTGGGACGATTATGGATTTTATCGCCAAGCCCTACGGCTTTTAAGAGGTCTACAGCTCTTTTCCTTCGTTGTTCCTTGTCCCTTTTTTGGAGCAGCATAATAAATTCTACATTTTCCAGGGCCGTCAATACGGGTATTAAGTTATACGACTGAAACACAAAACCGATGTTCTTTTTTCGAAAATCGATTAATTGAGAGGCTGACAGTGATGTTATATCTATTCCGGATACTTCTATGGATCCTTCGGACGGATTATCCAATCCACCGATAATATTCAAAAGGGTTGATTTACCAGAACCTGAAGGCCCTACAATTGCAGTGAATTCACCTTTTTTAATTTCCAGGTCTACTCCACGGAGGGCGTGTACAGGGACCTTGGTTTCCTGATATGTTTTGTGGAGGTTTTTTGTTTTGATTATTGTGTTTTTCATGATGGTATTTTTTAAGCTTGAAGTCCGGAGCATAAAGACAGTTCGAAGCATGAAGAAAAAAAGAAAACTTGAAGTTTATGGTTTAAAAAAACTTCGTACTTTATTTTATCCTTTTTCTGAACGCAATGATCATATTCATGAGGTCAAATGCTTCGCTTCGTTATAATGGTTTTCAAATTCTTTTTCTGAAATGTAATTTCTATTCCGTGGCTTGTAAAGGCAAGTAATGACTTCTGCTAAAGAGCGAATTGAATATCCAATAAATTTTCTATATTCCGGATTGGATTGACCTATAGAACCTTTTGCTATGTTAAGCGCAATAGAATCTGCAGCCCTTCTCAGTTGTGAGGACAAATTGTAGTTTTCCTCTTTTGGAGATTTATAAGTTATCTTATTTAAATCTTCACCAAATGCCATGGCCTTTTGCCAAATGATCAAATCTTCGAATTTAAATTTCATTGCTTTAGTGATTATTCATGTACAAATTTTTTAATGTTCACGTACTTCTTCGGTCTTCGGCCTCCAGTCTTACCACTTACAATTTCCTCAGTGCATCCACTGGTTTCAATGAGGTAGCCTTCCGGGCTGGGTACAGGGATGCCAAAACTGCTGTAATCAAAACCGAAAGGGCTATGACCAGGTAATACTTCCCTTCCAGTGCGGGATGGATGACACTGGTCATTCCGACCTGGTTAAGACCATCAGCCCATTGCTCCAAATTAATTCCACGGGAAGCTGTTCCAAAAATCGTAAGTCTTCCCAGGGCCATACCTAATGGCACACCTACAAAAGTGAGAAAAATGGTCTCAAGTACAACCATAAAAAACACCTTCGCTTTATTCATACCTACTGCCATTAACATCCCCAATTCTCGATATCTCTCAAGTACGGCCATAAGCATGGTGTTGATAATTCCAAAAACCAGTGCAAGCATAAATATCGTAATCATAATACTCAGGCTCAACTGGATTTGGCTTCCCATTAATTCCAGATCCGGAGCGATTTCCTTGTAGTTTTGGATCACTAAATTCCCGGGTAGTTTACTTCTAAGGGTGTATTGAAATTCTTCGACCCGATCAATGTCTTTTGTAGTTATAGCAATTTCATGAACTTCTCCTTGTGATAAATCCGTTAATTTTTGCAGATTATTGATAGGGACAAAAGCATTGATTTCATCGTTTTGGCCGTTTACATTTTGGATGATTCCTGATACCCTGAATGCTGCAGCAGTTACATTTCCATCTACATTTTGAAAATTGACAACTACCTTTGATTTTATTTTGACATTTAATTTTTCTGCCAGCGTTATACTTATGAGGATCGGGTTATTCAAATCGCTCTTTAAACCCTCCCCCCGGATAATTTTTGAATCTAATTCGGATACCTGATTTTCCAAATCAGGATATATTCCCTTTAAATTAATCCCCCGGGTGGAAACAGGTGATGAAATCATTCCGCTTATTGAAATCCGGGGGGAGAAATTTATAACATTTTCATCTTTTTTGAGTGTTGGGAGAACTTTCGAAGTATTGAAATAGTTTTGAATGCCCTTTTCTGCAAGGTATTCTACGGAGTGAATTTGTATATGGGAGGTACGATTTTTTATAGCGTTTTCCATATATCCATTGATCATTCCGGTAGTGAGCCCGTTAATGAAAATCAGTGCCCAAATCCCCAGAGTGATTGCGACAATGAGAATCACCGATCTTACCGGATTCCTCCATATATTTTTCCACGCTATTTTGAACAACATCTTTATAATTTTATAATTTTAATACCCAATACACAAATCCCAAATAATATCCAATTCTCAAATTCCAATGCTGAAGTCTATTATAACGATATATTCTGGAGATTTTCATTTGCCTTTAATTGCCCCGAAAGCTATCGGTACGGTGCTTGTCGCTGGGAATTTATTTATACCCGCATTGCAGCTACTGGTTTTAGTTTTTTGAGGGAAAACAATGGGTATATAGAAATAAAAAGAACCATGACAAAAACAACGACTACTTGTTCATAAAATATCCGGGGGTCTATTATTGCTTTAATCAAAGGCTCCATATTAAATTGTTCGTAGGTTTCAGCGTATTTATCGCCAAGGGCAATGGGATTTTTATTAAAGTATGTTACGATTGGTAAAGCAATTATAGAACCCGCGACCACACCAATTATCCCTATTCCCAGAATTTCCAGTGCCACCATTTGGAATAACATCCGTGATTTCATGCCTATGGCCTTAAGGACCCCAAATTCATATTGGCGTTCTTTCAACATCATCATGACGGTTCCGAGAATTCCAAATCCAATAAGCAGATAGAGAATGTAAAGAATGATTTTACTACTTGCTTCATCAATGCTTTGCGCTTCTATAATCGAAGGGATGAGTTCTTCGTAAGACATAATTTCATATTGGTTTGTATCGAGATGATTCTTGTAATATTGGACTGTCTCATCGATGTGGTCAATGCTGGAGGTAGTGATTACGAAAGAAGATAAAAGGTTTTCTGCGGCATAAAAATACTGTGCTTCAGCTAACGGGATATAGACCATTTGTTTATTGAACTCTGGTGTGCCGAAATCGGCAATACCTGTTATCCTATATTGACCAACTGCATTGTTGCCTCTGTAGCCCTGGCTTATGGCAACTAGCGTATCACCTACGTTGAGTTGCATTGTTTTGGATAAATCCTTACCAATGACAGCTTCGCTCTTGTCGGGAGTCAAATACCTTCCCTCGATGAGTTGGTCTTCAATATTGCTGAAACTATTTGCTTGTGCGGGGTCTATTCCTGCGATCAGGACTCCCTTGGTCTTATTGTTGGCGGATGCAAGGGCAAAATTTTCCAACCGTGTTAAAACCTTGTTGGCTCCCGGTGCATTTAATAAAGTATCTTTGAATGCAGGACTATTATCCATTAACAAATCAATCGATTGATTCTCCCAATATCCCTTTTGGTGGACCTGGATATATCCTGTATAATTATGTAACATTCCTTCCAGTGTATTGAACCAGGTCCCTTTCTGAATCGAAGACATGGCAATAGCAAAAAAAGCTGCGAACATCACACTGGCAGCAGTGATTAGTGTACGCCTTTTATTTCTCCACAAGTTTCGTAATGCGAGTTTGATTACAGTAATCATTACCGGATATTTTTCATATTTTGAATGGTGAACATGCGTTCTGAAATATCTTCATTGAAGCGAAACTCCAGGTATTCGACGATAGTTTTTTGGCCGGGTTTATCCTCCGGAATGACTTCCAACCTTGACGGGAGGTGGCGTTCTCCGAATTGTTTTACATTACCGGCATTCATTGTGTTAATCAGGAAGCCGTCTTCGTCGTAAAATTCAGATTTGATTTGCATGAAATATTCCTTTGAAATCCACATAATAATTTTTCCCCACACGACAGCAGCATTTTCCTTTGGATGTAACGCTACCTTATAAGTATCGTATTCCCGCACTTTTTCTTCCCCAAGTAATTGGTGGGTATAGTCTTTAACCAGAGAGGATTCCCGCACAAGGTCATCATTTGTAAAATCAGATCCCATCCAGGATTGGGACATCATAGAGGGGGGGAGTTTAATGGTCCGTTCAATTCTCGGCTGCCAGTTCCAGATTTCATTATCCCTTTTAAGATAGGCAATTCCTTTGTCTCGGGAAGGCCCTGTAACCTGAATTAATGCCAATTCGCTGCCTTTTGCCCAACTTTGCATGGTTGTTTCCCTTTCCCAGGCCGGACGGATGATGGTCATTTTCATCTGGGAATAACTATCTCCCCCACGAATATTTTCTTCTGACTTTTGAATAATCTGTTCAGCAGTCAAGTTTTGTGCCCGGACAAAAAATGCTGTTGATAATAAACCCAAAATGGCAATTACAAATTTCATCATTTAATTATTTAGAATTTACCCTCTGCTATAGGGATAAGTAATTTTTTACGGAAAAATTCGAACATCTCGTCGAGTTTGTAGTCTTCATCCATATATAGATAATGAAGAACCAAACCATCCATCGCAGCTCCCAATAGAAAGTATGTTTTTTCCGATTCATGGGGATTAACCCCAAGCTTTTCCAACATTTCCTGAAATACGGGAAAGAATTTTTCTTTCATATCCAGCACGTCTTTTATAATTTTTAATTTGACGTCCCCCTGAAGGGTAAGAAGCATTAACAATCGGTAATAGTGGGGATTTTTCTTTAATTCAATCAGGGTATTTTCAAAAGTGGAACTCAATTGTTCGGAAGCTGACATATTTTCCCAATCACGGAAGTTGAATATCTCTTTTGACCTTTCAAAGGAATCCTGGATTATATATTCAAGAAGTTCATCTTTACTGTGAAAGTAATTATACATTAATCCCTTGGATATTCCGGCTTTGGAGGCAATTTCACTTACTGAAGTATTATGAAATCCATGGTTGGCAAATAACTCCAGGGCAACACTTCCAATTTCTTGTTTTCGCTGTATTTTCAGGTCTTCTGCTGTTTTTTTATGAATGTTTTTCACTTTTTCTTTTTATGTTGACTGACCGTTTAGTCATTGTAAAACTACTGAATATATTTATTGTTTATAATTTTTTTTAAATTTTGTAACCAGGTTCATTAAAAAATGTGAAACCTGAATTCGAAAAATACTTAGTGGCAAAAGGTTTGACATTATAAGATTTGACTTCTCAAGACCAATTCTTAGTCAACTTTTAAATGACATTTGTAGGAAAGGGGCACTGCTATCAGGTGGGCAACCAAAAAAAATCTAATGCTAGACAGGGTGTTAAAAAGGATAAAATGTTTAATGTAGCAGTGGTTTTTCACTCTGGCGCAGAGCAGATGCGTATTTTATTAAATGGTAGGTTCTGCCTAAAGTTTCATCCGGTAGGATGCCATTCCAAAGGAATTCACGGGCTTGACCAAGGATATGGGCATACTGATTGTCTCTGACCACTGGCAGGGTAAAGGGGGACATCAGGTTAACCATGGTGACCTTTTAGGGATTGTGCCAAGGCTAGTTCTCCGGCTGGTTTATCCAGAAGGGGTATCACGTATTAAAATAGACACATGTATTCCAGATTCTGGCGATTCCGTGATTTACGAAGACTAAATTGGCTAAAATAAAAAAAGGCAATGCGCTGCATTACCTTATCCTGTGCATGCTGGAAATACTTCATCTTTCCCAGCACCCTATTACAAATGTAAAAATGTAATATTAATCGAATGTTACCGTAATGATAACTCTGAGTTAAGTGTAATTTGAGGAAATTAATCCGTGCTTTTTGCTGCTTTTTCAGCTTCCAGCTTTTCTTTTTCTTGCTGAACTTTTTTTAGTTTTTCAGCTTCCAGTTTTTTCTTTTCCTCTTCTTCGTCCATTCCTTTTTGAAGTTCTTCTTCCAAGGAAGACCGGGCTGTGTTAAATTCCCTGATACCTTTACCAATTCCCTTCATCAACTCTGGAATTTTTCGTCCACCAAATAATAGTAAGACTGCAAAAAATATCAAAATCCACTCCATGCCCCCTGGTAGCCCCAATAAAATCAAATTGCTTATCATTTTCTTTCTCTTTTAGTACAGTTATTAAAACGCAAGTTAGATAATTAGTTCATTATTTAATAGAATATTTTGGGATTATTTTGAGGAAGCAACCCGAAGCCCGGCAACGAAAGCTCATGGCTTAATATATAACTTGAAGCGTTACCTATTATCCCAGATTCGCCACCACATCAATATTCCCTTTGACTTTTTGTCCTTTGGATACTAATATCTTTGCGTCTAAGGGTAGATAAATATCTACGCGGGATCCGAATTTAATAAAACCGAGGTCTTCTCCCTGTTGAACGGGGTCACCCGGTATGGTTTTATAGCATACGATTCTTCGCGCCATGGCCCCTGCGATTTGTCTAAGTAGGATCTTCTGTTGTTGGTGCGTCTCCAGTACAATGGTGTTGCGTTCATTTTCTGTAGAAGATTTGGGATGCCAGGCAACCAGGTATTTACCCGGATGGTATTTGTAATATAAAATTTTTCCAGAAATGGGAACGCGGTTGACATGAACATTCAAAGGAGACATGAATATTGAAATTTGCCATTTTTCCTCATTGAAGTACTCACTTTCTAATACTTTTTCAATAACTACCACCTCTCCATCTGCAGGACAAAGAATATCATATTCCCCCTTATGTTGGGTTGGACGGAGAGGATTCCGAAAAAAATATAAAATAAAAACCAGGAGAATAAAAAGTGCAATAAAAAGTATTATTGAAAAAATACCCGGAAAAACAGTGAGAATTATTAAGCCTGCCATTACCAGGACAGAGGCATAATTGACGTATTGATTACCTTCTTTGTGAATGAAATTTGACATAAACCTAAATGTTTAGAATCGTAACACAAATATAGTATAACGGCAAGGCAAATAGTAGGGAATCCATCCTGTCCAAAATTCCACCATGGCCTGGAAGTAAGGTACCACTATCCTTGATATTATGTCTCCGTTTTATTTTAGATTCAAATAAATCCCCGGTAATTCCGAATATGGCCACGAGCACGCCAATAGAAAACCAGATTTTTGATTCTTCAATCTTTAAAATATAATGGGCGGCTACGAATGCAATTATTCCGGCACATAATACCCCGGTAATAGCTCCTTCCCAGGTCTTGCCCGGTGAAATACTGGGTGACAATTTTCTTTGTCCGTATAATCTTCCCCCGATATAAGCACATGTGTCAGCCGTCCAAATTATCGTAAATAATAAAATTAAATAAGTTGGGGGAATTTCCAGTCCCAATAGATACAAAAATATAAAGGGAGGTAAAATATATAGGAAAGATCCAATTATATATTTTCTTTTAAAGACTGATGATTGAAAGACCAAAACGCAAAACAAGTAAAATAGAGCCGTAGAAATAATACATATATTGATCCAAATAGGGCCTACAGCTGCCTTGGCGAGAAATAAGCTAAAGTGTAAGAAAATATAAATTATTATTCCGGAAGTTATCCACACCTGATTGGGTTTTTGAATCAATTGCAGCCGTCCCCATTCATATGTAGCTACCAGCAGTAGTAGGGCGCATACGGTGAGCCAGTAGGGTTGTCTGAGATACAGACCTCCTATTAATGCAATTATATAAATAGCAGCTCCGGGAATACGTTTGTATAAGTCTTGCATACTTTTGCAAAAGTGGTATTTTTCGCCGGATTAATTAAATTTGGGGCGTGAAAAAAGTCGGAAGAAACAATAATGAGGCTAAAAGCCCGAATAGCTATCGGGACCAATTGTAAATGGAATGCTGCAAACTTCTGATTTACAGACTCATTGGCGCAGAAAGATTTTGGTAGCCCGCAGGATATAAACTTTATTACAGAACAATGTCGCAAGCTTTTTATATTGTGACTTTGAAGCAAAATAGAAATGAATACAAAATTAAGTGTTAATATCAACAAAGTAGCATTAATTAGAAATGCAAGAGGGGAGGGTTTCCCGGATTTGGTGAAATTTGCGGTGGATTGCGAAAAATTTGGTGCTGAAGGAATTACTGTTCATCCTCGGCCCGATGAGAGGCATATTCGTTATAGTGATATTCCATTACTTAAGGAAGTGGTAACCACGGAATTGAACATTGAGGGAAATCCTACCGATAGGTTTATGGATATGGTGTTACAGTACAAGCCACACCAGTGCACACTGGTACCTGATGCTCCAGATGCATTAACCAGCAACCAGGGGTGGGATACGGTGAAGTACGGGGAAAAATTGAAAAGGATAATCGGACGGTTGCAAGATGCGGGAATCCGGGTTAGCATTTTTGTCGATGACAACCCGGAAATGATCATTGGAGCGGAAGCTGCTGGAACGGATAGAATAGAATTATATACCGGACCATATGCGGCTCAATTCAGTTCCAATCCCGAAGCTGCTGTTAATTCATATATGTTGACTGCGGAAGAAGCTGTTAAAAGAGGAATAGGGATAAATGCAGGTCATGATCTGAATCTGGAAAATTTAACTTTTTTGATAAAAAAGATTCCTGCAATAGCTGAAGTTTCTATAGGTCATGCTTTAATAGCTGATGCACTATATTATGGTATTAAAAGTACGATACAGATGTATAAAAGCAAGCTCCATTAGAACTTTTTATTTGGTTATTGAGATAGAAACCAGCTACAGAAAAAATTCTCAGAAATATTTTTTGGTTGAATTTGACATGGATAATTAAACTTAATTGGTTTAAGTTGGTTAGTCAAGTCATGATGTTTGCCTATGTTTTTGCATAGTCAGCATAGTTATATGTACGTGATAAAACCCTGAAAATATTTTGTGATGAAAATTATACATATTCTACATAAACAACAATTTTTATTAATTATTCGAAATAAAATGTAGAATTCTTTAAGTTTTTATAGCAATACTCCTTGAAAGTTTACGAAATATTTACTTGAATCCTATTTATACAATTAGTGAAATTGATATTTTATTTGACTTTTGGTCAATTGTTATTCAGGGAAATTTTATTGCGTGGAACTGGGTTGGTTAACAAATAAATAACAAGAAAATAATATAAACTTTATAAAGTGTGAAGTTTAAGATCGGTTTGGAAATAACAATTTAAATCAAATTTGAAATTATAGATATTGTTATTTGGTCAAATTGATTTTTATTAAGTTAAAATATTTATATATCTTTGTTTCTCAAATGAATTTTGTGGGTTAAGGAAGCGTTAAGCCCTCACCATTCGTTTACGAATTGAAAACTGACTTAAGGACGATAACAAAGTCCGAAATATGACACGTTGATAGTTGTTTTTAGCGGCTTTTTCTCAGCGAGTTGTTCCGGACTCTGTTTGACTCTTTTATAAATAATTATTTAATCAAAAAAAATGGCATGAAAAGATTGTTATTATTAACAACTATGGTCTTGTGCGTTGGTGTGTTTTCTTACGCCCAGACCACTGTTTCGGGAACAGTTGTCGACGAGGCTGGGGACCCCTTAATCGGAGCCAATGTATTGGCCAAGGGTACTACAGCTGGAGCGATAACTGATTTTGACGGAAATTATGAATTAGAAGTTCCCGATGGGTCTGAAATCCTGATTTTTAGTTATACGGGGTTTGAAACCAAGGAAGTGGAAATGGACGGGAGGACAGAAATTGATGTGGTATTGGTATCTGGTCAACTTTTGGAAGAGATCGTTGTAACTTCTACCGGGTTGAAAAGAAACGCCCGGAATGTTGTATATGCAAACCAAACGGTTGGATCAGAGGATTTGAATTCTACACCAAATAAAAATGCATTGGAAGCTTTACGTGGGAAAGCAGCCGGTGTGAAAATCACTACTGGTTCCGGTTCAGTCGGGGCATCCAGTAGGATTGTTTTGAGAGGTGAAGGTTCCCTTACCGGAAATAACAACGCTCTCATAGTGATCGATGGTATTCCGATAGATAATTCATCAAGCCGTGGAGGGGGAAGTTCAGCAGAAAATGCCGCCGCTCAGAACGGTTATGCTGACTATGGCAACCGTTTTAATGATTTGAACCCGGACGATATTGAATCAATAACCGTACTTAAAGGACCTTCAGCTACGTCTTTATACGGTTCTCGAGGAGCTTCTGGAGTACTCGTGATTACAACCAAAAAAGGTGGTGGCGGTGAAGACGGAAATGTAGAGATTGGAGTGAAATCTTCCTATTCCGTTCAGGATGCTTATGTTCTACTGCAAAGACAGGATCAATTCGGACAGGGATATGGTACTGCCCATTTCGATACGGGAGAAAACTGGTCATGGGGCCCCGCTTTTGATGGCGTGGAAAGGCCGTGGACCAGTCCGGTAGATACGGATGGAGACGGTGCACTCGAAGCATTGGTGAGACCTTATAGTGCTGTTCCAGATCAAATTGAAAATTTCTTCCGCCAGGGTAGTACACTGAATAACAGTATTTATTTTTCAGGGGCAAAAGGAGGATTTACTTATTATGCTTCATATGCCAGGGTAGGACAGGATGGAATCATGGACAATACCCGGTACGATCGAAATACTTTCAATGTAAAAGCGAGTGCAGAGTTGACAGATCGCTTAACGACAGATTTTGGTGTTAATTTTTCAACAACCAAGTTAAATACAGCTACTGAGGGGTATCGTCCCTTTGAAGGATTAAATGCATATGCCAATGCCATTCAGGCACCCGTGAATATTCCATACAATGAAATAAGGGACTATACAAGTCCGTTCCATGACCTGGATGGATTTTACGGCAGTTATGCAATCAATCCGTATTTTATCTTAAATGAATATCAGTCGCAGGGAAAGTTCAAAAACTTGTTAGCTAATTTCTCAATGACATATAATCTCCTGGAAGGATTGGATGTTATTGGTCGAATCGGAATGAATTCTGTGAACCGGGACATTGACGAGAGTATTCCGCGATTTGCATATTCTAACCATTTGATATGGGGTGATAATTTTGAATTAAGCAGTCGTGGCGGAAGGCACAATTCTCCAGGTGAGTATTCCAACCTGGAAGGAAATAATGTGAATCTGGATGTTACGACAATGTTGAACTATGACCGTTCCTTGACAGCGGATGGGAAATGGACATTAAATGCGACTGCCGGTTACAATTTATTTGAAAGAACTACCCAGTCTGTTACAGGATCTACTGTTGGAGGTTTGGTTGTGCCGGGATGGTATAACCTGAGTAATAGTGTTGGACAGTCCACGTCTACGGAGGCCAGTTCCAGGTATCGGTTGTACGGTGTATATGGTAATGCTTCCATTGGGTTTAATAATGCCGTATTTTTAGAATATTCGGCCAGAAATGACTGGTCTTCAACATTGCCGCCGGAAAATAATTCATTTTTCTACCAGGCACTCGGAGGATCTGTCGTGTTGACCGACTTATTGAATATGCAGGATAATGACTTTCTGAGTTTCTTGAAGTTAAGAGGAAGTGTTGGAACGACTGGTAAAGATGCTGGTCTATACTTATTGCGTTCTTCGTTTATCGGGAATCCAGTCCTTCAACCGTTGGCCGGAGGTCATGATTTGACGTTCCCATTAAATGGTCAGTCCGGGTTTACGGTCTCCAATGTAATCGGGAATCCCAATTTGAGACCTGAATTGACTACTACCTATGAATTTGGTGCTGACCTGGGATTGTTTGATAATAGAATAAATGTAGAGTATACCTGGTATAATTCTGTGCATACGGACCAGATCGTAGAGATTAGTTTACCGGCATCCACCGGGTTTACGTTGACGACGAGCAATATTGGTGAAATGACCAATAAAGGACATGAGTTGGCATTAAACTTAAAACCAATAGAGGGGGTAGTGAAAGACCTTTACTGGGATGTCGATTTGATATATTCTAAAAACGTCAACGAGGTAGTTTCCATTTCTGATGAGTCTGATGAATTGGTTACTGGAGGACCCTATACCAATGCTTCTGTATCTGTAGTGGCTAAAGAGGGTTTACCTTTTGGTACATTCAAAAGTACAACCCCATCTAGAACGGATGCCGGGGAAGTGATCGTAGGTGCAGACGGATTACCTGTTTTGACATCAGATGAACACTATTTCGGTTCTTACCAACCGGACTGGACGGCAAGTGCGAGCACTAGATTACGCTATAAAGGAATTGGGTTCAACATCCTGTTTGATTATAGAAAAGGTGGAGTATTCTTCTCTACTACCAAAGACCAGTTGGAATTCAACGGTACAGCAATGTCCACTTTGGTAAACAATCGGGAGCCATTTGTTATTCCTAATAGTGTAGTCGAAGATGAGTCCGGGAATTACGTTCCCAATGAAACGGAGGTAACCGCTGAAGATATTTATGCTATATCCGGCACAGCCTGGGGAGGGAATAGCTTATTAATTGATGCGACATTTTTGAAATTGAGGGAAGTTGGTTTGAGTTATACACTACCGAAAAATCTTTTAGGTGCAGCACCGATATCTGATGTTACTGTGAGTCTGTTTGCCCATAATTTGAAATTCTGGCTGCCGGATGAAAATACCTACGCAGATCCTGAAATTGGCGGACCGACATTGAATGGTAATGCAGCAGGGGTCGAGACCTCTCAAACACCCCCGTCTAAGAGCTATGGTATTAATTTAAGTTTGACATTTTAATAAGTAAACTGAGAAAATTATGAAATCAATATATAAATTCGGAATCCTGTTTATAGCATTGTTTGCTTTTTCATGCTCCGAAAAATTAGAAGAATTAAATATCGATCCCGATAGTTCTCCAACTGCGCGTCCGCAGGAAGTGCTTACCAGTGCACAGGGATATATCTCCTGGGTGGTGGAAAGCCAATTTAGTGAAAGATCAGCGTTATGGGGGCAATATTGGGCCTGGGGCCCTGGCGTAGCCATAGGTGACGCCGGGCGGTATATTATGAACGGTGCTTCGGCAAATAACCTTTGGTCCAGGGCATATGCCAATGCCCTGACGGACCTTCAATACCTGGTCAGGTCAGAGGATCCTGCTTTTGTGGGAATGGGAAAAATCCTTCAGGCGTATACTTTTCAGATGTTGGTCGATTTTTTCGGAGATATACCTTTTTCAGAAGCACTAAAAGGAGAAATTGATGATGGTTCCGTTTTAGCGCCTTCTTACGACGACGATGCATCGATATATGCAGCATTGATTCCTTTGGTTGATGAAGGCATTGAGCAATTGAATGCCGCATCCGCTGGAGATGTGGGATCTGAGGATTTAATTTACGGGGGAGACCTCGATAGTTGGACCAGATTTGCCAACTCATTAAAATTAAGAATTTTGATGAGGCAATCAGCGGTTAGTGACATGGGAGGTGCTGTTACTTCTTTGATCAATTCGGCTACATTTGTAGAGAGTACGGCAGAAGCTCCGTTTATTGAATTTCTGGGTGATGCTGGGAATGAGAACCCTATGTTTGCAGATTTTGAATCCGGTGTGGCTAATTTTTATGTAGCCAGTAATAGTAGTTTGAATGTATTAAGGGAACTTAGTGACCCCCGTATTGACAAAATATACGACCCTGCACCGAATTCCGGTACAGTAGAAGGATTGGATCAGGGCGCAGCTGCTGATCTTCCTAATACAATTCCGGTAGAAGATTTTAGCCAGGGATCTAAAATTACATATGCCGTCGATAATCCGGTAATTCTTATGAGTGATTGGGAAGTTTGGTTTTTAAGAGCTGAAGCTGCTGCCAGATATGGTACATCCGATGATGAGTCAGAAGCACTTTCCAATGCTATTACATCTCATTTTAATTATGTGGGATTGGATGACGCTGCTGCAAGTAGTTATATTTCTACCCTTGGTTATGATGCAGGTTCCGGACTAAATGATAAGATCAGTATTATCGGTGTTCAAAAATGGATATCTATGAATGGTTTGCAAGAGCCTGAAGGATGGACTGAAGCGAGAAGATTTGATACCCCGGATAATCCTATTTTTACAGATCCAGCAAGTGGAATCTTTCAAACACCGACAGCTTCTTCACTGGGGCAAGGTGTGCATCCGTCCAGTTGGGTATATCCGGCTACAGAAATCAGTTTGAATTCCAATTCACCTTCTCAAAAGAGCATTATGGACAAAGTGTTTTGGGATAATTAAACCAATTAAAATTTAAGAAAATGAAGAATATAAAGTTATTTGCTTTAGCGCTATTGTCGGTTTTCTTTTTCTCTTGTGAAAAAGATGCGGACATAGTGGAATCAACCATTACATATTTACCTAAATTTGAAACAGAAGGGCCCGATTATATCGAGCTTACCTGTCAGGAGGATTTCGAGGAGCCTGCTACCTCTGCATTTGAAGGGGGAAATGAAATACCGGTAAACCGGACGGTTAACGGAGTGTATTTCGGAGCTAATGAGGTTAGTATTCCCGATCAGTATATTATTAATTATAGTGCTACCAATGTAGATAGTATTCCGGGAGCTTACATGCGGGAGGTTTTAAAATATCCATGCAGTGGGGATTTACAGTCTGATATTTCCGGAGTGTATACTTCTACAGTAGCCAGAGTTACCGGGGATGTGCAAACAGGGATGACCAACATTTTTATTGTTCAAACCTCTGAAAACACCTATTTGTTGTCTAATGGAGCCGGTGCTTATTATGATAAGGGAGCTGATTGGGCTTATGGTTCGGACTATTCCGCCAAAGGGGCAGTTATAACGGTAAATGATTTAAGTACTAATGATATAACCGTTTCAAGCGCTGCTTTCCCACTATGGGGTTACGTGATGGATATTACTGATTTCAAAGTTGATCCTGCTTCAAAGACTATTACATTCCACAGTAAAAATGCGGATATTGCCTCTTTGGATTTCCAGGTTACTTTGACACAAGTTCAATAGGGTAGAAGAAGATAGTAATTATTCTAGTGAAATATATGAAAAGGTTGATTGCGATTGCAGTCAACCTTTTTTTGTAGAAATTAGAGATAAGTGTTGCCAGGAGGTTTTGGATATAGGAAGTAACGCGCTGACTTTAGTAACGAGAGCTTGACGAATAATTGTTCCTGTCATTATTTGTGCGAAGAAAGCAAAGCTCAGGGCATCCCTTTGTGGAAGTCAATACCAGAATCGACGATTTCACTAGTTTCCGACCCTGGATTTACACCCATAGTTAATTGTATTTCGCTTTCCGATGATTTCATGTCGGAACAGGCGCATCATAGCTCTTATTTGCTCTGTTGAACTCACATTAAGTAAAGAAAATGTATGAGAGCTACATTCTATCCCATTTTTATGAAGTTCTCGTCAATTAAACTATGAGGGCAGGGGCTTTTCGTCCTGTAATTGATTGTTCTGTATCTTTTATCCTGACATTTTGATAGAGCAGGCCGAAGTAATAAGGTTAGAATTTTGTTGGGCTTTAACCGTCCGATCTATTAGGGGTAATACATACCGAAAAGTATTCTGTCGGGGAAGTCTCCGGATCTTTGGGAAAAGTCAATTGTGAAAATGTTCGTCTCCAGTTCGGGCTTGCTTTATGCCTTCCTTGGGGAATCTCTTCCCAGAACTCTCATTATTTAGAAATGATTAGCCCATTGAAGGCTGATTAAATCAGGAGGGAATGGGGGAACCTTGTATTTTCAATTCCCTGACCACCTGACATTATCAATTACGGGTTTCATTCGGATTAATTTTAGCAGGTATAACTGAATGTGATGCACTGATCTGTAAGCAATCTTTTCATCTGTTTTTCCGTTGTTTGCCTTCCATTTCATCCTGCGAATGATTCCTTTTGCCAGTCTTGGTTTAGAATAGATTTTGATGATGGCAGTGTTAAAGGTTAATTTTTTGAACCTACACTATCTTTATATATTTCTTGTCTAAATTTTAAAATCTGGATTTTTACAATTATATTTAATTACAGTGGTTATTAATATAATTGATTACAAGCATCAATTGTATTTTTTTAATCTGTGGGGAAATGTTTGTGAGGATATGTGGATTTCTCCGGAAGAACTAGAATATATATAGTATAATTTTTCATGCCTATGAAAATATTTGAATCGTTTTTAGACTACATTATGTATGAGAAAAGGTATTCTGTTCATACGGTGGAGGCATACAGGTCTGATTTGGTTCAATTTTTCGATTTTATTACCAGCACCTTTGGTAATTCAACTGAGATTGATCAGATTTCTCATCAGTTTATAAGAAGTTGGATATATAGTCTGGTAGAGGAGGGAGTTGGGAAACGGTCTATTAATCGAAAGATTTCAACGCTGCGTTCTTATTTTAAATTTCTTAAGAAGTCTGGTAGGGTTGAAACTAATCCTATGGCCAAAATTTTTAATTTGAAATCAGGAACTTCTTTACCAGGTACGATTCGAGTAGAGCCTTTGATGAAGTATATCGCCATGGATTGTAAGACATGGGAAGAGGTAAGGGATAATGTAATGGTTCATTTGTTATATGAAACGGGTATGCGAAGGTCGGAGTTAATTGAACTTAGATATCCCGATATCAAGACCAATCCCGGGCGAATAAAAATGGTCGGTAAAGGAAAGAAGGAGCGTATTATCCCCATATCGGATGCGCTTTTGGATAAATTGAATTTATATAAAGTAAAAACTTTTGATCATTTCGGGATGGAAAGTAATTTTGTTTTACTGACCAATAAAGGGAAAAAAGTATACGATAAATGGGTATACAATCGCATTGTATCAATTTTAAAAACTATCAGTTCTGCTGAAAAATTGAGTCCACACGTTTTGAGACATTCTATTGCTACACATTTATTAGACAATGGAGCAGATATACGGGTAATACAGTCTCTCCTGGGACACAGTAGTCTCGCTGCTACAGAAATATACACACACAACTCCATCGGAAAACTCAAAGATGCGTATAAGAAATCTTTGCCTGATCTGGATGGTGTTATTCTTTAACATATTAAAATCTTTTTGTTATGAGAGTAAGAGTAGAATCTGTTCATTTCACAGCTGACACGGAACTCGTCAATTTTATTGAAAGAAAAATGCAGAAATTGGAGCAATTTTTTGATCAGATTATTGATGTCGAGATTTTTTTAAAACTTGAAAATTCCGGTCAGGTAAGGGATAAGGTATTTGAAGGTAAGATTCATGTACCTGGTGATACAATTTTTGTTAAAGAAGTAGACAAAACATTTGAGTCTGCTACAGATAAAGCAGTAGATGTTTTAAAAAGACAAATAATAAAACACAAGGAAATGCAAAGGGCGTATTAAGTCAGACTAAGTAAGAAAGCCCGTAGCTGCAAGTCTCTTCAGGACTAGAAGCTACGGGCTTTTTATTTGCTGAAAAAAATACAAAATTTAGTTTTGAAATTAGAATTCTAAGTGCTATCTTTGCAATCGCTTTAAGAGGAAGCGTGATAATTTGAAATTTTTTTAATTAATATCTAAACACTAACGCCTTATTCTCTTCTTGGTTGTGCGTCAATTTATCGATGTAAGATAATAACTGAGTGGGATTGTTATAGAACGTTTACGCAAAGGATTTTAAATTCCTTTTGTGTAAGTAGGGGGTTTGTTTGTGCTTGAGTTTTTTAGGTGTCCAAGGTTTTTATGGCCTGGGGTATTTGAGAATTAAATGAATATTATTGCCGGCATAGCTCAGTTGGCCAGAGCAGCTGATTTGTAATCAGCGGGTCGGGGGTTCGAATCCCTCTGCCGGCTCAATACTGTATTCATGTGCAGGGCATAAATGAATTCTTTTTGTGGCTTGTTGTTTTAAGCGCTGCTGATAGTTATTTTTTATAATAATTATTGGTAATGCCAATTTTAATGATTCGGGATTTAGTTGCTTTGTAAGCGAGAATGTCTCGATGAATTTTGATAATGGGGGTGCGCCGGAGTTGGAGAGCCGGGCCAGACTGTAAATCTGGTGACTCTGTCTGAATAGGTTCGATTCCTATCACCCCCACTGAGTGAACACGAGCTGTGTTTTGCAAAGGTGAAGATATATAAATAAATTAGCGGGAGTAGCTCAGTTGGTAGAGCATCAGCCTTCCAAGCTGAGGGTCGCGGGTTCGAGTCTCGTCTCCCGCTCAAATTTTGAAAAAGATAAGCTGAGGTTTGTTTTTTCAAATCTTTTGTTTATTTAATATAGCTTTATGACTTTGTGCCAATGTAGCTCAGGGGTAGAGCACTTCCATGGTAAGGAAGGGGTCGGGGGTTCAAATCCCTTCATTGGCTCCAGGTTAGTGGACGGATAGCCTTAATCACAAAATTGTTGATACATAAAAATCAAAGGTAATGGCAAAGGAAACTTTTGAACGGAATAAACCGCATTTGAACATTGGAACCATTGGTCACGTGGACCATGGAAAAACAACATTGACAGCAGCAATCACGTATGTATTGTCTGATGATGGATTTGCAAATAAAATGGATTATGATGCCATTGATGCAGCTCCAGAAGAGAAAGAACGTGGTATTACCATTAATACTGCTCACGTAGAGTATGAAACTGCGAATAGACACTATGCACACGTAGATTGTCCGGGTCACGCTGACTATGTTAAAAACATGGTAACTGGTGCGGCGCAGATGGATGGAGCTATTTTGGTAGTAGCTGCAACGGACGGACCTATGCCTCAGACAAGGGAGCATATCTTGTTGGCTCGACAGGTAGGTGTACCTAAGATTGTAGCTTTTATGAATAAAGTTGATCTTGTAGATGATGCCGAGATGTTGGAGTTGGTGGAAATGGAAGTTCGCGAATTATTAGATCAGTATGAATTCGATGGTGACAATGCAAGTGTTATTCAGGGTTCAGCATTGAAGGCATTGGAAGGAGATGCTGATGCAATCCAGGCAATCAGGGATTTGATGGCGGCAGTAGATGCCGATATTCCAGAGCCAACTCGTGTTGTTGATAAACCTTTCTTGATGCCTGTAGAGGATGTTTTCTCTATTACAGGTCGTGGAACAGTAGCTACCGGAAGAATTGAAAGAGGTGTTATTGAAGTAGGTAATCCTGTGGAAATTGTTGGTATGACTGAAGAAGGTGTTAAGCCTAAGACTTCTACGGTTACAGGAGTAGAGATGTTTAGAAAGATTTTGAACAGAGGAGAAGCGGGAGATAATGCTGGTCTTTTGTTAAGGGGTATCGATAAAGAAGATATAGAAAGAGGACAGGTTATCTGTGCTCCGGGTACTGTAGCTCCTCATGCACATTTCAAATGTGAAGTGTATGTGTTGAGTAAAGATGAAGGTGGACGTCATAAGCCATTCTTCAATGGTTACCGACCTCAGTTTTATTTCCGAACTACAGATGTTACAGGTGATATTTCTTTGCCCGATGGTGTAGAAATGGTAATGCCTGGTGATAATGTGACATTGGAAGTTAAATTGATCAATAGAATTGCCATGGATAAAGGATTGCGATTTGCAATTCGTGAAGGGGGAAGAACAATTGGAGCTGGTCAGGTGACAGAGATTTTAGATTAATATATTTATATATATAATGAATAATGTATTTGATTAAGCTCCAAAGTTTGGTGCTTAATCATTTACATTATTGAAATATATAAAGGAGAGTGGCTCAATTGGTAGAGCAGCGGTCTCCAAAACCGCAGGTTGCAGGTTCGAGTCCTGTCTCTCCTGCTAATAAAAAAGTGGTCTTTTAATAGATTTCTATCGTTAAGAAATGAAAGGCAAATGAGTAAAATATCGGACAGTTTTCGAGAAAGTTATTACGAACTTACACAAAAAGTGACCTGGCCTTCATGGTCTGCACTGATAAGTAGTACAATATTGGTTCTAATAGCTAGTATTATTTTTGCTTTAATTGTATTTGTTATGGACACTGTTTCAAAGCAAGTACTTGACTTGATATACAGTCTCGGTTAGAATTAAGAAGAAGATACAATGGCTGACAAAAGGTGGTATTCATTACGGGTAATTAGCGGTAAAGAAAAAAAAATCAAGGAAAGAATTGATTTGGATGTTGAAAGATCAGGATGGTCGGATATTGTGACACAAGTAGTGGTTCCTACAGAAAAAGTGTATAAAATTCGTGGCGGTAAAAAGGTGATTACAGAGAGAAATATCTTACCTGGTTATTTACTGGTTGAAGCGGATGCTGAAAATTTTAGTGGCGAGATCATCCAGGCTATTTCCGGCATGACGAACGTTATAAATTTTTTGGGTGGAACCAATCCCATACCTATGCGCCAATCGGAGGCAAATCGTATGTTGGGTAAAGTTGATGAATCCAATGTTACGCAGGAAGTGATGATCGAACCATTCCTGGAAGGGGAGACGGTAAAGATTATCGATGGCCCTTTTAATGATTTTGTAGGCGATGTAATTGAAGTTAACGAGGAGAAAAGAAAGTTGAAAGTAGTTGTGAAGATTTTTGGTCGTGGAACGGAGGTTGAATTGAACTTTGTTCAGGTCGAAAAGCAACAATAAATTATTGTAATAAATTAAGTAAATAATGGCAAAGGAGATAGAAACTTTTGTGAAGTTGCAAGTAAGAGGTGGACAAGCGAATCCCGCTCCTCCCGTAGGACCTGCATTAGGTGCTAAAGGGGTGAATATTATGGAGTTTTGCAAAAGATTTAATGCGGAAACTCAAGACAAGCAAGGACAAGTTCTTCCTGTAGTAATTACAGTTTTTAAGGATAAATCCTTTACGTTTATAATTAAAACACCTCCGGCGTCTGTACAATTAGCTGAAGCAGCAAAGATCAAAAAAGGTTCTGAAGAATCCAACAGAAAGAAAGTGGGTTCAGTAACATGGGATCAGGTAAAAGCAATAGCTGAAAACAAAATGCCTGATTTAAATGCGTTTACTGTAGAATCCGCAATGAAAATGGTGGCTGGTACGGCGAGAAGTATGGGTATTACCGTAAAAGGAACACCTCCCTGGGAGGCATAGAATATTGTATGTAAGTAGTAGGGAGCCTGATATTGGGCGTTGGACCTCATAATTATAAATAATGGCAAAATTAACAAAAAAGCGTAAAGAGGCTTTGTCAAAAATGGATAGCGAGAAGCTATATGGATTGGCAGAAGCAATGGAGATGGTCAAGGAAGTTAATACAACTAAATTTGATTCATCTGTAGATTTACATATCCGTCTGGGAGTAGATCCCAGGAAAGCGGACCAGGCAATTCGAGGAACTGTTGTATTGCCTCATGGTACAGGTAAAACAAAATCTGTTTTGGTTTTATGTAATCCCGATAAAGAAGAAGAAGCTAAAGAAGCTGGAGCAGATTATTACGGACTTGACGAGTATGTTCAGAAAATCAAGGACGGATGGACGGATGTCGACGTGATAATTGCTACACCTGATGTAATGGCTAAAGTAGGGCAAATCGGGCGAATTTTAGGTCCGAGAGGATTAATGCCTAACCCCAAATCCGGAACAGTTACGCCAAATGTAGCCAGTGCTATAGAAGAAGTTAAAAAAGGTAAAATTGCATTTCGGGTTGATAAATTTGGTATTGTTCACACTCCTATTGGCCGAGTATCTTTTGATGCTGATAAATTAAAGGACAATGCAAAAGAAATCCTATCTACGTTGTCTAGAATGAAACCATCTTCTGCCAAAGGTATTTATATGAAGTCCGTTACAGCAGCATCTTCTATGAGTCCTGGGGTGAAAATTGATCCAAAATCTGTTGCTTAACCAATAAAATAAAGTACCAATGACAAGAGCAGAGAAAACGCAATTGATAGAAGACCTAAAACAAAAGTTTGAAGGGTCTGAATATTTTTATATTACTGATTCCTCCTTCTTATCTGTAGAAGAAGTGAATAATTTGAGGGGATTGTTTTTCGAGAAAGGAATTGAAATGAAGGTGGTAAAAAACACCTTGGTTCGAAAAGCATTGGAAGGTGTATCATCGGAAAAGAATTTTGAAGGTCTTTACGATGCACTAAAAGGGCCTACTTCTATATTATTTACAGAAGT
Organism: Membranihabitans maritimus; assembly: GCF_021729145.1. GTDB lineage: Bacteria > Bacteroidota > Bacteroidia > Chitinophagales > Saprospiraceae > Membranihabitans > Membranihabitans maritimus. Next base: position 71,970 of record NZ_JAJSLW010000006.1, on the reverse strand, counting down.
GGCAAATGCACCTGCGAAAGTCTTAAAAGAATTTCGTGAGACACATGATAAGCCCGTATTAAAAGCGGCTTACATTGATACAGATGTTTTTGTGGGAGATGACCAAATAGCTGCTTTAGCGGATTTGAAATCCAAAGAAGATTTACTGGCCGAGATTATCGGATTATTGCAATCTCCACCCAAAACAGTTATTTCTTCACTTCAGTCTGGTGGACAGACCCTGGCGGGCTTAATGAAAGCGCTTCAGGAAAGAAGTGAGAACTAAATTATTAAATTGGCTTCCAAGCGTTAACGCTCTCAATAATATATTGAGTAATTAAAAAAAAATTAAAATGGCTGAATTAAAAGAATTAGCAGAACAATTAGTAAATCTAACTGTTAAAGAAGTTAGTGAATTAGCGGACATACTTAAAGATGAGTATGGAATCGAGCCCGCTGCGGCTGCAGTAGCTGTTGCTGGTCCTGCCGGCGGTGGTGAAGGTGGTGGTGAAGCTGAAAAAACTGAATTTGATGTTGTATTAAAATCAGCAGGATCGGCAAAACTAGCTGTAGTGAAAGAAGTTAAAAATCAACTAGGCTTAGGATTGAAAGATGCTAAGGAATTAGTGGATGGTGCTCCATCTACAATTAAAGAAGCTGTAGCTAAAGAAGAAGCAGAAAGTTTAAAAGCTGCTTTGGAAGGAGCTGGAGCTGAAGTAGAATTAAAGTAATTTTCAATCTTCAATTTCTAAGAGATAAGCAGAAGATTAAATATGAAATAATAAGTAGAAGACTTAACCAACCGTAGGTAGGTTAGGTCTTCTTTTGTTTGTTGTAAAATTCCGGCTTCGAACATTTGCATTTAAATTGACCAAAAAAAAATTTCCAATGGCTTCTAATGGTATTCAAGTAAAAACTAAAGAAAGGGTGAATTTCGGGAAAATTAACCTGATGACAGATTCTCCCGATATGCTGGAAATTCAGTTACAATCCTTTAAAGAATTTTTCCAGTTGGAAACAACACCTGAGAACAGGGGAAATGAAGGTCTCTTTCGCGTTTTTCAGGAAAATTTTCCTATTACTGATGCGAGAAATATCTTCGTACTAGAGTTTTTAGATTATTATGTAGACCCTCCCAGGTATTCTATTGAGGAGTGTATGCAACGTGGTTTGACCTACAGTGTCCCATTAAAGGCCAAATTGAGATTATCTTGTAATGATGAAGAACATATCGATTTTGAGACGATCGTTCAGGATGTTTTTTTGGGAAATATCCCTTATATGACACCCAAAGGGACTTTTGTGATCAATGGTGCTGAGCGTGTTATTGTATCACAATTACATAGATCTCCCGGAGTATTTTTTAGCCAGTCTTTTCACCCCAATGGAACAAAGATTTATTCTGCACGAATTATCCCTTTCAAGGGTGCGTGGATGGAATTTGCAACAGATATAAATTCGGTGATGTATGCTTACATCGATCGTAAGAAAAAATTCCCGGTAACAACTTTATTAAGAGCCATAGGTTTTGATTCGGACAAGAAAATTTTGAACCTGTTTAATTTGGCAGAGGAGGTCTCAGCAGATGAAGATACCCTGCAAAATGTAGTAGGAAGAAAATTGGCCGCGAGGGTTTTGAAATCATGGACAGAAGATTTTGTGGATGAAGATACCGGTGAAGTAGTTACTATTGAACGGAATGAAATTATTCTGGAAAGGGACGTAGTGTTAGAAGAAGAACACATTGAAGCAATTCTCGAGTCAGAAGTTGAAAATATAATGCTTCAACGAAATGATATAGATGAAGATTATAGTATTATTTTCAATACCCTGCAAAAGGATCCGACAAGTTCAGAAATGGAAGCTGTTACCTACATTTACCGGCAGTTGAGAGGAACGGATCCACCGGATGAAGAAACCGCTCGGGGAATCATCGAAAAAATGTTCTTTTCTGATAAGCGGTATAACCTCGGAGAAGTTGGTAGGTATAAAATAAACCGGAAACTTAATCTTCAAATACCGATGGATACCTTGGTACTTTCCGAAGAGGATATGATCGAGATCGTGAAGTATTTGGTGAGTTTGGTAAATCAAAAAGCCGAACTTGATGATATTGATCACTTAAGTAATAGAAGGGTACGAACAGTAGGGGAACAATTGTACGGACAATTTGGAGTAGGATTGGCCCGAATGGCTAGAACCATCAGAGAGCGAATGAATGTGCGTGATAATGAAGTATTTACTCCGGTAGACTTGATTAATGCCCGAACCCTGTCCTCTGTAATCAATTCATTTTTTGGAACTTCCCAGCTTTCACAATTTTTGGATCAGACTAATCCACTTTCTGAAATCACTCATAAGAGAAGGATTTCTGCGTTAGGGCCTGGAGGTCTATCGCGTGAGCGTGCGGGCTTTGAGGTTCGTGACGTTCATTATTCGCACTACGGGAGGTTATGTACGATTGAAACACCGGAAGGGCCCAATATTGGTTTGATATCTACACTGTGTGTGCATGCCAAAATCAATAAGATGGGATTCCTGGAAACACCATACAGACCTGTCAATGAAGGAAAAGTGGTGTTAAAAGGAGATGCTGAGTATTTATCGGCTGAAGGTGAAGATTATAAAAAGATTGCTCAGGCCAACTCTATTATTAATGAAAAGGGTGGGTTTGTAAATGAGCGAATCAGGTGTAGAGAACATGGTGATTTTCCTGTTTTAGCGCCTGATGAAGTGGAATATATTGATGTTGCTCCGAACCAGATTGTGGGGGTTTCCGCTTCGATGATTCCATTTCTTGAGAATGATGATGCGAACCGTGCTTTAATGGGGTCTAATATGCAACGCCAGGCCGTACCTTTATTGAGGCCTGCTGCTCCTATTGTAGGCACAGGATTAGAAGGGAAAGTAGCAAGGGATTCCAGAATGATGATCAATGCTGAGGGAGACGGTGTCGTAGAAAGTGTAGATGCTAATCAAATAGTCATCAAATACGATGCTACCGATGAAGATCAGTTAGTATCATTCGAGAATAATATCAAAACATACAACCTTCTTAAGTTTTTAAGAACGAACCAGGGAACTTGTGTAAATCTTCGTCCTATTGTTCGAAAAGGCCAAAAAGTATCGAAAGGACAAATTCTTTGTGATGGCTATGCTACAGAGAAAGGGGAGTTGGCATTGGGCCAAAATCTTAAGGTAGCGTTTATGCCCTGGAAGGGATATAACTTTGAGGATGCTATTGTAATTTCAGAAAGAGTAGTTCGAGACGATATATTTACTTCTATCCATGTAGAAAGTTATGAACTTGATGTTCGGGAAACAAAGTTGGGTGAAGAGGAATTGACAAATGATATACCCAATGTAAGTGAAGAGGCTACAAAAGATCTTGATGAAAATGGAATTATCAGGGTTGGAGCATGGATTAAGGAAGGTAATATATTAATTGGAAAGATTACTCCTAAAGGGGAAACTGATCCTACCCCTGAAGAAAAATTGTTACGGGCAATATTTGGAGATAAAGCAGGTGATGTTAAAGACGCCTCTTTAAAGGCAGGACCTTCTGCTGAGGGAATTGTAATTCAAAAGCAATTATTTGCACGTGCTAAAAAGGATAAGAATAAAAAAGCGCAAGAGAAAGAAGATCTTAAAAAGTTGGATGACGATCATGCCATTGTTTTGAATGAGTTGAAAACAAGGTTGATTGATAAATTGCAGTCTATCCTGAAAGAAGAAAAGTCAGCCGGTGTGAAAACTGTATACAACGAGGAAGTAATAAAACCCGGTACTAAGTTTAGCAAGTCTCTGTTAAAGGATATCGATTATTCCATAGTCGATTATAGCAAATGGACGGAAGAAGATGAATCCAACAAATTAATTGCTCGATTGCTCCATAATTATTCGATTAAAGTCAACGAGGAAATCGGACGATACAAAAGGGAGAAATTTAATATTAGTATAGGGGATGAATTACCTTCCGGAGTTTTAAAACTGGCCAAGGTGTACATCGCTCAGAAGCGGAAGCTTAAAGTCGGGGACAAGCTTGCAGGACGTCACGGGAATAAGGGTATTGTCGCCAAAATTGTACGGGCAGAAGATATGCCATTTTTGGAAGACGGTACACCGGTGGACATTGTTCTTAATCCTCTTGGAGTTCCATCGCGTATGAACCTCGGACAAATTTTTGAAACGGTATTGGGCTGGGCTGGAGAAAAACTTGATCTTAAGTTCGCAACACCAATATTTGATGGAGCCTCCGTTGAAGAGATTGACGAGTATGTGGACAAGGCAGGATTACCTAAATTGGGACAAGCCTACCTGTTTGACGGTGAGACAGGAGATCGCTTTCACCAACAAGCAACCGTAGGTGTGATATATATGTTGAAGCTATCACATATGGTTGATGATAAGATGCATGCGAGATCCATAGGTCCATATTCACTGATTACACAGCAACCATTAGGTGGTAAAGCACAATTCGGTGGTCAGCGATTCGGTGAGATGGAGGTCTGGGCATTGGAAGCTTTCGGTGCTTCGAATATTCTTCAGGAATTGCTTACGGTGAAATCTGATGATATTCAAGGTAGGACCAAAACGTATGAATCAATAGTGAAGGGAGATCCTCTTCCGGAACCAAATATACCAGAGTCTTTCAATGTATTAGTTCACGAGTTGCGTGGATTGGCATTGGATGTGAAATTCGATTAATTCATTCATTTTAATTTTTGAAAGACATGCCATTTAATGTAAGTAAAAATTCAAGACTCAATAATAGCTTTAATAGTGTCACTATTAGCCTGACTTCTCCCGATGACATATTGGAGCGGTCATACGGTGAAGTATTAAAACCTGAAACAATAAATTATCGGACCTATAAGCCGGAAAGAGACGGTTTGTTTTGTGAGCGGATATTTGGTCCGGTAAAAGATTACGAATGTTATTGCGGAAAGTACAAGCGGATTCGATATAAAGGAATCGTATGTGACCGTTGTGGTGTCGAAGTGACAGAGAAGAAAGTGCGCCGGGAGCGAATGGGGCATATAAAACTAGTTGTTCCTGTTGTACACATTTGGTTTTTTAGATCCCTTCCGAATAAGATCGGATATCTTTTGGGATTGTCTTCAAAAAAACTGGAGTCAATCATTTATTACGAGCGATATGTAGTCATTCAGCCAGGAGCCAAGGAAGAAGATGGTGTTGCAAAAATGGATCTTCTTACAGAAGAAGAGTATTTTGAAATCATTGAAACATTGCCTCCTGAAAATCAAGCTTTGGACGATGAAGATCCCAATAAGTTTATTGCAAAAATGGGAGCTGATGCCATAAAGAGTTTATTGGGTCGATTGGAGCTTGACGAATTGTCATACGCTTTGAGACACCAGGCCGCGACTGAGACTTCACAGCAAAGGAAGTCAGAAGCCCTTAAAAGATTACGTGTAGTAGAGGCCTTCCGTGAGGCGAATGAACAAATGGAAAATAATCCCGAATGGACGATTATTCAATATTTACCTGTTATTCCGCCTGAATTGCGGCCTCTGGTTCCGTTGGATGGAGGGCGTTTTGCTTCTTCTGACCTTAATGATTTGTACAGAAGGGTGATTATTCGAAATAATCGTTTGAAGAGATTATTAGAAATCAAAGCACCTGAGGTAATCCTTAGAAATGAGAAAAGAATGCTTCAGGAAGCAGTTGACTCTCTATTTGACAACTCGCGTAAGTCGAATGCTGTTAAAGCAGAGGGAGGCCGGCCTTTGAAGTCATTAAGTGATATATTGAAGGGAAAACAAGGGCGATTTCGTCAAAACCTTTTGGGTAAGCGTGTGGATTACTCCGGACGTTCTGTAATTGTTGTTGGTCCGGATCTGAAATTACATGAATGTGGTATTCCTAAGGGAATGGCTGCCGAATTATTCAAACCCTTTGTAATTCGAAAACTAATAGAGCGGGGAATAGTAAAGACCGTTAAGTCTGCTAAAAAAATGGTGGATAAGAAGTCTCCGGTAATATGGGAGATTTTGGAGAATATATTAAAAGGCCATCCAATCTTATTGAATAGAGCCCCGACTTTGCACAGGTTGTCAATTCAGGCTTTCCAACCTAAATTGGTGGAGGGTAAAGCCATTCAATTGCACCCATTGGTATGTGGAGCTTTCAACGCCGACTTTGACGGTGACCAGATGGCTGTGCATGTTCCTCTTAGCCAGGCGGCTATTTTGGAGGCACAAGTATTAGTGCTTTCAGCACATAATATGTTGAATCCGCAGGATGGGTCTCCGATAACACTTCCTTCGCAGGATATGGTTCTTGGATTGTATTATATGAGTAAGGAATTATCTCCTGATGCTGATTTCTCGGCCATCAAAGGAGCCAACAGGACCTTTTACTCACATAGCGAAGTGCGTATAGCTTTTAATGAGGGCGAGGCCAATTTGCATGCACCTATAAAATTGCGAATTGAGGATCCAACGGAAAACGGAGAGAAAGAAGTAAAAATTATTGATACTACGGTTGGTCGAGCTATTTTCAACGAAGCTGTACCTGAGACCGTACCTTATATAAATGTCTTATTGACTAAAAAGAATCTGAAAACCGTTATTTCAAATGTTATCGAAATAACAGATTTTGCCGTAACCGCAAAGTTCCTTGATCATATTAAGGATCTTGGATTCTATTGGTCTTTCCGTGGCGGATTGTCATTTAACCTGGGGGATTTGATCACACCTTCTTTAAAAGAATCAACCCTTTCGGATGCTCAGACGGAAGTCGATGAAGTATGGGATAATTACAACATGGGACTTATTACCAACAATGAGCGATATAACCAGATTATTGACAAATGGACATTTGCCGATAATGTGATTACAGATAATCTTATGAAAGAGTTAGCTGCTCATAAGGGTGGATTTAACTCGGTTTATATGATGTTGCACTCAGGTGCACGTGGATCAAAACAACAGATTAAGCAGTTGTGTGGAATGAGGGGACTAATGGCGAAACCAAGAAAATCTGGTGATACAGGTGGAGCGATTATCGAAAACCCCATTCTGTCAAATTTCCTTGGTGGTTTGACAGTGCAAGAGTACTTTATTTCGACTCACGGTGCGCGTAAAGGTTTGGCAGATACTGCACTTAAAACAGCGGATGCCGGTTATCTTACCCGTAGATTGGTGGATGTCTCTCAAGATGTAGTAATCTATGAAGATGATTGTGGTACTCTAAGAGGAATTGAAACCACCCCGTTGATAGAAAATGATAAAATTGTACAACCAATTTCGGCAAGAATTAAAGGTAGATATACATTGTATGATATTACACACCCTGAAACGGGAGATGTAATTCTGGAAGCCGACAATTATATCTCGGAGAGTATTTCTCGAAAAGTTGAGGCGGCTGGTGTAGAACTTGTCACTATTAGATCTGTCCTTACTTGTGAAGCTTCACGTGGAGTTTGTAAGAAATGTTATGGTAAGAACCTGGCAACAGGAAGGGCTGCCGAAACAGGTGATGCCGTAGGTATTATTGCTGCCCAGTCTATTGGTGAACCCGGTACGCAGCTTACTTTGAGAACCTTCCACGTGGGTGGTATTGCATCTGTTTCTCAATCTGAATCTCAGATTGTATCCAAATTTAATGGTGTTGTAGAATTTGATAGTGTAAGAATTGTAGAATTGGAAGAGGAAGGTGAAAAAGGCATTGTTCTTTCCAGGACCGGTGAATTGAGAATCAGAGATAAGGAGACCGGTAGATTGTTATCTACAGCTCATTTACCTTATGGTGCAGATATCTATATCAGAGATAAGCAAGAGATTAAGAAAGGACAATTGATTTGCGAGTGGGATCCATTTAATGCTGTTATTATTTCGGAATTCTCTGGTAGACTTGAGTTTGAATCTATTGAAGAAGGGGTTACCTACAGAATTGAAAGGGATGAGCAAACGGGATTTGAAGAAAAAGTAATTATAGAATCCAAAAAGCGTAAAAAGATACCTACTATTAGGGTAGTAAGTAATGAAGGCGAAGAACTTAAGGTATATAACCTACCTGTTGGAGCTTATATATCGGTGAAGGATGGCGAGAAAATCGAATCTGGTAAAATTATAGCTAAGATTCCAAGACAATTGAGTAAGGTATCGGATATCACCGGTGGTTTACCAAGAGTTACGGAGTTGTTTGAGGCACGAAATCCTTCTAATCCTGCAGTTACTTCGGAAATTGACGGTGTTGTATCTTTTGGTAAGATAAAACGAGGAAATCGAGAGATTATCGTAGAAGCTAAAGATGGTCAAAGAAGAAAATATTTAATTGGATTATCTAAACATATCCTGGTACAAGACGGTGACTTTGTAAGGGCTGGGACACAACTTTCGGATGGAGCAATTTCTCCTGGTGATATTTTGAATATTTCGGGACCATTTGCGGTTCAGTCATATATATTGAAAGGTATTCAGGAAGTATATAGATCTCAAGGAATCGATATTAATAACAAGCATATAGAGGTTATTATTAGACAAATGATGAGACGTGTACGGATTGTTGATCCTGGAGATACCCAGTTCCTGGAAGGCGAACCTGTTGACAAGCATTCTTTCTTTGTAGAAAATGACGAAATATTTGATAAGAAGGTAGTTACGGAGCCCGGAGATTCCAGTAATTTGAGGCCTGGTCAGATCGTTACGTTGAGACAGGTAAGAGATGAGAACTCTATGTTGAAAAGGAATGATTTGAAGATTGTTGAATACAGAGATGCGATTGCGGCAACTTCAACTCCTATTCTGGAAGGAATTACCCGATCTTCATTGGGTACTTCTTCATGGATATCTGCGGCATCGTTTCAGGAGACCACCAAAGTGTTGAGTACTGCTGCCATTGGAGCAAATAAGGATTTCCTCAATGGATTGAAAGAAAATGTCATTGTTGGTAAGCGAATTCCTGCAGGTACAGGCGTAAAGGAATTTCAGAATGTCCTTGTTCGTCACGAAGAACCGGTAGAGGAAGAAGAGGCAGCTGAATAATTAACTTTAATTAATACAGATATTTGTTATTATAGAAATACCAAACCCGGTGGAAGTGACTTCACCGGGTTTTTTATTTTAATTACCTGTAACTATGTTGGGATCACTTGAAATGCTTGTGTATTTTTTGGGCCAATGCCGGGCCTACTACCGTAGCTATTTCATCCAGAGTGGCATTTTTAATATTCTTTACCGATTTAAATGACTGAAGAAGTTTTTTACTTGTTTTGTCTCCCACGCCTGTAATTTCCGTAAGTTCTGTTTTATGTACTCGTTTGGAACGTTGGGACCGATGAAAGGTTATAGCAAATCTATGGGCTTCATTTCTTGCTTTTTGAATAACTTTAAGGGACTCTGATTTTTTATCTATGTATATGGGTATTGGGTCTTGCGGGAAAAAGATTTCTTCTAATCTCTTGGCAATACCTATTACCGTGATCATATGCTCGATATTCAACTTTTTGAGACTTTTCATTGCCGCATTTAATTGCCCTTTGCCACCATCAATAATTATCAGGTCAGGTAGAGCTTCCTTTTCTTTTAATAATCGGTTGTATCTTCTGTAAATTATCTCCTCCATGAAAGCAAAATCATTTTGTCCTTCTACGGTTTTGATATGGTAGTGGCGATATTCAGATTTCGCTGGCTTTGCATTTTTAAATACTACACATGAGGCTACGGAATTACTACCTTGAAAATTTGAGTTATCAAAACATTCCAGGTGCCTGGGAAGCTTGTCCATTTTCAGGTCATTTTTCATAGTTTCCAAAATCCGTTGTTCATGGTTTTTCTTCTGATGGATTTTATTTCTCTTTTCAAAGAATTGAATTTTACCGAATTTGATATTTTTAATAGAAAGATCTATTAATTTCTTTTTATCACCCCTTTGCGGAATCGATATTTTAACACCATTTTCTACCCAATCGGGGAGGTGGGAGACGATGATTTCCGAGGCGTTGGAATTAAACTTTTCGCGTAAAGTGGGTATGACTTTTTCTAGTATTTCAGGTTCGGAATGGTTTAATTTAAGGGTGATTTCTTCGGTATGGGAGTTGATAATAGCGCCGTTGACTACGCGAATATAATTGACGAAGGCAAAATCTTCATCCACTTCAACAGCAAATACATCCAGGTTTTTTATGTTAGGATTGACAACAGTAGACTTTGATTGGTAATCGTCAAAGGCTACTAATTTTTCTTTTAAGGTCTGTGCTTTTTCAAATTCAAGTTTCTCTGCATAATAGCCTATTTCTTGCATCAAATGATCTTTAACAGGTTTGAATTGCCCCTTAAGAATATTCTTTATTTGGGATATTTTTTTGTTATAGTGTTCTTCAGTTTCCAATCCTTCGCAAGGACCTTCACAATTGTCAATATGATATTCCAGACAGATTTTATGTTTACCTTTTTCAATGTTTTCTCTTGACAAATTGAGATTGCAGGTTCTTAAAGGAAACACTTCTTTGATAAGATCAAGTAATATTTTGGCTCGCCATTTTGATGTATAGGGTCCAAAATAGACTGATCCATCTTTAATAATATTACGAGTGAAAAAGACACGGGGAAACCGTTCATTTTTGATACATATATAGCTATAGGACTTGCCGTCTTTTAAGGTGACATTGTACCTTGGCATATGCTTTTTTATAAGAGTGCTTTCCAGTAGGAATGCATCGGCTTCGCTTTCCACTACGGTCCATTGGATATCCCGGGCGTTTTTTATCATAACCCGGGTTTTATTATGGAGGTTATATTTAGGGATAAAATAAGAAGAAAGCCTATTTTTTAAATTTTTGGCTTTACCTATATAAATGGGTGTTCCGGATTTATCTGAAAAGGTATAAACTCCTGGAGTCCTGGGAATAATATTGGAGATTTCGTCAAAGTCACTTCTCGTCATAAAGTTGCCCTTTCAATGCACTTAACATTAAACGCGCAGCTGCCGGATTAGTTGCCATGGGAACATTGTGAACATCACATAGCCTCATAAGCATTTGGACATCCGGCTCATGAGGATGTTTTCCGAGTGGGTCCCGAAAGAAAAATACAAGATCTATTTTGCCTTCAGCTATTAATGCCGCAATTTGGGCATCCCCGCCAAGTGGTCCTGACAATACCTTGTTTACTTCAATGCCTACATTTCCAAGGTGTGAACCAGTGGTGGCAGTTGCATAAATATTGCTATTCAAAAAAAGCTTTTTGTTTTGAAGGAAAAAACTAACCAATTCTGGCTTTTTGCCGTCATGTGCAATAAGAGCAATATTCATAGTTATTTTTTTAAATCTCTATTAATTAATAAAATTACGGTTTTGATTCCGTACGCTAAAATAACCAAAAGCCGAAGAAATTTATTTTTCAACCGTCCTAAAAGGAAATTTATTGGGAATAAACCAGGATATAAATAAAAGGAATCAATTTGTATGACATTTGTGAAAATGGGTAAGGGATTTTAATTTTTATCACAATTAAACTAAAATTTTTATGGATCACTTATCATACGCTTTAGGAAATTATATATTTACTTTCTATTTTAAACGATAAAATAATGAGCATGGAAAATAGCTACAATGGTAAAAAGGTTTTGGTTCGAGTTGATTTTAATGTCCCGTTAGACAAGAATTTTAAAATTACCGATGATACCAGGATATTGGGGGCATTACCCACCATACAACATTTACTAGCCAATAATGCGGCTGTTATCCTTATGTCTCATCTTGGTCGACCTCAAAAGAAGAAGTTAGAGAATGGAGAATTAGATGTGGAAAAATTTACGCTAAAGCACGTGGTTGATCATCTTTCTTCTTTGTTAAATAAGAACGTTCAGTTTTCTACGGATTTGGTAGGCAAAGATGCCCGGGATAAAGCCAGGGAGTTGAAAGGAGGAGAAGTGTTACTATTGGAAAATACAAGATTTGAACCGGGTGAAGAAAAAGGGGATGATACTCTAGCCAGAAGTCTCAGTGAATTAGCTGACTATTATGTAAATGACGCTTTCGGAACCGCTCATAGGGCTCATGCTTCAACTGCGAAAGTAGCGCAGTTTTTTGATAGTGATCATAAATCTTTTGGTTTACTAATAGAAAAGGAGATCAAAAATGCCAATAAAGTAAAAGAGAATCCGGATTCTCCTTATACGGCTATTGTAGGTGGTGCTAAAGTTTCAGATAAAATCCTCTTGTTGGAAAATCTTATTTCCAAATGTGATAATATTCTGATCGGAGGTGGTATGGCATATACTTTTTTTAAAGCACTCGATGGAAAAGTTGGTAATTCCCTTGTAGAAGAAGATAAGCTGGAATTGGCAAAGGAAATTTTAAAGAAAGCTACGCAGAACAATACGAGGATATTATTACCAAAGGACAGTATAATCGCAGATGCTTTTTCGAATGATGCCAATATTCAAGAAGTAGCCAGTGACCAAATTCCTGATGGATGGATGGGGTTGGATATAGGTACAAAAGCTCAAAGTGAATTTACTGAAGTCATAGAATCTTCCAGGACTGTAATGTGGAATGGCCCGATGGGTGTATTTGAGATGAGTAATTTTGCCAATGGTAGTTTTTCAGTAGCAAAAGCCCTGGCCAAGGCAACTAAGAAAGGTGCATTTACTATGGTTGGAGGTGGAGATTCTGTCTCTGCAGTAAATCAGTCTGGTTTATCTGACCAGGTGAGTTTTGTTTCTACCGGTGGCGGAGCGATGTTGGAATACCTCGAAGGGAAAGAATTACCGGGCTTAAAAGCAATTGAAGAGTAGAGTACACATCACAAAAATGATATGTAATAGTTGTTATATGGACATTGTCCAATGTCTATTTCAATAGAATACTGATATTATTATTTGGGATTCCATTCGAAATACCCTTTAATTAAGTCCCTGTATAGTGGATTTTTCATAAGAAGTTCCTTATTGGCTAATATTATAATTTGTTGCCGTGCTCTGGTAAGAGCAACATTTAATTTTCGGTCGATTCCTTCTAGGGTTATGGAATTATTTAGCATATGCAGTTGTGCCAGAGAATTGAGACAATAAGAGATAATAACTATGTCTTTAGCTCCTCCCTGATAACGTTCAACTGTATCTACGGTAATACCTTTATCCGAAAATCCGGAAGAATTGATTTCATGTACTATTTGGGCAATTTGGGCCCGATAGGGGGTGATTATACCTACTTCATGCCAATCGATTGTATTTTCTGACTTTTCTAATTCTTTTAATATATTAACTACTTTTTTAGACTCTTCGGAGTTTATTTTGGGGTTATTGTCATTTTTTTCTTTAGTAGGTATAAATATATTTCGATAGTTGAAAAGTTTGGAGATGACTTTACTCCCTGTAGAGAAGTACTTATTCAATGACCCATTTTGTTTGCTTTGAGCAAAAGGTAGGACTTCGAGGATGTTCTCGTAAAAATGTTTATTGGGGAAAATCATGAGGTCTGTATGCATTCTTCCCTGGTGTTTTAGAATTCCAAAGGAATAATCCCAATTTGATTCCTGGTTTATTTTGAATATTCTTTCGAAAAAGGAATTTGAAAGGTTTTGCAAACCTATTTTTTTGAGTGCCTTGCTTTGTGTGATTGATTCTTCTTCTGATTGGGCTACTACTGCCGGAAGCTGTTTGTGGTCCCCAATCAAAACAAAGGGGATCCCTTTACTCAGCAGGCCTATTATGCCTGGTTCCAGTATTTGGGATGCTTCATCTATTAGAATGCGGTCAAATTTTATAAGTTGAAATAATTCTTCTTTCCCACTTATACTTGCCAATGTCCCACAAATTATTCTCGATTTATCCAGCAAATCCTGGAGTGATGAACGATTCTTTATGTTGGAATTTTTAACTTGCAGAAGCAAGTCCTGGAAATCTTCACTGGTGCCGTAGCGCGACCCAATGCGCAGAATATTGTGGCGGTCAAGGGAATCTATTTTTAAGAGGGACTCACATATTTCATCTACCGCTCGATTTGTATACCCCATGATTAACAATCTCTCTTGTCCATTTAGCATTTTATGTTTTACAAATTGATGAAGCATTACGCTTGTTTTGCCAGTTCCTGGGGGCCCCCAAAGTAAGTAGTATTCCTGGTCGAGTAGCATCTCTGCGAGAATATCATTTTGTATGGATGTTAATCCGGATAGCGGGGAGAAATGGACTTTTGATCCTTTCTTTTTTGAAGGTCGCTCACCCATCAAAAGTTTGGTCCTGGATTCCGGTAGTTTAAGAAATAGGGCAAGAGATTGGAACATAGCACGAAAAGAACTGTCCAATTGGTCATTTTCGACTACCCAACGGGTCCCATTAGTGAAAATAGATTGGTATTGTTTGGCCCTTAACCGTATAACCACTTTTTCAGCAGAATTTTCAACCAGAGTACACCTGTATACCCTTCCATGGAGAGGATGGTCTTTCCTGATTTCAGGATAGGTTAAAATTATATCGCCTTTTCGGAAATTAGCCAGAGGATTGGTGTGATCAGTTTTAATAAAGTGGACCAATGGGTTTTCGTCACCACTATAATCATGTATGACTTCCAGTCCATCCAGAAGATTGTAGTTTATATTCTTTGCCATCCATGAGGTATTCCATAGGCTTGACTGTCCACTTCGTTCACTTGATATTTTTCCCAGTTTGGATAGAAACTGTTCTCTGGTAATAAATTGAATGAATGCATCAAAATATTCTTTTTTGAGAGAAGAGCTGTTTTCATAATCTTTATAGAAATCATTTCTATCCCTTTCTGCAAAACCCACTAGATGTTCCTTTAAATCGGATAGTATTTGATATAAATTTTTATGGTTTTTTGTCCAATTTGCCATTTGCCATTCAAGACATAAGATAAGATTCCTTACACCCAGGGCTTCGTATTTCCACTCTTTAATAGCAGGAGCATGGCGTAAATTTTTACTGGGTTCGGCTGAATATAAAATATAATTGACTGGAGCTCCGCCATGCGGGTAAGATGATTGTATAAGGAGGTCGTAGAGGAGGGTTTGTATATAATGTGAATGGTTAAGTCCATAAGAATTTGGCCGGAATGTTTTACCGCTCTTTAATTCTATAATTATTTTTTGATCAGGGGCATTCCGATTTTCATACAATAAATCTAGTCTACCCTGAATACCATATAAAGGAGAAAAGAAGCTCGGTTCTACTATACAGTCTTCATGTGAAATACCGTACTGGGGGAATTCTTCATTGACGGTTCTTTTCAAATTATTGAAATGTGTTTCTATTGTTTTTAAATGTTCCCTTGCTTCTTGATTATTGTAACAAGTCCAGGATAATTCATTTACATTGAATATTTTACTGGTTATGTCCTGTAATGAAAGGGATGGATTGAAAATTAATTCATCAAGAATCATATTGACGGAATTTCCAATGAGTAAATGGGAGCTGAGTTCATACTTTTGAATTTTCCCCAATAGGTACATGGATAGTTGTACGCCGAAAGGTGTAAAACATTTAGCTATGGAAGTAATATCGATTAAGTAATCAGGGGAAAGTACGATAGCTCCGGGATATAGCTCATTTCCTGAAATTTCAATGTCAATAAGTTGCAAAAAAACAGGAAGATAGATTTCCTGTTCTATGGTTTGTAATGCTTTTATCTGTAGGTCTGAATTCATTAATTTACCCGGCCTGATAATAACTTCTTTACCATATTGTTCAACCCAATACCCATGAAAGCTAAGATCAGAGCCCCTTTTCCTTTTTGTTATAATAATTTTGGCATCGGGAACTTTTGATGAATAGGAGGGAGAAGACCAGAAATGATCTGACGGAAATACATTGTTTAGACCTATTTCCTGAGGTAATTCATCATCGTCAAGATGCTTAAAAATTTCAGTAGAAGTCCAAAAGGCATTGAGGAATCGCTCTTCCATTTGTTCTTTATTCAAAAGATGGATGGATGTATTCAAACCCAGGATTTTAAACCAGGCAAATCGCAGGTGGTCAGGAATATTTTTAGTCTGGCAAAGAATGCTAAACTGAGAGAATTCGTTGAATTTACTGTCAATAGAAGGATGGTCCAACTCCTCTATTATTTGACTATGCAGCAGCACTGACGCATCGTAAAGGTGAAAATATTTTTCACTGTAATTGGTGTTTGTTTTTAGAATGGAATGTATCGAATCAATGTATATATTCTTGATGTAAGACTTCATAATTTCCCAAAGTTAACATATATAATACTATTTAAATATAATTAGTGAATTACCAGTTTGTAAGTAGGATTAATTATGCTCAGTAATCGCCTGTTCTATAAATGATTTTACTCTTTTGATGTTTAACTTTGCTGTCGTTGGTATATTTGCTGTAAATCTTAATGAGCGTTTTGATATGGATGTAGATAATATGGTTATTCACTTTGATGAAGGGCAATTGCGGATGTTAAATTATTGCCTGGGTTTTATGATGTTTGGGGTGGCATTAGAATTAAAAGTCAAAGATTTTATTCGTGTATTTTTGAATCCAAAGTCAACTTTGATTGGCCTTACATCACAATTGGTCTTACTTCCTTTGTTTACTTTTTTGTTGGTAATACTATGGGATGCTCCGGATAGCATGAAGTTAGGTTTGTTGATGGTGGCGGCATGTCCTGGGGGTAATGTTTCTAATTATTTGGTCCACAGGTCCGGGGGGAATACTGCACTGAGCATCACCCTGACATCTGTAGTTACTATGACCTCAATAGTACTTACTCCTTTATTGTTTTATATATACTCCACTTATTTTTTTAAAATTGATGCCGGAAAGGATTTGGCTGTAGACCCCGGGAAAATGATTTGGATTTTGGTGCAATTGATATTAATACCATTAATATTAGGAATGACTTTGAACCACTATCTACCCAATTTGGTTAAGAAGGTAAAAAGCATTATAAAGTCACTTTCTATTTTTTTGTTGTTGACGATTATTGCTGTAGCGCTTTATAAAAATATATCCAATCTTGAAGAATATTTATTTTTAGTATTCTGGTTGGTGTTGATTCACAACGGGGTGTCTTATGTCATTGGATATTATTGGAGTAAATGGTGTAAAGAACCAGAAGAAAATGCGAGAGCGGTTTGTTTTGAAACAGGAATTCAAAATGCAGGATTAGGATTAATCCTCATTTTTAATTTTTTTGACGGTTTGGGAGGCATGGCTCTAGTAGCCGGATGGTGGGGTGTATGGGACCTTGTTTCCGGGTTTTTACTATCTGAGTATTGGTCCAAAGGTCTGGTCAAACGCGTTTTAAATACTAAGAAATTATAAAACTATTTTATTTTTGAAGATATGGAGAATAATTTATTGGAAATCTTTCGGAATGAGGTAGTAGAAAAACTGGCAAAACGACTAGTGGATTGTGAATTTGTCACCTTAACAGATACTTTAAAAAAAGATCTAAATAATGTATGTGAGTTATTGCATGCATCAGCTATTGGCGGATTGATAAAAAAATCAGAAAAGGAGAATGGAACAAGTGCAATAAGAAACCTTTTAATAAAAGGAAATCACAACGGTAGTAAGATCCATGAAATGGAGACAATCTTTTCTTCGGAAGAAACTATCGAAGATCATCGGAAATTGGGAAATAGCTTGCTAGCCTTTATTTATGATGATGAAGAAGGAAAAGGATTTGAAAAAATTCAGCACTTTTTAGCTGGCAAATATGCCTTAAAAGAAGAACCTTTAATTAATTTAAATCGGTTTGTTATTCCTTTTTCTATGGGTATTATCGGTAGGGACGTGATGGATGAAGATATGGAAGAAAATGAAGTGAAGGCGTTGCTAAAGTCACAAGCCGGTTACATTTATTCCCAATTTCCAGGATTGAGCAAAGTGATGAACCTTCCTTACTCATCAGATGAAGAATTAGAGAGAAATGAAAAAGAAGAGAGTACATCGGATGTCGTAAATGACAAAGAGACTAAAAATGACAGTGAAGACAAACCGTCCGAACCTGAAGGCGAAAAAGTTATCACACTGCCTACTTTTATTAAAAATACAATCCCTTGGGTTGTGGTCCTATTAATTTCCGGTTTTAGTTTATTTGGCCTTCAATATTTTGAGAATAAGGAAGTTCCCAAAAATAAATCATCAGAGGATACAAACAATCCTTTTGATTTTATCCAAAATGATAGCCTTACAGTCAAGGGGTTAAATAGTCGTGGTGTAATTAATCAGAATATGGCCCGGGAGCTGAAAGAAAATCCGTATTTGGATGAATTAATGCCCTGGATAGGAGATAATGAATTGAAGGATACGGTTTATTTTTCAGATTCTCAAATTGATTTTGTCGATAGTACATCCAATTTTACATTGACGAGCCAGAAAGAGTTGGGGGCTATATTACAGATATTAAATACATATGATTTTTTACATCTTGAGATGAACCTTGTAAGCGACTCTTCGTATGTTAATGCAAATAAGGAGTTAATCGAGGATAGATTGTCTCATATATCAAATTATTTTAGTGTTTTTGGGATCGATTCTTCGAGAATAAGTTCTGATTTGGTATTCCAGGGGCCTGAAAAATTAGAGAAACCTGCTAACATTTCGTTGCCTGATTCAATAAAAAGCGGTAAATTGGAAAAACCTGGCGACAGGGCTGGGACCCAAATTTATCTTTCGTTTAGAAATCAGGACTAAAGAAGTTTCTATTGTTGAAAAATGGGTCGATAAGATCATTAATATGATCTCTATGTGTTATATTAATTACAATGCGATCAATTTTTTTTATAATAATTTTGATGGTACTTTCGGTTCTTATGCCTTCCAAGGCACAAGAATTAAGACAATTCTCTTTTGGGGATATTTATAAGAAATCAATCCGGTTTGATTTTCAGAACGTCCAAAATTTTATCATTCTGGATATTAAACTGGAAAATATATTACCCAGTAAGTTTATATTTGATACGGGGAGTGAATACACAATTATTATTAAGAAGGAGCTGGCATTCCTTTTGAATATGGACTATTTCCGAAGTATCCCATTATACGGTTCGGATTTATCTACGAAAGTATATGCATTTATTTCCAGGAATGCTACGATGAATATTGACGAAAAGTTAATGGTTCGATCCAATGTATTGGTGTTAGAATCTGATTTTTTGCACCTTGATGAGATGCTGGGAATGCAAATTGATGGGATTCTTGGGGCAAATGTTTTTAATCGATATGTCTTGCATATAAACAATCGGAAAAACTATATAGAATTTATAAAAAAAGAACACTTTGCAACCAAGAAGAATTATGTCGAATTACCTATTGAAGTAGACAAAGGAAAGCCTTATATAATTTCAAATATAAGTTTGGATGGTGAGCAAGTGAGGGCCCTTAAATTCTTGATTGATTCGGGGTCTGCTATTCCCATGTTACTTTATAATAATACTAGTGAGTTTATAGAAATGCCTGAGAATGTTATTCCCGGAAACCTGGGAATGGGACTTGGAGGGATGCTCGAGGGATATCTGGGGAAGATACATGAATTTAATTTTGGTCCTTATGACTTTACGAATCTTGTGACTAGCTTTCAGGAATTTGAGGTTGACAGTATGAATCAATTATTTCTCAATCGAAATGGGTTGATAGGAAATTCTTTATTAAGTCGATTTGATGTATATATTGATTATCCCGGTGAAAAGTTGTATTTAAAACCTAATAAAAATTACAACGATAGGTTTAGAGTTGATAGAAGCGGGTTAATCCTTATAGCTACCGGGCCTGATTTTAATAATATCCTGGTACAAAAGGTAATTGAGGGGAGTCCAGCAGATGAAGCTGGAATCAAAGCCGGAGACGTCCTTCACCGATTTAAATTTTGGCCTGTGTATTTTTTTGATTTAAATTCGATTACGTATAAATTATCTGGAAAAGAGGGAAAGAAAATAAGAGTTGTCCTAAAGAGAAATGGTGAAAAAATCAAAACTTCTTTTCGCCTTAGGTCATTATTTAAAGATTCACCACGTAAAAATAATTCAGATGATTAATTTAGCACTATGGATTATGGAATCTTAAGTTTAATACCACCATTGTTAGCAATTATATTGGCAATAGGGACCAGACAAGTTTATTTATCGTTAATGTCAGGAATATTTCTCGGATGGGTCATTTTGAATAATGGCAATATATGGGCCGGATTTTTGGATAGCCTAGAGGGGCTGGTTTTAGTTTTTAGCGAACCCGGTAATACCCGGACGATTATGTTTAGTGCATTGGTGGGAGCACTTATACTTTTGGTACAAAGGTCAGGCGGTGTAGATGGTTTTATTAATTGGGTTGGGAATCGTCTTGAGCGGAAGTCTGGAAGCGGATCGATCAAATTACAGTTGATATCGTGGGTGATCAGTGTATTGATATTCGTGGAAACCAGTATTTCTGTTCTTACAGTGGGTACCATTTTTAGACCTTTATTTGACCGGTATAGAATTTCCAGGGAGAAGCTTGCATACATAATAGATTCCGGATCGGCACCCGCTTGTATATTATTCCCCCTGAACGGTTGGGGGGCATTTATCATGGGGCTTCTGGCTACACAAGCTGTTGACAGGCCTTTTATAAGCCTACTCTCCGCTATTCCTTACAATTTTTATGCGTTATCCGCATTGTTGGCGGTACCGCTTATCATACGATTTAACTGGAATTTGAAGGATATGAAGAAGGCAGAGGAAAGAACTAAAAGTGGAGAATTTTTATGGCCGGATTCAACCCCTATGATCACGGATGAGGTTTTGAATATCGAGCGGAAATTCGGGGCTCTTCCGAAAGCATCTAATATGATTATACCTATCGTAGTTATGATCATTGCCATGCCGGTCATATTATTGTACACAGGGTGGTATGATCTTGATGCCTCCGAAGGAGTACTGTTGAATATCCTCCATGCCATGGGACAGGGATCGGGATCAAAAGCAGTTTTAATAGCTGTTACTTTGGCTATATTGACAGCTATTTCAATGTATAAAATACAAGGGATTCTAGGAGTGCGGGAAAATATTGATTGGGTCCTGAAGGGTATTTCTGCACTTATTCCACTAGCATTGTTAATGTTAATGGCTTTTGCCATAGGCAATGTATGTAAGGAATTGGGTACGGGTATTTATGTGAGCCATATTATAGGTTCTTACCTTCATCCCGCTTTAGTGCCAGCATTGCTTTTTGTCACCAGCGGCTTCATAGCTTTTTCTACAGGGACTTCCTGGGGCACTTTTGCTATTATGGTTGGCATTGCAATACCACTGATTCGGGAAATCGGGGTCGATTTTTCACTTTGTTTAGCAGCAGTGTTGGGAGGAGGTGTTTTTGGCGATCATTGCTCACCGATTTCTGATACTACCATGATCGCTTCGATGTCAGCAGCTACGGATCACATGGATCATGTAAAGACGCAATTGCCATATGCCTTGATCCTTGGGGGAATAAGTACCGTAGTATATTTGGTGTTTGGCTTTTTGGGGAGTTAGGTTTGCAGGATACTCCGTTATTTGTGATACTTTCGACTTTTCAGGTCGTTGTTACGCAAAGTTTCGCGGAGGACCCTAAAGTTGCATAGAAAGAATAATATTTCAAATCTAAACTAATATGATTAGTGTTTCGAAATTTGATATTTGTGTTGTTAGAAGCTCACAGCCTGAGGTCTGCTTGAGGCTTGTAGCTGATAGCTTGCAACTTTGGTGAGCCAGGATCTATAAAGTATGAGAAGTTATCTAGGGTTGCTGTCCATTTCTCCAATTGACCTTTAATTTGTAATCATCGTAATACAAATACTTAATTTGCCATTTATATAATTTGGGTTTTAGTTTGAAATGAGTATTAGTTCTATTTGAATATTCTCTTTCAAAAGGAATTTGACGGGCCTCTAAAAATGAAAACAGGTCATTCATATGAATGATATAGTCTACATCATTAAGTTGATAATGATCGGATTGTCTGCGTATATGGGGATCCTGTTTCTGTGGGTCATTTTTCGCTATTTCAAATTTTACAAATTTCATAAACCAATCAAATGATGGATTATCGTACAATCCGACCGCGTGAAAATAAGGACGATATGTTTTTTCCAGGCAAAAATATTTGTATCCTGATATTAAACGTTCCACGGGATCCCGCCAGACGGCAAATTTTAATAGTTTGCCGTGTTTTTTTTCGTAATTCGAAATTTTATGGATCGGAATAAAAAATTCCGATGATTCCGTAAATCCAACTTGAGTATGGGTTTCATTAGAAGATTGTATCCACTTCCCGGTTTTTGAATAAATTGCAACTTTTTTAAGGAAGGTTGCGCCAGTCTTGCTTATAACTACAAATGCCGTATTGTAACCAGGGATCAGGCAGAAATAATTGCCCCGAAAAGTATATTCTATAAAAGAGTTGGATGGCTTTTTCATGATGGATGGTATTGAGTATATGATTAAAATTATGTCAGATATATAGTTTTTGAGAAGTAAGACTTGACAGCTCTTAGAGAACTTTCAATTCTGCTATCCGTTATCGCGGATCGTATTTATATTTATCATATTCCGTTTTCAACTGTTCAATGTCTATATGTTCGCGGATCCGGAATACACCTATTCGATCGACCCTTTCTATCTCGATGAGGTATTTGAGTATTCCGTGGTAGTACGATCGGCTCCAGATATCGTGGATCGTCATATGTAGATTTGGATTCCGGTGACAATGCAAAATCGTTTGCAGTGCACAGGCCACACGGAACCGACCGTCGATCAGCACACAGTCCACTCCGGATAGATCGTTTTCGTGAAAGATCCGGGAGGAATAGTCTGGAAACTTATCCCGTTCACCCTCGTTTGCAGGAAACCCTATATGTCCTGTTTTACCAATATCGATAAAATCAATTTCCAGTCGTTTTGTTTGCTCTGCGTGTTTCACAATCCGGTATTCCCGCATTTTTGCCAGCCATTCCGGATTGGATTCGACACTGGAAATCCGGGCTTTGGATTTTAATAAAGCCCGGATTGTACTACCACCTATTCCGAATTCCAGGTAATGTTGTGCATTTTTGATATAGCGGTCAAAAAACCTTTTTTCGGATCCAGACATCCAGAATGGGTAGAAGAGGGGGTAGGGTGAGATGCGGTTGAAAAGGGATTGGGCATTCATAGGTTTAAAATTTGTCTTTTATTGTTCATGAATATATTACCTACTTGGATATTAGATTATATCTGGTTATTTTAATGAATATTTCTGTCACGATTTTTGCTTTTGGGCAAAAATACAAGCCAGAAATATCTTCTAATTGACCCGGGCTACGGATGTTAAACGTCTACAGCGTTTTTTTACCGGACCGGAATTACCAATGCTTTACCGCCCACCGCTCATCGTTAATCAGTGTATCAAAGACTTCCTGTAATTTTTCGGGTGGATTTTCCAGTTTGTCCTGGCGGACAAAATCCGTAATGACCTCTCTTTTACCAGATCGCAGTAAAGATTCTATTTTTTGTCGTATGCTATCCGTATCATCTTGCATTAGATTCCATACTTCGGCCATTCCAAGCTTCTCAAACAGCAGTGCATTGTGGACCTGGTCAGATTTTAGGTTCATGGGACAGATGAGCATCGGTAGACCATGACTGAGCGAATCCTTGATCGAATTGATCCCGCCGAGTGTAATGTGGATATGGGCCCGGGGTAAAGCTTGGTTGTACGTATTCCAGTCATAATATTCGACATTGGAACCGATTACTTTGGCTTCGAAACTCCGGGGTGCGAAAAATGTAAGATTCTTAAACGTGCGGGCCAAGTCCCGGATGGTCTCTACATATTTATTTGTATAAGCAAAGGTGAAACTGAGCGAACCAAAGGAGACCAATACGTTTTTTGTTTTGGAAACCTTTAACGGTTTGATATTATGAGGTATGCCCAGTCCCATATAATATTGATTAGGAGCCGAATAAGTACTTAATGCTATCGGAGAGATCACCATTTCCGGGAGGTAAGATAATGTGGGGATGCCGTAGCGTTTTTGGTTCCAGGTCACGTTTTGGAAATGGAATTTTTTGAACAGATTGGGTATTTGGTATCCAATGCTGAAGCCGGGCATCATCCAGCGTTCGCGCCGTCTTAGTCGATTTTGTATTTTGAGAATTTTCTTTGATTTCATCATCCGGAATTCTTTTCCATAGGGTACTCCGTATGCATTGGAGTTATTGAGTGCGGTGGAGAGCCGGGTTTGGTAAAGCAGGACTTTAAGGCCCGGGTAACGATTCAGGTCCCGGACGATCAGTGCATCGGTATAGTTAAAATTGTCTAAAATGAGGACTTCCGGCTTGACTTTATCCAGGAGTTGGGATAGATCTCGCATTCGCCTTTGATAAAACACATCCTCTATTTTGAGGTTTAGTTTCTCCATAAGGGGGATTTTAAGTAAAAATTCATGGTTGACATACGCTGGGTGACTGTTTATATGCCAATATTTAGGAATGGTCTTACTCGCCTTGGGGTCATTGGAAGCATAAATGATTTCGTTGCGAATATCATTAGCCTTGACAAATTTATCAAAGCCCTTATAGTGGCCCAGGGAACCGGAAAAAATGCAAAGGATTCGGGTCATTGAACAGAGATTGATAATTAAAGATTTGATAGACTTAATCTACTAATGCTTAAATTTATAAGATATGTAATTGTGGTATAAATCTGATTAATTGGTAAGGCTTGCTATAGGTCCTTGCAAAAATTATGCACATATTCCTATTTTTCTGCTCCGGTCATCGGCTCTTTATTCTTTTAGTTTCATCAGCATTAAGACCTCTGAATTATTGTCCAGTAGGTCCAGGACCCGCTCACCGGATGGGGTGCGAAGGTCAATTTGTTCATCGATAATGCGGTTCACATCCTGTTGGGATAAATAATGGATCAGTACATTGTCATAAGCGCCCCGGAGGCGCCAATAAAAGAAATGTCCTTTATCATCTTGTAGATTGTGAGATGAAAAAGTACCGTAATTAGATGAATACAAAATGTATTCGATAGGACGAACATTAGTTGGTTTATGCCAATATCCACTATTTTGATTATTAAATTGTGTGAAAACAATAAATGACTTAGTGGAGAAAATTCTTCCTAAGCTGAAAATTCCAGGTTTATTTTCATCGCGATAAGTATCAACTGGATGGTCTATTTTGTGATTGCCATTCAAGTGACTTTTTTCTCCGTAATTAACCACATATTCTTTGTGTAGTTCCTGATTATGTATTGAATAAATGATATCGGAGTGTGGCATATTAAAAATGATTTTTTCTGATAAAGGAATTTGTGAGAATCTTTGTTTGGTATATGCTGCTGAACCATAGATTTTATGGGAGCCTAAATCTACGCAATTTAAAGTATTGTTTTGACCGATTTTCCATAAAACACAATGATCTCCAGGTTTCGGTGCTGAATGAAACACTGTTTCCCCAATGCTATCAACAATAATATTTGCCGCTAACTCTGGCAACTTTGTTTTGGAAATTCCTTCTCCTTCAAGACTATATTTCAATAAAAAATGAGCACGGTCCAACAATTGAATGGTGCTATCCTTATTGCTGTAACATACATCCCCAATCTCTACATATTCTCTCGGACCTGCTCCGATTGCATGGATGTGGCGAATATACTTTCCGTCGTTATCATAAAAATACAGAACGTGCCTGTGGTCATCCCATCCGATAAAGCCATTTTCAAATTTTAAAATTTTTTGAAAATGAAGAACCCCTTCCCCATCGGGAAGGCCGTGTAGTACTACATAATTAACTTCCTCTATAATATCGGAATAAGAAGCGTTGACACGAATGGAATCCATACTGATTTCGGTAAAGTACTTATCCTCCAATACTTCGTCATAACAAGCCAATGACAAACAAGGAATCACATAAAGAATGAACTTTATAAATCTATTCATTAAAGTAATTAGAATTGCAAAAAGTTATTGTTGTCTATTAAAGGAAATAGAATATAAATTTTAGTTACAAATTTGATAACAGGTTTCTTGTGCAGATACATTACATCCCTGTCGAGGTTGCCAATACCAATCGCACAAATATTGATCAGTCCAACATCCCGGATAATAATCATCGCAATAATTTTCATTTACATACCACGTTTCCACACACTCTCCAGTCGGACCGTATATACACCCAAAAGCCGTATTTTCACTTATGATCCCCGAGCTATTCACACTTATTCTACTTAGACCGATCACCCCGAGAACAAAATTGATTATAAAAAACGAAAAGAACAGAATAAATTTTTTCATAGTTGTGGTTTTTTTTTCAAAAAAATGTATTTAATTTTT
The DNA here is from genome assembly GCF_021729145.1 of Membranihabitans maritimus. Taxonomy (GTDB): domain Bacteria; phylum Bacteroidota; class Bacteroidia; order Chitinophagales; family Saprospiraceae; genus Membranihabitans; species Membranihabitans maritimus. The sequence goes on along the minus strand of NZ_JAJSLW010000006.1, from coordinate 45,704 downwards.
GTTTCTAAATTTTATTATTCATAATAATAAAAAAAAACACAAACGATACATTTTTTAACAAAAATTTAACAATTTGAAGGCTTTAATCCGTTGGTGGCCAAAAAGATTGTCTATTTTATATGAGTTTCTTGAAAACTTTAGGAAATGAATATAAGCATACCTCAACATAATAAGTCTTTCATCCGGATATTTTTTACCTTTAGAAAAATTAGCAAAAGTTACTTTATGAAGGTATCGACATGTATTATTTTGTCCCTTATTTTCGGTTCTTTGCTACCGGTTTCTGCACAGGAATGGCAGCACTATAGTACTGGAGAAGAGTTCTATCGACCGATTATCAAAGAACGAAACTTTCCCATTAGCGCAAAGATTTTTAAACTTGGCAAATGGCCGGATGTTCATTCAGAGACAAAGGTTACATTGCCACTCCCAGGGAATGAAGAACCCATGTCGTTCGAAATGGAAGTCGCTCCGGTTTTGTCAAAGGACCTTCAGGAAAAGTATCCCTTTATCCGCTCTTATACTATAAAAAATGAACAAACCAGTGGTATCCTGACCCTTGGTCGGGAAGCGCTGGATGCTGTGTTTTTTGTAAGAGGAAAAAAAGTTGTGGTCGAACAATTAAATGAAAGAGATTATATTGTCTTTTATGATCGTAAAGTGTCGAAAGAGTCGGATAGACAGGAAATATCATTGGGGCATTGTCTTACGCATCAGGGGGTTGATAAAAGTGAGGACTCTCCTATATCTTCAGTTAATATTCGGAGGGCAGAACAAACATCTCTGAAGGTATATGATTTGGCTATAAGTACTACAGATACGTATGCCCAAAGAAATGGGGGGACAGTTGCTTCGGTGTTGGAGCAGGTCAATAGGGTTTTTGGAAGAGTGAATTTGGTGTTTCAAAGGGAAATAGGAGTGAAATTCGAGATAATGGCCGAGTCAGAGGAATTAATATACCTGGAAGACGATCCTTACCGGGAAGGGAATAACAGTTCTATGCTTAGTTCTGTGGGTGATTTGTTTAATGATGTTATTGGATTCGAAAATTATGATCTTGGACACTTATTGGCTACAGATTGTGGGTCAGGGACTGCAGGTGTATCCTCGGGAATAGGTACGGTGTGCAATACTAATAAAGGTCGGGCGCTTTCATGTGACTTAACGAGGAATTTGTCAGAATATGTAAGAGTGCTTACCCATGAATTAGGACATCAACTCGGAGCACAACACACCTGGTCTAATTGCCCCTCTGTCAATACGACCCAACGAAGTAATTCAACGGCTTTTGAACCAGGTAGCGGATCTACTATTATGAGCTATATAGGTGCCTGTGGACCTGAAAACTTAACTACCGTTTCGGGACCACTTTATTTTCACGGGGGGTCATTGGATGAAATGAATAATTATATATTAAGTGGGCAGGGGAATAGTTGTGTTGCCTTGGTCGAGAAGGGAAATTCAGTGCCCGAAATATCGTTTGTGCCCGTAGATAATCTCAGTATCCCTATTAAGACACCGTTCTTTTTGACCGCAGAGGCATTTGATGAAGACGGGGATCAATTATATTATACCTGGGAGCAATACAATTTGGGTCCCATTTCACCACTTGGGGAACCTATTCAGTCCGCACCTTCATTTCGATCATTTCCCCCCGATACGAGTGCTATTCGTTATTTCCCACAATGGAATACTCTTTTATCAAATGATGAAAGCGATGAAGAAGTTTTACCTACTTATTCAAGAAACTTGGACTTTGGTATTACGGTACGGGACAATAATGAAGAGTCTGGAGGGACAGCCCGAGAGGATATTTCTATACATGCTACTTCCAATGCCGGGCCTTTTTTTCTAGATTTTCCTAATAGTACTGCTGATGAACTGTACGCAGGAGATTTTGTTACTGTTCAGTGGGAAGTGGCCAATACAAATATCGCACCCGTGTCGGCCTCGCACGTCCTGATAAAAATGTCTACAGACGGTGGATATACTTATCCGTATATATTAAATGAAAAGACGGAGAATGACGGGGAAGAAAATGTTCAGGTACCCAATATTGTCTCAGATAGTGTCCGATTTATGATTCAGGGATTTGAACATATTTTTTATGACGTATCGGATGAAAATATATCTGTTCAAAATCCTTCTAGTCCTACCTTTGGTATTAATATTTCGCCGGGTACTCAGATTGTTTGTTTACCCGATGAGCCCCAGGTGAAATTAAATCCATTTCCTGTCCTGGGATTTTCTGATTCCGTAACTTTTTCCATAACTAATCAATATGACGATATTGGAATTGACCTTTCTAAAAAAACAATTCTGGTCGGACAGGAAATGGTAATAGATTTTGATATTGATCCCGGCTTCCAATCAGATACTGTTGAGTTTACAGTAAAGGCGAAGGCCCCCTCGCTTGATACATTGTATAGGACTGTCAGGATGATTGTGATTAATAACCAGTATGATGACCTGGAATTGGAAGTACCTATGGATGGAGCGCAACAAGTAAATGTACTGCCGTCTTTTGAATGGGATGGATCGGTAAATGCAGATTATTATACGATACAAGTTAGCCCTTCTCCTGAATTTCCCGAAAATAATTTAGCAATTTCCGAAACCTCTATTTCGGCAGATTCCTTTCCATCTACCTCGCAACTGGATCAGGGAACGGTTTATTTCTGGAGAATTCTACCTCATAATTCTTGTGGTGTGGATTCGTCTTTGGCAGTTCAGGCGTTTCAGACGGCCCTCTATGATTGCCGGGAATTTACCCCGGAAGGTTTGCCTTCGGGAGTGGGAGGGAGCGATACGGGGAGTATTATTTCCCAAATTGAAGTCTCAGAGAATTTCCAAATAGATGATATTAATGTGCGAAATATAATGGGATTCCATGAATCAGTCAACCAAATCCAAATGACCCTGGAAAAAGATAGTATGAGCGTATTTCTTTATAAAGGTGAATGCGGCGTAAGGAATTTGAACCTGGATATTAGCTTTGACGATGAGGCCGTAAGCAAGACGGATTGCCGGTTGTCTTCAGGGACTTTGGTGAAACCGTATAGGCCTTTGGCTCCTTTGTATACGCTGGAATCCGAGGGGATATGGACGTTTCGTATCCGAGATAGTATTGTGGGAGCAGGAGGGGTTTTGCAGTCGTGGCAATTGCAACTATGTGGTATCAATGAAGCCGAAGAATTAGCCTATAAGGTTGATACGATACGGGTGTCCCCCGGAGGCATGGAGATATTGTCAGAAAATGAGTTGGTATTCGAGAATTTGGAAGAATTGGAATTTCAGCTTGTTAGCCAGCCAGGTAAAGGGGTACTTTCTTTAGGAGGGCAGGTTATAACTACGGGCCAAACCTGGACGGGAATGGAAGTCCTGTCAGGAAGTGTTTTATATGATAATACGGAAGGTGCTGCAGCATTGGATTCTTTTTCTGTATCAGTAGTCAGTGAGGACAATTCCTGGTCCGGCATTGTTAACATTCCTATTCTTGTGGATCCTATGGTAAGTACAGAATTACAAGTTGAAAAGCGCCCCTTATTAAAGTTATTTCCCAATCCCGTTACTAATATTTTGAATATTGAAAAGGCCAGTGAGTTTAATTGGAAGAAATTCAGAGTATACAACAATACGGGACAGTTGATATATGCGGAAGATTTGCAACCTTATTCGATGAGTTTTTCTATTTTGACAGGCAGCTGGATACCAGGAGTATACTTTACTGTAGTGGAAATAGAGAATGGACAATTAATTTCAAAAATGATTAATGTACAATGACCAAAGATTCAAACGTATTAAGTGACCGGATTAAGGATTTTTTAGTCCGTTTTCCTCCTTTTTCGATGATGACAGATCCCAATTTGAATTTGCTCCTAAATAATATAAAAATAAAATATGTAGAGAAAGGGGAGGTAGTATTCCACCAGGGGGCTGCTCCGAATCAGTACTTTTATGTTATCCGGAAAGGGGCTGTGAAGTTAGAGAGAATGGAGGGAGGAAATAATATTTTAATTGATGTGTGTGATGAGGGTGATGTATTTGGGATCCGGCCTTTGATAGCTGAGCAGCCATATTTATCCACAGGGACAGCTCAGGAGGAGTCGATTTTATATGCGATTCATACGGCGGATATCAGAGATATTATGATTAACAACCCCAAAGTAGGATATTTCTTGGCTTCCAGTTTTGCTGCCGGAACTAGAAATAAAAAAGAAGGTCATAATACGGATGGATTAGTTTTTATTAGCCACAATGAGCAGTTGCTTCAGGAAGACCGATTAGTGGAGATCCAAAAATTATCGATTGGAAGGGTTCCAATAGTATGTAAGCCTGGAACTACGGTTTCGGAAGCTGCCAAGATTATGACGGATGAAAATGTAGGGTCCATTGTCGTAGTCAATGATAATTTTTTCCCCAGGGGAATTGTTACTGATTCTGATATGCGTCGGATGGTAGGAAGAGGGGAGTTTGACCCGGATAAACCTATCCAGGGGGTGATGAATACACCGGTTATTTGTCTTCCAGTAGGGACTTCCTATGCAGATGCCCAAATCGTTATGTTACACAATGGGATCAACCATATAGTCATGACTGAAGATGGGTCTGACGAAACACCGGTAAAAGGTGTTTTTTCAGAAAGTGAGTTACTGGCTTACCAGGGAAATAGTCCGGGGATTATCATTAAACAAATGAAGAAAACCAGGAATCCCGAAACATTAAAGAAAATAAGGGATAAAGCTGATTTACTATTGGAGAAGTACTTATATCAGGAAGTATCAATCACCTTTGTTTCTGATGTGATGACGGCCATAAATGATTCTCTGTTGGTACGAGCCATTGAGATTTCCTTGCGAAAAATTAAAAGTGAAACCGGGGAGTCACCCCCTGTCAAGTTTTCATGGGTCGCCATCGGATCCCTGGGAAGGAGGGAGCAGATTTTGAGAACAGATCAGGATCATGCACTAATTTTCGAAGAAGTGGATCATGAAAATTATTCTATGGTCAAATCTTTTTTCCTCGAACTGGCTACAAAGGTAGTCGAGATTCTCAAAATATGTGGTTTTAAGGAATGTCCTGCCAAGATGATGGCCAATAATCCCAAGTGGTGTATGTCGATCAGGGAATGGAAAGGACAATTTCGCCAATGGATCCATTCACCCGATAATGAATCGATTTTACACGCCAATATATTTATGGATTACCGTTCGGTTTATGGGGATGTTGAGTTGACAAAGCAGTTGACAGGATATATAATGAATATGGTTCATGATCACCGTATTTTTCTCACGTACCTGGCGAAATATGCCGTAGAAACACCCCCTCCCCTGAGTTTCTTTAGAAATTTTATTCTTGAGAAGAATGGTGCTCATAAAGACCAATTTGATATTAAACAAAGGGCTATGTTGCCGTTGGTGGATGCTGCAAGAGTTTTGGTTCTTGAGCAAAAGGTAGAGAGAATGAATAATACTATTCAGCGATATGAAAAACTGGCTGAAATTGATAATAAAAATGAAGAAATGTACCGGGACGCTATTACTGCCTATGAGATTCTTCTTAGGCTAAGGGCTTTAAATGGTATTAAAAATTCGGATAACGGCAGGTATATTACACCAAATCAGCTAAACAAAATACAGAGAATGCTATTGAGGAATAGCTTTAAACCAATAGGCCAGCTTCAAGACGTACTTAATGTTAGGTTTCAACTGAATTTTTTCTTATAAAGCCGTTTAAAAACAAATTTTTAAGTTACTGATATGTCATTGATCACTTTCCCGAAAGCTATCGATCACCTATTTTTCGTCCCAGCCCTATGGGGATAAAATTCAAAATGAGGTTCGTCTTGCCCCATCGATATCCCCTGGGATGATTCAACCACATAGTATTAATTTTAACATGCATTATTAAACAACTTAAATGTTTTTATTTAATAGAAAGAAAAAATCTTCTAATAATCACGCTCCTCATTTACCTGAGTGGTGGAAAGATTACATGAAGAAAACAGAGAAAATTAACTTAAATCAGCATGCAGAAAGTTTTGAATTTAAGGTTTTGGATCTAGAAACTACCGGCCTGGATGTAGATGAAGACAGGATAATTTCTGTGGGGTTAATCCCTATACTAAATTATGAAATGTTCCCCGGTAGGGCATATCATACATTGGTATATCAGGACCATTTTAAAAAGGATAGTGTGAGTATCCACGGTCTTACTATGGATGATCTGAAATCAGGAATAACAGAAGAGTCCTTTTTAGAAACGATCATTCCGGAATTAGCCGGTACAGTGATTGTTGGACATCATATTGGATTTGATATAGCTATGATCAATAAATCCTTGAACAGGCACTGGGGGTGTAAATTGGTTAACCCCGTCTTAGATACGGCTATGATGTATAAGAGGTGTTTCCCTATTAAATTTGTTTATGATAAATTTATTAATCAAGTACCTACACTGGATGAGATTGCCTCTGAATTTGAATTAGCATTTCACGACAGACATTCTGCCATGGGTGATGCTGCGATTACAGGCGTAATTTTTATGAAATTATTGAGGAAGTTAAAGCACTTGAAAGTTCAAACTTTGAAAGAATTGCTGGAAAAATAAAAAAGCGAGTCACACTATGATTTATGACTCGCTTCTGCAAATTATAATCCCATGAACATATCCAAAACTATTATATATTTTTGATCGAATAAGTCTTTCCTTTTCTTCGATATTGTAAATATGGATAATATTAATCAAAATCAATAAGACAAAAATTGTATAATGTTACTTTTGTTTTTATGGTTTTTAAAACTAATTTATTGATTTATAGATATTTAATAATCAATTATGGTGTATTTGTTACGAAAATAATTGTGAGAAGAGTGTGTTTTGTGGCAGTAAACCAAGATTTTTTACGGTTTCGAATAATCTGGATTCTTTAAAAATGATGAATCTGTAAGTGTTTTGATAAAGGCAAGAACTTGCTCTACTTCGCGATTACTCAGACCAAGTGGACGGATAAGAGGGTCTGTATTTAATTGCCGATGACCACCTGAGTTGTAGTGCTCCATAACTTCTTCCATTGTACTAAACCTCCCATCGTGCATGTATGGAGCTGTTTCAAATACATTAATCAGCGTAGGAATTTTAAATTTACCGTTATCTAATACTTCCCCGGTTACCTCACCTCTGCCTTTATCAATAAAATCAGTTAAATTTTCTACAGCCTCTATGCCGTTATTTTTAAATTCGAAGGTAGTAAAAAAGGGTTCTGTATGACAATGACCGCATTCTGCATCGGGAAGGTCCGGTACAACGTCAAAAAACATCAAATAGCCCTGTAATTCATCGTCTGTGAAAGTAGCTTCTCCTCTTAATATACGATCGTACCTGGAATTTCCACTACTGACTAAAGTGCGTTCAAATTGTGCAATTGCTTTTGATACTAGGGCTTCATTGATGTCTGTGGATTTTATTATACCAAATGCCTTTCTGAATTTGACGGGGTATTCATGGTGATTTTGGAGTTTATCTAACAATGCTGGCCAATTATGCCCCAATTCATTGGGATCTTCAACAGGGGCTGTAATTTGTGACTCCAGATCGGGTTGCCTTCCATCCCAGAATAGGTTGGATCGATTGTATCCAACATTTAATAAGCTCATGCTGCTCCTTCTTCCTACCCGGCCATCAATTCCTGTAGAAAGAGCGGAATTATCTTTGAAGCCCCGTTCATGGATGTGACAACTGGAACACGATATGGTACTATCTATGGACATAATAGGATCGTAGAATAATGACCGTCCCAGGCTGATACCCTCGACCGTCAATGTATTGTCACTGGGTATGTTCATCTCTGGGTAGTTTGACGATGTTTCCAGCTTGTACTCTTGCGGTGAAAAGGGTATTTCAGATAAGTCCTGATTATCAATGTCTGGTGTTTTTTCCTTTTGGCAAGAAAAAGTGATTATAATAATGACAAGAGAGAAGAACAAAAGATAACTGTTTTTCTTCCTGACGAAACCTACCGGTGAAAAAGAGTAATATGATTTACCGTTTCGTATAGCCACTTTTTTGAATTTCTTATTTCTTTTCTGGTATCGGGGCGCTATTGTATATAAATAACTATGCAATAGGTAATACGGTTCAATAAAGTAACAGGTTTATTCCGGTGGTTCAAATACGCCGGACATATTATCCATGATAATGGAACGTTTAGTTTCGTTGGAGAGGTCTAAAGTTATTCCTCTCATAAGGTGATTAGCATTTACCAGGAAGTTTATCGTTAGATTTTTTCCTTTTATTTTCCCCCATTTTCCCTGCATTGAAACAGGTAAATTAATTTCTTCCCCCGAAAATTCAAAGTTTAAGGGCTGTTCACCGGGAAAATCTAATCTGATCTTTAAATAATTCCATCTTTTTTCTGTAAAGTTGTATAGTACACTATCTCTGAAAGGGTGATCTATCGGGAAGTCTTCGGGGACGAAAGATGCTATCCCGGGTATATTTCGAATTTGAAAGGATGTATTTCTAAAACTGTCATTTTGAATAAAGGAAGCCCCGGTACTGTTGACTTGACTCACACGTACCGGTAAAATGTCTGGTGAGATTATATAGCCAATTAAGCTATCCGTGGGGCCCATCCGGATTCCGGACTGATTTTCTACCAAAACTTCAGAAGCAATAAAAGATATTTCATTTACCAGGAATGGGGTGCTATCCTCCAGGTAAAAGGTGTCTGTAAAGGCCTTGCGACCTTCATTGTCTTTCAGTGTTGTCTGGAATTGAATTCTGGGATACTCACAACAACAGGGTAGTTCATTCTGATAGTCGTAATTGATAGCATTGGAGTCCATGCAACCCTCCTGATATTCTTCACAAGAACAAAAGATGGATACAATCCAAAAAGACAATACAATTAGAAAAAAATTAATTTTCCCTGGTGAGTTTATCAGCATAGGCCTTTACTTCTTTTTGAATAATATCCTTTACCTGATAAGAAAAATCCTTGTTTAACATCCATCCGAGATATTGGCGGTCTTTGTACAATAGTTCTCCAACAGGTTGGCCATTGTATTTCCCAAAGTTGAAAACCACAATTCCATTCACATCATATTTTAATTTTTGGGTTACATCTGCAAATCGGAGATCTGTGGTGAAATCATGAAGTGCTGACATATCATTTTTTATAGGAATGGATATATTACCGTCTTCATCTTCATACTTTGTGGCCTCATATCTACTCAATTGCCCTTTAAGAACATCTACTGTTGCCCTTACATCTTCCAGGGCATCGTGAGCGTTTTCCATTTCCTCTCCTGTGTAGAATTTTACTGCAGCTGATAATGTCCTTGGTTCCATTTTTGTAAAAATTCGCATTACATCTATGGTTTTTCTGGAACTCATATCTAAGGGGAAGCCTGCGCGATCCAATTCTTCCATTAACATTGGTATGTCAAATCTATTGGAGTTGTAACCGGATAAATCGGCATCTCCAATAAAAGATAAGACTTCTTCCGCTATATCTTTAAAATACGGTTTGTCCTTGACCATTTGCTCAGAGATTCCGTGGACATTAAAGGCTTCTTCAGATATCGGTCTTCCCGGATTCACCAAGGCTACGTATTCAGTAGGATCGGATCCATCTTTGGGATATTTTATAAGAGCTAATTGTACAATTCTATCATGAATAACATGTAATCCGGTAGCTTCTATATCTAGGAAACAAAGATCCTTTGTAAGATTGAAATGCATAGTTTTATTTTATTTAAATTGGTCCATTCCTTTCGTCTGATAAATTAACAAACTATCAGAACCATTATTGTATAATAAGTATCCTTCAATTTCTGCGGGCAAATTTGCTAAAATATCTTTAGAAAACTGCAATCCGGAAGCAATCATTGCGGTGGCAAGCGCGTCAGCTGTCGCACAATCATCTGCGACAATAGTTGCAGATATAACATCTCTTTGTTCGAAATATCCCGTTTTGGGGTTGACGGTATGTGCATATTTTTGTCCATTTACCTCATAGAAATTGCGATAATTGCCGCTCGTAGCGATGGCTTTTTCTGAAATTAAAATCTTATCGAATATATCATTGGAAGCTGCACGTTCCACCGGAGTATTGATGCCGATCACCCAACCTTCTCCATTTCTTCCCGGTCCCCGTGTATAGGTTTCACCTCCTATTTCTACCAGGAAGTTATTTATATTTTTATTAATAAGAAATTGGCTGATTTCGTCAACTGCGGCTCCTTTGGCTATGGCGCTAAAATCTATTTCTGTTTCATCAGGTAAATGCCAAATTGGCCTGGAAAACAAGGGGTAAATCTTTTGGAAGCCTATACCGGACATTAAACTGTCGATATGCGCAGAATCTATATTTTCAACCGGGTTCCGCTTTGTATACCCGAAGCCCCAGTAATTTACCAAGGGCATTACCGTAGGGTCAAAATAACCATTTGTCCAATCAAAAACCTTTTTGGCGATTTTGATATTTTTCATGAAAAAGTCTGTCTCAAATGAATTCTCTTGAGCAACAATTACAGTATCTCCTTCATTCAATCGGCTAATTATAGATGAGGGTATATATGTAGATACGGATTGGTTAATGGCTTCCAGTAAGCTATCCACCTGTAAATTTGAAATTTTACTCTCCTTTACATCTTCGAATATAATGTGATAGCTTGTACCCATGGTTTGTCCTTCCAAGGGATGGAAATGTTTTTCTTGTTCGGCAGAATCAGAGCAAGAAATTAAACAAATTAAGATGGCTAAAAAAAATAATTTCATTAAATCCTTTATGGTTTTAAAATACCCTCACTTTTAGCCTCCTCTTGCGCCCCATGAAGCTGAACCGGCTTGGATTTTTTCCGTACATTCATATTAAGAAACTCAACTAAAAGTGAAAATGCTATGGCAAAATATAAATATCCTTTTGGAATGGCTCCAATGGTTTGGCCAAATACTTCCAGGTGCGCCAGATGAGCAGCTTCAGCCAGTAACATAAAGCCAATTAGAATCAAAAAAGAAAGCCCCAGCATTTGAATCGTCGGGTGATTATTGACAAAATTTCCTACAGGAACTGCAAAAGCCATCATAATCAATACACTTATAACGACCGCTACTATCATAATTAATAGTGCTCCCTGAATTCCACTGGTCATGCCCACTGCTGTCAAAATGCTGTCGATGGAAAAAACGACATTTATTAATGTGATTTGTATTATTGCTGATGAGAATGAGGTAACTTTTTTGTCAGATGAATGCTCGTCATCACCTTCCAGTTTGTGATGGATTTCCGAGGTAGCCTTGTACAACAAAAACAATCCCCCGACAAAAAGTATAACGCTTTGCCCCGAAATACCTCCCGATATCCAAGTGGTATGAATTTCAAACCAGGGCTCTTTCATGGCAATGAGCATTGAAATACCAAATAATAACAAAATCCTCATAATCATTGCGAGGAGCAGGCCGATATTGATGGCTCTTTTTTGGAGACTTTTGGGGAGCTTGCCACTTATGATAGAGATAAAAATGATATTATCGACTCCCAGGACAATTTCCAGAAAAGTAAGAGTGAGAAGACTCATCCACACCTCCGGATGTGAAAAATCCGGCAAGGTAAGATAAATAAGCATGTTCATTGTCATATTGTCAAGTGTATTGCTGTCAAAAAATTAAAGATAATATAATTAGAAAGGTAGATTTCTATTCTTGCATTGTAAATTTGCGAAAAAGTTGGAAAATGTATGAAATATAGGCGATTAAGGAAAGATGAATTGGAAGAATTGAAGCCGGAATTTGTCGAGTTTTTAGCTTCTAATCAAATAGAAGCAAAGGATTGGGAGAGAATTAAAAAGGAAGAAATCGAAAAGGCTGAAAGGTTAATTGATATTTTCAGTGATATTGTTTTTGAAAAAATACTTTCATCGGTTCATTATTTGGAGCAGCGAAGCCCTGGTACGATTCGGATATTTAAGTTCGACGATGAGCAAATAACGATGAATGGCATAATGATTGAAGATAATACTAAAATTGATTTTACTGAAAATCAAACACCTGAAGAGTTGATACAATTGTTTAAATTAGCTCCGGGAAAATTAAAGATATTTACAGCCCAGAAATCATATTCCAAAGATAAATTAACCGAAATATATGATCTGATGCAAAAAGGTTGTTTAATAGTAAAGAATGATCAATTATTTCAAGTCATAGAAAAACTTAAAAATCAATAAGATGAAAAATCTATCGGTATTTACAACTTTACTTCTCGTTTTATTAGTGGTTTGTGCAGAAGGACAGAGCACAAAGATACCTTTAGTTGAGCACTTTAGTAATACCCCCTGTCCGATATGCCAGGGAAGTAGAGCTGGAATTTATGAGGATCTTGCAAAAGTAGAAGGGAAAGTGAACCATATAACTTTTCACAGAGGGTCACCATACCCTGATTGTGAATTGTATTTATATAATAAAAGTGAACAGGATAATAGAGAAGGAGTTTATAATAATTCAATAAGAGGTATAACGGGGAGTCCCCGTTTAGCTGTTAATGGAGTACCGAGACATTCTTCAGCTTTGGCATCAGATATCGAAAATGCACTTGAGGAAAATGAAGTAAATGTAGGTCTAAATATGAAAGAAGAAGGCAGCACCTCAAGAAAAGTAACATTAGAGGTAAGTAATTTAACGGGGACTTCCATGGAGAACCTATATGTTTATGCTGCAATGGTAGAAGAAGAAGTCAATGTCAACGTAGATGGTACAAATTATGAAATTCACGATGTTTTCCGCAAATTTCTGGGTGATCAGGGAGGTAGTGGCAATGCAGTGGGAGCATTGGAAGGCGGTGCAACAACGGAAATAGTACTGGATGGGAGTGTCCCTAATGATCTAAGTGCAAATAACATTTACGTAGTGGCATGGGTGGAAAATAGGGTCCCGGATGGAGATAAGTATGAAATCGTTACCGAGAATAGCGTTTCGGAAAAATCGAGTTTGTTAACTTCAAACAATCTTGAAATAAGCAAAACCGAATTGACGATAAGTCCCAATCCGGCATCTGAGTACTTAAATATTACCAATGTTAGCTCATTCACTCCCGGGAGGCTTAAAATTTACAATATTTCCGGTAAGGAAGTCAAATCCATTGTTTTTACTTCACAGCTATCGATTAGTGATTTGAGGCCGGGTAGTTATTTGTTGGTTTTAGAGAATGAGGAGCACAGGGTAGTACGAAAATTTATTAAGCAATAGAGTCCTGGCCAGTTACCAGGATTATAATATAAAATAGCCGTCTTTATTCAACTTTTGTTGGTGTTATTCGTTGACGGTATAAATCGAAAGGGTAAATAATTATGGAATCAACAACAAAAAATCCGGTTTTATTATATACGGAGAGAACTCCCAACCCAGAATCTCTGAAATTTGTCACCAATAAGATGCTGTTTCGAGGAACGGCGGATTTCCAGGAACAAGAGTTGGCGGAAGAATATTCACCTCTAGCCAAAGCTTTGTTTGAATTCCCCTATGTAAAGGGAGTATATGTTAGTAATAATTTTGTGACTGTCTCCAAGGAATTGAATTATGAGTGGGAAGATATTATGCTTAAAATAAAGTCTTTTATAAAGGACTATGTAGAAAAGGATGGTGTAATAGTAACGGAGGATTACGAAGTCTACCTCGAATCAATGGAGGAAGAGAAGCATGATAAAGTATATTCGGGAGATGAAGGAGAACTCGTGCAAAAAATTAAAGACCTTTTGGAAACGTATGTAAAACCCGCTGTTGCCGGAGATGGAGGAAATATAGAGTTTCAATCTTATGATGACGGTGTGGTTTCAGTCCTTTTACAAGGTGCTTGTAGCGGATGTCCCTCTTCTACATTAACGTTGAAGTCAGGAATTGAAGGTATGTTAAAAAGAATGATCCCGGAAGTGAAAGCGGTTGAGGCGTATATGGGATAGGAGATGGCAGCACTTTTAAAAAGTTGTAAAGAGCTGATATTTAGTGATCATTGTTTTTTTCAAATTTTTCTACGGTAGATTACAATTGCGGATATTTATTTCAGGTATATCTTGGAGATAGAACAAACTTGATTGAGAAGATATAGAGGATTAAAAGAATTATAATAATTTTAAACCTATCCATTCAACTTATAGCGTGTTTAAAATTGGTTTTTGAGTCGATGAAGAGTAAATTGTGTTCTGGATGAGGTCGAAGGAGATGACGAATAAAGTGCCTGGCGAAGCGGCAAATGTGCGATCGATGAGGAACCGGAAAATACTTTTTCCGGGTGGGTTCCAGCCTTAGCTACGTGATCGACGCACAACGAAGCGCAGGATAAAATTTGCCGGAAGTAGGTCCTAGTGTTAAATTTAAACATGCTTTTAACTCAGTTTTGTAGCCGATTCTCTGAATAAATGAATTTTCGAGCTTATCAAAATTTAATATCTTAGGATATTTTCTTTAAGATTATAGTTGTACAATTTTCATGTAGGAAATGAATAAGTTACATAAAAACAAGAAAAATATTCCCATTCATGATCTTCCCCAAAAACCAACTCAGGATTTTGACTTTAAACTCTATCATCTAAAAGGAGAATACGCACGTAATAAGAATTTATCATCTATGCCGGGGGAGACAAACGTTCCGCACCGGCATAATTTTTATGAAGTTTGTTTCTTTACAAAAGGAGGAGGTCATCACGAAATAGACTTCAGGAAATTTGATATTCGTGAATTTAGCATCCATTTTATTTCACCGGGACAAATTCACCATTTGGCTGGTACAGAAGAAAACCAGGGATACGTTCTTGCTTTTTCAACTACTTTTTTGTTAGGGGAAAATGAAGAAAATGCTGCCTGGTTGGCCAAGTTGCCATTTTTTAATCCTCTCCAGGGACCTCAAACCTTGAAGCTGGATGAATCAGATTATTTCGACCTTTTGAATTTGATAGAGCACATCAAAGGAGATGAAACCAGGATGGGCAAATCTGCTCGTGGTATTATTCGGTACTATATCAAAATTGTACTGGGAAAATGTCATTATTTTTTTTCCCTGGATAAAGAAAGTGGTAAGTTGGTTGAAGACCCTACTTTGAAATTGGTAGGTAAATTCAAGCACTTGGTAGAAATGCATTTTGCTGATTTACACCAGGTTCAGGAGTATAGTGAAAAGCTAGCCATTACGCCGGGGCATCTCAATCGCTGTTGCAAGCAAATAACAGGGAAAAATGCCAGTGATGTAATACTGCAGCGAATTGTTCTGGAAGCAAAAAGATTGCTTCTGTTTACAGGAAAAACCAGTAAAGAGATAGCTTATAGCCTTCACTTTGAAGACCCGTCATACTTCAGTAGAATCTTTAAGAAGAAGACAGGTTATTCTCCTACCACCTTTAGAAATAGTATGCGTGAAAAGTACCATCAATAACCCGATTTGTACCCAATAGTTGTTTTTTAATACAATATTTTTGGATATTGTAAAAAAACAATATTAATAATGTTAATAAACAAGTCTTTGCTAATTAAAGACCTTGAATCAAAGGTCGATCGAGTTTTTGAATTATCTGGAAAAAAAATAGATTTAATCCGTAAGGAATATGACCATTCCCAGGGTTCTCCTGTATTTACTATTGAAGGGAAATATACTACCCGTGGTTGGACAGAATGGACACAGGGTTTTGAATTTGGCTCTTCAATTCTTCAATTTGATGCCACTGGGGAAACATCATACCTGGATTATGGAAGAAAATCTACTGTAGATAAGATGGCAGACCATGTGGGGCATTTTGGAGTACATGACCACGGTTTTAATAATGTAAGTACTTATGGGAATTTGCTGCGATTAATGAAAGAAGGAAAGATAGAAGAAAAGGAATGGGAGAAGAACTTCTATGAACTTGCCCTTAAACTTTCCGGTGCTGTCCAGGCACGCCGGTGGACGAATATAAAAGATGGGGGATTTATGTGTTCTTTTAATGGTCCGCATTCGCTTTTTGTAGATACTATACGCACGGTTAGGGCCCTGGTAGTGGGACATGAGCTGGATTTTGAATTACTTGGAGAACACGACACCCGAACCAGTTTGTTGGAACGAGCGATACTGCATTCCAGAGCAACTGCAAAATACTCTGTTTTTTACGGCGAAGGACGTGACAGTTATGATGTCTGGGGAAGAACAGCACACGAAAGTGTTTTCAATATAAACGATGGAAATTTTCGTTGTCCAAATTCCCAACAGGGGTATACGGGGTTCTCAACCTGGACTCGTGGATTGGCTTGGGCTGTAGCTGGGTTTCCGGAACAATTGGAATATTTGGCCGCAATTGACGATTCGGAATTAGAGCCGTATGGTGGCAGAGATGAAATAACACAAATATATTTGAAGGCAGCGAAAGCGACATGCGATTTTTATATAGATAATACTCCAACCGATGGTATACCTTATTGGGACACAGGTGCTCCTGATTTATATAAACTGGGAGATTATTTGTCCCGTCCTTCTGATCCTTACAATGACTACGAACCAATAGATAGTTCGGCAGCAGCCATTTCTGCACAAGGTTTGCTTCGCTTGGGAAAATATCTTCAGGAGTCTGAGCCGGAGGCAGCAAAAAAATATTGGCAGGCTGGATTAACTGTTCTAGATACTTTATTCGATGAACCATATCTCAGCACTGATGACCGGCATCAGGGATTAATTCTGCATTCAATTTATCACCGTCCCAATGGGTGGGACCATGTTCAGAAAGGTGCAAAAATACCTTATGGTGAATCAAGTATGTGGGGTGACTACCATGCACGGGAAGTTGCACTTTATGCAAAGAGGTTAATTGAAGAGGGAGATTATTATACTTTTTTTAGTTGCGTAAAATAGAATGGAAATGGCAAAACCTATTGAAGATAATTCCAAATTGTGCATCCATACCATTACTACCAAGCCCTGGAACCTGGAAGAGGCTTCTGACGCATATGCTAAAAATGGAGTGGGGGGAATTACCGTTTGGAGAAATGTTCTCGATGGACGGGATATCTACCAAACGGGAGAAATGTTGCGTTCAAAAGATTTGGATATAGTTTCCTTATGCCGGGGTGGTTTTTTTCCTGCAGACAGCGAATCAAAACGAAAAGTCGCGATTGATGATAATATCAAAATGGTAGAAGAAGCAGCTGAATTGGGTGCTCCTATGATTGTCCTCGTATGCGGTGCAGAACCTTCCCAATCACTTGAGAAATCAAGGGGGCAAATACAAAAGGGAATCGAAGCTGTGTTGCCCCATGCAGAAGAACACAACATTAAATTAGCTATTGAACCGTTGCATCCCGCATACGCGGATACAAGGTCAGCTATTAATACAATGGAACAAGCTAATGATATGGCTGAAAAAATTGATTCAGAATTTGTTGGTGTGGCTGTGGATGTATACCATTTATGGTGGGATTCGAATTTGAAGCGAGAAATTCATCGATGTGGGGAAAACAATAATTTGTTTGCTTTCCATATCTGTGATTGGAAATTTCCCCTGGATGATATACTCAATGACCGGGGATTGATGGGGGAAGGGTGTATTGATGTCCCCCAAATCAGAGAATGGGTAGAAGATACCGGATTCGATGGCTTTAATGAGGTTGAGATATTTTCAAATCGATATTGGGCCATGGATCAAAATGATTTTCTGGAAAAAATAATTCATGCGTATAAACATAAATCTTAATATTTCAAATATTACTAAATGAGCGAAAATATAAAAGTACATAAAGTAGGCGTCATAATGAATGGGGTCACAGGTAGAATGGGAACGAACCAACATTTAATGCGTTCCATAGTGGAGATTATCAAGCAAGGTGGTGTAAAGGTAAGTTCTAAAGAATTTATTATGCCGGACCCGGTTTTGGTGGGAAGAAATCCTGTGAAACTAAAAAAGTTGTGTGAAAAATTCAATATTGAAAAATATACTACGAACCTGGATGAAGTAATCAGTGACAAATATTATCAGATTTATTTTGACTCACAGACGACGGGGAGAAGGGCAGATGCTGTTAAAAAGGCTGCATCTGCTGGAAAACACGTTTATTGTGAGAAGCCTACGGCCACGGATACTGAAACAGCCCTTGAATTATATCATTTTTGCGAAGAAAAAGGCGTAAAAAATGGTGTAGTACAGGATAAATTATTTTTACCTGGTTTGATGAAAGTCCAACGGTTAATACAAAATGGATTTTTTGGAGATATTTTGTCTGTGAGAGGTGAATTTGGTTATTGGGTATTTGAAGGTCATAGTATTCCTGCCCAACGTCCTTCCTGGAACTATAGAAAAGAAGACGATGGTGGAATTATAGTGGATATGTTGTGCCACTGGCGATATGTTTTGGATAATATTTTTGGCAAAGTGAAAGCTGTGTCGTGCTTGGGTGCTACCCATATTCCGGAACGCATAGATGAAAATGGTAATAGCTATAAAGCTACAGCAGATGATGCAGCCTATGCTACATTCGAGCTGGAAAATGGTGTGATTGCCCATTTTAATTCTTCGTGGACGGTTCGTGTGCGTAGAGATGATTTATTGACTTTGCAGATCGACGGAACAAAGGGGTCTGCGGTAGCGGGCCTGCGTGAGTGTTGGACACAACACTATGGAAATACACCAAAACCAGTTTGGAACCCGGATATTGCCCAACCGATCAATTTCTACGAAGGTTGGTCCAAGGTGCCGGAACAAGAAGAATATGACAATGCCTTTAAAATACAATGGGAAATGTTTTTAAAACACGTTGTAAAAGACGACCCTTTTCCATATTCATTGCTGGAGGGAGCGAAGGGTGTTCAATTGGCTGAGAAAGGGCTGGAAAGTTGGGAGAAGCGATCGTGGGTGGAAATAGAGGATTTGGAAGAATAGAGCAATAGCCAGGAGTCGGAAAGTCCGGAGCTAAAAGAAAGTTTATGAATTCCAGATGTATTAGAAATCTTGCTATGATGTTTGTCGGGAACTTCTGTCGAATGTAAAAAGAATAAGTGTAGCGGAGTTGGTATACTAAAAATAGATTTTGAAAACTTGTACATTGTACAACTGAAGGATTAAATGATTGAAAATTAGATATATGAAACAAGTAGCTTTTATAACAGGGGGAAGCCGCGGAATTGGATTGGGAATAGCAAAATCTTTGGCGGAGAATGGATTCGATATTGCTATCAATGGCATGCGTCCGGAAAAAGCGGTAATTGACGTACTTGAAAAGTTGAAAGAATATGGAGTGGATGCCATTTACTGCCAGGGTAATGTTGGCAGTACAGATGACCACCATAAAATGATTGATAAAATTAGAGACCATTTTGGTAGACTGGATGTATTGGTCAATAATGCTGGTGTGGCTCCCAAAGAACGAAATGATTTGTTGGAAGCCACTGAAGGAAGTTTTGAATATGTGGTAAAGACTAATCTACAGGGGCCATATTTCCTGACACAGAAAGTGGCTAATTGGATGGTAGAGCAAGAAAATGAGTCTGGTGAATTCAAGGGTTGTATAATCAATGTTGGTTCAATATCAGCGGATGTCGCTTCAATAAACCGTGGGGAATATTGTATATCAAAAGCCGGTATGGCAATGATGACTCGGTTATTTGCTACCAGGCTTGGCCAATATGATATTCCTGTATATGAGATTAGACCAGGGGTTATTAAGACGGACATGACTTCCGGTGTACAAGAAAAATATGATAAATTAATTGAAGGTGGGCTTTTCGTGCAATCCAGATGGGGAATGCCTGAAGACGTAGGAAAAGCTGCAACGGCACTAGCACTTAGATATTTTCCTTATTCTACCGGCCAGACAATAATGGTTGATGGCGGAATGACTATTCAAAGGCTTTAAAATATAACTTTTATCAAATAATAAAATATAATAAATATGAATTCATCCGATACTTCAAGTGGAGATCCTGCAAATATGGGAAATGATGATAAAATTCCCGTAATGAAACATTTGCTCAGCCTGCCGGTATTAGTGGCAGCCCTGGGATATCTGGTAGATATGTACGATTTGTTTCTTTTCAGTATTGTAAGGATTTCGAGTTTATCCGATTTGGGACTTTCCGGTGACCAATTGTTGGAAGATGGCGTGTTATTGTTAAATCTCCAGATGGCAGGATTGTTGATCGGTGGTGTTTTTTGGGGTATTCTGGGAGACAAAAAAGGCAGGTTGTCTGTTTTGTTTGGTTCCATATTAATTTATTCGATTGCCAATATTGCCAATGGTTTTGTCGAAAGTTTTACGCAGTACGCTATTTTGCGTTTTATTGCCGGAATTGGATTGGCTGGAGAGTTAGGCGCAGGTATTACCCTGGTTAGTGAGATATTACCTAAGAAAATACGTGGATACGGTACTACTTTGGTAGCTACACTTGGGGTAGTAGGTGCAATATTAGCGTATGTAGTGGCAGAGTTGTTTGAATGGAGGGCATCTTATTTTATTGGTGGCGGCCTTGGATTATTATTATTGATAATGAGAATACGGGTGTTTGAGTCCGGTATATTCCTCGAAGCCAAATCTAAAAATGTCGTCAGGGGGAATGTGCTCATGCTATTTAATAACCGGGAACGGTTTTTCAGGTATCTAAAAAGTATTATTGTCGGGTTCCCAATATGGTTTGTTGTAGGTGTATTGATTACTTTTTCTCCTGAATTAGGTGCAGCTGTTGGAGTAAATGAACCTATTGAGGCTGGCATAGCTGTGATGCTTTCATTTGCCGCGCAGGCAGTGGGAAATGTAGTGAGTGGAATACTAAGTCAATACTTCAAGAGCCGAAAGAAAATTATGGGGTTGTTTATCCTTTTATCTTTTGGTTTTACACTATTGTACTTGTTATTACCCACGGATTCCGTAACGGGATTTTATTTTTTATGTGCTTTATTGGGTTTCTCCAATGGATATTGGACACTTTTTATAACTGTGGCTGCAGAGCTATTCGGAACAAACCTCAGGGCTACTGTAGCAACTACGGTCCCCAACTTTGTCCGGGGAGCAGTGATTCCAATAACCACATTATTTTTGTTCTTGAGATCGGGAATGGGAATTATAAATAGTGCAATATTGGTAGGTGCTATTACTGTAGCCATTGCCCTATGGGCTTTGTATTCCCTGCAGGAAACTTTCCATAAGGACATGAATTATATTGAGGAAGATTGATGTAGTTTTATATAGATGTTTGCAAATACCTCTTGTCAAAGATAGAGGTCAATCTATTTGAGATCCTATGCTGAATAATTGGTAAATAGCATTGTTCCTTTTTCATTGTAGTGGATATGCCAGGAAAATGCTTTGGACAACAGATGAGGGGTATGACCTCCATGTTGCAATGCTTCCTGATAATATTGCAACATTTGCTTTTTATATAATGGGTGTATGCAATTGTTGATTATACTGGTAGCCCTTTCACGAGGGGCTAGTCCCCGGAGGTCTGCCAATCCGACTTCAGTAACTATTATATCAACATCATGTTCGGTATTGTCGACGTGAGTCACCATAGGAACTATATGGGATAACGTATGATTTTTTGAAGTTGATGGGCAGACAAAAATGCTGAGTAGGGCATTTCTTGCGAAGTCTCCTGAACCACCGATACCATTCATGATTTTGTTCCCGCCGATATGAGAAGAATTGACATTCCCATATATGTCAATTTCAATAGCGGTATTAATGGATATAATTTCCAATCTTCGAATTACTTCAGGGGAATTGCTGATATTTTGAGGACGAAGAATTATTTTGTCCTTGTATTGATCAAAATTTTTAAAGAATTTGGTGCGACAATCTTTTGAAAGAGTTATTGAAGTTGCTGAGGCGTATGATAATTTTCCAGCATCCATTAATTCAAAAGTACTGTCTTGAAGAACTTCGGAATACATTGTCAGGTCGGCAAATGAACTTTCCATAAATCGCGATAATACGGCATTGGCAATTTTACCTATACCTACCTGGATGGGTTTGAGTTGAATAGGTAGCCGGTCTTTTTTTACTTCTGATTTCAAAAAATTTAATAAATGGTCGGCAATTCTAAACGGTTTTTGATCAGGTTCCTTCACATTCGCTGGTTCATCGGGATGATTCGTAAATACGATCGCCATTACTTTTTGTGGGTCTAATGGAATGAAATTATTTCCAATTTTGCTTTCTGGAGTCGTAATATCAATCGGTCGTGGTTCATTCGTTTCAGGAGGTGAATAAATATCAAAGATAGACTCCAGGTTGTCGGGAAAAAAAGTATTGATCTCAATGATTATTTTATTTGCCATTTTTGCCAGGGTTGTTGAATTTCCAACGGAAGTGGTGGGAACGATATATCCGTTTTTATCAATTTTCGATGCTTCAATAATTGCTATATCAACGGGAGGGAGTTGTTTTTTAGCGAGAAATTCTGCTGTCTGACTGAGATGCTGATCTATATAAAGGACCTTACCGGAATTGATACTATCCCTTAATTCTTTATCCATTTGAAAGGGCATTCTTTTGATGAGAGCTTTGTTTTTTGCCAACAAACCATCAATATTGTAACCTAGGGAGGCGCCACTAATCAGTGTGATTTGCAGGTTTTCTTTTGCAGCCCTTGCAGCAAATGCGGGTAATACTGCTTTACTATCTCCGGCCTTGGTGAAACCACTAACACCTACAACATTTTTATTATCAATAAGCAAAGCTGCTTTTTCTGCTGAACAAATTTTATCAAAATAAGCTGGATAGTGAAGACGATTATTGTATTGGTTTTGTCTCATAACGAGTATATGGAAATTAAAAATTTTGACAAAATATTATTTATATATCTCTGAGGATATGATATTTATCAAATCATCAAGTGATATGAATCAACTCCAGGTAATTATGTGCCCAAATTTTAAAATAATTGGAGTAAGATAAGGAAAAGGCCAGGAAAACTGTTCCGACATAAAATTCCCGCGTTCAAATCGTTACCGAGTTTATTTCTTCAGTCGAATCCTACTTTGTTGAATGACTTGGTAATATTAGATGTATTCTATACTTTCCTGATTCTATGTTGGTCCTGGCAGGGTGTTGTATTTCTTGCTGTATTCTACAGGTGTAGTGAATAACCAAATAATCCTGTTAATACAATTTTTAAATAGCATCAGTAAGGGGGCTTATATATAGATGATTTTCAATTTATCGGTTGGTCCCGCTTGTTTCAGCGTTTTTTATTTTAATTTTTTTCATACATTGGGAAAGTAAAACTATTTAAAAATTAATGTTTGATACACAATGAAAAAAGTTATTTTTTATTTGGCAATTATGCTGATAACTGTCTTTTTACAACCCGCGATTGGCCAAAATACTATGGGGGCGGAAAAATTAGGTTGGAAAATTGGTTCCCAGGCATACACTTTCAGGGTTTTTACGCTAGAGGAAGCATTGGATAAAATGAATAGTTTGGGGTTGAAATATGTAGAGTTATATGGAAATCAAAAAATCGGAGCGGGAATAGAGGGAACGACCGATTTTAAGATGAGTGACGAAAAGCGTCAACAGGTAAAGGCTTTGTTGAAATCCAAAGGGATAACACCGGTTTGCTTTGGAGTTTCTTCTCCTGATAATCCGGAAGATTGGCGGAAGTTATTTGAATTTGCAAAGGACATGGGAATTGGGATCTTGACATCAGAGCCTCAGTACAATCAATTGGACCTGGTTGAAGAATTATGTGAAGAGTACCAAATAAAAGTAGCTATCCACGATCATCCGATTCCTTCCAAATATTGGCATCCTGAAATTCCGATGCGGTTGTTGGAAGGGAGAAGTCCTTTGATTGGGGTATGTGCAGATATCGGTCATTGGGTGCGGTCCGGATTGGATCCGGTTGAATGCCTCAAAAAAGTGCAGGATCGATTGATTAGTTTCCATTTTAAAGACTTGAAAGATTTTGGAATACGGAATACCCACGATGTTCCCTGGGGGAGTGGAGTTAGCAATATACCCGGAGTCTTGAATACGATGAAAGATATTGGATTTGAAGGTCCTATATCTATTGAATATGAGCATAATTGGGAAAATAGTGTTCCGGAAATAAAAGAGAGTCTTGATTATTTTCATCGCGTGGCAAACGCATTGGCTGAACGGGAATAGATTGGGAGTGTGAATCAGGAAGACCGGAGCAAGGAGCAATATATACATCTAAGATGGAAGACGAGAGGTTCAGGCTGAATAATTAAGCCTTGCCACTAAATGTCCGGATACGACTATATGTAGATTGCTGTATGAATTGGGGAGGTCGGTCTCCTTTATGGTAAGCCCAGGGAGGGAGTATTTCTTGTAATCATTATTCGAGGCTAGTGACTTATAGCTCCCAGAGGAAGGCTAAAGTGGTAGCTAATAAACCTAGGTAAATGTTGTATGGATTTTTGGGGAAGCAAGCCCTATAAATACAAATGGTGAGAATTGCCAAAGTGTTCTACTAACAAACAAATTTCTATATTTGCAATTGAATTTCAGATAGAAAATTTATTGCCATTATGAAAAGTATTATTTCTTTCATTTGTTTTGTATTTCTGTGTATTGAGGTGAGTGCACAAAATGAATCTCTACGAGTTTTATTTATTGGTGCTCATCCGGATGATTGTGATATAAAAGGAGGAGGTACGGCAGCGCTTTTTACAGAAATGGGGCATGAGGTTAAATTTATTTCGGTCACCAATGGAGATGCGGGTCATATGGACATGGGTGGAGGAATGTTAGCCAAGCGAAGAACTGCGGAGGCGCAAGAAGTAGCAAAAAGACTGGGTATTGTATATGAAGTAATGGATAATCACGATGGAGAACTTATGCCTACCTTGGAAAACCGACTTGACCTTATCCGTCGAATCAGGGAGTGGAAAGCGGATATAGTAGTATCTCATCGGACAAATGATTATCATCCAGATCATCGCTATACTGGAGTTTTGGTGCAAGATGCTGCTTTTATGGTCGGTGTTCCTAATATTGCAGCGGATACGCCTCCCCTGGATAAGAACCCTGTTTTTTTGTATTTTCAGGATCGATTTGAGAAGCCTAATTCGTTTTCAGCGGATATAACTGTGGATATTACGCCGGTAATTGACAGTAAAATTGAAGCTTTGGATGCTCATGAATCCCAATTTTATGAATGGTTGCCCTGGATCAATGGGTATGTCGGGGATATACCGACGGGTGCAGAAGAGCGAAAAAGATGGCTGTTGGAAACGCGTTGGCCTGAATTGCCAGCGAAATCCAAAAAGGGGTTGGCCAAATGGTATTCTGCAGATAGGGTTGACAAGGCTAAGTATGCAGAATCCTTTGAGATTTGTGAATATGGGTCGCAGCCGGATACGGATGAAATACTAAAGTTATTCCCGATGTTGGGAAAGTAAAAAAGTAAAATTAATGTTTTTATATAAAGCGTTTTTAAAACCGTATTTATTTAGTTTGGATGCGGAAGATGCCCATCACAAAACAATGGCGTTGTTTCGCTTATCTATGGGGTTACCAGGAATGAAGGCAATTTACAAAAGTAAATTTGTGCTAAATGATCCGGAATTGGAAACGGAAAAGATGGGTTTAAAATTTAAAAACCCCATTGGTTTAGCCGCCGGATTTGATAAAGATGGCAAATATGTTGAACTATTGCAGTATCTGGGGTTTGGATTTGTTGAAGTCGGCACCGTTACTCCCTTGCCTCAGCTTGGCAATCCGAGGCCCAGGCTATTCAGATTACCTAAAGACAAAGCACTTATCAATCGAATGGGTTTTAACAATGAAGGTGTTGATGAGCTGGTTAACAGGCTGAAGAAATTGGATAAAAAAGATTTGATTATTGGTGGAAATATTGGCAAAAATAAAGTGACCAGTAATCAAAATGCCTGGAAGGATTATTCTATTTGTTTTAAAAAGTTGAAAGACTATGTAGATTATTTTGTAGTGAATGTAAGTTCTCCAAATACTCCGGGATTGAGGGAACTGCAAAATAAAGATGCATTAACAGAAATATTGGAGCGTATTCAAGAAATGAATAATGAAGGTCATCCTATTTTATTAAAAATCGCCCCGGATATTTCAATAGGTGAATTAGACGATATTTTAGAAGTGGTTGAAAATACTAATTTAAATGGAATTGTAACTAATAATACTACTATTGCCAGGTCACCATTAATGATAAGTGAGGAGCGAATTGCAAAATTAGGAAAAGGGGGTTTGAGTGGTAAACCTCTGGCTGATCGTTCGATGGAACTCCTCAAAGAAGTCCGGAGTAAAATTTCAGAAGATAAAGTAGTAATTAGTTCCGGTGGGGTATATAATCCCAACGAAGTATCGAACAGATTGGTGGCAGGGGCTGACCTTGTACAAATATATACCGGTCTTATATACCAGGGGCCACAATTTGTCAAAAATTCACTGCGATTGATTAGGAATACCTACCGAAACGGAATGGGCTAATAAAAAATTTGTTCATTTCTCCTTGGTTATTCAGAAATGAACAAATTTCATATTGTAATAATAATTGAAAATTGAGAAAAACCTACCTCAATCTTCTCAACATTAATTCTTTATTTTCAACTGCTCTACGAACAATTTCATCTCCAAATTCAGTGAATTCAAGTTTTTTCTCCAACCTTTTACCTTTTTTCGCCCCTTTAATATATTGAATTAATTCTTTTTTTATTAATTGTTGTACAGCAAGGGTAATATTCGGTACTGATTCTCCAATCTCCTTTAACGTATTGCTAATATCTCGAGCTTTGAATTGCTCCATATTTCTATTGGATTTCATGAACGCAGCAGTAAGGAGTGTTTTGTCCGATGAAGATTTGATATTTATATCATCGAGTAAGTTCCGAAGATTTTTGTATTGGCCTATACCTCCTTCTTGAATGGCATCATACCCTGTATGGATAGCATAATCAATGCCTTCAATACCTTCTTCGCCTTGATTTTCTCCGGGTTTAGTCTCTTCAATCTTGCTTTCAAGCCAATTTAATACTCTCTTTTGCTGGGGATGGGATAACCTTGATATTATTTCATAGGTTTTCCCAATAGCTTCTAATTCGTGATTAATGGTCATAAAAAAATAAGTTTCATTGTGTTATATAAAAATATTATTTGATTTTACAGATTAAATAATCGAATATCAATGATATTTAATTATGGGATTGTGTATACATCAAATATACCAATTTCTTACGTACCTAAAATAGGTAACGTACACGGTTTTGTTGTGTTTAAAATAATTTGAAAATAAAATTATCTAACTAATTAATGTGTATCCTCTTAAAATATTGTTTATAAGGTTAATATATATATTATTTATTATAATGAAATTGATTTATCGCTATTTGTTAAATTATTTATATTGTATTTAATATTTTGTTAAAATAATAATTCTTTATTAGTGGTCTGGATGGGTGGTTTTAATAATTTTTAGAAATAATTCATCATGTTATTTTAAATTTTTGTAAAAAATGTCTTTCGGTTGTTTTTAAATAGATGTTTAGTAATTGAATGATTCTATGTTCCTTTTAGTGCATATATATCTATGGGATTGAGTATGATAGGTATTCTGAATTTTAGGTGTCATACAGGTGAAATTTTATTGAAATAGGACTTGTTACATTAGTACGAGGAGCGGGTTTTTCGAAAAATAGGCCTGGTTTTTACAGGTTTTTGTATTGCTTTATATGGAGCCGTTTTTACATATTATCTGAAATTTTAGTTTTATAACGTAAAAATACGTTTTAAATTTGTATATTGCGTTAAATCAGTTTCTGAAGACGATGGAAAGATTGATAAATACTGAATTTCTTGGGCCCCTTGCTATATTCTTATTGGTGCAGTTTTTGGCTGATAAAAGCAATGGACAAAGCATAGGGCGTCCTATTGATTCTGTATTTGAAATTGGGTTGCAATACCTTGAAACGTACGATTATAAGAAGGCTGTTGAATCCTTTTACTATTGTCAGCGGGAAGTAAATCACGAACCAACGTATCACTATTACCTTGCTAATGCATATGAACAACTCGGAAATATTCAGGACGCCCGTATCTTTTATCACAAGGCCTGGACCCTGGATTCTTTGAATGTGAAATATATTATGGCGCTGGGGAAAATTGAATTTAAGAGACATGATTATGTTGAGGCCCGGTCGTATTTTGCCCGTTTGATAGAGATTGATTCTACCAATAGTTTTTATTATAAACAATTGGGAAAGGCGTGTTATTATGACAATGATATGATTTGCGCTATAGCTTCGCTTGGAAGAACACTCCAATATAACGACCGGGACCTGGAAGCCCTCCGTCTGCTGGCAGATATTTATTATAATCTTGAAGAATATGACTTTGCATTGGAGTATTTGGAACGCGGACTCTTTATTGATCCGAAAAATCCACTCTTCTTGCGATTTAAATTAAAAATTGAAGTCAAACAGGAGTATTACGATGAAGCATTGGTTACAACTGATCGATTGTTCTCGATCCCTGATAGCAGTAATTCCGTGATGAAATATTACGGGATAGCATTGACTAAAACGGGGCGTCATCATGAAGCCATCCCGATTTTGAGGAAATTGGCAAATGGAAACGGTGTGGATGAAGGAATTCACTATTTCTTATCCGAGGCTTACGGTGCGGAGGATAGTATTGATCAATGCATAATGCATCTGGAAATGGCCATGTATCGTTTCGGTATCGGCCCTATGGTATGGCGGTATTGTCAAAAATTGAGTAGCCATTTTGAAAAAAAAGGGGACTTACGCCTAGCCCTGGACTATATGGAAAAATCCTCGGAGCTCAAATCCAGCCCCATTTTGCTATTCCACTTTGCCCGCTTAAGTGATGAATACTACCGGGATAAGCGGATTGCACTCAACCGGTATGAAAACTACCTGGCTTCTGAGGATTCGCTGTACCGGAATTATGCGGAAAGCCGGGTTATGCGGATCAAGGAGTATTTACATCAATCAAAAGGTAAAGCGCCATGAAGCAAATAACAGAGAGATTGTAATTGATATAAAGAAGGAATTTTAAAATTGACCAAAAAAGAAAAAAATGAAATTGACAAAAGCAGAAGAAGAAATCATGAAGATTATATGGGAGATCGAACCGTGTTTGGTATCCGATATAATTGAGAAAATGGGGAAACCGGATACCCCGCATTCCACCATTTCATCGATTGTACGCATCCTGGAAAAGAAGGGTTTTGTAAATCACAAGGCGTATGGACGAACCCACGAATATTATTCGTTGGTCAAGCGGGACCAATACAGTAAAAACCGGCTGAAAAAGTTTGTACACGACTATTTCGATGGTTCGGCCAATCAACTGGTCTCCTTTCTGGTTCGCGAGCGGGAATTGAATCCCGAGGAGTTGAACCAACTATTGAGCGAACTGGATAAAAACACCGAAAAATGATAACTTACCTTACTCAACTGACGATAAGCTGGATGATCTTGTTTTTGGGATATTACATATTCCTGAAACGGGAGACCTTTTTCAAATACAACCGGTGGTATTTGCTGACGGGATTGTTATTGGGCCTGGTGATCCCTTTGGTAGACTGGACGTCTTTATTTGTGCACGAAGCGGAGAGCCTGGGGCATTTGTACGTAGCGCCGGTAAATACCCAGGTGCAGCAATGGGATATCTATGTATCGGCTTCACCGGATACACCAATCTGGTATCGTCTGTTGGTAGGAGTGTATATTGCGGGCGGATTATTTGCAGCCTTGAAATTGGCAAAAGGGGTACGGGAGATCCTGTCCCTTCGCCGGGATGCGGAGATTACCCGTCAGGAAGGGTATGACCTGGTATTGACGAACCACTTGCACATGCCGTTTTCGTTTATGAATTCGATCTACTGGTCGGCGGAATTGTACGACCAATCAAGCGAGAAAGAACGGATTTTGGCACACGAAGGCAAGCATGTGTCGGCGCTGCATAGCCTGGATATACTTTTTATAGAGTTGCTCTGTGTGTTGTTCTGGTTCCATCCTATGGTGTATATCTACCGTAAGGAAATCAAAGAAGTTCACGAATACGAAGCTGATGCGGCGGCCTGTGTGTTGGGGAATAAGCGGGAATACGGGAAGTTGTTGTTGAACCAGGCACAGTCGGGCTTGCAATTGGCATTGGCCAATCACTTTATTTATTCACAATTAAAAAACAGATTCAAAATGATGACACGTAAACCATCCACCAAACGAGCGATGCTGAAGTATCTGATCGCCATACCGATCATAGGCTTTGCAGCATTGCTCTTTTCTTTTACCAGTAATGAGAACGGGGCATTAGGGACCGAAATAATTTCGCAAACGGATTCTATTCCAACAAATCAGAAAGCTAGTAATGTTCCACCGCCGCCAATACCTAATATTGGAGATATTGTAAGTATGGGGCCTGAAAAATTTATGATCGAACCTTCTGACATATTCTATGTCAATGGGGAAAAGGTTGGGGTTGTGACCGAGGAATTAATAGAGAAATATTCCAAGGAAGGGCCCTGGAATGTCACTATTTATAAAGGAGATGAAGCCAAACGGAAATTTGGTGGTGAAGTAACTTCAGGGGTTTATAGTATTCGCAAATTACCTCCACCGCCTCCGATGAGTGAAGAAATGAAGGAGGATATTCGCAAAAACGGGGAGATTTTCAAAGTAGTAGAACAAATGCCGCGTTTCCCCGGATGTGAAGATGTTGAAGGAACGGCAAGAGAGATTAAGACTTGTGCGGATAAAAAGATGTTGGAGTTTTTATACGACAACATTCAGTATCCTAAAGCGGCGAAAGAGTATGGAATAGAGGGAAATGTAGTAGTCTCTTTTGTTGTGGAGAAAGATGGTTCTTTGACGAATAATAAAATTTTGAGAGACGTAGGTGGTGGACTTGGTGAAGAGTCGCTTAGGGTCGTTGAATTGATGAATTCTATGGATCAAAAATGGACACCGGGGGTGCAACGAGGAAAAAAAGTCCGGGTACAGTTTATCCTCCCGATAAAGTTTGAATTAAGCAAGGAGGATAAGGAAATCAGCAATGATGAAAAAGGAATTGCATCCAACGCGTATACTGGAGAGGTCTTTAAAGTAGTGGAGGAGATGCCTCGTTTCCCGGGATGTGAAGATATAGAAGGAACGGCACGGGACAAAAAAGGATGTGCGGATAAAAAGATGCTTGAGTTTATTTATAAAAACATCAAATATCCTGCATTAGCTAAGGAGAATGGCGTGGAAGGAAATATTGTAGCATCTTTTATAGTGGAGAAAGATGGATCGATTACCGATCCAAAAATAATGCGTGACGTGGGAGCAGGTCTCGGTGAAGAATCTATAAGGGTGATAAAAATGATGAATAAGCTGGATAAGCGTTGGACACCGGGCAAACAAAGGGGACAGAATGTGAGAGTGCAGTTTATTTTGCCTGTGAGATTTGAGTTGAAAGATAATATCAGTCAGGATCAGGATAAATCTATTGTTACCCGGGAATTAAAAGGCGATAGGAAAATTGCGGGACAAGTAGTGGATGAAAAAGGCAATCCGCTGATCGGTGTGAATGTGATGGTTAAAGGAACAAACAGTGGAACGGCTACGGATTTCAATGGTAATTTCCTTATGAATGGTGTCAATGAAAGCTCTGTCCTTGTTTTTTCCTCCAACGGGTATGAAACCGAGGAAAGGTCAGTTTCCGGTAAGGATGCTATGAAAACGGTCCTCAGACTTCGAGCGATAAAGGTTGAAGAAGTATATAAAGGAAATGCAGTTGATGCTATGCCGCGCTTTCCGGGATGTGAGAATATCCGGGGAACCGAGGCAGAAAAAGCGAAGTGTGCTGAAGTAAAGATGTTGGAGTATATCTATGAAAATATAAAATATCCGGCCGTTGCCCGAAATAATAATATTACCGGACAGGTGATCATATCATTTGTGGTGAAAAAGGACGGTACTATCGGATGGGCCCGTGCTATCAAAGATGTAGGTGCCGGTCTGGGCGAAGAGGTTGAAAGGATAGCCGAGTCAATGGATAGTCAGGGCAAATGGAAGCCGGCGATGAAAAACGGAGAACCTGTCAATTTCAGAATGACTTTGCCCGTTTCGTTTCATTTGAAAAATGATAAAATATCTGAAACCATTGAAAAAGCAGATCGATCTAAAATGGTCAATCCTTTGCCCGACGTGGTAGTAGTAGGTTTCGGAGGAGCTGAGGATTTATCAGAAGTAGAATTGAAGAAAAGAGATGGAAGTGAAGCCAATCCGCTTATCGTATTAGACGGCACCAAGATCGGGCGGGCAGACGGTCAGAAGACATTAAATACAATCGATCCGTCTACCATAGAATCAATTAATGTGCTGAAAGGGGAATCTGCAACCAAAAAATACGGTAATGAAGGAAGCGATGGCGTGATAGAGATTACTTCGAAAATACCAGAGATGACTCGGGGAAGTGCCAAATTGGATTTGGCTGGATTCAACCTGTATCCCAATCCTGCAAGTAATCAACTGAATGTGGAATTCGAAGGACCTACGGGACAATATTCATTGGAGGTAGTAGATGTGAAAGGGGCTACGTTACTGGATCGAGATGTCAGTATAAATGGGCGTGCAAATGAGGTATTGAATATTAGCCTGTTGAATTCAGGTCCATACTATTTATTGGTAAAAACCAGCGGTAAGGTAGCGTCGAAGATTTTTGTGAAGAAGTAAAATAAATTGAAAATGATTAAAAGAGACAAGGTTTATTAAAAAACCAAAAGGGGAATCTCATTAGATTTCCCCTTTTGAAAACAATATACTTAAAAACAGATTCACTTCAAATATATAAATTTTATCTGACTTTATTTCATCAATAAAGGCAAGATTTTTTTGTCCTGACAAAAAGTCTTCTCATTGAAAGGGTAAACATACAAGTATTTGGCTAACTTTTTTACGGGCAAAAAGCCTGCTGTCAAAGATGGAAAATCGTTCATTTATTACGTCGCCTGGAATTATTTCAGGCGATTTTTATTTAATCATAGAGATTCAAGACCTTATCCGAAAAAGATTATGTAATTGCAATTATTTTGTAAATAAATTATTAATATTGTTGGATTAGGGGTATTCGAGGAATGCATTTTTAAGATCTTCAAAAGATTTGAAAACTATATTTTGTCGTAATTTTTAAGGAATCTAAATCATCATTTCTAAAGGTTGAATTAGGTAATTAATTGATCATGTCTCAGAATGATTTAAATAGAGAGCGGTTTCTGGTGCGTGAGGTCAGAGATAATAATGAAGAAGCTTTCAGGCAATTATTTGACCTATACAGGGACGATATTTATACGTATGGTCTGAGTTTATTGAAAAGAAAAGAGTATGCGGAAGAAATTCTTCAGGACACCTTTTTGAAAGTCTGGATGCATAGGACCCAATTGGATCCCGGGCAATCTTTCCGATCCTATGTTTTTACCATTTCACGTAATCTTACCTTGAATTTTCTTCGAAAGGCGGCTAATGACCGGAAATTGCGTAATGAACTCTTTTCAATGAAAGTAAAGGTGTTTAATCCTATCGAAGAAATTATGCAAGAGAAGGAACTGGAGCGCATAAAAACGGAGGCTATTAATTTATTACCTCCGAGAAGGAGGCGTATTTTTGAGATGTCCCGGTTCGAAGGAAAAAGTTATGAAGACATCAGTCGGGAACTTGATATTTCCTTGAGTACAGTGAAGAATCAAATGAGTAAGGCACTGGAAACCATCCGGGATTTTTTGCAGGTTCATGGGGATATTTCCTGGAGCGTTTTGCTTTTGGCATGGGAAATTCTATAAATTTTGAATATTCATTCATTGACTATGTAAAGTTATGTCTCCACGCATTTTAATCCCAGAGAGTACTCGGTTTATGGATTTTTGACCTTTTATATGCCTGGGGTTTAAGGCAGATATATCAAAGATAGATAGCAAGAAAATATAAAAAAGATAGTACGGAATAGTACTTTCCATTTCTTCAAGTGTATTATAAGTAGTATTAATCGTGGGACAAGCCAACCAAAGAGCCTGCTAAATACATTATATGAAGGAGGATAAGGATATACGGAATTTACTTGAAAAATATGTGGAAAATAAATGTTCAGAGGAAGAAATCGAGTGGATTGTTGATTACTTCAGGAACCAAAATCCGTCAGAAGATTTTCCTTTGGTGGAGGAGGTTTTGGCAATGGTACGAGACCGGAAAAGAGTAAATGAGGAAACGGCTGACCGGATTTTCCGCGAGATAACCCAATATAAAGGCAGGTTTGATGTAAAAGAAGAGGTGTCTAAGGTTACATTTGGTCGTATGATAAGGAAATATGCGGCGGTGATAGGTATTATCTTTTTCCTCGGGGCAGGCTATTTACTTTATCAGGAGATCTTTTCTCCATACGGTGAAAACATGGTTTTGGAGTCTGGACAGTATGATATAGGTACAACAAAAGACGATGCCATAACACTTGAACTGGGAGACGGTCGTATTGAAGTAATTAATCCGGACGGGAGCCGTATGGTGAAAGATGAACAAGGGAATGTCATCGGTATTCAGAATCAGGAAGTGTTAACGTATGAAAACGGAGCCATTGAAAAATTACAATACAATACCCTTAGGGTCCCTTATGGCCGGCGTTTTCAGGTCCGGTTGTCAGATGGAACTTTGGTATATTTAAATGCCGGATCCTCGCTTAAATTCCCAGTGAAATTTTTGAATTCAGAGCAATATAGAGAAGTTATTGTAAGCGGAGAAGCGTATTTCGACGTATCGGAAAACAAGGACAAGCCGTTTATTGTCAATACCGGGGGAATGGATATCCGGGTATTGGGTACACAGTTTAATGTATCCACTTATCCCGAAGACGAGTCGATTGAAGTAGTCCTGGTGGAAGGATTGGTCCGGTTGGATATGGAGGCAAACGAGACCGGATCCGACAGGGAGAATTTATTGAAGCCGGGATACAAAGCCAGTTTCAGTAAAGAAGAAAATACGGTTTCAAAACAAGAAGTTGCCACTTCCATCTATACATCCTGGACCAGGGGTGAGCTGGTATTTCGAAATATGACTTTCGAAGACATTCTAAAAAAGATGGAAAGAAAGTACGATGTAAAGATTAGTAACCAAAATGACAAGTTGGCCAAGGAGCGATTTAACGCCAGTTTTGGAGATGTGTCTATTGAAAAGGTCTTAAGTTACTTGCATACCATATATGGAATTGATTTTACGATACAAGAGAACAACAGTGTGATTATTCAGTAAAAAACAGTTTATGAAAAACAAAAATTAATGCAAAAATCTGCCTCGGACGCATTCATGGAAGAAGATTGCTTCCGAATGAGAGGTGCATAGCAGCGTAAAAAAATCGGGAAAATGGTGACGCATTTCCCGATTTAGAAAACAATGATTAAACCAATTATTTAACCATCTTAACCACTTTAAAGATATGGAAAAACTTCTTTACAAATTAAGAAGCGGGCATCTTAATAAAAAAATTAGTTTAAAGATGAAGCTTAGTATTCTGGCTTTCTTTTCTACATTTTTCGTAATACAGGCGAATACGGGATATTCTCAAAAAATGAAGATATCATTGAACCTGAATGATGCTACAGTTGAAAGATTACTGGAGCAGATTGAAAGCCATTCCGAATTCAGGTTTGTATATAAAATTAAGGATGTGGATTTGACCCGGACGGTTTCTGTCCGTGTTGAAAATGAGTTTATCGATGAAATTTTAAACCAGGTCTTTGCGGATACACACACTGGATACGAAATAATAGACCGGCAGATTTTCCTGGTGGCAAAAAAAAGAGTGCACCGGGAGAAAAAGATTGATTTTCTGAATAGAGGGGATCGATTTCAACGTTTTGCGAAAATAGTACCGGATACCTTATCAGGTATTATCAAAGACGTATCTGGAGAACCCCTGATCGGGGTAAATATTCGTGTAAAAGGAACGAATAAGGGATCTGCTACCGATTTTGAGGGGAGATTCGGTATGGTGGATGTAGAGGACGATGCCATTTTAGTGGTATCGTATATCGGATACCGTACTCTTGAAGTGCCTGTTGGTGGACAAAAATTTATAACAGTGTTCTTGCAAAGTGATGTTGAAACCCTGGATGAACTGGTTGTAGTAGGATACAGTGCCAAAAAACAATCTGAACTATCTAGTGCCGTAAATGTAATTTCCAATAAGGATCTTATGGATGTTACGAGCAACAGTGTTTCAAGTATGCTTCAGGGTAAGGCGCCCGGATTGGTAGTTTCCAATGGATCAGGTGACCCAACGGCGACTTCGAGTATTAATATAAGAGGGTCCAGTTCGATTTCTGCTAATTCCAATCCTTTAATAGTCGTGGATGGGATCATAGGGGGGAGTGTGAACCCCAGCGATGTAGAATCGGTTACGGTACTAAAAGATGCGGCTGCGACGGGTTTGTATGGTTCAAGGGCTGCCAACGGGGTTATCATAATTACAACAAAAAGTGGTCAGGCGGGTAAAACAACTATTCGTGTGAATTCAAGTGTAGGGTTTAATCATGCGACCGGTGGGAATTTTGAAGTGATGAATACAGCCCAATTGTATGCTTATGAACAAAGTTTTTATCCGGCGGATCGATTTGCTGAAGAAATCCCATCCTCGGTTTTGTCTCAGCATACGGATTGGTTGGATCTGGCTTTTAGAAAGGGGTTGACGCAAAATTATGTTGCTACAGTTTCGGGTGGTTCGGAAAAAACACAATTTTATGTATCGGGTAATTTTTACAGTGAAGAAGGGACATTGCAAAAGAACTTCAATGATAAATACAATTTGAGATCGAATATTACCCATCAAATGAATGAAAAGATGTCGCTTGACCTGAGAATCAATGCAGCATATATAGAACAGGAGAGAGAACCTTCCGGGTTGAACGGAGCATTGTACGGTGCTTATTTAAATATTCCGTGGGATAATCCCTATAGTGAGGATGGTCAATTGAGGAGAGGAACAGAAGGTAATTGGTTTGGACGTGAACAGGAGAATTTTTTACATGGATGGCAATATAATTTCAACTCTTCGAATGGGCTGAACTTAAACGGGGATCTGAATTACAGATATAGCATACTGCAAAATTTGGAATTTTCCAGTTACAATCGGGTGTCATTTTCCGATTTATCAACGCAGATATACGAAGACATTCGTTCAAAAGCAGGTAAAGGAAATGGAAGGTTGAGAGAAGAATCAGGTTTTAGCAGGGGACTTATCACATCCAACCGGCTGCGGTATTTCCGATCCGTCGGGCAAAATGATTTTACGGTTCTCGGAGTACTGGAAGGGGAGAAGAACTATTCGGAGAACGGTTCGATTCAGGTCGATGGACTGGCACCGGGTCTTCACGTTCTGGATGCGGCTTCCACGGTACTGAATTCAGGAGGGAATGTATATGAAAATGCCTTTAGGAAAGCCTTGACACAGGTGGATTATAGCTTTAGTAGTAAGTATTTTTTAGTAGGTGCTTTTATTAATGAATCCTCCTCGCGTTTTGGAAGCAATAACAGATCGGCCAATTTCTTTACTTTGGGTACATCCTGGATCCTTTCCAATGAGTCATTTATGAGTAATCAATCTTTGTTTGATTTTCTCAAATTGAGAGTTAGTTATGGCATAACAGGAAATGCAAATATAGGTAACTATCAGTCTTTGGGCCTTTACAGTTATTCTACGCAGTATGCCGGTAATTCGGGCTCGATCCCTTCGCAAATCCCTAATCAGGATCTGACCTGGGAAAAAGTCAAGACATTTAACGTGGGTGTGGATATGGATATTATCAAGCGTATATCCGTCAATTTGGATTTTTACCGTAAAGAATCGGATGGACTATTGTTGAATGTGGAATTACCGTTTACCAGTGGGTTTAGTTCGGTAACACGGAATATAGGATCAATTCTTAACAAGGGTATAGAACTTAATATCCTGAGCAAGAATATTGATCGGGAAATTAAATGGACTACTAATTTTAATATTGCTTTCAATAAGAGTGAAGTATTGGAACTTAACGAAGACAACAATATTATCCAAGGAAATCAGATAGTGGAAGAAGGAGAAGAATTGTATACCTGGTACATGCGAAAATGGGCCGGGGTGGATCCCCAAAACGGAGATCCTTTGTGGGAAGTAGTGAATGAGAACGGAAGTACTTCTACAACAAATGTGTATAGTGAAGGGACTTTGCAAAAAGCCGGAGATGCTAATCCCGATTTCACAGGGGGAATTATAAATACTTTTACGTATAAAAATGTATCTCTTTCAGGTTTTTTTAATTTTACTTACGGTAATCTCGTCTATCATTCTTCAAGAGCATTATTTGATTCGGACGGTGCGTATTATACTTTTAATAATATGGTCCTGGCTGACGGATGGTCTCGATGGGAACAAGCCGGAGATAATGCCACTCATCCCAAACCTGTTTTTGGAGGAAATAAAAACTCCAATCAAACTTCATCGCGCTATTTGGAAGACGGAAGTTATATCAGATTAAGGAACATAACGCTTACATATCGTTTGCCGCAGGAAATCACACGGAGAGCGGGCCTGGCCGATTTGAATTTCTTTGTCAGTGGAGATAATTTGGTCACCCTCACAGATTTTTCAGGTATGGATCCTGAAGTAGCACTGGGTGCGGGAGGAAGCAGTTCCAGCCTTAAATACCCAATCAGTAAAAAAATACTTTTTGGAATTAATATCACATTATAAATTGTAAGAGGATATGAAAACGATTAATAAATTTTTAATATATATTTTAATATTATTCAACAGTCATTTGTTCCTTGGTTGTGATTTGGATCTTGAGCCTTACGACAGTAAATCATCGGACCTGGCATTTAAATCGGAAGATGATATTCAAATCGCAACATATGGTAATTACGCGGCAATCGTAGCGGAAGCATATACCCGGCATTTCATGACATTGAATGAATGGCCGGGCGATAATGTGATACAAAGTGGTGCAGATGGAGATCAGGCATCTCTGGCTGCTTCTTACAAACATATTCCCAATATGTATCCTACAAGAGATTTTTGGGCGCAATCGTACAAACTTATTTACGGGGCCAATCAAATTCTTGGGAAGATCGAAGAAGGCCAATCTCCAAGCCTGGATCAGCTCAAAGGAGAGAATTATTTTTTAAGAGCATTTGCCCATTTCAACCTTGTCAGATTGTTTGGACGCCCTTACCCTCAGAACGGAGGAGGCAGTCTGGGAGTGCCCATTGTGACAGAAAATTCCGATATGGAATTACCGGTAAGGAATACCGTGAAGGAAGTTTATGACTTCGTGATATCGGATTTATTAAAGGCTGCTGAATTGATGACTGAAACGAAGAATTCAAATTTCGCTTCAAAGGAAGTGGCAAAGGCTCTTCTCTCCAGGGTTTATCTTTACATGGAAGATAATGAGAATTCGATAAAATATGCCAATGAGGTTATTAATTCCGGACGATATACTCTGGCCGGTACAGATGTTTACATTAAATCTCCGACATTAGTGCCGGAGAGTAATCCCGAGACCATATTTTGTTTTAGGCATACTTTAGCTGATAACAAGGACAAAAATGCCGTAGGGTCATTGTATTATAATGATCCTGAAACTTTATCCACCGGGTGGGGGGAATATTACGCTCCTCAGCAACTTTTTGATTTGCTGAATAAATTTCCAACCGATGCGCGGTTACATTTTATTACCCCTCATTATGTCGACGGGGAATTACAATACCGGGGAACGTCACCGAGATATTTTATTAATAAATTTAACTGGCAGGAGGGGGTAGCCAACTTAAGCTCCCCTATTTACCTGAGACTCGCCGAGATGTATTTGAACAGGGCTGAGGCCAATGCCAAAATGGGAGAAGACCAGTTGGCACTGGATGATATAAATCTGATTAGAAAAAGGGCTGATATACCGGATACGGGATTATATACTTTGGATAATTTAAGATGGAATGAGACAGTATTGGATGTTGTCCTGGAGGAAAGGAGACTGGAATTGGCTTACGAAGGCCACAGACCTCATGATTTGTACAGGAACAGTAGGCCTTTGGTCCTGGCTTCTCCGGGATTACACGGAGAGGATAATTTTCATTTCACAGTGGAACCTTCGGATGACAGGGTAATTTTTTATATTCCGGAAAGAGAAATTAATGTAAATTCCAATTTGGTTCAAAATCCGTAAAAACCACACCGGATATAGAATGTGTAATTAATCATTTCAAAGTTCAATAAAACAGGAGAATGTCGAAACTTAATTTTTTATCTGCGATTGTTTATTTTTTGTTGTTGAGTATAACCTTATGGAGTTGCCATAGCGAGGAAGGAGGAGTTCGGGAGATCGGCGGTCTGGAAGTCCCGGAAGGATTTGAGATTGAGGAAGCGGTGTCGGGAGATTTGATTTCGTATCCTTTTTTTGGAAGTTATGATGAAGAGGGAAATTTGTTCCTTTTTGAATCAACGGAGACAAATGATATGGGGACAGAGGTGATGTTGGCAGAACCTTCCTATCAGATAAGGCGATTGTATGATAAAGACGGAGACGGTGTTTTTGACGAGAGTGTAATCTATGCCGATCAATTGCCATTCCCAATGGGTGGTACCTATCATGACGGGAGTCTGTATGTAGCTGCATCTCCGGATTTGTTGAAATTGACGGATACGGACGGAGACGGTGTGGCCGATCAACGGGAAGTATTGCTTACTGGATGGAAACTGAACCAGAACGGAGCAATATTGAGTGGTCCTTTTATGGGGCGGGACGGTTGGTTGTATCTGGCGGATGCCCGGCGGGGTTTTGATATTACGACGCAGGAAGGCGAGAGGCTGTCGGGATCGGGAACCCGTATCTGGCGTTGTAAACCAGATGGCAGCAAGTTGGAATGGATGAGCGGAGGTGGCTTTGACAATTCAATCGAATTGATATTTATGCCCACGGGAGAGAGTATCGGGACGATGACGTACTTTACAGATCCGCAGGATGGTCAGCGGGATGCGTTGATGCACTGGGTCGAGGGAGGGGTATATCCGAAATATCATCCGAGCATAGATGAGGACGGATTACCGAGGACGGGACCCTTGATGCCGGTGATGACGAAAATGGCCCGTGTGGCTCCTTCCGGGTTGATGCGTTATGAGAGTGGAGAATGGGGCGATGAATATGCGGGGAACCTGTTTTCGGCCGAATTCAATACAGGCCGGATTATGAGGTATCAGTTGACTCCGGAAGGGGCTACATATAAGACCAATAGTGATGAACCGTTTATAACATCCACGGCAAAGGATATTCATCCTACGGATGTATTGGAAGATGCGGACGGTAGCCTGTTGGTGGTGGTGACAGGAGGATGGTTCATAGAGGGATGTCCGCTGTCGCGGGTGGCAAAACCGGAGGTAAAAGGAGGAATATATAGAATTCGTAAAGAAGGATCAAAAAAAGTCAATCGTAAGGAGTTGTGGGGTGATGCGATTCATTTTGCAGAATCGGATTCGGAGGAATTAGGGACCTTACTATCCGATAACCGTTATAAAGTAGCCGAACGAGCCATGAATGAGTTGGTCCGAAGAGGTGCGTCATCGGTTTCTCTGTTGGAATCGAAGCTGGAGGGTAGTGAAGAAGCGTTGCAAACTTCGATCATCTTTGGGTTGTATAGAATCGGAGGTGAAATGGCATTTTCGGTGATTCGGGAAGCATTGAATAGCGAAATGAAAAGCGTACGGGTGGCTGCAGCAAGGTGTGTGGGACTGTATGGAGACGAGAAAAGCATTGGCACATTGGGCAAATGGGTCGTAGATGGGGATCTTCCTCTGCGTCGACAGGCTGCGACAGCCCTGGGCCAAATAGGCAGTGAAGAAGGGGTGTTTGCTTTATTGGAAGCGCTGGATCAACCAATGGACAGGATGACTGAACATGCAATTCGTTTTGCTTTATATCGGATCGGCTCAGAGAAACTGCTAAGAAAAGCATTGACATCGGGATCTGGTGCAAAAAGGAGAGGTGCATTGATTGCGTTGGACCAGATGACTGGCTATAAATTGACGGAAGAGGAAATAATTCCTTTCTTATCCGGGAAGGATCCTGAGGATCGGGAATTGGGCATCTGGATAGCCTCGCGACATGAAGAATGGGCAGGGATTATTGAAAGGTATCTAAAGAAAGTATATGCTGATAAGAATGAAGCACCGGGATTGGATTTGCGATCTTTGTTACTATCTTTTTCCTCAAATAAAGGTGTTCAGTCTTTGATCGCTAAAGAATTGGTGAAAAGTGAGACAACTGTTGAACAGGACTTTTTGTTAGAGATTATGAGGAGTGCGGAAGTGTCTGAATTTCCGATGGATTGGAAAAAAGCCCTGAACAGCATTCTTGATAAGGGGGAAGAGGAAATGACATTTGGGGTATTAGGACTGATTGAGTCGAGAAGTTTAAAAGGATTTGAAAGTAAATTAGAGAAAATTGCCTCGGATATACAAAATAGCGACGAATTGCGCATGAAGGCATTAAGTGCCCGCCTGATGACTTCCGGCTCCCTTCTGAATGAAGAATGGAAATATTTGAAGGGATTTTTGGAAGGTGAACATTCATCAACATTGCGTCAGAGTGCAGTGGATTTGATGTCTAGATCTGATCTGAACAGTGAAGAACTGCAGGAATTGGCTAATGATGAATTGCCGTCAGCGGATTTATTGTTACTACCGAAGTTGTTGAGCGTATTTGAAGGAAATACGGATGAAAAAGTAGGTATGTCTTTGGTCGAAGGCCTGGAAGGGGTGAATGAAGGTCTGGACAATATATCATTGAGTGACCTGGAAAAGGTGTTGTCCGGATATCCGGAAAGGGTGAGAACCCGGGCTATTCCATTACTGGAAAAGATCAAGGCAAGACAGTCTGAGCGTTTGTCAAAATTGCACACCCTGGCAGAGAGTCTGGGCAAAGGAGACGTAAGCGAAGGAAGAAAGTTGTTTTACGGGAAGGGGATTTGTTATACCTGTCATGCAGTAGGAGGAGAAGGATCGGATTTTGGACCGGATTTGTCTAATATTGGAGAGATTCGTTCCGGGCATGATATTCTCGAAGCAATTGTGTATCCCAGTGCGAGTTTTGCACGGGAATACGACAGTTATGTAGTGAAGACGGGGGAAAAGACATACACAGGAGTTATTGCCGAACAGACTGGAGAAATGAT
Source organism: Membranihabitans maritimus (assembly GCF_021729145.1). Taxonomy (GTDB): domain Bacteria; phylum Bacteroidota; class Bacteroidia; order Chitinophagales; family Saprospiraceae; genus Membranihabitans; species Membranihabitans maritimus. The sequence continues at coordinate 2,508 of NZ_JAJSLW010000006.1, read as the reverse complement.
TAAATTGAAATTGGGACCCGGCTCAGAAGTACGCATACCACAAAGTGATGTAAAGTCGGTAGAAGAACACACGGTATCGATGATGCCTCCGGGACTGGACCAGCAATTAACTAAAGATGAATTATCAGATTTGTTGGCCTTTTTGGAGGCCCTCCCTTACCGAATCGATCGATTGATTCAAATGGAGAAAGGGAAGTAGTTCATTACGAAGAAATAATAAAATGTATTTGGATTTTTTAAATGAAAATTACCCATTGAGATTATAAAAAGTATAATATAACGTGACTTTTTACTTGAGATTTGGTTTTTATGAACCCTTCAGTCTATACGGATTTAAATTTTAAACAAATGAAATATATTACTTACCTGGCCTCTACTTTATGTATCTATTTTATCTTAGTAAATCCGGTTATGGCTGGAGAAAACTTTACAATGGAAAATGTGAATTATGCAGATACTTTGCCTAATTGTTTTGAGCTAATAGAACCGGTAAATGGAATCATTAGGTTATCTGCTATTAAAGGAAAGGGTATAGGGCCGAAAATCCAGTATATGGAAGAATGGAAAGCGTTTGGATGGTTCAATGAATCGGACCGGATAGAGTGGATTATTGAGGTTCAGAAGCCCGGGAAGTACGATATTTATCTGGAATGGTCTGCAGAAGGTGGCGTGATAGGTAATCCATATCAATTGATTATCGGGAAAAAAATGATCCAAAGAAATGTAAAGGATACTGGCTCGTGGGAAGTCTTTGATAAAGAATCAATAGGCTCCCTGCGACTGAAAGAAGGGCTTTATCGTGTTATAATACGACCGGACCCGGAAATTGAGAAAGGTGGATATTTTGATGTTCGATCTCTTGAATTGAAAAATAGATGATCTTTTTTCGAGAAGATTGTTAAGGTTGAAAAAGGAAGATATAAATCGATCAGGGAATTATATTTCAAATAAGTTTTTGTGGTATTGGAGATTACATGAGTAAAAGGCATGTTTTTGACATTTGTAAATGACTCTGGTGAGGTCGTACTATTGGTAAACTTTAAGGATTTAATAAAATGCTTTTAAATTCTCTGGATAGTGCGGTGAGGGCTCAGAGTTTCGTGAAACCGTAAAGCCCTGAAGACGCAGCACCGAGTTTAGCTATCTTTCATGGGCGACTGTACTCTTGTAGGAGACGTATAAAAAAAAGAAAACGGATGAATTGAAAAGCAGTGGAATATTATTATTTTACGGTAAAGTACTGTGAAGATGAAAATATATATTCTGTGTTTATTGGTGTTTTTAGGAAACCTTATGGTTGCTCAGGAATCGGAAAATGAGAAAAAGCAATTTGTAATTAAAGGCATTAATGATCAGTTCCCGGAACTACGAGAATTAAGTGATAAAATCTGGTCGTATGAGGAGGAAGCATTTCAAGAAATCCGGTCCTCTGAAGCGCTTGTTGACTATGCCCGGAAAAATGGTTTTAAAATTACCGAAAATATAGGAGGTATGCCTACTGCATTTACGGCAGAATATGGCTCGGGACATCCTGTAATCGGCATCTTAGGAGAATTTGATGCCCTTCCGGGTTTATCTCAAAAGACGGTTCCTTATAAAGATCCATTGAATACGGGAAATCCTGGACATGGGTGTGGACATAATTTATTCGGGACGGCATCCCTGGGTGCTGCAGTAGCATTGAAAAAGCTATTAGAAAGGGGTGAATTACAAGGAACGATACGGTTTTATGGAACCCCGGCTGAAGAAAAATACTTTGGTAAGCTTTGGATGATTCGAGCCGGAGCATTTGAAGACGTTGATGTAGTGCTTGATTGGCATCCTTCAGGAGAGACGAAAGTGGCTGTACAGAAAGGACTGGCATTGGTAGATTTTATTGTTGAGTTCTACGGTCAGGCGGCGCATGCCTCAGGGGATCCCTGGAATGGGCGATCTGCTTCGGATGCAATGGAATTGTATGCTGCTGGAATTAATACCTTCAGAGAGCATATCCGTCCTACGGTGCGGATTCACTATCACATGCAACAGGCGGGAGACGTAGTGAATGTTGTGCCCGATTACGCAAGAATTTGGACTCGGGTACGAGACACCCGCCGGGCCGGAATGGAGGAAGTATGGAAACACGTGGAAGAAATGGCCCGCGGGGCTTCTATTATGACCAAAACGGATTATAAAATTTCGTTGGTATCCGGTGTTCATGAAATATTGGTGAATCGTACAGGATCGGAAGCGATGCAAAAGAACCTGGAGTTTCTGGGGCCGATCATTTATACCGAAGAAGAACAAAATTTTGCAAAGAAGATTCAGAAAGCTACGGCAAAAGAAGAATTGGGCATGGAATCAGTTATTACTCCTTTGGAAGAAACTCTTGAACACCCCATGGGAGGAAGTACTGACGTGGGTGATGTGAGTTGGGTTGTCCCGGTCGTCAGCATACGGACGAAGAAGAAATTAACATATAAGTTGATTAACAATATAGATAGTTGAGATTGAAGTGTTGTGAAGTTA